>DASYHD010000011.1:0-4831 GCA_035998945.1 Flavisolibacter sp. | reverse complement strand
TCGCGAGATGCGGGGGCTGAAGCAGGAAGGACTGGCCTGGGAGCTGGGTGAGGACTGGACACAAAAGAAGGTGTCGCTGCTGGAAGCCAAAGAAGAGATTGAACCCGCTATTTTAGAGCAGGTGGCCCGGGTGCTGAAGATACCGGTGGAGGCGTTTACGGATTTGGATGAAGATGGTCCGATCAACATTATCTCTAATACGTTCAATGATCATGCTGTGGGCTATGCACGAACCTATTCTCCATCCTTCAATCCTATTGATAAAGTTGTACAGCTATATGACGAAAAGATAGCCTTGTACGAGCGCATGCTAAAGGATAAAAGCGACATGATTGAAAAACTGGAACGGTTATTATCCGCTTTCAAATAGATTTGCCTGTCTGCAAGAAAAGCCGTCACAGAACTATTTTGCTGCGGCTTTTTTGTCTTTCATATGATAGCTGCTCCTCTTTTATTTTTTGCAAACCTGAAGGCCGCTACCCTGCATACCAGGTGGTGCCGGCAGTACAGCCCTTTTGCCAACTGACTGTCATGCGCAAGTGTTTTGTACATGTTATACTTTCTTTGTATATTACTGCTGCCTTACCAAACCAACACTGCTTATGGATACGGTTGTTTTACGCCCCCTTTACCACCGGGGCAAAGAAGTGATTGCCATCTGTTTTGCATATAATCAACCGCTCAGTGACAAAGTCAAACAACTAAAAGATGCCCGCTGGAGCCGTACCCACCGTTGCTGGTATGTGCCGCTCTCCCAACTGCACTACACCCTTGTTAAAGCGGCCCTTACCTCACGGGCTCTCCTAGATATCAGCGCTCTGCGTCAGTACTTGGAACAACGAAAGGCTATTCAGCCCGTTGCGGCGAAGCCAGAAAAGATCAGTTCCCTACGTTCTTACCTCCTGCAGGAATTTCCACTGAACAATGAAAACCTGGCGGCTTTTACCCGTTTTCAGCAAACGCTTCAACTAAAGGCCTACAGCAAAAACACGATCCGCACCTACTGTACTGAGTTTCACTGTCTTTTACGTTTACTAAACGAAGTATCCATTTCCTCCCTAACCAAGATCCATCTGGAGAGCTATCTTCTTTGGCTGGTGAAGAGAAAGGGTTACAAGGAGTCGCACCTGCACACTGCCATTAATGCCCTGAAGTTCTACTTTGAGCAGGTAGAAGGCAGAGGAAAAGAGTTTTACGACATTCCCCGACCCAAAAAGCCGCTCAAGCTACCGCATATCTTAGCTGAAGAAGAAGTAGTGGCATTGGTGAAAGCTACACCCAACCCAAAGCACCGTGCCCTGCTCATGACTGCGTATGGTGCAGGCCTCCGGGTAAGTGAACTGGTGGGGCTTAAGCTCACCGATGTTGACTCAAAACGAATGATGATTTTTGTTGAACAGAGTAAAGGGAAAAAAGACCGGATGGTACCCCTTTCCAAAATGCTGCTGGAAACACTAAGGCTTTATGTCAGAGCGTACAAACCCTGTTTTTACCTGTTTGAAGGAGAAGGAGGCAAGGCCTACAGCACCCGCAGTGCACAGGAGGTGCTCAAAGAAGCCAAAAAGCGGGCGGGCATTTACAAGAAAGGCTCTATCCACTCGCTTCGCCACAGCTATGCCACCCACCTTTTGGAGGGAGGAACGGATATCCGCTACATCCAGAGCTTCCTGGGGCACAACAGCCTGAAAACAACACTCCGCTACACCCATGTTATGATGCCAAAAATGAGTAATATTGGCTCGCCACTTGACAAGCTCCCCTGGGACTGATGGTTGCGTTTAGCATGTTTCTGAAAACGCAGTTGGCCAGTCAACCGGGGGTTTGAGAAACAACAAAAACGCAAGTGCAAATGCTTGGGATTATAAGATTTGCAGCAAAATAAGTATACTTGCTGCAGCACAAAAACATGCGGATAATAGCGTGTTACCTGCCAAAGGCAGTCAGTCCTCCTGCTTAGAGAAATGAACGTCTTATACTACACATATTTTAGAGTTTACTCTTGGTATAAGAAGAACCAACTCACGACTATTCCTGAAACATGTGCTGCAGGTGTTATCATGTTCATGTTCTTATTTGTGGCACTTTTTATCTGCTACTGGTTGGTTCGCCTGAACTATTTAGGTATGCCAACCAAGACAGCCATTGGAATTTTCATCTTTGTTCCCCTGCTTATTGGGACACTAATTGACAAATGGATGAAAGATAAAGTCGGGAACTTTCGACGTAGGTGGCAAAAAGAAGATGGTTTGAGTAAAAAGATTAAGGGATATATAATTGCAGCATTAGCTATCGGTTCTTTTGTAGGTGTTGCTCTGATTGCAAATGCCTTTCATGAATTAGGATTAGGCAAGCGGTGACGAACGGCAGGTAACACAGGCTTTTAGCAATACGGGCAGAAGAATATGTTTTCAACAAAGAATTGCTATTTTGCTTCAGCAACTGATTGGGGCTGAAGTACAATGAATACCCGTACTGCTTAAAGCCTCTCTACGTTACTTGCAATGCTAAAATGAACCATCCTGATACCATAGAGTTAAAGAACATAGACCCTGAAGACGTTGGTGACGTCTTGCTGAAGGTCGAGAAGTCCTTTGGCTTCAAATTCGGTGACATGGAACTGAAAGACGTAAGGACATTTGGTGAACTTTGTGATATAATCACAAACAAAGTTCAAGGTGACAATACAAATGACTGTACGACACAGCAAGCATTCTACAAATTAAAAGCAGCTTTATCGGCGACTATACCGTTTTATAAAGCAGATATTACTACTGATACAGACCTTAAACAGCTTTTCCCTCGTAAAGCCCGCCTACGCCAGGTTAATTCCTTAGACAAAGAGCTTGGCTTCAAAACCAATATTCTAAGACCCAGACATTGGCTCCTCCTTTCTTTGGCGTTTGTATTTTTTGCTTCCCTTATTAGCTTATACTTCTCCTGGCAGGCAGGACTTTCAGGCATAACATTTTCAATTCTGGCAATGATGCTTGCCTTCAAGGTTGGGATAGAGATGGATTTAAACACAGCAGGAGAACTTGCCGAGAAAATAGCCAGAGAGCATTATAGAAAAGTAAGACGCAAAGCAACGACAGTTAACCGAAATGAAATTGCTCAAAAGGTGAAGGAACTATTCATGACAGATTTGGACTTGGAAGAAGAGGTCTTGACAAGAGAAGCAACGTTCGGGTGACGCAAAGCACTGCAAGTAACATGGGTTTTGCGTCAAGTGGGCTGACGAACATGGGCTAAACGATAATTTTCAATTTAGCTGTATATCTTTATCCAGGGCTAGACGTTCAATGAATGCCCACACGAACGCAAAGCCCCGAACCGTTAGCAGCGACTTTTGATACACTCTAAAATTTGCAGACATGCCCATGAGAAACAACATCTTTATCACTTTTGTTTTTATTGTTCTAATAGTAAGCGGTTGTAGGTGCCGAAAAGAAGTACAATGCTTTGACAATAAGATTTTACCTGCTTTTGTGGGCTTTCAACGATCCGAGATTGACACACTTGTCGTTCGTAAGTTTCAGGCTTCAAGTAATTTTCAAACACGGCTTGACACTTTTATGGTTGTTCAAAGCGATGCCTATAGAACAACAAATGACACGACGAAAATTATGTATTATTCTTTGGAGAATGGTATCGTGACAGGGTTTGACTGGCAGATTTTCATACCTGCATTGAATAGAACTATTATCATTTCAGAAATCGTTAGCAACAAAAAGACGATAGAGTGTTGAACGCTTGCAAGAGATTGTAGCTGTGTCAATGATTTGCGTTCAGCAAAAGTTGACAACCAGAACACCGTGTTCCCTGCAAGCGATTTGGAAATTCCGTTTATTTACATACGGAAATAACATTCACTGACGCTGCTAACAGGGGCTTTAAAAAAGTCGGGCTGAATATCTATCTTTCAACTGCAAAGCGGCAATGAGCTTTAGAAAATAAGTGAGGCGACATATTTCCAAATACCCGCCCTTCTTAAAGCCCTGTTCGTTAGCTGCAAATGGAAATGACACTTCAAGAATTAGCAGACAAGGAAGATGCACTATACCGGCAAGTCGTTGGACCTAAACCGGCAACGCCAATCTGACCAGACTGACGACGGGTTGCAAGACATTTTCCTTGAATACAGAAAAATACATCAGACATATGCGGTATTGTCGTTGACTGACGACGAAGCCTTGAAACGAGGACTTTTTATTCAATGGTATGCTTTAGCAGAGCCTAACTATTTGACCGGAATTGCAGATTTAGACGAAAATGCTGAAAATAAAATTATTCAAAGTTTAAATGGCCGAATAGAAGCAGGTGACGCAGACAACGAACTGAGATGGATGCTTAATTACTACGCCAACTGGGACTGGATTTTTGAGCGGCTGACTTCATTCAAAGGTTTTAATAGTACAATTGCGAATGAGCAAAACAATTGTTTGCCAGACAATATTGACACAGAGGAAATGACACGGCGTGGACAAATGGGAAAATATTGGAATTCATTGACAAAATTTAGCGACGTCTAAACCGACAGGTCTGCAGCTAACAGGCGTTTGCCAATATACCGGCTGACAAACAAGTGCTGAACAAGTGAACATTATTCAACTTTATTAATAAATTTAAGCTGACGGAATGCTATTGCCGGTACATCGGCAAGCGCCGAACCGTCAGGGTGTGCAAAAAGGTTGTGCTGTGTTTTTCTTTTTTGATCCTCTTATTTTATTGTGATTGATTTTAGCAGGGACTCTTTTTGTGGTTATAACGCTGCCAGTGAGCTGTAGTGGTAAAAAGTTGTTTACAAAAGGTTTTTCCCTTCAAATTCCCGCCA
>DASYHD010000010.1:0-2104 GCA_035998945.1 Flavisolibacter sp. | reverse complement strand
TCGCGAGATGCGGGGGCTGAAGCAGGAAGGACTGGCCTGGGAGCTGGGTGAGGACTGGACACAAAAGAAGGTGTCGCTGCTGGAAGCCAAAGAAGAGATTGAACCCGCTATTTTAGAGCAGGTGGCCCGGGTGCTGAAGATGCCGGTGGAGGCGTTTACGGATTTAGATGAGGAAGGGCCGATCAATATTATCTCCAATACATTCACCAGTCACGATCATTCTACATCAATTGGGTACAAATCCTCATTCAACTTTAACGTAGGTGACAAATGGCTGGAATCCCTGGAAGAGATCAAGAAGCTGAACAATGAAAAGATAGCATTGTACGAGCGTATGCTGAAGGATAAAAATGACATGATTGAGCGGCTCGAACGGCTGCTGACTGGTTCAAAATAAATGTACCTGTTTACAGAAAAAGCCGTCAGAGGAGGCCCATCCGGTGGCGGCTTTTCTTTTGCCCTTAGCCAGCTATTTGCCCAACTCCACTCCTCCTGCACAAGAACATTCCACCCAGACGGCGGATGCCCGCCTAAGCGCTTTTCCAGGGTAGCCTACCAGCCTGCGTACAGCCATGTGCAAGCGTAGCCAACATGTTACCCTTTTTTCGTATATTACTGCTGCCTTACCAAACCAACACTGCTTATGGATACGGTTGTTTTACGCCCCCTTTACCACCGGGGCAAAGAAACAATAGCCATTGAATCGCCAAACCTTGCCGCGATCAATCTTGCCATCCGGAGATTAAAGGACGCCCGCTGGAGCCGTACCCACCGGGTGTGGTATGTGCCTTTGGGCAGAGAAGCGTACGAACAGATCATAGCCGGACTGAAACCACTGGCAACGATCGACAGCCGGCTGCTGCGTGCTTACCTGGACAAGCGAAAAGCGGTACAGGTAGTTGCTGCGCCATCTGCCTCTCCTCCTGCATGTTCAAACAGCAAGACGCCGGTGCAGCGGCTATTGCCGGCTCAACAAGCCACCTGGCGTATCAGTGAAGGCAACCTGCATGCGCTATCGCGATTGTTGCAGGAGCTTACGTTACGGGCCTACAGCGCCAGTACGATCCGCACGTACCGGAGTGAGTTTATTCAACTACTGAAGCGGCTTGACCGGCGCCCGGTGCAGGACCTAACACCCGATGACCTGCGGCGATATATGGCATATCTCCTGGAGAAAGAAAAGGTCACTGAAAGCACGGCGCACAGCCGGCTGAATGCCATCAAGTTTTATTTTGAGCAGGTGTTAAAAAAGGAGAAGTTCTTCTGGGAGATTCCGCGCCCGCAAAAGCCAGCGCAGTTGCCCAAGGTGCTCAGCGAAAAGGAACTGACAAGAATGTTTGCAGCCGTTCAAAACCTAAAACACAAGGCACTTCTTTTTACGGCGTACAGTGCGGGCTTACGGGTGAGTGAGGTGGTGCACCTGCGGCTCCGGGACATTGACAGCGGGCGGATGCAGATCCGAATTGAGCAGGCGAAAGGTAAAAAAGACCGGTATGTGGGCCTGAGTGTGCTCCTGTTGGATGTGCTCAGAGCTTACCTGCGCCAGATCAAACCCAGACCGGGACTATATTTATTTGAAGGTGAGCGGCCGGGGGAGCCCTACTCGAGCCGTAGTGCACAACTGGTATTTCAGCAGGCACGAAAGGCAGCCGGTATTCAGAAGGAGGTTAGCTTTCATGTGCTGCGTCACTCCTTTGCGACGCACCTGCTGGAAAAAGGGATCGACATTCGGTATATCAAAGAGCTGTTGGGGCATTTCAGTATTAAGACGACGGAGCGTTACCTGCACGTAAAAAAGGATGAATTGATTACGCTGGTAAACCCCTTGGATGCCTTGTTTGCCGGAAAAAGCTGGGAAGCGTAGTTTTGCTTTGCGCAACCGTAGATTCAATAAAACGCAATAAGTTTTTGATGAGAATGAGAGGATTAGGAAAAATGTGTAGTTTCGGCTTATTCGTTTATACTACTGTAACAACGAAATTGTCGTCCGCCTCTGTGTCACAGTTTTCATAAAACAATCGGTTTGGATGTTCTGGTGCTTTGCGTGTAGGGATGTCTGAAAGAGTGCAAGCTTTCCGCTGTGGGTGAGCTGCTGGCGAAGGGG
>DASYHD010000004.1:0-66543 GCA_035998945.1 Flavisolibacter sp. | reverse complement strand
AGGTAAGGTTCCTCGCGTATCATCGAATTAAACCACATGCTCCACCGCTTGTGCGGACCCCCGCCAATTCCTTTGAGTTTCAACCTTGCGGTCGTACTTCCCAGGTGGGATACTTAATGCTTTCGCTCAGACACACACAGTGTATCGCGTATGTCGAGTATCCATCGTTTAGGGCGTGGACTACCAGGGTATCTAATCCTGTTTGATCCCCACGCTTTCGTGCCTCAGAGTCAATCTTCGTGTAGCGAGCTGCCTTCGCAATTGGTGTTCTATGTCATATCTAAGCATTTCACCGCTACATGACATATTCCGCTCACCTCCACGGGATTCAAGACAGAGAGTATCAACGGCAGTTTCCGAGTTAAGCCCGGAGATTTCACCACTGACTTCCCTGCCCTCCTACGCACCCTTTAAACCCAGTGAATCCGGATAACGCTTGCACCCTCCGTATTACCGCGGCTGCTGGCACGGAGTTAGCCGGTGCTTATTCCTAGGGTACCGTCAATCTGGTAAGAATACCAGGGTTTCGTCCCCTATAAAAGAAGTTTACAATCCAGAGGACCTTCATCCTTCACGCGGCATGGCTGGTTCAGACTTGCGTCCATTGACCAATATTCCTTACTGCTGCCTCCCGTAGGAGTCGGGCCCGTGTCTCAGTGCCCGTGTGACTGGTCGTGCTCTCACACCAGTTACTGATCGCAGGCTTGGTGGGCCGTTACCCCGCCAACTACCTAATCAGGCGCACGCCCATCCATAACCGCCGGAGCTATACTTATAAAGTGATGCCACTTCATAAGGTTACGAGGTATTAATCCGGGTTTCCCCGGGCTATCCCCCAGTTATGGGTAGGTTGCGTACGTGTTCCGCACCCGTTTGCCGGTCGCCAGCAACGGTATTGCTACCGTCCTGCTGCCCCTCGACTTGCATGTATTAAGCCTGCCGCTAGCGTTCATCCTGAGCCAGGATCAAACTCTCCATTGTAAATGAGTTTTGATACTGACTATTAAAATTCTCAAAAAAGAAAATTAACGAGTCAAACATCGAATGTTATTTGCTTGACTTACCTAATGTGTAACTATAAAAGTTACGTGCTGTTGCTTCCAAACTTTCAAAGAACTTTGCTGCCTGCGCAGCCTCTGACAGTGACAAGGTTATGAACCTTCAGGCCCGAAGCCTCACCTGTTTTCAACACTTAAGAACTGATTTTGTGTAGCGTGTTTTTCGATTGGGAGTGCAAATGTACACCCTTTTTCATTCTTACCAAAATTATTTTTCTGATTTTGAAGACTTTAACAACCAACCAGAAGAATCATTTTGACCACTGCCGTAACCCTGAAAAGAACTGCTGATTTCTATTTTTCTGCGGGAGGGCAAAGATACAACACCCAACCCATTCATTCCAAACTTTTCTGCAACTTTTGTTGCTAAAAATCTGTGAAGACAACCTCTCTGCTTCCCTCACCACAAACCCTCAACTCACCTCCTTCAAATAGCGGCTGCAAAGATAAACAACTTCCTGATTACCAACCAAATAAATCTGCTACCCAACTGATAAAAACTTGTGAAAACAAAAAGAGATACAAAGAAATCTTTCCTTTTTTCGAAGAGCGGGTGCAAAGATAAGAAGGTTGCATTAACAACCAAAAAGAAAGTGCTCTTTTGTTGCTAAAAAAACGTGAAACACAATACCTAAACAGGAAAATAGTTTTGCGGAAAACCAACAGCATTCAAATAGAGTCCATGTGCCGGTACTGAGTAAACAGTTTTCGAGCGACCATCAAACAATGACTCAAATTGCTGATAGGTAATTTTCCCCCTTCCTAACTTTAAAAGTGTAGCTGTGATCAGACGTACCATACCCCGTAAAAACCGGTTGCCTTCTATAAAATAAAACAAATTGTCTCCTTCTTCCATCCAGGAGCTTTTGTAAATAGTACAATTGAAATTTTTCACCTGTGTATTCGTCTTCGAAAATGCAAAAAAGTTATTCTGCTTCAAAAGAAAAGCAGCGCCTTCCTCTAATAAATCTACTTTCAACTGGTAGGGATAATAAAGGGAAGCATTCTCCAGGAAAGGATTTTTAAACCTGTGTATTTTATATATGTATTTCCTTTGAATGGCATCAAATCTTGCATGTGCATCATCATGCATACGATGAATGGCTTTTACCACAATATCACCAGGAAGAATAGCATTGAGTTTATATACTGCCTGCGAATGAATATTGCCTTCAAAATCGAAATGGAAAAAATTCTGAAAAGCGTGAACTCCGGCATCGGTGCGGGAGGAGCCAGTGAGATGAAATGGAGAACGGTGTAATGTTTTAAGTGCTTGCTCAACTTCAGACTGAATCGTAGCCGCATTTTCCTGGATCTGAAATCCCCTGTAACGAGTGCCCCTGTATGCAACTTCAATAAAGTAACGGGACATGCGTTACTCTCCTACCAAAGCTTTGAACCGGTTCAGGTAATATTCGTCTTTAATCTCGGCCTTCAAAGAAGAAAAGTTTTGCCTGTCGGAAGCATAATTATAGGAAGCATCGAAGAATTGATACTTTGCGGCTGAAGTAAGAAACAAGGTACTTAAGTACCGTAATTGCTCCACACTAAAACATTTACTTCGGAATATTTTTTTTGCCTCATCAATCATTTCTTCATCTGTATTCTCGGCTGCCATTTTTTTACGCAGCTTCATAAAGTCTTTATCAGATGCCATTTCTTTACATGAAGAGGCAATTGTCGGAGCTACCGTGGTTTCAGCGACAGTAACTGTTTTCTGCTCTTGGGCTGCTTTTGTTTCCTGCTTTTCCTCTACAACCTGCGTATCCAATTGGCGGGCTTCAGTTGGCATACTGTTAACATTCTTCTCAATTTCTGAAAGGCTGGCTGTTTGTGCACCTTCATCCAACCTGACTTTGGATGGTGGAACCAGGATTCGAATAGTATCTACTTTTTCATCCTGTTTATCAAAATACACAACACCAAAACCTTCTGTTGTTGAGCTTTCAGCATAACGCGTAATAAGAGAACGTTTAAAGGTGCTTTCACCTACTGTTACTATTGGTTCTGATTTGGGTTCTGCGGGTGTTTCCCTTGTGATTACATCATTGGCAACTTGCCGGGTTGTTGAAGTATCGGCAACAACAGCAACATCAGGTTTCGTTTCTGTAATTTTTGCTACTTCTGGCTGTGGTTGTGAAGTTGGTTCCGTTTGAGTTTCCTTCCCTGCTTCAACAGGTTTTTCCTGTTCGGCTGGTTTTACCTCTTCCACTTTGGCAGTTATCACTTCTTTTTCTGCTGGCTTCTCAACAGCAGGTGTTTCTTTCCTTGCCACCGGCACTTTCAGCAGGCTTGGATCGTTGGCTGCTTTGGATAATACGGAAGAAAAATTATCTGATTTTGTTTCGTAAACGGTGTTATCAGTCTGGACAGTATTGGATTTTACAATAGAAAGATCACGGAAATCGAAAAGCGCCAGTCCGCTTTCAAAATTTTTAATTACGAATCCTTTATCATCCTGATTGATAGTAACAGTAAATTTTGTTTCTGCACTGTTGTTTTTGGCAAAGCCTAAACCAAACGTATAGATGCTATCGGTAAGATTGGGGATGATCAGGTAACCCGAGGATGCTGAACTATGTATTTTATCGCCCATACGCACATAAAACGGCGTTTGGTCGTCGGATTGCAAGTATAAAAAGTAAACTTTTTGTGCTGATGCCACCACACTTAAACAAGCAGCAACGCAAAACAGTAACAGCTTTTTCATGTCAGCCAAAATTAATGGAAACTACATTAAAGAGGGTGAAAGCTTTGCGAATGTTGCATACAGCCAGATTTCATGCAAATGCAGTCCTTTCAGAGAGACGGGGTATTTCAGGTTGGCAGGCTTTATAGAGTTTACCAGCGTCCGCCGGCGCCGCCGCCGCCAAAACCACCTCCACCAAAGCCGCCGAAGCCGCCACCGCCACCAAAACCACCTCCACCGCCAAAGCCGCCACCGGTTGGAAAAATAAAAGGACCGCCAAATCCACGGTAACCGCGACGGGAGGTATAACCTCCACCCCTGCCGCCACCGCCGCCAAACATGGACATCAGGAAAACGAAGATGATAATGCCAATAATGATACGGCCAATACTGGGACCACCACTTCTGCCACGTTTACGGTATCCGGCCGGTGCCTGGTATTCCCCGGCTGCCGCCTGCATCAATGCTGTTGTGGTTTGATCCAGCGCTGTGTAATATTGCTCGGCTACAAGGTTGGGAATTAAAAATTGGTCGAGGATGTGACCGGCAGTTATATCTGGGATGGCTCCTTCCAAACCATAGCCTACAGCAATATAGGCATCGCGGTTGCCCTGGCCACCACCGGTAGAAATCAATAGAACAATACCATTGTCGAATTTCGATTGTCCTCCTACTCCCCATTTCTGACCCAATTCCGTCGCGAATTGGTTGGCATCCATTCCACCCAGATCGTTTACAATAACAACAGCGATTTGGTTAGAAGTGCTATCATCGTAAGCCACCAGTTTTCGCTCCAGTTCTGCTTCCTGGAAGTCAGGCAAAAGGTTCGCAAAATCATTTACTAACCGGGGAGGATTGGGTGGGTCGGGGATGGCTTTATTTTGCGCCAGCGCACAAAACGAAATCAAGATCCCTATAACTAGTAGTATTTTCTTCATTCCTTAGTGACCAAAGACAATGTCGTCAGGCAATTCATTTTTATCGGTACTCCTGTCATATGGAAAGTGACGTTGCAGTGCCTCTCCAATATCGTAAACTACCTGACAAATGCCTTCTACAATGTGCTCGCTTTTAAATTCACTGATCATTTTTCCGACTTCCTGCTCCCAATACGTCTGTCCTACTTTCTGGTGTATGCCTTCATCACCAAGGATGGCCAGCTGATGATCGTCAAATGCAATATAGATAAGCGTAGCATTACGCTCCTGCGTTTTGTTCATCTGCAGTTGCAAAAAGATCTCCTTTGCCCTGTCGACCGGGTCAACAAAGCGGCAGCGGCTTTCTACAAAAATCCGTATCTCACCGCTGGTGCGCTGTTCCGCCTGCTGGATGGCTGATACCAGTTGGGCCTTTTCTTCTTCTGTGAAGAATTCTTTCTTTTTTTGCCAGGGAAGTTTCACTAACGTCTGGTTGAGTCAAAGTTTACAGATGGCTGTGTGGTGTTGAAATCAACCCGTGGTGCATTTTCCGCACCGGGTGCAGCTTCAAACGGTGGCCGTGGCTGAAAGCCCATGATACCTGCAAATAGATTGGTAGGAAATGACCGCACTTTTACGTTGTAAGGCTGTACCGCTTCGTTGTACCGGTTGCGTTCTGTATTGATACGGTTCTCCGTTCCTTCCAATTGCCGTTGCAGATCGCGGAAGGCATCATTGGCCCGCAGCGTTGGATATTGCTCTACCGTAACCAGTAAGCGGCTCAATGCTCCGGATAACTGGTTTTGCGCCTGCTGAAATTGCTGAATATTCTCAGGTGATAAATTTTCGGGATTCACCTGGACAGAGGTGGCTCTTGCACGGGCACTGATCACATCATTAAGCGTACCCCTTTCAAAACTTGCTTCTCCTTTTACAGTTTCCACCAGGTTCGGAATCAGATCGGCCCTGCGCTGGTAAGCACTTTGTACATTACCCCAGGCTTGTTTTACGGTTTCATCAGACTGAACGAGGTTATTGTAAGAACCACATCCCAAGAAAAGTAAAACAACCAATATTCCTAAAATGATAAGTAAAACTGGACTTGTGCGTCTCATGTTATAATTTTTGATTGATGATTTTTATTTCTAGCTAAGCTCAACATCAAATTACACACCATATGTGGTTGGCTGTCATTCTGCCCTACTTTACAGCAGCAATGCCGGGCAGTTCTTTTCCTTCAAAATACTCCAGCATAGCGCCACCGCCTGTGGATACATAACTTACTTTATCGGTATAGCCAAACTGGTTAACGGCCGACACACTGTCACCTCCACCAACAAGGGAAAAAGCACCTTTCTCTGTTGCTTCTGCTATGGCTTTTGCCACAGCCTTGGTGCCGTGCTGAAATTTATCCATTTCGAAAACTCCCATCGGACCATTCCACAAAATCGTTTTCGAATCGTGAATCACTTTTGTAAACGCGTCGCAGGCCATGGAGCCAATGTCAAGTCCCATCCAGCCTTCAGGGATATTTGTATTTAATGAAGAGGATACACTGGCATCGGCTGCAAACTTATCGGCAATGACAGAATCAGCAGGCAAATGAATACAAACTCCTTTTGCATCCGCCTTTGCCATCAGTTCTTTGGCCGTCTCCACGCGGTCTTCTTCCACCAGTGAATTACCTACTTGTCCACCCATTGCTTTGAAGAAAGTGTATGCCATTCCGCCGCCAATAATGATGTCCGTAGCCCTTTCGAGCAGGTTTTCGATAATCAGAATCTTATCAGAAACCTTAGCGCCGCCAATGATGGCAGTGAATGGTTTTTCGGCGCTGTGCAACACCTTTTCGGCACTCGACACTTCGCCTTCCATTACGAGACCGAACATTTTATTTTCAGGAGAAAAGAATTGAGCTATTACCGCCGTGGAAGCATGTGCACGGTGTGCGGTACCAAAGGCGTCATTTACATATACATCGCCCAACTTGGAAAGTTTTTCAGCAAACGCAGCATCACCTTTTTCTTCCTGCTTGTAAAAACGGAGGTTTTCCAACAGGAGGACTTCGCCGGGTTTTAATGCAGCGGCTTTCTGGTAGGCTTCTTCGCCAACACAATCAGCGGCAAACTGCACTTCAGTTCCCAATAATTCTTTTAAAGGCGATACCAAATGTTTCAACGAGTATTTTTCTGTTGGACCTTCTTTCGGACGGCCGAGGTGCGACATCAGGATCACACTGCCACCATCACCCAAAATCTTTTTTATTGTTGGCACCGTTGCCCGCATCCGGGTATCATCTGTAATGTTGAATGCTGCATCTAAGGGAACATTAAAATCTACTCTGATCAACGCCTTTCTGCCCTGAAAACTGGTCTCCTGAAACTTGCTCATAGATAAATTGCTTTTGAAATAGCTATAAAGGTAGCGTCAAAATGCGGAGCAAAAAAAAGCCGGACGACTTGTCCGGCTTCTTCTTTTTTATTTTTATTTCTGAATGAGTTCAGCAAAATGCTTTACTGTGCGAACCAGTTGCGATACGTAACTCATTTCGTTATCGTACCAGCTAACGGTCTTCACCAGCTGTGTTTCGCCAACTGTCAACACTTTTGTTTGTGTTGCGTCGAAAAGGCTACCGTAAGACATGCCGATGATGTCGCTGCTCACAATCTCATCTTCCGTGTAACCATAGCTTTCATTGGCCGCGGCTTTCATGGCTGCATTTACTTCTTCAACTGAAGTCTTTTTACCTAAAACAACCGTCAGCTCGGTTAACGAACCGGTAAGGGTTGGTACACGCTGCGCTGTACCATCCAGTTTCCCTTTCAGATTAGGCAATACCAGGCCAATGGCTTTGGCAGCGCCGGTGCTGTTGGGAACAATGTTCTGCGCAGCCGCTCTTGCCCGGCGAAGATCACCTTTGGGGTGGGGCGCATCCTGCGTATTCTGGTCGTTTGTATAAGCGTGAACAGTTGTCATCAAACCGCCTACAATACCAAATGTGTCATCCAGCACCTTGGCCATTGGCGCCAGGCAGTTGGTGGTACAAGAAGCGCAGGAGATGATGGTTTCAGAACCGTCCAGGATATCGTGGTTCACATTGAAAACAATTGTCTTCAGGTCGCCGGTAGCAGGTGCAGAGATCACTACTTTTTTAGCGCCGGCTTTCAGGTGTGCTTCTGCCTTGGTTTTATCGGTGAAAAAGCCTGTGCATTCCAGCACCACATCTACATTGTGTTCGCCCCAGGGAATTTGTGCCGGGTCTTTTTGCGCATAGATCTTGATCTCTTCTCCATTTACAGAAATGGAATTATCTGTGCTGGTTACTTCTTGGTTGAAGCGTCCTTGCGCAGAGTCATATTTCAACAAGTGGGCAAGTACTTTCGGAGAGGTTAAATCGTTGATGGCTACTACATCAATTCCTTCCATATCGTGTATTTGGCGAAAAACCAACCGGCCGATGCGTCCAAAACCATTAATGGCAACTTTTACTGACATATCGAATGTTATTTTAAGTTTAAAAATGCGTGGCGAAGGTACAATAATGCAAAATATGCCTGCACATTAAAAATTGTCTTTAAATGGGATCACCAATGGCATCTTTCGGTTACATTTAAACCTAATCTAACCAAAACATTCATGTCTAATCCATTTGGCTTTGTGCCGGCTGACATCCTTCCACGACTGGCTACTGGCAAACCCTATACGTTATTGTTATTATAGAAGGGAGAAAACTACGGCTCTCCGGATTCTGCCCGGATATTACAAGCCGAACACCTGCCCCATCTTTTCCGGTTACAGGACGAAGGCATCATGTGCTTTTTAATGCCCATCACGCAAGAAGAAGGTGAACTTGCCGGCATTGGTGTTTACAACATAACCGATAAGAAAGAAGTGAAAAGACATGTAGAAGCAGATCCGGCTGTACAGGCAAAACTCTTTACTTATGAGCTGATCAGTTGCATGGGCTTAAAAGGAGATTCGCTTCAATAAAAAAAGCGCAGGTATCCTGCGCTTTTTTTATCATTTTATGAGGGATCAGGATCTGCTTTTTACCGAACTGGCCCCGGAGGATTTTGCTTCTTTTACAGTAGGCGAACCCTTATAACTGATATCGCTGGCACCGCTGGCCCGTGCTGAAAGAACCCGGCTGGCAGTTACTTCAATATCACAGGCGCCGCTTGCTTCCAGGTCACACACTTCAGCCACAAGATCATAGCCTTTGAAGTCCGAGCCACCACTGGCATCTACGGTCAGGGAAGTCGCTTTTCCCGAGATGCGTACATCGCTGCCGCCACTTTGCCTTACGGTTAGTTTTGCGGCCTCCACTTTTCCTGAAAAATCTGAACCGCCGGAAATGCGCAGCACCAGTTCTTCCGATGATATGGTGCCATCGACCCTTACATCCGACCCGCCTGAGGCTTCCAGGCTTTTCAGGGTTTTATACGACACATAGGCTTTCAGTCTTTTATCACCGTTGATGCTGATACCCATTTTGCTGTCGTACCAGATTTTGAGAATACCGTTTTCTACTTCGGTTTTAATACGATCCTTGTATTCAGGCTTGGAAGCACTGACAGCCAGCGCCTCACTGCCAGCGGAGAGATAAAGATCGATACCGCCACTGACATCAATTCCGGTAAAAGATCCAATTGTTCTAACCTCGGCATTGGGATCATTGATCACTTTTTGGGCATATATTAATAGCGAACAGGAAAGCAGGCAAAAGAGAAAAAACAGCTTTTTCATTTTTGGTTTTTCTGTTATACGGCTGAGGAGGAAAAAAGTTACAGCCCAAAAGAAAAATTCCTCCGCTATTTTTGACCCGAAATTAATTTTCAGTGTTACCGGGGTGCTTTTCTTCAACAAACTCAGAATGACAGTTGAAGAGAGGCTGAGATCAAACCCGTAAAACCTGATCAGGGTAATGCCTGCGCAGGGAGCAAAATCAGTTTGGAGTTTGATGTTAGGGGTTTGATGTTGAGAGCCAACAACCCCAAACGCCAGACTTTAAACCCCAAACTCTCTCCTCACAGCGTTTCCCTTTCATTTTTAAACATTTTACGTAAAATGAAAAGGATTCTTTTTTTCCTTGGCCTAAGTGCCACTTTTCCTGCTCTGTCGCAAGAATCAGACACCACCGAATTGCTGCCCGTTGAAGTAAAAGCCATCCGGGCAGGTGCCATGGCGCCTTTTGCCAAGACGAACCTGTCCAAAAGAGAAATTCAAAAACAGAACCTGGGACAGGATCTTCCGTTTTTGCTCAACCAGACACCTTCGGTAGTGGTAAACTCCGATGCAGGGAACGGCATCGGCTACACCGGTATCCGAATCCGGGGAACGGATGCCACCCGGATTAATGTAACGATCAATGGCGTGCCCTTCAATGACCCCGAAAGCAATGGTGCTTTTTTTGTAAACCTGCCCGACCTGCTTTCTTCCGTAAACAGCATCCAGATCCAGCGAGGGGTGGGCACATCTTCCAATGGTGCCGGCGCCTTTGGTGGTACCATCAATCTCAGCACTACAGAGGTAGCCAAACAGCCCTATTTTGAGAGTAACAATAGCGTGGGATCATTCAACACCATCAAAAACAACATCCGGGTTGGAAGCGGTTTGTTAGGCAATCATTTTACAACAGATCTGCGGTTGTCGCAAATGAAGAGTGACGGTTATATAGAAAGAGCTTCTACGGCCCTGCGCTCCTACTTTTTTTCGGCTGCTTATCTTGCTGACAAGACTACGCTCCGCTTCAACACATTTTCCGGCAACGAAAAAACTTACCAGGCATGGAATGGTGTAAGTGAAGCAGACCTGAAAACACGGCGCCGATACAACTCTGCAGGAACCGAACGCCCCGGTGAGCCTTACGACAACGAAACAGACAATTACAAACAGGATCATTACCAGCTTTTCTTTACACAAAATTTTTCGCCGGAACTTGTTTTCAATACGGGGCTTTTTTATATAAAAGGAAAAGGATACTATGAGCAGTACAAAGGCGGTGAAGATTATGCAGATTACGGATTGCCAGGCCGCACCTACGGCAGCACTGTGATAGAAAGCACAGACCTGATTCGCCGGTTGTGGTTAGACAACGATTATTACGGTTCCATTTTTTCGCTGCAATATGCACAACCGGGAACAGAACTCAGTTTTGGCGGTGCGTTGTCTCGCTACCTGGGAGATCACTTCGGCAACATTATCTGGGCGCAAAATGGTTTGCCACAAGACAACTACAAGTGGTATGATAACAATGCCATAAAAAATGACGCCAGCGTCTATGCAAAATGGCAACAAAACCTTTCGCCACTTTTCCGCTTTTTTGCTGACCTGCAGGTACGCCATGTTGATTACAACATTGATGGCTTCCGGAATAATCCGGGCCTGACCGTAGACCAGCAATACACTTTTTTCAATCCCAAAGCCGGCATTACTTTTCACAACCAAAACTGGACAGCTTTTGCTTCTTACAGCTTTGGCAGCAAAGAGCCTGTTCGCGACGATTTTGAAGCATCTGTTAATGAACAGCCGAAACCCGAATACTTACGTGACCTTGAAGTAGGCTTTGAACGCAAGAACAGTATATACAATATTGGCGCAACGGTTTATTACATGAAATACAAAGACCAGTTGGTACTGACGGGAAAGATCAATGATGTAGGCGCTTATACCCGAACCAATATAGACGATAGTTACCGTCTGGGATTAGAACTGCAGGGCGGAGTTGTGGTTACCAACTGGATGCGAGCAGCTGCCAACCTCACGCTGAGTCGTAACAAGGTTAAAAACTTTACTGAATTTTATGATGACTATGATAACGGTGGACAGAAATCCATTCTTTATAAGGAAACAGATATTTCATTCTCTCCTTCGGTAACCGGTGCTGCCACCATAACGTTGCAGCCTTTCCGCTCATTCTCAGTTGACCTGCTCAGCAAGTATGTGGGCAAACAATACCTCGATAATACCAGCAACAATAACCGGGTGTTGAACGCCTATTTTACAGAGGATATCCGGTTTGCCTATTCGTTACAAAAAGGTGTATTGAAAAATGCCGATGTCATCGTTCAGGTAAATAATATTTTCACCAAAAAATATGAGCCGAACGGGTATACCTTCAGCTACCTGTATAACTCCGAGCTGATTACCGAGAACTATTATTATCCAATGGCCGGCACCAACTGGATGCTGGGACTGAACCTGCGGTTTTAGCCTTAGGTTGATTCCGAAAAATAAAAAAGCGCAATGAGCATTGACCATTGCGCTTTTTTATTGACAGATAAACGCAATGGTTATAGCTATAAATGAAAGGCTCCTGAAAACTTATCAACAAACGTTTATTTCTTTTTCGGGTAAATGGCTTGCAGAGCTGAATAAATGGCATTATTTTTTAATTAACAAACTGTGTACAAGTAACTGCAATTCCTTAACATCAGATGTTATAACTTGTAGTCTTGAGCAACTTGCTACAACAGTAGTATAACCCGTATTGAAAACGGATTTTGAACATTAAATTTTACTGGAATTGAGAGAAACTATCATCAACCTTGAAACGGTTAATCCTATTGAGTTCTTTGGTGTAAATAATGGAAAACTGGATATTTTAAAGCGAAAATTTCCCCTTCTGAAAATCCTCTCCCGAGGTACACAATTAAAGCTAAGCGGTGCACCCGAACAAGTGGATGGCGCCAAAGAAAAGATTGACCTCATTGTGCAATACCTGGAAAGAAATGGACACATGAGCGAGAATTATTACGAACAAATCCTGGGCGGCGACGATGCTGAAACCGTAGACAACTTTGTGGAACGGAATCCTAATGATATTCTGGTATTCGGTCCCAATGGCAAAACGGTGAGAGCCCGCACGGCCAATCAAAAACGTCTGGTAACTGCAGCCGAAAAGAATGACATTGTTTTTGCCATCGGCCCTGCCGGTACCGGTAAAACCTACACGGCTGTTGCCATGGCGGTAAGAGCCCTGAAAAACAAAGGCGTTAAAAAAATCATTCTGACCCGTCCTGCGGTGGAAGCTGGCGAAAGCCTTGGTTTCTTGCCCGGTGACCTGAAGGAAAAGATTGACCCGTACCTGCGCCCCCTTTATGATGCGTTGGACGACATGATTCCTGCCGATAAGTTGGGCTATTACATGAGTACCCGAACCATTGAAATTGCACCACTGGCTTACATGCGTGGCCGTACACTGGATAATTGCTTTATTATCCTTGACGAAGCGCAAAATGCCACGGACCTGCAATTGAAAATGTTCCTTACCCGTATTGGTGCCAATGCAAAGGCCATTATTACCGGTGACCTCACACAGGTGGATCTTCCCAAAAACCAGAAAAGCGGTTTGGCTAAAGCCAGTAAGATCCTGCGCAACATAGACGGGATTGGTTACATTGAGCTGGATGAAGAGGATGTGGTTCGTCACAAACTCGTAAAGGCCATCCTGAAGGCCTACGACAAAGAGAACCAACGTGAAATGGAAATAGAAGAACAGGAGAAAAAAGAACGGAAAGAAAGAAGAGAGTACTTCCGTGATCGTGACAGGGAGAGAGACTAAGGCGAAGGTTAAGGTTTAGATTTAGAAAAAGCAATACAGAAGTGTCCTGGCAACAGGGCACTTCTTTTTTATGTCCAAATTTCATATGGAACATCCACTCACCTAATCTCACATTCTCCCTTTAGCTTTGGGGCGATGAAAAAGCTTTTTTCTTCCCTGTTTCTGCTTTCCCTCCTATGGAGTTGTGGCAGCAATGATGATAAAACAATGGCCAAACCGGAGGATGATGTGGATGCAGCCCGAATGTTTATTCGTGCGGCACTGGATGGTAACTACAAACTAGCCCGCAACCTGATTGTAAAGGATTCATCAAACGTGCAGCTACTCGATAACCTGGAAAGAGCTTACCTGCATAATAACGATCCTGTGGAACAACGTGGTTACCGCGAAGCAGCTATCCGTATTCATGATACCCAAAAGATGAACGACACAGTATCGGTTATCGTCTATTCCAATTCTTTCAAAAACAAAAAAGATTCCGTCAAAGCTGTTCAACAAAACGGCAACTGGCTGATTGATCTGAAATATTCATTTCCGCAAACAATGATCCCGGAATGAATGGTTTATGGATTGCCCTTGGTGGCGCAGCAGGAAGCCTTTTGCGTTATGGTTGCAGCCGATGGCTCAACGGATCTACTTTCCCCCTCGGCACATTTGCCGTCAACATCACCGGCAGTTTCCTAATTGGACTCTTGTTGGCGTGGTTTACCAAACAAAGCGATGAACCCGCACGGCTCTTTTTAATAACCGGCTTCTGCGGCGGCTTTACGACCTTCTCCGCATTTAGCCTCGAAGGGCTGCAAATGTTACAGCAAGGCAAGTTTGCTCCGTTTTTTCTTTACACCTTTGCAACAATAATTTTTGGCCTTTTGGCCACCTATACCGGATTTAAATTAATGCATACATGAAAGCAAGAACAACGCAAGTATTACACCCCTGGCATGGTGCTTCGCACGGTGCAGATGCACCCGAAAAAGTTATGGGATTGATCGAGATTTCGCAAGGTTCCAGAACAAAATACGAGATCGACAAAGAAACAGGTTTACTGGTGCTTGACAGGGTGATCTACTCCTCTTTTCATTATCCTGTGAACTATGGCTTTATTCCGCAAACCTTGGGTTGGGATGGCGACCCGCTTGACATCTTGGTGTTTTGCTCACAAAGCATTCAGCCACTTTGCCTGGTTGAAGCAAGAGTGATTGGCAATATGCAAATGGTGGACAGTGGCGAACACGATGACAAAATCATAGCCGTTGCCACCAATGATCCTTCCGTGAACCATATCCACTCTATTGAAGCCCTGCCGCCGCATTTTATCAGTGAGTTGCGCAACTACTTTGAGCAATACAAAGTACTTGAGAACAAGCAGGTGTATATTGAAAACTTCCAGAACAAAGAAGAGGCTTACAAGATCATTAACGAAGCCATTGAACATTACAAAACTACGTTTGCATAACGTATGCAACCCAAAAAACCACCCATGACGCTGCAACTGTTTCTTATCCTTTCCCTTATTGGATTACTGGCGGGTATACTGAGCGGACTGATAGGCGTGGGTGGTGGTATCATCATTGTTCCGGCGCTGGTGTTTTTCCTGGGCTTCACCCAAAAGGAAGCCCAGGGAACCTCGCTGGGATTGCTGTTGCTGCCTATAGGCATTCTTGCCGTCATGAACTACTACAACAAAGGACTGATTGATGTAAAAGTGGTGGGCATTATGGCCGTTGCCTTCCTTTTGGGTGGTTTCCTGGGCAGCAAAATTGCCCTGGCCATTTCCGAAGAAGCATTAAAACGAATCTTTGCTATCGTGCTTTTTTATACCGGTTTAAAAATGCTGGGCTTTGATTTGATTGCGCTGCTTGCCCAGGGCATCAGAAAAATCTTCTGATGGCGCACAACTGGTGCGTTCTTTTCCCTGTTTCTGTATTCGTGATCCCGGATTTATCAATTGTATCAACCCGGACTCTTCCAGCAGCATGAATGATCGATTCATTGCTGAGCAAGATACCCACATGCGTCACTCTTCCTTTTTCGTTTTGAAAAAAGGCGAGATCTCCCAGTTTCGCGTCTTCCAGGTGAGCTATGGTTGTTCCTTGTTCGGCTTGCAGGTAGGCATCCCGAAGCAGCTTTACACCAAATAGCTTCAATACCTGCTGCGCAAAGCCGCTACAGTCGATTCCATAAATGGACTTTCCACCCCAGAGGTAAGGGGTATACAAATAGCGCAGGCAGACATTTTCCAGTTTCTCTATAACTGAATTTTTATTTTCGGATATATCCCAAAGGCTGTCATTCCCCGGCAGGTACTGCACTTTCGTTTTCCCGAAAACTAGCTGTTCACCTGGTTGGTAAACTGGGCTACCGATAGATATCATCCGTGTATATCCATTTAGCAAAACTTCGTCTTCGGTACTACCAACATATTTTGAAGTGTTCAACACTTCCTTCACCGGTGTCAACTGCGTTGCCTGCACCCATCCTTCATACCCATCGTAAAGACACTGCACCCAGACAAAATCATCTTTCTCCTCACCCATGCTTACATATTCACCAAAGAGGATCTGGCTGACTATTTCGCTCCGATGAGAGGGTTCTTTGCGCATAGGCACTACCGATAACAAACAAATTGCAGGCTGCATGGACTATTTCAATTTTGATTATGCAAATTTGCAGGCATTGCATCTTATTAGCAAACGTGACGCCTTTAACATGAGATGGAGTAACATTCGTCAACACAATCCAAAACAGTTTCGCGTTTGACGTCTCACGTTTTTTGTATAAATGGCTGACCGCTACCAACATATCACCGATAATGAGCTGCTGGCAAATTTTTATGCCGACGGTAACCAGGAATGGATCGGTATTTTGTTGCAGCGCTACACGCTGTTGTTATTGGGCGTATGCATGAAGTACCTGAAAGACGAAACGGAAGCAAAGGATTGTGTGCAACAGATTTTTTTGAAAGTGCTCACTGAAGTGTCTAAGTACAAAATCGATTATTTTAAAAGCTGGCTGTATATGGTGGCGAAGAACCACTGCCTCATGCGGCTGCGAGACAAGGACAAAGCAACCAAAGAACTGACGGAAAAAACAAATCCTGCTCACGACGACACCGACAAACAGGATCTGTTGCAAAACGAACAAACCTATGACCTGCTTGAAGAAGCCATCGATGAATTAAACCAGGAGCAAAAAATTTGCGTTACGCTTTTTTACCTGCAAAAAATGAGCTATCAGCAAATTGTGCAAAAAACGGGATACAGCATGATGCAGGTAAAGAGCTACATTCAAAACGGAAAACGTAACTTAAAGATACTTTTAGAAAAAAAACTGGCCGATAAGCGGCACAATAGTCGATGAACGAAAACCTGAAGGACATATTATCCAATCTGAACGCCGAAGTAGACCAGGAAACTCTCCTGAAGTACCTGCAGGGCAAGCTGTCGTCAGCCGAACAGCACGAGGTTGAGAAGAACCTTCTGGATGATGAATTTGAAGCTGACGCAGTGGAAGGTTTGCAGAACATGCAAAACACCCAACAGATTGCTGTGCTGGTAGACCAATTGAACCGCGACCTTAAGAAACGAACTTCGAAAAAGAAAAAAGGGTTACTGAAACGCGAAGCCAAAGTAGAATCCTGGCTCCTGTTAACAATTGTAATTATCCTGCTGCTTGTGATAATCAGTTTCCTGGTTATTTACACCCTGAAGAAGTAAGTATACACTTCACATGTAATACTCCTTTTTCGAATTTTTATTATTACATAGATTTTTGAATTTTCACCCGCTTAAAACCGTGGAATTTTTCCAGGTAAATTGGCTTTTTTACATTGAACCCATTGTGAAATTGCAAAGATTCTTCTGCAAGATTAGTTAGTCTGGAGACAAACTTATTCACCCCTGTCAACCGTTGGGCCCACTCCTTTTATCAAATGTTTGAAACGGCTGAAGGTTTCAGGCTGAATATTTAAAAGTGAAGCGAGATATTTCTGGGGTACCCGTTGCATCAGTTCGGAATTGTTTTGCACAAACTGCAGAAATCGTTCGCGGGGTGTAAGCTTCAGCAGGCTCATTTGCCAGCGTTCATTCCGAATCATGATATAAGTCACAATCAGCCGCCCCATACGCTCCATTGTAGCATTGGTTTGAAATATTGTTTCCATATTCTTTGCATTAATGGAAAGCAGTATAGAGGGCTCAATGGTTTCTACAACATAATCGGATGGTGTTCGACTGTAAAACGACTCTTGCGAGTGAATGATCTGTCCCTCCCTTGATATCTGGGTAATCACTTCATTATCCTCCTTGCGGAAGTACTTGCGCACCAGACCTTTTCCTACAAAATTAATGTAGTCATCCACCTCCCCCGCGGGTGCAATTACTGTCTTCTTTTTAAAAGTTCGCACCTCAATATGAGGTACAATAATGCTATGAAATTCGTCCGTGCTCAGCGGAATGAATTTATTGAGAAAGGAAAGAAAAAGCTCAAGTGGTTCCATTGTCGGCAGATTGAAATGGGATCCATTATAAACTTACACTATTTTTTGTACTATAACCTCACGAATCCCTTAGTTTTGCGCATTATTTTTTTCAAAAATCACTGCTCTCATGACACAAAAAATCAAAGTGGCCAACCCGGTGGTAGAGCTGGATGGCGATGAGATGACCCGGATTATCTGGAAATTCATCAAGGACAAGCTGATTCTCCCTTACATTGATGTTGATATAAAGTACTATGATCTTGGCGTTGAATACCGCGACCAGACCAACGACCAGGTGACAGTAGATGCGGCCAACGCCATCAGGCAATACGGTGTGGGCATCAAATGCGCCACCATCACACCTGATGAAGCCCGTGTGAAAGAGTTCAACCTGAAACAAATGTGGAAGAGCCCGAACGGCACTATTCGTAACATCCTGGATGGTACGGTATTCCGTGAGCCGATCGTGATCAAGAATATTCCCCGCCTGGTAACAACTTGGGACAGACCTATCGTCGTTGGTCGTCATGCATTTGGCGACCAGTACCGTGCTACCGATTTCGTGGTAAAAGGGAAAGGTAAACTGACGGTGACTTTTGAAGGAGAAGACGGCACCAAGCAGGAATACGAAGTATACAACTATTCCGGCGAAGGTGGTGTAGCGCTGGCTATGTATAATACCGACGAAAGTATTCGCGGTTTTGCCCGCAGCTGTATGAACATGGCCCTGCAAAAAGGCTGGCCGCTGTACATGAGCACAAAGAATACCATCCTGAAGAAATACGATGGCCGCTTTAAGGACATTTTTGAAGAAGTGTTCAATGCAGAATTTGCTGATAAATTCAAAGAAGCCGGTATTACGTACGAGCACCGACTGATTGATGACATGGTGGCGAGCGCCATGAAATGGAACGGCGGTTTTGTTTGGGCTTGTAAAAACTATGATGGTGATGTTCAAAGTGATTCTGTAGCCCAAGGCTTTGGTTCATTGGGACTCATGACATCTGTTCTGGTAACACCTGACGGACAAACCATGGAGGCCGAAGCCGCCCACGGAACCGTTACCCGTCACTACCGCGAACACCAGAAAGGTAACCCCACTTCAACCAACCCCATTGCCTCTATTTTCGCATGGACAAGAGGCCTGGCTTTCCGTGGCAAACTGGACAATAACCAGGAGTTGATCGACTTCTGCAATGCACTGGAAACGGTTTGTATTGAAACTGTTGAAAGCGGCAAAATGACAAAAGACCTGGCAATGAACGTGCACCCGGATAAAAAACTGGTAGCTGGTGAAGATTATCTCTACACCGAGCAGTTCCTGGATGCTATTGACGAAAACCTGAAGAAAAGAATGTCCGGCGCTTCTGCGTAAGGCTTCAATTGATAAGGTATGTTATAAAGCCCTGCAACTTTGCAGGGCTTTACTTTTAGAAAATAACAGTATCAAAAACAAGAAAACGTCCATAATAACTGATTTCACTAAACGTTCTCACGAACAGTTTACCATGGAAAACTCCTCATCAGAAATCCAGTTTTTAAAAGAACGCTATTCCAGCGCAAGAAATAAGTTCAAGCCTCGTGAGATCCGGATCCTGCTTCTGGCCGAGGGCCCACCGGATAGTTTGGACAGGCATTTTTATTTTGAAGATGTCAAAATACAAGATTCGCTTTTTCTTGAAATCATGGGAATACTTTATCCTGAATTGAAAAAGCAATACCTCGCATCAGGTCGTGTTACGGAATTGAAATTGGAGCTTCTCCAAATGTTCCAGGAAGACGGCTTTTTTCTGTTAGACTTAGCCGAAGTCCCCTGCAGTCTGTTAGAAGGTATGCTTGAAGAGCAGGTACCATTACTGCTGAATCGCCTTCCTAGCTTAATTGATAACAGCACACCGGTCATTCTTATCAAGGCCAGCGTTTATGACCTTTGTTATGCCCCACTTATAGCAAACGGCTATTTCGTTCACAATGATCGTATCCCTTTTCCAGGTAGTGGGCAACAGCGGATTTTTAGAGAAAAGTTCAGCAAAGCCATTGCTCTTTACTGATACGGGACTACGCTTAATCAAGAATTACCTTTGATTTATTCATGCATAAACGAATTCCATGAATTATATACGCAGGTACAAATCAAAGTTTTTAAGATCCTCGGTTTTCCACTTACATTCGGCAAATTTTTCACCAGCATGAAAAAAACACTCTCTGAACAAATAGCCACTTACGGACTGCTTTGCATATTAGGACCCATGATCCTGTTTCACATACTTGTACTGGGAGGCGTTGTGCCTTATACTATCGCCTGGGGTGGCCGGCTTACCAGTCCAACTGAAATGATCCGCTTTGAAACCATCTCGATCATCAGTCTTTTGCTGATGATCATTATTGTAACAATTCATGCAGGTATCCTGAAGATCAGGGTTCAACCCATTGTATTAAAAATTGCATTTGGGGTCATGGCAGGTTTATTTCTGCTGAATACACTTGGTAATATGCAGTCCCTTAACGAAACCGAACGGTTGATCTTTACACCCGTTACCTTTTTGCTTTTTCTATTTTCCTTGCGTCTTGTATTCAGTATTCCTGGCAGGTGAATATGAAAAGCGAAATAAATTTTCGTGGAAATCGTCTATAAAGAATCCCGGCAGCTTTCAGACACACTACTCTTAACGCAGCTACGGTTACGCCGATTCATCAGTTAATTGACTGATGCTCTTTGCAGCAATCCAGCCGCTGGTCCAGGCGTGTTGAAAATTGAAGCCCCCGGTGATGCCATCCACATCCAGCACTTCGCCGACAAAGAATAAGTTCGGCACCTTTTTGCTCATCATGCTATTGGCATCTACCTCGGCTAAATGAACGCCACCAGCTGTTACAAATTCATCTTTGAAGGTTGTTTTGCCGCTCACTTCCACCACAAAATCAACGAGGTTTCTAACGAGTGCATTTTCAGCTTTTGCCGGCAAATCGGCAAAACGCATATTTTCATTAATTCCTGATTGCTCCAGCAAGAATTGCCATAAACGGGCAGGTAAACCAGGATTGTGGTTCACCACTTTTTTTGCGGCATGAAGCCTCCGCCATTCCTGAAAAGATCCTTTCAGGGTTTGTTCATTGCATTCCGGTAACCACGCCACATGAACGTTAAACTGGTAATTTTTAAGGGCTAATTCCCTCGCTCCCCAGGCACTTAGCCGTAATACAGCCGGCCCGCTCAAGCCCCAGTGTGTAATCAGCACCGGTCCCTCTTCCACCAATTTGCTTCCTTCAATTTTTACCCTTGCCTTTTCCACACTTACACCCATCAAGGCTGTGATGGGATGTTTTGGAAGATTAAACGTGAAGAGTGAAGGCACCGGCTCAGCAAACTGGTGGCCAAGGTTCTTCAGCCAGTCGAACATAGAAGCTTTGGGATAACCACCAGATGCCAGGCAAACAAAATCCGCAGGCAACTTTTGGCCATTACTCAAAGCAATCGCCCATTGTCCATTATCCCTCGCCAATTGCTTTACTTCCGCATTCATCCTGATCTCCACCCCGTAAAGGTTGGCTTCCTGTAAAATGCAGTCAATGATGGACTGTGAAGAATCTGTTACCGGGAACATGCGGCCATCTTTCTCCGCTTTCAACTTCACACCACGGCTTTCAAACCATTGGATGGTATCTGTAGTAAAAAACTGATGAAACGTTTTCTTGACAAAGTTCTGTCCCCGTGGATACCGCTTGCTCATTTCAACCACATCAAAAAGGGCATGTGTTACATTACACCGTCCGCCACCGGAAATTTTTACCTTGGAAAGTATCTTTGATGTTTTTTCAAGGATAGTCACTTTTAATTGCGGAGCCATCCGGGCAGCATTTACCGCACAGAAAAAACCGCCGGCGCCGCCGCCAATAACCACCAGGTGTTTCTGCATTTATTCTTTGATAAAAGGAATTGTTTTTCGTTCATTGGCTGCTTCTACCACCATCTGGTACATGCCCTGTGGAAATGAACCGGACGGTATACTAAGCTGGTTGGCCCCTTCTGAAAGACGAAAGGTTTGTGTAGCCATCTGTTGGCCACTATTCGCTATCACTACTACCACAGCTTGCTTTGCTGTTGTAGTCACCAATTCAAGTTCCAGCTTTTCACGGACAGGGTTTTGCTTTATCCGAACAGCAAAGGTTTCATCGGGCAGCCTTGTTTCTTTGAAGTCAGAGTAAGAATATGAGCCGTTTTGCGCAATCAGCTTTAACCGATACCGGAGCAGCATGTTTCGTTTTGGCGTGGCATCTACAAAATCGTAATCTGCATCGCTGCCTTTACTGATAGCTAGTTTGCTGCCTACTTTGACAAAGTTCTCGTTATTGTCTGCCCGCTCAATGTCAAAGCCTTTCAGTTCATCACTGTACGTTACAGACCATTTCAATAAAACTACCTTATCAACCGCTCTTACTTCGAAATCAACTGGCGGTGTAGCAGGAACATTTTCTATGGAATCAGATTGTGCAAGGCCGGTCACAAAGAATGACAAAGCCAACAGGAGCAAAAAGCAGTCTTTCATAAGCCGTGGTTTTTTCAGCGGCTCAATACTCAGCAAAAAGGTTGCCGTTTTCTCTTTCGGCCTTCTCAATTTCTGTATAATCTGAAAGGACATCGGCTTTTCCCTTTCTAACGCAAACATCGTGTTCAAAGTGTACGGAAGGCTTACCATCTTTTGTGCGAACCGTCCAGCCATCTTCTTCCGTGAACACTTCTTTTTTGCCCATGTTGATCATCGGTTCAATGGCAATGACCAGACCTTCCTTCAAAACCGGTCCTGTTCCACGTTTCCCATAATTTGGCACCTGCGGATCTTCATGCATGCTTTTGCCAAGACCATGACCTACAAGTTCCCTGACTACACCATAACCATGCTTCTTCTCGGTATGTTCCTGGATGGCAAAGGCAATATCCCCAATCCGGTTGCCGGCAACGGCCTTTTCAATGCCTTTGAATAATGATTCTTTGGTGATCTTCACAAGTTGAACTACATCATCAGCAGGTTTACCGATCATGAATGTATAGGCGTGGTCGCCATGAAAGCCATTTTTATAGATACCAATATCTATGGAAACAATATCGCCTTCTTTCAGTTCGGTTTTATTGGGAAAGCCATGCACCACTACATCGTTAACAGAAATGCAGGAGTTGAAAGGATAGCCATGGAAGTTGAGAAAGGATGGCTTGCCGCCGAAATCTTTTATTACGGTTGCAATAAAGCCGTCGATGTCGATGGTTTTCAACCCGGGTTTCAGAATTTTGGCCACTTCTGCCAGCGTTTTACTTACCAGCAATGCACTGTGGCGCATCAGCTCTACTTGTTCGTCGTTCTTGTAATGAATCATAATAATACTTTCAGCAATCTGCCTTGAATTTGACTTTGAGCCGGCAAAAATACTTTCCTTTTTTCACAGCGGTTTGTCAAATGTTCAAGATCAGGCATAAAAAAACCTGGCAAGATTCCTCACCAGGTTTAGACTATTCTAAAAATCAGGTTGTGTTCTTAGTAAGAAGCCTGTGTTACGGTTCTGCCCTGTATGCGACCGCTTTTCATCAGGCCGTCGTACTGGCGCATCAGCAACTGGGTTTCAATCTGCTGCAGTGTGTCCAGAATAACACCTACCATGATCAGCAGTGAGGTACCACCGAAGAAGGTAGAGAAACTGGGCTGCACACCCAAACGCTGGGCAATACCCGGCAGGATACCTACAAAGGCCAGCAGGATGGCACCCGGAAGGGTGACCTTATCCATAATGCTGCCGATGTAATCAGCTGTAGGCTGACCAGGCTTCACACCCGGAATAAAGCCGTTGTTTTGTTTCAGGTTGTCGGCAATTTGCTTTGGGTTAAAGATCAGGGCTGTATACAGGAACGTAAAGCCAATCACCACAATCGCATAAACCGCCATGTAAATGAAGTTGGAGTGATCCTGGAAAACAGCGGAGATACCTTCTCCCGTAGCCGTACCTGTAAGGTTGAACAGGGTGGGCAAAAATAATACCGCCTGGGCAAAGATGATCGGCATTACACCGGCACTGTTGACTTTGATGGGCAGGAACTGGCGGGCACCACCAAACTGGCGGTTACCAACAATCTGCTTCGCATAGTTTACAGGAATCTTTCTTACCCCTTGTACCAACATGATACATCCCATGATGATTGCGATCAGGATAGCAATCTCGATGATGAATACGAGGATCAGACCAGAACGGGTTGACTTACTTCCCAATTCCTGCATAAAGCTCTGGGGCAGACGGGCCAGGATACCAATCATGATGATCAGGGAAGTACCGTTACCCAAACCTTTATCAGTGATTCTCTCACCCAGCCACATAACAAACATGGTACCGGCAGTAAGAATCACAACAGTGGAGAGCCAGAAGTAATCAACATAAGAAGGAAGAACGCCGCCGCTTTGCGCTGTAATCTGGCGCAGGTAAGCTACGTAAGCAGATGCCTGTACCAGCGTAACAGCCACTGTCAGGTAGCGGGTCCACTGGTTAATCTTTTTACGACCACTCTCTCCTTCTTTTTGCATTTTTTGGAATTGCGGTACCAGCACGGTCATCAACTGCACAAAAATCGAAGCAGAGATATAAGGCATGATACCCAGTGCAAAAATGGAGGCCTGTGAAAAGGCGCCACCGGCAAAAGTGTTGATCAGCCCCAGGATACCATTGCTTTGCGTTTGGTCTTCCAACGCCGAAAGGCCATTGGGGTCGATACCCGGCAGAACAATGTGTGTACCCACACGGTAAATGAAAAGCAGAAGCAGGGTGAATAGGATCTTACTCCGCAGTTCCTCTATGCTCCAGATGTTTTTTAAGGTCTTAATTAAATTTTTCACTGAAGAGAATTGTTTGCATTCAAAATTCAAAAGTCAAAAGTAAAAATGGCGTCTGGTGACTTGCTGAATCCTTTCGAATCTAGACATTTTACTTTTGACTTTCTATCCAATCTGTTTTTTGCAACGAAAAAAAGACGCTTTGCAGCGCCTTGCAATATAAGGAAATTTACTTCACGATCTCAACCGATCCGCCCGCTGCTTCGATGGCTTGCTTTGCTTTGTCGCTCACCGCGTTCACTTTGAAGGCCAGTTTCGATTTCAATTCTCCGTTGCCCAGGATTTTCACCCGATCTGTTTGATTGATCAAACCATTGGTGTACAGGTTTTCCAGCGAAAACTCCTGCAAACCATATTTCTCCTGCAGTTGCTCAATTTGTCCTAAGTTGAACACTTTGTATTCAATACGATCGGGGTTTTTGAAGCCACGTTTTGGTGTACGACGCTGGATGGGCATCTGACCACCTTCGTGTGCTCGCTTGCGCTTATAACCGGCACGGCTCTGGCCACCTTTGTTACCTTTTGTAGATGTGCCACCATGTCCGGAAGCTTCACCACGACCCAATCTTTTTTCTTTGTGAACGGCGCCTTTGGCAGGACGCAAATTGTGTAGTTTCATGTTTGTTTGATTTTTACTTACGGGGTTTGTCTCCCCTCGCTTAATGAATGTGATCATTTGAAAATCAGCAAATGTGAAAATCAAGCTTTCTCAGTTGCATTTTCCCATTTTCATATTTGCACATTTGCAAATCAGGCTACTTCTTCCACGCTGATCATGTGCTCAACTTTGCGCACCATGCCCAGGATCTGCGGAGTGGCTTCTACTTCTTTTGAAGCATTCAGCTTGTTCAAACCCAACGCCTGCAGGGTCAGCTTCTGACGCTCAGGTCTGTCGATCGGGCTTTTTACTAAAGTGATTCTTATCTTTTTCATGATAGTTTAGTTTAACGGTCGACCGTCGACAGTCGACAGGGGACAATTAACCATTAAATACTTTCTTCAAACCAATGCGGCGTGTTTTTGACACAGAGATTGGTTCACGCAGCAATGCCAGTGCTTCAAAAGTTGCTTTTACCACATTGTGCGGGTTAGCAGAACCCAGTGACTTTGCCAATACGTCGGTTACACCTGCGCTTTCCAATACGGCACGCATAGAACCTCCGGCGATCACACCCGTACCATGAGCGGCCGGCTTGATCAATACTTTAGCGGCGCCAACTTTTGCCAGTTGATCATGAGGGATGGTACCGTGCATTACCGGAACTTTGATGAGGTTTTTCTTTGCATCTTCAATTCCTTTGGTAATTGCCTCTTGTACTTCTTTGGCTTTACCTAAACCATGACCAACTACACCGGCTTCATTACCCACCACCACTAATGCAGAGAAAGAAAACGTACGACCACCTTTGGTAGTTTTTACTACGCGATTGATAGCAACTACCTTTTCTTTTAATTCAAGGTCGCCTGCTTTTACTCTGTTTAAAATTGCTTTTGCCATTTTATATTACTTAGTAATTACTTGTTATTGTTAAGGCTTCTAGCTTTTAGCTTTTAGCTTTTAGCAAAGAGGCTAACGGCTAATAGCTAATGGCTAACAGCTATTTCTAGAATACCAAACCACCTTCTCTTGCACCGTCAGCCAATGCTTTTACGCGGCCATGATACAGGTAACCACCGCGGTCGAATACCACAGCTTCGATACCCAGGTCTTTTGCTTTGCGGGCAATGGCCTGACCAACCAGTTTGCTTTTCTCGATTTTGGTACCTGTTTGCGCAGCGATGTCTTTGTCTCTTGAAGAAGCGGCAGCAACCGTTACGGCTGCGTCGTCGTTGATCAATTGAACATAGATGTCCTTATTGCTGCGGAAAACAGAAAGACGGGGCTTTTGAGCTGTACCGGCAATCTTTCTACGGATGCGGTAGCGGATGTTCTGCCTTCTTGTTGTTTTTGCGCTTGTTCTCATTGTTATGTATTTTATTCACGATTCTGCCGTGAACGAATTTGAAAATTTGAAAATTAGCAAATATGAAAATGTAGCTTTCATTGGCACACTTTCATATTTGCACATTTACATATTATTTACCAGCCGCTTTACCAGCTTTCTTACGTACGATCTCACCTACATAGCGTACACCTTTTCCTTTGTAAGGCTCAGGCTTACGCAGGCTGCGGATTTTTGCAGCAACAGCACCCAGCAACTGGCGGTCAATACCTTCCAGTGTAATGGTTGGGTTCTGCCCTTTTTCCTGTGCGGTAGTCACCTTTAGTTCTTTGGGAACTTCCAGAATGATGTTGTGCGAATAACCCAGTGCCAGATCAAGAAGGTTACCCTGGTTGGCAGCCTTGAAACCCACACCAATCAGCTCCAGCTTTTTGGTATACCCGTCAGTAACGCCTTTTACCATATTGGCAACAAGGGCTCTTGTCAAACCATGCAGGGCACGGTGACGGATCTGGTCAGTTGGGCGGGTAATGGTGATTGTGCCATCAGCCACATCCACTTTAATATCGCGGTCAATGTTTTCTTTCAGTTCACCTTTGGGTCCTTTTACTGTTACCACGTTGTCCTTACCAACAGTTACAGTAACACCACCTGGAACAGTAATCGGAGCTTTACCTATACGAGACATAATGTTTAATTTGACAATTAGATAATTTGATTATTCGACAATGTGGTTTGAAAGTGTTCAGTTCCGTATAGAGAACTTAAATTATCAATCGAACCTGCTGAATTTGGAAACCATTGCCGAATTTCCAAATTGACAAATTAGCTAATTAGTAGATGTAGCAAAGAACTTCGCCACCTACGTTTTGTGCTTTTGCTTCTTTATCGGTCAATACACCTTTTGAAGTAGAAACGATAGCTACACCCAAACCGTTTTTCACACGACGGAAATCCGCAGGCTTTGCATAGTGGCGCAGACCCGGGCGGCTTACTCTTTCCAAAGACTGGATAGCAGGCTGCTTGGTAGCGGCATCGTACTTCAAGGCGATCTTGATCAGACCTTGCTTATTATCATCTTCAAACTTGTATTTCAGAATGTAACCCTGGTTGTACAAGATTTCCGTCATACGCTTTTTCAGGTTAGAAGCAGGAATCTCAACGATTCTGTGACCAGCCATTTGCGCATTACGAATTCTTGTCAAAAAATCTGCAATAGGATCTGTTACCATGTTATGTTTCCTCCTACACCACGCCGGAGCGTGATAATTGGATTATTAAGTTGTTTAGAAATTGTTTTGTCAGTGATGAGTGGTCAGTTGTGAAGGCAGCTATTCGCTTTTCACCAACGACCATTCACGATCTTACCAGCTTGCTTTTTTCAAGCCGGGAATAGTACCATTCAGAGCCATGTCACGAAGCGCCACACGGGAAACACCGAAATAACGGCTGTAACCACGAGGACGACCGGTCATCTGACAACGGTTCTTCAAACGCACTTTCGAAGAATTCTTTGGCAGCTCATCCAGAGCTTTCCAATCGCCGGCAGCTTTCAGTGCTTCTCTTTTCTCAGCATACTGCGCAACCATTCTTTCTCTTTTGCGTTGTCTGGCTTTTACTGATTCTTTAGCCATAGTTTTATTTTTTTATTTCTGTTTTCTGATTTGAAGATGTCCAATTTTGCTATCCGCAAATCAGACACCAGACATTTTCAAATTATTTCTTGATGTTTTTGAAAGGCATACCCAACTCTTTCAGGAGTTCATACGCTTCTTCATCATTTTGTGCGGTGGTAACAAAAGTGATGTCCATACCGGTGATACGATTCACTTTATCGATATCGATTTCCGGGAAAATGATCTGCTCCGTTACACCCATTGTATAGTTACCACGGCCGTCGAAAGACTTCTCGTTTACACCTTTGAAGTCACGTACACGGGGAAGTGATACAGCGATTAAACGATCCAGGAATTCATACATCTTCTCACCGCGAAGCGTAACTTTTGCACCGATGGGCATGTTCTTACGCAGCTTAAAGTTTGAGATGTCTTTTTTGGACATTGTCGCTACAGCTTTCTGACCGCTGATGGTTGATAATTCATCAATTGCGATATCTACCAACTTCTTATCGTTCACAGCACCGTTTACACCACGGTTGATAGAGATCTTCTCCAAACGGGGAACCTGCATAGTAGATTTGTAGTTAAAACGCTTCTGCAGGGCAGGTGCTACCTCGTTGATATATTTTGTCTTTAATCTTGGAGTTATTTTATTCGTTGCCATTAGATGATTCCTCCAGATTTTTTAGATATACGAACTTTTTTATCGTCTTTTACTTCACGCTTTACTTTGGTAGCTTGCTTGCCATCCCACAACATAACGTTAGAGATTGCGATGGGAGCTTCTTTCTTCACGATGCCACCTTTTGTGTTCTGCGCTGAAGGCTTTGTGTGCTTTGTAATGATGTTTACACCATCCACAATCACTTTCCCTTCGTCAACCAGTACCTCTTTTACTTCGCGAGGCTTCTTCAGGTCTTTGTCGTCACCAGCAATAACAACCACCTGGTCGCCTTTGCGGATGTTGTACTTTGGTTTAAATCTTGTTTTCATTATCTGATTCCTTTTTCCCTCCCATTCCAACGGGAGGAGGTTTTATAAAAATTTATTAGAGAACTTCTGGTGCTAAAGAGATAATCTTCATGTAACCTTTATCACGGAGTTCACGGGCAACTGGACCGAAAATACGGGTGCCTCTTGGTTCATCAGCAGCGTTCAGGATAACAACAGCATTGTCATCGAAGCGGATGTAAGAACCGTCTTTCCGACGCAGTTTGTTTTTGGTACGAACGATTACCGCTTTGGCAACAGTACCTTTTTTGATACCACCGGCAGGGATGGCATCTTTTACCGTCACCACAATCTTATCGCCTACACCGGCGTAACGCTGACCACTGTTTCCCAATACACGGATGCACAGTACTTCTTTGGCACCGCTGTTATCCGCTACAGACAAACGAGATTCTTGCTGGATCATTTTGTTTAAGCTTTGAGCTCTTAGCGTCGAGCTTCGAGCAATTTTAAATACATTTATATTTCAGTCAGTACGGCTCGTAGCTTTCGGCTCGTAGCTCGTAGCTTATTCATTACTTCACTTTCTCTACAATCTCAACCAGTCTCCAACGCTTTGTTTTGCTCAGGGGACGAGTTTCATGAATGCGCACAACATCACCGATGCTGGCCTCATTTTTCTCATCATGAGCATGAAACCGGGTAGTCTTTTTAATGAACTTACCATAGATTGGGTGCTTTACTTTACGCTCAACAGCAACCGTGATGGTTTTATTCATCTTGTTGCTGGTAACGGTCCCAATTCTTTCTTTTCTTAAATTTCTTGTTGTTGTTGCTTCAGCCATGGTATTTAGCTTTTAGCTTTTAGCTGTTGGCCATTAGCTAAACGCTAACAGCTGACGGCTAACAGCTTATTTATGCACTTAATTGTTTCTTTTTTAATTCAGTTTTCAAACGGGCTATTTCACGGCGCAGGCTGCGGATGCTCATTGGATTCTCCAATGGAGAAATAGCGTGTGCAAATTCAAGCTTCTTTAAGCGCAGCTCGTCTTCCTGAATGCGGGCAACCAAGTCCTGCTCGTTCAGCGCCTGAATGCTTTTTTTGAAATCAACTGTCTTTGACATAGTTCTAATTTGATAATTCGATAATTTGATAATTTGATAATGAGGGGTGATAATGCTGAATGGTAATTATCACATTATCATATTATCCCACTATCACATTGCTTAAGCTTCGGCCAGATCGTAACGCTTAATGAATTTTGTTGCGATAGGCAATTTACCAGCTGCCAGTTTCAGGGCACCTTGTGCTACTTCTTCCGATACACCATCAATTTCAAAGATGATGCGGCCTGGTTTTACCACAGCAGCCCAGTACTCCAGGTTACCTTTACCTTTACCCATACGTACCTCTGCAGGCTTGTTGGTGATAGGCTTGTCAGGGAAGATGCGAATCCACACGTTACCTTCACGTTTCATGTGACGGGTAAGGGCCTGACGGGCAGCTTCGATCTGACGGTCAGTAATCCAATGATCTTCCAAAGCTTTCAATGCATAAGAACCGAAGGAGATGGTAGTACCACGCTTCGCGTCGCCTTTCATGCGACCTTTCTGCACTTTTCTGTGCTTTGTTCTTTTCGGCTGTAACATAACTGTTTATAGTTTGGGGTTTGGAGTTTAAGGTTATTCCGCAACTCAAACCTATCTTATAAATATTTCAACTTTTCTATTCGCATATCTGCAAATCTGCAGATCGGGCTTAGCGGCGACCACCACCTTGTCCGCCCTGACGGCCACCACCACCACGGCGGTCTCCACCACCACGACGATCGCCTCTGTCATCACGACGACCACCACCGAAGTCGCCACGGCCTTCTCTTCTGCCACCCATTTCACCTTCTTTACCGCCGATGAAGTTGGGGTTCAGATCACGCTTGGCTAAAACTTCGCCACGGCAGATCCAGATCTTGATACCGATTTTACCGTAAACGGTTTGTGCAAAAACGTTGGCGTAATCGATATCCATACGGAATGTATGCAGCGGAACACGGCCTTGCATGAACTTCTCGCTACGGGCAATTTCAGCACCACCCAAACGACCGCTCATTTGTACTTTGATACCTTCGGCACCCATGCGCAGTGCAGAAGCAATGGCCATTTTCACCGCTCTTTTATAGTTGATACGGTTTTCAATCTGGCGGGCAATGGTGTCGCCTACGATCATGGCATCCAGTTCAGGACGACGGATCTCAAGGATGTTGATCTGCACATCTTCTTTACCAGTCAGCTTCTTCAGTTCTTCTTTGATGCGATCAACCTCGCCACCACCTTTACCGATGATGATACCAGGCTTTGAAGTATGGATGGTGATGATCAGCTTACCCAACGTACGCTCGATCACTATCTTGGAGATACCACCTTTATTGATACGGGCATTCAGATATGTTCTGATTTTGTTATCCTCAATCAGCTTGTTGGCAAAGTCTTTTTTGTTGCCATACCAGTTAGATTCCCATCCACGGATGATACCTAACCTGTTACCAATCGGATTTGCTTTTTGACCCATGTTTATATTTTATGTACGATTTTGAATTAAGGTTTTGCGTCAACAATGACAGTTACGTGATTGCTGCGTTTGCGAACACGGTAACCACGACCTTGCGGAGCGGGACGCATACGCTTCAGCGTTCTGGCACCATCTACAAAGATGGTTTTTACATACAGAGAACCTTCATCGCCACCTTCGTTCTTCTGCTTCCAGTTGCTGATGGCACTCAGCACCAGTTTGCGCATGGGTACAGCCGGGTGTTTTGGATTGTGCTCCAGAACAGCCAGGGCCTTTTCTACTTGCATGCCACGGATCAGATCCGCCAGAAGGCGCATTTTGCGTGGTGATGTCGGATAATTTCTCAGTTTAGCTACTGCTTCCATTTTTATATTGAGTTTGGGGTCTGGTGTCTGGCGTTTGGAGTTGTGTTCTTTTACTTAACACCAAACTCCAAACGCCTAACGCCAAACAGTTTAACCTTTCTTACTAGAGTGTCCTTTGAAGTTGCGGGTAGGTGCAAACTCGCCGAGTTTGTGACCCACCATGAACTCTGTTACATATACAGGAATGAATTTATTCCCGTTGTGTACCGCAAATGTGTGACCGACAAAATCAGGAGTGATTGTCGAACGACGGCTCCAGGTTTTAATCACACCTTTCTTTGCTGTACCGTCATTGATCGCAACAACCTTGTCTTCCAAGTGAGCTGCTACGTAAGGACCTTTTTTAATTGAACGAGCCATGTTTATGTTTGATTAGAATGCTTAATGAATTATTTCGCCAGTTTTGAACCGTTTTTGCGCTGGATAATCAGCTTATCGCTTCCTTTACCCTTTGTACGTGTTTTCAAACCACGAGAGTATTGACCATTCCTGCTACGAGGCTGACCACCGGAAGCTTTACCTTCACCACCACCCATTGGGTGATCTACTGGGTTCATCGCAACACCACGGTTTCTTGGCTTAATACCTTTCCAGCGATTCCGTCCGGCTTTACCCATGCTTTGCAGCTGGTGATCGGAGTTAGAAGCTACACCAACTGTTGCATAACAGTTAATCAGCACTTTCCGCAATTCACCGCTTGGCATTTTCAATACCGCATATTTTTCTTCTTTGTTCGCCAGCTGTGCTGATGCACCGGCAGAACGGGCAATTTTACCACCCTGGCCAGGCTGCATTTCAATGTTGTGAATCACAGTACCCAAAGGCATGTTTTTCAGCATCAGCGCATTTCCCAGTTCCGGAGCAACGGTATCGCCACTCTCAACAGTCATTCCTACTGTTAATCCTTGAGGTGCAAGGATGTATCTCTTTTCACCATCCACATAGTTCAACAGGGCGATGAACGTAGTACGGTTTGGATCGTACTCAACAGAGGCAACTTTTGCAGGAATGTTCTTTTTATCACGCTTGAAATCGATGATACGGTAAGCGTTTTTGTTACCACCACCAATGTAGCGCATTGCTCTGCGACCAGAAGAGTTACGGCCACCAGTGCCTTTCTTTGCCTCCAGCAATGATTTTTCAGGTGTATCAGTTGTGATCTCTGCGTATGCATTACCAATTCTCCAACGAGTACCGGCTGTGATAGGTTTGTATTTTCTTAGTGCCATTTTGCAATTTTTGCGGCCTTGCGGGCCATTCTTGTTATTTCTGATGTCTGATTTGACGATGCCTGATATATCCTACACCAGACATCACCCAATCAGAAATGTTAGATGTTTGCGTACAGGTCAATTGTTTCGCCTTCGGCTACAGTAACCAGTGCTTTTTTGTAAGCACTTTTCTGTCCTTGTACAAAACCTTTCTTTGTATAACGGGTTTTGTTTTTACCAGGAACCACAATTGTGTTGACGTCAACGATCGTTACACCGTACATGGTCTCAACAGCTTTTTTAATTTCAAGCTTGTTGGCTTTACGGGCTACCTTAAAAGCATAGCGGCGCAAGCTTTCCTGCTGGCTGTTTGCCTTTTCGGTTAAAATGGGTTTTATCAAAACTTCAGAAGGTCTCATCTGAATACTTTTTTAAACTTGATAGAATTAAGCTGTTGCTTCAGCTTCTTGTCCTGCAAAAATTTTTGCTGCGCCTTCGGTTAACACCAGTACTTCAGAGTTCACAATGTCATACGTGTTTACATCGCTCATCAGGGTCGTCAGTACAGACGGGATATTGCGGCTGGAAACGTATACGTTATTGTTGTACTCAGGCAGAACAAACATCAGTTTCTTCTCACCTACTTTCAGGCTGTTCAAAATTCCGGCAAAGGTTTTCGTCTTCGGAGTATCAAGATTTACATCTTCAACTACTACGATCGCGTTTTCTTTTGCTTTGTGAGAAAGAGCAGACATTTTTGCCAGGTCTTTCACTTTGCGGTTCAGCTTAATGTCGTATTTGTGGGGCTTGGGACCGAAGATGGTACCACCGCCTTTATACAACGGGTTACGGATGTTACCCTTACGAGAACCACCGGTACCTTTTTGCTTGTGCAGCTTGCGGCTGGCACCTTGTACTTCGGCGCGGGTCTTTACTTTGTGTGTACCCTGACGCTGGGCGGCCAAATATTGCTTTACCGCAAGGTAAATGGCGTGATCGTTTGGCTCAATGCCAAAGATTTCTTCAGGAAGCTCAACAGTTCTACCTGTTTCTTGTCCTTGTATGTTGAATACTTTTACTTGCATTTTACTTCTGGATTAAAACGATTGAACCATTGTGGCCCGGAACGGATCCACTTACCAATATGTAATTTCTATCAGGGAAAATCTTTACGATTTTAAGACCTTTCACCTTTACACGGTCAGTACCCATACGGCCGGCCATGCGCATGCCTTTGAATACACGTGAAGGATAAGAAGAACCGCCGATAGAACCCGGAGCTCTTTGACGGTCGTGCTGGCCGTGAGAAGCTTCACCCACACCGTGGAAGCCGTGGCGCTTTACAACACCCTGGAAGCCTTTCCCTTTTGTGGTACCGACTACTTCAACTTTTTCGCCTTCAGCGAAAATGTCAACTGTGATGGTGTCTCCAATATTTTTTTCGAGAGAAGAGTTGCGAAATTCTTTTACAAATTTCTTGGCCGAAGTATTGGCCTTTGTGAAGTGTCCTTTTGCTGCTGCAGAGGCGTGCTTTTCTTTTTTGTCGCCGAAGGCTACCTGAATTGCGCTGTAGCCATCTGTCTCCTGCGTTTTTACCTGCGTTACTACGCAAGGACCAGCTTCAATAATCGTACAAGCGGTTTGCTTTCCGCTCGGATCGAAGATGCTGGTCATCCCAACTTTTTTACCAATGATACCTTTCATTTGTTTTGCGGTTTTTTCCCCGCAAGGTTGTGCAAGACAGACCCATTGGTATAGCTGGGTCTTCAATCCTGGTTCATCATCCGACCTTTTCCCGATTCGATCATTTAAGTCTGGGGAAGTACCGGAGACAAACAAACCTCGAAGGGCTTGTTTATATGTAATATGCGGTGTGAGCCGCAGTTTCTTTTCAGCGCTCTTTTCTCCTGCCTAAGCAGGATTGAGAGATGAACAATTATTTGATAAGAACTTCTTTTTTGTTTGGACAACCGTCCGGGCTTTTACGCCTTGATTTCCACCTCAACACCAGAAGGCAGATCCAGCTTTGATAGTGCATCTACCGTTCTTGAAGAAGACGTATAGATGTCCAGAAGGCGTTTGTGAGTGGCCAACTGGAACTGTTCGCGGCTCTTTTTGTTCACGTGTGGTGAACGCAAAACGGTAAAGATCTTCTTACGGGTAGGCAGGGGAATTGGTCCTGTTACTACTGCGCCTGTGCTACGAACAGTCTTTACAATTTTCTCTGCTGATTTATCTACCAGGTTGTGGTCGTAAGACTGAAGCTTAATTCTGATACGTTGTGACATAATCAATTCCCGTTTTTTACAACGGGAGTGCAAAAGTAGGGGTTCATTTTGAACCTGACAAAGAAACTGAAAGAATTTTTGTGAAGAAAGGCCTAAAGACAGGCATTTTACCTGGCTAAATAGAAGCGATCGCTCCTATTCAACAGAGAAACATCAAAAAATTGCGGCCCTGAATTGCTTTTCCAAATCTCGGAAACGTAAAACAGGTGCTCTACGGAAAACTCCTGCTGTGATCCAGTCTTTCCCATACGTAGAGTAAGATAGCTTCGAAACTTAGCCGGCGCATTTTCAAATTCAAAGGGGAAGCGTTTGTATTTTATTGCATTCTCTCCTGAGTAGTGAAAGGATAGATGCTCAGCTTTTTCTTCCGGAAGGGCCGGTAACGGAGAAAGCGGAATGGCTAAAGGGCGGCTTTCTACATAAGATTGCGGCGGAATAAACTGTACTTGTTCGCTGGTCTGGATCTCTCCTTTCAGGTCGCCGGAAGTACTGGTTCGCCTGGCAAACTGCCAGGATGAGGATTCAATCTGGCCATTGATAGACTGTTTGCCGTCATAATAGCCTACCGTTCGGTCGTCGATGATAATGGCCGATTTGCGCCATTCGACCTCCAGCGGCGCATTTGTTTTATTGTAGAGGCGAACAGTAACAAACCCATTTTCCTGTGTAAAACGATACTCGACCCGCATTGTATCATTTTCGCTGATCAGTTCGTTGTACTCATTTTTGGAAACATTGACACCAGAGACAGTCAGGTACTGATACTGGGTACATGAGGTCAGAAGGACTGCTGCAAGCAGGAGGGCTAAAGTTGGTTTCATGCAGTTGATTTTCACCGAAAATAACCGGCCTCTTGCCTGTAGAATGTTAAGGAAGCATCAATGCAGATTTGCTTTAACAATTTTTAAAGCCAGCGTAGCAAAACCGCCCAACTCAACATGCTCCACCCGAAAAGTATGCTTCCCTCCTAATGACAACCTTATTTTTTTGTTCGGTGCTTCGTCAAACGTGTGTATGGCAGGATCCCATTGGTCCAGTACGCGACGCCCGTCAATATAGACCCGAACCGCATCATCCCAAGTAACAGCGATTTCATATAGACCCTTATCAAAAAAGGCCGTTCCCTCTGCAACCGTCAGGAATTGTTTAAATGTACTGTCTGTTGTTTTGATTCCTCCCCACCAGGCGTAGTCCAGTTTATTGGTTTGTTCTGTTTTGAAGGGTTTACGTATGCCAGGTGAAAACCTTTCTTCCAGTGGATTATTCGTGCTGTCAAACGCATACCAGTTTATTGTAAAGGCAACTGGTTGAAAGAACTTGCGGAAGTAGAAACGGTAGGGTTTCCCTGCTGCTACCTTTTTACCAAAAACATCAGTAAATGCAGGCCCCCGGTATTCTGCAATGATCTCTATGTCCTGCTTCTCTCCTGCCTTCCTATCGAAACTAATACTTGAGGGAAATGAATCAGCTCCCGCCTTGAAAGCGCCAACTCCTTTTGCCGAAAGAATCTTCCACTTACCTTTTGGTCCCAACACATCGAACGTTAACACGTTGCCCGTATCAACAGGATTGGTGTGCCAGAGCAGGGGATATCGGAAATCATATGGTCCCCATGTTGTCATGCGTATATTTTTGCGGCCAGCCAACCTTCCATTGCCCTTAAATGCATCCATCCCATTGGGCAAACTATAATCGACCGCTGCCGTATCAAAAACCCGACGTGGTGCCGAATCGATATTGGTAACGGTGCTGTCAATCTGGTAAAGGTTATCATTGTCCGACAGCGTATTGTCAAAAACATACAAACTATCAGAGCGTTGCAGGTTAAAGACAGTTCCGTTCCGGCTGAAGTTATTGGTGCCAATAACAATACCTACGCTGCGGGTGTCCCGGTGCTTTGCATATCCCCAATCTGCCGGCTGCTGCGGCCTTGCCCAGAGGCGAATGGCTTCCTTGTTGCGGATAAAGGTGTTTCCTGTTATTTCATTGTGCTGTCCATGTTCAATGGCAATGGCAATCCGGTTATCGCGAAACTGGTTGTCGGCGATACCGGTCTGATAACTATAGCCACCCCAGATGCCGTGATCACATTCGAATATGCGGTTATTGGCAATGCTGTTCCGGCTAAAGGTTACTTCTATCCCGTTGGTGGGTGCATAGGAAAAATCGTTGTACAGTATCTGGTTGTCATTGCAGCCACCTTTACCTGTGTCCATTGTTGTTTGTCCCGCCCAAAGAAAAAAGCCATCGCCGCTGTGCGTTGCCGAATTTTTATAAAACAGGTTGTTGCTGCTTTGTTCATATACCAGAAACCCGGCACTGTCCTGCCCCCTGTTGTACACGCCGTGGCTGTATCCCCGGACATTAAAATTGACACGGTTGTGCAGGATCTTATTGCCGCTGCTTCGATAAAAACCTATGCCGATACCGGAGTTGTAGGAGAAATCGTTGTTGTAAATTGTTCCCCTATTGCACGCCGTCATCATCAGCGCATTTTGGCCACCCGTTACTTTGTTGCCGCTAATGATGGCATTGTTACAGTTCCGCAGGTAAATGGCTGCTCCATAACGCAGCCATTCGTCATTTTCATTCCGGTGATAATTCATCCAATCCGAAATGTCTTCTTTTTCCTGCGTGCTGTTCAGCCGTTTTCGATAGTTGTAGCTGAAATCACAATTTTCGATTTTCAGTCCATCCACGTTGCGGGCAATCAAAGCTACCTTGTACCCTTTTGCTGTGAGATTTTTAATTGTAATGTTTCTTCCGCCAGTGATGAGAACAGCAACACCGTAGAATTCATCAGGAGTTTTTTTGCCATTGCTGCCCTGTAAAACTGCCTTATTGAAATCAACTGTTATATTGTCGCCTTTGATGATGATAACCCCTTTGTTCAGATTGTCAAATCCGTTGAGAGCATAGGTTCGTTTGCTGATCTTCACCGACTTTGAAATGGCCATTCCCCGTTTCAGTACAACCTGTGCCTGCATCGCCACGCACAAGATCAAGAGGAAAGCCAACACGCCTATTTTTTTATTCATCCTTTTCGTTTTACTTGCATCGCTTTGCAAGCGATAAATTTACTGAATGCCCCCTGAGACTGTCCCGGAAAAAAAAGAAGCAAAATGGAGTAAACCCTTAACGCTGCTGATCAAGATTGCTGTAACGGTGTTATGCTTTTGGTATATCGCTCAAAAAATTGATTTTACCGAAGCGCTCCGTGCCTTGCAAACGGCAAACTGGCTGCTTTTATTTTTTGCCGTTGTGGCTTATATCCTCTCAAAGATCACTTCGGCTTACCGGCTGAATATTTATTTCCGGAACATCAATCTTCAACTGCCTGCCTGGCAAAATATCAAGCTTTACTGGCTGGGCATGTTTTACAATCTTTTTCTGCCTGGCTCTATCAGTGGAGACGCTTATAAAGTTGTGTTGCTAAATCGTCGTATGGGAGCACCGTATAAAAAAACAAGTGCAGCGGTCCTGCTGGACCGTTTTAGCGGCCTGCTCGGTTTAGGCATTCTTCTTTCTGTTTATGGACTGCTTGTATTTGATAACCCGCTGTACGATGCAATTTTGCTGGCAGGGAGCCTGCTTTCTGTTGTTGTTTTTTATTTCATCATAAAAAAATTCTTCAAAGAATTCTTACCGGGATTCTGGCCAACACTTTTTGGCGGGTTGATTGTACAGGCTATACAGGTTGGTGGTATTTACCTCATTTTGCATGCACTGCATATTTCACTCCATCAACAGGAATGGGTTTTTATTTTTCTTTCCGCTTCGGTGATCTCTGTATTACCACTTTCATTAGGTGGCGGACTGGGGACAAGAGAGGTGGTATTTGCAGAAGGTGCAACCTTTTTTAATCTTGACCCGCACCTGGGTGTCATTATCAGTCTTCTCTTTTATATCAGCAGTGTGGCCGGTGCGGTTTGGGGTGCCTGGTTTGTTTTTCATGATCCACTGAAACGGTGAGTGGTGAGTGATTAGCGATAAGTAGACATAGCAGACCTATAGTTTCAAGATAAATATATTGGATTTGCGTTTTCTTTTCACAACGCTCCACCCATTGAAAAAGCCGGCTACAAAGGCCGGCTTTTTCACTAGTCAAAGAGAAACAATCATTATTTAATCAACTGTACGGTGTCAACTGTTGTCACATGATTGACGGTAACATTTACATCATTGATGGTTTGTTTTTGATAGCTGGCATCAGCAGGTACAAAAGCAAGCGAATATGTTCCGGCATTGAGCCCCTTGAGCATAAAGGCACCGTTATCGGTAAGGCTACCGGTAATGGTATCGGTGCCCTGCAAAGCATAAACCGCTGTAGAAACGGTATTCGGCTTAACATACCCTTTTATACTGCCGCCAATGGCTTCAAGCGATGTGCGAATCACTGGTTTCAGATTATATTTTCCGTTGCCGGTTTTAACAATGGAACGCGACGCATCAAAGTCCATCAGCAGTTTATAAGTGATGCCCTCTGCTACATCCTGGTGAATGTTCAATTTCAATCCTGATTGCTGTGCACTGGGTGTTTGCAGTTTATGGGTTTGTCCATCTACCACTACATAGTTGTTATCTCCCAACACCAGCCGGATCTGCTGAATACGGCCTGTGTTGATCTGTGCATCGGCGAGTAGGGTGTCTTTTCCGTTTACAAGGCGCAATACATCATAATTTCCGGATTTTACACCGTTCAGGCTTACCCAACCTTCTTCATTGTTGTTGGAGTAATTGATACGGATGTCCTGTACATCAATGTTTACAACATCGTAGTTCCCCGGATCATCTGTCAGGGCTACTTGCAGGCGGGCTTTTCCGGTTGAATCGTTCTTGGTACAGGCGAATAGCGTCAGGGCAAGGGCTACTATCGCCATCAGGGGTAGGATTTTTGTTTTCATGCCCCTTCTGATTTAAATTTTGTTAACAAGTTTAAGCGGGGCAAAAAAATAGGCCCCCGAAGGAGGCCCGTAGGACAATCAGCCCAATTGGTGTTATTTCATAGGCCAGAAACGACCAGTATGAGTAAGGGCAAATTATCTATCATGTTAGACAAAATCAGTGCCTAAACAGTTGCAGGGCAAAACATTTTGATTTCAATAAAAAATCCCGTCACGCTGTTGCGTGACGGGATTGGTAATTTAATAAGAGAAAAGTTTACTCGGCGCTTACTTTACCCTTGCTCTTTGCAATCACTTCTTCAGCGATGTTGTTTGGAGCGGGGTTATAGTGCGAGAACTCCATGGTAGAAGAAGCACGGCCGGAAGACAGTGAACGCAGTTGGGTAACATAACCAAACATTTCGCTCAGCGGCACTTTAGCCTTGATTACCTGCACACCGGCACGGGTATCCATACCTTCCATCATACCGCGACGACGGTTCAGGTCACCGGTAACATCACCCATGTATTGGTCAGGCGTCAGCACTTCTACTCTCATGATCGGCTCCAGCAGAACCGGTTTTGCTTTGCGGGCAGCTTCGCGGAAACCTTGCTTGGCGCAAAGTTCAAACGACATAGAGTCAGAGTCAACTGCGTGGAAGCTACCGTCAAATACGCGGATCTTCATGTTATCTACAGGGTAAGAAGCCAGCACACCTGTGCTCATCGATGTTTCAAAACCTTTCTGGATAGCAGGAATGAATTCGCGGGGGATTGAACCACCGAAAATATCGTTCACAAACTGGAAGTTCTTATCAGGGTTTGCTTCTTTCCAGTCAGCATCAACCGGTCCAAGTGCAAACTGGATGTCGGCGAATTTACCACGACCACCCGACTGCTTTTTCAGCACTTCACGGTGTTCAACAGTGGTATTGAACGCTTCTTTATAAGCTACCTGGGGAGCACCCTGGTTTACTTCTACTTTAAACTCGCGACGCATACGGTCAACGATGATCTCCAGGTGGAGTTCACCCATACCGCTCAAGACGGTCTGACCGGTTTCTTCGTCAGATTTTACACGGAGTGTAGGATCTTCTTCGATCAGTTTCGCGATAGCCATACCCATTTTATCAACGTCGGCCTGTGTTTTCGGCTCAACGGCGATTGAGATTACCGGCTCAGGAATGAACATGTTCTCCAGGACGATCGGGTGGTTCTCATCACAAAGGGTATCACCGGTTTTGATTTCCTTGAAACCTACGGCGGCGCCAATATCACCAGCCTCGATGAAATCAATCGGGTTTTGCTTGTTGGCAAACATCTTCATGATACGGCTGATACGCTCTTTCTTACCACTGCGTACGTTCAGTACATACGAACCGGCATCCAGGTGACCGGAATAAGCCCGGAAAAAGGCCAGACGACCTACGAATGGGTCAGTCATGATTTTAAAGGCCAGGGCTGCAAAAGGCTCTTTTGCATCAGGCTTACGAGTCAAAGGCTCACCTGTGTTTGGATCTGTACCTTCGATGGCTTCGATATCCACCGGAGAAGGCAAGTAACGACAAACGGCATCCAGTGCAGTTTGCACACCTTTGTTTTTGAAAGAAGAACCGCACATCATCGGAACGATGCTCAGGTCAATGGTTGCCTTGCGGATGGCTTCGTGTACTTCCGCTTCTGTGATGGTATTTGGATCATCAAAGAATTTCTCCAGCAGCTTGTCATCATATTCAGCAACAGCTTCAATCAGGTTTTGTCTCCATTCGGCTACTTCGTCCGCCATGTCAGCAGGAATATCGATCTCGTCGAAAGTCATTCCTTCTGTTTCCATGTGCCAGATGATACCTTTCATTTTGATCAGGTCCACCACGCCTTTGAAATCATCTTCAGCACCAATCGGGAGCTGCAGGGGAACGGCTTTCGCACCCAGCATTTCCTTTACCTGGTTTACCACCATCAGGAAGTCGGCACCCTGACGGTCCATTTTGTTAACGAAACCGATCCGCGGTACACGGTAGCGGTTTGCCTGGCGCCATACTGTTTCTGATTGCGGCTCTACACCGTCAACCGCAGAAAACAGGGCAATCAGACCATCCAGTACACGCATAGAACGCTCAACCTCTACGGTAAAGTCCACGTGACCCGGAGTATCAATGATGTTGAAATAGTATTTTTTAGTTTCGGGAGTAGCTTTTCCCAGAACAGTAGGGAAGTTCCACTGGCAGCTTACCGCCGCAGAGGTGATGGTGATCCCTCTTTCTTTTTCCTGCTCCATCCAGTCGGTTGTAGCAGCACCGTCATGCACCTCACCTATCTTGTGAATCATGCCGGTATAGCGCAAAATACGCTCTGTAGTGGTCGTCTTACCCGCATCGATGTGGGCGGCGATACCAAAGTTGCGTTGAAATCTTAAGTCTGCCATGATAGATTAAAATTGAATTTGGAGCGCAAAGGTAAGCGTTTAGGCTACAAAAAGGTAAAATGAGCTCGCTAAAATCGTTAACCCTAGATTAAATCCTGTTGAAATACATACCCGTTACCTACACAGAAATCAAGAAGCTTTATGCTTGATAGTTTCAGAGAGATTGCTGCAAAACAAATACACAGTACATCTGCCATTTCTTTCCCAATTTTTCATTTTTTCTGGACGATATAGATGGCGAAATGGGTGTTTTGTTTTTCACACTGCAGTAGATTACCCGGCATTGACCGGTAAGCAAAATACTTCCACCCATTGCATTCACAGCACAATTGATCCTGAGGTTGTCAACCTATGTACTTGACGGTTATTATGCACAACAAAGCAGCAAAAATTGCGGAGCACAATTTTTGCAAATAAGTTATCATTCGTAATTTCAATACGGAATTTATTAACCCTTACTTAAAACCCATTAAAACATGGCAAAAGCAACAAAAAAAGCCGCAGCAAAAAAAGGCGGTGCCTCCTCTAAAGGAGCCGCTAAAAAAGGTGGTGCTTCTAAAGGCGCTTCCAAAGCCTCTTCGAAAGGTGCTTCCAAAGGAGCCGCCAAGAAAGGAGGTGCATCAAAAGCTTCTTCTAAAGGCTCTTCTTCCAAGGGAGCCGCTTCTAAAAAAACTGCCGCCAAAAAAGGTGGAATGGCCTCTAAAGGCGGTGCTGCCAAAAAAGCCGGTGCATCAAAATCAGCAGCCAGTAAAGGTGGTAACCGTTCCGGCGGTGGTGCAGCCAAGAAAGGTGGTGCAACAAAAAGCGCAGCCAAAAAAGGCGGAGCCTCAAAAGCTTCTTCTAAAGGTTCATCATCGAAAGGTGCTGCCAAAAAAGGCGGTTCATCTTCCAGAGGTTTGGCATCGGCCAGCAAAAGCACCCGCAGCAGCGTAGCTGCAAAAGGCGGACGCTCCTCCAGCGGCGGCGGCCGTACAGGTGGCAGTGCTGCCAAAAAAGGCGGCGCATCAAAAGCTTCCTCTAAAGGTGGTGCTTCTAAAGGCGCTTCCAAAGCCTCTTCGAAAGGTGCTTCCAAAAGTTCTGGTGGCGGTCGTAGCGCTTCCCGCAGTGGTGGTTCATCTGCTTCCAGAAGCGGTGGCTCTTCTGCTTCACGGAGTGGTGGTTCTGCCTCCAAAGGTGGCGGCAACTCAGCCTCCAGAAGCGGCGGCGGTTCATCTTCCAGAGGTTTGGCATCGGCCAGCAAAAGCACCCGCAGCAGCGTAGCTGCAAAAGGCGGACGCTCCTCCAGCGGCGGCGGCCGTACAGGTGGCAACAAAGGCCGTGGTGGCAACAGTGACAATGCAGCTGCAGCGCCAACCGGTGGTATGATAGGTGGCAGTGGAAGTTATGAAGGCTCTGATATTGCAACAGGCTCACAAACGCCGGAAGGTGTAACTACACCAACCGATGTTTCTGACAACGCTGCTCCAGGCGGTGCCGGTTTTGGTGGCGCAGACACCGATAACGGCAATGCCGGTTCTTAAGGGTCAGACTCTCATACATAGAAAAATATCCCGCTGTCGCTTGGCGGGATATTTTCATTTATGTATATGTTTATCTGAAACGCATCATTTCTAATCAGGCTTTATGAACAAAACGGTAAAAAAGATTGCCACTGTTATACTTATCATTTTAGCAGTCGTTTTTATTTTATTTGTGGCAGAAGTCGTCTACATGAACAGAAATAGCGGTAAGACAGATGCAATTGAAGTGAAGCGAATTGTTATTGAGGAGGTACAGGAAAAATGAAAAAGCTCCTGCGAAGGAGCTTTTCAATATCAATTATATAAGAGAGATTAAACTTTAAAGTGAGCGAAGGCCTTGTTGGCTTCGGCCATACGGTGCGTATCTTCTTTCTTTTTATATGCAGCACCCTCACCTTTGGAAGCGGCAACGATCTCATTAGCCAGTTTGTCAGCCATGCTGCGACCGTTTCTTTCGCGGCTGTAACGGATCAACCATTTCATACTCAAAGATATCTTCCTGTCTGGACGTACTTCAGAAGGGATCTGGAAGGTAGCACCACCAATACGACGGCTGCGAACTTCTACAGCAGGCGTTACGTTGGCCAGGGCTTTGCGCCAGATTTCATAACCGTCTTCGCCGGTTTGTTTAGATACTCTTTCCAAAGCGTTGTAGAAAATATCATAAGCAACGCTCTTTTTTCCTTCCCACATAATGTTATTCACAAAACGGGTAACCAGTTTGTCGTTGTAACGAGGATCTGGTGCTAATGGTAATTTTTTGGCTTGTGCTTTACGCATAGTATTCTTGTTGATCGATCATCAGGTTCTCAGGCGTGGTGCTGAGCTACTTGATCGCTTTTAATAAAACGAATTATTTTTTACCTTTTGCAGGTGCGGCACCTTTTGCACCGGCTTTTTCTTTCTTGGTACCGTATTTAGAACGGCTTTGCTTGCGGTCTTTTACACCAGCCGTATCCAATGAACCACGAACGATGTGATAACGTACACCCGGCAGATCTTTTACACGACCGCCACGGATCAGCACGATGGAGTGCTCCTGCAGGTTGTGTCCTTCACCAGGGATATAGGCAATCACCTCTACTTTATTGGTCAAACGAACTTTGGCAACCTTACGAAGCGCTGAGTTAGGCTTCTTCGGTGTAGTCGTGTATACACGGGTACAAACGCCACGGCGTTGCGGACAAGCGTCCAACGCTCTTGACTTGCTTTTTGCACGAATGATTTCTCTTCCTTTACGTACTAATTGTTGTATAGTAGGCATTACGAACCTTAAATTTTGGGACGGCGAAGGTAGGGGAAAATTGCTGAATAGGAAAAAGGGAAGAAAATATTTTTCAGATTTTAGAAGTTTATTGGCAATAACAGGAACAACATTGAGGAATCAAAAGGAAAAATAAGCACTAGAATTTCAATTCGTCCATTTGCATTCTGCCGGTTTACTTTTGTTCTCCTATGGCAAAATGGGTTTTCCATCACGATGGATTCACAGAAGAAAAAAAGGCGCTGATACACTTTAAAGATCTCTCCTTCCAGCGCGGTTATGGCATTTTTGATTTCTTCCGGTTAGTGGGCAACCACCCGCTTTTCCTGAATGATCACCTCGACAGGTTTTATTTTTCAGCCCGGGAGATGCACCTGCCCGTACCGCTGAAAAGGGAAGCACTAACCGCAGCCATTGCTGAATTAATCCATAAAAACAACCTTCCCGATACGGGAATCCGCCTCAGCCTTACCGGCGGCTATTCGGATGACGGCTTCAATATTGGCAACCCGGTCTTGCTGATCTCCCAGCACAGCTTTGCCCCACCAACTGAAGAGCAGGTTCAAAAGGGTGTTCGTCTTCTCTCCTATAATTACCAGCGTCCGTTGCCGCACATTAAATCCATCGATTACCAGATGGCAGTCTGGCTGCAGCCAAAACGCATCGAAGCCGGCGCAGATGATATCATCTATATAAAAGACGGCTGGATTAGTGAGTGCCCACGGAGCAATTTTTTTATGATAACGGGAAACGACAAGCTGGTAACACCTGCCGAAAACGCCCTGGCTGGTATTACCCGCAAAAAAGTGCTGCAACTGGCAAAGAAACATTTTGATGTAGAAGAAAGACCGGTTGCAGCCGTAGAGCTCGAAACCGCAAAAGAAGCTTTTATTACAAGCACTACTAAACAAATCCTGCCTGTTGCGGATATAGATGGCACCGTATTTCCGCAAAAAAGGATCACGCATGAACTGCTGCGCCTATTCAGAGCTGCCTGCAAGCAGGAATAAAAGGATTACACCATTTCTTTCGGTTCAGCCTGAAACCCGGCATTTTAAATATATTTCCGTACTCCTTCCTGTTGCATGGGGCTGGTTTCGATTTCCAGCGTATGGTCCGAATTTGTAAGATGTACCTGCCAATGCTCTATCTGTCCGTTCTGTTCCGGTTTATCCAAATGCGGTTTTATTTCTGTGGCATAGCCAATACAGTTGCTGTTTGTTTTGAAAATGTATTTGCTCATAGCCTTTTTCAAGTTGAAGTCAATCTTATGCCGAAGGGAATCACCACTGCTAATGAGGTAAATCGCCCTTTTCGGCACAAAATTTTTATAGATTAGAAAAAGCGATTTTATGGCAAATGACAGAACCCCTCCAGGACAGGAAAGAGACATGACGAACAACAGGCTGGAAGGTCAATCCTCCATTCCAGGTGATTTACCGGATAGTCCGCAGGATCAGGAAAAACTAAGGAACGAAGAAACCACGATCGATCTTCCCGATGTAAAAGATATACCCGGCCAGGAGTTTGTTAATGTGCCGACAATTGGTGAAATGGCCGACACAACTGCTTCTTCTGCAGATGAAGAAGGAGAAGGTGTATTTGGCCCCGATGACCGTGTGACGGCAGCGCCGGGCTCAGCCGATTATGATGTGCGCCCCGATGAACTACAAGCCCTCGGCGATACCACTTATATGCCTACCCGGGACGAAGACCGCCTTCGGCGAGCCCGCATGGACAATGTAGATTTCCAGGGAGAGCCCCTGAACGAGAAGAGCTTTGGCGAAGGGCAAATGCTGGATGGTGGCGATCTTGATATTGATACCGGGCAGGAAGAAACGCAAACCGATGCGCTTGGTCAGGGTGATGAAGAAAACAAACTCTACAGCGAAAGCGATACGGATACGGACCAGCCAAACGAAAACAGAACAGGAGCATAGCCAACCAGCAATGGACATTTGGCCATGGGTAATGGGCGAGTAGAAGAGATTGAAATTTTTACAGACGGTAAGTGTCAGAAATTCTAAAATGCTGAAATCTTTTCAGCATTTTTTATTTGGTATTTCTCTTGAAAAGAGTTGATGGTTAACACAAAAACCTAAACTTAAAAAGGAGGTACTTATGACAATGGCTAAATGGAATAATGGTCACAGCATGACTAGCCTCTTTGACGATTTCTTTTCCAGAGATCTCTTGAACTGGGGGCTAGCAAACAATTCAACAACCAACACCACCATTCCGGCAGTGAACATTAAAGAGAAAGCCGATGCCTTTGAAGTGGAAATGGCTGCACCGGGTATGCGAAAGGAAGACTTTAAGGTGGAACTGGATGGAAACAACCTGACGATCAGCAGTGAATTTGAGAACAACAATGAAACAAAGGAAGGCGAACGCTTTACCCGTCGCGAGTTTAGTTACCAGTCCTTTCAACGCAGCTTAACATTACCAAGAAACGTGGTGGAGATCGATCAGATTGAAGCACGTTACGAAAATGGCGTTCTGCGCCTGCTGATCCCAAAACGGGAAGAAGCCCGTCAGAAACCGCCGCGAATGATTGAAATTAAATAACCCTTTCTGTAACAATTTTGAAAATGACAAGGACGGAAATGCATGTGCAGTTCCGTCCTTTTTTGTTTGTACAAGATAAATCATAAAGCTATAATCAGCAACGAAAATCCCCCGTTTGCCGGGGGGATTGACTCTCTTAATTCTCGCCTTTGATCTTGTCCTTTACCTTACTGAAAATGCTTTGATCCTTTACTTTTCGTTCGCCTGTCTCACCATCAATTTTGATTTTTTTGTCGCGGGTTTCAATCTTTACATCGCCGTCTTCATCTACCTTTTTTGTATACCCATCCCGCTTGATCTTCAGGTCATCGCCATCCCGTTTTACCTTTAAATTATCATCTTTATACTTGTATTCACTGCCATCTGCATCCCATTTGATCTTGGCATCACCGTCGAGAATTTTGTACTCATCCCCATCGATTTTTACCTGCTGGTCGCCATCCATGTAAACATATACGTCCTCATCCAACACACGCAGATTCCCGTTTATTTTTTCTCCGGTAATACCATAAAAGGTATCATTCTTCTCTGTATCTACATACAGCAAAACAGGCTTGTTGGTTTCACGGTCCACCATTTCACCGTCTTCGTTGCGTACAATATCCACTTCCTCACCAGTGCTTAAATTCAGGAAGCGGCCTTCCCCGTTATTGCTGCAGGCGCTAAGTCCTAATACCAGCGCCAATGCGCCACTCAAGATACTTTTCGTTTTCATATGACAAATGTTTTGTACAGGTACAAGAACAATTATCAAACCAGAAGCAGAGGTTCTACAATTTGTGGAAGCCTGGGTATACCGTAGATCCTGTTTAAAACTGCTGTAAACAGAAAAACTAAAGCCGGTTACGCAGCCGCTTCTCCAGATTCTCTACAATCTCGTCCGTGGAGATATTTTTCATGCATTTGAAATGACCTTGCGGGCACTTATGACGGCCAATCTTGGTACAAGGCCGGCACCAGAGTTTGTGCACCTGCACATCATCAGAAGGCGGCGGCACCCGCAGCAAAAAGTTCTTTCCATAATAAGGTACCATGCCAAACGAAGGCGTGGTACTGCCCCAGATAGCGATCACCTGTTTGCGCAATGCGGCGGCAATGTGCATCAGGCCCGTATCATGTGCAATCACTACTTTCGACTGCCTTACCAGGTCAGCACTTTCGTGCAGTGAAAACTTGCCGCAGGCGTTGTATATTTTTATGGGATCAACAGAAGCTATGGCTTCCCCTTCTGCCCTCTCCTCTTTCGCACCCAATAAAATAATGGGGTGATTGATCTTTTTGCAAAGCTCCTGCAGTTTGTACACCGGCAGCTTTTTGGTATAGAAGGATGCCCCGATGACAATTGAAATAAAGCCTGCATGGTGAGAAGCCGGAATATCGCTGAGCGGTACTTTCTGATCTTCCGGAATGAAATAATCCATGCCTTCGCCATCATTCTTCACCCCAAACGGCGCTACCGTTTCTAGGTAACGGTCAATGATGTGAAGCTTTGGCATGACATTCCACTTCAGCTTTACAAAAATGAGTTTTTCAATATTTAGTTTATTGAAGGAATAAGCTGGCACTTTAAGTGCTTTTTTCACCCGAAGGGTACGCAGGTTATGATGCAGGTCAATGATGTAATCGAATTCTTCTGCCTTCAGCTCTTCAATCATCGCATTCCAGTCTTCCTGCAATACATGAAATTTATCGATGTAGGGATTGGGTTCCATTACCATTTTAAACTGCGGTTTGATAAGGTAATGGATCACGGCACCCGATACCTGCTTTTTCAGGCACCGCACAACAGGCGTCGTCAGCACAATATCACCAATGGAAGAAAAGCGGATAACGAGGAATTTCATACGGTTGCGAAGGTAACTCGCTAAACACTAACCGCAGATGGCTCTTCTTCGTCCTTTTCTACGTAGTTGAGATCTTTGTGAAAAGTTTCTTCAGTAAAATAAGCGGCGATGAGTGTTATTCCGATCACAATTGCACCAGTGATGATACCGCTTTTGACCAGCGTCCAGCCCCAGCTATCCTGAAAAATTTCCTTGAACATAATATTTATCAGGGGCAATGCACCGCGAACCATATTGGGGATGGTGGTAGCCGCTGTAGCCCGCAGGTTGGTGCCAAACTGTTCGGCACCCATCGTGACAAAAATGGCCCAGAAGCCAGTGGCAAAACCCATCAGACCGCAGATAAAATACATCCGGCCATCGCTGTTGTTCCAAGGACTGAAGAAAAGAAAAACGGATATAATCGTTAGCCCATAGAAAAGATAAAGCGCCTTTTTCCGGCTTTTGAAATACTGGCTGATCAAACCAATCAGGATATCGCCAAGGGCAATTCCAATATAAGCATACATGATAGCCTTGCCGCTGATGATGGCATTGTTGCCATAGATATTGGAAGCAAAACGGTTGCTCAGGTTTACCAAAATACCGATCACATACCAGGTTGGAAGTCCAATCAAAATCGCCAGGATGTATTTCCATAGACGACTGGCCTTTGTAAAAAACATGAGCAGGTTACCACGGCTAACACCCGTTTGTTTTACCTGGTGAAACATGCCGCTTTCGGCAACGCCGATACGCAGGAGCAACAGGCCAATCCCCAGTCCGCCGCCAATCTTGTAACAAAGCCGCCAGTCCTGTGTATAGTCGTAAGTGAAATAGGCAAAGACGGCACCAAACAAGCCAATACCGGCCACCAGTGAAGTACCAATACCACGCTTTTCTTTTGGCAACAGCTCACTCACCAGCGTAATGCCGGCACCCAGTTCACCGGCCAAACCAATACCGGCTGCAAAACGGGCATAGGCATACTGGTCGATGGTGACAACATACCCGGTCAGAAAGTTAGCAATGGAATAAAGCAGGATTGAACCGAAGAGTACACTAAGCCGCCCTTTTTTATCGCCCATTATACCCCACAGAATGCCACCAATCAGGAGGCCCACCATTTGCCAATTAATGATTTTTGTACTGGCTGCAATTACTGCCGGTGCATCGGCCAGGTTAATGCCAAGTCCTTCCAGCGAAGGTTCGCGGACAATGGTAAAAAGCAGCAGATCGTAGATATCGACAAAATACCCTAAAGCAGCTACTATAACAGCAAGGCTGAAAATGCCGTTGGAAGGTTTGGCAGTGGATGGGGTCATGGTTTATAAAACAGCATTCGGATCGTCATCGGAACGCGGTACAATGTGTTTTTTGGCAAAAAATAGTTTATATAAAATAGGAACTGTCGTTACCAGGATGATACCCAGTGCGATCATTTCAATATAATCGGTCAGCGAAAAACCAAATTGCTTAAGCACCCAGGCCTCAAGAAAATAGCCACCCAGGACCATGGAAAAAACCCAGGCAACACTACCCAGTACATTATACATGATAAATGTAGAACGTTCCATTTTTACAATACCGGCTACAATGGGTGCAAACGTGCGGATAATAGGAAGAAACTTAGCCAGGAAGATGGTGCCCTTGCCATACTGATCATAAAATTCCTGTGCCTTCAGCAGGTGCTTTTTCTTGAAATACCAACTGTCGGTACGCTGGTAAAGGTGCGGTCCGGTTTTACGGCCAAACCAATATCCAACCATATTCCCAATTACGGATGCAACAATCAGGAGCAGCACCACGATCATGTAATGCAGGTGATAAAATCCTTCGGGAAACTTCTTCAGGTAAATACCGGCAGCAAACAGTAATGAGTCGCCTGGCAGGAAAAAACCGACAAACAGTCCTGTTTCAGCAAATACGATAAAGAGCAGGAAAAACAATCCACCATTATTTAATATCCATTCCACCAGGTTATTCAGAAACCCGGCCAGCATAACTATATCCATTATAACTCCCATGACTGAAACTCTGATTTACATTACAGCATTTGTAGTAACCCTTCTAAAGGCTATCTATTTGATTTGTTTTTCTATTACACCTACACAAAATACTACCGCTAGCCATTATCCAACTCCCCTTCCCATTTGCTTACTACGCTGGTGGCCAGTGCATTTCCCACCACGTTGGTAGCTGTACGGAACATATCGCAAAAATGATCGATCGGCAAGATAAGTGCAACCCCTTCCGGCGGTATGTTAAACATGGCACAGGTAGCCAGTACCACCACCAGCGAAGCCCTTGGTACGCCGGCAATTCCTTTACTGGTCAGCATCAGCACCAGTAGCATGGTTAACTGTGTGGCCATCGGCAGTTCAATGCCATAGGCCTGTGCAATGGCCAGGGACGCAAAAGTCATGTACATCATGCTGCCATCCAGGTTAAAGGAATATCCCAGTGGCAGAACAAAGGCAACGATTCGGTTGCGGCAACCAAAGCGCTCCAGTTCCTCCGTAAGTTTTGGAAATACGGCTTCGCTGCTGGTTGTACTGAAAGCAATCAGCAACGGGCTGCTGATGCGGCGAAGGAGTTCTTTCATCCTTCCGCCGAGAATCAGGAAACCAATGGTTAAGAGCAATGCCCATAAAATGGCAATGCCGATAAGGAAGAACAGGAAATATTGAAAATAAAAATTGAAGATGGTAAGGCCCCTCGCTGCCACCACGGCCGATATCGCACCAAACACGCCGATGGGTGCAAAGTTCATCACATAGTTCACCATCTTCAGGATCACATGCGATGCTACTTCCAGTGCTTTGATCAGCGGCTTTGTATACTCGCCAATTGCGGCTGCGGCTACGCCAAAAAAGATGGAGAACACAACCAGTTGAAGTATCTCGTTGGTGGCCATTGCTTCTACAAAACTTCTTGGAATCACATGCTCCACGAAGTTCTGCAGCGAAAATCCTTTTTGTTTGGTTGCCAGGTCTTCAAGGCTGGCCACATCTCTTTGATCAAGGCTGATGTATTTGCCCGGTTCGAAAACATTGACCAGCACCAGACCTATTAATAATGAAGCCAGTGAAGCGGTAACAAACCACAAAATAGCTTTCCCTCCTACCCGTCCTACTGTTTTCAGATCACCTAGTTTGGCAATGCCCACAACAAGCGTGGTAAACACCAGCGGAGCAATGATCATTTGCACAAGGCGGATAAAGATGGTACTGAGTAATTTGATGTTGGTAGCAAATTGGGCTTGAAATGCAGCGCCGCTGGACGTATGTATCAGGTATCCTACAACCACACCTAAAATCATAGAGAGAATAATGTAAAACGTCAGCCGGTTTCCCTTTGTCATACAGCGTATTTAAAAACGAGGCCGAATATCGGGAAAAAAAAACCATTGTTGAAAGTTTTACCATTCCAACACACACGAAAGAAAAGCGTGAACAAAAGAATGCAGGCTGCAATAAATTTATTCCTTTATTTTACGACCTCAAAAAAACACAATTCTAAATCTCCTTTATGAGTTTATTTGTTCGAAAACCTCTCGATCAGGTGTTGGCGCAAGCTGCCGACAATGAAAAAGGCCTGAAACGAACGCTGGGTGCAGGTAACCTTATTGCACTTGGCATTGGCGCCATTATTGGCGCTGGTTTATTTGTGCGGACGGCCGCTGCTGCAGGACAAGCCGCCGGACCTGCCGTCACCCTCTCTTTTGTCATCGCTGCTATTGGTTGTGCTTTTGCCGGACTTTGTTATGCCGAATTTGCCTCTATGATTCCCATTGCCGGTAGTGCGTATGCTTACTCCTATGTTACCATGGGCGAACTGATTGCCTGGATCATTGGCTGGGCCCTGATCATGGAATATGCCCTTGGCGCCGCAACGGTTTCTATTGCCTGGAGTGAATACTTAAACAAGCTTTTGGGAGGGGGCATTCCATACGAATGGTCCCATTCGCCGTTTGAAAGTTTTACTGATTCTGCCGGCGTACTACACCAAGGGATTATCAATGCTCCAGCCCTGGTCATACTTTTATTATTAACCATGTTGTTGATCAAAGGCACACAGGAAAGTGCGCTGGTGAACGCCATCATCGTGGTGATCAAAGTTGCCATCGTGGTGCTGTTTATTATAATTGGCTGGCAGTTTATCGATCCGGCTAACCATACTCCTTACATGATTCCGGAAGGAACACCGCCCGTTACCAAAGGTGGCGAGGTGATCTCCGAATACACAGGCGTATTTCGGCATGGCTGGGGTGGTGTGCTTGGTGGCGCTGCCATTGTATTCTTTGCCTTCATTGGTTTTGATGCCGTTTCTACCGCAGCACAGGAAGCCAAAAATCCAAAGCGGGATATGCCAATCGGTATCCTGGGTTCACTTGTGATATGTACCATCTTATATATCCTGTTCGGGCACGTACTGACGGGTGTTGCTCCCTGGAGAGATTTTGTTGATCCTGAAAAAGGTCGCGAAGCTTCTGTAGCCTATGCTATTTCGCAATACATGACGGGATACGAATGGCTCTCTACAGCAGTGACCATTGCTATCCTTGCCGGTTTCTCATCTGTGATCCTGGTAATGTTGATGGGTCAGAGCCGCATTTTTTATACCATGAGCCAGGACGGCTTGATTCCAAGAGCCTTTGGCGACCTGCATCCAAAATTCAAAACGCCGTACAAGGCCAACTGGATCCTGTTTGTTTTTGTCGGCTTGTTTGCCGCCTTTGTTCCGGGCCACGTAGCCGGCGACTTGACTTCATTTGGAACCTTGTTTGCCTTTGTACTGGTAAGTCTTGGTGTATTGATCCTGCGCCGCAAAGAGCCAACCATTCAGCGTCCGTTCAGAACACCAGCCGCACCGGTTGTGTCTATATTAGGTGCCGTTATTTGTACCGGTATGATCATCGCCATTGATAGACGTACCCTGGTGGTTGCCTTTATCTGGATGATACTGGGATTAGTTGTGTATTTTGCTTACAGCAGAAAGAACAGCAAACTCCGTAGCTTTTCCAATGTCATACCAACGGCATCGGATTTTGAGAAAAAATAAGATTCGCTTTTTTCGACCTATTTCAAACCCCGCTCCCTGCGGGGTTTTTCTTTTTAGGCCGTACATTTGCGCGGTTTCACCACAGAGAACAGGAGAAGCAGAGGGTTGCGCTGAGAGGAATGTGTACATACTTTTATCCAGCCGGAAACAATGAAGCTCTACTTCCCTGCGTCTATTACTGTATTGAAACAAGAGCATCATAAACAAGAATAACTTTGAACTTTAAACTGATAACTTTTCATGGGTCGCATATTTGAAGTAAGAAAAAGCACCATGTTTGCCCGGTGGGACCGGATGGCCAAACAATTTACCCGTATCGGCAAAGAGATTGTAATTGCTGTAAAAGCCGGCGGTCCTGATCCGGCCACTAACCCGGCCCTCCGTCGTGCCATGCAAAACGCTAAAAGCGTAAACATGCCCAAAGACCGTGTGGAAGCGGCCATCAAGCGGGCACAGGGCAAGGACATGGCGAATTATGATGAAATTCTGTACGAAGGTTATGCGCCACACGGTGTTGCCGTGTTGGTAGAAACTGCAACCGACAACCATGTGCGTACAGTTGCCAACGTCAAATCAATTTTCAACAAAGGAAACGGTGCCCTTGGCAATAGCGGCAGTGTGGCTTTCCAATTTAAAAAAATGGGCGTGTTCAAATTGGCGCCGGCAGGACAGAACCAGGAAGAGCTGGAGTTTGAGCTCATTGATCATGGGCTGGAAGAAATGGGTGAAGGAACCGGTGAAAATGGAGAAGAGGTACTGGTGCTACGTTGTGCTTTTACCGATTTCGGTGCCATGCAAAAAGCACTGGAAGAAAAAGGCATCACTCCGCTGAGCGCCGAAGTGGAATGGATTCCGACAACTACGGTTTCGCTGCCTGAAGACCAGGCCGAAGAAGTGCTGAAACTGGTGGACAAACTGGAACAGGACGAAGACGTACAAAAAGTATTTCACAACTTGCAATAATCAGAACCCCGCTCAGGCGGGGTTTATTTTTTCGATATGAATGATCATCCGATTGTATTGTTCGATGGTGAGTGCAATTTCTGTAATGGCGTTGTGAATTTTCTGCTGAAGCAGGATAAGAAAAAAGTGTTGCGCTTTGCTGCCATGCAATCCGCTGCAGGCGAAAAACTCTTGCAACAGTACGGTTTCCCAAAGCACTATCTTAAATCATTTGTACTGATTGACAACGGGAAAGCCTATAAAAAATCAACAGCAGGCTTAAGGTTGTACGGGAAACTACCCTGGTATTGGGGCTGGACGCAGATTTTTTGGGTTGTGCCTAAACCTATCAGGGATATTGTGTATGAAGCCATCTCCGATAACCGCTACAATCTTTTTGGAAAAAGGAACGCTTGCATTATACCCACTCCCGAAATGCGGAGCCGTTTTCTTTAAGTGTTTGATAATTTTCTTTCTATCTTCTTTATATGCCTTTTTACATGCCACCGAAACCATGTAGCATAAGTCAGTCCACCAAGAAATTGAATAAAGATGCGGATCAATACTTCTTTTATCGTAAATCGTTCTCCATCGAAGTAATCAAAAGCCATAGTCATTGGAACCATCACGATGGTCCAGGTCAAAGCATACCGGAGAATAAATCGCCATGCGGGATGCTGCAATTCCTCCTTATGATTGTTCAGGAACTTTTCTTAAGATTTGGAAAGCATCGCTTACAAGGTGATTTCACCCTGTAGGAAAATTACGCATTTTCCGCTCATCAGCACCCGGTCGCCTACTAACTCACATTGTAATTCACCGCCGCGTGGAGAAAGTTGTTGGCAGAGCAGTTTCTTCTTTCCTAATTTTTCGCTCCAGTACGGAACAATATTGCAGTGCGCCGAACCGGTCACCGGGTCTTCAGGAATACCGGCACCGGGATAAAAACAACGCGATGCAACATCCGATTCATGGCCTTTGGCCGTTACAATCACACCAATGGTATCCAGGCTACTCATCAGGGTGTAATCCGGCTCCACGTTCCGCACGGCTTCCTCATTGGGAAGCACCACAAAATAATCCCGCGACCGCAACACTTCCACGGCAGTGCTGACACCCAGGCTGGCTAGTAGCTTATCAGGTGTTTCGCAAGCTTCGGGCATGCGGGAGGGAAAGTTCAATGTGTACAAGCCGTCTTTAACGGTTGTTTTCAGGTCGCCTGCTTTTTGCGTGGCAAAGGTGATCTCCTGGATGTGCGGCTCCAAAAAGTTTTTGATGACGTAGGCCGATGCCAGCGTTGCATGCCCGCAAAGGTCGATTTCGTATTCCGGCGTAAACCAGCGGATATGATAACCTGCATCCGTTTTTACAATGAATGCTGTTTCACTTAAATTGTTTTCCATAGCGATCTGCTGCATCAGGCTATCCTCGATCCAGTCTTCCAGCGGAATAACGGCTGCGGGATTTCCTTTGAAAATACGTTCAGCAAAGGCATCTATCTGGTAAATCGTCAGTTTCATTGTATTTGTTCTTTAAGTCTTCTTTATCCGCATATCTGCACGTTATTCTGCCATCATCTGCCGGATCACCGTTTCAATTTCTTCTGCATTGGGCTTGCTGAAATAATCGCCATCACTGCCATACGGCGGACGGTGCGCTTTGGCGGTAAGCGTACGCGGTGCCACATCCAGCCAGCGGTAGCCGCCCTGTACTTCCATAACCTGCTGGAACATGTACGCCGTGGCGCCACCTGGCACATCTTCATCCACAAACAAAATGCGGTTTGTCTTTTTCAGCGAGGCTAAAATTTTGTGATGAAGATCAAAAGGCAGTAGCGTTTGCACATCTACCACTTCACAGGAGATACCTCTTTTTTCCAGTGCCTGTGCAGCTTCCACGGCAATACGCAGCGTAGAACCGTAGCTGACAACAGTAATGCCTGTCCCCTGTTTTACCACCTCGGGCACGCCAAGCGGAACCGTAAAGTCGAGCAAGTTGGATGGCAATTTTTCTTTGAGGCGATACCCGTTCAGGCTTTCAATGACAATACCCGGATCGTTGCCGCGCAGGAGTGTATTGTACATACCTACCGCCTGCGTCATATTGCGGGGAACGCAAACATACATGCCACGAAGCGAATTCACGACCATGCCCATGGGCGAACCGCTGTGCCAGATGCCCTCCAGCCGGTGCCCTCTCGTACGAACGATGATCGGGCAGCTTTGCCGGCCATAGGTACGGTAATGGAGTGTGGCCACATCATCGCTCAGGGGCTCAAGGCCGTATAATAAATAATCGAGGTATTGAATTTCTGCAATGGGTCGAAGTCCCCGCATGGCAAGGCCTATCCCCTGTCCCATAATGGTCAGTTCGCGAATGCCGGTGTCAAAAATGCGTTCTTCACCAAATTTTGCCTGCAGCCCGGCAAAGCCCTGGTTAACATCACCAATGTTTCCGAGGTCCTCGCCAAAAGCAATCACTTTTTCGTTGGCAGCAAAGAGGCTGTCGAAATAATGGTTCAGTACTTCAAAGCCGTTTACGGCAGGTGCATCGGCGGCGTAGGAAACCTTAACTTCCTCAACGTTCAGGGCACTCTTTGGACCTTCGTTGTAGAGGTGTGTGTTGTATAATTCTTTCGCAGTTTTCTGCAGATCGGTGTAGAAGTCTTTCAGCCAGAAAGCCGCCTCGCTATTGCCGGCAAGGGTAACAGCCGCATGTAAAATGCGCATCACATCCCGGCGAAGAGGCTCACGGATAGCCGCAAGCTCTTTGATTAAAGCATTCAGTTCAGCTGCAAGTTCCGGTGCTTTTGCTGCAACATCCGTCATGAGCTCAACAGCCTTTGTTACCTGCTGTTTGATAGGCGCCAGGTAACCTTCCCATGCCTGTGTGCGGGCATTGCGAACAAATTCTTTTGCCTCTGTTTCCAGTATCTCCAGTTCCTCTTCACCGGCAAGCGCATTGGCCAGTATCCACTCCCGCATTTTGCGGATGCAATCCCACTCCCGCTCCCAGGCCAACCTGTCGGCTGACTTGTAACGTTCATGGCTGCCCGATGTAGAGTGTCCTTGCGGCTGCGTTAAGCCTTCTACATGAAACAGCACCGGCGTATGTGTTTCCCTTGCCAGGCGAATGCCTTCTTCAAAGGTTTCGCAAAGGCTGGCATAATCCCAGCCCTTTACTTTATAGATATGAAAACCATTTGTACCGTCTTCTTTTTGAAAACCTTTCAGCACTTCGGAGATGGATCCTTTGGTTGTCTGGTATTTTTTGGGAACCGAAATGCCATAACCATCATCCCACACAAATACAGCCATCGGCACCTGCAACACACCGGCAGCGTTGATGGTCTCCCAAAAATGTCCTTCTGATGTGGAGGCATCACCGATGGTAACAAAACAAACTTCGTTTCCGTTATTGGAAAGATCGGTAAACTGCTGTAGCCCTTCAATATTGCGGAAGGCTTTAGAGGCCAGCGCCAGGCCAAGGCCCCGCGGCATCTGCCCGGCAGTGGGAGCAATATCGGCGGAAATATTTTTGCGATGCGCCAGTGGCAGCCAGTCACCATTCTCATCTACAAAAGGGGTAGAAAAGTGAGAACTCATTTGCCGGCCCGCACTGTAAGGATCATGGGCAATATCAGGATCAGCATACAGTTGTGCAAAGAATTCCTGTACTGCTCCCTGTCCCGTAGCAAACGCAAAGGTCTGGTCGCGGTAGTAACCTGAGCGAAAATCGCCAGGCTGAAAAAACTTGGCCATCGCCACCTGTGCCACTTCTTTACCGTCGCCGAAAATGCCAAACTTGGCCTTTCCGGTCAGCACTTCCTTACGTCCCAGCAGGCTGGCCTCACGGCTGATACAAGCAACCCGGTAGTCCTGCAACACTTCGTTCCGAAAGTGATCGAACGACAACTGCTCCAACGACCCGTTTCCTTCCGTTAGATTTTCCATGGCGCAAAAATAGGGGTTCAGGGTGAGTTGAGGCAACAAGGCACAGGGGCACAAAGGCAACAAGCGAGAAGGCAGGGCTTATCAGAATAACAGCAACTTAGTGCCTCGTTGCCTCAATGCCTTTGCTTCTCCTATCCCACCGTTAAAAAAACCCAAATTGTGCACAGGTCTTTCAGAAGATGAATCTTTGGTTTATTTTTGAGCTGAACCACTGAAATATGAAGAAACTCCTTTCCCTGGTTACTTTTTTCCTGCTGGCAATGGCGGTGCATGCACAAACGGCCGCTGATGTACTGGAGCTGAAAGAAGCTACATTCGACTTCGGGTCTATCCCGCAGGGCAAGCCGGTTTATCATACGTTTCAGATCGTTAACAAGGGAAAAACACCGTTAAAGGTGGATAATGTAAATGCAAGCTGTGGTTGCACCACTCCTGAATGGAGCCGCGAACCCATTGCACCGGGCGCCACCGGCACCATCAAAGTTGGGTATAATTCCACCGCCGAAGGGGCATTTGAAAAAATGGTGACGGTGCAATACAACGGAAACAACACAAAACAAATAATTATAAAGGGCAATGTTTGGCGTGCACCTGCCGGCTCTGCTCCTGCCAACGCTTCGATCAACTTTTTAAAACAACAAATGCAATAAAAAATGAAAAAGTTACTCTTTATCGCCGCCGCTTTTGTGGTAAGCATCAGTGCCATGGCACAGCAAAAAGCTGACGACCTGATTAAAATGAATACGGAAAAGTATGATTTTGGCAAGATCAAGCAGGGCGTTCCGGTAACCACCTTTTTTACCATCACCAACACCACCGACAAGCCTGTCGTAATTGAAAACGCCTGGGCAAGCTGCGGTTGCACCACTCCTGAATATTCAAAAGAACCCATTGCTCCGGGTGGCAGCACCAAACTGAAAGTAGGCTATAATGCAGCTTCTATGGGAACTTTCACCAAACCAGTTTATATTAAACTGGCAGGCATCAACGATCCCAAACAAGTAAACATCATTGGCGAAGTAGTAGATGCCAACAGTGTTACAGCCACACCGGCAAAAGCAACGAAAGCAAAAAAGGCTTCCTAAATACATCTCCCCGCTCCGGCGGGGATTTTTTTGTCCTATATGAAAGAGCAACTGCTGCTGGCCTGGGATATTCATAACCAAAAAAACCTGTTGTTGCTTGCCCATCTTTCGGAAACAGAACTCAAGGCTTCGCTTTCCAGTCGCGGCCGCACGGTTGGCGAGCAACTGGCCCATATGCACCATACCCGGCTCACCTGGATAGAGGCTGTAGCCAAAAAGCTTTCCTCTAAAAACGCACAGCTCTCCAAAGAAACGGCACTCACACCCCTTGTGCTGACGGAGGCTTTCGGAACCTCGGGAGTAATGATCAGCCAGATAATAGAAAGCAGTTGGCAAAACGGGGGCAAGCTACCGTCCTTTAAAACCGGCCTGATACCATTTATCTCCTATCTTATCTCACACGAATCGCACCACCGCGGCAATATTCTGTTGACGTTGAAACAAAGCGGAGCCAAAATTCCAGACAATATGAAATGGGGTTTGTGGAAATGGGATAAAGCGGAAAGCAGTTAGCCGCTAACATCTCACCCCATACTTTTTTTGTAAACGGACGCATGGAAACCGCCCCAAAGAATATCCCTTCTTACTTATTCAATTCATAAATCGCAAAGGTCAGCAAACTGGCGAAGCTTACCCAACTGATATACGGCACCATCAGCCAAGCCGCCACTTTGTTGATACGGCCAAAATAGATTATGGTGAGCAGGATAAAAAACCACAGCACAAGAATCTCCGCCAGCGCCCAGTCGATCTGGTGCCGGGTGAAAAAGATGAACGACCAAAAGAAATTGAACACCAGTTGTATGATCCAAAGCGTAATGGCCATACGCTTCAGCTTTGGGGCGGCGTTGCTTTTCCAGACCAGGTAAAAAGCAATTCCCATTAAAATATATAATACCGTCCATACCGGGCCAAACACCCAGTTAGGTGGCTGCCACGAAGGCTTGTCAATGGTTTGGTACCAACTGTTTACACCAGTTGCGGTAAAAAGCCCGGCAATTGCACCCACACCTACCGGCACACCAACGCTGATCAAAAGTTTCACCCAATTCTTCATATACCGAAGCTAACAACTCTGTATACGATTAGATGGCTTGGGCACCAAATTTTTTCATATAGGCCACCATGTAAGCAATCACTTCGTTGTACGTAGCTTTTCCTTTTGGCTGGTTGTTCAGTTTCAGGTAACGGTCATACACACCGGACATGATTGGCTCTATAAGATTTCGGTTGCGCAGCAGGTATAACCGCAGGTCCCGGACATCTGTCTTTACCCGGCTGTGCAGGTTTTCGCGAATGGTTTCGGTGAGTTCCCTGTTCGGCGTCTGCCGGCATTCGTAAATTGCATCTCGGTACAATTCGAAGTAAACGGAATATTTAAAATGGATGTCCTCCGAGGCTTTGCTGGCGAGGTAGGCCACAAAGCTGGCTTCATTCTCCCGTGCATACCCCTGCTGGTGGGCAATTTCGTGCAATACCACAAAAGGCTTTAGAAAAACAGGGATGCTTGTTTTCAGTTGTGCTTCTCCCGTAAAGGGATTGTAATAACCCGTAAAGCCGACAAAATGTCCAACCGGCGTATAAAGCGAAGGTTTCAGAGAAGAACGCCGGTAATCGAAAAAAGGGTATCGGCCGGAAGCGCTGGTATACGCCTCCCCTCCTTTTTGAAAAAGGACACTGCTTTTCTCATAATGAATCCGCTCTGCAGAATCTACCCGTTCTGCATAACTATTTAGCCGCTGCTGCAGTGCCAGTGTCAGGTTAAAAAGATCTTCTACCGAATAAGGTTCGAGCTGAATGTCCAGTTGTGCATCAATTCCCTTCCGGAAATAATTAAGGCCCCAGAACAGGCTGAACACAATATAGATCAGCAGGGAAAGTTTTACATATTTGCGAAACAGGACCCATGAAAGATAGTCACGGCCCTGTCGTTTCCTGAGCATTCGTACCAGTCTCCAGGTTTTCCGTACCACCCAGACAAATGAGACCAGGTAGAGGAGATCGCCGATGCTGAAGGGAATCCAACCGAAAAGGGTTCGGAGTATATTGGCCATTACCGGATAAAAGCCCTGGCTGTAAAGTTGCTCCACCCAGGTCTCATTCAGTGCAAAAAGCCTGATACCCACAGCAACCAGCAATAAAAGAAGAAGGTAACGATCCTGGAACAGGGCTTTGAACATGGATTTTGCAGGGCGATTCGTTAAAATATTTGGCCAAAATACTCTATTTCAGCCGTTTTCCTTTACCTTCGCAAACTCTTAAAATAAAAGTCATGAGCAGCAGGCGTGAATTTGAGATTGCTTTTGTGGGTCTGAAGCCGGGAGTTCATGAGTTTAATTACGAGATCAAGGACAGTTTCTTTGAAGATTACGGCGAACAGGATTTCCGGGACTGCAATGCCACCATCAAACTCCTTCTGGAGAAGACAACAAACTTTATGATGTTGCGCTTCCAGGTTGGCGGTACGGTAAAGGTGGTTTGCGACCGCTGCAACTCCGATCTTCCTATGCCTCTTTTCGAGGATTTTACCGTGACCATCAAGGCCGTAGAAAATCCGGAAGAAATGAATGAAACAGAGGAAGACCCGGACGTGTACTACATCTCCCGCGGCGAAAGTCACCTGAATGTGGCGCCCATGGTTTACGAATTCATCAACCTGAGTGTACCCACACAAAAGGAATGCGAGTTTGAAAACATGGACGGCCCGCACTGCAACCCTGCCGCCCGTGAGATCCTGAACAAGCTTAGACAGGCTGAAGAAGAAAGGGAAAACCCTCTTTGGAAAGGTTTGGATAAGTTTAAAAACCTGGAAGAATAAAGCTAGGAGGCAAAAGAGCCATAAAGAGTAAATGCAACCGCTTTCCTCTTGTTTCAACCTTTCGTTCTTAGCACAATACCATAAAAACAGACAACACGTAAATAACTGAGTTATGCCAAATCCGAAACGCAGACATTCGCAACAAAGAAGTGCCAAGCGCAGAACCCATTACAAAGCGGTAGCGGCTACGCTTTCTACGGATAAAACAACTGGAGAGATCCATGTTCGTCACCGTGCACACGTTAGCGAAGGCAAACTGTACTACAAAGGACAGGTTGTTACTGAATCTGCACCGATTAAAAAGTAAGCAAAAAAGATTTTTGCACCATCCATTCTCCCCCTTATTGGCGGGATAATGGATTTTTTATTTTTGGGCCAACATGAAGATAGGCATTGATATGATGGGCGGCGATTACGCTCCCCGGGAAGTCATTAACGGCGTACAGGAATTTCTCTCCGAAGGAACAACCGCACAGGTAGTGTTGATTGGCGATGAAGAAAAGATAAAACCACTGTTGCAGGAAACCGCTCTTCCGCAGGGCAGTTACAGCGTTGTGCATGCCCCACAGGTGATTGACATGAACGAGCATCCCACACGGGCATTAAAAGAAAAACAACAGTCCTCCATTGCCATTGGCTTTGGCCTGCTGGCCGGTGGTAAAACAGATGCGTTTATCAGCGCCGGTAATACCGGGGCTATGCTGGTAGGTGCCCATTATGCATTGAAACCAATTGAAGGCGTTCTCCGGCCTACCATCTCTACCATCGTACCCAAAGAAAACGGCGAGACCGGCCTCCTGCTGGACGTGGGTCTCAACTCCGACTGTAAACCCGAACACCTGAACCAGTTTGCCATTATGGGTTCGGTATATGCACAAACGATCCTGGGAATTGACAAGCCCCGTGTGGCGCTGATGAATATTGGCGAAGAAGAAGGAAAGGGCAACCTGCTGGCACAGGCAGCTTACGGCTTGATGAAAGAAAATGATCACATCCATTTTGTAGGCAATGCAGAAGGAAGAGACCTGTTTATTGACAAAGCTGATGTGATGGTTTGTGATGGCTTTACCGGCAACATTATCCTGAAAATGGCTGAAAGCCTGTTTGAAATTACCCGCCGCAAAGGCATCAACCACGCATATTTCGACCGTTTTAATTTTGAGAACTACGGCGGCACACCGGTATTGGGTGTATCGAAGCCGGTGATCATCGGTCATGGCATTTCAAAAGGCAAAGCTTTCCGGAACATGCTGGCGCTGGCACAAAAGATGATAGAAAAAGACGTGATGCAGAAGCTCAAAAAAGAGCTGGAGGCATAAATCATTTGAAAGCGGCATTTTTCCTTTTTTTCCACTGCGCCTTGTTTTTGGCAGCCTGTTCGCAACAGGACACAACCGAACCTGTGCCACTAATTACAAAGTATATACTGCCAGTGGACGGCTCAGGAATCGTTATACAAAAAACCAGCTATCGTACCAACCAACCCTCCTTATTTGTTCACCTGCACAGCAATGAAACCACAGCCGCCGAAGTGGCACAGGCTTTTGCGGCAAGAGAAGGCATCACACTGTTGCGTATTTTAAATGGCAATGAACGGCTCATCCCGTTTCAGCAGGGAAACAAACAGTTCAGGTTTGATCCCAACCGAATTTTCAGTGATGTTGGTATCCGGAATACGCTGGATTTATACAACAACGGAACAGATGCCGCTTTTTCCGCTGTAAAAGCGTTCCGGGATTCGCTGCTTGCTTTGATGGACACGGGCAAAATCATCATTGCATTGCACAACAACACCAATGAGAGCTTCAGTATCCTGCATTACAAAGAGAGCAACCTGCCTGTGCACATCAACAGCGACTTGGATCCGGATGATTTTTTCCTAACCAATGATGAAATGCTTTTCAACCAGCTGCGAGAGCTGAATTTTAATGTTGTGCTGGAAGATGCCACCCAAGTGGAAGACGATGGCTCGCTGAGTATCTATTGCAGCCGGCAAAACATCCGCTATGTGAATGTGGAAGCCGAGCATGGACACCTGCAGGAACAAACAATAATGTTAACTGCATTGCTGCAGTTATTGAAATAGAAGAAAAAAGTTTTTTTCCGGCAAAAAGTTTTGGCAGCAAATGGCTTAGCTCTTATTTTTGCACTCCCAATCACAAAAAGGGTTGAACTCGTAGCTCAGTTGGTAGAGCAATACACTTTTAATGTATGGGCCCTGGGTTCGAGTCCCAGCGGGTTCACAGAAAAGCCTCAAAGAAATTTGAGGCTTTTTTTATTCCAGTCTGCGTTAGCAATCAAGTCGAAAAGATGTATCCCGCAGATGAAGTTTGTATGGAAGGGTTGCGGTTGGTTATCCTGTATTTTGCCTTCGCAAAAGAAGGGTTAAAAAGGTCAGCCTTTCCCTCATTTCTACCAAGTAGTGAAGCCCCCTTAAAGACAGGAGTCATGGCCCAAAACTTTTTGTCAGATACTGCTTGCCAAATCGTGCCAGCATCTATTTATTTCCTTCGCTACATGTATGCTGTTCAACTGTGGTTTGCTTTGTTGCTACTACTAAACCTGAGACGCCCCTGACGACATGGTAGCGGTGGCCTGCACTGTATTCTGCGGTACTGATGTAAACAACCTTGCTGTTGGAAAATGTCAGGGCAATGGTTTTGGGATAACTAAAATCCA
>DASYHD010000040.1:0-227272 GCA_035998945.1 Flavisolibacter sp. | reverse complement strand
AAAACCAACCCTCTTCTGGACAGAGTAAAACAACGATCCATTGCTACCTTAGAAAGTTCATCCTAACTCCTAACTCCTAACTCCTAACTCCTAACTCCTAACTCCTAACTCCTAACTCCTAACTCCTAACTCCTAACTCCTAACTCCTAACTCCTAACTCCTAACTCCTAACTGTCCTTTATCTTTGCCCACTCTTAAATCAAGCGTATCAATGACGATTTCCTATAACTGGCTGAGCGAATACCTGCCCGTGCGTATCGAACCCGAACGGCTTTCTCAAATTCTTACCTCTATCGGACTGGAGGTAGAAAAAATGGAAGCCTTTGAAGAAGTGAAAGGCGGGCTGCAAGGTCTTCTCCTGGGTGAAGTACTCGACGTGCAACAACATCCCAATGCCGATAAATTAAAACTGACACAGGTAACCGTTGGCGGCGAGCCGCTTCAGATTGTTTGCGGTGCCCCCAATGTGGCCAAAGGACAAAAAGTGGTGGTGGCTACTGTTGGCACAACCATCTATCCCACTTCCGGCGATCCGCTGACGATGAAAGTGGCCAAGATCCGCGGTGTGGAAAGCCGCGGCATGATCTGCGCCGAGGACGAGATTGGCCTGGGCACTTCTCATGCGGGCATCCTGGTACTGCCCGAAGATGCGCCCATCGGCACATCGGCTGCAGACTATTTCAAGCCGTTCAGCGATACCATTTATGAAATTGGCCTGACTCCCAACCGCATGGATGCCATGAGCCATTGGGGAGTAGCCCGTGATGTTTGTGCTTACCTGTCGCACCATGATAAAACAGACGCCAAACCGGTGATCCCCGAAATTCGTTTTGCAGTCGATCAGCCTTCACTGGACATTACCGTTGCCGTTGAGAACACGGAAGCGTGTAAACGCTATTCGGGTGTATGTATCGCCGGTGTAACAGTGGGCCCTTCACCCAAATGGATGCAGGAACGGCTGAAAGCCATCGGTCTTCGCCCGATCAATAATATTGTCGACATCACCAATTATATTCAGCATGAAACCGGCCAGCCGCTGCATGCGTTTGACTACGACCAGATCGGCGGTAAAAAAGTGGTGGTGAATACACTGCCGGATGGAACTACGTTTACCACGCTGGATGAAAAAGAGCGGAAGCTGCACAGCGAAGACCTGATGATCTGCGATGAGCAGGCACCGATGTGTATTGGCGGTGTGTTCGGCGGGCTGCACAGCGGCGTTACCGAAAACACAACCAATATTTTCCTGGAAAGCGCCTGGTTTAATCCCCTCTTTATTCGCAAGACATCGTTCCGCCATGGCCTGCGTACCGATGCGGCTACTCGCTTTGAAAAAGGCGTGGATATTTCCAACACGGTGAATGTGCTGAAACGGGCAGCCATGCTGATCAAAGAGATCACCGGTGGCAGCATTGCCTCCGAGGTGGTAGACGTTTACCCTTCGCCGGTAGAAAAGAAAAGCCTGGTACTGCCATACGCTTACCTGCGCAAGCTTAGTGGAAAGCAGTACCCCCGCGAAACGGTAAGAACCATTTTGGAAAGTTTGCAGTTTACAGTAGTAAAAGATGATGAGGAAGCGATTGTATTGCAGGTGCCGCATCATAAGCCCGATGTCAGCATCCCGGCCGATGTGGTAGAAGAAATCCTGCGCATCGATGGCTTAGACAATATTGAAATTCCTTCGGCTATCACCATCACCCCTTCCATTGAAGAAGATGATAAAAGCGAACGGCTGAAGGAAAAAGTTTCCGGCGTACTGACCGGCGCTGGTTTTTCGGAGATCCTGACCAACTCCATCACCAACGCGGCTTACTTCACCGAAGAAGAATTAAGCAATTCGGTCAAACTGCTGAACAACCTAAGCAGCGAATTGAATATGCTGCGGCCTTCCATGCTGCAAACGGCACTGGAGGTGATTGCCTTCAACCTGAACCGCAAAAACAACAACCTGCGGCTGTTTGAATTTGGCAAAACCTACAGCACCAGCGGCGTGGGTGACTATGCAGAGACCAATCACCTCTGTCTGTATGCCACCGGCCAGCTCACCGAAAACAGCTGGAAAGGCAAAGCACCGGCGGCCGATATCTATTTTGTAAAAGGTGTGGTGATGTCGCTGCTTACTGCCCTGAACGTAAAAGGCCTGAGTTTTGAAAACGGCGAGAGCAAAGACTTCGATGCGTCGCTGGTAGGCTTTATCGGCAGGGAAAAAGTAGCGGAGATCGGCGTGGTAAAAAAGGCATTAACCCAGAAATTTGATAGCAAGCAGCAGGTGATCTTTGCTGACCTGTACTGGGATAAACTGATGCAGGTAGCCAGCCGACGGGTGCAGTTCAGGGAAATCTCAAAGTTCCCGCCGGTGGAAAGAGACCTGGCCATGGTGGTACCAAAATCAATGGCCTACGGCGATATCCCTGAGCAGATCAAAAAATTGCGTATCGGTCAACTGCAGGACGTGCGGCTGTTTGATATTTTCGAAAGCGAAAAGCTTGGCACAGGCAAAAAATCCCTGGCGGTCAACTTCACTTTTTTGGATGAGGAAAAAACCCTTACCGACAAGGAAATTGATAACTGGATGAACAAGATCATGAGCACCCTGGAGAAAAACCTTGGCGCTGAAATCCGCAAGTAATGACCGTTGACCAGCAGTTTACTGTTCTGTACGAAAAGTTGCAGCAGCTCCTGCAGCAACAGGGCCGCCTGCAGCGGGAAAACAAAAGGTTGCAGGAAGAACTGGAGCAGGCACGGAAAACGGAAGCAGCCGCACAGGGCCGGATCGAAGAATTGCAGCAACAGGTATCCATTTTAAAACTGGCCGCCGGCGAAATGTCGGAAGAAGATAAAAAAAAGTTTGAACGCAAACTGGCCCAGTACATCAAAGAAATAGACAAGGCAATTGCCTATTTAAGCGAGTAGCCCCGTGAGTGGTGAGTTTTGAAAGGCTCTCTCACAACTCACCACTCACCACTCACAACTCACAAACATGGAAGAACTCATTCCTCTCAACCTCGTTATCGGCGACCGTAATTACCGCGTACGCATCCAGCCCAAGGATGAAGAAGTGGTACGGAAAACGGTGAAGACCATCAACGATAAAATCGTTGAATTCAAAACGGCATTCGCCGGCAAGGACATGCAGGACTATATTGCTATGGTGCTGGTGTGGTTTGCCACCGAGCAAAACGCTGCCATCTCCAACCAGGTCAATATGGAGAATGTAAGCAGCCGGTTGCAAACACTGGAGAAGCTGATTGATGGGGCCTTGGAGAAATAAGAAAAATCGTTTCTTAGCGATTTGCAATCACTTCTCCCCTTCTCAATTGCCACTGCGTGAATGGTACAGAGTCAGATTCCATGCAGTTCCCTTCAGCAGGCGAAGAGTGACCTGGCAGGGGCACTACACTTTATAATTTCGGCAGCTTCTGCTTATAGATTTCAGCCTTTTGCTCAATCGATAGTTTAAAATACCGCGGTGATGGCGAGGGCAGTACATCAACCGGGTATGCCGGGAACATTTTTCTGAATTCTTTTTCCACGAAGCGGCTGGTACAAAGTACCTGCGGCCGGTAATCCTGCAGTATCCTGCCAATCTCCTCTTTGTTGTATTCAACGATCTGCAGGTTGTCGTCGAGATTACTGCCCGCCGTTCGAATAACGGATTTGAAAATGTCGGTTATACCAATTCCTGCATCCTGAAAAAGTTTCTGCTTGGCCTCTCTTGTTTTCAACTCCCTGTTATAGGTTTTCTCAAGAATGCGCCAAAGCTGGTTCAGGGGGGCACCGTAAAACCAGGCGTTTTCATTCAAACCGCCCCGGGTTTGTTCTTTGCCGGGAAAACTTCCCAGCACCAGGCATTTCATTTTTGGCGGTACAAAGGGCGGAAAAGGATGGTGTTCTACAATCGGCTGTTTCATATTTCAGTAATTACAATTTTGTTTCCACCTAACCGTGCTCATGGTGATTGCGTAAATTCCACTCCGTTTTTCTATCTTCGCCCTCCTGACAAATCTGTCGGAATGAGAACATTATATATAAATCACACATTTAAAAAATCAATTGATGGAACTCAGCATAGTTACCTTGATCATTGCCGTTGTGGCCCTGTTGGCGGGCATTATAGCGGGTAAATTCATTTTTGCCAAAGACACAAAAAAGAAAGTTGAAGAAGCCGATCTGCATGCCCAAAATCTAATCAAAGAAGCCGAATTAAGAGCAGAAACGGTTCGCAAAGAGAAAGAGCTGGCGGCCAAAGAAAAGTTTGTTCAGCTGAAAGCCGAGCATGACAAAGAGGTACTGGAACGCAACCGCAAACTGGGTGAAAGCGAGAACCGCCTCCGCCAAAAAGAACAGTCGATCAACCAGAAGACAGAGCAACTGGAGCGCCAGATCAAAGAAAACAATGCTATCAAAGAGAACTTGAACCGCCAACTGGAAGTAGTTGGCGTGAAGCAGGCCGAATTGGAAAAGCACCAGGAAGAGCACACCCGCCGCCTGGAAAAGCTGGCCAACCTCACCGCCGAAGAAGCCAAAGCACAACTGGTAGAAAGCCTGAAGCAGGAAGCGCATTCGCAAGCCATTGGTCTGCAGCAGGAGATCATTGACGAGGCCAAGCAAAAAGCCAACAAAGAGGCTCGTAAAATTATTATCCAGTCTATCCAACGTACCGCCGCCGAACAGGCGATAGAAAATGCCATTACGGTATTCAACCTGGAAAGCGATGAGATCAAAGGCCAGATCATTGGTCGGGAAGGCCGGAACATCCGCGCCATTGAAGCGGCGACCGGTGTGGACCTGATCGTAGACGATACCCCGGAAGCGATCATTCTTTCCTGCTTTGATCCGCTGCGCAGGGAAATTGCCCGCCTGAGCCTCCAGCGCCTGGTGACCGATGGCCGTATTCACCCGGCCCGTATTGAGGAAGTGGTGGAAAAGACCAAACGTCAACTGGAAGAGCAGATCATGGAAATTGGCGAACGTACGGTGATCGAACTGGGTATCCACGGCCTGCACAAAGAACTGGTTCGCCTGGTAGGTAAGATGCGCTTCCGTTCTTCCTATGGCCAAAACCTGCTGATGCACAGCCGCGAAGTAGCCAACTTGTGTGGTATCATGGCCGCCGAACTGGGACTGAACCCCAAACTGGCCAAACGTGCCGGCCTGCTGCACGATATTGGTAAAGTGCCCGATGAGGAAACAGAACTGAGCCACGCCCTGCTAGGCGCTAAGCTGGCCGAGAAATACGGCGAGAACCCTGCTGTGGTGAACGCCATTGGTGCCCACCACGATGAGATGGAAATGCAGTACGTGATTTCCCCAATTGTACAGGCCTGCGACGCTATCAGCGGTGCCCGTCCGGGTGCCCGCCGCGAGATCATGCAGCAATACCTGCAACGCATCAAAGACCTGGAGAACCTTGCCCAAGCCTATAACGGGGTGGAAAAAGCTTACGCCATCCAGGCCGGTCGTGAACTGCGTGTGATTGTAGAAGCCGATAAAGTGACCGATAACGAAAGTGAACGCCTGTCGTTTGACATCGCCCAGAAGATCCAGACCGAAATGACCTACCCGGGACAGATAAAGGTAACAGTGATCCGGGAGAAGCGGGCGGTGAATGTGGCGAGATAAGCTGTTAGCTTTTAGTGATTAGCCATTAGCAAAGCCTGAATGGATAAGTGATACTTACTCATTCAGGCTTTTTAAATAGCCATTCAGCATCTTTTGTTCTTCATTCAAAATGGCAAGTAGCTCATCGCAGAGCTGCAGATTTCCCATTGAAGCCGCTTTTATTATCAACAACTGGGTTTCTAATTCAAAACTCGAACCCAAGGAAATCTCCACAAAGCGGCCTTTATCTTTATCGCTATGACGGCTACAGCCTTCGGCTATGTTAGAAGGAATAGAAACAGCGGCCCTGGTAATTTGTGAGACTAGTCCAAATTGCTCAAATTTGGGAAGCGTCGTTGAAAACTGATAGGTTCTTACTGCAATATCAAGACCCTTTTGCCATACTTTCAATGACCTGAAATCTTGCATTTTTTGTTAAAAGATACTATTTCAACTGCTTTTTTCAAGCTAACAGCTAACAGCTAAAGGCTAACAGCTCAAAAATCTTTGGAACTTTGCTCCCATACTCCTACCTTTGCCGTCCTAAATTTTAGAGTCATGAATCCCGCTGTTGCATTTGTACACGAACAGTTAACCAATAAAAAGAGCTTACCCAAGTTCAAAGCTGGTGACAACATCACCGTAAACTACAGAATCATCGAAGGAAACAAGGAGCGTATCCAGTCTTTCCGCGGCGATGTAATCAAATTGCAGGGTGAAGGCGCAACAGCTACTTTCACTGTACGTAAAATCTCTGACGGTATTGGTGTAGAAAGATTGTTTCCTTTCTTTTCTCCCAACATTGAAAGTGTAGTGTTGAACAAATCCGGTCGTGTACGCCGTGCGAAGCTGTACTACCAGCGTGAGCGCAGCGGTAAATCGGCCCGTATCCAGGAAAAGAAAAGAGCGGTGGCAAGTCAAACTGCCTAAGCTTTTAAACCGTATATTGAAGCGTCCTGCAAAACAGGACGCTTTTTCTTTGCGAATAATTTCGTTATCCTGCAACGAGTTTTTCAAATACCTTTGTTCTCCAATTATTCATTCTTTAAATCCATTTTATGGGTCCTTTAGGTTTCAATGAGATTCTGATAATAGCGATCATCATTCTTTTGTTGTTTGGTGGTAAGAAAATTCCTGAGCTGATGCGTGGTTTGGGTCGCGGCGTTCGTGAGTTCAACGATGCCAAAAACACTGTGAAAAAGGAAATTGAAGAAGGTGCAACCGATAAAGAACGCACTTCCAGCACTTCTTCCCAAGCGTAATCTTCCACCCACCTTCCGATTCCAGGGATTTGTTCCAGTTTACTTCCATTGAACAATATCAGTCAGATCTACATAGCGGTCGTACCACTTGCGAGCAGGCGGTACGACACTTTCTTTTCCGTATTGAAGAGCAATCTTCCCTGAATGCCTTTGTTGAAGTTTTTGCCGAAGAGTCCCTTCAGCGTGCTACAGAACTTGATCGTTCTGAAAAGAGGGGCAGGCTTCACGGTGTCGTTATCGGTATCAAAGACAATATCTGCTACGAGGGGCATAAGATCTCTGCCGCCTCCGGCATTCTGCAAGATTTTACCTCCTTGTATTCGGCTACGGCTGTAGAAAGGTTGTTGGCCGAAGGCGCCATTATTATCGGCCGGCAGAACTGCGATGAATTCGGCATGGGTTCAACCAACGAAAATTCTTTTTACGGCCCTGCCCTCCACCCCATTAACCCGGCACATGTACCGGGAGGTTCCTCAGGCGGCAGCGCAGCAGCCGTTAAAGCAGGTTTGTGTATGGCGGCAATAGGTAGCGATACAGGAGGGTCTATACGCCTACCAGCAGACTTTTGTGGCCTTGTAGGTTATAAACCTTCCTATGGCCGCGTATCACGTCATGGATTGATTGCTTATGCCTCTTCGTTTGATGTGATTGGCGTACTGGCCCATTCCGTTGCGGATGCAGTCACCGTTTTGAATGTCATTGCCGGACCGGATGAATACGACAGTACCGCCATCAGTCAAAAGCCGGAATCCGCTACGCTGACGCAGGATGGCAAACCAGCCTATCGCATTGCTTATTTCCCCGAATGGGTGGAACACGCTTCTATTGACCTTCAGATTTCGGCAGCCATCAAAGCAAAACTGGACCAGTTAAAAGAAGAGGGTCATACCGTAGAACCAGTTCCTTTTTCCCTGACTGAATACATCGTTCCCACTTATTATATTTTGACCACGGCGGAAGCTTCATCCAACCTTTCCCGCTACGATGGTATCCGTTACGGAAAAAATTGGCATGAGGGAGATCAAGAACTTGCCAAATTTTATCAACAAAATCGTAAAAAAGGGTTTGGAAGCGAGGTCAAGCGGCGTATTATGCTTGGGACCTTTGTTCTGTCTGCTGGTTATTACGATGCCTACTACCAAAAGGCCCAGCAGGTTCGTCAGCTGCTGAAGCAGCAAACTGAATTGATTTTCAATAACTTCGATTTTATTATTGCTCCCAATGCACCGTCGGTTGCCTATAAAAAAGGCGAGAAAAACCAGGACAAATTAGCCATGTATATGGGCGATATTTTTACTGTTTTTGCCAATTTAACGGGTGTGCCCGCTTCTTCTTTACCAGTTTTTAAACATTCCTCTAACCTTCCTTTTGGTCTTCAAGTCCTTTCGTCTCCACAGAATGAGGTATGTTTGCAACGCTTTTCGCATCAGCTGATGCAACAATAAAGGCGAGTAAGATTTCAGTGCGATTTGGTTCACCCTTCTAAAACACAATTTTTGTGATGAACAAACTTTTATTGTTGGCTACCATCCTTGTTTCATTTCTCTTAAAGGATTATGCAGCCGCCACCCCTCTGGGCAAAGCAACCACACAAACTGACACTACAGACAACAACCAGCTTTTGAGAGGTAACCCGAAAGAAGGCTTTAAAGACCTTTTTAACGAGTCCTCTGAAAGCGGCTTCCATTTAGGAAGATTGAATCCCAAAGCCGTTGCCTTCATTGAAGATTACATGGACAAAGAAGGTGACAACCTGGAAAGGCTGAAAGTTTCCGGCAAACGCTACTTCAACATTATTGAAACAGCCTTGGAAAAAAGAAACCTTCCCACTGAGCTCAAGTACCTTGCTGTCATTGAATCAGAACTCAAAACCACCGCTACATCGGTAAAAGGTGCCGGCGGTCCCTGGCAGTTGATGCCCGAAACCGCCCGTGATCTGGGTCTGCGGGTAAATGGTAAGATTGATGAGCGTCGCGATTATTTCAAGAGTACTTATGCAGCAGCCCGTTACCTGGCCTACCTGTACGACCTGTACGAGGACTGGCTGCTGGTGATTGCTGCCTACAATGGCGGCCCGGGCAAAGTGAACACAGCCATCAAGCGCAGCGGCAGCCGTAATTTCTGGGACTTGCAGTATCACCTGCCGGCCGAAAGCCGCACGCATGTGAAAAAGTTCATTGCCACGCATTATATTATGGAAGGCGAAGGTGGACTGACGACCCTGACAAAGGATGAAACCGCTCAGTTGCTGGCCAGCTATGCCAATGTACCCACAACGGCAGATGGTTCGTTGGCGATGCAGAACATTTCGGGTAAATATTATTCGAAAGCCATTGCCCAGGTGCTGAAGATGAACCTGTCTGAGTTCAACAAACTGAACCCGAACTTTGACAAACAATTGTCTGCAAAAGGCAATTACGATCTGCGCCTGCCCAATGATAAAATGGTGCAGTTCAAAGATGCAAAAATCACTATCCTGCAGCAGTCTGTTGGCATGCTGTTAGGTACCATCAAAGGATAAAATCATTTCCACTTAAGCAGGAGGTGCTGGCTGTTTTTCAGTCAGCACTTTTTTATTGTAGTACCACGCGGCACAAAAGTTTCAAAGAGGAAAGAAAACCTTTCCATTGCAATTGCCGTAACCAATTAAAAATGATTTTGTGTCTTTGTGCTTCTTCCTGTCTTAATGGTACTACACAGAAAGCACTTTTTTAATGGCTTCTGCCTTTAGCATACACTCCTCCCACTCCTGTTCGGCATTGCAATAAAAGGTAATACCCGAGCCTACCTGGTAGGAAAGATATCTTGAAGTTTGGTCATACAGAATGCTACGGATCACCACGTTAAAATCAAAATTACCGCCGGGGGCTTTGTAACCTACCGAACCGGAGAAAATGCCTCGTGTCGTGGGTTCGTATGCATCAATCAATTGCATTACCCGCAGCTTCGGCGCACCCGTCATTGAGCCCATGGGAAAGGTAGCCTGCAGGATTTCTGAAAAGGAAACATCATCCTTTATTTCTCCGCTGATGGTGGAGATCATCTGGTGCACCTGCGGAAAAGAATAAATGCCAAATAACTCATCCACTTTCACTGTAGCAGGCTTGCATACTCTGGTGAGATCGTTTCGCACCAGATCCACCACCATTACATTCTCCGATTGTTCTTTTGCACTCAGGCGAAGCGAATCCCTTAATTGCTGATCCTGTTGCTCGTTTCCCAAATCTCTTTTGATGGTACCCTTGATGGGTTGTGAGAGGAGCCTGTTGCCCCTCCTGGCTAAAAAGCGTTCCGGGCTTGCACAGATCAGGTATTTATCTTCCTGCCTATAAAACGCGGAGAAAGGATTGGGCGAAACAGCCATGAGGTTCCGAAAAACGGCAAAGGGATCCAGCGAGATTTCTTCCGCAAAAAATGCCTGGCAAAAATTGATTTCGTAACAATCGCCGCGAAGAATATGTGCCTGCAGCGCTCTGATCTTTTGAATATAGGCTTCCCTGCTCAGTACAGGGCTGATCTGAAAGAAGGGCAAAATTACCGTTCCGGCTTCGTCCGGTTGCGCATTGAGTTGCGTAAAAACCTGCTCCGGCTCGTCTGCATAGATGGTCAGACATCCCTGCTTTAGCTGCAACACAATCTGTGGGGAGAAAAAGCAATATGGTGAAAAGCCAACCTTGTCTTCTTTGGTGTTGGGAAGGCCGTGTAAAGACTCCTTCAGGTCATACGACAAATGGCCAAAGAGCCAATGTTCCTTTTGAAAAAAAACATCCGCATCACTGACGCTTGCAGTTTGAACCCACTCTCTTACACCAGCACCTACCAAACATTCCGCTTCGTGTGATGCCGTATGGTATTGCTGGTTATCCAGAAAACAAAAAGTGCTGAAAGGCCGTAGCCATTTCAGCACTTTTTTCTTTAGACCTGAAAGATCGGCAATGGGAAATGTGCAGGACTGCAGGTCTGTATGCATTTAAGCTTAATAATCTTCTTCGTCGTCATCGAAGCCGCCGCCACCGGTAAACGGGTCCATGTCGCTGAAGTCTTCCTCTTCTTCGATCTTGAAATCCTCATCCTCGTCTTCGTCTGCTTTGCCCTTGCCTTTTCTTGACTTCGGGACATCAAATTCTTCAAAATCAGGATCCCAGTTGTCATCGTCATCTTCTTCACCGTCAATATCATCATCATCGATGTCATCATCATCATCTGCCGCTTTTCTGCCGCCTTTTTTTGGCGCTACATCTTCATCCAAGTCATCGTCATCTTCTTCCGCTTTCTTTTTAGGAGAACGGCCTTTTGCCTGCGCCAGCAATGTGTCGATCAAAGTTGTTCCGGAGGAGAGTTCCTCAACTAAAATTTCTGCCATAACTATTCCTGATTAGCGGGTGTAAAATTTATTTAAGAGTATCAAACCGCCAAATTTTGACAAGTTTTTTTTCGCTTTAAATTTTTACAATCTGATCCCGGCCCGGACCATTGGAAATGTACTTTACTTCGCAGCCCAAAACCTGGTTCAGGAAAGCCACATAGTCTTTCATTTCTACCGGCAATTGCGCAGCTTCTTTTATACCTGAACTGTCGGTGTTCCAACCCTTGAAGGATTTATAAACCGGTTCAATTTTACTGTGCGTCATCTGAAAGGGGATCTCTGCAGTTTCCTTTCCATCAATCGTATAAGAAGTACAAACTTTCAGTTCTTCAAAGGCATCCAGCACATCGGCTTTGGTCATTACAATTTGCGTACAGCCATTCAGCATACAGGCATAATGCAGGGCTACAAGGTCCATCCAGCCACAGCGACGGGGACGACCGGTTGTTGCGCCAAATTCATTACCAACTTTCCGCAGCTTTTCGCCGGTTTCGTCTTCCAACTCCGTAGGAAACGGACCGCCGCCAACACGGGTGCAATAAGCTTTGCTGACGCCAATCACTTCGCGGATTTTTTGCGGTGCCACACCCAAGCCATTGCACACGCCGGCCGAGATGGTATTGCTTGATGTAACAAAAGGAAAGGTTCCGAAATCAATATCCAGCATGCTGCCCTGTGCTCCTTCGGCCAATACTTTTTTGCCCTGGGAAATCCTGTTGTTGATGAAATACTCGCCATTCACAATGTTGAGTGACTTCAAAAACTCAATGGCTTCGAAAAACTCTTCTTCCCATGCCGAAATATCTTCGTTGAAATTGTAGTTATCGAGCAGCTTCTGATGCTTAAGGCGAAGTTTGATGTATTGCTGGGTAAAGCTTTTGTGCAACAGGTCGCCAACACGCAAACCATTACGGCCTGTTTTGTCCATATATGCAGGACCAATCCCTTTTAAGGTAGAACCGATCTTGCCCTCACCTTTCGACAATTCCGCTGCTTTATCCAAAGCACGGTGTGTTGGCAGGATCAGGTGCGTACGTTCTGAAATGAAAAGGTTTTTCTTCAGGTCAATACCAAATTCGGCCACCTTATCTGCCTCCTTGCGCAAGGTGACAGCATCGAGCACCACACCATTGCCAATGAGATTTACCGTTTGTTCATGAAATACACCGGAAGGAATCTGGTGCAGTACGATCTTTTTATCGCCGACATACAAAGTATGGCCGGCATTGGGCCCGCCCTGGAAGCGGGCAATGATATCGTATTGCGAAGCAAAGTAATCAACGATTTTTCCTTTGCCTTCATCGCCCCATTGCAGTCCCAGAATTACATCTACCATAATCTTTTTAATTGCGCGGCAAATGTAGGCACAGAAAAGTGAACGGGAAAGATTGTTTATTGCTTCGCTGCATTTCCATCAGCCCTGTGCATACAACAAAAAAATCACGGGTCGCTTGTGCAACTGCGGCAGCGCCGCTTTCCAATGTTGGGCCGTTTTGGTTTGCACCGATTCATCCTTGCCGGTCAGATCAGCAGCAACACAAATTTGTGTTTGCGGATGACAGGTTTTGATGAGTGTTTCCAGCATCTGGTTATTGCGATACGGCGTTTCAATAAAAATTTGTGTACAGGATTTTTGTTTTGATTCGGCCTCCAGTGATTTGATTGCTTTTGCTCTTTCGCTCATGTCGATGGGCAAATAACCCACAAACTGGAAGCGCTGTCCGTTCATGCCACTGGCCATCAGCGCAAGCAAGATGGAGTTGGGTCCCACCAATGGTTTCACCACAGCACCTTTTTCCTGCGCAAGGTGCACCAGGGCTTGTCCCGGATCGGCTACACCCGGGCATCCGGCTTCGCTGATAATGCCGATGCTTTTTCCTTCTTTCAATTTTTGCAGAAATGCAGAAGAGGTCTCCGGTGTAATTTCCTTCATGTTGTACCACTCCTTATCATCAATCACCATCTCTTTCCAGAGCAGTTTCAGGTAACGCCTTGCCGTCCGTTCATTCTCCACAAAAAACACGGAACAGGCCTTCACTGCATTCAGGAGATAAGCAGGCAGGCATTCCGTTACACCTTCAGATAAGACAGTTGGAATCAAATAAACGGTAGCAGGCATGCGAAGGAAAAGTTTGTTTTTGTAGTTTCTTGTTTGCGTCTTTCGCTATTCTTGCTTCTTTACTTCATCTTATGGTTCCTGGTTCATAGCGCACTGCAGGCTCCTGCACTTTGTACAGACTTAAGGTAGCTGCCACTACCGCATACGCCGGCGCCAGCACCCACCCCACAATGATTAGTCCATGCATCAGGTAAAACATCAGGCCATTGCCGATAGCGAGCCCTTTGTGATGACCAATATAATCGATGCTGGCTGCAGCGGAAATGCGGTTTCGTTCCAGGCTGTAATCCAGCATGGAAAATCCATAGTAATAACATTCAATAAAAAGACCGATCAGCGGTGTTACCCATCCTACCACCGGAACCAGCGAAAGCAATAAGATAGAGATCACATACACCGTTTGCCACAGCGCATTGCGCAGGGCCACACGGATGCCGCGAATGACATCTTTCATCAACTGACGGAAGGAGAACGGGAAATCTTTTCCTTCAATAATGCTTGATGTTTTTTCGCTCAGGTAAGCAAACACCGGCGAACCGATGATGAGAAACAAAAACTTGAACAGCGAAAAATAAAAGAACACCAGAATCAACCGCAGGATGAGCCCGACCATTACAAAGAAAAAACTCAACCACTCGCTGCGCTCTTTTTGCAGCCATGCCTCCAGTCCAATACGCCGGCTCAACCATGTTACCGCTGCATCAGAAGAGCTCCAGAAGGTGTACATGCCTACCACAAAAAGGATAGCGTAAATAATACCGGGAATCAGGATCCATTTCCACAGCCGGTGTTTGCGGATAAAGGCATGCGCATCAAAAAAAGACTGTATAGCTATGATGATTTCTTTGAGCAAGCCGTAGATTTAAAGCGGTAAATATACATGAAACGTGAATGGTGAGTGGTGAATGATGGCTACAGTAGTTTTTGCTGGCACAAAGTTTTTTCTTTTATGCCGGTGATGAAAAAACTTCCGCTTTCTTTTTACCTGCGTGATGATGTGGTGAACATTGCCAGGGAATTACTTGGCAAAGTGCTGGTCACCACATGGAATGGAGAACTTACCTCCGGACGAATTGTGGAAACGGAAGCCTATGCCGGTGAACAGGACCGTGCTTCACATGCTTCCAAAGGACGTACAGAGCGAACGGAAGTCATGTTTAATAAAGGGGGACGTGCCTATGTATATCTCTGCTACGGCATTCACCAGATGTTTAATATTGTTACGGCAAAAGAAGGCGTGCCGCATGCCATTTTGATCAGGGCCGTTGAGCCCATTGAAGGAAAAGAGATCATGCTGCAACGCACGGGAAAAAAAACCTGGGACAGTTCCATCACCAGCGGGCCGGGCCGGGTGGGCAAAGCCTTTGGCTTTCATACATCGAAGTGCGGTGTGGACCTGACAGGCAATGAACTTTACATAGGAGACGATGGCTTTAGCATCAACGATGAAGACATTGTTTCTTCGCCCCGTATTGGTGTGGATTATGCCGGCGAACATGCAGCATGGCATTACCGCTTTTACCTGAAAAATAATCCTCACGTAAGCGGGAAAAAAGCCGCCAGTAAAAAGTCAAACGTCCGGAACGGAAAACTCAATTTTTGAATTCTGGCTTTTGCATTCTTACTTCGGCAAAATTTTTCTCTTTGCAACGAAAGCTTTCCAGGCAGTTTTTTGCTCTTATTTGTGTTATTGCCGCCATTGCTGTTTATTTCCTCAACCCTTTTGGTGTAAAGCCCGATGCGGCACTTGTAATTGCCTTCGCCACGCTTATGATTGGTTTGTGGGTAACCGAAGCCCTTCCCATGCCAGTAGTGGCCTTACTTCCCCTGATCCTTTTCCCGTTGTTTGGTATTGCGCCCATTGCTACCACGGCTTCATCATACGCCAATCCTGTAATCTTCTTGTTTATGGGAGGTTTTATGCTGGGGCTTGCCATTGAAAAATGGAATCTGCACCGGCGCATTGCATTGAACATTGTTCGCCTGACCGGCACCAGTGGCGACCGCATTATCCTGGGTTTTATTATTTCAACAGGTGCTATCAGCATGTGGCTGAGCAATACCGCCACTACGATGATGATGTTTCCCATTGCCCTTTCGGTGGTAAAGGTGATGGAGGAGAATCATGCCGGTAAAAAAGGCATGGCCAACTTTGCCATGTCTATCATGATCGCCATTGCACTGGCGTCCAACTTTGGTGGTGTGGCAACGATTATTGGTACGCCACCCAACGTTGCGTTTGCCGGCTTTTACAACAAGCAGTACAACGAGACCATTGCCTTTGCCGACTGGCTTCAGCTTTGTTTGCCATTGTCGGTACTGCTGATGGGAATTTTATACCTGGTGATGGTGAAATGGCTGTATCCAAACGGGATGAAAAACGACAGCGCCACCGGTGCTATTATCAACAACGAACTGGCAGCGCTGGGTCCTTTCACTCCCGCCGAAAAAAGAGTGTTTGTCATCTTCCTGGCAACAGCGCTGCTCTGGATCACAAAAGATCTGCTGAATCAACTAAGCCCGCTGAAGCTGGATGATAATATGATCGCTATTATGGGGGCTACGGCACTTTTTATTACACCCGGCGACAAGAAAGGTGAATCGCTGTTGGAATGGAGCGATACCCGTAACATGGCCTGGGGAATACTGCTGCTTTTTGGCGGAGGCATAGCCCTGGCAACAGCGCTTGAAAATGTCGGGCTCATTGAACAGTTAGGACAATGGTTTGCGCAGTTTGGCTTTAGTACATTGATGTTAATTTTCCTGGTAACCGTGATCTCACTGTTTATTTCTGAAGTGATGAGCAATGTAGCACAGGTGATTGTTTTTGCGCCGGTTGTCAGCGGACTGGCAGAAGCGGCACAGATCCATCCGCTCATTTTGGGTATACCAATGACCCTGGCTGCTTCCTGCGCCAGCATGTTGCCTATGGGCACGCCGCCCAATGCCATTGCGTTCTCCAGCGGTTATATTAAGCTGAAGCACATGACAAGGGTGGGTTTTATTATGAACCTTATCTCCGTGATTCTGGTTACCCTCCTATGCTGGCTCCTGCTGCCACTAATCTTTAGTGTCTAATGGAAGAAGAGGCGAGTACTATCTCACTTGAACTCTACCTGGATGATAACCTTGATGGTGGTGTAATCTTTTTCTGCAGCCTTGTACACTTCTACCTCGCGGTAGGTAACCCGCAATGATTTATTCAAACTGGCGATGCCGGAAGCGCTTAATTTTTCCGCACCGGGAAAGAACTCCATCCAATAAAATCTATCCGTCTTTCCCTGGGCATTTTTCACAAGCAAATAGGTAAACGGACTGCCTTCCATCTTCGTCAGTGTGCCTGAAAATGTTTTGGTGCCACTTTCTGCTTTTTCGTTTACAATGTCCTGCAAATTAGCCTTGATAAAATTTTGAAAAGCCTGGCAATTCATCGTGGCCAGTTGTCCAATCCTTTCACCAATGGTATGAATATCCTTTGTTTCACTCACAAAAAGTCCCCATTCGCTTTCAATCTGGCTTTGGTATTTTGTAAACAGCGGAATGAGCATCATACCCAATTCTGCTGTCATGTTTTCTTTGGTAATGCCCGGCGCTGCTTTCGTAAACGTATCACAGAGTTCACTAATGATGGCTTTTTCGAATGCTTGTTTGGAAGCGGTTTGCGCCTGCGCATATGCGTTACCCATTAGAACAAAACAGAACAGAAACAGACAAGCAGCAGTGTATTGGTTGATTGTTTTCATCGTGGAAAATAAAAGATGCAGAATAAGTATAGAAGAAACCTTAGAATTTCGGGCAATTCAGTTTCTTGGCAAATGGATCGTTTGGCTTTTTCACGTAAATGAGTGAAAACTCGGCCCCGCCCCGCATGTTTGAACCGGGTTTCAGCGAAGAGGTATTGACATCGTAGCTACCGCCGAAGCGCAAGGATCCTACTTCCAGGCCAATGTACGGGATGGCTGCATCGCCCAAACGGAACCAGCTACCCAGGTATAAATTGGTGATCCGCTCCGGATCGTTGTTCAGGTTGAGCATATATGCACCGCCGAAAACCGTATTTACGGCACCAGCCTGCCGGCTGTGAATAGCACTAAAGTGAACGGCATTGTCTTCTGCCAGAGGCAGCATACCACCGGCCTGTAAGGTTACCCTTGGATCCTTGATATAATTTCCGTCCTGGAATGTTTCTTTCGGGCGGGTAACATGATACATGGAAGCACCCACATAATAGTTGTTGAAACCATCGGTAGAACCGTTGAACAGCATACCCACGTTCAGATCGAAATACGAAACATTCATGCTGGAACCGGAGAACGACTCGGTGGTAATACCTGTAAAACCGTCTGAACGCAGCATGTCTTCAAAGTGAAGCCCGTTAACGTTCAGTGTTTTGCTGACAAATGTTCCCTGAAAGCCAAGGCCAAACTGGTTATAGCCGTTTTCGTCCAGCGCTTTGTGATAGGCGGTGGATATACCCAAAAAGTTATTCTGCAGGGCGCCGTTGCCGCTTTTGTCGGAAAACGCCAGCAAGCCCACGCCAAACTGGTCGAACTGCGGAATGTTGTTTTTCAAAATCCCGGCGTCGATAGAAGCTGTATAGGTGGTAAATGCATTGTTGATCGTTGGCCACTGGTTACGGTAATTCCCCGCCACGCGGAGCACACCATCAAATTTCCCTGTCAGGGCAGGGTTCAGGGTTAGCGGCGAAGCAAAGAACTGTGAGAAATTAGGGTCTTGGGCACTCGCAAGTTTCCACACAGCAATAAGCACGATGAAGCAGACAGTTTTTCTCATTTCTGATACGAAAGTGAGAGTAAATTACGGAAAAAAAAGGCTGACCCGTAAGAATTTTTTTGTCAGGATTGAACTTTGGTTCCATAAGCCAGATCGCCGGCATCGCCCAATCCGGGAACGATATAGCCCTTTCCCGTCAACTCGTCATCAATGGCGCCACACCAGATGGTGGCCTCCGGAACATGCAAGCGCAGAAATTCAATGCCCACCGTGCAGGCAATAGCGGTAACAATGTGAATGGATTTCGGCGCCCCTTCTTCTTTCAGGTATTCAATTGTTTTTACCAGGGAAGCGCCGGTGGCCAGCATCGGATCGGAAATGATCAGCGTACGGCCTTCAATCTCGGGGCAGGACAGGTATTCGAGCATGATCTCAAAGCTGCCATCGGCCCTGTGCTTGCGGTAGGCAGAAACAAAGGCGTTATCGGCTTTATCAAAATAACTCAGCAAACCATTGTGCAGGGCCAGGCCGGCACGCAGGATGGTGGTAAGTACGGGTTGTTCTTCCAGCACTTCACAAACGGCTGTACCCAAGGGTGTTTGAATTTCCTTTTCCACGTAAGGCAGCCGGCGGCTTATTTCGAATGCAGCCACTTCACCAATCCGCTCCAGGTTGCGCCGGAAACGCATCCGGTCACCCTGAATTGTCACGTCTCGCAACTCCGCTACCCAATTGCTTACCAGCGAATGTTCTTTGCTTAAATTAATCACCATTGCTTTGAATTTCTACCTTCGCGAAATTAGAATTCCCAAACTAGAAATCAGAAATTATGTTATACAGAGCTATTGGGTTGATGAGCGGAAGTTCGCTGGATGGATTGGACATTGTGTTTGCCGAATTTCTTCACCAGGGAGGAAACTGGAGTTTTGAAATCGTTGCTGCCGAATGTTACCCTTATGCGGGCGAATGGAAAGAGAAGCTGCAAACAGCCACCGCATTGTCTGCATTGGACTATCAATTGCTGCATGCCGAATACGGCCATTATTTAGGAAAAGAAGTGGCCCGGTTTATCGAAGCCAACAATCTTCACTATAAAGTAAGCCTGATCGCCTCACACGGTCATACAACGTTTCATGTGCCGCCAAAAATGACGGCACAGATTGGTGATGGTGCGGCGATTGCCGCTGAAACCGGTCTGCCGGTGGTAAGTGATCTGCGGGCCCTGGATGTAGCTTTCGGTGGACAAGGCGCCCCAATTGTACCCATTGGTGAAAAGTATCTGCTGAAAGACTACGACTACTATTTAAATCTTGGCGGCATTGCCAACCTTTCTTTTCGGAATGAGGATGCCTACATTGCCTATGATATCTGCCCGGCGAACCGTGTGCTGAACATGCTGATTGCAAAAGAAGGAAAGGAATACGATGCAGGTGGAGAACGGGCAAGCAGCGGCAGCATACATGATGGTTTGCTGGAACAGTTAAACAATCTTGCGTATTACAGGCTACCCTACCCGAAATCCCTGGCCAACCAGTTTGGAACCGATGAAGTTTTTCCTTTGGTGGAATCATTTGGCATTTCCAACGCTGATGCGCTGCGTACCTACGTCGAACATATTGTTCAACAAATAACAACTGCCATTCGGCAACAAGCTGCCAACAACACCGAACCCAAAACGCCAAACCCCAAACTTCTCATCACCGGTGGGGGAGCATTCAATACGTTTCTTGTTCAACGCCTTTCCGGTGAATTGCAACCCTTCGGCATTGAGGTCATTGTTCCGGATGCGGCCCTTGTGCAGTTCAAAGAAGCCCTGATCATGGCCTTTATTGGCGTGTTGCGTTGGCGGCAGGAGTACACGGTGCTTTCTTCGGTTACCGGTGCGCAGCGTGACAGCATTGGCGGAGCCTTGTGGATTGGACAGGAAGCATGAGACGCAATAGGCAACTGGTAATAAACAATTGGCATTGGCTTTATTGGTTGCGCTGAAGTTGCGCATTGGTAACTCTTTGCTGGACTGCTTTGTTCAGCAATCTTTCTTCCCGGATCTTATCTGCTTTTGGTAGGAAAGCAGGATCAATCTGTTGCACCTGCGTTTTTAGCGTCGGGTTCTTTTCAATAAAATTGGCCACGGCAACAATGCTGTCCTTTTCGATGCTGTTGATATCGATAGGACGCTTGATCAGGATCTCGTGCTTCTGATCGTCAAATTCTACATTGAAGGCCGAAATATCAGGATGATTGATTTCCCGGTTCAAACTTACTACCCGGAAACCAGTGATATTGTTGTAAATGCATACCCATTTTGGCGGTGCTGCTTTCCCTTCTTTTGCAATGGCACGTTTGATAAGATCAAAGCTGCCATCCGGATCATTGCGGGTAGTACCGTCGTCGTAAAAAAAGCGGGTGCCTTCCTTTACCGGTGTTACGGCGCCTTTGATATGCCAATCGATAACCGGGTTGGCAGATGCTGCAATCTGCGCCTGCAGTTGTGCAATGGCTGTATCTTTTTGTTGTACATCCCGCTGCAAACCTTCTATCTGTTTCTGCTGCTTGTTGTTCATCACGGTGTACTGCAGCGCCAGCCCTACAATCACGAGTAAAAAATAACCGGCAAAAGCTCCTTTCAGCTTTAAAGAAAGTCCTTTGTAGGGGCCACTGACATCGGTATCGCTGGCAGGTAAAAATTTGTAGATGATGTAGGCTGGAATCACCGGCAGCAGCAAGATGGCGGAAAGCACCAGGAAGAAATTGTCAGCCATAGCATTGGTTTGTATAAATATACTATAATTCAATGGCTGTTTTTCCAGTTGACCAATGTTGCTACAGCGGCTATACAAACCGGAAATTGTCGCCATCAAACAAGCCAAGGTCACTGAGTTTCAGGTGCGGAATAACCAGCAATGCCATAAACGAAAGCGTCATGAAAGGTGCGGAAAGAGTACTTCCCAAGGCCTTGGCAGCTTTGTCTATCGCCGCATAGTCTTCGGCGATCCGATAGCCATCATCGGTACTCATTAAACCGCCTACGGGAAGAGCGATTATCCTTTCTTCCATTCCTACACAACTCACCCCTCCCTCCTTTTCTATCACCAGGTTCACGGCACGGCAGATACTCTCATCATCCACACCCACTGCTACAATGTTGTGCGAGTCATGCGCCACTGAAGAAGCAATGGCGCCTCTTTTCAATCCGAAATTTTTAATGAAGGCTTTGGCAACTGGTGCATCTTTATAACGGTTTACCACAACGATTTTCAGCACATCGTTCGCCGTGTCCGACACAATATTGCCACCTTCCCCTTTCGGATCAGCAAAAAATTGATTAGTGATCAGTTGTCCGTCCAAAGCCTCAATGACAGGAATCTTTTCGCCGTTCGTAAACGGCACCGCAAATTCATCCGGCACTTTTGACGCACAACTAAAATGGTTTACCACATTACCTAACGACAATGTTTTCCGTTCGATCAATGTTCGCCCTTCTTCTGCAACCAGTCTGCCATTGCTATAAGTTTGCACCACTTCGAAATTCGCAAGATCTTTCACCACGATAAAATCTGCAAAATCATTCTGCCGCAACAAGCCCACCTTTAATTTGTAGTGCTCAACAGGATTCATACAAGCGGCCCGAAGAACCTTGAATACGTCAATGCCTTTGGCAACAGCCCGTGCACACAAGCGGTTGATGTGTCCTTCTACCAAACTATCCGGATGCATATCATCGGTGCAGAACATCATCATGTTCGGGTAATCGTTCAGCAAGTCAACCAGGGCTTCAAAATTTTTGGCGGCACTGCCTTCACGTATCAGAATTTTCATGCCGTATTGCAGCTTGTCCAGTGCCTCCTCCGCTGTAAAACATTCGTGATCGGTGGAGATTCCCGCATCGATGTATTTTTTTGCGGCATCGCCACGCAGTCCCGGCGCATGGCCATCAACCGGCTTGTTCCACTTTTGCGCAGCCGAAATTTTTTTCATCACTTCTGTATCGCCATTCAGCACCCCGGGAAAGTTCATCATCTCGCTCAGGTACAGCACGTCTTCGCGATGCAGTAAACTTTCCACGGCCTGGCTATCGAGTGTAGCACCGGCAGTTTCAAACACAGTTGCCGGTACACAGCTGGGCGCACCAAAATTAAATTTGAACGGAACTGTCTTTCCATTCTCGATCATGAACTCCACACCTTTGTTTCCGCACACATTGGCAATTTCATGCGGATCACTGACCGTGGCTACAGTACCATGCACAACGGCCAGCCGGGCAAACTCAGATGGAATCAACATGGAACTTTCAATGTGCACATGCGCATCAACAAATCCCGGAAGAATAAACGGCAGGTTGCCTTCCGGATGGCTCGCCGGGTGAATGGCAACAATTCGTTCGCCTTCGATGCTGATGTCTGCCGGATAGATCTTTTGCTGGTGAAGATCCACCAGGTTACCTGTAACAATCTTCATGTGCTTTCAAGAATTATTTATTGAGAATGGGTATTGTCCCTCTCCGTTGTAAATCGAAAAATGAAATTAGGAAAAGGGGTAGGAAGATGCGCCAATTTCTTGAGAAGTAAAAAGTGCCTGTTAACTATCTGTGCATCTTCGGACATGTTTTCACTCCGACGGCTCGTGAAACTGAAAAATTTTCCTTTTTCGCAAAGTCCTATCGTTGTACCTTTTGCACTTCAATTTTTAGATACATGAGAAAACTTTTCCTGCTTTCGCTGGTAACAGCGATCAGTATTTCACTGGCTGCACAACTAGGCCAGCGACGGTCTGTACCGGTTGCAGTTACAGCCGATTCCGTGCTTTTCAGCAACGTCAAATACCGGCTTATCGGTCCCTTTAGGGGTGGCCGCAGTGCAGCAGTTGCCGGCAGTTACAAAGCAAAAAACACATTTTATTTTGGCGCTACCGGTGGCGGTGTATGGAAGACCACCGACGGCGGCAGCAATTGGAAAAATATTTCAGACAAGTACTTTGGTGGCACCATTGGTGCAGTAGCCGTTGCTCCCAGCGATGAAGACATTCTTTATGTTGGCGAAGGCGAGAACACGATACGTGGGAATGTAAGCGAAGGGCTTGGTGGTATGTGGCGCAGCGATGACGCTGGCCGCACCTGGCGCAACATCGGCCTGAAAGATGGCCGTCACATTATCCGCATTCTGGTTCATCCCAAAGACCCAAACACGGTATGGGCCGGCGTACTGGGACATGCCTTTGGCCCCAACGACACCCGTGGCGTTTACAAAACCACTGATGGTGGTAAAACCTGGCGCAGAACGCTGTTTGTAAACAACCAGGCCGGTGTTTCGGACCTGGTAATGGAGCCCGGAAATCCATCTGTTATGTATGCCGGTACCTGGCGCATGATTCGCACACCCTACAGCATGGAGAGCGGCGGCGAAGGCAGTGCGCTGTGGAAGAGCACCAATGGCGGTGAAACCTGGACGAATATCTCTTCAAAAAAAGGATTGCCAAAAGGCACCTGGGGCATTGTGGGTGTTGCCGTAGCCCCATCTAACCCGGATAAAGTGTATGCCATTGTTGAAAATGCAGCCGGCGGTTTATTTGCATCGTCCGATGGCGGTGAAACATGGACATTGACCAGCAGCGACAATAACATTCGTCAACGTGCCTGGTACTACACCAAGGTGTATGTGGATCCAAAAAACGAAAACATTGTGTATGCACCCAATGTGCTTTTTATGCGTAGCCGCGATGGTGGCCGCACATTTCAATCAATACGGACACCTCATGCCGATCACCACGACCTCTGGATCGATCCGGAAAATCCCTCCCGTATGATCGTGGCAAATGATGGTGGCGGCCAGGTTTCGTTTGATGGCGGTGAAAATTGGAGCACCTATATGAACCAGCCAACGGCGCAGTTTTACCGCGTATCCACAGACAACGCATTTCCTTATCGCATTCTGGGTGCGCAGCAGGATAACACCACTGTCCGCATCAAAAGCCGTACAAGCGGAGCTGCCATTACCGAAGCCGACTGGCAGGTAACCGCCGGCTCAGAGAGTGGTTACGTGGTGGCCGATCCCCTGAACCCGGATGTTGTGTATGGCGGTAACTATGGCGGTTACCTGTCACGGTTAGATCATCGAACCGGTGAAAACCGTGCCGTTTCGCCATGGCCCGACAACCCAATGGGATCCGGCGCCGATGCGCTGAAATACCGTTTCCAGTGGAACTTTCCTATCTTCTTTTCGCCACACAATCCAAAGCGGCTGTATGCAGCGGCCAATGTGCTGTTTGCTACTGAAAACGAAGGACAAACCTGGGAGCAGGTTTCGCCTGACCTGACCACGAATGACAAAAGCAAGCAAGCGTCCAGCGGCGGCCCTATCACCAAAGACAATACATCGGTAGAATATTATTCCACCATTTTTACGGCCACAGAATCGCCGTATGAAAAAGACCTGTTGTGGACCGGCAGCGATGATGGGCTGGTGCATGTGAGCCGTGACGGTGGAAAGAACTGGAGCAATGTAACGCCGAAAGATGCTCCCAAGTGGATGATGTGGAACAGCATTGATGCTGATCCGTTTAAAAAAGGTGCTGTCTACGTTGTGGGTACCCGTTATAAGCTGGATGATTACACACCGTACATCTACAAAACAGAAGACTACGGGAAAACATGGAAGCGTATCACCAATGGAATCCCGAAAATGCATTTTACCCGGGTAATGCGAGCCGATCAACGTAAGCCCGGCCTGCTTTACGCCGGTACCGAATACGGCATGTACATTTCATATGATGACGGTGCCAACTGGAAATCCTTCCAGCTAAACCTGCCGGTAGTGCCTATTACCGATCTGACCATCAAAGAAAATGACCTGATCGTGGCTACGCAGGGCCGCTCCTTTTGGGTGATTGACGACCTTACCGTGGTGCAACAATTCAATCCCTCCATTGCCGCAAAACCACTTCACCTCTTTCCAATGGAAGCAGCGTATCGCATGCAGAGCAGCGGCCGAAATTTTGGCGTCACCCCGCGAAATGCAGGCACCAATGCTCCTATTGGCGCAGTGATTAACTTTTACGCAAAAGATGTTGATGATTCCACAAAAGCTGCCGTTACCATTCTGGATAAAGATCACAAAGAGATCAAATCCTTCACGACCGGTGCCAAAGAAGCGTCCAATAAACTTGAGCTTGTAAAAGGCATGAACCAGGCCGTATGGAACCTGCGTTACCCCGAATCGGAAACCATTGAAGGCATGATCCTTTGGAATGGTGTACCGGCTGGCATTGTGGCGCCACCGGGGTCCTATTTTGCCAAGGTAAAAGTGGGCAATGACTCAACCGAAGTGCCCTTCACGGTGAAAGCTGATCCCAATTATAAAATGGCACAGGAGGCGTATGATCAGCAGTTCCTTTTCCTGAAATCGGTACAGGAAAAATTCAACGAAACGCAAAATACCATCAAAGAGATCCGCTCCCTGCGTACGCAGATTAATGACTTTGTAGCCAAGCAGGGTAAAGATGTGCCGAAAGAAGTAAAGGCCAGTGCCGACAGCATCACCAAAAAGCTGACAGCGATTGAAGAAACCCTTTATCAAACCAAAGCCCGCAGTGGGCAGGATGTGTTGAACTTTCCCATCCGGCTGAACGATAAACTTTCCGGAGTGTTTGACGTAGCCAACAGTGGAAACTTTGCGCCCAGCAAACAGGCAAAAGAAGTATATGCCGACCTCGCCACACAGATTGATGCTGAAGTGAAGAAATTCAATTCCATCAAAGCAAACGAAATTCCGGCTTTCAATACACTGGTTCGGGAGAAGGCATTACCAGTGATCAAAACAGCCAATCCGTAATCTGCTGGATTGCAGGTGCCAAAGTCAAAATTCAAATTACAAGGAAGTCTAATGTCTTTGTGTTTGAATTTTGACTTTTTTCGTTTTTCGCTTCTATTCCTATATTTGTTCATACCCCTTAACTATGAAGTGTTTAATTGTTGATGATAATAAGATGGCACGAATGGCACTGAAACAGTTGGTGAGCCAGATTCAGTCATTGGAAATAATAGCCGAATGTGCCAATGCCATGGAAGCCTATAACCAGTTAGGAGCAAACCAGGTTGACCTTCTGTTCCTGGACATTGAAATGCCCGACATCAGCGGCATCGATCTAATAAAGAAATTGGGTAATAAAAAACCCCTAATCATTTTTACCACCGCTAAAAAAGATTATGCGGTTGAAGCTTTTGAGCTCAATGTGGTAGACTACCTGGTAAAACCGGTTTCGCAGGCTCGCCTGCTGCAGGCAGTGGAAAAAGCGCAGGAGACACTGGACAGCAACAAAGAAGAAGTTAAGATAGAAGAACAGGGTTTTGTGTTTGTCAAAGACAATGGCATGCTCAAGCGTATATCTATTGAAGATATTATGTTTCTGGAAGCCATGGGCGATTATGTAAAAGTGCACACTCCCCAGAAATTCCACGTTGTGCATGCTACCTTAAAATCCATTGAAGAGAAACTACCGGCCAGTAAATTTTTACGGGTGCACCGCAGTTATATAGTTGCCATCAATAAAATTGATTTTATCCAGGAAGGCACCATCACTATTGGTAAAACCACAATCCCCGTAGCGGATACACACAAGGCCAATTTAAATAAGCGACTGAACCTGCTGTAGTTTACACGAAACATCAAACCTGAGACATAAAACTGTAGTTCTATATCGTCTCGGATGCGTATCGCGAAGTTTGTTTCCATTCAACGTGTGAACAAGTGAAACTGTCAACTTGTGAACTTCTTTTGTTTCACGTTTAACGTCTCCCGTTTCACCTTTTCATTCACCGTAGTTATCTCAGCCTTCGCCGAAGGCTTTTTTTATTTAGCCTAACAATTAAAAACAACGGAAAAGGGCCTGCTATTTTCGCCCTGTACTCTCCAATATCCTTCCTGTTAAAGGCAAATTTTTTCAATCCGTAACCCTTTACAGCTACCGTATTGGATCGCAACCAAAACAAATATTCCGTGATAAAACCGCGACCTAATCTATTCGCTACCCGGCATCGAAAGAATGAAGGAGCGGCTGCGGAAATGGCAGCCACTCTTCTTACAAACACCATGAAACGATTTCTGATTTTTATTATACTGCTGTTGCTGCTGATCGTAGGAGAATACTATTTTCTAACCGAGGTGATTACACAAAAACGTGTTTGGGTGATTGCCGTAAGCCTGCTGGTTTCGGTAATCTGCCTCTACTTTCTGATCCGGTTTTTTAAACGTACCATAATTTCTTCGCGGCCATCGGGTTCCTGAAAATTTGAATTTTGTATATTCGGCAGCCTTTCATGCGCAAACCGGATGTACGATACTGGATTATGTGGCTCTTCCTGATGGGAATTATTTTCATTGTATTCCTGCAGGTCATCTCCGGCTACAACATTTCCCGCCTGCTGTCCGGCAACGATAGCCTAACGAAAGAAATGCAGTTGCAGAACAACCTGCGCAAATTGCAGAGTGACATCCTGACCGTGGAAAGCGATATCCGCGGCGCCGTTATCACCAACGACAGCAACTACGTTGAAGGGGTCAATGGAAAAATCAACAACATCCGGCAACAGGTGCAGAAGCTGAAAGCCCACTCCGACTCATCAAAGCTTGCAGCCGAATACCAAAAGTTGTATGCGCTGGTCAACCGAAAAATCGACATTAGCGTAGCTATTCTTTCAGCATTTTACCAGGATGGTCATGTTAGTGCCGAACGCATCATCAATACCGGAAGGGGCCGCGTTCTCCGCGACAGCATTGAAGAAGTTATCCTGGCACTGAATGCCAACCGGCAAACAGATCTGCGCAACATTGCCGGCTTTATTGAGCAAAGGGGCCGGTCTACCCGGCTGTGGGGATTTGGCCTTGGCTTTATTGCACTGGTAGCCGTGATTGCGGCATTCTGGTACATGCTGAATCAAGGCAGGCAACAGCAAAAGATGATTACCCTGCTAAACGAATCGGAGCGAAAAAGCAAGGAACTGGCCAGCATGAAAGAGCAGTTCCTGGCCAATATGAGCCATGAGATCCGCACCCCGATGAATGCCATCCTGGGTTTCACCAACCTGCTGCGCCGAACCCAATTAAATAACGAACAGCGCCAGTATGTACAAAACATTCATTCGGCCGGCGAAAACCTGCTGGCCCTGGTAAATGACATTCTCGACCTTTCAAAGATTGAAGCGGGAATGATGTCACTGGAAGAAACGCGATTCAGCCTGCATAGCTTATTGAGCTCTGTCGGCGCAATGTTCAGTGAAAAACTGAAAGAAAAAGACCTGGAATTTTCTATTCAGATAGAGCCGGATGTCCCGGATGTATTGTCCGGTGATGCCGTGCGGCTGACACAGATCCTGGTCAACCTAATCAGCAACGCTGTAAAGTTCACCGAAAGGGGACAAATTTCCGTTTCCATCAAAGCCCTTCACCAGACAGAAGAGGAAGCCCGCTTACAGATTGCCATCCATGATACTGGCATTGGCATATCGGAGGAAAAACAACAGGCCATTTTTGAACGCTTTCAACAGGCAGATACCGAAACCACCCGCCGCTTTGGGGGCACCGGCCTTGGACTGGCGATTGTAAAGCAACTAGTGGCGCTGCAGCACGGAGCCATCCGGGTGGAAAGTGAGCAGGGCAAAGGATCCGTTTTTATTGTGGAACTTACCTATAAAGTTCCGGATATCAACCAGCTGTATGCCGCCGCATTATCGGCGCAGGAAGAAGCGGTGCCACTGGAAAAAATTACGGTACTTATTGCGGAGGACAACCCCATGAACCAACACCTCATTTCGCACCTGATGCAGAGTTGGGGTATTGATTTTGTGCTGGTAAACAATGGCCGCGAGGCAGTGGAAGAATTGAAGAAACGTCCCTACTCAATTGTATTGATGGACATCCAAATGCCTGAGATGGACGGCTATACAGCTACAGGCATCATCCGCAATGAACTGAAAAGCAATATTCCCATTCTTGCCATGACAGCTCATGCCATGGCTGGCGAAAAAGAGAAATGCCTGCAGATGGGAATGAACGATTATGTGTCGAAACCCATCAAAGAAACCATACTATACAACATGATCGGACGCCATGCTCAAAACCTGGATCTGGCAGATGCCGTAGCCACTGCCGAAAAGCAATCTTCTGGTTGCCTTGACCTCGCCTACCTGTCTGAGTTGTCGGGAGGCAACAAAGCCTTTGAAAAGCAGATCCTCGAACAGTTTTTAATTCAGGTGCCCGAGGAAATGGAGCAACTGGAACATGCTATCCAGAAACGCGATTTTGAAACCGTAAAACAAACTGCGCATAGCCTGAAATCAACGGTGGGCTACGTTGGCCTGTCTGATGAATTACATCCTTATCTCGACCGGATTGAAAAAGATGCCATTAAGAATGATGACAGCAATTTTTCAGTTGATCTGGATTATGTTAGAAACCACTGCAAACAAGCAAAAACAGAAGTGGAAAACCTTTTGCGCCGGGAGGCAGTTTAACAAAACCTTCATTGCGCTGGGGACTTTTACAACCAACTTTATAATTTGGCGATACGTCTGTTATTTGAACCGATAGATTATTGGGTTTCGCCGAAAGGCCATCGAAAGTAAATTAAGGGCAGGCTATTTTTACATTGTCAATCGAAACACTACATCGACCGATTAAAAATATTCAAGAACTTGGTTTCGTATGGTTAAGGGTGAAGCCCTGCTATTCTTAGCGGGGCACTTTTTTTAAGTCCCATTCTTTTTTCCAAAACCTTTTACTGCCGAAAAATATTAAAGAGGCTTCCCGATTGCCATAACCGGGTATGCAATGTCCTAATCAACATCCTCTGTTTCTACAGGGGATTCTTTATTTCCCCCCTATCCCCCTGAAGGGGAGACGTAGATTGATGATACTTTTCTGATTTCATCTTTTCCAACAGCAAAATGATTTTGCCTTCTTGTTGAGTAGAATTTCCAGCCGTACAAGTGTGCGACGCAACGGATGTTAAATAGTAGTACGAAAGCTTAGCCCATAAAAAGAAAATGCCTGTTTTAAAGACAAGCATTTTTATCAAGAATATGTTATTGCTGGAAGAATGATTGAGAAGAGAATGTCATTCAGACCTAAGTCTCCCCTTCAGGGGGACAGGGGGAATTACTCCGGCGCATAACCAACTTTCTTTCCGGCCATGAGTTTGCGGTCGCGGCGCACTTTTTCCCAATATTTTTTGTGAACGAGCAGCATACCGAAGCTTTCGCCTTCGTGTTTGTCGAGGTGCTTGTGGTGCATTTTATGTGCCCAGCGGATAGCCCTTACATAGGTGCTGTTGCTCCGGCTGAACCACTTGAAACGTTGATGGATAATAACATCGTGCACCAGAAAATAAGCAGCACCATAGAGCATAATCCCGAAGCCAATGGCCTGCATCCACCATACCGGTGCATACGTACCGTAGGCTATGAGAGCAATGCTGGGCACCGCAAAAATGACAAAAAACCAGTCGTTCTTTTCAAAAAAGCCAGGCTCTTTCTGGTGATGATCGCGGTGCAGCGACCATAAAAATCCGTGCATCACATAGCGGTGTGTGAGCCAAGTAATGCCCTCCATGATCAAAAACGTTCCCAGCAAAACCAAAATATAAAACACAGTGTTCATGGTTATTCTTTTTCTTGTTCACCAATCGTTTCCACGGAATATTTGCCTGCTGCATATTGCTCTTTCCACCAGGCTTCAATCTGCGGAAAGGCAATCCGGAACCAGGAAGTAAAACGCTCCGGGTCGTTCTGCAACTGCTTTTTAATGGCTTCAAGATCATAATAAGCATAGTTGCACACTTCTTCAGGGTTCATCTGCACCGTGCCTTCGTACTCGCCGGCAAACACGTGGTCGTATTCATGTTCGATAAGGTTATTTTCAACGCTAGCCTTGTACATGAAAGCAAATATTTTCTCCAGCGGCGTCTGAAAACCCATCTCCTCCATCAGCCTGCGTTGGGCGGCTCGTTCCACCGGCTCATCCCGCATCGGGTGGCTGCAGCAGGCATTGGTCCACAGGTAAGCGCCATGGTATTTTTGCGGGGCCCGCTGTTGCAACAGCATCCGGCCTTTTTTATCGAAAATAAATACGGAAAATGCCCGGTGCAGTACACCTTTCTGGTGCGCTTCCATCTTTTCCATCACGCCGATGGCTTCATCCTGCTCCGTTACCAATATGACTTCCTGCGGGTTCATGAAAGTAAGTTCAACCTGTTTTTTACCCCGGCCCTGATCACGATATAGGCCTTGTGGTAATTGGGAATTCGAATTCGGGTCTGCAAGATATAGCGCGGCTCTATCTGCTTTATTTTTTTAAATAACGAATAGTAATATTTATACGCAACATACACACCAAATTTGGCCTTGATGGGTAGTCGTAGAATCCCTTTGTATGCTTCCTTGAAATCGGCTTCAATGTCTTCCTGGATCTGATGCTTGTCATGCTCTGTAAAGTTGTGAAAATCACAACCGGGAAAATAAAGGCGGGATAGGTCAACAAAATCGGCCTTGATATCCCGCAGAAAATTTACCTTCTGAAAAGCGGCGCCAAGTGCCTGTGCCGGACCCTTCAGGTTTTGGTATTGCACTGTATCACCTTCGCAAAACACATAGAGGCACATCAGGCCCACTACTTCGGCCGAGCCATAAATGTATTCTTCATAGCCCTGGCGGTCGTACCGGTTTTGGGTAAGGTCACTTTCCATGCTGTTGAAAAAAGCATGGATCAGTGCCTGGTCAATTTTAAAATCATTGACGGTTTGCTGAAAGCTGTTCAGGATGGGGTTTAAACTGATACCCCGAGCAATGGCATCAAACGTTTCCTTTTTAAACTGCCGTAGCAGGTCCTGCTTATCGTGATCATGAAAGGTGTCCACAATTTCATCCGCAAAGCGTACAAAGCCATAAATGTTAAAGATGGGCTGCCGCAGGTCGCGGTGCAGCAGTTTGATGGCCGATGAAAACGACGTGCTGTACCGGATGGTAACACTGCGGCTGCACTCGTGGCTGACCTTGTGAAATAAATCTACCGTCATATTCCTATTCTTTAAACGATTGAATCAATTGTCGGGATACCACTTCCCCGCTGATCAGGCTTGGTGGTACGCCGGGTCCGGGAACGGTGAACTGGCCGGTATAAAAAAGGTTAGCTACTTTTTTACTGCGGCAGGATGGCTTAAAGATGGCGGTTTGTAAAAGGGTATTGGCGAGTCCATACGCATTGCCCTTGTACGAATTGTATTCGTGGATAAAATCGGAAACGGAAAAAGTCTTTTTGAAAATGATGGCGCCGGCAAGGTCTTGCCCTGTATATTTTTCCAGCCGTTGTATTACTTTCTGAAAATAATACTCCCGTTGTTCTTCTGTATCCTCTGCCAGGCCCGAGGCCACCGGTATCAGCACCATCAGGTTCTCGCAGCCCGGAGGGGCGCAGGTATAATCCGTTTTGGAGGGAACATTCAGGTAAAAAAGCGGTTCGGTTGGCCATGCCGGATGCGTGTAGATCTGGTCCGCATGCTCGTCAAAAGGCACATCAAAAAACAGGTTGTGATGCAGGATGTTGTTCAGGGGACGATTCAACCCTACATAATACAGGAGACAGGATGGCGCCAGTACTTTTTTGTCCCAGTAAGAAGGTGAATAGGTGCGATAGGCCTGCGGCAACAGGGCTGATTCGGTAAACTGGTAATCGGCACCGCTGATAATGGCATCGGCTGTGTATTCGCCTTTTGATGTAAGCAGTTTTTTCGCTTTGCCTTTCTCGATCAGTATCTCTTTAGCGGCTTCGCCAAAACGAAACTGCACACCCAGGTCTTCTGCCAGGCTTTGCATGGCTTTTACAATGCTGAACATTCCCCCATCAGGATACCAGGTACCGCCAACAATATCGGCGTAGTTCATCAGGCTGTAAAGTGCCGGTGTGTTTTTGGGCAAGGCTCCCAGGAACAGTACGGGGAACTCCATCAACTGCCGCAGCTTCTCATTCTGAAAATGTTTGGCAACATGCGATTTGATAGAGGTGAAGACATCCAATTTGAAAACGTTTCGTATTACGTTCCAATCCAAAAACTCAGCCATCGACTGGCCCGGCTTGTACACCAGGTCCTGCATACCAATGCGGTATTTTACGTTGGCTTCCGCCAGGTACTTGTCCAGCTTTTTGCTGCTGCCTTGCTCAATTTTTTCAAATGCGTCTTTCAGGCTTTCGTAGTCAGCCGGCACATCCAGGTGCTCATCTTCCCAAAACACACGGTAGGAAGGATCGAGGCGGGTAAGTGAGTAACAGTCAGAAACCGAACGGCCAAACTGGTTGAAGAAGCGTTCAAACACATCGGGCATCCAGTACCAGCTTGGGCCCATGTCGAAGGTAAACCCATCGGCAATCAATTGTTGGGCACGACCGCCGGCCGTAGCGTTTTTCTCTACCACGGTCACCTCCCAGCCATGTTTGGCCATGAAGGCAGCGGCGGAAAGGCCGGCAAATCCTGCTCCTATAATGACAACTGATTTTTTCACCTGTCTACCTGTTTTTGCAACATTTTCTTCGCAAAGTGGATGCGACTTTTTATGGTTCCCAAGGGTTCGTTAAGGGCCAGTGCAATCTCATGGTATTTATACCCATGCAGATACAACAGGCAGGCATTTTTAAAGATAGCGGGTAAATGATGAATAGACGAATTAATTTCTTTTAGCCGTATCCTGGTTTCGGAGGAAAGTGCATAAGGCGTAACCGAGCTTTTTACCACATCCATCACCACTTTCTTGCGTCCATTACGGCGGTAGTCATTGATAAAAATGTTGCGCATAATGGTAAACAGCCATGCTTTGATGTTGGTGCCGGGTTCGTACTTGTCGCGGTACGTAAAGGCTTTGCAGAGGGTTTCCTGACAGAGATCCTTGGCTATTTCATTGTCTTTGGTTAATGTGATGGCAAATGGCTTAAGGCCATCAGCATTGTTTAATACCAAACTATTGAATTCCTGCGTACTCATTTGTTTAACATTTACATATTCAAAGTTAAACAATATTACATCCCAGAAAAATTTTTGTTTAATAATCCGCTTAAATTTGTTGTACAAAATAGTTGCAGTTGCTATATCGCCTTTATATACGATTGCACGGACTGCAGGGATTGCAGCAGGACGACGTTTTCAGCGGCCGTTTTTTCATAGTGCTGGGCCATATAGCCTGAGAGCACCAGGGTGCTGCCGGTACTGTGTTTCTGGATTTGCTGTAATAGCCGGTTGTAACGGCTTTGCGGGAAAGTGGTAAGATGGAGGTACAAGTACTCTGGCCGTTTTACTTGAACAATATATTGGATATCGTTCAGCGGCACATTGGCACCAAGATAAAGCGTGGCCAGGCCTCGTTTGCGAAGAAGATAATAAACGTATAAAAGCCCCAGCTCATGGTGCTCTCCCTCGGGAAGAAAGAGCACGAACAAAGGGGATTTATTTTCAGCAAAGGGAAGTCCTTCTATAGCATGTATGATCTTTTGCCGGATAATGCAGGAGGTGATATGTTCCTGTACGGGGCGCAGCCGGTTGGTTTGCCAAAGGATACCTACCCGTTCCAGGAAGGAAAAGATGACACCCGATACTGTTTCTTCCACGCCATTTTCGGTGAATTGCTGGTTCAGGAGCTTTTCAAATTCGATGCTCTTCAAATCGATCATACAGCCAATGAGCTCATTGATGACGTATTCTTGGCGGGCTGTTGGTTCCTGTAACTGCAGGGCCGCCTGAATGCGCTGCTCATGCTGCATTTCATCGATGCGGGAAATTTTGTAGCCATATTTATTAAGCAGGGCTACAGTCAGGAGGGTTTTCAGTTCCTCATTGTTGTACCGCCGGATGTTGGTCGTAGTACGGGCTGGCTTCAAAAATTGGTAGCGCTGCTCCCATATGCGGATGGTATGGGCCTTAATGCCAGATAGCGACTCCAGTTCTTTGATTGTAAAGCTCATTGCCTTTATTACAATCAAAATTACGTTTGGTTGAGCTAAAGACCCTGATTTCGTAAAATACCGGCTTCCTGTAAGCGGGTAAGAAGACTGTTACCACTCAGCTTTTGCAGGGCTTCCAGGTGGCGTTCGTGGTGCAGATCGGTACCCGCCAGGTCATAATATTCTTTTTTGCAGAGATATTCGGCCAGTTCCAATACCTGTTTGCCATAGTACCCGGTAAGTGCAAGAAGGTTGAGCTGGAACATACAGCCTGCCTCTTTCAGTTCATCAAACAAATCTTTGCGAAACAGTAAATACGTATAGCGTTCGGGGTGAGCTATGACGGGTTGGTATCCTGCGATCTGCAGGTCAAAAATCACCCGGCTCAGTTCCATGGGTGCTGTCACCATGGAAAACTCCACCAGTACTTTGTTCTCGCTGAGGGTTAGCAAAGGAGCTTTGTTGCGCAGTTGAGCCTCAAAATGTTCGTCAATATAGTATTCGGCCGCCGCATGAAGTTCTATGTCCATTCCTTCATCCGCTAGTCCTTTGCGTAAGCTTGCCAGGCTCTCGGAGATTTTCTCAGGTGTGTTGGGATGAATCTCCCAAAAAATGTGCGGAGTGGCAATCAGTTTTTTATACCCTGCACTTTGCAGGCCCTTGATCAGTTGAATGGAGGTGGCTACATCCGGTGACCCGTCGTCGATTCCGGGCAGAATATGGGAGTGCATATCGGTGCGGAGCCAACGAAGGTCAAGCGGGACGGATTCTTTTTTCTTTCTACCGAAGAACAGCATTCGCCGTTAGTTTTTTGCTGAGTAATTCATAATACAAGCCCGACATGTCGTTCATCAGGCGCTGATAGCTGAACCGTTGCATTACATGCGACCGGCTATTGCTACCCAGTTCGGCCCGAAGGTTATTATTTTCCACCAATTGTAAAAGATGGTGACAGAAAGTTTCAGTATCATCCACATTGGCCAACAAAGCCGTTTTCCCTTCCACAACAATATCGCTGATGCCACCTACCCTTGTGCTGAGAATGGGCTTATTGGCAGCCTGCGCTTCAATCAGACTAACAGGTGTTCCTTCGTTGAAGGAAGTCAGTGTGATAATATCCAGGCCGGCGTTGATAGTATCCACATCGCTCCGCCACGACGTAAAAACAAGCGGATGTGGATGTTTCTCGCTATCCTGCACTGAAAACGAAATTCCCAATGCAGTTGCCCTTGCCTCCAGCTCAGCCCTGGTTTCCCCATCGCCAATGATAAACGCTTTTACCTTACGCTTACTGTTCTGCAATACATGGTGCAAGGCCTGCAGGAATAAGGAGTGGTTTTTTACAGGAACCAGTCGTCCGATAATGCCAATCGCAATCTCATCGTCCTTAACCCCAAATTCTGACCGGAAGCGAGCTCTTTTTTCCTCACCATCCTGCTGGAACTTGTCCAGGTCCAGTCCCAGTTGAATAACCCTGAACTTGTGTTCGGGGGCGATCCTGAAGTCATCACACAACTCCTTTTTCTGTGCATTGCTGATAGCAATGATAGCGCTGGATTTACTGGCAAGGAAACGCTCTGTATTGATATAAAAACCAGATTTCAGCTTGTTGAAATACGAGTGAAATACATGGCCGTGGTAGGTATGCACAATAGCGGGCACGCCGCAGGAAGATGCTGCCAATCGGCCTAAAGCGCCTGGTTTAGCCGCATGCGTATGCACCACATCGGGCTTAAAATCACGGATGATCTTTTTTAATTTATAGTAAGCCTGAAGATCTTTGGCAGGACTGATCGCACGGCCCATTTCAGGAACAGTGATATAGTCAATGCCCAGCTGCGTGGCCAGATAGTCGGCACTTTTTTCATGCGCCTCCCGTTCACCCACTACCAGCAACGTTTCAAATTCAGGTGAAAGGTATTTGGTAAGATATGTTGCATTTAGCACAGGGCCGCCGACAATCAACCGGTTCAATATCCTCAGTACTCTAGGCATAAGGGTCACGAAAGTAATACAGAAACTGCCATTGTCCGAATAAACGGCGAACTAAGAACAAGACGCTTGCAATTTGCGCTAAAAAACTTATGCTTCCTGATTTGGGAATACCGGGGGTCTCCCATTTTCAGCCGTTGCCTGCAGAAACTTTTTGGAGAAATCCAAGGCTTCGCCAATGACATGGTGCATGTCCATATAACGATAGGTTGCTAAACGACCAAGGAAGCTAACACCGTTGAGCTTTTCGGCATCGTGCCGGTATTTTACCAGTTTCTCCTTATCGTCTGCAAGCCGTTTCGGGTAGTAGGGAACATCTTCTTCTGTGGTTTCCTTGCTGTATTCTTTAAAGTACACCGTTTCTTCGTGGCTCTCCCAGGGGGTAAAATGTTTATGTTCGTGCACACGGGTGTACGGCACTTCCTGGTTGCAGTAATTGATCACGGCATTTCCCTGGTAATCGCCCTCCGCATATCCCTTTTCAAAATATACGGTGCGGTAGGAAAGGCGTCCGTACCGGTACTGGAAAAACTGGTCCAGCGGCCCGGTGAAAAACACATGATCATACCCTGAAATATCCTCGCTGCTGTCGAATTTTTTGTTCAATGTGACGGTGATGGAAGGATGATTGAGCAGCTTTTCAAACATTTCTGTAAAGCCATTGCGGGGAATTCCCTGCAGGGGATTGTTGTAATAGTTGTCGTTGTAATTGAACCGTACCGGTATGCGTTTTAAGATGGCAGCCGGCAGTTCAGTGGGCTCGCACCCCCACTGCTTTTTGGTATAGCCGTAGAAAAAAGCTTTATATAGGTCCCTGCCGATAAATTTCATGGCCTGCTCCTCGAAATTCTGTGGCTCTTCAATGGTTTTATCTGCCACCGATTCCAAAAACTCCCTGGCTTCCGTTGGGTTTAGGGTCTTGTTGAAAAACTGGTTGATGGTATGCAAATTCACGGGCATGGAGTAAACAGTGCCATTGTAAACGGCTTTTACCCTGTTGGTATACGGTACCAGTTCAATAAAGCGGTTGACATAATCCCAGATATCCTGCCGGTCGGTATTAAAAATATGTGGACCATAAATATGCACCATCACGTTTGTTTTCTCATCCCGCTCTGTGTAACAATTGCCGCCAATATGTGAACGTTCGTCAATAACATCAATGGTACAGTCGAGGTTCGTCGCCAGTTCATTTGCCAAAACAGCGCCGGAGAAGCCGGCGCCAACCACTAAAAATTTCTTCATTCCTTCAATTTTTTCAAAAACTACTTTTCTTTTTTATGACTTCAACTTTCCATAAAAAATCAAACCAAGCGAGTGCGGCAGTTATAATACCGGAAACAAAACAAACTAGCTCCTTAAAATATAGAAAAGAAGCAGGAAATAAACAGTATTGAGAAGTTTTCTCCCCTATTTTCGCCAGCGATAGAACGATCAATGTGGAGCAACAATATTTGACAATATGGGACCTCGTTCTGACGCCTCTTTACTTGGTGGCGCTGATCTTTATTGCTAAGCGGATGAGGGATAAACATTATCCGGAGGGACATCCATTAAGGCCGTACTATTTACCGGGATTGTATGTAAAATTTGGAGGAGCGATATTTATTGCATTGATCTACCAATATTACTATGGTGGCGGTGATACGTACAATTTCTTCACACAAAGCAAAACAATCAATTCTGCATTAGACGAATCCGTAGAACTATGGATCAAACTTCTTTTTCGGGTATCACCGGACAATGACCCTTACATTTATAAGTACTCGTCACAACTATACTGGTACAACGATCCGAATTCCTATTCTGTCGGTGCCATCGGAGCTGTTTTTGGCTTGTTTAATGGCACCACCTATATTCCCATTGCCCTACTTTTTGCTTTTTTTTCGTTCACAGGAATATGGGCAATGTTCAAAACTTTCGTGAGCATCTACCCTAAACTGCATAAGCCTTTAGCTGTTGCTTTTTTGTTCATACCAAGTACTGTTGTATGGGGATCAGCTATGTTCAAGGATACAATCTGTATGTTTGGACTTGGATGGTTAACCTATACTGTTTTCAGGGTGTTTTTGGAAAAGGACTTTTCGCTGAAAAATCTCTTTTTACTGATTTTTAGTTTCTTTTTGATTGCTATTGTTAAGGTATATATCATTTTGGCTTTTGTGCCGGCATTAAGCATTTGGCTGCTGATGAATTACTCCGGCAGGATTCGCTCCAAGGCTCTTCGCTGGTCGTTAAATATTGTTACTATCAGTGCTTGCCTGGCGGGGTTTATACTTGTCTCCGAAACCTTTTCAGACAAGTTGGGACGTTATTCACTGGAACGATTGGCAGCGACGGCAAAGACGACGCAGAATTATATCAATTATGTTTCGGAAACAGAAGGCGGTTCAGCTTATGATTTGGGTGAATTTGAACCGACTCTTAGTGGTATGGTCTCGAAATTTCCACAGGCTGTGATTGTGACTCTATTCCGGCCATTTATTTGGGAAGCCAGCAAGCCAATTATGCTCTTATCTGCACTGGAGTCTTTTGCTTTTTTCTTGCTGTTTGTTTATGCATTTTTTAAAGGAGGGATCGTTAATAAACTCCGGCAAACCATCGCTGATTCGAATCTGATTTTCTTCCTGATTTACTTTTTGATTTTTGCGTTTGCTGTAGGTATCTCTACTGGTAATTTCGGCACACTTTCCCGCTATAAAATTCCCTGTATGCCTTTTTTTGCAGCCTACCTGGTTGTTCTTTACTATAGCTATCGTACACAAACAGTGGTAAAGATATCAGTGAAGCAGAAGGAAAGAGAAGTGAATCCAGCCTGAAGAAAAGCTATGTTAGCTTTGAATGAGGAGAGCGCGGAGAAGTGCACTTCTTCAGGAAAACAATGAAAGAAAAGTTGCGGCATTGGCGGCCACACTGTACCTGGCCTCGATCTTTTTACGCCCGTGACCACCAAAAGATTTTCGTTTTTCACAATCAAAAAGAAGTTCGGTCAAATAACACTCCCACTCTTCTTCTGTTTCGCACAGGTAGCCGTTTATTCCATGATCAATGATTTCCTTATTCACACCGACGGGTGAAGCAAGTGCCGGAATACCTAGAGCCATGTACTGGATAATTTTGAAGCCACATTTACCTTCACTCCAGGCGTCTTTTTCCAGCGGCATGATGCCAATATCAAATTGAGAGAGATTACTGATTTCTGTAACAGACTGCCAGGGTTGAAAGGTCACGGCAATGTTATCAAAAGAAGGACTACGGTCACAAATCACCATGAAGCGAAATGTGTGCGCCTGCTGCAGCTTTTTTATGACCGGAAGAATTGGTGATAAGCAGGGAAGCGTGGAATGAGATCCGGTCCAGCCGATGGTAACCGGATGTTCTTCTGTACTGACAACCGGTACATATTTCCGTTGTGTATCTACACAGGTGGGATTGTACACCACACGTTGATTATACCGGGCAGCGTATTCGCCTAAGTACCGGTTACCTACGGATACTTTGTATGCCCATTTGCAAATGAACGCCACTTTCCAGTAACACTTTACATAACCAGCCAGTTGATTGCCTTCTGTTACATTAGAAATCCAGATGGCATCATCAAAATCATAAATCAACTTTTTGCCCAGCACCTTTGCATATAACCACTCAAAAACAGGCGGACCAACCGGCGATGCTTCCCGCTGCACAAAAACAAAGTCTACATGACGGTACTTGTACACCCCAGCAAAGCGACGTAGAAAACCAGCAAAAACAGCCGCTACCTTCTTCAGTAGATGCCCTTTCTTATAAATAAACCCTCTTGCTTTTTCACTTAAGAAAGGCTGAAAGATGTACTCAATGTTGTGCTGTGCTAAAAGCTCCTTGTAAGCTTCGATGCGAAAGCGTTGTGAGGGCGAAATGCCTTCGGGCAACTGGCCCAGAAAAAGCACACGAACTTTTTTCTGGGTCATGACTGTAACACCTTTTCATAGACCGAACAATATTTTTTTACACCGTTTTCCAATGAATAGACAGCCTGAGCACCGGTCCGGATCTGCTGCACATTAAACTGCAGCTTTTTCAACTCGTGAATTTTTTCGCTGAAGGAGGAAGATGTAAAAGAAGATAAGACCAGGCCGGCACCGTAACGGCGAATGATGTCGCCGGTATCGCCTACGTTGTCGTTGCAGATGATAGGTTTTCCCATAGCCATAATCTCCCCCTGCTTTGTAGGTGAAGACGCTTTTTTAGAGAAAACAGGTTTGATGAAGAAAATAGAATAGTCGCCGCAGGCAATGAGCAGCGGCATCTCGCTTCGCTTGCCCCTGGTAAAGCGAAGCCGGTCGAGAGGAACGGAGAGTTCTTCTGCCAGGTCACGAATCAGTTTTGTATCATCGCCCGTTATAATCAGAAAAATGCTAGCGGGGTGATGTAAAAGCCACGTTTTAAAGAACATCATCATCTCTCTGGGCATGTACCAGGTGCCAACCGATCCGATATAGGAAAGCACAGTAGTGCCGTGTGGAATTGTCAGCTCCCGTTTTTTTTCTTCGATAAGTTGCGGAGAGACACTGGACGGATTAAACAGTGAAAGGTCCGCGCAGCAGGGAATGACTTCAATAGGTGCTGTCTTTTTGTTAGCGGCAAGGTTGGTGGTTATTTCATGCTTTCCATTCTCGGTAAGTGAAATAATGTAGTCCGCTTCTTGAAAAAACCGCAGCTCTTTTCGCTTGAAAAAGTTATAGACTCTTTTGTACACCGGATTAGAGAGGTTCCATATGTTACCATCCACCCGTTCATCTGCCCAGAAGCCACGCATGTCGAAAACAAACCGGGCGCTATACTTCTTTTTTGCCCATAGACCTACCAGTGCGGTAATATAGCTGCGGCAATGTATAATCGTAAACGACTGCTTCCGGTAAAGTTCTTTTACTTTTTGTCGCAGGCGGTAAATGTCTTTCAGCGTGGAAAGTACGGGCGGCTTTTTGGTATAAGAAAGTGGCACCCATGTAATACCTGCCTCCCTGCAGATCGCTGTGATGATATCGCGGGTGGCGGCAAATGCAGCCGGCTTTTCAAAGCTGATTACTGTAATCCGGTACCCTGCAGCAGATAATCCTTTTAAATAAGGCAACACCTGCGACTGGCCTAGCGGATCTGTAAGGCCATCGTAGGTTAGATATAAAACATTTCCCGCACCACTTATGCCATCCATTGTTTGTACCACATTTGAAACATCAATACATACCAGATCTTTAAATGCTTTTCTTTCCGGCCACCGTAAAATTCTTTCAGCAGCTTTTGCACTTCTTCTTTCCGGAACAACCCGTGTGCCGAGAGATGCGCATCGCTCAGGTATTCCTGCACTAACGGCTTTAGTTCGTTTTGCAGCCATGCTTCAATGGGAATGCCAAAGCCCATCTTCGGCCGTTCCATCATCTCACGAGGAATATACTTGTGTACAATCTGCTTAAGAATATATTTTTTCTGCCCGTTGTGATATTTGTATGAAGAAGGCAACTGGGCCGCCCATTCGATAATGTGCTGGTCCAGGAAAGGCTCTCTTCCTTCCAGGCTAACAGACATCGTTGCCCGGTCTACTTTCTGCAGAATATCATCCACCAGGTACGTCTGGTAATCTACGGCCATCATGTACGACAGCGGATCATAAAAAAGCTCCTGCAGTTCTGCGCTTTCGTGAGCCGTTTTCAATTCGCCAACAGGCGAAACAAAAAGCTGCTGTAACTCTTTGCGGGTAAAAACCTGGCTGAGATTTTTCAGGAGTTGAGAAGGTGAGGGATCATGCAGCAGGTTTTTCAGTTTATCGTAACGGCTGTGAAAATTATATTGATGCCGGAAGTAAGGAATGCTGTCAGATGAAACCGCATCCATGGCCACAGCCGCCATTTTCCGCAAGGGCTTGGGAACTGACTTGATTTTTGCACCGTAGCGGCTGATGTAATCGTAGCGGTTGTACCCGGCAAATACTTCGTCGCCCGCATCGGCCGATAAAGCTACCGTGACTTTTTTTCTTGCCAGCCGGCTTACCAAGATTGTCGGAATGGCACTGCTGTCGGCAAAAGGTTCATCATAAAAATGCGGCAGTTCCGGAATAATCTGAAGCGCCTCCTGTGCCGTACAGTAATATTCGGTATGATCAGTACCCAGGTGCTGCGCCACTTTTTTGGCAAACGGCGCTTCGTTTAGCTTTTCGTCCGTCATGCCGATAGTGAAAGTTTTGATCTTCTCCGTGCTGTCTTTTTGCAACAGTGCCGTTACACAGGAACTGTCGTAGCCACCGCTTAAAAACACGCCTACCGGTACATCGGCAACCATACGTAAATCAAAAGCCTGCTTCAGGATAGATTCGGTTTCCGCGATGGCCTCGGGAAGAGAGACAGAGAGCTTAGGACGGTTATAATAGTCGTACACATTCCAGTATTGACGGGTGCTAATGCGCTTTATCTTTAGGTCAAGGCAAACAATATGGCCGGGCTGAATTTTGTACGTATCCTCAAAGATGGAATGCGGCTGCGGCACATAACCGTATTGTAAAAACGAAGCCACTGCATCCCTGTTTATCCTCTTTTGGAATGAGGAGTGCGATAGAATAGACTTCAGTTCGGAGCCAAATAAAAAAATACCCTCTTTAAAAGAAAAATAATAAGGCTTGACCCCAGCCCGGTCGCGAATGCAAATCAGTTCCTCCTTTTCTTCATCATAAATTGCAATGGCATACATGCCACGCCACTGCTCTATGCTTTTTTCTCCCCACTGCTGCCAGGCATGAAGAATAACTTCCGTATCAGAATGAGTATTGAACTCATGGCCTAAGGCTATCAATTGATTCCGTATCTCCTCATAATTATATATCTCACCATTGAAGATCAGATGCAACCCCTGAAAGCACATAGGCTGGTTGGCAGTTTCGCTCAGGTCAATGATGGACAAGCGGCGATGGCCTAATCCAATGGCAGCTTCTGACGTCAATGTAAAAAAAACACCGCCACCATCCGGCCCGCGGTGTTGCAGGCAGGAGGCCATTTCTCTCACAGCAGCTTCGTTACTCTTTTTGGTAAAATCAACAAATCCGGCAATACCGCACATAATAAATCTCTATATAAATTACAACATCTAACATCAGCTATATTTATGATCAAACCCGAGTGGTCTCTTCTAATAATTGCTCATGATGAGTCCAGGCAGCTATAACATTTTTGATTCCCTCCTGATAAGGCAAAAGATCTCTCATCAAAAGCTCTCTCATTTTTGATATATCTGGCTGTCTTCTACTCATATCTCCTTCCTTCAAAGGAGGCAGGTGTACAATTCGTGAAGATGATTTAGTTAAACGGATGATAGTTTCAGCCAATTCCTTTATAGTAATCACTTTATCGTTCCCAATGTTGTAAACATCATTCTTGAATTTGTCGTCATAGAGTGTTGCCAAACAAGCGTCAAGATTATCATCGATGTAACAAAAAGTACGTGTCTGGTTTCCATCACCATAAATAGTAATATCCTTATTAGCCAAAGCAGCTCTTAAGAATTTCGATACAACAAAATCCGGGCTTTGCTTTGGCCCGTATGTATTAAAAAATCTAAAAATAGTATAGTCAAGGCCAAATTCCTGATGATAGGATTTACAAAAAGCTTCCCCAACGTTCTTAACAATTGCATACGGAAGTCTTGAATTTAAAGGTGTTGTGTGTTCGTTTTGTGGCAAACTTACAGGCTCACCGTAAACTTCTGAAGAGGAAGAATAAAACACCCGGGTAACACCGGTGTTTTTACATAAATCTAAAATGTTTTTTATGCCCTTAATATCTTCCAGGACTTGAACAGGATTATCTAACGTTCTTTGCACACCCACCAAGGCTGCATAATGAAAAACGTAATCAAACTTATAGGATGTCATCACAGCTGCTATATCAACATAGCAATTGACATCACATTTAATGAACTTTACATTATCAGCAATAGGTATATTGTTCTTCCTTCCGGTGATAAGATTATCTACTAAAACAATCTCGTTATTGTCATCAGATGCTAAACGTTCTGCTAAACTACTTGGTATGAAGCCTGCTCCACCTGTAATTAATATTTTTACCATTTAATCATAAAATTTTTGATGATTGCATAAAATCTTTTCCGCTTAATGAAAGCAGGGTTTGCAACTACTGAACCCAGCAAATATTTCAATGCTACTTTCTTATGTTTTCTTTCATGTGCTATATGTAAAGCAATATAGGAAAGACCTTCAGCTTTGATTCTGCCAAACACCTTCTCATAATGTTTCATTACTTCAGTATTCTGCTTCAGGTAAAATAGAAGGAGATTGATCCTCAATTCTAATTTTTCAAGATTGGTTTTATGCACGCTTCTTAAATCGTGATCAATAATATGCGAGGTAATGGTATTTGTATAATATAACGGGTACTTTGCTGCAAGCCGCAGCCACAATTCATAATCTTCAGAAGCTGATAGGTCCCTGTCTTCATTAAAATGGTTTGAACAGATGATGTCTTTTCTGATAAAGACACTGTTGCAGCTTAAAACATTTCCATCCGGTAAAAGATTATTGAGTGTTTCTCCCCTGAAATTGTTGACCTCCTTAAATATTTTTCCCTCAGGCGTTGACCAGGCAAAACCTAAATGAAACCATTCAATTCGTCTATGACTTTGAACTAATTTAGCAGCTTCTGCCAGATGATTGGGTAGGGCGATATCATCACTATCAAAGAAATTAATATACTCACCTTTGGAAATTTTTGCACCGAAGTTTCTCGATGCAGCTCTTTCGCTGTTTTCTTTTCTATGATACCGGGTTCGTTCATCTAAAAAGGGCTTAACAACCTCTGATGTGTTATCTGTACTTCCATCATCAACAATAATGATTTCATAGTTAGTGTATTCTAACCTTTTTAAAGATTCTAACGTTCGCACAATCAATGAGGCTCGATTGAATGTTGGGACAACAATTGAAAAAAATGGAGAGTTCATACGATTTGCAGGTTAGAACAATTTTCTCTTTCGAATGAAAGATTCAATAAAAAAGAAATTTAATTATCCACGCAAAGTTATTTTTCAACATTTTTGGATCTTATTCTATGCGGTGCCCAGCAAATTTTCACATTGCTTGAGCGGTACCATTGAAGTTACTTTTTCCAAGTTGAATTAACTGTTCAATGCCTGCAGACAATCATAGTGTTGAGCTTCTAAGGCTGAAAACTCTTCCTTTGTCATATAACACTAAATGCACCCGACCTCTGTTGCATATTGAACACTTTCCAGCTAAAGAATTTGCTCATAATTCACCTGCCAAAGGCTTTCTCCAGAGAAACATTCAAATTCAAAGGCGACCATAACTCCCACGAAAGCTTTTTTATATTTTGCGATATGGACAGCTTTAGCTCTTTATCGGCTGTTATGTTCTTTACTTCTGTAGCCAAGGCTTCATAATTATAAGGTTCAACAGCCATGAAGGTTTTTTTATGAACCAGAATATCTTTTATCCAATCCATATCATAAGCAACAACTGGCAAACCACACAAAGCCGCTTCCCGTAGAGAGCCTCCTGTTAAAGGCGAAACAAACAAATCGGCAGAAAGGTAATAGTTTGGAAGATCCGCATTGGCCACATAGCCAAGAAACGTTATAACATCATCAACGCCTAATTGCTTAGCTAAACTAATTAGCTCTTCTTTCTGGTTCCCATCACCAATTATAATGAGTTTGTATTCATGATTTTCCTTACCAAGTATAGCCATCATTCTAATCAAATGATCAACTAGTTTTTCCTGGTGGAGCCTGCCCACATATAGCAAAGTCGTTTTGTTGCTGGACTTTACTGTAGGATTACTTATTTGATCAAAAAATTTCGGAGGTGGCAGTGCTTCAGGAAGTTTATCAACGATTACAAGCTTTTTATTCAATAATGCTTCGCTTTGAAGCCATTCAATATAATTGCCAAAGGAGGTCGTGGTCAATGCATAATCTGTACTTCTATAGCTTAAGGATATAAGTACCTTCTCCAACCATATTGGCAGTTTGATAGATAAGGATTTTCCAGTAACCTTATACATTGCCGGAGGAATAGTAATAGGCAGAAGGTAAACTTTGCTTTTAGTGCAAAGACGTCTAAAAAGAAGCACCCAAAACAGTAACACCTGCTCATACGTCACTAAAACATCAGGCTTTAATTTTTTAATCAACCTACATAGCCTGTAAGGCGCGAGGAGAAGATCTGTTTTTGTGCTGCCTTTTCCCAATGTTAAATAGGTGGTTTTGCCTTGTCTAACATTTTCCTTACCGTCATTTATCAAAGTTACAACATAAACACGATCGAAATAACTCTCATAAAAGCGTGCAAACCAAACATTACTTTGCTCACTAAGGTCCCAGTGACCAGGGCCATGCCACAAATGAAAAATTACCACTGTTTTCATAGAATATTCCTTCGGATGAGTGAATGCGAAAAAATTAAAGACTGTTTTATGACATTAAAATTTAAAAGAATAATGCACGCCGTGAATATAGAAATAAGTAATGAGGCTATCAATCTGTTATCAATCATCAGAAAAGAAAGTAAACCTACAAAGGTTGGAAGGATTGCCTGAAACAATAAAGAAATTTTAAAAGCAAATCTCCAACGTATTAATAAAACAATTGAAGCCATACCTGCAACAGCAGAAATTGAGGTAGACCATGATGAACCAACCAAACCCCATTTAGGTATTAAAATAAAATTACCTAACACATTGACTGATGCTGTTATCAGTGCAAGAGGGAAGCTAATATAAACTGCTGACGCAGCAGTGGCAAATGGCGAATATCCAATCACAGAAGGCAATGAAAAAGTTGTTCCCAACATAAAAACCCACACGACGCTTTCTAAGTTAGAAAACTGTGTTCCAAATATCATTGGGATAAAGTAACCTACAGATATTGCAAAAAAGGGAATTACCAGACCCCACGCCAAAGTAATCAAAGGAAGCACAGATTCAAGATATTGATTAATATGATGATGTTGTGCTTTTGCACGTAGTGTTACAAACATCGGCATCAAAAGCGATCCAACAAGAATTAAAAATTGTAAGAGCAAACTGTTAATCTGGTAAGCAACCGTATAAATTCCTAATTCAGACTTAGAAAGGTATTTTGTAATAAAGAACGCATCTAAGTAGCTCGTACAGAAAAAACTGGTAATTGAATACGGTATCAAAGGGACAGAAAAAGCCAGTATCCTTTTCATCCAATCCTTATCAACAGCCATCTTCCAGGAAATCATATTTCTTATATGCCACCATGCAATTACCGACATTATAAATGAAGAAAGAATAAATGCATAAAAAGCATAAAGCCACGGCAGCTTAAAGAAAAAGCCAAAGAATAATACAAATAGAAAAATAACCCCTCTTTCTAAGAAGATTAGTAATCCCTGAAGGCGCGGCATTTTTACTGCTTGTAAGGCTTGTTGAAAATGCAGCCATACTACAGAAAAGATGAAATGTAGAATGATAAGAGAAACGGCAGCCGTAGGTAAACGTAGCAGTGCCAACAACCAGTATATCCATAAGGGACATGTAGAAGCAACCAGGATCAGGTTAGGACTGAATATAACAGTTCTCGCCCAAAATACTTTGCTTATTTTACCTGTTTCTACAAACTCTTGTACACCATATCTGGCTAAGGCCACATTCGTCCAATTCGTTAGTAACTGAACTGCCTGCGAACCAGCAATAATGGCAACAATGCTGCCGTATCCATCAGTTCCATAGAGCCTGGTTGCCAACCAAACAGTAGCCAAAGAGAAAATGGCACCGCCGATTTGGGTTCCGGCAACAACAAAATAGTTTTTAAAAATATTTCGGGCGTCCCACTGCGCTGTTTGACGGGAAGCATCTTTTGACTCTCTTGTAGGCGACTTAAGAGACGATGTACGACGTATCTTCAACTTAGATTACACCTCATTTGTTTTCTGGTGATGAAACGTAATGTTCCTATCCCAGATGATTATTTTTTTCCATTAATTACCGTGAAAGCACCAGGATAGGGACCAACACCTGCGGATATTCAGAAGTCTTTTTGATGTGGCAAACTATTGCAACTTTGAGAGTACGATCATTCCCATCCGCTTTCAAAAACAGGTAAGTTTTAATCACACACTTTACTGTCTGCTTAGAGGTCTGGCGGGATTCCCCACCAACTTATTATGGCCAGGAAATGATTCAATAACATTAGCACCGATTCCCATCAACGTTTTCTCCCCTATTGTAATACCATTTTTTATGCTGCTGGCAGCACCTAAATAGCAACTATTCCCTACATCAACATTTCCGGCAACCGTTACATTCGCGGCGATCAATGTACAATCGCCTATTTTACTGTCGTGGTGAATGACAGAGTTTGGCAATACAATAACGTGGTTGCCTATTGTAGCATTGGCAGTAATAACAACTCCAGCCATTATCAATACATTGTAACCGATAGTTGACCGGGGGCTGATAGAGGCATTTTTATGAATAACGGTTGCAAACCGGTCTGCCGCTATATTCAACGATTGCAAAATTGTTTCCCTGTTCGTATAAGAACCGGGACTGCCATGCACTGCCAAAACTTTGGCATCAGGGAAATCAGTGAAAGCTGTTCTGCTAAAAACGTTTATACCAAAGAATTCTTTACCGATAAGAGTTTCGTCATCACTAATAAAACCAATACATCTCCACTGCTCATCCAGACAATCCAGCGCTTCAATAGCCGTTCCGCTATACGGGAATAGTAGCAGGTCTTGCATTGCTTAGTGATTTGAACCATTCAGCTGTATATTTAATGCCTTCATCAAGATCCACCTTTGCCTTAAATCCAAGGATATTCTCAGACTTCTCCACACTAGGGATACGCAGCTCAATGTCGGCACTCAGGGCGGGGCGGTGAGATATTTTTGACGTGGAATTCAACACACGACAAACTGTTTGCGCCAATCCAAGTGTGGTCATGATGGCCCTCGCATTACCAAGGTTGAAACTATGCCCTATGGCTTCTTCTTTTTCCAGGCAAAGCATCAGACAGTCAACAAAGTCTGTTACATAGCACCAGGCCCTGATCTGTGTACCATCGCCGTTGATGAATATTTCTTCGTTCTTCAGTGCTTTTTTTATGAAAATCTGTAGAGCACCCTCACCCGTTTGCCCTGGTCCATAGACGTTAAAAGGACGAACGGTAACGGTTGGCAAACCATACTGTTTGTAATAAGCGTGAGCCAGGTGTTCGCCTGCCAGTTTACTTACCGCATATACCCAACGGGCTTCACCGGCAGAGCCGGCCACCGTGTTATCTTCTTCGGTAGATTTATACGCCATTGAACCAAAGATCTCGGAAGTAGAAAAGTCAATAAACCGTTCATTCACACCGTTAACACGGGCTGCTTCAAGTGCATTGGCTGTACCCATCATATTCACCCGCATCGTACGCACCGGGTCTTTAATGACCGTGTCTATACCTGCTATGCCGGCTGCATGCACAACACTGTCACAGCCTTTCATCGCTTCCACCATTGTATCAAAGTCAAGCACGTCACCTTTTACAACTCTGATGTTTGGATGGTCTGCATAAGCAGAATGGCTCAGGGTATCACGATGAAAATTGTCATAAACAGTTATCTTATTTTTATCAACCAGCCTGCTGATCAATGTATTGGCAATGAATCCTGCACCACCGGTAATAAAAATATGCTTGTTCTCGATCATAATTTATTAATGATTTTTGCTATGTATAAAATATCTTCTTCAGCAAGTCTTTCGTATAAAGGTATAGCCAACCCTTTTGTAAAGGCTTTGTAGGCATTCGGGAATAAGGAAGCTGCATCCAGGCCATATTTGTTCTGATAGTACGTTTGGGCAGGAATGCATTGTGCGCCGTAATTGCTTCCAATGTTTTCAGCTTTCAGCTTTTCCATTGTTTTCTTTTGATCTGTTTCGTCATTCAAAAGAACATGAAAGGTCTGCCATGTATGATTACGATCCCGGGGCACAAAGGGAAGCGTTAGCTTGCTGTTGCTGATAGCACTGAAATAAATTTCAGACAAGGCATTCTTGTGAGCAAGAATATCATCAAAGCGCTGAAACTGGCTCCAGGCAAGAGCAGCCTGAAAGTCGGTCATCCGGTAATTGAACCCGGCATCTACAAAATCCATTTGCCCGTTGTTCAATTGAATACCATGGTTACGTAACTTCCTGAGTTTTGCTGCAATGGCATCATCATTGGTTAGCAGCACCCCTCCTTCTCCAGAGGTAATGGATTTGCGGGGGTGGAGGGAAAAAGACCCCATTACTCCAAATGTACCCACCAGTTTATTATTTTGATAAGCGCCTAAGGCACACGCGGCATCTTCTATGACATGGATATTGTGCTTTTCAGCAATGGTACAAAGAGCCTCGATATTGCACGCCAGGCCAAATTCGTGCACAGGAATAACAGCTTTTGTTCTGGCGGTGATCTTTTCCTCAATCAGCGCTGTATCGATGTTGAATGTTCTTTCATCAATATCAACAAAGACACAGGTGGCCCCAACCAATTCGACAACATTTGCCGTAGCTACATACGAGAGAGCCGGAACAATTACCTCATCTCCCGGACCAATGCCTAACACCTTCAACGCCAGGTGTAGCGTTGCCGTTCCATTAGACAGGGCAACTGCATGTTTTACACCATGATAATCAGCAAAAGCCTTTTCCAGTTTATCTACGTAAGTGCCTTGTACCAACATGCCGGAACGGAGCACGTCATTGACCAGGGCAATATCCTCGTCCCTAATATCAGGGCGGGCCAGGGGAATAAAAGGGGTGTCAACTTTAACTTCCACGTTATTTATAATTCAACGGAGCTTAAATCATGTTTAATAGAAAAGGGATGGTCTGCCAAAGGTTTCGCTGCAAAGGGGTGATAATCCCCTTTCATGCCTACTGGCTTTTGTGCCCGGATGGCATGTGCCAACTCAATGGATGGCAGGGCTTCGGTTAAATTAAATCCTTTACCATCAAGAATGCTCTGGTAACTTTTTGTATGCAGGTCTGTGAATCCCTCGCTGAATTCTATCTCAGCCCCTTCAAGTGTGATAGAGCGGTACGTACGCTGACCTTTTGCTCTTACGGATTCGGGAAGCGTTTCTTCGTTGATGCTTAAAAACCACCGGACCCTTGCTCTCTCCAAGTGCAGAAAGCCGGCTGCACGGTCGTGCGTATGCACATGAACCACGTTTTCTTTTACGCCGCCAAATATCCAGATCAGCATATCAAAGAAGTGAATGCCGATGTTGGTAGCGATACCACCTGATTTTTGTACATCGCCTTTCCAGCTTGTATAATACCAATTGCCCCTAGAGGTAATGTAAGCAAGGTCGAAGTCGAAAACTTTTGAAGGATCAGAAGACTGTACTTTTTCCTTCAAGGCAATGATATCAGGATGAAGACGAAGCTGAAGAATATTGTACACGTCACGTCCTGTTTCTTTCTGGATTTGATCCAAGGCCTCGACATTCCATGGATTCAACACCAAAGGCTTTTCACAGATCACTGCTGCACCATGACGTAGGCCAAAGCGAATATGAGAATCATGTAAATAGTTGGGCGAACATATCGATAAGTAATCAATTGAATTACCTTTCCGGGACAACTTTTCCAGGTGTCTGTCAAAACGTTCAAACTCGACAAAGAAACTCGCATCAGGAAAGTAACTATCCATCACGCCTACAGAATCAAATTTGTCCATAGCAGCCACAAGATGGTTACCGGTTTCTTTGATGGCTCTCAGATGCCGTGGAGCAATAAAGCCGGCAGCGCCGATCAGGGCAAAATTTTTCATTGCTTATTAAGTTTTCGTACACAATTATCTTCGAGCACATAGGTTTCGCCGCTTTCTTCACAAATGGCTTCACCTTTTTCATCAAAATGAAGGCGGTGTCCATATTCGCTCATCCAGCCAATATGCTTCGCCGGATTTCCCACTACCAGTGCGTATGCTTGAACTGGCCTGGTGACAACCGCACCCGCACCAATAAAGGCATATTCACCTATTTCATTGCCACAAATGATGGTAGCATTGGCACCAATAGAAACACCCCTGCGTACCAGCGTCGGCTTGTATTCGTGTTTGCGGCTAACAGCACTCCGCGGGTTTATCACATTGGTAAATACCATGGAAGGACCCAGGAACACATCGTCTTCACAAATCACACCTTCATATATGGAAACATTGTTTTGTACCCTTACATTTTTTCCCAGTACCACCTTTGGCGATACCACTACGTTTTGTCCCAGGTTGCATCCATCACCGATCTTACACCCAGGCATTATATGGCTGAAATGCCAGATTTTGACACCATTTCCAATCTCACATCCCTCGTCTACAATAGCAGAAGGATGTACAAAGAAATTTGTTTCACTCATTTTTCATTTTTACTTACTAGTCTCAGGTATTTTCCATAGCCATTATTCATAAGCGCTCTTACTTGTTCCATCATCTGTTCTCCATTAATATACTCCAATCTGTAGGCAACTTCTTCGATGCAGCTAATTTTTGCACCCTGCCTTTTTTCAATTACCCTTACAATTCAGGAGCATCGCTAAGGGAATCAAATGTACCAGTATCCAGCCAAGCCGTTCCGCGATCGAGGATAAAAACTTCTCACTTTTCATAAGGGAGTTATGAATAACCAAAATGAAATTGTTTACGATAATATTCAAAAGTAGGTTTAAGACCATCTCTGATGTTAACTGCCGGCTTGTACGACAAAAATTCGCTTGCCTTTCGTATATCTGCGAGGCTATGTTTCACATCGCCTTTTCTCTCTGGCCCATATTTAGGAGCCAGATCGCTTCCCGCAACTTCTTTAATGATCGCAAACAGTTCAATCAAACTAGTTTGCTCACCACAAGCAACATTATATACTTGGTTAACCGCTTCCCTATTTTGAGTAAAAAGAGCCAGTTGATTTGCCGTTACAGCATTATCAACGTAAGTGAAATCACGGCTCTGTTCGCCATCACCGTTAATAACCGGTGATTCATTGGCTAAAATCGCATTGATGAAAAGCGGAATAACGGCGGCATACGGCCCTTTAGGGTTCTGCTTGGGACCAAAAACATTAAAATACCGCAGGCCGATCAGTTCCAATCCATAAAGGTTCGCATACACTCTTGCATAGAGCTCATTTACGTATTTGGTTACTGCATAAGGAGATAATGGATTACCTATCCGATCTTCTACTTTTGGTAATCCTGGATGATCACCGTAAGTAGAAGAAGACGCTGCATATACCACTCTTTTTATGCTCTTTTCTTTTGCGGCAGTAAACAAATTTAATGTGCCGGTGATATTTACCTCATTCGAGGTGAGCGGATCATTGATGGATCGGGGAACAGAACCTAATGCAGCCTGATGGGAGATGAGATCTATTCCTTCGCAGCTCTTAAGGCAAATATCAAAGCTCCGTATATCACCTTCAACAAACTCGAACTTCGGATTAGATTGAAACTCTTCTAAATTTTTCAATGAGCCTGTCGCCAGATTATCCAATACTCGAACGAGTGTTACCTGTGGATTATTCAGCAAGTGTTCAACTAAGTTGGCACCTATAAAACCAGCTCCTCCAGTTACCAATATTTGCATTATACTTTCTTTGTTGGACTTTTTTTAGCCTTTCCGTTTTTAGCACCCAGCCAGCCAAACCATTTATTTAAATTATTTGCTTTTGGCTCCTCATCCTCAAAATATCCCGAGCCATAACCATAGCCATAGCCATAACCATAGCCATAATTACCATACTCAGCACCGATTTTTACATCGTTCATAACAATGGACAGCTTGGGCAGCTTTCCTTGCTGGTAATATTCATTCACCAAGGAAATTTGTTTTTTGAATGTATGTCGCTGGCGAACAATATATAAAGTACAGTCTGCGTATTTACTTAGTGTTAAGGCGTCACTTACCATACCTACCGGCGCTGTATCAATGATTACCACGTCAAAGTTCTCACGTAAGTAGTCAAAAAGATCATTCAGTTTGGAATCCAACAAAAGTTCTGATGGATTGGGGGGAATCGGTCCACACGGCAACACATATAAGTTCGTATATCCCGGGATCAAGAGAGGCAATTCTTCTGCAGATACATCACCCAAAATATAATTTGTCAATCCACTCTGTTTAGGCAATCCCAGGCCGGACATCACTTTTGGCTTACGGATATCAAACTCCAGAATGATTGTTTTTTTATTCGCCAAGGCCATTACGGCACCCATATTTGTACTGATAAATGATTTTCCCTCACCGCTGAATGACGAAGTAATCATAATGATGGGCTTCTTTACATGGGGAATAACATACTGAAGATTTGATCGTAGAATCCGGAATTGTTCTGCAATTACTTTTCTGTTGCCCGAAGTTACCACCAATGTTTTTTCACCCTGAGAGTGGCCTACTTCACCCAGAATCGTTGCATCTGTTATCCGTTCTATATCATTCCGTGATGTAATTTTATCATTCATCAGTTCCCTTCCAATAATAATAATTGTAGGAATAACCAAACCGATCAGGATTGCTAATATCTGTGTGTTTCTGCGCTTCGGTCGAACAGGATTCGTATCTGGTACAGCTTCTTGTAAAACTTTCGTATTGGAGATTGTAGAAGCCAAGGCAATAGCAGATTCTTCCCGCTTTATTAACAGGGTATTATATATCTGTGCCTTGCTCTCCAATTGTTGTTGAATATTCAGCAGGTCTTGCTTTTTATTTGGCAGTGTTTTCAATTGTGAACTTGCCTGGCTGTTTACTGAACGCAGGGTTCCAATTGCAGAGCCGTAAGAGGTTCGAATGTTTTTTACGTTCTCCAAAATTTTTCCCCGCAATTCCTCCACTTCTTCAATTTTCTGCTTCACCATTACATGGCCAGGCATTACGTTTTCAAGCAATGCTTTACGCTCCAATTGGGCCTGATTATAAGCAGCCACAAGCCCGTTAAGTGTTGGATCGTCGATACCCAAAGTAGACGGTACTGTGTTGAAATCATTACTGTGATTGCGCAGGTAATCCTGCAGTAAGATAGCATTGTTCATTTGCAAACGTTGGGTTTGCTCTAACCTTAATGCATCCTCAACCCGGCTAAAATAATTCGCTGTTTGGGTTTCCGGATCAATTACATTGTTTGCCTTTTGATAGGCGACAAAAATGTGTTTAATACTATCCAACTCTCTTTCTCGTTCATACAAGTTTGCATCAATGAAGTCCAGCGATTTTTTAGTAGAAGCATTCTTATCCTCTATGGTCACATCTTTGTATTCTTCCATTAACCGGTTGACTACATCAGCAGCCAAGAGGGGACTAGTTGTTTCCAGTGTAATGTTCAGGATTCCTGTGTTTTGCTTGGGTGCAACCGCAAGGCCGGACAATAACATTCCGGCCTGTGTACTAGTTGGATACCAGTTAACAACATACTCAGGATTGATTTTGTCTGTTTTCGTCCTGATTAAGCGGAATTCACCTTGCGGAATTTTGATGACTTCTCCAAAGCTGTAGACACGGTTGGAACCATTTATTTTAAATGTTGTCTGGGAGGAGAATGTAAGGTTTAATGTAAAACTGCTCGTTGAATCAGCTATAGATAAGGCCTCAACCTTAAAGGGAGCAATTTTATAAGCATTAAGATCTTTGAATCTTCCTTTTGCTGTATACGTAAAGTTTAGATCAAGAGCCTCTACAACACGACCCATCATTGGCCGTGATTGAAGTAATTCAATCTCCATCTGGATATTCTTCCGCCCATCAGATTGCATCAAAACATCCAACTTGTCATCTCCTACTCTACCGGCACTCTTTTCGTCTTTAATAGCAATCTGCCCAGAAGATCGATAAAATTCGGGAGCATACCTTAGGTAAATATAAGCACCTATCAGCGATAGCGCTACGAAGATGAGATAGAGTGGGAGAAACCGAATATACTTAAACAAAAGTTCTTTGACATTCAGGTTCGATCCCTCAGATCTGGATTTATGTTTAATGACTTTCTCCCCCATCTCACTCAGGTATTATTTGTTAACGAATGATATTGATAATTAACGCAATGGCTGTTATAATGCTGGTGGCAATGCCTATCTGCTGTGCTACACTTTGCCGTTCTTCCAGTTGCAGCTTGCGGCGGTTTTGTTCTACAAAAATGACATCATTCTGCTGCAGGCGGAAGTAAGGCGAGTTAAACAAATCCTGTGAAGTTAGATTAACATAGCCTATTTCTATCTGGCCTTCCTTTTCCCGGGCAACCCGCACGATATTTTTGTTTCCAAATTCAGTAATGTCACCGGCAAGACCCAGTGCCTCCAATACAGTTACTCTTTCCGTTGGTATATTAAATGAACCAGGCGCTCTTACCTCACCTAATACAGTTACCCTGTAGTTTAGAAAACGTACAATCACGGAAGGGCTTTTCAGCACCGTATCCAACCGTTCTTTGATGATTTGGGCAAGTGCATTTTTTGTCAGGCCTTCCACATGCAATGTTCCGACTCGCGGATACTCAATGTTGCCGTCGTCATCAACCAAAAAACCATTGGCAGACGTACCGGCACCAGCACCTGTCGTTTCGGGCAAGTTATAGAGCAGGTCTGTTCTGGGATCAGCACTTAAGCTATAGATTTTAATTGAAAGCAAATCATTTTTCTGAATCAAAGGCTCCGGCATACTTACCAACTTTACACCAGTCGTATCCGCATTTTGAAGGTAATTATTGATGACTCCTTTTTGAGAACGGCAGGAGAAAAGAAAGGCTGCAAGCAGCAGCAATAGATTGAATAAGCGCATTAGTGATTTTTATCTTTTATATCAGCTTTTCTATGTAAGGAGTTATAACCTATCAGTAACAGATCAAGACATTCCATGTAGAATTTTCCATTTCTCCTTGCCGTATGTGCTCCTATACTACATTGTTCAAAGGCAGGTCTTACCTCCAAATACTGGTATTTTTCCTGAAACTGCCTTATTTTTTGAATCGTTTTATCTTTTATAGCTACCGGCTTGCAATTCGTAACAACAAAATTTAATACACCAGGCGTTGTTCTGACAGTTGTGCGTTGGTCTTCCTGAATCTTTACAAAAACATACGTGGGCAGGATAGGGTGCTGCACTAGTTTGATGCGATCGCTCCAACGGCGTTTTACTTCGTGCAAAGGACAAAACGTTTCAATTCCCTTTTGCAGCAGTAAATGCGCCACCTTTTTTTCCCAGCGGTACCTTGTCCGTATTACAGACCAGCTTTGCATGTTCAGGCATGGCTTCGCCCCCCTCAATCACACCAATATTGATGTTTTTGACTGGACGGCTCAGTTAAAGAGGTGCAAATATAGGATGCCTATGTGACTGAAAAAATTTCAAAAATGCCATTGAATGAATAAGTTAAGAAAGAAAACTCAGGCAATTTCTACAGTATTGTCTTTCAACAAATAACGTTCACCGCTCTCAAAACGCCAGGCTTCTGATTTAACAAAATGGAGCAGATGCCCAGTCTTGCTGACCCAACCTCAGTGGCGGGCTGGATTTTCGCTCAATAAAGCTCCTTGGAATAATAACATTGGTAAACACAACCAAGGGCCCTAGAAATACTTCGTCTTCCACCCGTAGGCCGTTGTAAACCGAAACATTGTTTTGAATCTTTACACCGTCTCCGATTACTACATTCTTATCGATAAATACTTTCTGTCCCAAAGTGCAATTTGCACCAATAACAGCTCTTGGCATAATATGACAGAAATGCCAGATTCTTGTTCCTACACCAACAACACCGGAGTCAACAATAGCTAAAGCGTGTAAAAAAACGGATTCATACAACAACGAAAACAGTATTTGTAGTGATTTTTAATTACTTACCCCTTATTTATTGCAGGAGAATTGAATTATGAATCGCCACCCACGCTAACTTTTGCCCTTGATTTTACCTGACTGCAACTACATTTAAAGGCAAAAACTTGCACGTGAACCAACGCTACTATTCACTTGATGTCTTTCGTGGCGCCACCGTTTGCCTGATGATTCTGGTAAACAACCCCGGCAGTTGGAGCCATATTTACAGCCCGCTGGCGCATGCTCCCTGGCATGGACTTACTCCTACCGATCTTGTTTTTCCGTTTTTTCTCTTTGCTGTGGGCAATGCTATGGCATTTGTAATGCCAAGGCTGGAAACTGCCGGTGACGCCACTTTTTGGAAAAAAGTACTTAAACGTAGTCTGCTCATCTTTGCCATTGGCCTTTTTCTGAACTGGTGGCCTTTTGCCCGCTGGCAAGGTGACGATTTGGTTGCTAGCGGCTGGACCTGGATTACACCAGAAGGCAGGTTAACAGGTGTCAGGATTTTAGGAGTGCTGCAGCGTATTGCGCTTTGTTATTTGTTTGCTTCTATACTTGTTTATTACCTTAAGGCAAGAGGTGCATTTTTAGCGGGTTTAATACTTTTATTATTTTACTGGCTTCTGACCTATGCTCTCGGCGATCCTGCTGAACCGTACAGCCTGCAAGGCTATTTTGGTACTGCTGTTGACAAGGCTATTCTGCATGAGCCGCACATGTACCGCGGCGAAGGCATACCCTTCGACCCCGAAGGGCTTACCAGTACCTTGCCAGCCATTGTACAGGTAATTTTGGGCTACCTGGTTGGAGATTACATCCTGAGCCGGACCAAACTTTCCGCAGAATCGATGCGTTCCGGCGCTGTTTCTACTATCCATCCGATTTACCAGATACTGACCGGGCTGTTTATTGCTGCGATGGCTTTTCTTTTGGCCGGTTATGTTTGGAGCCTAAACTTCCCCATAAATAAAAAGATCTGGACCAGCTCGTATGTACTGGTCACAACGGGAATGGCAACAGCTATTCTAGCTACGCTTGTTTACTTTATTGAGGTCAAAGGCGTCCGTGGTTGGTGGACTCGCTTCTTTGATGTATTCGGGAAAAATGCATTGTTTGTTTTTGCGCTGAGTGCTTTTCTGCCCAGGGGATTGCGGCTGATCCGTATTCCAAATGGCATCAACGCCAAAGGCGATCCCGTTTATACTAATCCTTGGAGTCTTTTATACGATAATTTTTACAAATATGTACCTGGTGACCCGAAAATTGGTTCTCTGCTGTTTGCCTTAACGGTAATTACATTTATGTGGGCTATCTGTTACTGGCTGGATAAACGGAGTATTTATATAAAAGTATAATTCAGCAGCAAATCAGGCGGGAAGGCGTTTCTTGAATAATAAAAAAGTATCAATGTAGTATTTGCTTATCCAATGCATTTACGAGAAAACTGCGTCAGCCTCTGAAGGCCATACTTTTTGAACAATACCAATAATCATATTAAGTGGGCATCAACTGCAAAGTAGTATTCACGACTTGAACATGCGTTTAATCTTCTCAACATTTTTATTAGAAATCTGGAGCTAATGTAAGCTGCAATTTTACTTTCAGGAAAAGGATTAGTTAACACGGTATTAGCCAGTCGATTTCGTAAAAGTTTGCAAAGATGCAAGTATGTATATTTGCACTCAATTTAAAAAGTCGCCCCAATCCAAATGAGCAAATGCCATCCAAACGCCTTAGATATTTGATTCTTTTCTTACTTCCATTTATCCTTTTTGTATGTGGCAGTAAGTCTGTGGTTAATTCTCAGAAAGACCTTCAATACATACAGGCATTTACCAAGCTTTGGCAGTTAAGGCCTGATGTTGCAACTGTTCACAACAGCTTTGAAGATGAAATACAACTGATCCATGCTTTACAAGATAGCGTTGTTTTAGGCTTCAGGTCTGAAGAAATTGCACATAAATACTTCGGTGATATTTCTTACTACTATACCAATCGAAAAGGTCTCTGTTATGACCGGGCTGTATTAATGGAAAAAATACTACGTTATTATGGCTTTTCATTTCGGCACGCTTACGTCTATTTTGGAGAAAAAGGTAAAATGCCGTCTACGACTTCATTGCTTCGCAAGGGCTTGTCATCACATGCACTTTTTGAAGTAAAAACAAGTAAAGGCTGGATGGCTATCGGCACCAATTCAAATTGGCTGGGGCTTTCAAGCAATAATGAAATACTAACAATCAAGGACCTTAGGGAAAAAATACGGAAAGGAACGCTTCGTTTTAAACTCGGCGAGCCTGCAATACAACCATTCTGGACAGATTATGGTGCAAATTTCAAGGTTGTTTACGGTCTTTATTCCAGACATGGCGATTTTTTTACCAATCAAAATTCTACCGCGACTTCACTGTTTTCCAACCTCATTCTTTTGCCGGACTATAATTATCGAATGCTGTTATACAATTTCTTTGATTAGCCATTGATGATAGTGTTGGAATTCGCTGACTTTTTTCATTCTTTTCCAACGATCAGTTTTAGTAAACATGTAGAAAATAGTTTTTTATTCCTGGTGAGGTAAAAATTCTAAACTGTCAGGCATTTTATTCCCCCATAACCGCATCGCTCTTTCCCTTTTTCCACTGCTTTGGCTGCGCCCCATCCATCTTTACAATCTTCGGGTAAAACACACCAACTGTGTCCACTAAAGCACTTTGTGCTTTCATTACCTCGTGAATGTCCTTGTAGGCAAACGGCGCTTCATCCAGTCCACCACCCAACAGTTTTACACCTTGCTTCGCCAACGCTTCGTTCAGTTCCTTATGCGTAACCGTTTTCAACGCAGCGGAGCGGCTCAGCCTTCGTCCGGCACCATGCGAAGCTGAATTCACCGAAGCCATTTCTCCTTTTCCTCTCACAATAAAACCCGGTGCAGCCATAGAGCCGGGAATAATGCCCAGCACATCTTTACCCGCCGGTGTAGCGCCTTTCCGGTGCACAATCACATCTTTTCCTTCCCATTTTTCCTTCCAGGCGAAGTTGTGGTGATTCTCTACCATCTTTAGTGGCTTACGGCCCAACTGCTTTGCAATTTTATCGTGAATTACATGGTGGCAAGCCGAAGCATAATCACCCGCCAGGTTCATCGCCATCCAGTATTCAATACCCTCCTGTTCATCCAGTGAAAGCCAGGCAAGATTCACAGCATCACCGGGCAGGCGGCGTTTTTCTTTCGCTAATTTAGTATAGTGATTCGCCACGTTAGCACCCAAGGCCCGTGAACCGGAGTGCGACAACAGCCCCACATACGAACCCGGCTCCACGCAAAACACGTTGTCCTTTTCCGGCACATGTACCACGCCCCACTCTACAAAGTGGTTACCCGAACCGGAAGAACCCAATTGCTTCCAAGCACGGTCCTGCAGACCTTTCAATAAACCCAGTTCATCAAACTCCTTACGCTCCATCACCTCGTGGTTAGCTGGTCGCTGAAACATAGCGCCGCTACCAAACAGCGTCGCCTCGTTTAGCTCACGGGTAAAATAATGTTCCCGGTCCGTTAGCTCTTTTGGAGCAATGTCGAAAATTGAAAGACACATACGGCAGCCAATGTCCACACCCACACCATACGGAATCACGGCATTCTCCGTTGCCAACACGCCACCTATCGGCAATCCATAACCGTGATGCGCATCCGGCATCAGGGCACCGGCCACCGCCACTGGCAGTTTAGCGGCCGTGTACATCTGGTGCAACGCTCCTTGCTCAATGCCTTCCGCACCAAAAACGTTAAACTCCACGCCTTTTTCTTTCAGCGGCAATTCATCGCCACCTACTTTGGGTTTGGGCAAAAGGGCTTCTGCAATTTTATTCAGCACGCCGTCATGCGCATACTGGTTCGGACTTTGCAGCACGGCGCTCAATATCTCCAGTGCATCTTCTTTCGACAAATGCTTGTAGTTCTTTTCCATGATGTTCATGGCTATCGAAATCACCGGCCCTTCGGGGTAACCAATGTTTCGCAATTCCTTTCCTGTTAATTTTAATTTTGCCATAGTACGTTATTTCTTGTTTTACAATCTGGCCTTGCACAATTGTCCCGTTATAGGATGTACAAAAAATTCAGGCCATTTTTCCCGTTGACAAGCTCTTCCCATTTACCAAAGCGCAGCTAGAATACTTCTTTGTTTTCTATGCGAATGTGCAGCACCACGAAGCTCCACAGATGATTGAAGACATGTAATCCCGGCACGGTACGCTTATCCAGCTTTGCATTCAGCTCTTTGAATACCTTGTTCCAGGCTTTTCTCTGATGCGTATTCAGAAATCGAATCAGCGGCCCAGATTATCATTAAACGATTTTGCTTCACTGCCGTGCATAAACTTCATGCTCTCCTGCTTTCTGGCATGGGCATAGTCAGCTTTTTTGACCCGGATATTATAACCGCCTTTTTCTCTTTCCAAGGAGTAATACCGGGCACACTCAATGAGTTCTTCGCCTAACAGCTTGTCACGCCGCTTTTGGCGTTTTTGCAGATGGGGTTTCAGAAACAATAAATTGCCTATAAAAAATTTAAAATAGTTAATCAATAGTCATCTTTCTTATACAGAAAGCACTCCCTCATTTCATTACAAGAACACGCATACAATTTTGTTTTTGCCGGTTAAAATTTCTGTTGGCCCGATGGGACTCGAACCCACAACCCGAAGATTAAGAATCTCCTACTCTGCCATTGAGCTACAAGCCAGTGATTGACGGACTTGTATTAGACATACGTCCCACCAATCTTATCGAATTCATTCCTATATCATTGCACCACTTTATTCGCACAGCTTGAACTCGCAAAAGCATGTGGCTTAGCCTTGAAAGCGAAACCCATTCCCACAATGTAACCCATCGCTTCTTTCAATGCATCATTGCTCCTGAAAGCCGGATTGGTATTGATGTCCGCATGCACTTCCATATCCACACTGTACAGCGTAAACAGGTTGCACAAGGCGTAGGATACCTCGATGCTCTTTGCCACTTCTACTAACATCCGTTGCTTAATACTCATCTTCATCCGTGTTGTTTCATTTTGGATGTACATGAAGCCACCCTTTCCTTTCCGGATGAAAACAATCACGGTGGCAAACTCTGTTTGCGTACCTTTTACCTGGCTGTCGGTACCGATGCAGACCTTCAGTTGGTGACCGGCGCTTTTCTCCCGCACAATCACCTGCCGCACTTCATCTTCGATGCATATCCGGACTCTGGTACCATCCAGCTTCCGCCATCTTTTTTGCTGTTCCATGGTTTGTAGTTTTACGTCATGTGGACAAAGCTGGGCTCGAACTAGCACACCCGGTGCTTCAAACCGGCGCTCTACCATTGGAGCTATTCGTCCGTAAATGAAACGCAGCCCCTTTGTCGAATAGCCAGTCCAGCGGACTGCGTTTCAATTGTATTTAGTTGGCTGTTGTCTGCCTTGCAAAACCAATCACCGGCTCGTTGTTCACGATGCGGAAAGCCGAAAGGCTTTTGATAACATCGTTGGCCCAGTTGTATTGATGTTGGGTATGCAGCACCTGGCACCAGTTGTTCCCTAACTCAATCATCCGCTGATTCGTCAGCACATAGATGGTGTTGTTGAAAAACATCTTTTGCTCATTGTGGTCGAAGTACGAATGCTGAAAGGTGGAAATAATCTCACCCTTCAGTGTGTCACCGATGTGTGCGAACGACTTGCTGGCATCAATATCACCGATGAAGCTGACGCAGCACACGGCATCGAACTCCAGCGCATAGAACGCTTTTGCTTCCAGAAAATGACCATTGAACAAGCCAAGGGTATCTCTTACCTTTCTTTTGAACAATCTCCTGAACATAACCTCAATTTTTGTGGCGGATGAAGAACGACTCGAACGTTCAACCGTTGCCTTAACAAGGCACTGCTCTGCCATTGAGCTATTCATCCGGATGCTCCCCGCTGCAACCGGCGGGAGAGCTTTCCTCCTTTTCTGCACCTATTTGTTTTTTATCCTGCTGCCCGTGCGAATGGCTTTATCGAGCCTGTTGAACAGGTAGTGCAACAGCAGGACGACGATTAAGAATTTCATTGTGATTTGTTGACGAGTACACCAAAACAAAAAGCCCGGTCATTCCAACTGACCGGGCTTTTGCTGTTCGTTCATTCCGCTTCTATGTGGATGACGTCTGCTGACACCTCGGTCTTTTGCGGGGATACACGTTCTCCATACGGCTGCTAAACAGGATAGGATTATCCTGCCGGGTAGCCGTTGGCTCTTGCAGTGCCAACCAGCACCTGCTAGAACCTGCTTTGAGAATTATATGTATCGCTTTTTGCATAGTTTAAATGATTGTTTTTGTTGCCGTGCTACTGCTGTTTTCACACGGCAGCACTATTTTTCCAATAAAAAAAGCCCCGCATTTTGCGGGGCTTGCACATTCGTTTTGGTTTCAAACTATTTTATACAAACACATGCCCCGCAGAGGAAAAAGCCTTCCCGGCTAAATCCTTTTGCTTCTATATGTAATGGATTGCGTAGCATGTTTGATGATTTTGTTTTGCGGTGCAAAGATGAAAACATTTTTTCGATGTAAACAAAACTTTTATAAAAAATATTTTTGCAGCAAGTTTGCAAATATGCATGACTGTTATTAAAAGTGCTGATGCCTTTCGCATTCACTTTCCTACATTTGATAAAACCCTTTACATGAACCTTATCATCGAAACAGAACAGGAAGCTGCAGCCGCCATGTTATTTTCCTGTGTGATGTATAAACATAAAAACCTGATGCAATCGCAGGTCGACCAGCTCTCACGCATTGTTGTGCTTTGCTCCAGGTTCAAAGGAACAGACTTGAATCAATTAACCATCAAAGCCATTTCGCTTCAGGCTCAATACGACACCAAAGCTATGATAGAACAAAGCGCACCGCTCATAGGAGAAGATTTCCGGGAAACACTTTTTGCCATGATCTGTGAAGTGATAACGTTTCGTGGCAACATCGACGAAAAGGAAAGCGAGGTACTTGGTATGGTGGCACTGTACCTGAATATACCAGTAGAACGGATGCGCATATTGCTGACAGCTTTTTTGATCCGCAACAAATGGAACGTAGAGATTGTTGAAGAAATGAATGGCTGATAATGATAACTATCAAAACAGCTTTCCCTGTTCCCCAGGCCTTCGAAACTTTGTACAATCGAGTTCCAGGCGTTCATGGTTTAATCCATATTTTTTTGTGTAGGTTTTGTATTGGTCAGCAACCATTTTAGCAATAGCACCTTCACCACGCATCCGCCGTCCCCATTCGCTGTCATTCACCTTTCCTCCATGGCTTTTTTCAATCAGGTGCCAGACCTTATCGGCTCGATCCGGAAAATTTTTATACAGCCAATCGTGAAACAAAAATTTGATGGCGCCATTCAACCGGATGAATGTATATGCTGAAAAGGTAGCGCCAGCTTCACTGGCAGCTTTGATGATCGCAGGCATTTCGTGTTCATTCAGCCCGGGTATCATAGGTCCCATCATCACACCCATCTGCACGCCGGCTTTGCTGAGCGTTTCTATTGTACGCAACCGTTGCACAGCGGTTGTGGTTCTTGGCTCCATCACCCGACGCAGGTCTTCGTTGAAGGATGTGATCGTCATGATAACGGAAACTATTCGCTTGTCGGACATTTCTTTCAGCAGGTCAATGTCCCGAAGGATACCAGCATTTTTGGTAATGACACCTACCGGCTGATTAAACTCGTTGCAGACTTCCAGCAAAGCTCTTGACAGGCGAAACCGTTTTTCGGCTGGCTGGTAACAATCCGTGTTGCCGCTCATGCTGATGGGCACACATTTCCATTGCGGCTGCTCTAAAAATTTGCGCAGCAATTTAGGCGCATCCTTTTTCACCAGGATCTTGCTTTCAAAATCCAGTCCTGCATTGTAGCCCCAGTACTCAAACGAATTGCGGGCATAGCAATAAATGCAGCCATGCTCGCAGCCCTGGTAAGGGTTCATGCTGTAAAACATACCCACATCCGGGCTGTCCACTTTGTTGACAAGACTCTTTGCTGTAACATCAATGTATTGCGTTTGCACATCTTCCTCCACCCATTCATCAATGGCCTCGATGTGGTCTTTGGCTCGTTCTGTCTTTTCAAAACGATTGTGTGTATCAAGCTGTGCACCGCGGCCTTTTTTATACGCTTCTTCGTTTTCATTCCCGTTGCCTAAATGCCCAAGATTCTTCTTTGTACCGAAAATATTATTTGCCATGTTGACTTTGGTTGATGAATTGCAACTAAACGAGAGTGCATTTTCGCATTTTCCTATTTTCACATTGTCAAATTCAATCTATGTGTTACCATTACTCCCTTACCAAGAAGCAGGAAGAAATTATGCGGATGATCCAGGCCGAGTGGGAACAACCTTTCGAACCGGTGTTTCACTCCTCGGGTTTTTTGTTTCCGCAGATGCCGGTCATTACCTCGGAAAAGCCCAACAAGGTGCAGCAGTACCAGTGGGGCCTGATCCCCCATTGGGTAAAATCTTTACAGGATGCTGATAAGATTCGTAATCAAACCCTGAATGCAAGAGGTGAAACCATTTTTGAAAAGCCGGCTTTTCGCTCCTACACGAAAAACCGATGCATTGTGCTGGCCGATGGTTTTTACGAGTGGATGGAATACAAAAAGAAAAAATACCCGCATTATGTGCACCTCGATGGCGCTGAACTTTTTGGCTTTGCCGGGCTCTATGCCCACTGGACCGATAAAGAAACCGGCGAGATCCTGCACACCTTTACCATCATTACCACCGATGCCAATGGCCTGATGGCAAAGATTCACAACACCAAGCAGCGAATGCCGGTGATTCTTCCCAAAGACCAGTGGCAGCAATGGCTGGAACCGTCGCTTACCGAAGAGCAGGTAAGGAGTATGCTGTTCCCTTGCGACGACACAAAAATGAAAGCCTTTTCCATTTCAAAGCTGATCACCACCCGCGGCGCCGATACGAACGTCCCACAGATCAAAGAGCCGTTTGATTATCCCGAATTGATCTCATCCGAACAAGGATCCCTGTTTGACAGAATGAGCTAAGGAGGCAAATTCAAACCGCCGCACCTCTTCGTATTGGTTGTTAACGGCAGACCGCTTCATCAGCACCATGCTGTTGGCCATAAACCGACCCGTAAACTGCGTGTGCTCACAATCCATCCACATACGGGTAAACTGAAATGGTTTTAATTTCTGTGCGATCAGCAGGTGCGGCTCGTTGATAAAATGCGCATCGTGGTCGGGCACTTTCGTCAGCGATTTGACCACTTTTAATTCTTTGCACAAATCATTGAACGGGCTTCGTGTGGGCACATGAAGATAGATGGTGTGCGAGGGGTATGCGGCGAAATTTTGCAACTCTACTTTAAACGAACTGTTTCGTGTTGCTACCTGCTGCATGCGCTCCGCCAGTTTTGCTTCCATGCCTTCGTAGGCATGGCAGTGCAGAATGGTAAGGGAAGGTTTCAATTCAAACGGAATGGGAATGCGGTAGCGTTCGTGCAATTCTTTACGCACCTGCATCACCGTTTGCTGCAGGGCTTCACTCAATGGTATGATCAATCGATATTCAGCGATGCGGTAGCCGGGCATGACCAGTGCGTTGCTCATATAGTTGGTTTTACGATTGTGAATAACCTAATTTCTTTAGTACGAAATTACTAAATAATTTAGCACAACAAAACCAAAGATCATGGAGGGAGAAAACTTTTTTTATTCATCGTACAATGGCTCAAAAGATTTTACGCAAAGCCAGGTACGCACTGCCAATGCCACAGGCTTTGGCGCCGCCGCCGACGATTATGCTGAACGGGGCATTGACCTGAACGAACATCTGGTAAAAAACAAGCCCGCCACTTTTTTTCTGCGGGTAAACAGCGATGCAATGACAGGCGCCGGTGTGCAGGTGGGTGATGTGGTGATTGTGGACAGGTCGCTAACGCCTAAGAACGGAAGCCTGGTGATTGCTGTGGTAGATGGCGAACTGCTGATCAGAAAACTGGAGATCAGCAACAACCACACACGATTAGCAACGGCAAATAAAAAGTTAGCATCCTTGGACATAACGGGTACACCCCTGAATGTGTGGGGAGTGGTTACCTATGTTATTCACAAAGCATGAAAGCCATTGTTGATTGCAACTCCTTTTACTGTTCTTGCGAAAAAGTCTTCAAGCCTTATTTGAACAATAAACCCGTTGTGGTGTTAAGCAACAACGACGGCTGCATTATTTCCCGCTGCGATGAAGCGAAAAAGTTAGGCGTCGGTATGGCCGGCCCTTTTTTTATGGCCAAACCGCTCATTGAAAAATACGGGGTGCAGGTTTTCTCTTCCAACTATAATTTGTACGGCGACATGAGCTGGCGGGTGATGGAAGTACTCAAGCAAGCAGTAGGCGAAGAGGCCGTGGAGGTATACTCGGTAGATGAGGCATTTCTTCACCTGGAGCACTATTCAGCCAAACAGTTGCAAACACTTTCTGAATACCTGCGGGATACCATTGAGCAGTGGACCAGTATACGTGTCTCCATTGGCGTGGCACCCACAAAGACCTTGTCAAAGATCGCCAATAAAATAGCCAAACGTGACAAAGAAGCATCGCAATGCATTACCATTCTGGAAACAGAGGAAAAAATCATCAGTGCACTAAAGCAGACGAAGGTCGGAGAAATATGGGGTGTTGGCAACCGCTACGCCGACAAACTTATGCAACTGGGTGTATGCACGGCCTGGGACCTGCGCAATATGCACGAAGAATGGGCCCGTAAAAACCTGGGTGGCGTGGTGGGTGTTCGCCTGGTAAAAGAACTGCGCGGGGAGCATGCCATTGAAATGAAAGACCAGTTGGAAAAGAAAAAGATGATTGCCACTACCCGCATGTTTGGCAGCACCGTTACCAACCTGCAGGATATCAAAGAAGCCGTTGCAGCCTATATCTCCCGTGCGGCCGAAAAACTGCGGCGACAGAACGGTGCCGCTTCGGTTGTCAGCACCTTTCTGGTAACACAGGAAAAAATCGATGGACCACGGTTTAAGCATGGCTTAACCATCAGCGCATATGCCACCTTACCCGAGCCTACCTCGCTGACACAGGAACTGATCAAACCTGCGGTTCGGATGGCGGAACAATTGTTTCAACCGGGAAAGAGATACAAAAAGGCCGGTGTGATCCTGAGCGGAATTGTTCCGGATACATCCATTCAGGCCAACCTGTTTGAAGAGCGCAAAAGCATTGGTCGCTTTCTGATGGAGCAGATTGACAACATCAATTTCAGCATGCGGGGCGATGTCGTAAAGTTTGCTTCTTCGGGAACAAAACGCAACTGGAAAATGCGGCAGGATTTTCAATCAGACCGCTATACCACGCGATGGGAAGAGCTCTACAAAGTCAGGTAAGCAGGGAAGCTTCTTCTAAAAGCAAAGCTGCCGGTGTATAACGAAGCTTTGTTTGTGCCAGCTTTTGCAGTAGTGCTACAACGTTTTGCAAACCTATTTTTTCGGCCCAATCAAAGGGCCCATACGGATAAGCAGTTCCCAGTTTCATGGCCGTGTTGATTTCAGCTTTTGTGCTGACGCCTTCCTCTAACGCAAGAAATGCCTCGTTGATGATGGTGCTGACCACCCGTGCCGTAACAAAACCCGGTGTGTCGGGCAGCCACTCTGCTTTTCTGTTGAACAAAGCCAAAATGATCCCTCCCTTTTGCCTTGACGCTTCATTGCTGCAAGCAGCTTCCCAAATAGAGGATGATAGAAATGTATTCCATCCATTGATGCGGATAAACGCGACGTCCGTCTCCTGCAACGTTTCTGAAACACTGTTGACAATGACAGGCTTGGGTAGTAAAGCACGCAGGATTGCCAGCCTGTCTTTCGTTGCAGTAAATGTCAGATCAACAAAAGCATCGGCCTTAGCCTGTTCTGCAAACGCACTGGCATCGCTGATCCAGCGAATATTACCGACAACTTCTCCTAACTGTACTTTCTGCCATTCATGGGCTAAAACAACAACCTGCATGGGCACGAAATACACAAATTCAAAGGAATTAGACAAATGAAACCAAAGGCGCCACAAAAATCTTTCGCACAATTGGGGCAAATTCGTGTAATTCGTACTATGGAAAAAAAGATCATCGTCACCCAGTCGGCACCAGCTCCCATCGGGCCGTATAACCAGGCAGTACTTGTTAATAACACACTCTATATTTCCGGACAGGTTTGCATCGATCCTCAAACCGGTAACCTGAAAAACAGGGATATCCAGGAGGAAACACACCAGGTAATGCAAAACCTGAAAGCTATCTTAACAGAAGCCGGCATGAGTTTCAGCAATGTTGTAAAGACCACCATTTTCATTACCGATATGAATCAATTCAGTGAGATCAACGAAGTGTATGGAAAATACTTCAGCGGTGATTTCCCTGCTCGCGAAACGGTTCAGGTTTCTGCGCTGCCCAAGTTTGTGAACATCGAGATCAGCATGATCGCGGCTCAATAGGCAAAAAGCAATGAAGCCTGCCTCCTATTGCAAGTATTTCAAAACGCTCCGCTAAAAACGGGGCTATTTTTTTACCTTGGCAGAATAGAGCCAATTGCATGTGGATCCGACAGCAAATTTTTAAGTTCGTAGTTTGGGCTTCCAATAAATTTTCTTCCCGGCCGGAGAAGGAAAGAGTGTTTGCAGCCCTTGATAAGATTGTACGCGGCATCGAAAACGGTAAGGAAAGCAAAGGCATAGTCATTCCTTTCGACTATAAGCAGGGCCGCTTTGTTATTTTCTCCGATCAGCACAAAGGCGCCAAAAACGGGGCGGATGATTTTATGCTTTGCGAACCGGCCTACCTGGCGGCTCTTGATTATTACCACCAGCGCAACTTTCATTTCATTACGCTTGGCGACTGTGAAGAACTCTGGGAGAACCCCCTTTCCAAAGTACTCGACAAACAGCAACCCAGCTTTGACCGCTACAAAAAATTTATAGCCCAGTCCCGCTTCCACAAAACCATCGGCAACCATGACCTCGACTGGAAAAACGATCCCCTGGTAATGGCCCAGATCAAAAACATCTTTGGCACAGACTTGCCCGTCTACGATGGCATCCTGCTGCAAACGGTTATCCACGGCCGTGAATTGCGCATTCTTTGCACGCATGGCCACCAGGGCGACAAAGCCAGTGACGGAAATTGGTTCAGCAAATTTTTTGTAGCCAAGATATGGGCACCGTTACAGGCATGGCTGAAAATCAATCCCAATACTCCAGCTTACGATGCCCAGTTAAAGACGTTGCACAACCACCTGATGTACGAGTGGAGCATGGCTCACAACAACATGCTGGTGATCACAGGACATACTCACCAGCCGGTATTTGAATCGCTGACGCACCTGGAACGATTGTATCGCAGGCTGTTGCGGGCCAAAGCAGCCAATGACCCGAAATGGATCAAAGAAACAGAAGCCGAGATCCGGAAACGAAAATTTGAATACACAACCGTTTCGGATGATTACCTGACGATGAAACCTACTTATTATAATGCAGGCTGCTGTTGTTTCAATGATGGCGACATAACCGGTATCGAAATAGAAGACGGCTACTTGCGGCTGGTAAAATGGGCTGCCAAGGGCGATGGCCCCAAACGTGAAGTGCTGGAAGACGAAACCCTGGAAAAGCTGCTCGTTGCCATTCAATAGTTGTTAATTCTGGGTGCAGGAATCATCCTCCTAATTTTTTTCTAATAAAGAGAATCCGCAGTTCTGTTTAATTTGCCATTGTGAGCCTCATCCTCCATATTGATACAGCCGTACAAGTGGCTTCTGTTTGCCTGTCAAAAGACAGGAGCGTTATTGCAACAGGCGTTAATCCTTCCGAAAAAGAATCTGCCTCCTGGTTGCATGTAGCCATTCAATCGGTTCTGCAAGAAAACAATTTTACGCCTGCACAACTGGATGCAGTTGCGGTTAGCACAGGACCCGGATCATATACAGGCCTGCGGGTAGGGTTATCAGCAGCAAAAGGCTTGTGTTATGCACTTTCCATTCCCCTGATCAGCATCAACACGCTGCAAATGATGGCAGCAGGTGTTAAAAATGCGGGTACCTCATTGCTTTGCCCCATGATTGATGCAAGAAGAATGGAAGTGTTTACAGCTCTGTACAACTCCTCCGTGCAAGAGGTGGCGCCTGCAACAAATATGATCCTGGATGAAACCTCTTTTGCCGGTTGGCTGCAGGAGAATACCATCAGTTTTTTCGGCAACGGAAGCAGGAAGGCGGAAGGCATCATCAAACACTTCAATGCATCATTTGTCGACCATACAGCCACTGCGGCAGACATGGTATTGCTGGCTACAGAAAAATTTGAAAAGGGCGATTTTTCAGATTTAGCGTACAGTGAACCTTATTACGGTAAGGATTTTCACTCACCTATTTCTAAAAAGATTTATTAAAACTTAGTTATGTATGTAAATAAACTATGCTTTATAGAAATATATTTAGATAACTTGCGTTGCATAAACAACTAATTTAAGAAACAGTATCTATGATTATGGAAAAAGTTACATCTGCAAAAGATGAACTGAAGATTGACCCTATTCAATTAAAGAAAGCCGCTTTAATTTTCAGGGCTATCAATCATAAGCTCCGGCAGCAAATCATCAAGTTCATCAATCAGAACGGCAGGATTACCGTTACGCAGATCTATGTTAAGCTTCGGTTAGAACAGTCTGTTGCCTCACAACATCTTGCCATTTTGCGCAAAGCTGGTTTTGTTACAACAGAAAGAGATGGCAAGTTCATATTCTATTCAGTGAACCACGACCGTCTGAATGAAATTCATAAAGTTGCATCCGAACTACTGAAGTAACAACATCTACTTCGCCGATCCTTTAGCTGTATTGGGTTACTTTTGCAGCTAAAGGTTTTTTTATGTTCGTAAAGCAATTGTATACCACCTGCCTCAGTGAAGCTGCCTATTATATCGAGAGCAATGGTGAAGCCGCCGTGGTTGATCCCCTCCGGGATATTGATGCTTACCTGCAACTGGCCACGGATCGCAAGGCCACTATTAAATATATTTTCGAAACCCATCTCCATGCCGACTTTGTAAGTGGTCACGTAGACCTGGCAAAGGCAACCGGTGCTACAATTGTTTACGGCCCCGGAACGGAAACTTCATTTCCGGTGCATGTGGCAAAAGATGGTGAGCAGTTCAAACTTGGCCATCTTACCATTGAAGTTCTGCATACACCCGGGCATACCCTCGAATCGGCCTGCTTTCTGTTAAAAGACGCGGAAGGAAAAAACCATTGTGTTTTCACCGGTGATACGCTTTTTGTTGGTGATGTGGGCCGCCCCGATCTTGCCCAAAAAGGCACCGATCTTACAATGGAGGATCTTGCCGGCATGCTGTACGAGAGTTTGCATTCCAAACTGGCGCCACTGGCTGATGAAGTGATTGTATACCCGGCACATGGACCGGGTAGCGCCTGCGGTAAAAGCTTTGCCGGTACTGAAAGTACCATTGGACACGAGAAACAGGCCAACTATGCAATGAAAGCTGCAACCAAGCAGGAGTTTATCAAAGCAGTCACCGAGGATCTGACAGAGCCGCCACAATACTTTCCCGTCAATGCAAGAATCAACAAGGAAGGTTATGACAGCATTACCGAAATTCTGGAAAAAGCTCTGACACCGCTTTCGCCTGCACAGGTAAAGGAGCACCTTCAAGCTGATGGTATTTTACTGGATACCCGTAATGCCGACGAGTTTACGCATGGCTTTGTACCGGAATCGATATTTATTGGATTGGAAGGCCGCTTTGCCGAGTGGGCAGGCAGCCTGCTGCCGTTTGATAAAGCTATAGCCCTGGTTACAGAAAAGGGAAAAGAAAAAGAAACAGCCACCCGGCTGGCCCGTGTTGGTTTCAGTAAACTGGTTGGATACCTGGATGGCGGCATCGAAGCCTGGGCCGCCACCGGGGAACCTCAGGACATGATCATTGATGTGGAAGCCGACGAACTGGCAATGGATATCCCTTTTGACGAGAACCTGGTTGTAGTAGACGTACGCCGTCCTGCGGAGTATGCCGATGGGCACGTAAAGGATGCCGTAAACATTCCGTTGAGTGAAATGACTGACCTGGTTAACCTTAGCAGCCTTGAGGAAGACCAAAATATCTATGTGCACTGCGCCGGTGGTTACCGCAGCGTTATTGCCGCATCGCTCATGAAACGGCAGGGCATTCATAACCTCCGCAACGTTGTAGGCGGATGGGGTAAAATAAAGGAAGAGTCTAAGATCAAAACGGAAAAGGAAAAAAGCGTATTGAACTAAGCGGTTTCAATCACATTCATATAAAGCCGGAAAAAAAAATTTCCGGCTTTTTTTACCCCAAAATGGGTATTGTTCACTATATCCAATTGCTGCAAATTTGCGCTGTCGTTTGACCGTCGCCCTTACCATAATCAGATAATGTTTTTTATTCTTAGTTGTACGAAAACGGGAGCATTTCTATGCTCCTTTTTCATTTATCCCAACGCCAAACAACACATTGTATAAATACCCATATGTAACCAAAAAGGGGTAGTTATTAATTTTTACATGCATATTATCAAAAAAACCTTCCCCTTTTAGGGTATTGGCGGGATCGCTTTTACCCTGATATTTGTAGAAACCACTGCTCGCCTATGCCTATTATCGTAACCGCCAATGGCCTGATGAATTACAGCCCGCTTACGGCACGAGAAAGAGATGTGCTGAACCTGTGGGCAAGGGGTCTGCAGCAAAAAGAAATTGCCATTCAGCTTACCTTAAGTCCGCAAACGGTAAAAAAGCACCTGCGTAACGTTTACAAGAAACTAAATGCCCATAACAAGGTGGAAGCACTGACAAAGGCAGGGTACCTGTAATCATTTACCACATCGATCAGATCAACGGGCCGTATTCTTCCTTCCAATCCCATTTCCAGCGCCGGTGGCTCCACAGGTACATTTCCGGGTACTGGTTAATAAACCGTTCCAGGTAGGCTGCGTACTTCTTGGTGAGTTCACCCTTTGGCAGCGACGCCGGGTCTTCTTCTCCGATCTCAAAAAAGCCTTCATAATACCCTCGCTTCTTCTTGGTAAAAAAGCAAAAGATCACCGGCAGGTTGGCTACACGGGCACCGTTTTCAGGGGCCTTTAAAAAAACAGTGGGTCGTCCGAAGAAAGGAATCCAGTAACCTGCTGTAGGCACAGCCGGGCTCTGGTCTGATACCAGCCCCAAAACATATTGGGTGTTTCGCCACGGCAAAATAGAGGAACGGATCTTGGTAGCCGGCAACAGGGCTGCACCGGTTTTGGTGCGCAGCTTTAAAAACAATTTTTCAAATACACCGCTTTCTATGGGCATGTATACTGTCAGCAACTTTTGCGGAATGTTGGCAGCAATAGCCAGGTTGGCCAGCTCCCAATTGAAATTGTGCCCCGTGTGGATCTGGCTCTTTTTTCCCTGCTCGTACACCTTGTGAAAGGCAGTATAATCTGCAGTGAAGTGCTTATTAACAAAAGCCGCATCGGCGCTCAGTAGCTTGATGGTTTCAATAAAATTATCAGTAAAATTGCGGTAGAACTTTTTTGCAATACTTTTTCGCTCGCCTTCTGTTTTGTTGGGAAAAGCAATCGACAGGTTATGAAACACTACTTTTTTCCGGTAACCTACCACGTAATAAAGCACTCCGTAGGCCAGGTCGGACAGTAAGAACAACACCCTCAGCGGCAACAGTGACAACACATATAAAAAGCCATAGATAAAATAATACATAATTCCCCCTGCCCCCCTAAAGGGGAGACTTAGACGCAACACTCTTTTCCCTTTTTAGTTTCTCTCTCAGCAAAAAAATATCAGCGTACAGTTTATAAAAATTATTTCTCAAGAGAAGCACATTAACGGCTCTTCAAGACCTGTATTTAAAATAAGATGCAAAAATAAATATTCTCGGGCCTTTCTCCCCTTTAGGGGAACAGGGGGAGTTTACAGCACAATATTCTGCACCAGTTCCGATTTGAAAGGATAATCGGTATTGAAATGCAGGCCACGGCTTTCTTTGCGGAAGGCGGCGCCCTTGATGATCAGGTAGCCAACCGTAATCAGGTTGCGCAATTCCAGCAATTGGTGCGAGACCGTTGTAGTCTGGTACAGCCCCTCAGTTTCATCGTACAAAAGGTCGATGCGTTTCATGGCTCTTTCCAAACGAACATTGTTGCGTACAATCCCTACATAATCACTCATCACCTGCTGCAATTCCTTCAGGCTTTGCGTAATGAGGATCATTTCTTTTGGATCGGAGGTACCTGCTGCATTCCAGTCAGGGATCGGCGGAAGCTTTTCAATGCCGTTAATCCTGCTGGCAGCATCTACATAACAGCGATGTGCAAACACCATTGCTTCGAGAAGCGAGTTGGAAGCTAGCCGGTTGGCGCCGTGCAACCCGGTAGAAGCGCATTCGCCGCAGGCATACAAATTATTGATAGAACTGCGGCCCCATTCATCGGTTTTAATCCCTCCGCAACTGTAATGTGCCGCCGGCGACACGGGGATCATGGCTACCGCCACGTCAATACCAATGGATAAACATTTTTCGTAAATGTTGGGGAAATGCTCCCTGAACTTTTCCATATCCATGTGGCGGCAGTCGAGGTACACATGCTCCGTACCGGTGATCTTCATTTCATTGTCAATGGCCCGGGCCACAATATCCCGCGGTGCCAGGTCCCTGCGTTCGTCATACCGCTCCATGAAGGCCTCACCATGAATGTTGCGCAGAATCCCTCCATCGCCCCGAACCGCTTCGGTAATCAAAAACGCCTGGCCTCTTTTACCGGCTTCATACAAAGCCGTCGGGTGAAACTGGATAAACTCCATGTTCTCGATCCTTCCTTTTGCCCTGTACACCATCGCCACACCATCGCCGGTGGCAATGTAAGGATTGGTGGTAGTGCGGTACACCTGCCCGTTACCGCCGGTAGCCAGGAGGGTAATTTTGGAAAGGACTTTTTCAATTCGATTGCTTTCCGAGTTGAGCACATACACACCGTAACAACAGATATCAGGCGTTGACTTGGTAACCAGATAACCCAGGTGGTGCTGCGTGATAACATCGATCACAAACAGGTGGTTGAGCAAGGTGATGTTTGAAGCGCTTTTTACAGCATCCAGTAGGGCTCTTTCCATTTCCTTCCCCGTAACGTCTTTGTGGTGCAGGATGCGAAACTGGGAGTGGCCACCTTCGCGTCCCAACTTGTATTCCCCTTCGGCGTCCTTATCAAAACGGGCACCCCATTCGATGATTTCCTGGATACGTGCCGGGCCTTCTTTTACCACGATCTCTACCACCTCGCGGTTGCACAGGCCATCGCCGGCAATGAGTGTATCCTCAATATGCTTTTCAAACGAATCATTTTCCAGGTCATTCACAACCGCTACGCCACCTTGTGCATACTTGGTGGCTGTTTCATCGGGAGCAGCTTTGGTAATGATGACAATCTGCTTTTCGGGAAAATGCTGCGCCAGTTTCAGCGCATACGTAAGGCCTGCGATACCCGAACCAATTACAAGAAAATCTGTCTGCATGAAGCGCTTCTTCTTTATGGCTGTGAAGTTAGGGAGGGAATAAATAGCGAGCAGACGAACAGGGAATAACGAAGGGAGAAGGAACTTACGCTGCTTTTCCCTTCTTTTGGAAACAGCATGTAAAGGCCACCCTCTAACACCTTAACGTGCTTCATTCCTTGTTCGCCATTCTGCTGTTCAAACAGATTTCTTACCTTTCTAATCTAAACCAACCGCAATGCAACGCATTCTTCTGCCGCTGGCTGCTTTGGCTATTCTTAGCTGCAATGAGAACAGCCAACCGAAAACTTCCGTCTCCTTACACCAGGATGCCCTGTTCAGCCGGGATTCGGTAAGTGCATTCTTAAGTACAGTGCCCGATCAGCAACTGGACAGCAGCAAACAGGCTTTTCTGAAAGGCGTTGACCTGCTGAAAAATAATAACAAGGCTACAGAAGCGATCAGCCTGTTGCGGCAATCCATCGCCTGGTATCCCAACGCCAATGCTTATTACGAGTTGGGCAATGCTTACCTGCAAACAAAGAAATGGAACTTAGCGCTGCGAGCTTTTGAGCTAGCGGAGGCTTTGGATTATAAACCACTTGGCCATGTGTTTTACAAACAGGCTGGTTGTTATGCAGCAATGGACAGCGTTAACAAAATGCTGGATTATGTTACCTATGCCGTACAGAATGGTTTTGTGGACAAGCAAAAGATCATCAGCAATGATCATTTTGCGAACTATAAAAACGACTACATGCTGTTGAGTGCATACAATGAAGCAATGAGCGGCAACGGCGATCCTGATGAACTGCTATGGCACGGTTACAGCCAGTCATTCAAACAGGCATCTTTTCCCTTTACCGTGGACAGCGGAACCATGCGGCAGATGGTGGAACCGGAAACCATATCATACGACTATGAAAAGTTTGTCCCCGAAATGCGTGATCACAAGTTCAGTCGTGATGTGGGCAGCGAATATTTTTACGTAGCCAAAATCCTGCAAACGGAACTTTGCCATGTTGTGCTGTACGGTTGCCGCTCCTACGAAGAAATCGGCGCACCGGATTATTTTATCCTGGCTTCCTTTAATCCGAAAGGCACCCTGGTGGATAAAATGATTGTAGGCGGTGCCAAAACATTTGATGAAAACTACAAGGTATTTACCGCCAAAAACAAAAACCTATACCAGGTTGAAGAATACAAAAACACGTATGAAAAAGATCCTGTTGACTATGGCTTTGAAAACAACAGGATCATTAGCCGTGTGCTGGTAGCCACCAGACAATTCCAGATCGATGCAAAGGGTAAATTCATTACTGCACAACAGTCGTAACGGAGTAACAAGAAGATAGTCGCAGGAACCTACACAGAGAGAGCATCCTTTTGCCTTTTTGGTTTCGCATGTTGTTCAACAAAACCTCTCTTTTTAAAAAGACGTTTTACGTAACCCAACTTGATCAAAAGGTGAGCGACGAGCAGGTTGGGCACCCAGCTTAGCCAGGCGATGGTAACGTACACTTCCTGCGGACGCACCCGGATATCGAAAACATCAAAACCCAACGCCAGCAATCGAAAGGTAATAGCTGATAACGTTAAAGCATAACTGTAAAGCAGCCACTCGCCATGCGCAATAAACTGCCTGCGTTTGGCAGTTATAAAAGCCAATAGTGTAGTCACAAACCAGACAGTACTCAATAGCACAAAACTGGCTTTTGCCGTCAGTCCGCCGTTGGCATGGAATCCCATCAGCAGGCCTGTAGGTGCAGCGATAAAAAGTACCGTAAGAATATAGATCATGCCTAACCTACGGTGCCAGCCCTGCCGGAAAAAGGCTTTGTTGAATTGTGTAAAACCGGCTGGTAAAACCAAGATAGACGTGAACACATGGGCATAAAAGGCATACCGCCAATAATCGATGTGATAAACATTTTGCTTGGTTGCCAGGAAATCAACATTCCGCTCAAACGACACATATGGTACGGACAGTTCGAACATCAGGTAGGTAGCCGCAGCCAGGCCTGCGCACCAAAGAAAAAAGCCGATATTTCTGACAGCCCGGTACATCAAAACAAAGTTTCACTGAACAGGCGCCCCTCACCTCTAAGAACTTGCAGTGTGTAATCTTCTTCAGGAAAAGGCTTTTCCGTTGCAAGCGTAAACACAGACTTACCCGAAGGAAAAATGGGATTCTTTTGCCAGTAGATGGTAACGATGCTGTCTTCCTTCTGATAATTGCCACGGATGGTTAGTTGCTGCCCTGTATTGGTTGAATCGGTCAGGTAACTATAGATGCAGGAGCCATCCGGCTTTAGGGTAATGTGGTTGGCCGAACTGTCGAAAAACGTTTGGCCATAATCGTCTTCTTTCACCACCTGGCGCCTGAACGAAAAAGAGGTTTCCTCACCCTTTTTCAAGGGCTTCCAGTTGCCGGTGCCGTTCCATGTAGCCGTATCCAGCGTTAGAAAAAATTCACCGTCATACTGATTGTTGCCAGGCTCCGATAACTGCAGTTGCAGCTTTCCATCACGGAACGAAATGCGGCCACTCAGGTTCCGCATCAGGCCTTTGTGCACATTGTAGCCGCTGGCATGCTGGTGCGATATATAATTGAGCACAATTGAAATGGGTGAGCCTTTAAAAGTGCCACTGTATGTTCCTTTTACTTTCTCCGGTGATAGCGGCAGGGTGGCCAGGGCCTTTCCTTTTACAAGGACCGCGTCTTTTTTGGGTTCTTCTTTGCACGAAAAGAAGAGGCAGGCAATGGAGAAAAGGGCGAGCAGGTTGCGCATGCTGTTTTGATTGAAAAAGAAAGGTAAGAAATGTTTGCATTCTCTTTTGGGTTGGAGGATACCGCATTGCAATCGATCTGTTTGCCTAATTTTAAAAGCACAAATTGCTGCTATGTTATCCCGCTTTTGGCTTTTGCCTGCCTTTTTTTGCCAACTTTTCACCGCCTGTACCACCGCACAGCAAACAACAAACTCTGTTGCAGTCAGCAACAACCCGCTGCCTCCATGGGCTTTTGGTGGGTTTGTGCGACCAAACGGCATCAACCCGGTCATCTCTCCGCGGCCAGATTCCCGCTTTTTTGATCCCATGCGGGATAGCCTGGTTGACTGGGAGTCGAACGACACCTTTAATCCCGGTGCTGCCATCAAAGATGGCAAGGTGGTGCTGTTGTACCGGGCCGAAGACAAAAGCGGTGTGGCCATTGGCGAACGCACCTCCCGGTTAGGCTATGCCGAAAGCAGCGATGGTCTGCATTTTACCCGCAAACCTACACCGGTGCTTTATCCGGGTAACGACAGCCAGAAAGAATTTGAATGGCCGGGCGGCTGCGAAGATCCTCGGGTAGCGGTGACGGAAGACGGCACTTACGTGGTGTTTTACACGCAGTGGAACCGCAAGGTTCCAAGGTTGGGGGTGGCCACTTCCAAAGACCTGCAGAACTGGACGAAACACGGTCCCATCTTTCAAAACGCAAAGGGGAATGTATTTAACGCCCCGCACAAATCGGCGTCCATCGTTACAGCTGTAAAAAATGGCAGACAGGTGATCACAAGGGTCAACGGAAAGTACACCCTTTACTGGGGCGAACTGGGTGTGTTTATGGCAACATCTGACGACCTGGTGAACTGGCAACCGCTACTCGATGAAAGGGGTGAACCCAAACCGCTCATTTCTCCGCGTGAAGGCTATTTCGACAGCGACCTCACCGAATGCGGCCCACCGGCAGTAATGACCGATAACGGTATTTTGCTGCTATACAACGGCAAGAACAACCCGCAGAAGGGCGACAAGCGGTTTACCGGCAACGCGTATTGTGCCGGGCAGGTCTTGTTTGATAAAGCCGATCCCACCAAGGCAATTGGAAGGCTGGATGTGCCTTTCTTACGTCCGATGGAGCCGTTTGAAAAAAGCGGGCAGTATGTGAACGGCACCGTGTTTATTGAGGGCCTTGTCTACTTCCGGAACAAATGGTTTTTGTATTATGGCTGCGCCGATTCAAGGGTAGCGGTAGCGGTTTTTGACCCATCAAACCCTGCACCGGCCGATCCCCTGCCGGAATAATCTGATCAGGATTTATCTTTCCAATTCATTTAACAAGATTCACCATGAAAAAAGCACTGCTCTTCTCCCTCTCCCTGTTGTTTTCTACGCTGCTCTTTGCACAGAAAAAAGAAAGCAAAACTGAACCCGATCCTGCCAAAAAATTGTATGAAGTGGAAGCCTCCTGCGGCCAGTGCAAGCTGGGTTTGAAAGGTGCGGGATGTACGCTGGCTGTTCGCATGGATGGCAAGGCCTATTTTGTAGAGGGCACAAGCATTGATGAACATGGCGATGCCCATGCCGATGAAGGTTTCTGCAATGCCATCCGCAAAGCTAAAGTGCAGGGAGAAGTGGTGGACGGCAAGTTCAAGGCAACGTATTTTCAATTACTCCCCGAAGCGACAAGGAAAAAGGCTGAATAAGAAAAATGAAATCCAGAATAAGTCCGGTGGTTTCTTACTGATTTCAGAATAAAAACAGTCTGTCTGGCGAAAAAGACAAAATACAAACTCGTTTATGGAACAGTGTTTTTCCTGCTGCCGTTTACATTTCTCTTTATTTATGTGCTGAAGCAAAAGAAAAAAGAAGTGGCGCCAAATGGTTACCTCGTTGCTGTTACCGCTTCCGAAAACCAGCAGCGGGCAGTTCAGGAAAGGGTTAGAAAAATAGCAAAAGAGTCAAGACTGCTTTTCGTGAAAACAGGAAATGGCGTCAGTACAGATTTATTCATTATCTCCACCGAAGAAATCGACAAAACAGAAGTCAGATCCAGGCTGCAATCGATACCGGGTTCGCAAAATGTTTTGGTAACAGCCTTCAGCAATCCGCTTGCCGTTACAGAAGGATCAGAAGTGCGAAAGCTATTCGCAGCCATTGGTCTGAATGCCGGAAATGTGCCCGATGCTGATCTCTCCATGTACCTCAATAATATACTGGCAGGAAACTATTCACATTACCTGGATGTTGGCCGGCAGCCAAATGAACAGGGGCTTTGTGCCCTTACTATAAAGCGACTGGAAGAACACCCGCAGTTCTCTCCTGATTGGTTTAAAAATACAAGTCGCGAGAAAGGCGCAGCACATGATTCGGATGATATTGAAATTGTCACGTATGTAATGGAAACAATTCAGAAAGTTGAACCACCGCCTCCCCCACCGCCACCGCCTGCTAACCTGGGCCAAATGACCGATGCACAAATTAAAACCTGGCTGCAGCAATTTGACGATCTGGACCTGAAGGATCAGGAATTGGAAATTGAACGCACGGCAGAAGAAGTGGTAATAAAAATAAAAAATGATCCGGAGAAAAGAAGCCTGATCTACCAGCTAAAAAAATAGCTGGTTCTCTCCTTCTGCTTTTCGGCTCAGCACCAGAGGTCCTTTTCTGTGAATGAAGTTTGCAGAAACAGGATAAACGTTTTGTTATGGCTATTCTACGATGCCATCACCGGCCGCTCCACCCACACATCCGCCTCTTTCAACAGATTGATCAATTCCTCCACGGCCACTTCGCTTGGCACATTTCGCTTCACCACTTCCTTGCCTTTGTACAGCGTGATCTTTCCCGGGCCACTGCCTACGTAACCAAAATCGGCATCGGCCATTTCGCCGGGACCATTCACAATACAACCCATGATAGCAATTTTGACGCCTTTGAGATGGTTGGTCACCGCACGGATCTTTGCCGTAGTTTCCTGCAGGTCAAAAAGCGTACGGCCGCAGGAAGGACAACTGATGTATTCAGTTTTGGAAATGCGGGTACGGGTAGCCTGGAGAATGCTGAAGGCCGTGTTGTTGATAAACTGCTCTACGCTACCCGACTGCAGGTAGTTCCGTCCCGAAGCATTGACGGTTGTCTGTTGCTCGTTGGCAGAAGAAAGCTGGTAAGCTTCTGCTGTCATGCCAAAGCAAACGCCATCGCCCATGCCATCCAGCAACAAAGCACCGGCTTCGGTGGCGTAATGAATCAGGTGTTCATCAGCCGTTTGCCACATGCTGTCGGTGATGAGAACAACCGGGTTTTTGATACCCCGGTTCATCAATTCAATAAACATCCGGCGTACAGACTGCATGGCATTCCGGTTCGTGCTGCTCAGGCAAAGAACCACTGCAGGATCGTTGCCGATTGTTTCGAGATATTCCATATCTGAGAGATAAGGAATAGCGGCGGGAAAACAATCCACCATCACAAAATTCAGTGTACCGCTTTTCGTTTCCGCTTCGGCATAACCCCGTTGGTCGTAGATGGGAAAATATTTTTCCTTGTCTTCTGCCTGCATCCATGTTGCCGGGTACACAATAACTTTCAGGGTGCCGGGCAGCGCAAATTTCAATAGATGATGCCCGGTAAAAACATAGTCTGCAGCCGTGTCACTGATGGTCCATTTATCGGAAGACTCATCGTAATGGTAACCGATGCTTTGCAGGTCGGTGGCCGAAATCGTTTTCAGTTTACTCAGGTCAGCAATCACCACCGGCACCTGTGAACCACCAATATTGCTCACTGCAAAGGTTTCCCTGCGTTTGTATTCGAAAGGAGAATACGAAAGCTTCTCAATGACAGGAATCGTCTCTTGCGAATTGCCTGTTGTCAATTGCTCATTGTTATACCGCTTCACCAAATCCCTGCACACCGGAATTTCCAGCTCCGGGTCTTCCGTCAAGGAAACACGGATGGTATCGCCAATGCCATCTTCCAGCAAGGTACCAATGCCCACGGCACTTTTAATACGCCCATCCTCCCCATCACCGGCTTCCGTTACTCCCAGGTGCAGGGGATAAATCTCGCCAAACTCTTCGTGCATGGTTTTGATCAACAGGCGGTAGGCTTGTACCATCACCTGCGGGTTGGAGCTTTTCATGCTCAATACAATGTTGTGGTAACTTTCGCCCCTGGCGATCCGCAGAAACTCCATGGCACTCTCCACCATGCCCATCGGCGTATCGCCGTAGCGGCTCATGATACGGTCACTCAGTGAGCCATGGTTGGTGCCAATGCGCATAGCCGTTCCGTATTCTTTACAGATTTTTACCAACGGGGTAAACCGTTCGCGAATACGGTCGATTTCCTCGGCATATTCGGCATTGGTATATTCAAGGGTTTCAAATTTTTTCTTGTCAACGTAATTGCCCGGGTTCACCCTTACCTTTTCAATAATGCGGGCCGCAATTTCCGCAGCATTGGGGGTAAAATGAATATCGGCAACAAGCGGTGTATGATAACCACGCCGGGTTAATTCGTTTTTGATGTTCAGCAGATTCTCCGCTTCTTTTTTAGAAGGCGCTGTAATGCGAACCAGTTCGGCTCCGGCCTCGATGCAACGAATGGTTTGTTCCACCGTACCGATTGTGTCCATGGTATCAGTGGTGGTCATGGTTTGCACCCGGATGGGATGGTTGTTGCCCAGCAGGAGGTCACCAACCTTCACTTCTTTGGTGAGAAGGCGTTGGTACGACGTCAGCGAAGCGGCATATGCTGTCAGTTCTGCACTGCTTTTCAGAGAATCTATCATGCGGTAAACTTAGGCCGTAAAAATAAGCCCGAAAAAACGCGGGGCATCAGCAATTAACAAATTTACCGGGTAACCAAGCAAGCACTGGTTACCAGTCCCTGCTGCCGCCGGTTCCCTTGCCCTTGCCGGCATTTTGCATCCGCTGCTGCAGGTCGCGTTCCTTATCCTGCAGTTGCTTTAGTTTGTTCTCTGCTTCTTTCTGGCTCATGCCGCCACCGCCGCCGCCCTGGTTCTTCTTTTGATCTTCCTGCTGTTTTTTCTGCTCCTGCAACGCCTTTTGTAAGTTTTCCCTTGCTTCTTTATCCTCGGGGTTAATGCGCAACGCCGCTTTGTAGGCTTCGATGCTGGCAGGCAGGTCTTTTTGTTTGCTGTAGCTGACACCGATGTTATAGTGCGCTGCCGCCCGCAGGTTTTTATTTTCTCCGGAAGTCACCTCCGTATAAAACTCAATTGCCTCCCGGAACTTTTTCTGCTGCATCAGGGCATTGGCCAGGTTGTATTTAGCCTCATTGTTGCGCGGCTCCAGATTCAGCGCCTGCCGGTACTGGTCTTCGGCCAGGTTAAATTTTAACTGGAGGTAAAATTCATTGCCCCTGCTGGTGTAAGCCTTGCTGGATTGTGCACCTGCTTTCAATGCAAACAAACATGCTACGACTGCTAACTTTTTCATTCCATCACCTTTTTCCGGTCGGGTAAAAACAATTCGGTTACTAAAAGCAAAAACACCGGCAGCAAGAACCACCAGTAATACGATTCGTAATTCAGGGCAGACGTATCTACGAGTGCTTTTTTCTCTACGTCCTTGTACTGGTCCTGTAAGGTGGACACGGCCGATGGAATTTCAGTCAGCCGTACATACGCACCGTTAGTCGTTTGTGCAAGGCCCTGTAAAAGTTCTTCATTTAATCTCGACACTACCGGCTGCCCGTTTTCATCCGTTTTTGGCTGGCCTGTTTCCGTATCTATGATTACGGAACCTTCCGGTGAGCCCAATCCAACTGTATTCACCATTACGCCTTTTTTTGCCAGGCCTTGCACGGTTGGAAGCGCATCTTCATCGTGTGTTTCGCCATCTGTTACCAGGATGATGGTCTTGAACCGCTGGCTGCCTTCTTCAAAAGCCGCATTGCTTTGCAGTAAGGCATCGGCAATGGCTGTGCCCTGCTCCGGTACCATGCCCGGATTGGCCGTCGACACAAACAGCTTGGCCGCTTCGTGATCTGTGCTGAGGGGCATTTGAGTATATGCGCTGCCGGCAAACACCACCAGCCCAATGCGGTCATTGGGCATTTTGTTGATCAATGATGTCAGGAGATCCTGTGCTTTCTTCAGGCGGGTGGGCGGCACGTCGGTGGCCAGCATGCTGTTGCTCACGTCCAGCGCAATCACCACATCGATGCCTTTTCGTACTTCGGCAGAAGCATCATCTGGCATACGCGGATTGGCCAGCGTAAAACAACCAATGGCAAATGCAATTGTGAAAAGGCCAAACTTCAACAGCGCTTTTTTAGGCGAATGATTGCGGGTGAGTTCTGCCACCAGCATCGGTTCACCCAATTGACGGGCGGCTTTTTTGCGCCATTGCAGGTATAAAAAATACAAAAACGCCAGCACCGGCACGAGGGCCAGCAGCCAAAACGCTTCGGGATATTGAAACTGGAAGTTCAAGGGTTTTAAGATTTAGCGTCAACAGGCAAAGAACATGCTAATCGCACTTAAAGAGTTCACAAGTTTACAGTTTTCAGCTTACAGTTGCGATTTCTATTGCTGCCGCTTGTACATCTGAACCGTAAACGGCAAACTGTGAACCGTTAATGGTCTTTCCTATCGCTTGCCCTGAAAGAATTGCAACTGCGTCAGGATGCCACGCAACGCTGTCATTCTTCCTTCCACCAGGTTCACCGATGGATCTTTGGTTTCCATGTTCAGGACAAAAAAGTAAGGGTGACGGTTTTCTTCTATCCAGCCCACTACCCAGGCTAGTCTTGTGCCATTTTCTTTTATTCCCAAGCCCGTTTTATAGCTCAACTGGTGCGTGGGTTTGTCCTCGAACAGCATCGCTCTTTTTACCATTTCCTGGTAGGGGGTAAAAAAGGGAAGCTGGTTAAAATAAAGCCGTTTTACCAAACCCAGTTGTTCATCGGGTGTTAGTTTTAAAGAATTGTCCAGCCAGAAAGAATCCACCGGCCCTTTGATCTGCTTCGTTCCATAGGCAAGCGAATCAAGCCAGAACTGCATGGTGTCTTTGCCAATGCGGCGGGCCACTTCCTGGTAATAGGGCACTGATGAAACCCGGAAGGCCTGGTGCATGGTCAAGTCTTTGTTCCACTCCGGCATGTCGCGTTGTACGCCATCCCACTGAATTACCATGCTGTCGCTGGAAATCACACCCGTTTGCAGGCCAATAAGGGAGTTGATAATTTTAAAAGTAGAAGCAGGCAGATAGGCACTGTCGCGGTAGCGGGGCAGGTTATAAATGGTAAACTGGCCATTGCCGTTGTTGAATAATCCAAACGTCCCCTCTGCTTTTTGCTCCTCGAAATATTTCTTCAGGGAATCATCAGTGGTAACGTTGTTGGGCGAACAGCCAAGCAGCAGAAAAGCAAAAACACCGAAAAACAAAAAACGCATACTAATGGATCAATTTTGCGCAAAGGTAACGGCGGGGGCAGGATAATATGTTAAAGGGTAGTTGATTGGTTGATCCGTTGACTGGTTATGAAGCTTATTCATTTTTACCCCATCTCCTATTCAATGCGCTTCAATACGGCCCGCTGGTAAAACCGGGCACCATAGCTATCCACTTTCGGACTGTCTTCGGTACCGAGGCCCGAGGTTGCCACCGGTTTTGCAGTCATGCTGTGAAACTCCACAACAAGCGCTTCACCTTCCCGACGGTAGGTGCTGAAGATAGTGTTATTCATTACAGTAAAGGCTACCGAAAGCTGGTTACCCAGCCAATAATGGTCCAGCAAAATCCCATTCCGCTCATCTACCTGCCAGTGTCCCTTTAGTGTGTCAACAGGTTTTAGCAGGTAAGGACGATTATCTTCTCCCGCCTCGCCATAACGAATTTCCCAGGTGTACACGTTTGGCGTATCGGTGGGTTGAACAGCAAGACGCATTTTTACCTTCTTGGGCTCTTTATTCCCGGTCATATACCAGTCCAGGGTCCCGCTCCATTTACCTATAAATGCGGTTGGAAATCCTTCCTGTGCATGAACCAGTTGCAGGGACAAAAAAAAGCAGCATGAAAGAAAAATGCTCTTCATGCTGCTAATCTAAGGTGGAAATTTATTTATATTCTTACACCGTTGGAAAGCGTGGTATGCTTTACACCGTGGCAATCGCGGTTGGTGGCGCAGGAGGTCAGGCAAAAAAGGGCAACGGTTACCAAACTTGCTGCAAAAAACCATTTTGTCATGTTGCGTGGTTTGTTTGAAAACGTCAAATTACCGTTTTTATTGTTGGCCTATTTTAAAACGCCCAAGTCTTTCCCAATCCGGCTGAAGGCACTAATGGCCTTATCCAGGTGCGCCTGCTCATGGGCGGCACTGATCTGCACCCGGATGCGGGCCTGGCCTTTCGGCACCACAGGGTAAAAGAACCCGATTACATAAATGCCTTCCTGCAGCAGGGCATCGGCAAATTTTGCTGCCAGCACCGAATCGTACAACATAATGGGAACGATCGGGTGCTCGCCGGGCTTAATGTCGAAACCAGCCTCAGTCATCTTCGTACGGAAGTACCTTGTGTTGGCTTCCAGTTTATCACGTAGCTCAGTCGTTTCCGTCAACAGGTCCAGTACCGCAATGGAGGCACCGGCAATGGAAGGTGCCAGGGTGTTGGAGAAAAGATAAGGCCGGCTGCGCTGGCGAAGAATATCGATGATTTCCTTGCGTCCGCTGGTAAAACCGCCACTGGCACCACCGAGTGCCTTGCCCAGTGTACCGGTAATGATATCAATGCGGCCCATGACGTTGCGGTATTCATGGGTACCACGACCGGTTTTTCCTACAAAACCCGATGCATGGCTTTCGTCCACCATCACAATGGCGTCATATTGGTCGGCGAGGTCACAGATTTTGTCCAGTTGTGCAATGGTGCCATCCATGCTGAACACACCGTCGGTTACAATAATGCGGCTGCGCAGGTGGGCACTTTCTTTCAGCTTACTTTCCAGGTCTTCCATGTTGTTATGCTCATAGCGGTAGCGCTGTGCTTTACAAAGCCGAACACCATCAATGATGGAAGCATGGTTCAGCGCATCGGAGATGATGGCATCCTGCTCATTAAAAAGTGGCTCAAACACACCACCATTGGCATCAAAAGCCGCTACGTATAAAATGGTATCTTCTGTACCAAGAAACTGCGCAAGTTTTTGTTCCAGTTCTTTGTGAATATCCTGCGTACCGCAGATAAACCGCACGGAACTCATGCCGTAACCATGGCTGTCGATGTATTTGTGGGCCGCTTCAATGATTTTGGGATGGGAAGAAAGTCCAAGGTAATTGTTGGCACAAAAGTTCAGTACCTGTTTGCCGTTTACTGAGATCTCAGCGCCTTGCGGCGAGGTGATGATCCGTTCGTTTTTATATAAGCCTGAGGATTTGATCTCTTCAATCTCTGTCCGAAGCCTTTCAATAAACTTTTCGTTCATATAAAGTGTTTAAAAAAGGCAAAAGTAAAAAACGGCACCCTCTTGTCTGGCAAAAACTCTTTTTGAATTTTCCCCTTTGACTTTTGCCTTTGCCCCCCATCTTTGCAGCCCAATTTTTTAGCCGATGAACCTGCCAAACACTATCCTGGAAAAACTGATCATCCATTACGTGGGTAATAAGAACAATGCCGACCCGCTGTTGCTTTCGCAACAGGCACCAGAGCTTTCCGATGAAAACCTTTATATCATCCAGGACAGTTTTTTAGGCCGGTTCAAAAACAACCACGAGCATCATTCCTTCAGCCATGACTCTTCCCTGCAATACCATGAACTGTATCAATATTGTAAGCAGTTGTTTGAAGACGATACCACGTTCGAGGAAGTTTCAGGCAACATTGCCCGGCACTTGTATAATCAATCGACGCATCCGAAAGTAAAAGGCGGTGAATTTTATGTGGCCTACTTTAACGGGTTGCCGGTAGACAGTAAGGTTTGTAAAGCCATTGGTCTTTTTAAAACAGAGAACAAAGCTTTTTTCCTGGATGCACAACAGGACGGAAACGCCATTCAATTGAATATGAAAGAAGGTGTGGAAGTGACAAGGGTGGACAAAGGCTGCCTGATCATCGGCCACAAGGAAGACGAAGGCTATGATGTATTGCTTTTCGATAACCAGAACCGCGGCGAAGAAGCGCAGTACTGGAAAGAGAAATTCTTATCCGTTTCGCCGCAAAAGAATGAGTTCCACAACACCCAGCATTTTTTAAATCTTACCAAACAGTTTATCACCGGCCCGCTGGAAGCAGAACTAAAAGTGCCGCGCAATGAACAAGTAGAACTGCTGCACAAATCCATCGACTATTTTAAAAGCCACGACTCCTTCGACATTGACGAATTCCAGGCCGAAGTGTTTGCACAGGACGACCGCATTGAAGCCTTCCGCAGCTTTGGCAGCCGCTATGTTGAAAGCAACGATTTTGACCTGGCCGCCCAGTTCGACATCTCTCCCGAGGCTGTAAAAAAACAAAGCCGCATATTTAAAAGTGTCATCAAACTGGACCGCAACTTTCATATTTACGTACACGGCCGTACCGACCTCATTGAAAAAGGCGTAGACATGGATGGAAGAAAATATTACAAGATCTATTACCAGGATGAAGGATAAACAACAGAAGAAGCAAGAAAAACCTGGATGTTGAATTGCAATAGCGTTTGGATGCAAACCGTCTCTTGCCTATAAACCGGCTTTTTCAAAAGAATGGCCGAAAGGGAGAAACAACGCCATCGGCTTCTTTGCTTCCTGGAATCTCTCCTTTTTCGTAACATTTTTTTAAAATACCTGTAACATTCCGCCGTCTACCTTCGTCAAACCAATAAACCAACGACCATGCAAAAGTCATCTGCTCCTACTGCTTATATCCTGTTTACACTCCTGTTTGTGTTGATTGCGGTAGCTTCTTTTGCAGCCTTTACCGAAGCGGAAGAAATGTGCGTCCAGGCAGAATATTGCCTGCGTCCTGCATCGGATCCCTCCAACGGTGAAATGATCTGGGAAGTGATCTCCCGGCAGTTTTTGACGCTTTTGCCGATTTAAAGCGTTCCCTTCCTAAAATTTTTTTTCCTTTGCTGTAACTTTTTATTGCTTCCTGCGTATAACAGGAAAACCAGCCCCTTTCGCTGACTGATTATGACCGAAAAAGAGTATAACGACTGTGTGAACCTGTACGCCGATGGCGTGTACCGGTTTATTGTAAAAAACCTTCGCCACGAGGAAGATGCCCGTGACGTGGTACAGTCGGCTTTTGAAAAACTATGGCGGGCCCGGGCTGAGGTAGACAACAGCAAATGCAAATCGTTTTTGTTTACGGTAGCTTATAACGGAATGATAGACCACCTGCGGAAAGTAAAGCGGGTGCACCTGAAAGAAGAATTCAGGGAGGAAACTAGGATTTCCGACCGCCAGCACAACAATACCAAAGAAATCCTGGAAAGAGCTTTGTCCAAACTGAGCGAAACGCAACGTTCCCTGGTATTATTGAAAGATTATGAAGGATACAGCTACGAAGAGATTGGCAGGATCATGAACCTGAGCGAAAGCCAGGTGAAAGTATACCTGCACCGGGCAAGACTTCAATTAAAAGATTACATTGTAAAAGTGGAAAATGTCATTTAACGAAAACCATAGCATCAGCTTAAGCAACTACGAAGAGTGGTTTATCCTTTATATGGATGACGAGCTCAGTGCTTCGCAAAAAGAGATGGTCGACCAGTTTCTGCTTTTGCACCCGCACCTGCAGGAAGAGATGGACCTGTTGCTGAGCACCAAGCTTCCAACCGATGCTATGGTATTCTTTGACAAGAGCAGCCTGAAGGCCAGCGCCATGAAGCTGAACACCGTTGACGAATCGCTTTTGCTTTATATCGATAACGAACTGTCCCCCGCTGAGCGGAAACGGGTGGAAGAAAAAGCGCAGGCCGACGATGTTCTGCGCCAGCAACTCCAGCTGTTGCGAAAAACAAAACTGGATGCAGCTGACGGTAGTATCACTTACCCCGATAAAACAGAATTATATCGTCACACTGAAAAGGTGGTGGTGCTGTTCCCGGTTTGGATGCGTATAGCCGTAGCCGTTATCCTGATCCTCTTTGCTACGCTCTTCTTCCTCAACAACGGAAGCGACCAACCAGCATCACCCAATGCAGGCTTTGCACAAACAGATGAGCCCATAAAGCCTGATACGAAAGGACAGCCGCTGCCCGCCAATAGCATTCGTGATGCCATGCAGCCGGAAGAGCAACCGGTGATAGCAAAAACAGGAAAAAACCGGCAGCCGGCCGAAAAGCGTACTCCTGTTCTTCAACCCCTTGCACCACAGAAAGCACCGTTGCCACAACAACTGGTTCTTCCTGTTGAAGAAGACGGCGTGGAAACGGCTGCCCTGGCAAAGATGGAGCCGGTAAAAACAGGCGTATCGGTACTTACCAACGACCAAGCATCAGCTCTTAACAAAATCGTAGCAAATCCCACTGTAACATCTGCCACTCTTGCTTCGTATAACCCTATAGAAAGCCCCGAAGAACCTGCAGTAACGGAAGGGGATTTCGAGCCGAAACGATCATCAGCCAAAGGTTTCCTGCGTAAAGTAACCCGCTTCCTTGAACGCCGCACCGGCATTGGAACCGCTAACGCAGACAACGAGATCCTGGTGGGTGCAGTGGCCCTGAAACTTAACTAATCTTCAAAACGCATTTTATGAAAAAAGCTGTACTTGCAATGCTGGCAATCGGACTTTCTTTGTCCCTTTTTGCCCAAAACGACACTACTGAAAAAAAAGTCGACACTATCCGCATCGGCGGTATGATCATCATCAAAAAGCCAGGAAAGGACAACCGCGAAAGCCGCGATGTGATCATCAGCAACCGGCGCCGGAGTAACTCCAACATTTCTACCAACTGGTGGATTGTAGACCTGGGATTTGCCAATTATAAAGACGAGACCAATTATGCCGCCGCGCATCAAAGCGGTTTTGTAACGGCGGATATTGGCAACAAGGACAACCTGGAACTGCGTACCGGAAAATCGGTGAACGTGAACATCTGGGTCTTTCAGCAAAAACTTAACCTGGTAAAACACGCCGTGAACCTGAAATACGGACTGGGTGTTGAATTGAACAACTACCGATTCGATGACGAGCGGGTACGCTTTACCAAAAACCCTACAACCATCAGTCTTGACCAAAACCTTTCCACTGCTGGCAAAAACAAGCTGGCCGCCGACTACGCTACCATTCCTATGATGCTGAATTTCAACTTTACTCCCGGCAAGCGAAATGGTTTTGGCTTTAGCGCCGGTGTCAGCGTAGGCTACTTGTACTCGGCCCGTCAAAAGATTAAGCAGGATGGCGACAAAACAAAACTGCACGACGACTTCAACCTGGAAAAATGGAAGGTATCCTACATCGGCGAGTTAACCCTGGGCCCTGTACGCCTCTATGGCTCCATGGCTACCCGCAGCATGTGGGAAAGAGGACTGGACCAGACGCCCTACAACGTTGGTATCCGCTTCAGCCATTTTTAAGCAAACAAGGTTATTTTAAAAACCTGTCCCGGCGGACAGGTTTTTTTATGCACTATGCCGTGAAACTGCGATGAAAAAAGAGGGAAATCCCGCGTACCATTACGCTGCTACATTCTGCCTGCGGCTTTTATCTTCGTTTTATGACCATCTGCCGATGGAAGGGCTACAGTAAAAAGAACCGGCTTTACTTTTAATCTGATCGAATTTGATTTTTGGCGCTTTTGCACTCAATGCAAAGGCTGGATTTCATAACATCGGCAAAAAATTTCGGCAGCGGAAAATAAATTCCAAACTACTGCCGTTAACAAAGCAGCTAACCACAAATCCTTTACTGTAACATGAAAACCACCATTTTACTGACATCGATTCTACTTTCAGCAGGTGGCCTTATGGTAAACAGCACCAGCACCGAAAGCAGTGTAAACCACAAAACATCGGCTGCCCGAACGTATAAAGCAACCGTAGCTACCAAGCGGCTCTCTTCTTCGCTGCCGGTATCGCCCATGTATATAATTGTTGACAAAAGAAAATACGAGCTGAGTGTATACGATGCCAAGGGGTGGTTTGCCACTTACCCCGTAGTATTTGGCAACAATACGCTGGAGGATAAAAAAATGGAAGGCGACCGCAATACGCCGGAAGGCACCTTCCGTATCAACGGCAAACGGCCGCATGCCAAGTGGGACCGGTTTATCAGCATTGACTATCCCAATGAAGAAAGCCTGGCCAAATTCAAACGCCGCAAAGAGCGGGGTGAGATTCCCAGCTGGGCATCACCCGGCGGCGAAATTGGCATCCACGGTACCTGGCCCAACGAAGATTTTGTAGTGGATAAATATAAAAACTGGACGCTGGGATGCATTTCCTTAAAGCGCCGCGATGTGGAAGACCTGTATAGCTACCTTCCTGTTGGTACCACCATCACCATTCGAAAATAATTTTGCTCCCGTGAAAAACGCAGAAAAGGCAAGCTCACAGCTTGCCTTTTGCTATTTCTTCTACCACTCCCGGGTCGAGAAGTGTTGTGGTATCGCCAAAGTTTGAAGTTTCACCTTCTGCAATTTTTCGCAGAATGCGCCGCATAATCTTCCCGCTCCGCGTTTTGGGAAGGCCTGACACAAATTGGATCTTGTCTGGTTTGGCAATGGGACCAATGATGCGGGAAACCGTCTGCAGGATGTTCCTGCGCATCTCATCATCGCTGCCATGCATATGGCTGCAGATGACATAGGCATAAATGCCCTGCCCCTTTATATCGTGCGGATAACCTACTACAGCACTTTCCACTACATCGGAGTGCATGTTGATAGCATTCTCCACTTCCGCCGTACCAATGCGATGACCACTGACATTCAGTACATCGTCCACACGACCTGTGATGCGATAATTGCCTTCCTCGTCCCGGAGGGCACCATCACCGGTAAAGTACAAATTTTCGTAAGTAGAAAAATACGTCTGCCGGCAACGTTCGTGGTTGCCATAGGTGGTTCGGAGAATGGAAGGCCAGGGAGCTTTGATGCAAAGGTTTCCGGCTGCAGGATTGCCTTCTACTTCTTTTCCATTTTCGTCCACCAAAATAGGTTGTACACCCGGCATGGGCAGCGTAGCCCAACTGGGTTTAGCCGGTGTAACACCCGCCAGGTTGGTGATCAGCACACCGCCTGTTTCCGTTTGCCACCAGGTATCTACAATTGGGCATCTCTTCTTACCCACATGTTCGTCATACCAGTGCCAAGCTTCTTCGTTAATGGGTTCACCCACGGTACCCAATATTTTCAAGGTAGAAAGATCTTTTCCCTCCAGGGGCTTCAGGCCAAAGCCCATCAGCGACCGAATGGCTGTAGGCGCCGTATACAGAATATTTACTTTGTGCTTATCTACAATATCCCAGAAACGGCCGGCATCAGGCCAAGTAGGAATACCCTCAAACATTACCGATGTACCACCCGCCGCCAAGGGACCGTAAACAATGTAACTGTGACCGGTTATCCAACCAATATCGGCCGTACAAAAGTGGATGTCACCAGGTTGGTATTGAAAGGTGTTGACAAATGTGTAAGCAGTCCATACCATATAGCCTGCGCAGGAGTGCACCACACCTTTGGGTTTACCGGTGCTGCCCGATGTATATAAAATAAACAGCGGGTCTTCGGCATCCATCTCTTCTGCAGGAAATGAAACGATATTATTCTTTTCAACCTGCCCCAGCGAGTGTTCCATTTCATCTTCCCACCACACATCACGTCCTTTGATCATGGACACTGGTGTGCGGGTACGGGTGAAAACAATGACCTTTTTCACCGTTTTATTCCCAATCAGGGCATCATCGATGGTGTCTTTCAGCGGGATCACCTTTTCCCCCCGGAAAGCACCATCGGCGGTGATGATGTATTCGGCGCCGGCATCTTCCAGGCGATCAGCAATGCTTTGCGCAGAGAAACCTCCAAATACTACGCTGTGAATAGCACCAATGCGGGCACAACCCAGCACAGCGTAGGCCAGTTCGGGAACCATGCCCATGTAAATACAAACACGGTCACCTTTTTTTACACCATTGTTCCGCAGCATCTGTGCCACCTGGCAAACCCGTTTGTGCAGGCGGTTATAAGTCACTATCCGTACACGATCATCAGGATTATTGGGCTCCCAAATAATGGCAGGCTTCTCCCCCAGTTCCTGTAGGTGACGATCAATGCAGTTTTCCGTGATGTTCAGCTTTCCGTTGATAAACCATTTTACAGAGGGATCGGTAAAATTCCACTCAAGCACTCTATCCCACTTCTTTCGCCACTGGAAATTCTCCGCTATGTTGCTCCAGAATTCTTCCGGTTGTTCTACGCTTTTTCTGTATTGTTCTTTGTAGTCTTCTAATGATCGTATCTGGTAAGGATAAGTCATGTGTATGGTTTTGCTGTGAACGAATTTGAGCGGATGAATTTAGCACACAGAAAACTTTTCAAAAAATTAAACAATTGCGCAACTTACTTGTTGCTAGTGGAACCTATCTTGCGCACCAGTTTTGAAAAGACTTGTCTCCATAGTATTTCTTTCCCTGATGCTGTTGCAGGCCATTCCTGTACTGCATTTTTTTTCTTCTCAAAAGGAAGTCTTTTATACCTATATAGATGAAGAAAAGCCAGAGCAAAAATTAAAAGCGGGGAAACAAGACATCAGCAAAGAGTATAGCCTGACAGCCTGTTTCTTTGCTGAGGAAGAAAACAAATCTTTTTTTCCGCTGTTTGTTGAAAAGCATCACGCTTCTCCCCTGCTTGAATCCCTGACGCCGCCTCCAGATGCCTGCTGATCTGTCTGATTAGTTGTTTTCATTGTTTTATTTCTTTAAATCAGTAACCATCTGTTATGGCGCAAACAAACCCGCTTGTGCGGATAGCACGCCTTGTACGTGAAGAAAAATCCGAAATCAGCTCTGTCTATTTCTTTGCCATTCTGAGCAGTTTGATCCAGCTTTCGCTTCCTCTGGGCATCCAGGCCATCATTGGTTTTGTATTGGGAGGCGCCATGTCCACCTCACTGGCTGTTTTAATCATTCTGGTGGTGGTGGGTGTACTCACCAACGGCATTTTGCAAATGAACCAGATGAAGGTCATCGAACGCATTCAACAGAAGATCTTTGTCCGGTACTCCTTTGCTTTTGCGAATCACATGCCCCGGCTCGACCTGCAAAAGATAGATTCGCTTTACCTGCCCGAGCTGGTGAACCGCTTTTTCGACATCCCGGTGCTGCAAAAAAGCCTGTCAAAAATTTTGCTGGACTTCCCGATAGCAGTTACACAAATCGTCCTTGGCTTGCTCCTGCTTAGTTTTTACCATCCGGCGTTTATCTTCTTTGGCGTTTTGCTACTCCTGCTGCTTACGCTAATCTTTTATGTTACCGGTGACAAAGGTTTTCAAACCAGTATTGAAAAGAGCAACTACAAGTACGAAGTGGCCGGGTGGCTGGAAGAAATGGCAAGGGTCATCAAGCAGTTCAAGTTTTCGGCACATCATTCTCTACACGAGAAAAAAGCTGATGAAAAGGTAGTTGGTTATGTAAAGGCGAGAAAAGAGCATTTTTCTATCCTGCTGCTGCAGTACAAGGTGCTGATTGGCTTAAAGGTGATTGTCACTGCAGCCATGCTGATTGTGGGCTGTATGCTATTGCTGGAACAGCAGATCAACATCGGGCAGTTTGTGGCGGCCGAAATTGTTATCATCATTGTGATCAATTCAGTGGAAAAACTGATTGTGAACCTCGACTCCGTTTACAGCACGCTGACCTCGGTGGAAAAAATCGACAAACTGCTCGATAAGCCAGCCGAACAAGAAGGGACATTTACGGTGGATCAGAAGGATGCTTTTTCAGTGGAGTTCCGTAATGTGTCATTTGCCTATCAGGAAGACAGACCCATTCTGAAGAATGTAAGCTTTTCGGTCAGGCCTGGACAAAAGATTGCTGTTACCGGTAAGGACGGCAGCGGGAAGAGCACCATCTTAAAACTGCTGACAGGAGCCTACCAGGATTTTACAGGTTCTGTTTTAGTAAATGAAGTGCCGATTGGCAACTATAACCTCGAATATCTGCGTTCGCATACAGGAATAATGCTCAATCAGCAGGACCTGTTTGCCGGAACCGTATGGGAAAACATTGCGCTGGGTGATGAAGAAGCTGATAAAGCCTACATCTCCCATGTAGTACAGGCCATTAGCCTTTCTGGCTATATTTCTAACATGCGGGAAGGATACGATACAATGCTGGACCCCACCGGCAAACGGTTGCCGAAAAATATAGCGCAAAAGATCCTGCTGGCAAGAGCCCTGTCACACAAACCCAGGCTGCTGCTGCTGGAAGAACCCTGGCAAGGGATTGATGATGCAGTGAAAAAACAGATCCAGCATTTTCTGCTGAACGATGTGGCTGCTACGATCATCATTGCTACCAATGATCCGGATTTCATCCGTCAGACTGATCAAACCATTGCTATCTGACCTTTAAACAATCGAAGAATCTGAAATGAAATACACAGCTTCTGCATACGAACATATTTACCTGCATGGCCAAAAAAGCAAGGTTCGTTTCTGGACCTACACGACCCTGATTGCCCTTCTTGTTTTTCTGTTTCTGCCCTGGACGCAAACCATTCGTGCCAAGGGCTCTGTGATTTCTCTTCGACAGGAGCACCGTCCGCAGGAGATTAATACCATTATTGGCGGCCGCATTGTAAAGTGGCACGTGAAAGAAGGTGATTTTGTAAATGCCGGTGACACCATTGTGCAACTGTCGGAGGTCAAAGACAATTACCTCGACCCGCAACTGCTCGAAAGAACTCAGGAGCAGATTACAGCCAAGCAACAGGGGATTGATTATTACCGCAACAAGGCCGGTGCTACCGGAACACAGATCAGTGCATTGGAAAGCGGGCTGCAACTAAAACTTTCGCAACTGGAAAATAAAATCCGGCAGATGCAGGTAAAGCTGGAAGCTGACAGCATGGAGGCCGTTGCAGCCGCCAATGACTTTCGTATTGCCACGCAACAATACAACCGCCAGCGCCAGATGTTTGACAGTGGACTGGTATCGCTGACTCAACTGGAGCAGCGGAATCAGGCGTATCAAAATTCCATGGCCAAACGCATCAGTGCCGAAAACAAGTATCTCGCCACCCGCCAGGAACTTGGCATTGTGCGGCTGGAAATGAATGCCACCCGGCAGGAGTACACAGAAAAGATGGCAAAGGCTGAAGGTGACCGTTTCCAGGCCATGTCGGAGATTGCTACGGGTGAAGGTGAGGTAGCCAAGTTACAAAACCAATACAGCACCTACAGTATCCGCAACAACATGTACTATGTCATTGCACCACAGGATGGACAGATTGTACAGGCGAAAAAGGCCGGTATCGGGGAGATTCTAAAAGAAGGCGAAATGCTGGTACACATTGTTCCTAAAAACATTCAACATGCTGTGGAAATGTTTGTGCGCCCGGTGGACCTTCCGCTGGTGCAGCAAGGCCAAAGAGTGATGTTTCTCTTCGATGGCTTTCCTGCGATTGTGTTCAGTGGCTGGCCACAGGCTTCTTCGGGTACGTTCAGTGGCCGAGTAGTGGCAGTGGAGAAAAATGTCAGTCCCAACGGACAATTTCGTGTATTAGTGGCCGAAGAGCCGGGACAAAAACCCTGGCCGAAAGAGCTGACGATGGGCACCGGCGCTAACGGCTTGGCCCTGCTGAACGATGTGCCGGTATGGTACGAGATCTGGCGTAACATCAACTCCTTCCCACCCGATTATTACAGCTTGAAAAAAGAAGCACAAAGCGCTAAAAAATGATTCGTTTATTCATAGGTTTAAGTTTTCTCCTCAGCAGTGTCTTCGCCGCGGCACAACAGACAATGTCGCTGGAGGAATACTTAAGTGCCGTCAGTAGCTATCATCCCATTGCAAAACAGGCTGCCATCGGTGTGGAAATTGCCAAAGCCGAAGTCACCTCGGCACGAGGCGCTTTTGATCCTACGATCGGCAACAGCATCAGCCGGAAGGAATTGGATGGCCTGCTCTATTACGATCACCAGATCAGTGAATTAAAAATTTCTACCTGGTATGGTGTGGAAGTAGTTGCTGGCATTGAAAGCCTTTCCGGCCAGCGAACATCTACTCCTGATACCAAAGGCAACAGCAGCTATTTTGGCTTTAGTGTACCGGTGGCAAAAGGACTGCTGATGGACCGGCGGAGAGCCGATCTGCAACAGGCTAAAATCTTTCAGGATTTATCCGAACAGGAGCAGCGTGCCATTCTCAACGACCTGTTGTACGATGCTGCCAAAGCCTACTGGAACTGGTGGCAGCAATACCAGATACAGCTCCTCTTCCGGCAGGCAGTGAACAATGCCGTGGAACGATTTCGGCTGGTAAAAACGGCTTACCAGATCGGCGAACGGCCGGCGATTGATACGGTAGAAGCTCTGGCACAATTACAGTCGTTTCAGATCATGGAGCAGGAGATAAATCTTGGTGTATCCAACTCGCAACTGGACGTATCAGTGTTTCTATGGCAACAAAACGGCGAGGCCTATACGTTGCCCCAGGCAATAGTACCACAGGGTGTTTCTCCTGTGATGCTCGAAGCATTACAGCCCGAGCGGCTGCTGCAGCAAGTACAACAACACCCGGAGCTGCAACAATACCGTTTCAAGCTCGAAGCTTTACAGGTAGAAAGGCGGTTGAAATTTCAGTCCCTGCTACCTTCTGTTTACCTGAAGTATAACCAGTTGAATAAATCGCACGATCTGACAAAATCATTTAGCACACCCTGGTTGCAGAACAATTACCGTTATGGTATTTCCATTGGTGTGCCGCTCCGCTTTTCGGAAGGTCGTGGCGAATACCGCAAGGCAAAATTGAAAATAGAACAAACGGAACTGCAGCAACTAGCCAAGCGTGTTTCTCTCGAAATAAAAATACGGCAGTATTACAATGAATGGCGGCAGTTGCAGCAGCAGATACAGTTGCAGCAAAAGGCAATTGCTTCTTACCAGCAATTACAGCGTGGTGAAGAAATCCGTTTTTTCAATGGCGAAAGTTCGCTCTTCCTGATCAACAGCCGTGAGCAAAAAACGATCGAAGCAAGACAGAAACTGATTGAACTGCAAAGCAAAGAACAAAAAGCAAGAGCCAGTGTGCTTTGGGCCGCCGGTACTTTACGGTAAAGGCAACAAAAAAGCCCTGCATGTTTGCAGGGCTTTTTTGTTGTTAAATCAAAAGGTTTAAACGGCCAACTGTGCGCTTTGCTTTTGCTCTTGCTGCAATTGCATGGTATCATCATAAAACTTTACCTCACCTGTCGTTACATCATACATGGCACCAATAATGCCAACCTGCCCACTCCTTACCATTTCTTCCAGAATAGGACTCTTTGCCAGCACCAGTTCTACTGTACGGCGGACATTGATCTCGGCAACATTCTCTACAAACTCACTATTTGATGCATTGCGGTTTTCCCTCGTTTGGGTTTCAGCACTTACCGCAGGTTCAATTTTGGAAAGAAGAGTAGAAAGATTACCCATCTCAACACCATCGCAGGCACCTTTGATCGCACCGCATTTGGTATGACCCAACACCACCACAAACTTGGAACCTGCCACTTTACAGGCAAACTCCATGCTCCCCAGGATGTCTTCATTGATGATATTACCAGCGATGCGCACACTGAAAATGTCGCCCAGACCCTGGTCGAAAATCAGTTCAGCCGACGTGCGGCTGTCGATACAGCTTAATACTACCGCAAATGGCCATTGCCCGTCACGGGTATCGTTCACCTGCTCCAGCAGGTTACGGTTAACTTTCAGATTATTGACAAACCGTTTGTTGCCATCTTTTAAAATTTCCAAAGCCTGTAACGGGGTAATTGACTGTTGTAACTCCTTGTTAAGTGTTCTCATTGTTTCTATTTTTTGGGTTTGTTAATGGGTGGTCAGAATTTGTTTTGCTTTTCCTTCAGGAAACGAATCGGTGTTGCCATTTATGGGTTCGGACTGCACATTGTGGGTGTTGGTAATATTGTATTTCTCCTGGAATCCCACCAGTTCACACTTGATATTTTTCAACGGGGCCCTTACATCTTTAAATTCCTTAATCAGTTCCAGCACATCAAAATCAATGTAATGTGTTGCTGTGGCATCAATCAGTACAGTAGAGTTTTCCGGCAAATGCTCCAGTGTAAGTTTGATACTTGCCTTGTTGAGGAATGATACCTCTTCAGAAAGACGGATGTGGATCAACTCACCATCATGGTGCTGCTTCTTATGAAAGTAGTATGAATTTTTCAGGTTACCATAAAGAATAGCAATGATGCTTGCCAGCAAACCCAGCCCGACACCCGTCAGCAGGTCAAGGCGTACAACCGCAATTACAGTAACCAAAAACGGAATCCACTGGTATTTGCCATTGGCAAACATTTGCTTGAAGACGACTGGTTTGGCCAGCTTGTAACCTGTCATCAGCAGAATAGCGGCCAATGCGCCTAATGGAATCATGTTCAGGATACCGGGAATGGCGATCACACACACCAGGATCAGCACACCATGAAGAATGGTGGACATCTTGGTTTTGGCGCCTGCATTCAGGTTAGCAGTGCTACGCACAATCACGGAAGTAATCGGCAGTCCACCAATCAGACCTGATACAATATTACCCACACCCTGTGCTCTCAGCTCGCGGTTCTGATTGGTTAGACGGCGCATAGGGTCCATTTTATCCACCGCTTCAATACACAACAACGTTTCGATAGAAGCAACGGCTGCCAGTGTAACACCGGTAAGAATCACTTCGCCGGAAAAAACACGGGAGAAATCCGGGAATTGAAAGAGCCCCAGAAACTCACTGGCTGTTGAAGGCACGGGTATCTGTACCAGGTGTTCACCCTGCACCACAAACGTTGGCGCAAAGGCTTTGTACAACATGTTGAGCAGAATACTCACCACCACAGCCACCAGTGCACCGGGAACGATCCTTGCCTTCTTCATAAAAGGCTTTTCCCACAGGATCAGGAGTAGCAATGATACCACTGTAATGATAGTAACGCCATAGTGAATTTTAGAAAACGGCTCAAGCAGGTCTGTGAAAATGGAGCCTCCCTCCGTGCTATAAAATGACGTGCTGCCTTCGGCATCCTTATCGTATCCAAAGGCATGCGGGATTTGTTTTAGGATAATAATAATACCAATACCGGTAAGCATCCCTTTGATGACACTGCCAGGGAAATAGTTGGCAATGCTACCGGCCTTGATGAAGCCCAGTATCAACTGGAAGACACCCGCCATGACCACGGCGGAAAGAAAAATTTCAAACGCACCGAGCTTGGTAATTGCAGTCAGCACAATGGCGGTAAGACCAGCGGCAGGACCACTAACACTCAACTGAGAATTACTCAAGGTACCAATAACGATACCGCCGACCATACCTGCGATCAGCCCCGAAAAAAAAGGCGCTCCGGACGCCAGGGCAATACCCAAACAAAGGGGCACAGCCACCAGAAAGACAACAATGCTGGAAGAAAAATCTGATTTCAGATTACCAAACAATGATCTGTTCATAAAACCTATGTTTAAGAATGAAAGAATGCGAAAAAGGGCTCAACAGAATGAGCTAAACAAAAGGATGAAATGATCAGATTGCTTCAGGAGGATTGTAGGGTTTGTCATAAAACCCTTTTGAGCAAGCAAATGATTTATTTAGTGCAGATAAATGCAACTTCTTAATAAAAGCGTATTTATAAAAATCGGGAGAGAACGAAATTTTTTCTTTACTAAGGTCCTTTACTTCTTTGCCGGAAGAATGGTGATCATGTGTTTCTTCTTCAGCAATTAATGTAACAGTGGCATTAACCTGATAAACCAAAATTCCATGTGCCACTACAGCAACTGTAGCAAAACAAAGCAGTATAGCCAGGAGGAATTTTGACATGAAATATCTTTTTTGCAAGCACCATCAGAAAATGTGCCACGCGAATTTGCAGAAATTTTGACAGAGATAAAAATTTCTTTCGGTCGAAAAAGTTAAACACCCGTTTAAACCATTAGAATACTGGTTATTTATAAAATCGGATTTAAATTTCTAATCTGTATCGTTTACTTTTGCCAACTCATGACTCAGAAGACGCAGATTTATTCTCCGAAGCACATACTCTCCAGCATTTTTATGTTGCTGTCGCTGGTGTGGCTGACAGTCTGCCTTCCTTATGTGAATGAAAGTCAGCAACTGTATAGCCAGGTTGAAAATTTAGGTGTAGAAGAACCTGAAGTTGATACGACTAACCCGCTGGCAAACACCAATGAGGAAAAATCAGAAGGCGGCACCTCCCTGCTTTCCGAATACCTTCATAACCTGTATATGATAGAGCATAATTTTATTACGCTGTCATCCTATTACAAGTGCCATCCTGCTGATCTCTATCACGCCTATCATCCCGACCTACTGATACCGCCTCCCGAAGTCATAGGATAATACTCTTTCGTTTTTATTGTGATTGCCTTGCTGTTGAATTTTTTCTTCAGTCGTTACTTATTATCCTAAAATCATTTTCAATGAAGCGTGAAAGCTTTTTCAAGAATCTGGGATCAGATATCCCGTCGTCTATAGTTGTGTTCCTGGTGGCTCTGCCACTGTGTTTGGGTGTGGCGCTGGCCTCACAGGCTCCTCTGTTCAGCGGGTTGATTGCCGGCTTTGTGGGTGGTATTGTTGTGGGTGCATTAAGCGGATCCCAGTTAAGTGTGAGTGGTCCGGCAGCAGGTTTAACGGCCATTGTTTCGGCAGCCATTTTAAAGATGCCATCGTTTGAAGCCTTTTTGTTTTCAGTTGTTATCTGTGGTGCCCTGCAGTTAATCCTGGGTTTTATAAAAGCAGGTGTTATTGGAGACTATGTACCCAATGCAGTGATCAAAGGCATGCTGGCAGCCATTGGCCTTATTCTTATCCTGAACCAGTTTCCTCACCTTCTTGGCGATGATTCGCGTTTTGAGACTGACGAGAATGTTCCACTTCCTGCGCAAGGCAATATCTTCGCTAACTTTCTCAACGGATTTGCACACATCACGCCTGTTGCATTTTTAATTGGAGGCGTTTGTCTTGCTTTTCATTTTATATGGGAAAAATTGACAGCGAACCGCAAAGGATTTATCAAGATGATTCCAGCTCCTCTGCTGGTGGTTTTGATTGGTGTGGGTATCAACCTGGTAGTGCAGAATATGAATACCGGTAATGCACTTTCCGGGGAACATCTTGTGGTAATACCGCAGGCCTCATCAGCAGGTGAATTTTTCTCTTTTTTCACCCACCCCGATTTTAGTGTATTTGCCAATAAAGATGTTTGGATCACAGGTGTTACCCTGGCTCTTGTTGCCAGTTTAGAGACCCTGTTGAGCATTGAAGCCGTAGATGACCTGGACCCCTACCAACGCGTTACCAACAAAGACCGTGAACTTCGGGCCCAGGGTGTCGGCAATATGCTTTCAGGTCTGATTGGTGGTTTGCCGGTGACATCGGTAATCGTGCGTTCATCGGCCAACGTAAATTCAGGAGCCAAATCAAAGATGTCTACCATCATGCATGGTGCATTGCTCCTAAGCTGTGTGGCACTGATTCCTGGTATATTGAACCTGATTCCGAAAGCAGCCCTGGCAGCCGTGCTGATTTTCACGGGCTATAAACTGGCAAAACCGGCTCTTTTTATTTCCCACTACAAAAAAGGCTGGGACCAATTCTTCCCGTTTGTAATTACCATTGTGGCCATTCTATTGACGGACCTGTTGGTTGGCGTGGTCATAGGTATTGGCGTGGGAATCTTCTTTGTGATGCGCAGCAATTTCCGTTCATCTGTATTTGTTGTACATGATGACAACAAGTATCTCTTTCGTTTGCGGAAAGACGTATCGTTTCTCAACAAACCAATCATAAAAAACAAGCTGGAAGATATCCCTGAGAATTCTTCGGTTATTATCGATACCAGCCGCGCTGATTTTATTGATAAGGATATTATTGAAGTAATAGAGGACTTCATGATCCATGCGCCGTTGAAAAATATTTATGTAGAGATTAAAACGAGTCCATTCCGCAACCACGGATTCAGTCAATTGGTGATTGAAAACAACCGTGATGAAGCAGACATTATTCGTACACACGAGAAAAATGTAGTTCCAGCCGGCGCTTAACCTCGCTATTTAAAAAAGAAAAACTAGAATATGTATTCATACGAAAAATTATTGTTGGAGAACAAAGCGTGGGCACAGGAAAAAATAGCGGACGACCCGGAGTATTTTGAACGGTTAGCGCACCTGCAACAACCTGAATTTTTATGGATTGGCTGCAGCGACAGCCGTGTACCAGCCAATGAAATTACGGGTACGCAACCCGGTGAGATCTTTGTTCACCGTAACGTTGCCAACCTTGTAGTGCATACAGATGTGAACCTGTTGGCTGTTTTGGATTATGCCGTTGCACACCTGAAAGTAAAACACATTATCGTTTGCGGCCATTATGGCTGTGGCGGCGTTAAAGCGGCATCAACCCAACAAGATTTTAAGCCGGTGCTCAATATGTGGTTGCGTAATATCAAGGATGTGATCCGCAATCACCGATCCGAGATTGAAGCCATTAAAGATGAGGAAGAACGCACAAACCGGCTGGTGGAACTGAATGTACAGGAGCAGGTAAACAACTTGGCCAAAACCAGTATCATTCAACGCTACTGGCAGCGGGAGCAGCGGCCCGATCTGCACGGATGGGTATATGGGCTAAAAGACGGTCTGATCAAGCGTGTGTTCGAAATGAAAGCGGGCACACATATTGATCCCATCTATGAGTTTGATGGTTTGAAGTCAACAAAATAACGAACTCATTTCAAAACCCTTCTATATGAATTGTCCCAATTGTAATGAAACCTTGGTTATGACTGACAGGAATGGCGTGGAGATTGACTATTGTCCAAAGTGCCGTGGTGTTTGGCTTGATCGTGGAGAGCTCGATAAGATCATCGAACGCTCCAATGCGTTTTATTCAGGGCCGGAGCAAAGCCAGCCCGGTGGTCAACAAAGCCAGCCTTCACAGCCCAATCAGCCATTCCAGCAAAGGCCATATGACGATGATTATTATAAGAAGGATCGTTACTATGGCGACAAGCGGTATAATGATCCTTATTACAAGCATAAAAAAAAGAAAGGCTTTCTTGATGATTTCTTTGATTTTTAATCAAAAACAATCCCCGCCCGGTGCGGGGATTGTTTTTGATATGAACCGAACATGTTATCTTTCTCTTTTTAAGTTTTAAAGTTAAAGAACCCAACCCACTGCATGGCATCACCCAAAGGTATCTGGAAGGTCATCACCGCATCTTCCGTAGGCACACTCATTGAATGGTACGACTTTTACATTTTCGGCAGTTTATCCACCATCATCGCAGCCAAGTTTTTTCCCGCTGAAAATCCAACCGCAGCACTGCTGTCCACATTAGCCACGTTTGCCGCCGGCTTTATTGTACGGCCTTTTGGTGCGCTGGTGTTTGGCAGGCTTGGCGATCTTATTGGGCGGAAGTACACCTTTCTCCTGACGCTGGTCCTGATGGGCTTATCGACCTTCCTGATTGGCTGCATTCCCTCCTATGCCACCATTGGTGCATGGGCACCTTTCCTTGTTCTCATTCTCCGGCTGTTGCAAGGTCTTGCACTCGGCGGTGAATATGGCGGCGCGGCTACCTACGTGGCCGAACATTCCCCGGCGAATAGACGTGGCTTTTACACCAGCTGGATACAAACCACAGCTACGTTAGGATTGTTTCTTTCGCTAGGTGTTATTCTTTCTATCCGCCGCATTGTTGGCGTGGATGAATTTACCAATGGCGATGGCTGGCGTTATCCGTTCCTTCTTTCCATATTACTGGTGGGTGTTTCCATTTTTATCCGCCTGCGCATGCAGGAGTCGCCCCTGTTTGCCAAGTTGAAAGGTGAAGGCAAAACTTCGAAAAACCCTTTGAAAGAAAGTTTTGGTAACAAGTCCAACTTCAAGATGGTGCTGCTGGCCCTTTTTGGCGTTACCATGGGACAAGGGGTGATCTGGTACACGGGCCAGTTTTATGCGCAGACCTTTCTTCTCAGCAAATGCAACCTGGAGTACGAACAGGCAAATACCATCATCCTGATTGCACTGGCGATAGCCACACCTTTCTTTGTGTTGTTTGGCAGTCTTTCAGATAAATGGGGGCGAAAAAACATCATGATGATTGGTATGTTACTCGGCGTCTTATTCTACCGCCCCATCTTCGACCGCTTATACACGCTTTCAGATGTAACACATAAGAACATTGCAGCCACTACGTCCGCTACTGCCAACAATGCTACCTTACAAGCCGCTGTAACCACCGTGATTAAAGATTTTGAAGACGGCAGCCGGTTAAAAACAACGGCTACCCAAACGGCGGGAGAGCCTAAAATCAAAAACGAAGTCACACTTAGTGAAGCCGATAAATGGCAGATGATCGCACTGATCTTCGCAATGGTTCTGTTTGTCACAATGGTCTATGGCCCTATTGCCGCTTTCCTGGTAGAGTTGTTTCCTACTAAAATCCGTTACACATCAATGTCGCTGCCCTATCATATTGGCAACGGTGTATTTGGCGGGCTGGTGCCGTTTATTGCTACGCTGATCACCACCATCAAGGGTACCGATCATCTTTCGGGGCTTTGGTATCCGATTGGTATAGCAGCACTCAGCTTTATTATTGGAACCTTGTATCTCTCCAATAAAACCGAAAGCAATGAATCGGAATGAGCGCCAAAAACACAGAAAGTATAATAACAGCTTCACGGTAAAAAGATTTTAGCATGAATCAACTGAAACGCTTTTTGGGATTAATCTGGATGGTACTGGGACCCATCGCTATTGCCGTTTTAATTTGGGGTGCCATCAACAACATCAATCCCAACGGCACAGACGACATTAATAAGCCTCTCCCCTGGATCATCATCATTGCCATTTTTACCCCCATCGCTATTGGCCTTACCGTGTTTGGCTGGTATGCGTGGAAAGGCGAGTATGATCGATATGCGGATTAGCAGATATGCGGATATGCGAATTGAGGGTTCTTTTTATCCGCACTTCATCACATCTCCATATTACCTTTGATCCATGTCCATTACTGTAAAAAACCTAACGAAGACATATGGTGAGCAAAAAGCTGTTGATGCCATCTCTTTCATGGTAAACAAGGGCGAGATTGTAGGTTTTCTGGGGCCGAATGGCGCGGGAAAAAGCACCACCATGAAAATGATCACGGGCTACCTGGCACCTGATAGCGGCGCCATTTCAGTAAGCGGTGTGGATGTGATCAAAGACCCCCAAACTGCCAAGAAAAAGATTGGTTACCTGCCGGAATCCAATGCGCTTTATTATGATATGTACATCAAAGAATACCTGGAATTTATGGCCGATGTACATCATGTTGCCAACAAGCAGCAGGCGATCAGCCATGTAGTAGAACAAGTAGGGCTGACAAGGGAAAAGGCCAAAAAGATCGGGCAGCTTTCCAAAGGTTATAAACAGCGGGTAGGGCTTGCCGCTGCGTTGCTGCACAACCCCGAAGTGCTGATCCTGGATGAACCGACAAGCGGTCTGGATCCCAACCAGATTGTAGAGATCCGGAACGTGATTAAAGAACAGGGCCGCGATAAATTGGTGCTGTTTTCTTCGCATATTTTACAGGAAGTAGAAGCCATCTGCGACCGGGTGATTATTATCAACCGCGGAAAGATTGTAGCCGACGACAAGCTTTCCAGCCTGCAACAACGTTCTACCACCAATATCGTTCGGGTGCAATTCAAAGAGGCACTGGAAGCCGAATGGCTGCGCCACCTGGCGGGGGTAAAAACCGTAAACAAAGTAGACACGCAGACGTGGATGATTGAAACCGCCGAACCGGACACAGTTCGTAATGAGCTCAAAAAATTAGAAAGGGAAAATAACCTCGATATTGTTTCTTTGCAGACCGAAAGCCAGTCGCTGGAAGAAGTGTTCAGAACACTGACAGCCGGCAACACGGCCCAAGCCAGTAATACAGCAACAAACAACAACGAATAAGTAATCCTAAAACCAACAAAGAAATGAGTTACATAGCCGAAATTTTTGCCCGGCAGATTCTCGACAGCCGCGGAAATCCAACAGTAGAAGTAGATGTTATTACCGACGATGGAGCCATGGGCCGTGCTGCCGTACCAAGCGGTGCAAGCACCGGTGTACACGAAGCCGTTGAACTGCGTGATGCCGATAAAAGCATCTATGTAGGAAAGGGTGTATTGAACGCTGTAAAAAATGTCAATGATATTATTGCCCCGGAACTGGTAGGTTACGATGTAGCCGACCAAACCGGCATCGACCAACTGATGATCCAGTTAGATGGCACGGAGAATAAAAGCAAACTAGGTGCTAATGCTATCCTGGCTGTGAGCATGGCCATTGCCAAGGCGGCTGCAGAAGAAGCCGGCCTGCCCCTGTTTCGCTATGTAGGTGGCACCAACGCCAAAACATTGCCAGTGCCCATGATGAACATCCTGAACGGCGGTGCCCATGCCGATAATAAGATTGACTTCCAGGAATTTATGGTGATGCCTGTGGGTGCTTCATCGTTCAGCGAAGGATTGCGTTGGGGTGTAGAGATCTTCCATGCCCTGAAGACCGTACTCAAGAAAAAAGGCTACAGCACCAATGTAGGCGACGAAGGCGGCTTTGCACCCAACATCGGCTCTAATGAAGAAGCGATTGACACGGTAATGGAAGCCATCAATGCAGCCGGTTACAAGGCAGGCTCGCAGATTTTTATTGCCATGGATGCCGCTAACAGCGAATTATACAAAAATGGCAAATACACGTTTCATAAAAGTGACGGCAAAACCCTGAGCTCAGATGAGCTGGTGAAATTCTGGGAGAACTGGGCCAATCAATACCCGATTGCCTCCATTGAGGATGGCATGGCAGAAGATGATTGGGAAGGATGGAAAGCACTGACAGAAACCTTGGGCAAACGTGTGCAATTAGTGGGCGATGATTTGTTTGTAACCAATGTAACCCGGCTGTCGCAAGGAATCGAAAGAGACATTGCCAATGGTCTGCTGGTAAAAGTAAACCAGATCGGTACGCTTACTGAAACCATCAATGCCGTGACCATGGCGCAGCATGCCGGCTACAACACCATTATGAGCCACCGCTCCGGCGAAACGGAGGACAGCACCATCGCCGATCTGGCTGTGGCCCTGAACTGCGGACAAATCAAAACCGGCTCTGCCAGCCGCTCCGACCGGATGGCCAAGTACAACCAGTTGATCCGCATCGAGGAACTGCTGGGAGCCTCGGCTTATTATCCCGGTTCGAAGCTGAAGTTTGGAAAATAAGAGAAGTCAGATAGATGACAGATGGAAGGTGACCGGCAAGGAATAATTCCTGTCACCTTCCATCTGTCATCATTTTTTTATAGTTTTACCACCATCATCAGTCATCTACCATCTGTTATCTGATCTCATATGAATTTCCTTTCTTTCATTCCATCTTTCCTGCGTAACAAGTACCTGTTTACGCTGTCGGTATTTGCCGTTTGGATGCTTTTCTTCGATAAAAACGACATATTCACCCAACTGCAGCGGAGCAATGAACTCGCTGAGATTGAAGACAATAAAACTTATTTTTCGCAAAAGATCGAAGAAAGCAAAAAGTTTTCGAGGGATATTCAGTCCAATGCGGCGGCTATTGAAAAATTTGCCCGTGAAAGGTATCATATGAAGCGGGAAAACGAAGACCTGTTTATCATTGTGCCTGCTGAAGAAAAGTAAATTCAGCCGTTCCGCACAATAAGCATTTTCTTTCTGCGTTTAAAATAGCATAAAAGCAAAACCTGCTCACCACCTAGTTATAAGAAAGCTTATGCACAATTTTACGCCGGAGGATCTGCTCTTGTATCTGTACAAAGAAACCTCCACTCAACAAACGGCCGCAATTGAAGAAGCGTTGCAGAATGATTGGACACTCCGCGAAAAACTGGCCGTAATGAAAGCTGCACAGGAACGTCTCAATAATCTTACCGTCTCTCCCCGTACCGAAACGGTTCTGGCTGTTTTAAAACACGCAGCAGCCCAGCAAACGGTAAAAACCAGTTAACAAACTTATCCTTTTCTACTGTTTTTCTTGTTGCCGTTTGCCCGGTGCAAATTGCTGGTTGTCAAGTGTACATATCCCCTGCTTACCTTAGCGGCCTATGACCCGTAAAGAACGATTTGAGGCCTGCGTGGCTTATTTTCAGCAAGCCATGCCCAATGCTGAGACCGAGCTTAACTTTAGCAACACCTATGAACTATTGGTTGCGGTTATCCTATCGGCCCAATGCACCGATAAGCGGGTAAATATGGTAACGCCTGCATTTTTTCGCCGTTACCCCGATATTCCTTCCCTGGCTAGAGCCGAGTATGATGATGTGTTTGACTTGATCAGAAGCATTTCATTTCCTGGCAACAAAAGCCGCCACCTGATTGGCATGGCCAACATGGTAGTGGAACGTTTTGGCGGCGAAATCCCCATGACGGTGGAAGAACTGGTGCAGTTGCCTGGTGTAGGGCGCAAAACGGCCAATGTAATCACCTCCGTTGTTGACAAGCAGCCCAATATGGCGGTGGATACCCATGTTTTTCGTGTTTCGGCCCGGATTGGCCTTACCGTTGGCGCAAAAAATCCCCTGCAAACCGAACTGCAGCTCATCAAATTCATTCCAAAAGACCTGGTCTACATCTTTCACCACTGGCTTATTCTGCACGGCCGGTACATTTGTGTAGCCCGTAACCCCAAATGTGGGGAATGCGGCTTGCGGCCGGTTTGCAAATACTACCAAACCGTCGTTTCAAAAGCAACCAAAGGCTCCTGATCCTGCCTTGTTTCTCAAATCTTTCCCATTTTATCCTGAACTTAGGGTAGAAATCAAATTTGGCGTAGAGGTTGAATAGGTAACTGTATAATTTCAGTACCGATAAATGACATCTGTTGAAAACACATATACCGGATTTAATTCTGTTCTGTCCATCCTGCCTCTGGTAACCGTAATTAAGCGGATGGTTAATGAAGATAAACCCGGTGCGAAAAAGCTTTACCAGGACCTGTTAACCGAAATAGAAGCGCAGCCCGAATTACTACAGCCCAGCATTGACACTGAGATGCTTCGCCGGCACGAAGCCCTGGTAGAAGCGTTGCTGGCCACAATTTTTCCTCCTTCCATTTCGTCTAACCAGGGCATGTATGCCATTACATTTCCTTTCAGTTCCGAAACCATATATGCTTCACCAGGCTTTAAACGCTATTTTTTAAAGGGTGGCACCACCATCAATGTTCCTGACCGGCGTACAACGGTGGATATCACCAAAGCCAGTTTATCGCTTGCTTATAATGTGATCCTGCGCAAACTATACGCGGCATCAATGCCGTTGACTGCCACTTCGGTTCACGCATTCCCGGATGAGGATAACAACCTTACCAAATATTTTGAGCTGAACCTGAACGCTGAGTTTGTGGATGTACAGTGCATCAACAAAGATTTTGAATTGCCGGCCGGTTTTTCCCCTTACCGGACCCTGGAGATTGATGAACTGCGGGAACTGTTGCCCCTGGAGAACTTCCAGTTCCAGGGACTGGTGGTAATTGATGTTGCCGATGTAACACAGGCACAGATCACGAACGAGATCAAAAATGCACTGCTTAACATCAATGCATTTAGTAATGTGGAAGTGTACGACGAACTGGAACACCATGTGCAAAGCCTTATCCGCTTGCGCAATGTGAAAATCGGTATTACTCCTTTCTTCAAAAAGAACAATTATTACCTCTATACAGAAACGCACTACCGAAACAGTTTGCTGTTCAAAAACAACGATGTTATTCACCGAAAGGACGAGATCAGTGACCTATGCCAGGAGGTGTTCCAGCATACAACCCAACCGATTCTGCATCAAACGCTGAGTACGCACAATACAAGGCATAATGAATTGCTGAAGATTTACCTGAATCTTGGTGCCAGTAGCCTGCTGCTTTGCCCGCTGAAATGCGAGGACGGCAGCCTCATTGGCTTGCTGGAAATAATGAGCGATCAGGCTGGCAAACTGCAGTACCAGCATGTTAGCCGCATTATACCGGCTATTGAACTGTTTACGCTGGCGCTGAAGAAAACCAATGAAAGTCTGCAGATGCAGATCGACAAAACCATCAAGGAACATTTTACGGCCATCCAGCCGGCAGTAGAATGGAAGTTTACCGAAGCCGCCTTTCATTACCTGCAGCACCGGCAAACATCTGAAATGGCCAAAATGCCGGCCATTTCGTTCAAGGATGTGTACCCGCTGTATGGATCAATTGATGTCCGCAACTCTTCCGTTGAGCGAAGCAATGCTATACAACTGGACCTGTTGGAGCAATTAACAATTGCCGGCGAAGTGCTGAAGAAAGCCTGCAAAATAGTTGACTTCCCCATCCTGAAGGAAACGCAATTCCGCATTGACAAATACATCAACGCGGCATCAGACACCCTGCTGTCGGATGATGAAATGCAGATCTATGATTTTTTGCAGATACACCTGGATGCTGTGTTTCAAAACCTGTTACAACTGAAACCGGAACTGAAAAAGGTGATCAACGATTATTTCACTGCACTGGATCCTACACGGAAAATTATCTATCATCACCGCAAGCAGTACGAGGAAAGCATCACCCGCATCAACGATGCACTGGATCGCTTAATTGACCAGGAACAAAAGGCCGTGCAGGAAGTGTACCCGCACTATTTTGAACGTTATATCACCGATGGTGTTGAATTCAATATTTATATTGGCCAGTCGCTGACGCCACACATCGCCTTCAGCGATATATATGTGCGTAATTTAAAGCTGTGGCAGCTTTCCTTTTTAACCAAAGCAGCCCGGCTTACGCATGCCCTGGAAAAACGCCTGCCGCTAACCCTGCAAACCACGCAGCTTATCCTGGCGCATTCCATTCCGCTTACAATTTCTTTCCGCAGAAAGGAACGCAAGTTTGACGTGGATGGCGCCTATAACATCCGTTATGAAATCATCAAAAAACGTATCGACAAAGTGCACATCCGCGATTCGGAAGAGCGGCTGACACAACCCGGCAAAATAGCCGTTGTATATTCGCAGCACAAGGAGCTAATGGAATACCTTGAGTACATTGAATTTCTGCAGGCAGAAAAACTGCTTGGCGATAACATTGAGCACTTTGACCTGGAAGACACACAAGGCATCAGCGGCCTGAAAGCCGTTCGGGTAGATGTATTGTTTGAAACGGAAACATTGCCCCAGAAGGAGGCCTATACCAAACTGGGTAAAGAACAGTTGGCGAAGCGCTAATAACGTATACAAGTAACCGCTATACGTCTCATTCGTACCAGCTAAAAACGTTTGAGTAACGGGTTACTGCCGTTGCAGGGTATACGTAATCTGAAAGCTGCTGCCGTCGATGAACACCTGGTCAACACCGCGAATGGTATACGTATCAAATTGCGAAATAGCAAGGTTCAACTGGTCGCCGGGTAATTGGATATCCAGTTGCCGGTTGTTGTTGGAAAGGCGCCAGGTAATGTTTTCCCAATATGCATTACAGCCTTGCCGCATGCGGCCATAACCATCATCATTGAAAACAATTACAATATCCCGCTGGCAGGAATTATAGCCACCATATATGTCTGTTTCGGTACGGCCATCGCCGTCAAAATCATAGGCCCTGTCCGAACGGATGCCAGTAACCAGCCAGGTTCCATCCAGGCTTCTTTCATCCCTGATAACATCTGATTTTTGACAACTGCTAAAAACAAGCAACATGGAAATAGCAAGGGCAGAGAAGGTAGATAACTGACGCATAGGTTTGTTTTTACGGGTAAGAAATCATTATCGCTTTGCTAATAGCCCAAACTGTGCCAGCAACTGAAACCAATGCTACAGAAAACCAACTTTATATTTTGTTTAAGTACAAAAAATGGAGAGGCTTTCCCTCCTTCACAGCTTTTGATAAACTTTTAAAAACGGAAGCCAACACTTACATATGGAAGAAGGCTTTCTTCTTTGGAACGGGCCACAGACGCCGTTACCACCCATCGTTTGATTGGTGCAATCCAGATGCCGGCGCCATACCCGTGATGCCAGCGGCGCGACTGCTCTTCATCGACCCATACCCGACCCACATCATTAAAGAATAACAAACCCAATGAACCCGGGAAAAGATAGGTGCTGAATTCGGCTACCCGGATACGCAGTTCAAGGTTGTTGTACAATACCTCACGGCCGGCAAAGCGGTTGCGACGATATCCACGCAGGTTCTCGGTACCACTGAGGTACTGCGCCTGCGGAATATCATAAGCACCCAGGTTTTTTGCCCAGCCTAATCGTGCTGCATATACGGCAATTGAACGCGGCGTAAAAGAGGCAAATACACTCATGTCAAAAAACAATTGTGTCAGCCGGTTACTGTATGTATTCAGCCCAAATAATTGTTTGGCGCCAGCATCCATTTTAAAACCACGGGTGGGAAGATTTTCGCTGTTCTTTGAGTTGATGTCAAGACGGAACTCCCCGCCAATAAACGACTTGTGATTGTACAAGGTGTTTTCATCTACAAACTGCAAGGGTTCTTTCCCCAAAAATTTATCGGCATTCTCATCGCGGTGAATATGAAAGTACTGGAATGTAGGACCATAACTGATACGCATCCACGACTGCAGGTGGCGCCGGAGCATCACTGATAAATTGCCGATGTTGTACCGTGCCCGGTAGTACTGCAGCCGGTTGCCGGCACGATCGCGGTTGTACGTAGTATTGTTACCAATACCAAAGAAGTTCGTTACGTTTACGGGTGCACGTAAGTCGCCCCGTATCAGCAGGTCATTGATGCCAACAGCTCTCGTAAAATCTCCGGCATAGTTAAACAAATACGAGGAAGTCCGCAGCGCATGGCCAACGGTAATCACATGCCGCTGGCTGAAAGGCTCTTTTCGGAAACCATGTGTCAGTACCTCCAGACGACCGCCCAGGAACACACCGTCATCAATGTTATAGGCTGCAAACAAACTTGGCTTAACATAACCATAGCGGTAAAAAATACGACTGTATTCATTGTTTCGGGGATTGCCGCTTACCCGCTGTATAAAGCCCGACAGGTTGCCCTCAAACGTGTTGTTTTCAAAGCTTACATCATACACTCTTATCTGTCTTCCTGCGTTGCTTTCGTTACGGAAGTGATCATCGCCGGGGCCGCCAATGATGCGCATTTTAATGCTGGTGGCACCACCCCTTACAACAAAGCTGTCCTTGGATTCCAGGCCATAGATCATTAATTGACGGGTGACGTTTTCATCAAAGGTTCTTTCGTATACCCGGGTGGCAATGGCACCGTTTGTATCGATCTTGTTTACCTTAACATGCACCTTGCCACCTTCCAGTTTATCAATCACAAAAAGCTCCCGCTGGTTGGTGCCGACAATATTCACTTCTTCCGACAGAAAATCGTAGTATTTCATCATATCGGACTTGAAATGCTTACGACGCTCTTTTAGCGTATTTGCAATCTCATCATAATGAAAACCCCTCACCTCTCTCGGCTGCCGCATCAGCGCTTCTTCTATAACAGCATCCGTCATGCGGCTCAGGAAGGTATCGATCTGGTTGCTCCAGGTTTCCCTGTCAAGTTCATTCAGGAAGAAGCGATCGAAATTGCGGGCAGGCCGGTTGAACGTGTTGATGTTGTCGGCACTCTTTTCAAAACCCTGGACTTCCGGCACTAGCCACGGCCTTTTTACAAAGTACGGAATGACACCCTGATTCACAAAGAACACCTGGTCCTGGTCTTTCGGAATGGGAAAATAAATTTTCCCTTTGCCGGTGTCCCGTGTTGCCCAATCCCACTGCCCTTCATGACGGTCAAAATCCATGTAAAAATTATCCAGCAGGCGGGCTTTCAAAACAGCAACCTGGTCAATGTGATCATCGTTGTCTTTTGCCAGTTTCAACACCACTTCATCTGTGTTGTCGGTTTTGGTAATTCCTTGCGGCTCCCGCTCTTCCATAATAGCCAGCGTATTCTTAAAGGTTGGCCGAAAGCGTCCCAGCCGCGGGTCATCAGGAATATAGACCAGCTTTTTACGATGATAGGGGACCCCTGCAGCCCTTGCCAACGGCTCTACCGAAAGGCTGCCAAAAGGGTAGGATGCAGAGATGCCCTGGTTCACCAGGTCCTGCACAAAGGTTTGCCGCAGGTCTGGCGGGATAGCGGCTTCCGGAAACTTTTCAACAGACCGGAGCGACCATTCTTTTCCGCTGGCATCTGCCACACGTAACGAGCGGGTTTGCTTGCCACCACCTTGTTTGGTCGGTTTCAGACCACCTGATTCTTTTCCAATATCCAGTACCGGTGCGGTAACAGGGGTTGTCCATTCAGCACGGTAATTTCTTCCCAGGAAAAAATCACGCATTCCTTTTGATGCCAGAGTAGGATTAGCCGCAACTGTCACTGAATCCGGCAGAACTGGTATGCTGTCTTTTGAAATAAGAGTAGGCGGTGCTGTAATGGATTCCAGGTTCCGGCTCCAGGTAGTATCTGAAAGGTCTTTACTGTTCAGGTTATAAAACTTAGTTACGGCTCGTCCGCTTTTGTACACTTCCAGCGTTGAAAAGCCATACATAAGGTCCTGGAAAAGCAGGTCTCCTTCCTTGTTTTCTTTTATCCGGCTGATTTTAGCACCCGATCCGCTCACAATCTGGTATATGGTATCCTTTTGAATCACACGTCGGATGAATTGCAGGCTGTGATCGTGACCCGAAGCAATGATAGCATTTGGATGTTTACGGATAGCTGATTCCAGCACTTCGGCCATCGTTTGATATAAAGGGTGTTTGATATCCTGCAGGTTGCCAAACACGCCACGGGCGATGGGATAAATAGAGCCTAGCACAGGCAGCGGAATCCAAAGATTCTTGTTTAATGCGGTTAGGGGAAAAAGATGTTCTTTCCAGGTATAATCGCCACCATGTGGTCCAAACGAATAAATGGGATGGTGGTTAACAATCAGCAGTAATTGGTTTTGGTGCTGAGCCACGATTTCCTGCAGTTCAGTGGCAAACTCTTCTACAGTACGGCTATTGCAAGTTGAGCTCAGTCCCGGCTTTTCGTGAAGATATAAAAACCATTGACTGTCGATAAAAACAACAGCTACCTGATCGTTGAAGTCTATGGCAATGGGTCCGGGGCAGCCTTCTGTTGGCAGCGACTGGATATTATTCTGACCCAACCCGTTGATATAATTGTGCTGGTTGCGAATGCGTTGCCAACCACCAATCTTTCCATTCTCCCAATCGTGATTACCCGGAACGAAATAAGCTTTTCCTTTTTTTCCAATGTACGGTTTTACCAGGTAATCAATAATCTGTTTAGCGCCTTCATAATCCTGCTCTCCCCTCATGGGCAAGCCAAGGGGATAAATATTATCGCCCAGGTAAATGGCACTGTTTCGCTCATCATTCCAGTCAACATTTTTCTGCAGCCAGTCAATAACGGGGTGGCGGCCATCGGCAAATATTTCACCGGCATCTCCTATTAAAAAAATGCGTTGTGTAAGAGTGTCGGTCTGTGCCAGGCAGGTGGTTGTTACCAGGGTCAACACGCAAAACAAGAGGCTTTTCATCACACTATTTTTTGCTTTTTTGTTGCTTATAGGGGAAACGGAGTAACGTGGGCTCGCCATGCTTTTTCTCATTTGTAATGAACATATCGCCATTTGGTGCAAAAGCAATGCCCTCGGCCTGCGGAAAGACATCCGGGTTCAGGTTGTAGGCTTCCAACACCTCACCCTGCACTGTGGCTACTACCAGCAGGTTGCCGGCTGAAGAAAGAATGTACAGCCGTTTGTTGATGGGATGAATGGCAGCAGCCGACGGATCAAATTTAGCATTGGCGTCATTTACCAGCTTTCCCACTTCTTCCTTATCAATGGTATAAAACTCCGAGGAATCGAACGAGCGGCTGGCCAGGTCAAAGCGATAGGCTGTGCGAAAGCCCTCTCCTTTCTCATGGGCGCAATTTTTGCACATGATTACAAGCGACTTTGCCGCCGAATCGTAATACATCGTTTCAAAATCATTTTTACCCTCCAGGCCGAGATTGTAAATTTTGATATTAGTGGTGTCTTTTGCACCGTCTGGCACTTCCTGTATGATGCCTTTGCTCATTAAAAGAAAAAGGGAAGTATCTACCCGTACGATATCTTCAAGATCGCTGTTCTTCGGTACAACATCGACCGTGTAATCTGTTAGTTTTGCTGTACGCATATTCAGCATAAACACTTTCTCTTTGCTATCGACAATACCCAGCAGGGTGCTGTCTTTCGCACTAAAATAACAGATGCCTGAAATTTCGTTGAGGGTGCTTCCCAGCAGGGTGGTTTGCGGGCTTCCCAAATCATAATCGGGAGGTGAAGTTCCTTTTTGTTTACATCCTGCAACAAACAGCAGCGTACAAACGAAAAACAAGAGCCAGGCAGGCAGGCATTTCTTTTGAAATAACATTTTACGCATTTGTTACTTTTACTTATCAAACAATGCACCAAGTACCATGAATGAAACGAACAGCCATTTGTTGGGCGCAGCCCGGGCCTACGTTACAGATGTATTTCAACACAAAGTAAATCCGGAATTTGTTTTTCATAGTCTGGAACATACGGAGGATGTGGTGGAAGCCTGCAGCCATATGGCAAATCACTATCAATTGCACGACGAAGACCGGTTGGTGCTGATGCTGGCAGCCTGGTTTCACGATACCGGTTATTCTGCCGGCCGTGCCGAAGGACATGAAGATGTGAGTGTACATATTGCTACCCAGTTCCTGACAGGTCACCAGGTAGATGATACCACCATTCAACGCGTTGCTTCCTGTATACAGGCCACTAAAATGCCGCAGTCGCCGGTAAGCCTGATTGAAAAAATTCTGTGCGATGCTGACCTTTTTCACCTTTCCACAGAAGATTTCAAAGCCCGCAACCAGTTGCTGAAGCAGGAAAGAGAAAGCATGCTTGGGCACAAGATCGACAAAAAAGAATGGCGCAAAAGCAACATTCAGTTTTTGACAAGCCACCGCTATTTTACGGATTACGGCCAGGAATTCCTGGAACCGAAAAAACAAAATAACCTGGCGCTGTTTACCAAAAAGAAAACGGATAAAAAAGAAACGGCAACGGCGGAACCGGAGAAAGTTTTTCCCTACCTCACAGAAGTAGAAGCCATCAGTGCGCAGGATCAGAAAAATGCGGAGCGGGGCATACAAACCATGTTTCGCACCACGTCCAATAACCATATTGAGTTAAGTGGCATGGCCGACAGCAAAGCACATATTCTGATCACAGTGAATTCAATTATTCTCTCGGTTGCAGTGTCGTACGGATTGCCGCGCATTATTGCAGCAGGCAACGAAGAATACATTATACCAACGGTAATGCTGGTGCTTACCTGTCTGGTTTGCGTAACGTTTGCCATTTTGGCCACACGTCCTTCTATCAACAGCGGACGGTTTACGGAAGAAGACATTCGCAATAAAAAAACAAACCTGCTCTTTTTTGGCAATTTTCACCGTATGCAGCTGGAAGATTACCAGTGGGGTATGAACCAGATGATCCGGGACAAAGAATACCTGTATAACACCATGATGATGGATATTTATTATCTCGGTGTGGTGCTGGCACGCAAATACCGCTACCTGCGCATTGCGTATACGGTGTTTATGGTAGGACTGATTATTGTTGTGATTGCGCTTGGCACGGCCGCCTTTGTTGATAACCTGGGTGGCGGTGGCGGCAATTCTTCGCAAACAAAAATTGACTACTAAGCGTGATGCATGGTTATGCGAAGAGATTGAAATGTATTCCTGTTGTCTCAGCGTCATTGCCATTCATTTAATTAATTACGACAGGCTGAACTAACCACTCATCCTTCATTTTGCAGAACGCATTAGCGATTCTTCTTTTCTTTGCGGGGCGAAAACGGAGTGGGGATCATGCGCAGAAAATTCATTTTTTCTTTTCCAAAAGTCAGCGATGCATTGAACGGAGCGGTGGCATTTACCCGCCAGGCTGCTTTGCTCAATCCATTCAACTTTATGCAGCGGGGCACCAAAACAAAAGCCCTGTTTGCGCTGGGAGTGGTATGTCTTTTCTGGGGCACTACCTGGATTGCTTCCAAGGAAGGTGTACGGCACATGCCAGCCCTGCAACTGGCGGGCATCCGGCAAACGCTGGGCGGCCTTATTTATGTGCTTTATTTTCTTTTCCGGGGAACCGGTTTTCCAAAAGGCAAAGAATGGGGGCCCATCTTTGTTTTAAGCATTCTGAATTTCATGCTTAGCAATGGACTTTCTACCTGGGGCGTGAAATACATTTCAGCAGGGTTGGGCTCTATTATCGGAGCCATCTTTCCTTTGTGGCTGGTGCTCATTGGCTTTTGGGGCACCCGTGCCAATATGAAACGGGGAACAGTGATTGGGCTGGTGCTGGGCTTTACCGGCATATGCGTTATCTTTTATGAACACCTGCACGACTTCTTCAACGCAGAGTTTCGTTTCGGCATTTTTCTTTCCCTGCTTTCTACCTGGTCGTGGGCTTTTGGCACGCTGTACACCAAGGAACATGCACTTCGCTTTAACCCGTATTTTGCCCTGGGGCTGCAAATGATCATTTCGGGTCCGCTGCTCTACCTCATTGCCAGTGCCACCAATAACAGCGTTGCTTTTTCAGCAATTCCCTGGCAGTCGTGGGCTGCCATTCTTTACCTCGTGCTGTTTGGATCCGTGATTTCCTTTATAGCTTACCTGTATGCACTGCAAAACCTGCCAACGGAGCAGGCTTCACTCTATGCTTACATTAACCCGATGGTGGCGTTTCTCGCCGGTGCCGTTTTGTTTGAAGAAAAAATCACAGGTGCTATTGTTGCCGGCGTGTTGATAACGTTGCTGGGCGTATTTATGGTGAACAAACAGGCAAAACGTGAAGCATGAAGTGTCAATCGTGCTTGCCCCACGTCTTCAATTTATAGCCAGACAGGCTGCGGTAAAAGAATTCTTATTCACCATTCACAATCAACCATTCACTCCCCAGGCCATCTATTCGCTGATACGAAGGTTAAACTGCTCGTAAACATCCCGCCAGCCCTCAAATGCCGGATCGATGCCTAAAAAGCTGTTGTGCCAGACGGTGATCATTGTTCCGTTCACAGAACGAATGACCTCATAAAACTGCATCATCTCCTGAAAAGCGTCAGTATGCGAGATTTTTTCCTCGTAATATGCATTGGCATCCATAAAGCAAAACGGATGAATACGCAGCGCCGTTTTGCTTTCATTTTTTAAATCAAACCAGTAATAAGGTGTGGCAACCGATGCCCTGAAACCATTGATGGTACCATAACCCATCGAATATTCATCGGTGATACCGGCAGCAATCAAACGCCTGTACGTATTGGGCAGATCGAAACGCAAAAAATGCTGCCGCGATGCTGTTACCGGTTGTCCTGAGATGTTTTCAAGCCAGCTTTTTTCTTTTGCCAGCAAGGGCTGCTGATCGCCACTGGCCCAGGAGGGGTGCAGGCCCACCGCATATTTTGATGCGACATCCCGAACCAGGTCCTGGAAGGCAGGATTCTGCACATCAATGTTTCTGTCGTACCTGCTGCGCTGTTGCGCTACCAGGAAAAAATAAAGAGGCTTCAGGCCCGTCTGCCGGTGCAAATCATCCATCCATTCATACGCATCAAAGGGATCTTGCCGGCGGCCCCGGATTACCCGGAAGCGGTGCAGCATCGACCGCCATTTGCCAGTAAAAAAGAGTTTGACAATGGCTCCTGCATTTCGCTGAAAGCCCTTGTTCTTATAGCTCCATGCAATGTCAATATCATAAGTGGCTTTGTAATGAAACGTGGGCAATGGAAGTTTCAGGTCCGGGAATCGCTCCTGCAGCAGTTGTCTGAAATTTTCCAGCCAAAGATTCACCAGCGGCAAGTGCAAAAAGTTTTCTTTAAAAGCCAGCGAAGCCCGATGATCATACCGGCCGTAGATGTCCTTTGGATGTGGCAGGTATTCTTCGTAGCGAGTCAACAAAAAGAAAATACCGGCAAAGAGGTCGAAGCCGGTATCGCCTTCTGCTCTAAAAAATGCTTTGTGCCTGTTGTGTTCAAAACACTCAATCTTCACCGGCCGGATGGTGGACTCAAACAGGAGCACATGCGAGTGAATCCACACTTCACCTTCCTGCAAACGATGATAGCTGTAATTAATCCGGTGCGGATCGGGATGAACAAGATACTTCTCCTCATCGCACAGGAGTTTGATGGGCGTATTGTAGTATTGCGAAAGGAAATCAACCACGTATTGTAAGCGTGGCGACAACGTATGGCTGTAAATGATCACACTGTAAATTAAGGCCTTTTGTTATTTCTTTCTTTCCACATCTGATTAAATGATTTGGCCGGGAACTGAAGGTTTGAGCGGTGACGGCTCCAGTCTTTTACAAAACTGCTGACGGCCCAGCTTTTCATTTTTCCCGAGCCTGTATTCATCAATCGCCGGCTCATCATGGCAGTTTTCCAAAACTTCCATGCCACTCTTTCGGCCATGGCAGCATTGCCATCTTCCACCGCTTCGTGGCGGTTTTCGAGCAGCAGTTCGTGGAGATTGATTTTCACCGCACATACTTCCGTGCAATTTCCACAAAGTGAGGAGGCATAACTAAGGTGCTTCCACTCACCCAAGTCTTTGAGGTGCGGGGTAATAACAGAGCCAATGGGCCCGCTGTAGGTGGTTTCATACGCATGGCCACCAATGTTTTTGTAAACTGGGCAGGCGTTCAGACAGGCGCCACACCGGATGCAGTAAAGTGATTCCCGGGTTTTGGGATTAGCCAGTATGTTGGTGCGTCCGTTGTCGAGCAGGATCACATACATTTCTTCAGGGCCATCCGTTTCACCTTCTTGTCGCGGGCCACTGATAATGGAATTATACGAAGTTACTCTTTGACCTGTTCCGTATGTTGCCAACAGGGGCCAGAACAGGGAAAGATCGGTAAGAGAAGGAATCACTTTTTCAATACCCACAATCACAATATGGGTTTTGGGCCAGGCGCAGCTCAAGCGTCCATTTCCCTCATTTTCGGTAAGGGCAATGGCGCCTGTATCGGCTATAATGAAATTGGCACCGGTAACGCCAACTTGTGCACTGGTGTATTTTTCCCGCAGCTTTTCACGTGCCACCAATGTTAGTTGGCTGGGATTGAGACCAGGGTCAGTTCCCAGTTTGTTACTGAAAAGCTTTGCCACATCTTCTTTGCTTTTATGCATGGCCGGTGTAACAATATGGTACGGCGGCTCACCATCCAGTTGCTGGATGTATTCGCCCAAATCAGTTTCTACACTTTCAATACCGTTCTTCTCGAGGAATTTGTTCAGGTGCAATTCCTCCGTTACCATGCTTTTACTCTTAACAAGCGTGGTGCAGGATTTTTCCTTGCAGATTTTTAAAATTTCCTGCAGGGCATCGTCGGCCGTTTCGGCCCATAATACTTTGGCGCCACGACCGGTGATCTGTGCTTCAAAACTCTCCAGTTGCTTGTCTAAGGTGCTAATAGCCTGCCATTTCAGGTTCTTTGCTTTTTCACGGGCCAGGTGCACATCGGTAAATTGCTTTTTGCCGTTGGGCACAACGGCATTGTAGCGGGATATATTGAAGTTGATCTTGCGGCGGTGTTCTTTATCGGTGGCTTTGATGGTGCTTTTGGCTTGAAACGAGGTTGATTGTTCAGACATGAAGTTATTTTTTCTTTTCGTCATAATGTTCAATTGCAATTTGCTGCAGAACATCATAGAACTCCTCCCCAAACTTACGAATCAGGGGCTCTTTTAAAAACTGGTACACCGGCATTTTTAATTTTTTACCGAGTGAACAAGCCGGATTACATAAGACTTCACGGGGTTCGTAATTCACATAGGTAGCGTGTTTGGCTTCTACAATGCGAATAGGATAGAGATGACAGCTGATGGGTTTTTTCCAGGTTACTTTTCCATCATAATACGCCTGCTCAATGGCACATTTGATAATGCCCTGGCGGTCGCGAACACCATATGCGCAAATGGCACCGTTTACTGTTGGCGTAACCCAGCCAAATTCTTTATCGTAGAGGTATTTGCCCTGGCGCTCAATTTCGGCAAGGCCCTCCGGGGTGAGATAGGGCTTTACGGCATCAAAGGCCTCATCGAGGATCTTTTTTTCTTCTTTGGCCAGTGGGGCACCGGCATCGCCGTCTTCGCAACAGCCGCCCTTGCACTTGTGCAGATCACAAACAAATTTTGCTTCCACTACATCGTCACTCACCAGAACATTGTCGATTGCAATCACGGAGTCAATTTTGGCAAAGATAACATTGTGAGTGGTGAGTGGTCAGTGGTGAGTCGTTAAAACATGCTCCAAAACAGCAATTTCTGCTGAATGCTTTCGCAACGTCAGATGGAAATGAAGAAATCCAATTGCAGAACAGACTTTACACACCACTGACCACTCACTACTCAGTCTTTCCACCGCAATGTCTGAATCAAGTGATCCATGTCCTGCTTCAAAAAGTTGTTCACAGGACGAAGCGAATCTTCGTTGGGAGTAGCATTGAAATACAGGGCACCGCGCAAAAAATGCTCCACTGAATCGGTAGCAAAAAACTGGTTAGCCGTAGCGGCATTTCCCTTCAGGTTGAAATAAACACCACTCACGCCGTTGGGCGTTGTAAACGGTTCGGACTGAATCGCCGAGGCCCTTGACGTATGTTGTTTGTAAGACATTGTGAACGCGTCGTTCACCAGCGAATCAAACTGGTATTTTCTAACCTCCTTGTAACTCAGGTGCAACCGGCCATCAAACTGCGGAAAATCAACATTGATCCAGTAGGGATTTTCGGCCTGTTCATCAAAAAAAAGTGAGTCCTGTACAATGTTGCCGTACACCGGGTATTCGAATGTGTAAGGGAAACCAGGACGATCAAAGACCTGGTATTTTTTTTCAGGAAAATCAATCTTGAAATACCCCCTCTCCTTCTGTACAAAATCAGTGTTGCAGGCTGTAAAGCAAAAGGCGATCAGCAACAGGCAACCGGCAAATGAAAATTGCATTCTTTTTTCACATTTTACGTTTGCCGTTTCACGTATTCTACTCTTCATTGATAATATGATTGATATAAATCTTTACCGATTTGATCCGGTTCTTTTCTGTTTCCAGCACGGTGAAGTCAAAATCGCCGCTGGTCACTTTTTCATTCACCTGCGGAAACTCACCCGCCAGTTCCAGAATCAAACCACCCAGCGACTCACTTTCGCCTTTCACCGCATCGAATGTATCGATCGGTAATCGCATGGCCCGGCAAAGATCGGGTAGCATTACTTTGGCATCAGCCAGGTAAGTATTGGCATCTACTTTTTTAACGATGTTTTCTTCCTCGTCAAATTCATCGTGTATATCGCCGATGATCTCTTCCAGGATATCTTCCATTGTGACAATACCACTGGTGCCGCCAAATTCATCCACTACAACAGCAAAATGCACCCGTTTGGTCTTAAATACTTTCAGCAGGTCACTGATCAGTTTTGTTTCTGGTACAAACATCGGTGGCCGTATAACATTCTGCCAGTTGAAGGATTCTTCCTGCAGATGCGGCAGCAGGTCTTTAGTATTGATAACGCCAACAATTTCATCCAGATTGTTTTTGTACACCGGTAAACGGGAATAGTGCAGTTCTTCCACTTTCTTCACCAATTCACCAAAGGGTGTATCATAAGCAATCCCGTTCACATCCAACCGCGATCGCATAATCTGCCGTACGGTGATGTTGCCGAACTTGATGACACCTTTCAGGATATTCTTCTCTTCCAGGGTGGTTTCTACCTGTGAAATATCAATGGCATCATCCAGTTCCCGCATGCTGACGGTTTCCGACTCGGCAGCACCGCTGGTTTTGCTGATGCTGTCGGCGATGCCCACCATACGGCTGCTAAGCGAACCCAATATAAAGTGCAGGCCTTCTACCAATGCAGAGGATGTATAGGCAAACCGCAGGGTATTTTGGGTGGCCCACAGCTTGGGCAGAATGTTGCAAATGAAAACAAGAATGAATGCAATAATCACGATCTTAACCATCAGCTCCAGGTTGATGGGTACAACAAAGTGAACAGGATCAATGCGCAGGGGCTCCAGCAGCAAATACACCAGAAAGATGATGGAAATATTGAAAATGCCGCCGGCTATCAGTAGCGAGGTGTATACTTCTTTGCGGTTATCCAACAGGGATGTGATACGCCTTGCCGCGTCGTGCTGTTTTGTTTTCAGCATGTTCACATCTTTGGCATTCAGTGAGAACAGTGCTACTTCGGCACCTGACACAAGAAAGCTTAAAAACAGGAGCACCAACAGTAAAACAACCAGTAAAAGTGTAGCCTGTGAAGCTGCGGGGGTTTGTAGGATAATATGGAGCAGAGGGCTAACCGAATGTTCGTCCAAAGCAATTATTTTGGTTCAAAAATAAGGCGAAAGGCAGGTCAATGGCCTGCCTGCAAAAACTTCCTTATGTAAATAAACAATATTGTTTACCATTTGTCAATAGGCACATCTCCTTCATCGCCCAGGGGTAAATCAGAGCCCGGGAAACTTTCAATGCTGGTATCGCTTTGAGTAGTGGCACCAGGTGCAGCGTGTATATTGCCATCCGTACGCTTGTCCAGCATGATGAGGTTGTCGCCTACTACTTCCGTGGCAAATTTCCGGTTTCCTTCCTTGTCTTCCCAGCTCCGGGTACGCAAACGGCCTTCAATGTACACCAGGCTACCTTTGTGCAGGTATTTCTGCGCCAGTTCGGCCAGGCCACGCCATAGCACTACAGTATGCCATTCTGTTTGTGAAACCAGCTTTCCCGATCGATCCTTAAACGTTTCTGTAGTTGCCAGTGGAAATTTTGCCACCCCGATGTTTCCTTCAAGGTACTGCATGTCCGGGTCCTTACCTAAATTGCCAATGAGCATTACTCTGTTTACGCCTCTCATACAATTACGATTTTGCTGATAATTGAATCTGTCTAACTATGCCTACCTGTAAATTTAAAAAATATAATCAAATTTTCTGCCAGCATAGCCCGGGTTGCAGTTTGCAATAGGTAATGAGCAATTGGCAATCAGAAAGATATATGCATTTTTTACTATTTAAGGCTAACCAAACAACGCCTCTACAATATGCTGCAATGTTCTGGGAAAAGCCAGTTGCCGCAATTCATCACGGTGTACCCACTGATAGCCTTCTACCTTTTTCTTACGTGTGACCTTTACGTGAAATAAATGGAAACAGATGCTTTGATGCGAAAGCGCCTGCTTCTTTTTCCATTCCTGCAGAATATGATACTGCGTGAAGCCGCTTTGCTGCTGAAACAATTGCTGCAGAGCACCGGAAGAGAAAGCTCTTTCGGTTTCAATTAAAAACCCCTGGTGGAGGCTCTGCCAGATATCTTTACCTGTTCGTTGCTGAATCAACATTTCGTTACCGCACTGTACCAGAAAATAATTTAGCCAGCGCTTTTTTAGTGTCAGCTTTTTTTCTTTAACCGGCAACAATTGCTGTTTGCCCGATAAATAAGCAAGACAGTCTTGGGTAAAAAAACAATCATCGCAAAGTGGAGAGGGCTTGCAGATGGTAGCGCCAAAATCCATGATGGCCTGGTTGTACTCGCCTGCATTTTGTTCAGGAAGAACAGCCTGTGCCAATGCAGCATACTCTTTTTTACCCGCTGTAGAATCCACCGGAACCTCTTTATCAAAAATGCGTGACAGCACCCGGAACACATTGCCATCCAATACCGCATACGGCTGGTTATATGCAAACGAAGCAATGGCTGCGGCCGTATAAGCACCCACACCTTTCAGGGCCAGAATGTCCTCATATGTTTGCGGGAAGCGTCCTTTTAATTCTTCTGAAATATATTTTGCTGCATGAATGAGGTTTCGGCAACGGGAATAATATCCCAGTCCTTCCCAAAGCTTAAATACCTTTTCTTCCGGGGCTGAGGCAAGCGCATGTACATCAGGAAAGGTGCTAATAAAGTTTTGATAATATTTCAGCCCCTGCTCTACCCTTGTTTGCTGCAGTATCACTTCACTCAGCCAGATCTTGTAAGGATCTTTCTCTCCTTTCCAGGGCATGGAACGGTTGTTCTCATACCGGTTCCACCGAAGGAGTTCCCGGGCAAAGGCTGCACCTCTCTGCTCACTTCTAATCTCTTCTTTTTCAATCCTTTGTTTTTTCATTTGGCCAAAAACCCTAATTTAGGGCAAGAATTTATCTATTCTATTGACACACACTCTTTTTTACGCTATATTGTTGCTTAATACGCAAAAGAAATCGCTATGAGAAAAGCAGACTTAGTCAACAAAATCTCTGAAAAGACAGGGATTCCCAAAGTGGATGTATTAATGACACTGGAAACCGCTTTCCGTGAAATCAAAGAAAGCCTTTCTGCAGGTGAAAACATCTACATCCGGGGATTTGGTTCGTTCATCACCAAAAAAAGGGCTGCCAAAATTGGTCGGAACATCAAAAAAAATGTGGCCGTACACATCCCCGAACACCACATCCCTGCCTTTAAGCCGGCCAAAGAGTTTGTAGCCGACGTGAAAAAAACCACTGTCGTCGACTAACTTTGCCGCTCTTTCCTTTAGCAGGAGAGTGGTAAACGTATGAACAAGCCCCAGTGGATCACACTTTCAGTAGCCATTTTAATTGTTATCAGCTTATTTGCTGCTACGCAGGGACAGCTTTTTGGTGAAAGAAAAGCAAAATCTTCGGGTCCGGCACCGGCTCAGGCAGCACATAGCGATGAAGGTCTTTCTACTGACAGTGTGCTTTTTTATGCCAAAAAGTCGTTACCGCAGGCACAGGTCAGCCGGCTGGCACAACTGGAAAACAGCATTACCCGTGGTGATGTAGCCGAACAGAAATTACACCTCATGCACCAGCTGGCCCGTTTTTGGGCCGACAGCGCCAGGGCTTTTACACCCATGGCCTGGTATCCTTATGCTTATTATACTGCCGAAGCAGCCCGGTTGGAAAATTCCGAAAAATCCCTTTCCTTTGCTGCCCGTTTATTTTTGGAAGCATTGGGCCGTGAAGGTGACCACCGTATGAAACACTGGGAAGCGGACCAGGCAACTGATCTGTTTGAACGTTCTTTGAAACTGAATCCCCAAAATGATTCAGCAAAAGTAGGTTTGGGTGCCACCATCCTTTACAGCGGTCACGAACCCATGAAAGGAATTTCCCTTATCAGGGAAGTGGTGGAAAAAGATTCAACCAATACCTACGGCCAAATAACCCTGGCAGAGGCCAGCCTTATGTCAGGACAGTTGGATAAAGCAGTAGAACGGTTAAAAACCGTGCTTCACTTGCAACCCGATAACCTGCAGGCCATCTTATTATTGGCCGACACCTACGAACGGATGGGACACAAAGACGATGCGGCAAAAGCTTACCGGCAAGCCATTCCCTTTGTATCCAACCCGGAAATAAAGAAGGAAATTGAAAAACGTGTATCTGATTTAAAAAACAATAAATAAACTCTTTCAGACTATGCCTTGTGGTAAAAAAAGAAAACGTCATAAGATAGCGACGCATAAACGCAAAAAAAGATTACGTAAGAACCGTCATAAAAAGCGTAAATAGGTTCTCATAGATAAACCGGAAGCCTCCAGCGGAAGCTTCCGGTTATCCTTTTGTGGCGATGCCTTATTCTTACCGATTGCAGTTCCCATCAATTTGCCTCTCTCAATCCCATCAGTCCATCAACTTCAGCAACCGGTAACAAGTGCATAGCCTGTATTTTTACGTACACCTGTATTTATTAAAGACATTGTAATGTGAATAAGGAATTGATTATTAACTCCACTTCGTCGGGTGTGGAAATTGCGCTATTAGAAGAAAAAAAACTGGTGGAGCTGCACAGCGAAAAAACTGATGCACGCTTTGCTGTTGGCGATTTGTATCTGGGCAAGGTAAAAAAGCTCATTCCCGGCCTCAACGCCGCCTTTGTGGATGTAGGCTTTGACAAAGATGCTTTTTTACACTATACCGACCTTAGCCCCTATGCCAAATCGCTCCTGAAATTTACTCAGCTTGCTATCAACGACAAAACACCCGGTGGTATGGACTTCGGTACTTTCCAGGTTGAACCGGAGATCATTAAAACTGGTAAAATCAACGAGGTCCTGAATGGTAAGCCTAACATCCTCGTTCAGATCTTAAAAGAACCCATTGCAAACAAAGGCCCGCGCCTGAGTTGCGAAATCTCACTGCCCGGTAGATTTGTAGTTCTCACGCCGTTCAACGACATTGTTGCCGTTTCCCGCAAGATTCATTCTTCTGAAGAGCGCAAGCGCCTCCAGCGTATCGTTGAGTCTATCAAACAAAAGAACTTTGGGGTAATTGTCCGCACAGCCGCTGAAGGTAAGAACACGGCCGAACTGCACGAAGACCTGTCGGAACTGACAGCTATGTGGAAGTCCATTCAGGATAACCTGAGAGGCGCAGTACCACCTACGAAGATCTTAAGTGAACAAACGAAAACAGCTTCTATCCTTCGTGACTTATTGAACGAAGATTTCAACCGTATCATCACCAACGACAAAAACATTTACACCGATTCAAAAACCTACATCCAGAAAGTAGCGCCGGAGAAAGCGGAGATTGTGACCTTTCACCAGAATGGTACACACATTTTCGACCAGTTTGGTGTGACCAAACAAATTAAATCGTCGTTTGGCAAAACGGTAAACCTGAACAGCGGTGCTTACATCATCATTGAGCATACCGAAGCCCTGCACGTGATTGATGTAAACAGCGGGTATAAAAGCGTTAGCAACAATCAGGAGCAAAATGCCCTGGAAACAAACCTTGAGGCGGCAGAAGAAATTGCCCGCCAGTTGCGCTTGCGTGATATTGGCGGTATCATCGTGGTGGACTTCATTGACATGAAGCTCCCGGAAAACAAAAAGAAGCTGATGGAAGCCATGGAAAAGTTCATGCAGCCCGACAGGGCCAAGCATGCGGTGCTTCCTATTTCCAAGTTTGGCCTCATGCAGATCACCCGTCAGCGCATGAAGCCGGAGATGAACATCAACACGCAGGAAGTTTGTCCTACCTGTAACGGTACAGGAAAAATTTCATCCACCCTCCTGCTGGAAGACGAAATTGAAAAGAACCTCAGCTATCTTTTTACCCACAACCATAAAGAACTTACCATTGTAACCCACCCAATCCTGCATGCTTATCTTACCAAAGGCTTTTTTTGGGCAACCAAAGTGGCGAAATGGAAACGCAAGTTTGGCAAAAAAATCACTGCCGTTGGCGATACCAGCTACCACCTCACAGAGTTTAAATTTTTTGACGAGAATGGTGATGAGATAAAGCTCTGATTACTTCTTCCCCATTAAAAAGAGGCTGCCTCCAAAAATTCGGGACAGCCTCTTTTTAGTTGCTTCGTATAAAGGGCTTTTAATCTTTTAGACCGAGATAGGATTTCACCTCTTTATAATTGTTCCAATCAATTGACGCAATCCGGCCGGTGGATGTACCGCCCGGAATCAGAATATAGCGATATTGCCAGGCCTTTTGATTATTTGTATCGGTAAATGTGCCCGCATCATCAGAAGCAACGAGAGTAATCCTTCCCACCTGATAAAGGGGCGTCACAATCATCCCAAATGCAAGAGCATCAAGTGGTAATGGTACAATGGTAGGCGATGCGGCGGTGTTGACATTCAAATAAACTTTTACATCACCTCGTTGGATAATGGAATCAACCAATCGTGTTGCTGTAATGAGACCCGTCCAAGCACTGGAATCAGTATTGGGCGTAAAGGGCACATCTAACCAACTAGAATAGTACACATTGGCTGTTCCCGGAGAACCGGCGGGGCCTGTTGAACCCTGGGGTCCAGCCGCACCCTGCGGACCTGCGGGTCCGGCCGGACCCGCAGGTCCTTCCTTTGTACAGGAGGCAAAAAACAGTGTAACGACTAACAACAAACTACCCGGAATAGTAAATAATTTAGCGTTCATACATTTTACTTTTGAATTTGAATATTAGCAGGTGAAGTACATAGTAATTCTATAGGCATTCAGATAAGCAGCACCGTTAGCAATTTAGATAAATGTTTTAAATAATTCACAAATTATCACATCTCCCAGGTAATCCATATCCTTGCATCAGCAGCGCTGATCATATCATACGAGGTTGCACTGGTTTGCACAAAATAATAACCACCTGCATTGTAAAACTGCGTACGGGAAAGGGCTGCCGGTCCGGTGGCAGGATATTGAGCGCCCAGCGTTCCCAATTCTCTGAACACGACACGCCCATCTGCATTGATCGTCAGAGTGCGTGGTGCTGTCCCATAAAAAAGTTCCAGCTCGGTTTTGGCTTCATTGAGAAATACTGGTGCAAAGAGATCATAAGTGGCGCCATACTGCGGCCAGTATAGCATATAGAAATAACTTGATGTACCGCTCCGGAGCGATTTGAGATTATAGGCATCGTCTACACCGTTCACATGAAAACCATCTACAGAAATCCAGTAGGTATTGCCTGCATTAAGAGCAGCATTCCACCATCTGATTGGCGCCTCTCTGTCCACGACTATAGGGCTATTGACGCCTACCAGGGTGCCGGTAGTGTTATTGGCCGACAGGGTAAATGAATTGGCCGCATCATTCCAGGTAATGCCGGTAAAACCGGTTATGGTTTGCGAACCGTCATTAAACGGCGTTGTAAAAACAATACCTGTCGTTGTATAATAAAAGGTTGTATTAAAGATCCTGACAGCTCCATTGTTGTCAATCCAGGTAAAGGAAATGGTTTTTGTGTTATCATTGATGCTGACGTCATACTGCTTTCCACCGAGTGTCAGCCGTTTAAAATAATAGAGTATCTTATTGATGTTTTGTAATTGCAGGAGTGGTGCGGCCAACTGCCGGTTTTCGTAAGCGGCGGCCTCCTGCTGGGTTGCTTTTACAAAGTAGGCCTTTGTGCCGTGCTGCCTTCCCGTAAGGCTGATGGAGTCGGTCGTAGCCGTATCAAAGGCAAATTCAAAATCAGACTGCAGGCCCTGGCCCAAGGTGCCTCCTCTGAGCCCGTTGACATTGGATTGGATCGTTGTCGTATTCTCGTTGGGATCTGACAACAGGTGCAGGTAAGAATATGTGTCGAAAATAAGACTGGGCTGTTGCAGCGACTTTAGGCGATAGCTGCTTTCTCCCGGCGTAACGGCTGTAGAGGAGTCAAAATCAGAATACATGACCACTCTGTTGGCGTCATTGAATTTCAGGTAAAAGCTGTAAGCGCCGCCCCCTGCTGGCTGCACCACGGCTTTCCAGCCATACTGCGAGCCCGAAAGAAGGGTCTGGTATTTTGCCAGTGTTGCATTGATCCGTTCGTCCGGCGATTGGTCAAATGCCGGGCCCTGCTCCTTTTTACAGGCAGCAAAAACGGCCAGCAAGGCAATCAGGCAGAAAGAAAATGTTTTTGTACTGAGATATTGTACCATTTTGCGTTGCGTTTAAAACTATTGAATCAACCCTTCCACGGCTGTCCTGGTTCTTGCCTGCAAGCTGTAGAAGTCAACTTTCCAGACCTTATTGAAATAATCCACCACTATATCCTCTTTTTGCCGGAGGCGGCTTTTTGCCTCGTCGGCAGTTGTTCCATTCGGACTGGTGCCGGTAATGCTGTTCACAATCCGGTCAAAACCGGCTCGCCCTTCCGTAAGCATGATTGAAATCATTTCCACAAAGTCCTCATCAGGGCCCGACATGGAATACGGCGAAATAAAACCGTCCAGTCGTGCGGCGGCATCACTTATATTATTCCAGTTGGTGGTGTATAATCCCACGCTTATTCGTTTGTAGTCCAGTGGATACATGACCGTCTGGTGAAGAATATGACCAAACTCGTGGTGAATGGTATGAAATACTTCTTTGATAAGTGATGAGTCTGCAGGTACAAAGCCGGGCATGCCCCTTGTGCGGAAATAATTTAACTGGTACAGCACTACCTTTCTGCCTCCTTCTGCCGTACCCAAGGTCGTTGTACCATCAGGATTATAGCTGCCGCTTCCTTCCAGGATAAAAAATTTCGGTGTGTATTTTTTTACAAACAAGCTGCCTGCCTCGGCTTCATATACATCTATCCAGGCTTTTTTGATGGCACTCATCACCGGTATCACCTGCTCTTCTTTCACGGGTACCACGGTCCTGTTCAGGGCAATCTCCGACTGGTCCCATTTATACTTTACTGCAATATTGTAGGGCACCGTCAGGTTATCATAAATCCATTTATCAATCGGACCTTCTGCCCACATGTCTCCGCCCAAGCCAGAAATATTGTCAACATTGCCCAACGGCTCCTCCTTTTTACAAGATGAAAAAAGAGTTGTTAGGCAGATGACCAATAAAGATATTTTTACTTTCATACGTTTTGCTTTGTACTTCATCATTTACAGGTTAACGCGGGTTTGGGCCAACGCCGGAAAGGCCTGCCGATTCCGGTATCTGAAACACACGCCGTAAATCGTTTGGCCCCAATGTCATTGTCCTGGTCGGATTAACAGCCACATGTGTCACCGGTATATTATACCGAAGGATATCGAACCAACGCATGCCTTCCTGCACATACTCGGCACGTTTAAAATCGAGTATTGTCTGTATTAAACCCTGCTGCAGTGTAGCTGCATTATAATAATTGCTAATGCTTGTAGCCGTGATGGCATGTGTGCCTGCATTGTAGTTTGCAATACGGGTACTGGCATAAGTATTCAGGTCAGCAAGGGCGGCCGCGGTATTGTTCAGGTAGGTGTACGCTTCTGCCCTGTTGAATAAGACTTCTTCTGTTGTAAAAGCCGGTACCATTACGTAGGGAAAGCCAATCTCGGCATTCACCGATATTTTTACAAAATACTCATTTATTTTCGGAAGAAGATAGTTGTTGGTACCGGCCGTATAGGTTTGAAACTCGAAGGCCCATCGTCCGCCGGTGACATTCGTTTCAAAGATGGAATCACGCCGGCTGGCGTCCAGCCCATACCGGGTTGTAAAATAGTTGCGGCCCCAAAGCGATTGAGTCTCTATCAGCAATAAATTGGCCGGCTCTGTTGCTTTTGCATAGACCGCATACAGTTCGTTATATGTCATGGTCAGATAGGTGGTGTTCCAGGGCCTCAATACGGCCGCTACATTGCTGGAAGGCAGGGCCGCATTGGCATGTTGAACCACCTTGCTGTAGTCCTGCTTAAACAGGTAAAAACGGGCCGCAAATGCATTGGCAGCAGCAAGATTAAAATGATAACGCGGCACATTATAACTTTCGTCTTTTAGCAGGGGCAGCCCGGCCAGCAGATCTTTTTCAATCATTTCGTACACGTAGGCCACCGTTCTGCGGTCGTATTGCTTAAACACCACGTTTTCCACTTCTGTCACATAAGGCACTCCGGGATCGGATGCAGCGGTTGCCGGGTTGTAGAACTTTGCAAAAAAATTGACCAGCATAAAATGTGCATAGGCCCGTGCCACCAGAGCCTCGCCTTTCTGTGCCCGGTAGCTGGCTGTATCCGGTGCGTCGTTGATCGCCTGTAATGCAAGATTGGCCGTCGAAATGGCCCTATAGCAGGCGTTCCAATAAAATTCCGGCGAATCCTGCTGGTTATCCTTGGTATCTTCAAAAAAGTAAGGATCACGGTTATTTAATTCAATTGTGCCGGCTCCTTTATCGGCCACATTGTCCGATATAGACTCGGCAAATGCCATATAATTTGCCTGCGGATAAGCGCTTGCCAGGAGTTGTGCCACCTTTGCCGGGGTATTTAACTGGGCTCTATTATCGGGTTCTTTTTCAAGGTACTTGCTGCAGCCTGTAGCCAACAACAGCAATAAAATGGAAATAGGTATAAAGAGTTTTTTCATGTTCGGTCGTTTTTACAAACCCAGTTTTAAGGAAAACGTAAATTGTCGCTGTATCGGCATGGCCACGCCGCCGGCGTTAAAAAACTCCGGGTCCTGTCCCCTTAGCTTGGGGTCGGCATATATCAGCCAGGGATTGATGGCCGCTGCTGTTAACGACAAGGAATTGAATCCGATCCTGCTCAGAGTTTCCTTGCTCAACTGGTAGGTGAGCGATACCGTTTTTAACCGGATAAAATCGCCACTCGCCACCCTGGCCGTTGAAAAATTATAATTGTTATACGCATACGTACCGCTTAGCAGGTAGGCTGTATAGGCATCCAGTATGGCCGGCTGCACACCCGGAACCAGGTCTTCACCAGGCTGCATCCAACGGTCGTAGAACTCAGTCGGCATGGCATCGAAATCCGTATAGCTGTTCCTGAAGGCAGGGTAAAGCCGTATTTTATTGCCGGCTTGGTAGGTAATAAAAATATTCAGCGAAAAATTTTTGTAGTTGAACGTGTTGGAAAAGCCGCCGGTGAATTTGGGATCAACCGGACCTTCATACACCAGGCGCTCTACATTCTCATCCTGCAGGTAGACCTGTCCTGTAACAGAATCTTTTTCATTTACAAATAAAGGACTTCCATTCCCGCGAACCAGTCCCTGGTAATCAATAGAAAATAAGCCATTAACAGGATAGCCCTGCCGGTTGCCACCTTCCGGTTTTACCAGGTCAAAAATTAGCGGCCGGTTGCGGGCATTGGTGATGACGTTGGTATTGTAGCCAAATGTCAAGTTGGTGCGCCAGCCCCAGTTGTGCTTGCGGATAATGTTCCCGCCGATCAGGAATTCCACACCTTTGGACTCGAGGTCAGCATAATTAGCCGCTTTGTAGGGCCGGAATTCGCCGGTATTTGGATCATAATCAGAACCGCCTATTCCGGATGTCCTGATCAGGCTGATCAGGTCGAAGCTGCGCCTTCTGTACACATCCGCACTGAAGTTTATCCTGTTGCCAAACAGGCTTCCATCAAGCCCAATGTTAAGCTGGTAATTTTTTTCCCAGGTCAGTTCGGAATTTTCAAGATTGAATATCTGAATTACTGATTCCCTTTCGGTTGAATAGGGCCTGTTGGTGGTGGAATTGCGCAAAACGATATTGGAGTTGGTGGCCGGTCCCATGCTCGCAGTCAATCCATAGCTGGCTCGCAGCTTCAGGTAATCCACTTTTGAAACATTCTGCATGAAGCCTTCTTCGTCAATATTCCAGGCACCGCCAAAGCTCCAGGTGGGCAGCCACCGGGCTGTCGGTGCCGAGCCTAACTGGTTAGAGCCATCATAACGTACTGTTCCATAAATGTTGTATTTCCGGTCGAAAGTATATTGGCCGTTCAGGTAAAAAGCCGCAAACCGGTCAAAGGTTTTTGTCATTTCATAGTAGGGAAAATTGCTTTCGATGGTTTGTTTTAAAATACGTGGATCAATAAAGGGAATGCCGCCGTTCTCGTACTGATAACCATAACCGGTATTGGAGAAATTCTGACGGTCGGCAAGTTTAATCTGCTGGCCAGCCAGCAGATTGACATTGTGTTTGCCGCCAAAAGTATTTACATAATTCACGCTGTTCCGGATATCATAGCTCAGCAGGCTATTTTCCGTGCGGTTGTAAAAGCCGCCATAAGGTAACACCACCTCCGGCAGCGACTCCGGCTCATCGGGGTTGCGGTACAAAAACTTGTTGGCATTCCGGATGGTCTGGTTACCGGCCGCCCGGTAGGCATTCGCCATATTGGCATTTTCTGTGATCTCGTGCTCACGGGTTGATTTTACATACCGCACAGCGCCGATAAATTCGTACCGGAAGTGGTTAGCAAAGCGATAATTCAATTCGCCCTGGAGCTTTAAATCAATAACATCTATCAGCAGCCTGTTATTCTCCAATTCGGTCAAGATATTGAATGGAGCAAAATTTCTCCGGAAGTATTCCCGGTTGCCATTATCGTCATAAGCTGTAATGGCGCGGCTGGTATTTAAGGCATAACTAAACGGGTTAATATCAAAATCACGGTCAAACTGGCCGGTTACCGGGTTGCTTTGGCGGCTCAGCGAACCGGGGGCCTGTTGCTGCCGCACCGAACCGACGGTTTGAAAGCCACCCGTCAGTTTATCAGAGAAATTATAATTATTGCGAAAGTTCAGCGTATAACGTTTTACGTTATCGGCAATGGTCCAGCCATTATCGTTGTAAAAGGAGGTGGAAAAAAAGGATTGCGACCGATCGGAACCGGTTGAGATACTCAAGGCATGTTCCTGTATCAATGAGTTGCGAAAAAGGATATCGAACCAGTCCGTATTTTTCAGTGCATAACTTTTCAGAAAAGCGTTCCGGGCAGCCGTTGTATTCTGCAGGGGAAAATTTCCGTTGTCATCGGCGTTCATCAGGTCATACATTTTACCGTACACACCATAATTGGGACTGCTTAAGATATCCGTATTCAAAAGGCCTTTACGTTCCAGTTCGCCCCAAACCGACATTTGCTGCGCCGAGTTCATGATGTTGTAATCAGCATAGCGGGGCTTCAATTGCGTACTGAAGTTCCCGGTATAGGATATCTGTGCTTTACCGGACCGGCCTCTTTTAGTGGTGATCACCACCACGCCATTCATAGCTCTGGCGCCGTAAAGCGCCGTGGCGGCGGCATCTTTCAGGATATCGAAACTTTCAATATCGCTTGGGCTGATACCGGCAATGGCAGAACCCAGCAGAGTCGTGGGATCGCCACTGGAAAGCTGGTCGTTGGAAATATTTATAATGTCTTCCAGCACCACGCCATCCACCACCCACAGGGGCTTGTTTTCGCCGTTGATAGAAGTGGCGCCCCGGATACGAACCTTGGGGGCACTGCCAAACGTGCTGGACACGTTTTGCACGGAAACACCGGCTGCACGGCCTTCCAGCATCCGGCTAACATCGGCCATGCCTTCAATCCGTACATCTTCGGCTTTTAATGTAACAGCAGCGCCGGTAAAGTTTTTCCGGCTGATCCGCTGGAAACCGGTTACCACAACATCAGCCAGCACACCCTGATTTCTTAGCAGCGTAACTGCGAGGGTGGTTTGCCCGGGCCTTACCGTAATCTCCTGCATTTCATATCCCACATTACTGATTTCCAGTACCGCATTGGCCGGTAATCCGCGAAGAATGAATTCCCCTGCCGCATTTGTTGTCGTACCGATCTGCGTACCTCTTACCGCTACGGATACGCCCTGCAGGGGAGCCCCTGCGCTGTCAACCACCTTACCACGGATAATAGTATCAGCAACGAAGCCGGAAATACCCGTGGGTCCGGCATTTCGTACCACTTCTTTTTTATTCTTCGTCCATCCGGAAAAGGTTTCGTCCAGGTTTTTTGCACCTTCGTTTGCCTGTCCGGATATATGAAAAAGAAAGATGGTTAGCAGCATGAAACAAGCTACCTTAGGAAGCCCTAAATTTGATTTTACAAACAATTTCTGCTGCTTTCGGTTGTACTTTTTCAAGATAATGTCAACTTCTCTAAGCACAGGCATCATAGCATGTTGTTTTGCGTAATTTATAAAGGAATAAGGATCTATTTTCCCTGGACTACCCGTTTTGTTTTGGCAGCAGCAACTATTTTTTTGCAACTCACTCGATTCACTCTGTGTCTTGATTTTGCAGAAGACAGGTCTTGCCGCAACGGGCAATAAGCCTGCATTCCCTCCAAAACAAATCAATAAACAGCCATTTTACTAAATATAGTATTTTTCTTATGGTAAGAGCCAATCTTTTATAACAACGATCGGTATCGAAAGGTAAACGGCATTACGACATTACCGGTGCTTGCAGCCTGAAGAAGTGCATTCTCTGACCAAAGCCCAGACACCACTGCCTGTCACGTTTTTCGCAATTGGTCAGCAAGCAATTCTCAAACGGAGAATGTAAGAAAGCTGCCAGGCACATTACAAGAGCAAGACTTTTTTGAAAAAGAGGCTGTATCAAAAGCGAAATGAAGGCGCTGAGAATCGCATAGATGAAAACGAATTCCATCACCAAATCAAATAAAAAGAGGCTGTCTCTGATTATTGAGACAGCCTCTTTTCTTTATTCATACATGAAGATCAATAGCCAGGATTCTGAACCGTCTTAGGATTAGCTCGAATTACCACTTCCGGAATTGGCAGGGCCCACTCTCTTGCATTCGGTCCTAATGTGCAGGCACCACTTGGAGAAACCTGAACATCTCCGCAGGTAGAACCACGCTGAATAGTTCTTGTGGTCCTTTTCAGGTCAAAGAAGCGATGGCCTTCGCCGATCAGCTCTTTTCTTCTTTCCTGGGCAATTGCCGTCAGAAGCGCATCGCCGCTCAGGCCAACTGCAGGAACATAGCCTGTAATTCTTGCTGCACGCAACGCATTCAGATCCTGCAATGCCAAACCCTCCTGGTTACTTCTGGCTCTTGCTTCAGCCCTGATCAGGTACATTTCACCGGTTTTGAAGGCAATGAAGTTGGCAGCACCATCCGTTTGTGTTCCTTTACCGCGATACTTATCTAACGCCAAACCACTGCTGATGTTGGAATTTACTTCACTAAAGTAGGTATCGTAACGCACATCGTTGGTTTTGATTAAACCCACAAGGCCAGTGGCATCTGCCACTTCGGGAGCCGGTCTGAAATAACTACGCTGCTGGGCAGGGAAATAAATCAGGTAGGTTGGTCCGCTCTGGCCAGACTCGAACTGTATGTTCCAAATAATCTCGCCTGCATTGGCCTCCGTATACATACCGGCAAAAGCTGATTGTGAAGCCAACGGACGCAGGTTGATAGCATTGGTTGCTGCCGTGATGGCTTCATTCCATTGCTGCGCATACAGGTAAGCCCTTGCCTGAATCGCGTAAACACCTGCCAGGTCAATATAGGGGCGGCTTGGTTTGCTGGCCGGGTTGATGGCTGCATCAACATCAGCAAGTAATGTTTGAGCAGCTGTAAGATCAGCAAACAAGTTGTCGTAGAACTCTTTGTTGTTCAAACGGGCAGGCTGATTGGAAGTAGATACCAGGAACTCCTTGATATAAGCAACAGCCAGGTCAGAAGTGCTGTTTCTGTCATATCTAGGAGCAAAATAGCGGAACAGGTCAAAATGTGCCACTGCTCTGATTGCCAGCGCCTGACCTTTGATGCGGTTGGCTCTCTTCTGATTATCAGCCGTCGTAAATTTATCTACATCCCGCAAAACGATATTGGCTGCAGCAATTACAGTATAAGGCGCCGCATACATGTCCTCAATCTGATCAGTGTTTGGCTGATACAACCAATCGGCCATGACCCTTGAGTTGGCCAGAGTTTCATTAGTCTCATACAGGTTATCGCTCATCACGTCTGGCATAAGGGCCCAGCCAGAGCCGGTTCCGCTACCAGATGAAAAATAAGAAGTGAGGGTACGATCAGGCAAAGCCGTGATCCTGAATCGCGCATAAGCACCCTGAAGTACTTGCTCTACCTGATCCATGCTGGATGGATTTTCCAGAGCATCAAGGCTGAACTCGGGGCGAAGTTCCAGCAACTCGTCTTTGGAACAACTCTGCATGGCTATGCCGAAAACAGCCAATGCAATTAGTGAACGTTTTATTTTAGAAAACATAGAATAATTCATTTTTAAATTAAAAACCAATTGATAAACCCACCGTGGTCTGGATCAAAGCGGGGTATTGTGCACCCACCAGTGAAGTACCGCTCATTTCAGGGTCGAAGCTTTCGAACTTGGTAGCCGTCCACCAGTTTTGACCTTGTACAAAGATCCTTGCTGACCGCACTTTTGCTCTTGACAGGATTGAAACAGGGAAATTATAACCCAGCGTTACGTTCCGGAGGCGCCAGAAACTGGCATCCTGCATAAAGCGGGTAGTTTCATCCTGGTAGGCATTACCACCACTGGATGTTGGACGAGGTACGTTGGTGATATCACCGGGCTGACGCCACTCATTCAACAGGTGTACAGACAGATTATCCCAATAGTAACCTGGGTTGGTAACATTGTTCAGGTCATTGTTGTACATAACACGATTCAGGAAAAAGTTTACCTGCGCACTCAGATCAAAACCTTTGTAATTAACCGTGGTAGAGATACCACCGTACCAGGGAGCATCGGATGTTCCCAGGATGATCTTGTCATCTGTATTAAATACCTCAGTGATTTTTCCATCGCGGGCATAGTATTGCGCATTACCTGTAGCTGGATTAACACCGGCATAACGTACCAGGAACAAGCTGTTCACCGGGAAGCCTTCTGCAAGGATGGTTGTGCTAGTTGGGATAGAATCCTCCGGCAGATCCATTACGCGGTTCTGGTTATAGGTAACGTTACCCTGAATTGACCAGCTAAAGTCACGGCTGCGGAAAACATCACCACGCAGCATCAGTTCAACACCACGGTTGCGCAGGGTGCCGAAGTTTCCGGGAATCTCGCCAAAACCAGATCCGGCATAGTCAACCGGACGGGAATAAAACAGGTTTGTTGTTCTCCGGTCATAAAAATCCACTGTACCTGTCAGGCGGCGTCCAAAGAAGCCAAAGTCCAAACCAAGGTTGGCGGTTTTATTGGTTTCCCAGGTATAATCCAGGTTACCGGGTTGTGTAGGCTGCCATCCGGTTACACCACCGTAGGTTGCACGACCCAAGATAGGAATAGGATAATCACCGATAGGCGTTAATTGGTTACCATTGGTACCGTAGCTGGCACGAACACGCAACTCGTTGAACGCAGTTGCATTCTTCATGAAGTTTTCCTGCAATACGTTCCAGGTTACGCCTACTGAACCAAAATTGGCAAAGCGGCGGTTGACACCAAATCGGGAAGATCCATCGCGACGGCCTACTAAGGTTACATAATATTTACCGCTGTAGCCATAGTTTAAAATCGTAAAGTATGACAACAGACTGTTTTGTCTTCCGTTTCCGTTAACAACAGGAATATAGTTTGAATTGGTAGCACTACCTGCCGTAATACCGGTTTCATTGGTAAAGCCATTGGTGAAACCATAACCGGTAAAGCCAAATGTGCGGTAGTCACTTTTTACAACCTCTGTAAACAAACCACCTTCTATTTCATGATCGCCAAAATTCTGCTTGTAATTCAGTGAAGTAGTACCTGTATAACGGAAGGTACGGTTCATAGAACGACTCAGTGCACCCTGACGGGAAATCCCCGTAGAAACTTCTGGACTGCTAAACTCGGCTAATTCATTCTGCCCATAGTCGATACCCCAGTTGGTACGGGCATATAATCCCTGCAGGAAGGGGAAATGGAACTCAAGGTAGCTGGTTGCAATACCTTTGATTTGGTTGGTCCAATTATAGTTCAGGAACAATTCCATTGCGGGGTTAGGCTGCCCGGATGTAAGCGTACCCTGACCGGCTCTCGGGCTAGTTGGTGTGGGTGCAAAACCTGTTTGCTGCCATGTACCTGTTCTTGGATCAATATCCCTTTCATATGGGTTTGCCCAACGAATAGCATTCAGTGGTTGGTTGGTATATGTTTCGCCTTCGGCCGTACGGGAGATCTTGGAAAATCCACCCTGAACATTCAGACCAAAACGCCAGCTTTTAATAGTATTGTCAACATTCACCCGTGCGGTATAGCGTTTCAGGCCCGTTGTTTTTACAATACCTTCCTGATTCATGTAGGATAAAGAAGCGTAGAAACGACTGGTTTGACTTCCACCGGAAGCACTCAACTGGTGCTGGTGTGTAACGCCGGTTTGGAAAAGAGCGTCTCTCCAGCTAAAATTTACATTCCGCAGGCTGTCTGCTTCAGCGGTAGACCATCCGTAAGGATTGCCTCTTCGCAACTCGTAATCAATTTTCTGACTACTGTTCATTAGTTCCAGTCGATCTTTTGGCAGATCACTGAAACCTACCTGAGCATCATAGTTCAATTGAATCTGACCGGAACGGCCTTTACGGGTTGAGATAACAATAACCCCGTTTGCACCGCGGGAGCCATACATACCGGTAGCCACGGCATCTTTCAGTATTTCCACACGTTCAAAGTCACCCTGGTTAAGTGTAGCAAAATCTGCCGCAGAAATCTCGATTCCGTCCATAATATACAGGGGAATGTTGCTGCCGTTGATTGACCCGTTACCACGGATCCGCACAACAGCGTTAGCACCTGGCTGACCGCTGTTTGCGACAACCGAAACACCGGAAGCCTGTCCCTGAAGTGCCTGGTCAAATGACCCAAACGGCTGCTTGCGGATTTCTGTTGAATTTACAGAGGTGATAGCGGCCGCAAATTTCCGGCGCTGAATGTTGGTATAACCTGTTACCACCACTTCGGTCATGGCCGTTTCACCAGCCGTCAGGGCTACATTCATCACGCTGCTGACTGGCCGTTCGGCGCTCTGGTAACCCACAGAACTGAACACCAATGTACCGTTTGCCGGTGCAGAAATGCTAAAAGAACCTTCTGCGTTGGTGATGGTAGAGGTTTGAGCGTTTTTCAAGGTTACGGTAACACCAGCAATGGGTGTCCCATCCTTTTGATCGGTAACTCTTCCGGTTACCTGAACCTGGGCCCATAGGAATTGGACACAGAACAAGAGTCCTGTTGAAAGGAGCAGTTTTAATCTTCTCATTCTCATTAATTTAAAAAGGTGTGCAAAAATAGGGGGCGAAAGCATTAGACCCGCGGGTTATTCTAAATTGCCGAATGATTTCCGTCAATTTTGCTGAATGGTACAAATACCTATTCGAACGGCAAATAAAATTTGTGAGGATTATTGGAAATCTCATCCTTAACTCTATTTTAAAGCAACTCTAAAGAGTTTACCTAGTATTGAGGGTTGACTGCAGCCGGTAACAAGAAGCGACTGAACTGTAATTCTGCTTCTTTCAAAACTGACATATTTCCATAAAAAAGCCACCCGAAGGTGGCTTCTGAATGAATTTTGGCCTTTTTTACTCCCTGTCTCTGCCGGCCATGTAAATCATAACATACTGCAACAGCGTTACAACGGCAGCCAGCGCAGCTACAACGTAAGTCATAGCAGCCCACTTCAGGGCGTCTTTAGCCTTGGGATATTCCTGGGCATTGGTAACGTTGGTCCGGTTCAACCAAGCCAAGGCACGGCGACTAGCGTCAAATTCAACCGGCAGCGTAATCAGCGAAAAGATCACCGAAAGCGCAAACAGCGCAATACCTACCAGCAGTAATGTTGAGTTACCAGAGGCGGCCATGAATACACCGATCAAAAGAACCCAGTTTACTACTGTAGAGCTTACTTGTACCGCAGGTACCAGTTTACTCCGCAAGCTTAGCCAGGCATATGCCGTCGCATGCTGAATGGCATGCCCGGTTTCGTGAGCAGCCACGGCAGCAGCCGAAACGCTGTAATTATTGTATACCTCAGGGCTCAGGTTAATGGTTTTATTAGCCGGGTTATAATGGTCGGACAAGAACCCTTCCACCGAAACCACCTTTACATCGTAAATTCCGTTTTCCTGTAACATTCTCTCTGCCACTTGCTTACCGGTCAGGCGGGCCGAAAGCGGAATTTTGCTATAGGCAGCAAACCGGCTCTTCAGTATCATGGAGACAAGCATACTGATACCGATAAAAATTAATGAAACAATCATAATGGATGGCGTCATCGTCTCTCCTTTTTTGGTTTTATTACCTCAAAACTATGTCCAAAAACCGAAAAAAGCGTTCCCGTCAGGCAGGTTTAACCTTTTGTCAGTTTCAGCGGAATAAAGAAGAATTTATATGACAGTTTATCAGTAATATTTTTTATAATATGTTTTTTGAATGATTCCTAAATGCTTAATTTACAATCATTTACAGAAGTAAAAATGACCCTCTGCTTTATATAAAATTCACAAAAAGTTATGCACATCGCCAAAAAATTATTTTGTAAAGTGGCGCAGAATTGTAATTTAGTGTCAGAATTTAATGGGTTAGTAAGTAAAAGGGTTGGTCGCAAGATCAGCCCTTTTTACTAAATTTTTTCCTTTCCGAATTCGCTTTCTCCAGCTGCATATCCGATAACAATTTTCATCTGTAACAAGGTTAAATTCGTACTATGTCGAAAGTAAAAACTGCCTACTTCTGTCAGAACTGTGGGTATGAAAGTGCAAAATGGCTAGGTAAATGTCCGGGGTGTCAACAGTGGAATACCTTCGTAGAAGAACTCATTCAAAAAGACACTAAAAAAGCAAGCGTCAACGACTGGGCTTCTTACGTTGATAAAGACACCACTAAAAGAACCCGCCATCTCAACGAAGTTGAAACCAAAGAATCACCACGCTTACTATCATCTGATGCGGAATTGAACCGCGTATTGGGCGGTGGTATTGTACCCGGAAGCATTGTGTTGGTTGCCGGAGAACCAGGCATTGGAAAATCAACACTCTTTCTGCAAATGGGACTGCAGCTTAAAGGCATCACCACTTTATATATCAGTGGTGAAGAAAGTGAACAGCAAATAAAGATGCGTGCTGACCGGTTGAACATGCAGAATGAAAACTTCTATTTACTTACCGAAACATCTACCAATATCATCTTCCAGGAAATAAAAAAGTTAAAGCCAGAACTGATTATCGTTGATTCAATTCAAACACTGGAATCATCCTTTGTTGAATCCTCACCGGGAAGTGTATCCCAGATACGCGAATGCGCAGCGGAGTTTCAACAATTCGCCAAAGAAACCAATACGCCTGTTTTCCTCATTGGACATATTACGAAAGAAGGTGCCATTGCTGGTCCCAAGTTGTTGGAACACATGGTAGATACTGTTTTGCAATTTGAAGGTGACCGGCACTATGCCTACCGTATTTTGCGAACGCTGAAAAACCGCTTTGGCAGCACTGCCGAATTGGGCATTTACCAAATGAATGATAATGGCATGAACCCAGTGCTGAATCCCAGTGAGATTCTGCTGACGCAAAAGGAAGAATCCTTAGGGGGCATTGCCATTGCTGCAACTATTGAAGGCCAACGTCCATTATTAATAGAAGTGCAGGCACTGGTGACCCAATCGGTATACGGCACACCACAGCGAACAGTTAGTGGTTTTGATACAAGGCGGCTGCAATTGTTGTTAGCCGTGCTCGAGAAGCGGGGTGGTTTCCATTTTGGAGTAAAGGATGTTTTTCTCAACATTGCAGGTGGATTGAAAGTAGAAGATCCTTCCATTGATCTGGCTGTGCTGGTAGCCCTGCTTTCTTCGTACGAAGATGTGCCGGTACCGCATGACATCTGCTTTGCCGGAGAAGTGGGCCTGAGCGGAGAGATCCGGGCAGTAAACAGGATTGAACAACGTATTGCCGAAGCGGAAAAACTGGGTTTCAGCAAGATCATTGTCTCCAAGTACAACCAAAAGGGATTAAGCAAGCATAAGTTCAATATCGAAGTAGTAATGCTAAGCAAGGTGGAAGAAGTGTACCGCCACTTATTCTAATATGCAGATATGCGAATATGCAGATGTGCGGATGAAAGGAATTGAGTATATTTAGAAGGCTTTCATCTGCATATTCGCATATCTGCATACCAACCATGCTGCTTAACGATATTAAAGAATCCATCCTTCACTTTCTGTTTCCGCATGTATGCGAAACCTGCGGCACCGATGTAGTGGAACCCGATCACCATCTTTGTCTGCGTTGTTTGGCAGCACTTCCCAAAACAGAGTTTCATCTTTACCCGAATAATCCTGTAGAAAAGATTTATTGGGGACGACTACCCCTTACATCCGCCACAGCACAGTACTATTTTACCAAAGGTTCGATGATGCAGCACCTGATGCACCAGTTGAAATACAGGGGTAACAAAGAACTGGGACTTTATCTGGGAAGGTTAATGGGATACGCCCTGGCAGCATCTAACCGGTTTCGTTATGTGGATGCAATGGTACCGCTTCCTTTATTCCCAGCCAAAGAACGCAAACGCGGCTACAATCAGGCAACCGTTCTGTGCGAAGGCATTGCCTCAGTTTTACAGAAACCAGTGTTGAAAGATGTGGTCATCAGAACCACACATACCGAAAGCCAGACTAAAAAGAACCGCGTTGAACGCTGGCTGAACATGGAAGGACGATTTGAACTGCAAAAGCCGGCAGCCGTTGAACAAAAACACATTTTGTTGATAGATGATGTGATCACCACCGGCGCCACGTTGGAAGCCTGCGGCGCTTCGTTACTGGAAGCGTCGGACGTACAACTTAGCCTGGCTACTCTTTGTTTTTCGAGCCGCTAGTGTATTTTTATCCCCGTATGAACCTGGTGAAAAACCTTTTTTGCATTGCCGCATTGCTCCTTTTTTTCTTTTCGTGCCGGAAAGAATCCTTTACTTCAGACACTAGTGCCTTACTTCAACCCAGCGTTGATACACTTCATTTTGATACCGTTTTTACCACAGCAGGTTCGGTTTCGCAATTTGTAAAAGTCATCAACAACAATAAGGATGGCATTCGCATTTCTTCTGTTCGATTGGGTGGAGGCACCTCCTCTCCTTTCCGTATCAATGCAGACGGGATACCGGGTCCGCAGATCAGCAATGTTGAAGTGCCGGGCAACGACAGTGTTTATATATATGTAACAGTGAGCATCAATCCAACAGCGCAAGATTTGCCCTTTGTTGTTCGGGACAGTATTGAGATTTCCTACAACGGCAACAGCAATTGGGTACAGTTAGAAGCTTTCGGGCAGAATGCACATTTTTTGCGAAACCATACCATCACCGGACAGCAAGCCTGGAACAATGACCTGCCTTACGTAATCCTTGGCGGGCTTACGGTAGATACCACAGCTACCCTTACCATTAACAAGGGATGCAAAGTGTACATGCATGCCGATGCACCGTTTGTCGTTCATGGGTCATTACAAGTAAACGGTGAACAGTACGACAGTACAAGAGTGGTCTTTACCGGCGACCGGCTGGACGAACCTTATCGCAATTTTCCGGCTTCATACCCAGGGCTGTTTTTCACGGGTAGCAGCAAGGGCAATGTGCTCAACTACGCTATTATTAGAAATGCTTACCAGGGCATTGTTGTAACAGACCCGGCACCTTCAGGCACCAAGCTTACCCTGAACGAAACCATTATTGAAAATGCTTACGATGTCGGGCTGCTGGGCATTAATACAAGCATCACGGCCCGCAACCTGCTTGTCGCCAACTGCGGCAAGAATACAATACTGGCATTGGGTGGAAACTACCAGTTTACACACAGCACATTTGCTTCCTTTTCCAACAACTATGTTAAGCACAAAGACCCGGTGCTGTTGCTGACAAACTTTATTACCCAGAGCAACAGCATTACCGTAAATGACCTTTCCGCCACTTTCCGCAACTGTATTTTCTGGGGCGAGGAAAATGGTTTCGTCAAAGACGAAGTGGTCACCGCCAAGCAAGGCAATACCAGCTTTTCTGTTCTGTTCGACAATGTATTGTGGCGGGTGCAAACACCTCCGGCCAATGCTACCATCAACAGGGCACTGACCAGCGAACCGCTTTTCGACAGCATCAATACGGCAGAGCGGTATTATAATTTCCGCTTGAAGGAAGGTTCGCCAGCCATCAATGCCGGCACACCTGCCGGTTTACAATTTGACCTGGATGGAAAGCAAAGACCCTTCGGGCCGGCTCCCGATCTTGGTGCTTACGAATGGCGGCCCTGATTTTACGTAAGATTTGCAATTCTTCTCCGTTCAACCAACTTATCTTTATTGTGTTATACAGCTAACGTATAAAACTTAAAACATGAAAATTTTCATCCTCGCTTCAATTCTATCCATTATGCTGACAGGAAATTCTTTTTACGATTTTAAAGTGGCCGGACTTGACGGAAAAGAAATTGATTTTGCGAAGTTCAAAGGCAAAAAAGTACTCGTGGTGAATACAGCTTCCAAATGCGGGCTCACACCACAGTATGCCGAGTTGCAAAAGTTGTATGAAAAATACCAAAACAAGCTGGTGATTGTTGGTTTCCCTGCCAACAACTTTGCCGACCAGGAACCCGGTACCAACGAGGAGATTGGCGCTTTTTGCAAAAAGAATTATGGTGTAACCTTTCCCATGGCCGAAAAAGTATCTGTTGTCGGTGACGATGCGCATGCCCTGTTCAAATACCTCACCGAAGAAGCCAAAAAAATGGGCACTCCCGACCCGGTGGTCAAATGGAACTTTACCAAGTTTCTGGTAGATGAAAACGGGAAGCTGGTAAAAGTATTTCCAAGCAAGGTTAGTCCCATAAGTGAAGAAATTACCGTTCATCTCAACTAATTTCTGAACCGGGATAGATAAGATAACTGGGATTTAAAGATATTTGAGGCCGCCTGAAGTTGGCGGCCTTTTCTTATCCATACATTCCGGTTATCCCATAAATCCCAGTTCAGATAAATGTTATTCAAAGATGTTATCGGTCAGCAGGAGGTGAAACAACACCTGGTAGAAATGGTTCAGCACAACCGTATCAGCCATGCCCTTCTTTTTTTAGGGAAAGAAGGCAGCGGTGCCCTGCCCCTGGCGTTTGCTTTTGCAAACTATGTCTCTCTTTTACCGACAGCGTCCGCTACCGCCGGGGAAGCGTCCCTGTTCGGCGAACCGGTAGAAGTGAAACTGCCCTCTACACCCGACGAAGCCGACGCCTGGATGCAAAAGCAGGCATCTTATCAAAAGGCGGCGCAGATGGTTCACCCGGATATTCACTATTCCTACCCTGTCATCACCAAAAAAGCGGGCTCTCCTCCTCTTAGCACAGATTATATCACCGAATGGCGGGAGTTTGTCCAGCAATTGCCCTACGGCAATGTCTATGACTGGCTGCAATTCATCGGTGCCGAAAACAAGCAGGGGAATATTACGGCACAGGAGTGTAACGATATCATTCGCAAACTGAACCTGAAAAGTTTTGAAAGCGGGTACAAGATCCTGGTGCTCTGGATGCCAGAATACCTGGGTAAAGAAGGGAATAAGCTGCTGAAGCTCATTGAAGAGCCGCCTGCCGACACCTTGTTTATACTGGTGGCCGAAAACGAAAGTGCCATTCTCAATACCATTCTCTCCCGCTGCCAGTTGATAAAGGTCCCGGCCCTGCAACCCGAAGATGTGCAAACAACCCTTGCGGCAAAAGCCGGTATTGCCCCCGACCAGGCTAAACTGATTGCCAATGCCTGCGAGGGCAACTACCGCGAAGCCCTGCAGCTTTTGCAGCATGCCGGAGAAGATTATTTCAACCCGCTGCGGGAATGGCTGAATGCCATTTTACGGACCGGTCCGGCAGCACAGGTAAAAATCATTGAAGAGATTGCCCGCCTTGGCCGCGAGGCGCAAAAACAGTTTCTGCGCTATTTTATTCACCTTTTGGAACAGGCGCTGCGGCTACAGATCAGTTCCGGCCATTTGCAGGAAGCCTTACTGGCAGCCATGTCATCTGGCGAACGGGATTTTGCCCTGAAGCTGAACAAACAAATTTCAGTAGAGCAAAAAGAAGCCATCGCTGAGGAACTGGATAAAGCCTCCTACTATATTGAGCGGAACGCCAATGCCAAAATCCTTTTTCATGCACTGACCATCAAGCTGTTCCACATTGTTAAAAACGGGGTGGTTGTTTCGGTATAGCAAAGCAATTGCCTCTCGCTAACCTAAAAAAATTATATTTGCTTATTCCCTCGAAAGAGGATCAATATATATCCGAGGTTATCGGCATTGTGAAGAAGGAAACGAAAGTTATTCTATACTCAGTATAAATAAGTAAAAACTCAAAAGTAAAAGTGAAAAGGGAGCTACCATTGTATCTCCTTTTTACCAGAAGCGATGTAATAGCATGTTGCAACTGTAAACCTATATGAAAAGATCATGTTCTAAAGGTCTTGATTTTTACCTTTTGACTTTTAACTTACCCTGAACTTTCCCTTCTCCCCTGCCTATTGCCTCTATTAATTAACCGAATAAATATTAGAGATAGCATGGGATGTGGTTCATGTGGCACAGGTAAACCCAATGGATGCAAAAGCAACGGCGGCTGCAGTACCGGCGGATGTAACCGGATGAATACTTACGACTGGCTGCGCAATTTACCAATCAACGATGCTGATACCTGCCGTGTAGTGGAGGTCAGCTTTAGTCAGGGCAGCCGAAAAGATTTTTACCGCAATACAATGCTGCACCAACTGGAAAAAGGAGATATGATCTCCGTGGAAGGTGTCAGCGGTTTTGATGTTGGCGAAGTTTCACTGACTGGTGAGGTTGTACGCCTCCAGTTAAAAAAACGGGGCGTCAACGAAATGGCGCCGGAAATGAAAAAAATCCTGCGCCGGGCTACCGACCGCGACCTGGATCTGTGGCGCACCAACAAAGCCCGTGAGGCCGAAGCACTCATTCGTAGCCGTGCCATTGCCCGGCAGCTGAATCTGAACATGAAAATGAGTGAAGTGGAGTTTCAGGCCGACGGCAAAAAAGCAACATTTTATTACATAGCTGATGACCGGGTTGATTTCCGCGAAATGATCAAGATCTTTGCTTCCGAGTTTCGGGTGAAGGTAGAGATGCGGCAGATTGGTGCCCGCCAGGAAAGCGGAAAAGTAGGCGGCATTGGCTCCTGCGGACGTGAGCTTTGCTGCGCTACATGGCTTACCGATTTCAAATCAGTGAATACGGCAGCGGCCCGTTACCAGAATTTATCTATCAATCAAACCAAATTAAGCGGTCAATGCGGCCGTTTGAAATGTTGTTTGAACTACGAACTGGACACTTATCTGGATGCATTGCAGGGCTTCCCCGAAAATGCCGACATACTGCAGGTAGCCAAGGGTACGGCAACCCTTATCAAAAAGGACATCTTTAAAAACCTGATGTGGTATGTGCTGCCGCAAAGCAACAAGCAATACCCCCTGACCATTGAGCGGGTACGAAAGATCAAATCCATGAACATGCAGGGAGCTGTTCCCGATGAACTGGAGGCCGTGGAAGTTGTTTCCAGTAAAGTGAAAGAGGTGGAGCCGGAGTTTGTGGATGTGGTAGGTCATATCAGCCTGCGCAGCCTTGAAAAAGCTGACAAAAAGCGCCGCGACAGGGGTCGTGATCAGCGCCAGCAGCAGCAAAAGGGCAGTAAGCAATTGGCACCCGGCACTGCGCAACCCGGAAAGCCCAATTTACCGGTGCAGAAAAAAGGCCCGGGCCAGCCACAACAACAAAAACCGCAAGGAAGCAGCCAGCAGCAAAGACCGCAACAAGGCGGGCAACAGCAAAAGCCCGGCAATATGCAGCAACGCGGTGGCGGCGGTCAGCAACAACAAAAGCCGCAGACAGGTGGTCAACGGCCACAGGGTGGAAAACCCCAGCAGCAGCGGCAAGGTGGCGGCCAACAACAGCAACGTCCGCAACAAGGAGGTGGCAGTAAAAACAATCAAAAGCCGGAAGAGTAATCAAACAAACATGAACCTAACGGTTGATAAAATAAAAAAGTGGCTCCCGGGCCACTTTTTTATTTTATCTCTTATGTCTTGCAACGCTTAAAACTTCGCCGTCATTTTGATTTTCTGTTCTTCTTCCAGCGCTTTGTAGATCGCATCCTGGATGCGGCCGCGGATGTTTAATTGCCCCAAAAGATTGTTGGCCCTTGTGTTATATACCCGGTTCGACAAGAAAATATATACCAGGTCAGCTTTAGGATCTACCCAAACGCAGGTACCGGTAAAGCCGGTATGGCCAAAGGTTGCCGGTGAGGCCAGGGCAGAAGGATACGGCTCTTTGCGGGAGGCATTGTCTTTTTCAGGTTTATCAAAACCCAATCCTCTGCGGCTTTCGTTGGCGCCATAGGCCGTAAACAGTTTTATCGTTTCCGGCTGCAGGTAACGTTCCCCGTTAAAGGTTCCGCTATTCAGGAGCATTTGGTAAAGCATGGAAAGGTCGTATGCATTGGAGAACAGGCCTGCGTGTCCCGATACTCCGCCAAACATGGCTGCGCCTTCGTCGTGCACATAACCCTGCAGCACTTGCCGGCGGAAGTATTTTTCATTTTCAGTGGGAACAATGCCTGCCTGTACAAACCGTTTCCAGGGCTGAAAGCTGGTAGAAGCCATGCCCATCGGCCGGTAAAATGTTTTGTGCAGGTATTGGTCAAGCGTTAGGCCCGAAATGGCCTCAATCACTTTTCCCAGCAGAATAAAATCGTTGTCGCTGTAAACATATTTACCGTGTGGCCCCAGCTTGCTGTCCACAATGCGTTTCATCATAGTATCATTCCAGTCGCGGCGCAGCCAAACATTGTTTGCTACCGGAATAGAATACAGCGTATCCGCTATTGTACGGTAAATGGCGTTGGAAGGTTCGCCGGTAGTCTGGTCAATTGTCTCTCGATAAAAAGAAATATAGGGGTTGAGGCCAGCTCGGTGCAGCAGCACGTCCTTGATGCGGAGCGGTGCTTTATCAGTACCCACAGTGATCGGTAAATAATCACCCAGTGTCTTGTTCAGGTCAAGCTTTCCTTCTTCATACAACTTCATCACCGCAACAGTGGTTGCTGAAATTTTGGTTACCGAAGCCAAGTCGTAGATACTTTCCAGCGATACGGGCTTTGAAGAAGAATCAAACTCGTAACGGCCAAACGCCTTGTGGTATTTAATAACGCCGTTCTGCACAGCCAGCACCACAGCTCCCGGATACGCTTTTTTTGCCAGGCCTTCTTCTACAATGGCATCTACAGGTTTCCATTCCGGCGAATCGCCAACAGGCATAAAGGTGTTAAGTGCAATGCCGGTACCATACTGAACATCGCAAACCGTTACCGGAAGCGTTCCCTTGGCAGCAAGCCCGCCTTGTAAAAAGTCGGCGGCGGCATTCTGAAAAGCAGCATCATCCTCATACATTGCAACCAGCGTAGAAGCGTTGCAGAAGTTTTGCGCTGCATAAACATTTCCAAACACAAATGTCAGCGCATTGCCATCCTGCAGGTTAGTAATAAGATCAATGGCGGCTTTTGAAATCCCATAGTTATTGGACGGACGGGGAGAGTAATTGTGCAACCCGATCACTACCCTGTTATATTTGCCTTTTACCGCATTCAATATGGCATTGGCTTGGGTGGTGTTAGCCTTATAATCAAGTAAAAAGGTATCGGCTTTAAAATCAGCCGCCAGGCGCTTACCAAAGGTGTTGAGCGTTGAGGTACCCACACCGACATAGGCTGTGCGTTCACCCGCTACAAACGGCAGCAGGCCTGCTGTGTTTCGCATGACTGTAATCACGTTGGCGGCTACTTTCTGGCGAATGCTTTCCGTGTTCTTGTTCAGGTCTTCCAACAGGTTTGTCGTATCAATAACCTGTGGTTTATCAAGGCCCAAATTATATTTAGCATGCAAAACGCGACGAACTTTTTTATCGATATCATCCCAACTCAGACGCTTTTCTTTGATGGCTTTTTTCACCGCATCAATCGTGGCAGGCACACTTTCCGGCAGGCAAAGCATATCGTTACCGGCGATAAGGGCTTCCACGGCCGCTTCGCCACCACCAAAGAACTTCGCTACGCCTTTCATCTCCAGCGCATCGGTAAACGTCAGGCCATCGTAACCCATTTCTTCCCGTAAGAGATCTGTTACATTATAAACAGAAAGTGAAGTAGGACGATTGGTTCTGTTGTCGATGGCCGGTATGGCCAGATGTGCGATCATGGCACTTCCCACGCCGGCTTCAAATAATTTTTTAAAAGGATAAAGTTCCAGCGTATCCAGGCTCTCTTTGCTTTTATTGATCACCGGCAGGTCGTAGTGCGAATCTACCGCCACATCGCCATGGCCTGGAAAATGTTTGGCGCAGGCCATAATACCTGCAGCCTGCATGCCTTTGGCATAAGCTACACCCAGATCGGCCACTTTAACTTTATCCTCGCCAAAGGAGCGGTAGCCAATCACCGGGTTTGCCGGATTGTTGTTGATGTCAACAACCGGCGCATAGTTTACGTGTACACCAATGCGTTTCATCTGTTCGCCAACAGCTACGCCCATGTCGTACACCAGCTTTTCATTTGAAAGTGCGCCCAGTGTTAATTGGTAGGGATATTTGGTTACGCTATCGAGACGCATGCCCAATCCCCACTCACCATCAATGGTGATGAGTAGCGGTGTTTTGGCAATGGCTTGATAAAAGTTGGTCAGATTGGCCTGCCGTAGAGGGCCACCCTGAAAAAAACACAACGAACCAACATTGTATTTTCGAATCAGTTCAGTTACTTGTTGCACATGATCGGGGCCCAGGTTGCTGTGAGCACGGATCACCATTAGTTGTGCGATCTTCTCTTCTTTGGAAAGCGATTTAAATACAGTGTCCACCCACTCGTCGGCAGGAGAACGGCGGCTGTATTGAACAAAGGAACCATAGAGGAGCAAACAGGTAACAACAAATACAAACTTCTTCATGTTCATTTATAAAGCAATCTTTCGCGTATTGAATAATTGACACAAGTTAAAAAAAACAGCGGAATGAAGTCATTAAAAGCATGTGAAAGACGAATAAGAATCGACGAAAAGGAGACCAGGCAGATAAGGAACAGAAGAAGAAAGGACAGAGTTGTACGTTTTCACGCATGTTTTTTAACACGAACCTTACACACATTAAAATTCTCTTAGAAGACGTAACAGCATTTTTTAACTGAAGCTCTCGGTTATCACACACCGGCTTCGTCTAACCAGGTAATGTGGCAAAAGAAAAACGTTGACATTACTACCAACGTTTTGCATAATTTATCGCCCCCTGACCTTTACAACTCACCACTCACAAAATACCTAATAGCCTCTTTCGTTCCGGCCTTCCATGTAGTTCATAAAGGCTTTGTTCACTACGCGGTTACCGCCCGGTGTGGGATAGTTGCCGGTAAAATACCAGTCGCCTAAATTACTGGGGCAGGCTTCGTGCAGGGACTCAATCGTTTGGTAAATCACATCTACCGGTATGGGTAAACTTTTGGGTGTAATAAGCTCCGCGATCTTGGCCGTGATCTCGTCGTTGGTGAAGGATTTGTACAGCTGTTTCACCACATTCACAGTGTGCAATTCATTCTTCGCATGCAGATCCTGGCATTGTTCGTACATCGTTTTCAGCAGGTCTTCCTTGCCGCGTTCTTTCAGCAGTTCCACTGCAGCATTGAAGGCAATAAAATCACCCATCTTACTCATATCAATGCCGTAACAGTCAGGGTAGCGTATCTGTGGCGCCGATGAAACGATGATGATCCGTCTGGGCTCCAGACGTGCCAGCATGCGGATGATGCTTTCCCGCAGCGTAGTGCCGCGAACAATAGAATCATCAATCACCACCAGCGTATCCTGTCCTTTGCGAACTGTACCATACGTAATATCATATACGTGCTGCACCATTTCGTTGCGGCTTACATCCTGCGTAATAAAGGTGCGCATCTTTACATCCTTGATAGCAATCTTTTCCATCCGCACACGGCGCTGGATCATTTCCTCCAGTTTAACCGGGTCCACATTGTTTCCCCAGGAAAGAATGCGTTCGAGCTTAATCTTATTGAGGTAATCTTCACAGCCTTTGGTAAGGCCATAAAACGCTACTTCGGCCGTATTGGGAATAAACGAAAAGATGGTATTCTTCAGGTCAAAGTTGATGGCTTCCAGCACCTGCTTACTGAGGTTATACCCCAACTGCGACCGTTCGCGGTAAATTTTTTCATCAGAACCGCGGGAGAAATAAATCCGTTCGAACGAACAGGCCCGGCGCTCTTTGGCTTCCACCACCTGTTCTATTTTTACATCACCGTTCTCATAAACGATTAGCGCCTGCCCCGGCATCAATTCTTTTACTTCATTCTCGCCTACGTTAAATGCTGTGCGAATAGCAGCCCTTTCCGATGCAGCAACCACAACATCTTCGTCAATGAAATAGTACGAAGGTCGAATGCCATGTGCATCGCGAAAAACAAAACCAATGCCGTTGCCGGTAAGCCCACCTACATGGAAGCCACCATCAAACAGCGGAATTGTTTTTTTCAGCACTGAAACAATATCGAGCTGTTGTGGGGCAGCCTCATCTTCTTTTACCAGGAAATGATGCAGCACTTCCATCATGGCAGCAAGATCACTTTGCTTTTGAAAGTTACCCGGTTCCATACCGATGCTTTCAAAGAGTTCATCGGTGTTCACCAGGTTAAAGTTGCCCGCCAGCGCCAGGTTGCGTGCAGGGATCGTATGACGTTTGATGAAGGGATGGCAAAAGTCGACGCTGTTGCGGCCCTGCGTACCATAACGCAGGTGTCCCAACAGCAGTTCGCCCAAGAACGAAAGATGCCCTTTCATTAATCCAGGATACTGGGCAATGTCCACATTGAACTTTTGCAGTTCATTGAACTCCTCGCCGATTTTTTTGAAAATATCAGCAATAGGCTGCGACTCGTTGCTGCGGATACGCGATAAAAAGGGGTAACCCGGCTCCACAGCCAGCTTAACAGAAGCCACACCCGCACCGTCCTGGCCACGGTTGTGCTGCTTTTCCATCAGCAGGTACATCTTGTTCAGGCCCCAGAGTACCGTTCCATATTTTTGTTGGTAGTGTGCAAAAGATTTACGAAGCCGTAAGAAGGCAAGACCACATTCGTGTTTGATAGCGTCACTCATGAAGATGGCAAATTTACAGCAATCCCCATTAGCGAAATGTTAGAAAGCATTTTGCGGGAAAACTCCTCCGTACTTCTGGTCAATTTATTGCTACCACACCGGTATTGTGCGGCAGACAAACATTTACTTCACAGCCATTGCCGGGCGAAGACGTAAAGAGAGCCTTCCCACCAAACAATTCGGCGCGGTTATGAATATTGCTTAGTCCCAGGCCCCGTTTTACTTTTTCCAGTTCAAAGCCTATTCCGTCATCTTTAATCTGCAGCAGCACATTATGGGCAGTCAGGCGTAAAATAATAGCTACCTGTTGTGCCCGGGCATGTTTGATGATGTTATTCAGTTGCTCCTGTATAATGCGGTATAGCGCCAGCTTTTTGTTATCCGGTATTTTGTCTTCATCAAATTCGTAATAATCAAGTTCCACCGCAATGGACTGCGTACAACGCAAGGATTCGATCAGGTCATTCACCGAATCGATAAAGCCAAGATCCTTGAGCGTTGGCGGCACCAGCGACCGCGAAATCGATCGCACTTCGTTTATCAACTCCGTTACATTGCGCAAGGCCCTGTTGAGCATAATCTGCGTTGCTTCGTCGGCGGTGGCCTTTGCCAGGTCCAGGAATAGCTTGATAGTAGTTAATTGCTGGCCAATGTTGTCGTGCAGTTCCTTTCCAATTTCAAGCCGTTCCTGCTCCTGCCCATCGATGGTGGCCTGCGCCAGTTGCCGCTGGTGCGCCATCTTTTCGGCAAAGCTTTTTCGCTCCAGTTTCTTACGCTCCGTAATATTGGTAAAAGAACAAACGATACGTTTTACATTCCCCGCCTCGTCAAGAATCGGATCGGCATTAATGATGATCCAGATGCGCTCCTGCTGTTTGGGATGCCACACACCCATTACTACATTCTTAACCAGCGTCTTGGTTTGCATAGCTCTATAGGAAGGACGGTCTTCCTGCAGAAAGCGACGGCCATCTTCGTGGGTAACATCGGTGTAAAGTTCCCATATTTTACCGCCCAACAAAACGCTTTCATTCACATCAAACATCCGGCACATGGCATTGTTGGTCATTTCAATGCTGCCGTCGGCATTTTGTAACAACACACCAATCTGCAAATCGCGGATCAGGTTGCGAAAACGTTTTTCACTTTCCAGCAACGCTTCGGTAGCCAGTTTCCGCGGGGTATCATCATGAATGTAAATGACGACAGCATTGATGTTGGGGTTGTTCAGCATGTTGTGTCCACGCACCATGCACCATAGCCACTCACCGCTTTTTCGCTGGATACGTACCACAATAAATTTGATCTCGGGATTTTCTTCTACCTCCCGTTCAAAGGACTGCAGCGCCCAGCCCAGGTCTTCGGGGTGTATGTATTGAAAGGCATTGGTATGCAACACCTCCTCTTCAGTGTACCCTAAAATACGCTTGATGGCCGGGGTAGAGAAGGTAATCTCTCCCTTTGCATTCAGCAACATCGTCAGGTCAAGCGAGTCTGCAATCAGCGTACGGTAAAACTGTTCGCTTTTTACCAACTGCTCCTCGGCCCGTTGCCTGGCCGTAATATCATGACCCAGGGCAAGAATGCCAACAGCGCTGCCATGGTTGTCGAAAATGTATTTAACTGTTTGGAGAAAATAAAAGGTTTCGCCTTCCCTATTTGTAAACGACACTCTGCCCTTCCACACCTGCTTTTGCCGCAAGTCGGCTATGGATTCTTCCTGTGTGGTATCTAAAAAACGAAACTGCACCAGGTCTCCTATGGATTTGCCAATTGCCTCGCAGGCAGCTATACCATAGGCGTTTTCGGCAGCTTTGTTCCATGCCTGTACATGAAAAGCCAGGTCTGTGATAACGATGATCTCAGAGACGTTTTGAAATAACAGCTCATCATAACGAGGCAAAGAAGCAGCCGTGCCGGTTTTCATGGAGATAGGCGTATTAGAGGATAAACAAGTGACTAAAGTAATCGTTTGGGGATAAAAAAGAAAGGATTTCCGCCATGATATTCATCAAGAGCAGGAAATCCTTTCCAAAGAATGTTTTCCAACAGCTTAATTCGAAGCGTATGCTTTAGCCGCTTCGGCCCACTTCTGCAGTTGCGGACATGACGCGTCTGTATCCAACATAATGTACTGGGCATTCATATTTTCAGTGAGCCATTTGTCCAGCGCTTTGAACTTTTTTTCTTCCAACGCTGCAGTGGCAATCCGGTTGTAGTCATCCCGAAGATTCAGGCGGTGCGGCTCTGATTTTTCTTTCAGGTAAATCAGGCGAACACCTTTCTTCTGGGTGCGTTCGTCGGTGAACGGAATAGGCTGGGAGTAATCGCCAACCTTCAGCTGGTCTAGTATGGTTACGATGCTCTTGTCCATTTCATCAATGGTCACCTGTGTTTCACCGGAGCGGTTCAGCAGGTAAGGTCCGGCAAATTTTGCCTGTTCGTCATCACTGAACTTACCGGCAGCGGTATTGAAATCCATGGTGCCTTTTATCAGCAGGTTGCGTACTGAATCCATTTTCTGTGTCGCCTCGGCCACTTCTTCTTCGTTTACAGGTGGTACGCGAAGTATGTGACGAACCAGCGCTTCATCGCCGTTACGCTCCACCAACTGCACAATATGGTAACCAAATTTGGATTTAAAAGGATTGGATATCTGCCCTTCTTTCAGGCGGAAAGCGGCGGCCACAAAAGCAGGGTCCCAGCTTTTATCGGCACGGCTGATCTGGTATTGCCCGCCACGGTCTTTTGAGCCCGGGTCTTCTGAATAACGTTTTGCCAGCGACTCAAACGTTGTGGTTCCATTTTCCACCTGCCGCTTATAGTTCATCAGTTCACCCACCACGTAAGTTTCCATGTCACGGGTAGCCTTGGGATACATAACAATCTGGCCAATCTGGTATTCGGCTTCAAAGAAAGGAAGCGAATCTTTGGGGATCCTGTCGAAATAGGCTTTTACTTCGGCCGGGGTTACTTTCACATTATCAACAATCTTACGTTGCATGGCTTGCGCCAGTTTGCTTTCTTTTACCGATTCACGGGCATCGTCCTTGATCTGGTAGATGGTTTTGCCCGCCATGGTTTCCAGGGCTTCCTTGCTTCCGTAAACGCGAATAAACTCCCGTACCCGCAGGTCCAGGTCAGCTTCTACTTCGTCATCGGTCACCGGGAGCGAATCCTTGATTGCCTGCATCATCAGCACTTTTGAAACCAGGGCCTGGTCCAGAATAGCACATTCGGCGTTATCCGGAACAGGATTTCCATTGCGCCGGGCATCGGCAATGGAGTTGGTAATGTCGGATTGCAGGATGATCCTGTCACCTACTACCGCAATGATTTTATCGGCTACCACTTTTTTCGGTTGTGCAAACAACGTTGCAGCAGTGGTAACAGCAGCGAAAAGAAAAAGTAATTTTTTCATAATTCTAATGTCGTCAAAAATAGCCCTTCTACCCCATCAAACACCGGAAGCAAAAAAGGGTTAACAAAGTTCTAACCCAATGCGCCGCGCCGGCTGGCGGCCCGTCCTTTCCACTCATAACTGCCGACCTGGCTGCTGATACCTACAAACACAGTGTAAAAAACATGCAGGGGCTGCAACAACAGAAAGTAGCGCATCAGCTTTTGCTCGCTAAAAAAACGGGCAACAGCAGCGACAAACGGCCACTCGATCAGTGCTTTTACCAACAAATAAAAAAGTAGATAAAGAAAGGCAGCCGGTGTAAAAAATCCCGCAATCAATAAGAAAATCGGAAAAAGGTTCAAGAGCAAAACAAAGCCTAAAACGGTAATTAGTCGCTTATCCTCGTACACCAGTGTTTTACTGGCCCAGCGCCGCCGCTGCATAATAAACTCTCGCCAGGATTGCACAGCAGCGGTAGAAACAATGGCTTCTTTGCTTTTGAGATAAGCTATTTTTTCCGGCTCCTGTTTCCAGATCTTGTGCATCAGCAACATGTCGTCGCCGGTGGGAATATTGTCAATGTTTTCAAAGCCATTAACCGCATCAAATGCTTTCTTAGTATAGGCAAGATTGGCCCCGTTGCACATCATTCCAAAGTTGGCTGCCACACTGGCGGCCGTAATGCCCTGCAGGGTAATAAAATCCAGCGTCTGCAACACCTGCAAAAGAGAACTCCGGTAAGTGTATCTGACCGGGGCGGCAACGAAGGAAGCACCGGTTTGGCTGTAGAATCCGGCATGCATGGAAATCCAGTTCTTTCCTATGCGGCAATCAGCATCGGTGATCAGGATAAGTTCACTACGGGCTGCTGCCACGCCTGCTGCAATCGCTTTTTTCTTGGATGAATTTTCAGGTGTGCATCCCGGTTGTATCATCCTGAAGTTTTGCGGTAGCTGCTTGCCCAGCGATGCAGTTTTATCGGTAGAAAAATCATCTACAAGGATCACTTCGAACGAACTTTTGGGATAGTCCTGCTGCTGCAGATCCTCTAGAAGGAGGGGCAGTGTTTGTTCCTCATTGCGTGCTGCCACCACCACTGAAACTTTTACCTGGCTTGGCGCTGATGGCTGGTACGTTTTCAACCGCTTCCACTGCCGGTGATAAAAACCGATCAGGAAGGCATACATCGCCAACAGCAAACTGGAAACAGCAACCAAAATCATGGGGCTCAAAACTAGCCCTTTTACGGCGGCAGGGTTTTTTTTGAAAGTTTTTTTTGCAGTTTCAAAAGGAATTGTATTTTTAAGTAGTTGCATAAACAACCATATGATACTGACTCACTTTAAAAAAGGAGAGCTATACAGTTTTATCACAGGCAAGGCTTCAACTGCCATTGCACGACGCCTGCAGAAAAAATTTAACGGCGCCGGCGTAAACCTGACCATTGAGCAATGGAGCGTTTTGTATCATCTGTGGAAAGCCGATGGCATGAGCCAGCAGGAATTGTGTAACGCCACGTTCCGCGACAAGCCCAGCATTACCCGCCTGGTGGATAACCTGGAAAAACTTTCGCTGGTGAAACGGGTGCCGGACGGTAAAGACCGCCGGATTAACAATGTATTTCTGACAAAAAACGCGGAACCACTGGAAAACCTGACCATGCAACTGGCCGAAGAAACCCTGAACGAAGCACTGGCCGGGGTGCCACAGGAACAGGTAGACATGTGCAGAGAAGTGCTGCAGAAAGTGTATGACAATTTGAGCAAGTAGTGCGCTGAAAGCTATCAGTTGTTATTGAACACAGGATGTGCCAGCAGATCAACAAAACGCCTTGAACGCGTCGGAAAAGAAAATAAAAACGATTGACTAACCAAGCCTAGTGGCTACGGCTTCTTGCTACTAACCACTAGCTTCTCTAAAAAAAACCTGAATATGGAAGCTACCATCAACACAACCCCCAAAGGCGGCGAATGGCTTGTAAAAGGCAGCACACCCGGGGAAACATTTATCCCGGAAGAATTCAGCGAAGAGCAAACCATGATCCGCGACATGTGCGATCAGTTCCTTCGCACCGAAGTGTTGCCCAACGTAGAGCGAATGGATAAAATGGAACCGGGTTATATGCGGTCGCTGCTGCAAAAATCCGGTGAACAGGGCATGCTGGCTGTTGCCTTTCCCGAAGAATATGGCGGCCTGGGAAAAGATTTTGTCACCTCCACCATCGTCAGCGAATACCTCGGTGCCGGCCACTCCTTTTCTGTAGCTATTTCGGCGCATACCGGTATTGGTACATTACCCATTTTATACTTTGGAACCGAAGAACAAAAGCAGAAATACATTCCCAAACTGATCAGCGGTGAATGGACCGGCGCTTATGGCCTGACAGAGCCTAACAGCGGCTCCGATGCACTGGGCGCCAAAACCACGGCACGGCTGAGCGAAGACGGAAAATACTACCTGCTCAACGGCCAGAAAGTATGGATCACTAACGGCGGCTTTGCCGATGTATATACCGTTTTTGCCAAAGTAGATGGAGACAAATTCACCGCCTTTATCGTAGAAAGAGGCTTTGAAGGTTTCAGCAATGGTCCCGAAGAAGATAAGATGGGAATCAAAGGATCTTCCACCGTTCAGCTCTATTTCCAGGACTGCAAAGTGCCGGTGGAGAATGTTTTGGGCGAAATCGGCAAAGGCCATAAGATCGCTTTTAATATCCTGAACATCGGTCGCCTGAAACTTTGCGCAGCAACCGTTGGCGGTGCCAAATATGCCACAACCACTTCGGTTCAGTATGCCAAAACAAGAGAACAGTTTAAAACCCCGATTGCCAATTTTGGTGCTATTCAATACAAATTGGCGGAGATGGCCATTCGCACCTTTGCGGCAGAAACCGCCTTGTACCGAACGGCCAAATGGATTGCCGACAGGGAACATGAATTGATGCAGGAAGGCAAGCCCTTCAACGAAGCGTTGCTGGGTGCAGCAGAAGAATATGCCATCGAATGCGCTATCCTGAAAGTATATGGCAGCGAGATTCTGGATTACGTAGTGGATGAAGGCGTGCAGGTACATGGTGGAAACGGCTACAGCGCCGAATACAATATTTCCCGTGCCTATCGCGATAGCCGCATCAACCGCATTTACGAAGGCACCAACGAAATCAACCGTTTGCTGACGGTGGACATGACGCTGAAACGTGCCATGCAGGGCCGCCTGAACATGATGGGGGCAGCCATGAAAGTGCAGGGAGAACTCATGAGCATTCCTGATTTTGGCGAGGAGGACGAAACACCGTTTGCACAGGAGCGCAAGCTGGTGGAAGGCTTTAAAAAAGCGGTGCTGCTGACAGCGGGTGCGGCTGCACAAAAGCTGATGATGCAGTTGCAGAATGAACAGGAAATTCTGCTCAACATTGCCGACATGAGCATTGATACCTTTGTTGCTGAAAGCCTGCTGTTACGGGTGATGAAGCTTTCGGAACAAGGTGCAGATGGCGTTTACAAAGACATACTCAACTGCTTCCTGTACGATGCTGCGGATCGGATCCTGAAAAACGGGAAAGATGCGATCAATGCGTTTGCCGAAGGCGACGAGCAGCGAATGATCCTGATGGGACTGCGCCGTTTTACCAAGGCGCAACCCTTTAACTCGAAAGAGGCCCGCAGACGCATTGCAGGACATGTAATCAATAATGACCGGTATGCATTGTAGGAAGTGAGAGTAAGTTGAGGCTAAGGTTGAGATTAAGGTTAAGATAGTAAAGGTGTTAAAAAGAAAGGCTTTGCTGAAGGAATAAAAGAAAGCGACCCCAAACCCATTTTTACTACGGATAGTATAAAAGAAAAAGCTGGTTTGATATCAAACCAGCTTTTTTTAAAAGTCTTCAGATGCAAGAGCCAATTGTTGTATTTGCTCAACCTTAACCTAAACCTAAATTTTATCCTCCCACCCGCTAACTCCCGAACACCATCTGCAACTCTCTTCTTGTTACTTTTAGTTCCTGCAGCTCTTTAATGCGATTACGCATCAGGAACAAACCGACACTCATCAGCACCGCAGCAATACTGGAGGAGAAAAAATGCGCCGAATAAATTCCTGCCACATCAGCTTTCTGTACAAAAAAATAAGCGTAAAACATGGCAAGGTAACAACTGTAAGAAAACAGCAGCGAACCAAGCATCAGCACACGGCCCCAGTTTTTACCATGTACAACTGTAAACCGTAACTGGCGCAGGAAAAGAAACAGGGAATACAACACAACCACCAATAAACCCGGCATCATTACGTACATACTGGCTACCGCAGAAAAGCCATGAAAGGCTGCAATCAAAAATTCATAGGCAATGAAGAAGCCGATCAAAAAATGAATCTTCTGCTTTTTCTGCTTGGCCGGACAGAAAAAGAGCAAAGCCGAGAGCATGAGCGGAATTTCAATAAAGTTGAAAGCTACCTCCCAGGTGTTTTGCAGATCCGGCGCCGGTGGCACCGTGTTGCTGCCGAGGCAGTGCAGAATGATCAATGTGTAATACACCATCAGCGCAATGAGGCTGACATGCTTGTACAACCGGAAATACAGGATGGCAAAAATGGGAAGTGAAAAACAGGCAATAGAGGTGATTCCAAATAAACTATTCGGTATCATAGGACGGAAAAATTTGGATACAGTACAAAATAAACCTTCAGTCGGCTGATTTCAAATGTTATAGAAAAAATTGGGTATTAACCGCCGCCGCCATTCGTACAATTACGAAGAAAAGCTCCTTTCTGTTTATCTTGCCTTTATGAGAATCTTGCTGTTAATAGCCTTTGCTTTCTTCCTGAACGGGGTCAATGCCCAGACCCTGGTTGGCCGCACCACCGGCCGGCTTCCTTACCTCAACTTCGGTCTTGGACAGGACCGTCTGGGTGGCGCAAAAATGACCTATCTCGATTCAAATATCCTGGTGCAGGTGATCGACAGCACAAAGGATGATTACAAGGTGAAGCTTTCGCAAAGCCACCATGCGTTTCTTCCCAAAAATTATTTCAGGCAGGACACAGTTGCCGTTAAACCTTCTTACCTCACGGGAAGCTGGCGCATTTGGGGCGATGAAAAGTATGATTACGTAACGATTGCCTTGCCCGAAAAACTGCCTTACCGCAGCGTGCAGCAGATCTCACCTTCGCGTATTGTGGTGGATATATTTGGCGCCACTTCTAACACTAACTGGATCACCAACCTGAAAACAGCCAAAGAGATCAAACATGCCTGGTACGAGCAGGTGGAGGATGATGTGTTTCGTGTTTTTATTGAACTGAAACATGCGCAGCACTGGGGCTACGCCATCTCTTACCGCAACAACAATGTATTACAGATTCGGGTAAAGCAGCAACCGACATCGCTGAAGCTAAAGCATCTGAGGATCGCTGTTGATGCCGGCCATGGTGGCAGCAACAGCGGCGCCACCGGGCTTACAACAGGCATCAAAGAAAAAGACTACACGCTGAAGATTGCCACCGAAGTGGCTAGCTATCTCTGCAAAAAAGGCGCAACGGTTAGCATGACCCGCTGTGCCGACGAAGACCTGGGCATGGTGGAAAGAACGCTTTTATTACGGGAACAGGAGCCTGATATTCTCATCAGCATACACCTGAACTCTTCTTCCAACAAAACAGCAAAAGGAACAAGTACCTATTACCGCTATATCGGCTTCCGGCCGCTATCGCAAAACATCCTTGACCGTATGCTGGAGCTGGGACTGAATAATTTTGGCAATATCGGCGCTTTTAACTTTTCGCTGAGCGGGCCTACCGAATACCCCAACTGCCTGGTGGAGGTTGCCTTTTTGAGCAATGCTGAAGACGAACAAAAGATCAGAGATGAAGAGTTTCACAAGGCCGTTGCAAAGAAAATTTACAAGGGCATTCAGGACTGGCTGAAAAGCCTCGACTGATCAGCGTAGAAAAAGCACCATGTAAAACCATACAGCGATGGCGGCAAACAGCAGCGAATCGAAGCGGTCTAAAAACCCACCGTGCCCCGGCATAAAGCTGCCGCTGTCCTTTACGCCTGCCATTCGTTTGAGTTTGCTTTCAAACAGGTCGCCAAAAGTACCGGCAACGGCTGCCAGCGCCGCAATGCAGGCGGCATCAACATACGTAAGGCCAAGTGCTTTTCCTACAAACGCCATCACAACAACACTGAGGATAGCGCCACCCACTGTGCCTTCCCATGTTTTTTTGGGGGATATTTTAGAGAGTGGGGTCTTCCCGATGAACGAACCCACGATATAAGCCATGGTATCGTTGATCCAGATGGAAAAGATCAGCGTCAGCGCAATGTATTTTCCAAAATCACCCCTGCCTTCCGATTCAACGCCATAAAGCATGCGGATCCCGATCAGCAACGCCAGCGCCAGCGAAATATAAATGGCGCCAAAGATTGAATAGGCCATGTTCTTGACCAGCATACCCTTTGCTTCAAATAGAATTACCAGCGGAATGAGGATCAACAAGCCAAGCCCCGCCCAAAAACCAATTTCGGAAAGATTATACCAGATACGGTTGTTGGTAAATACCAGCATCAGGCACCAGCCGGCCACGATTATACCATACCGGTGAAACGGAATGATTTTTTTGTAATCGGGATTGAAGCCTTCCACCAGCTTTTGGTACTCCAGCCAGGCACCAAAATGTACAATTGAAAACAGCACAAAAAAAGAAGCCTCATTCCACAACAGCCCTACCATCATTACCACCACGAAAATGACGGCGGTCAGCGCTCTTGTTTTAAAAGTTTGTACGTTCAGTGCCATAGCTAAAAACTGAATTGATCCGGTTTTCCGTAATCGTCACGATAAATCTCCTGGTAGCTGGTAGCAGACCGCTTTTTCATATACCGCAGCAATACAATCGTGAGCAACAGGCTTACCACCGCTCCGGCCAACAATTGCATTGCCTGTCCCTGGATGATGGTGGCTTCAGGATTGGTCAGTAATTGCGGGTTGAAATATACGACCAGGATGATAGCTGCATCGTAAAGGAAATGCGCCAGGATGGCCGTCCACAAGCTGCCGCTGTACCAGTAAATGGCTCCAAGCAAAACGCCTAAAATAAACCTCGGGAAAAAGCCATAAAACTGAAAATGAATGCCAGAGAAAATGGCTGCTGTCAGCACAATCCCCATCCAGGGGTTTTGCGTCATCCGGATAAAAATGCGCTGCAGGATGCCCCGGAAGAATAATTCCTCGCCAATACCTGCAAACAGCGAAATAAAGACCAGGTTTTTGATCAGTTCTTCCACTGATCGTTCCCGCAGCATAAACCGGATCTGCCGGCCCGCTTCTTCTTCCATTCCCTTCATCCATTTTTCCGTGGAGTCACCTACCGGGATCTTTTGATTGAGGTAACCGATATATTCTACAAGCGGGTAGGCAGCAACAATCAGTAAAAGTCCCAGTATCCAGTAAAGCGATTGATGCGGCGCCTTTAGTCCGAGGTATTCACCTGGTTTGGGATCGGAGAAATAAGCAAACAGCAGGGAAGGGATGGTAAACAGAAACAGGAACTGCAGCAGGATCATGCCCCGCATGTAGGTAAGTAGCCCGGGGTTTGTTTGCTCAAAGTTTTTGCTATCCTGCATGGCAAACATGCTTATACCGGTCATATTGGAAAGTACAGCCGAACCAATCATGACGGCGATCGTAAAGAGACCGAAGGCCAATCCCAGGAACAACAGTAACTGCATCCAGGCCGGCCTTGTTTTAAGATATGTTTGCATAGTGACTTCCTTTCTGTAGGCTAATTTTGCGGTTTTAACGTTTGGCCGCAAGATAAGCCTGTAATCTTCATTCCATTGGTAAAAATAGACAACATAGAACTTCCCGATTTCCCGCTGCTACTGGCACCGATGGAAGATGTGAGTGATCCCCCCTTTCGTGCCGTGTGCAAAGCGGCCGGCGCCGATTTGCTGTATACAGAGTTTATCAGCAGTGAAGGGCTGATACGGGACGCCATGAAAAGCCGGCAGAAGCTAGACATCTTCGACAACGAACGCCCTGTTGGCATTCAGATATTTGGCGGCGATGAAGAAGCCATGTCGCTCAGCGCAAAAATCGTTGATACGGTTAACCCCGATCTGCTCGACATCAACTTTGGTTGCCCGGTAAAAAAGGTGGTAACCAAAGGCGCCGGCGCTGCCGTGCTGAAAGACATCGACCTGATGGTGCGCTTAACCAAGGCCGTTGTTACGTCAACATCGTTGCCTGTAACCGTAAAAACAAGACTGGGTTGGGATGATGCTTCCATCAACATTGAGGAAGTGGCGGAGCGGTTACAGGATGTGGGCATCAAAGCCCTTTCCATTCATGGCCGTACCCGCTGCCAGTTGTACAAAGGTGTGGCCAACTGGGAACCCATTGCACGGGTGAAGAACAATCCCCGCATCCAGATTCCCATCTTTGGGAACGGTGATATTGATTCTCCGGAAAAGGCAGTGGAATACAAAGCCCGCTTTGGTGTAGATGGCATTATGATCGGCCGTGCGGCCATTGGTTACCCCTGGATCTTTAACGAGATCAAACATTTTATCAAAACGGGTGAACACCTGCCACCACCGACCGTACAGCAACGGGTGGATGTTATTCGCCAGCACCTGCACCGCTCGGTAGAATGGAAAGGCGTGAAGGCGGGCATCAACGAAATGCGCCGGCATTACACCAACTATTTACGCGGCCTTCCTAATATCAAAGAGTTTCGATTGAAACTTGTTACCATTTCTGAAGTGGAGCAAATTGATGAAGTCTTGAACGAGATTGAAAAATACTATAACGGTTACCAGTTCCAACCCCGCAAAGTAGATATGGACAGCATGGCGTACAGTTGTGATGCCTGAACAACGGTTTAGATAGATTTATAAAGAAAAGAGTCGTTCCCAACTGAACGACTCTTTTCTTTATAATCAGGTAAATCCTTAAAACCCAGGTTCAGACATTTACGGTTCGGACTTTTTGTAATTCTTTTCTGCTTCCTGCGCTTTTTTAAAGTCCAGCACCACACCGTTGATGCAGTAACGCAAGCCAGTTGGTGGTGGGCCATCTTCAAACACATGACCCAGGTGCGATTTGCACCGACCGCACATCACCTCGGTTCGTTGCATGCCATGGCTGTTATCGGGTTCGTAAATGACAGAGCCTTTGCTGATGGGCTGGTAAAATGAAGGCCAGCCGCAACCGCTTTCGAACTTGGTATCACTGATAAAAAGTGCATTGCCACAGGCAGCACAGTAATAAGTGCCTTTGTCTTTCAGGGTTTCAAAAGGTGAAGTCCAGGGCCGCTCTGTTCCCTTTTTGCGGGCAATGTAATAAACATCTTCCGGCAAAACCTTTTTCCATTCTTCCTCGCTTAAATTCACTTTGCTGGTATCTGTGTTGGAGTATACGGGATTATTTTTCTTCAACGAATCCATATGATTTGTTTTAGTTGATTGCGAATAGGTGCAGAACTGCAAGAAAAAAGCCAAGGGTAGCAACAGGGCGAAATGTTTCATACCTAAAGTTACGTTGAAGAGTGACGTTTGGTTTGAAAAGGAAACGTGAAAAGAAGAGCCAGCATTCAGAAATGTTTTTATGCGCGGATTTCCACGTTTCGGTCCCTGTATTCTGACTCCTGTCTCCTGATTTCCCCTATATTTGTTCTTCAAGGTTAGTACGTAACATGTTTAATTTGATTCTATTTGGCCCTCCGGGCAGTGGCAAAGGCACACAATCGGAAAAAATTGTTGAGCGGTTTGGACTCATTCACTTATCTACGGGCAATCTCCTTCGCCAGGAAATCAGCGAAAAAACACCGCTGGGCCTGGAAGCCAAAAACTTTATGGACAAAGGCCAGTTGGTTCCCGATGAAGTAGTCATAGGCATGATTGACACCTGCCTCGAAAAGCATCCTGGTGCGAAAGGATTTCTTTTTGATGGCTTTCCCCGCACCATTGCACAGGCTGAAGCGCTGGACAAGTTACTGGCACTGAAAAAAACAGCCATCCATAAAGTGCTGGCACTGGAAGTAACGGAAGACGAACTGGTTCGACGGCTGCTGGAAAGAGGTAAAACTTCGGGCCGCAGCGATGACACCGATGAATCGGTTATTCGTAAACGTTTTTCTGTGTACAAGGAGGAAACCGAACCTGTTGCCCTTTATTACGAAGAGCAAAACAAGCTGGAGCGCATTCCCGGTGAAGGTTCTGTTGATGAAATCTTTCAAAAGCTGAGCGACAGTATTGAAAAAAAAAATGAGTTAGCGACTCAATCCTAAATGGCGATTACACCCTTTTATAAAAACCCTGATCTGTGATTGATCAGGGTTTTCTTTTGCTAATCAGTGAAGATTCATTACTGTAAAAAAATGCCATTGCTTTTCAACAATGGCATTTCAAAATAAGATCGACAAATATTTATTTGATGTCCTCCGCTTTCAACCCGGTGTTCACCTTTACATCATTGAACGTGATCTCGAACTGCATCATGCCAACCTCATTGGCGATTTTGGTTGGGATCTGCACACCATTGAATGGTTTGTAATCGCTTAGCACAGCGCTCATGGTCATGCTTCCCTGCGGGCCTTCTACAACGGATGTCTTTTTTACAAGCAAGCCACTTTGTACATCGTAAAAATTAGTAAACTCACGTCCGGCAGGTGTTTTTACAGCGAGTGCATAGGCATCTTTTCCTTCTACCTGCTCAATGCCTTTCACGCTAAACTGATAACCAGGTTGCTTCAGCATGTACAGTTCAGGAATAAAAGACGCTTCTTCATTCATCTCTTCTTTTTCCTTTGCATCCGCTTCTTTTTGCTGACCCTGCGCTGTAAGGGTGTACTTACCATCCCTGAGCATTTTTTTCTGCAATACCATACCCTGCACACCAATCTCCTGCGTGTAAGCCGAAGGCACAAGATGCTTTTGCGTTACATTGATGTTCATACCTTGCACAGTGGCTGTCCCATTCAAGGTAATATCCTTGACAGCAGCAATAGCCGCGGCACCGCCATAGGCATCAACTGCTTTTTGCAAAATGCTTTGCGGTGTTACAGAAGCATCAGCCGTTTTCACGGTGGGCGCCGCCACTTCCTGTCCGTATACATTAAAGTATTTTACCTCCCCGTATTTCTCCAGTCCTTTTGCAATTTCTTTTGCATTGCCTACAATAACAATATGCATATTGTTAGGCAGCACATATTTGTTGGCAATGTTTTGTACAGACTGCGGTGTAGTGGCCGCCAGGTTCTTCAGATAATTCTGGTAATAATCTGCCGGCAGGTTGTACTTGGCAATGTTCAGCGCAAAATTGGCAATGGTTCCCGGGCTTTCCAGCGAACGGGCAAACGAGCCACTGAGGTAATTTTTCATGCGGGCCACTTCGTCCGCCAAAAGATCTTCTGTACGGATGCGGTTAAACTCATGCAGGAACTGTCCGATAGCACTGTCCGTTTTTTCATTGCGTACCGAAGCACTGGCAGTAAACGAACCCACCAGGCGATCCGAACTCAGGTTGGAATAAGCACCATAGGTAAATCCATGTTTTTCCCGCAGGTTCATAAACAAACGGCTGGTTGCGCCGGCGCCCAGTATATTATTCATTACAGATGCAGGAATAACATCCGGCGTACCTGGTTTTAACGGCACCGGTGCGGCAAAGGTGATCACGCTTTGTACACTGGAAGGACGGTCAACCAGGGCAATGTAGGTTTTAGCCGGAGGCTGCGGTGTCTGATAAGTTGGCTTGGGTACTTCACCCTTTTGCCAGCTGCCAAAATACTGGGTCGCCAGTTTTTGTGCATCCGCCGGAGTAATGTCGCCTACAAAAACCAGGAATGCATTGTTAGGTTTCCAGTAAGTAGAAAAATAGTTTTTAATATCCTCCAGCTTTATGTTGCTGATGGTTTCTTCTGTTTCAATGTCACCGTAAGGATGATCTTTTCCATAGGTGAGCCGATTCACTACATTTTGCGCAATGGCATTGGGGTTTTCTTTCGCTGCCTGCAGGCCTGATAAGGTTTGCTTGCGGATCTTTTCCAGTTCAGATGCAGGGAAAGAAGGGCGAAGCACCACATCGCTCATCAGCGCAAAGAGTTTCGGAAAATTTCTTTTTAACGAAGAGGCCGACGCACTGGTAGCAGACGTATTTAAGCTGCCACCTAACTGGTCAACGGCTTCATCCAATTGGACTTTATTCATTTTGGTGGTACCACGGCGCAGCAGTTCGCCACCCATTCCCGTCAAGCCGGCTTTGTCGCCTTCCACAATGCCATCCATATTAAAGGACAGCGTGGCTGAAACCCTGGGAAGCTTCGTATTCTGCACAACAAATACTTTCAATCCGTTGGGTAGTGTAAATGTTGCCGGCTGGCCGATTTTGATTTCCGGAGCAGGTCCCGGTTGTGGTGCTTTGCTCCTGTCGATCTGCGCCATCAGTACGGTTGGCAACAGGGCTAAAAAGGCTATAATGATCTTTTTCATCGTTAATTTTTTTCAGGTTCAGGTTAACTTAAAAGGCACCGTCTTTTTTGCCTTTTTGCACATAGTGCAAAACCACGCGGTTGTCTTTGTTCAGGTATTTTTTAGCCACGTTCAGCAGGTCCTGGCGGGTTACTTTCTGATAGCGGGCAAGCTCCGTGTTAATCAGGTTGGCATCGCCAAAATACACTTCGTAGTTGGCCAGGCTTTCGGCTATCCCCGCCATGGTGGCGTTGCTGGATACAAAGTTGGTCTCTATTTGGTTTTTTACTTTCTGGAATTCCTCTTCCGAAACAAGCTTTAGTTTCAGATCGTTTACCACACTATCGATACTGGCCTCCAGCACTTCGGGTTTCACCCCCATGTTGGCAACAGCAAAATTGATAAACAACCCTGCATCTTCATTAAAGAAAGGCAGCGCCTGCGCCGCTACGGCCAATTGCTTTTGGTCAACCAGCACTTTGTTCATGCGGCTGGAAGGGCCACCCGATAAAATCGTTGACAACATGTTGAAGGCATAGTACTCATCGCTGCCCTGTTTGGGCGCACGATACGCCTGGATAACTGCCGGCAGTTGAATGTTATCTTCCACCGTGGCACGAACCTCTCCGCCCAGTGCAGGCTCACTTACATTCGGACGGGGAATGGGCTTGGTACCTTTTGGAATCGGACCAAAATATTGTTCTATCAGTTTTTTTGTTTCCGGTATGTTGATATCACCGGCAATAGACAGCACGGCATTGTTGGGGACATAAAAGGTCTTGTAAAAATCAATAAACTCTTCCAGTTTGGCTGCATTCAGATGCTCCATGCTGCCGATGGGTGCCCAACGGTAGGGATGCACTTTATAGGCCCGCTTTAATGTTTCGGTAAGGATGGTACCATAAGGCTGGTTGTCTACCCGCTGACGCTTTTCTTCTTTTACCACTTCGCGTTGCGTGTTTACGCCTACCTGGTCAATCTTGGCATGCATCATCCGTTCGCTTTCCAGCCAAAGCCCAAGTTTCAACTGGTTGGATGGTAGCAGTTCGTAGTAAAACGTCCTGTCCTGCGATGTGTTTGCATTCAGGTTTCCGCCGGCATCATTCACATATTTCATGAACTCGCCCCGCTTGATGTTCTCAGAGCCTTCGAACAACAGGTGCTCAAAGAAGTGGGCAAAGCCTGTACGGGCTGTGTCTTCGTTTTTCGATCCAACGTGATATAGCGTTGTCACAGCAACCACAGGGGCCGAATTATCCTGGTGCAGGATCACTTTCAGGCCATTCGGCAGCGTGTATTTCTCAAAGGCTATCTTCCGGTCTTGCGCAAGGGATGCGGTGCTCAGGAGCACACCGGCCGAAAAGAGGAGTATCCACTTTTTCATGCATATATTTTTTGGTGATGCAATATCTGTAAAGAATACCGAATGGCAGGAAAGGTTGCATTAAAATTTACCAACCCTGTGATAACAGGTATCAACAGGCGTTATGTGCATACAAAGAAGAATTCAGGAAACAGGAGGAAGAAAAAGGCAATTCACAAAAAGGAGGCAACTCCGTATAAACTGCTTACTGCCACTGCATACGGCTTCCTCTCCTGACTCCTGAATTCTGTCTCCTGACTCCCCTCTCTCTCCTATCTTTGCCGGCATGGAAGCACTGATCCAGCAAATTGAATCGTACCGCAAGGAGATTGAAGGGTACGAGATTGCCAACCCGCAGCAACTGGAAGAATACCGCATTAGGTTCCTGGGCACAAAAGGTGTTCTGAAAGCATTGTTTGGCGAAATGAAGAATGTACCGGCCGAACGCAAAAAAGAAGCCGGCCAGGTGATGAACGAATTCAAGCAATTTGCTGAAGCAAAGTATGAAAATGCAAAGGCATCAACAGGCGACGGCCAACAGTCAGCTGCCCAGTCAATCGATTTAAGCTTGCCCGGCGATCCGGTAGAAATCGGTTCGCGGCACCCGATAACACTGATGCGTAACCGTATTATTTCCATCTTTCAGCGCTTAGGCTTTTCTGTGGCCGACGGCCCCGAGATTGAAGACGACTGGCACAACTTTACAGCACTGAACCTGCCGGAAAACCACCCGGCAAGGGACATGCAGGACACCTTCTATATTCATCAGAACCCCGACTGGTTGCTGCGTACACATACCAGCAACATCCAGATCCGGGAAATGAAAAAAGGCAAGCTTCCTATCCGCATTATTTGTCCAGGACGGGTTTACCGAAACGAGACCATCTCGGCCCGTTCGCACTGCTTTTTCCACCAGGTGGAAGGGCTATACATCGATGAGAAAGTTTCCTTTGCCGATCTGAAACAAACACTTTACTTTTTTGTAAAAGAAATGTTTGGCAAAGATGTAAAAGTGCGTTTTCGCCCCTCTTATTTCCCTTTTACCGAACCAAGCGCCGAAATGGACATCAGCTGCTTTATCTGCGGCGGCAAAGGTTGCCGCATTTGCAAACAAACGGGCTGGGTTGAGATCCTGGGCTGCGGTATGGTGCACCCGACCGTATTGGAGAATTGCGGCATCGACTCCACCAAATACACGGGCTTTGCCTTTGGTATGGGTATCGAAAGACCGGCACTCCTGATGTATGATGTAAATGACATTCGCCTGTTCAGCGAAAACGATATACGCTTCTTACGACAATTCAAAGGCGCCGTTTAGGCTTCAACCTATTTATCAAAGAGGCGGTCAGATGATCGCCTCTTTTTTGCGCTGTGCTTTCAGGAACTGCGTTCCGAACGTGAGCTTTTTCGCAATGGGTGATTTTTCATTAATCACCCGCCAAAACGGGGTAATATTTTCGGCCGGTGTTCCTTTTTCGTACGCCTCCTGGGCGGCTTCGGCTACAATCCGCAGGAAGATGCCTGTTGTTAGCGGACATGTTACTTCCGCACCATTTTCCATAGCCAGGTCTTTTCGCAGCGTTTGGCTGTCCACCGCTTTTCCTTCCGGAATCTGGCGGATATACGCATCAATCAGTTTTGGTGTTGGAATCAGCATTTTTTGTCCCGGTGCAATGCCGGCAAAAGCCTTACCGGCAATTTCAATGTGCGGCTTGCGGCCGTCGGCTAATTTCTCCTGCCATGTTTTGCGTTTATAGGAGCACATAAAAACGTCTTTTTTCCAAAACTAATTTGAAGCAGTCAACTGGCAACTGATAAATCTCAGTTTGGAGAAAGTTGCGGCAATGGCCCGGGAATTGTTCCTGTTCCTGCATGACAGAAGCCATTTTTACTTTAGGAGACGGTCGAAAGATCAGCTATGCTGTATATGGGCCTCCGTCCGGTGAGCCGGTTCTATATTTTCACGGCACACCAAGTTCCCGCCGGGAGATCCTGCTTTTACAGGCATACGGCATCAATGTTCACGACCTGCTGGTTCAATACGGCATCAGGATCATTGCACCTGACCGCGGTTCTCAAAGCACCCATCATCCACAGCGCACATTTTTGTCCTTTGCAGCCGATACCGAACAATTGTTGCGGCATCTTGGCGTAAAGCAATGCCCGGTGCTTTGCTGGTCGGGTGGCGGACCTTATGCCCTGGCCATGGCATACCGCTTTCCCAACATAGTTTCCGGCGTTTATATTCTTTGCGGCATTACCAAACCTTTTGATAAAACAGTACTGCAACAAATGGGATTGAACAAATGGTATTTTCTGACAGCACGGTATGCACCCCTTTTGTTACAGGCAGCTTTGGGCTTTGTACGGCGAAGAAAAACAAAGCACTTGCCGCCACAGCAGTTTTCCGGCCTGCCCTATGTTGATTACAAGCTTTTGCAGCAACAGCTAAAAGACGTAGCCGGATTGACACTGAAAGAAGCTACACGAAGAGGCGCCAAAACAATGGTGCAGGAAGCTGCCAGCTATTTCGGGCATTATGGATTCGATGTGAAAGATATCCAGCAGCCAATTCATTACTGGTGGGGGTCACTGGATATGAACGTGGTGGAACTGCATGCAAAGGAGGTGGAGACAAACGCAACAACAGCAATTATGCATTACCGTGAGGGTGAAGGCCATCTGTCCCTTTATATTAAAGCCTTTGCCGAAGCACTGCAGGCAATTGCCCGTGCGGATGCTAGCCATACTTCTTTTGACAGGTAGCGCAGTAAAACGTACGGCGGTTTGTTGTACCCAGGTGCTCTTTTGAAATAATCGTCCCGTCTCGGGGGCAGGTTTTCTTTTTATGTACTGCCCAGTTTTTGCGCAGCACACCTTCCCGTTTCCATTGCAGAAATTGAAAGCTGAAGGCAGAAGCCTGTTGAATCAATTGGGTCAGTTTTCGGGGTGGCAAATCACCCAGCTTGCTTTCAGGATGAACAGCTATAATATGCAGCACCTCGTTTTTGATGATGTTTCCAACGCCGGAAAAAATGGCCTGGTCAAGCAGTGCATCCGTTACCATTACATCTGGCAATTGTTTTAATTTCTGCCGTGCTTTCTTTTCATCCCAAAGCGGCGATAAAACATCTGCAGCCCAATCGTAGGTATCATCAGGATCTTCCTCCAGCATCTTTACGGCACAGGCATACAGGTTAAGATAATCCTTTTCACACTGAAGGGAAAGTCGGGGTATCCTGTCTTTTTCTGAATTAATGTAATATGTACCAAACATGAGGAAATGTATGCGGATGGTAAAGTCCTCAAAATACCAGAGCATGTGTTTTCCCCAGGTTTTGATATCCTTGATTTGCTTTCCCACCAGCCGTTGCTGATCGATCTTTGAACTGCCGCTTACAGTCAAAATCTCCTGCCCAACAAAGCGAAGCAGGTCTTCCCGGAACAAAATCAGCGAAGGGCCTTCAGGCATGGTTCTGCGTTCAAAATTGTTTGCTAAATACTAAATATTTTAGTATTTTGCCGGAAGAAAATACCGTTGGGTTAGTCAGTATTTTCACGTTGTTCGTTGTTGACAAAGAGCCAGGCCTTAAACGGCCTGGCCTTTTTGTTTAGAACTTTTTATCGTGATGAGTGAATTGCCCTGTTGTGGCGTGCTGGCCCTCTCCCAGTTCTTCGATCATCTTTTTATTGAAGGCTTCCAGGTCATCGGGCTTGCGTGAGGTAACCAGGCCGTTATCTACTACAACTTCTTTATCTACCCAGTTCACGCCTGCGTTCTTCAGGTCTGTTTGCAGCGATGGATAGGACGTCATGGTTCTTCCATCCAGCATCCCGGTTTCAATAAGGGTTTGTGGTCCGTGACAGATGGCTGCCAATGGTTTACCCTGCTCCAGAAAGTGCTGTGCAAACTGGACTGCTTTTTTGTTGGTTCGCAACGTGTCCGGGTTCATCACACCACCGGGAAGAAGTAACATATCATAATCCTCCGGATTGGCATCATCCAACAGTTTGTCCACCGGCACTTCAATACCCCAGTTCTCGCTATTCCATGCCTTTACTTTATCTTTTTGCGGAGAGATCACATGCACTTCCACACCCGCTGCCTCCAGTGCGTTCATCGGGCTGGTTAGTTCCACTTCTTCAAATCCATTCTCCGTAAGAATTGCAACTTTTTTTCCGTTAACATCTCTAGCCATAATTCAAAATTTTATTGCTGATAAACGATCTTGCTGAAGCACAAAAACCAAACCATTGCAGCCAACTCTTTTTTCTGTTGATGCAAAAGATATCTTTGGTATTTTGTCACTTCAACAACCCTACTATGCGATCTTTTTCGATTTCCTTAGCAGCTTTCTTTTTGATGGTTGTTTTCTACAACTGCAACCGCGGACCCTATGCCGCCACTAATAAGCAGCACAAGAAGCAAGTGAAACAATACGCAAAAATCCTGTCCCAGACACCACCGCCCGATTCGATGAGCCAGGTGGTCAATTCATGGGTGGGTACCACCAACTTTAATATGCGCAAACCCAATTTTGTGGTGATACATCATACGGCGCAAAACAGTTGCGAACAAACACTGAAAACATTTACCCTGACCCGTACGCAGGTCAGTGCCCATTATGTTATTTGTAAAGACGGGGCCCTTCATCATATGCTGAACGATTACCTGCGGGCCTGGCACGGCGGGGTGGGCAAATGGAGCAGCAATACCGACCTCAACTCATCCTCCATAGGTATTGAGATCGACAACAATGGTTTTGATCCGTTTAGTGACGAACAGATCAACACGCTGCTACAGTTGCTCGGCAACCTGAAGAGGGCCTATGGCATTCCGGCCGCTAATTTTATTGGCCACTCCGACATTGCACCGACAAGAAAAGTGGACCCCAATGTTCACTTCCCCTGGAAAAAACTGGCTGACGCCGGTTACGGGCATTGGTGGAGTGATACCACGAATGTTGTAGTACCACAAAACTTTAATCACCTGCAGGCCCTGCGCATTATTGGCTACGATATCAAAGATTCAAGCGCTGCCGTACAGGCATTTAAGCGGAAGTTCCTGCAACAGGATAAAAATGCGGTCATGACAGAAGGTGACCGGAAAGTGCTTTATACGCTGTATCGCATATACGAATAAGAGATGGCGCCATTCTTGTTGTTTTCAATTAATTCTGTATTTTACAGTACCGTACTTTAAAATTTTGCCTATGAAGCCTCTTTTACTCATAGTGTTTTTTGTCTGCATGGCTGTGGCTGCACAATCACAGCATGTGACCACTATCTCATCCGGTAAATACGAGACAAAATTCAAGAACGCTGCTAAAAAGTGGGAAAAAGGCGACGTGATTATCCTGGACGACAATCGCTATAAAATGAGCGGAAGCAATGATGTTGGCGAGTATAAATTCAGCGTAGCGGCACAGCGCATCTTCTTTACGTCCGGGCCTTTGAAAGGAGCATACACAAAAGTTGTCCTCAGCAATAACAAACCGGCCATTGTTTTTCCAACCGAACAAAATGGCGAACTGGGACTTACCGGAGAAGTCTGGGCCAGCAAGCAGTGATGACGTGAGATGTTAGACGGCAGACGCGAAACTGAAGCTGCATTATTCTTTCAAACCAGTTCCCCTTGGTTTGTCTCCAGTAACATGTAAACAGGTTAACTTGTGAGTGCTCGGGTCTTACGTCTGCCCTTTGACGTTTAACGTTCCTTACCTTTGCACAGGGCTATGGCAAAGGAATTACCGCAAATACTGTTTGATTTTTTCCCGGAAGACAATGGACCGAAAGAATTTCTTTCCGGTCAGTCCGTACAGCCACCACAAAAGCCAAAAGCAGGCCGTGGGCGAAAGAAGCTTAAAGACACCGAACCTGAAGATCCGATTGAAATTCCCGAGGATGAGATTCTTTTTCAAAAGGCTTATTATTCCATTGGTGAGGTAGCCACCATGTTCAATGTAAATGTTTCGCTTATCCGTAACTGGGAAAAAAAATTCGATATTCTGCAGCCCCGCAAAAACCGCAAAGGCGACCGTTTTTTTAAACCCACCGATGTCAAAAACCTTGTGCTGATACACGACCTTGTGCGCCGCCGTAAGTTCACCATCGAAGGTGCCAAGGATTACCTGAAGCAAAACAAAAAAGTAAAAGACAAGCACGAAATGATTCAGTCGCTGCAAAAAATCCGCAGCTTCTTGCTCGAATTAAAGGCCAACCTTTAAAGTAGCCAATAGTTGGTTGACAGTAAGCAGTAGCAGTTACAACACATTCCACCGTACTGATTTCGGAAAGTTGATTGCCAGCCTTTTCCTCCTGAATTCTGACTCCTGTCTCCTTTTTGTAGCATCTTTTTAACACCCTGCTGTTTTTTCCCGATTAATTTTGAAGGATAACATCAGCCATGAAAAAACTCCTTTTCCTTTCTATAGCCCTGGTTACTGCAACCATTGCGTTCGCACAATCCTCCCTCGAGATCAGTCGCGACAACGAAAATTTCAGCAAGGTTCTGAAAGGCATTTTTACCCAAAAAGAGCTGGCAACCGACACTGCATTCAGCTGGTACAGCCAGGCGAAAAAAAGCTTTACTCCCAATGCCGAGGTGGTTAAGCAATATGCAGCAGGCAAAGACGGGCTTAGCTTCCTGGTGTTTGGCGGCACCTGGTGCGATGACACCAAGCACCTGATGCCTAACTTCCTGCTTACAGCCGATGCAGCCGGCGTACCAGCCAATCACATTACCCTTATTGGCGTGGACCGAGCAAAAAAATCACTGTTCAATCTTACCGAGACCTTCAACGTTAGCCTTGTTCCCACGATAATTGTGCTGAAAGAAGGCAAAGAGATTGGTCGAGTAGTGGAATACGGCCGTATTGGCATGCCCGAAAAAGAAGTTGCGGAAATCATTACCAAGGCCGGGAAAAAGTAAGGCTGCCTGCAAATGGCGGTTAGTACCCGTTGTTTTGCAGCGCTTACATTATTGCGAATTGCCTATGGGAAAAGCCAAATCTTTTCCTTCGGCTGCAATCTTTATCTGCAGTTTGTCCATGGTTTGCAGCACATGAAAATTAATGCGCTGTTTGATGGCAGTAAACTCCGGCCAGGGAATCGGCGGGGTAAAAAATTCAATAAAAACTACGTATGCCTGCAGGCGAATCTCGTTGAACAAAACAGTTTGCGTTTGGATCTCAGGGATTGTTGAGAGAAATGATTTAACCTCTGTAAGCAGTTCATTGATCTTGGCTGTTGGCGTTTGCAGGTGCAGGTGCAGATCAATCGTACCACGGATCTGCGATCGCTTGGAAACATTATCCAGGATGCTGTCCACCATTTGTTTGTTCGGCACCGTTACATACGATTTATCCGCTGTACGAACCCGGGTACTGCGCAGTCCTACCCGTTCTACCACGCCGGCTACACTTTGCACTTTTACAAAATCACCAGCCTGGAAAGGGCGGTCGAAGAAAATCACGAAGGATGCAATCAGGTTCTCCAGGCTCTCGCGGAAAGCCAGTGCCAGTGCCGCTCCTACAATACTAAGGCCCGTAAGCAGGGATGAAATATCATAACCAAAGGCCTGGTTCAGCATCAGCAAAATGCCGATGGCGGCAATAATAACTTTAATAAAATCGCGGAAGAAAACAATCAGCTGATTATCGCCTGGCGTTGGTGTTTCGTCAGCTTTCTTTTCCAGGATGCTGGCAATGAAATCTATGATGCGCAAGATCAGCCAGGTAAAGGCCAGTACCTGCACGGCAATGGCAAGAGAAAGCAACACATCATGTAACGTGTATTTATACAAGGTAAACGTAAGGTTGGGTGGATAGTTGAGGCGGTAAAACGCCACAATGGAAACAGTGATGATCAAAAACGTTCCGAGAGGATAAACAATCAGGTCAGTGAATTTCTGGGGATCGTATGTTTTCAGCCGTTTTGGAAAAAACCTGAAAACCAACCGGGCAAAATGTTTGGAGATAAACCGGTTCAGCAGAAGTACGAACAAAATAACGCCAAAGGTCCACAGGTAACTCTCAATAGTATTGCCCCAGATGATACGATTCATTCCCAGCTCTATTTGCGATAAAATTAGGGAATCGCCTCAATAGCCTAATTGGTAAATCCGGAGCGAATCACTGGAAAACGTAAGAAGTTTGTTGCGGTATGTAAAGCTGTGTACATATGGTTTAAAGGAAGCTGAAAACGGGTGCACCTTTTCGGCAAGTGTGGGGGAATTGTACAGGACAACACCTTCGGCACGCAGGCCAATCAGCTTACCATTCCATATATCGAAACTTCGCCAGTTCTGCAGCGGGATCTTTCGTTTGAAGGTGCCATAATTGTCAAAAACAAAAATACCCTGTACACTATCGGCCAGGTACAACAGGCCATTGTCATCAATAATCTTCTGCGGTGAAATTGTTTGGCTGAACAACTGCCGGAAATCGATTGTCTGAAGTAACAGGTTGCCACTTTCGTTCAGCTTTTTCAGTTTGTTGTCAAACTGGTCAAACACCCAGATATTGTTATCATACGAAAGTGTAATGGCTGTTGGCTGCAGCACATTGTGCCGCCGCAGGTCAAGACTGCTGCGGTTGGAGAGCAAGCGGTCGAGAATGACAACAGTGGAAAAATCCTTGTAAAACAGCAAAGGCTTCAGGGGATTGGTAACATCTACCGAGTGCAGTTTGCCATAAGCCCGAACACCATTGAATACAGCTACCGAATCGCCGCGGTTGTTGAACTTTTTTACTTGTCCTGTTGAAGAAACCACGTAAAGGTTATCGAGGTTGTCGAGAGCTACATTGGCAATATCGCCCCGGTAGCTTCTCAGGAGCAGGAAAGACGAATCGTTTTGCGCAAAGCTTACAGTTGCCACCAAAAGAAACAGTATGAAAAAAAATTGCTTCACGCTTTACGGTAAATTTTTGCGTCTTTGCCGGTATAGGACTTCAGTTCCAGGTCCTTTCCGTCAAATACAGCATAGGTTTGGAAATTAATCCATTCGCCCAGGTTAATGTAACGGCTTTCAGGAGAAAGACGATAATCGATGGGCAAGTGTCTATGACCAAACACAAAAAAGTTGAAGTTTTCTTTTTGCAATATTTCACGACTATAAATCAGCAGCCACTCCTTTTCTTCACCCAAAAATGTTTCTTCTTCTATCTTTTGTGCATCCTTGCTTTTCTGGCTGAAATAATTGGCCGTGCCAATACCGATGGCCGGTGGCAGTATGCCAAACAGCCATTGGCAAACCGGGTTCCGAAAAACCTTTTTCATGGCTTTGTACCCCTTATCGCCGGGACCCAGCCCGTCTCCATGCCCGATATAAAATCGGCAGTTGTTGAAGGTGAATGACTGCGGATTGAAATAAACCGGCATCGCCAGTTCCTGCTGAAAATAATCCTTCATCCACATATCGTGATTGCCTACGAAAAAGTGGAGCTGGATACCGGCATCACTTAATTCGGCCAATTTGCCCAAAAGACGCACATAGCCTCTTGGCACAACCTTGCGGTACTCAAACCAGAAATCAAACATATCCCCAACGATAAAAATGGCATGTGCATCCGCCTTGACTTCATCCAAGAAATTAACGATCAGTATTTCCCGCTGGCGGCTCTTTTCAGGACTAGGTACGCCAAGGTGAAAGTCGGAAAGAAAGTAGATTTTTTTATCAGGTGGCAGTTGCATGAATGGCTTTCTATTGGGAGGTATCATCAACTACAAAGCAATAGACTTCCTTAGGGCCGTGCACGCCTACCACCAGTGTCTTTTCAATATCCGCTGTGCGGCTGGGTCCTGTGGCCAGGGTGACCATCGAAGGAATGGCATCACCGTACTTTTCTTTCAGGCGCTGCAAGCCATCTTTGATATCGTACACCAGTTGCGAAGTGTAGGCTACGCAAACATGCACCGGCGCATATACGCTGGGAGTTCGGCCTTGCTGTGCAGAACTCAGAAGAAGACTTCCTGTACGGGCTACCAAGGCCTCACAACTTGTGACCGATGCTTCGCAGGTAGCAATATCGTTGTACAGGCTATTGGGCGGCAGAAAACCTTGCAGACCTTCTTCCGTGCAAAAAATTTTCGTCCATTGGTTCTGGTAAAAAAGCTTTTCCAGCCCTTGCACCAGTTCGGCTTTATCCAAACAAAATATAAACTTTCCCTGCAGGGCTGAAAACTGTTCGGCAAATTCCACCACCAAGTCCTGTGCCGGCGGCTGAACAGGATTCTCGGCGCCCTCGGCCTGCGGAAAAGGCAATGGCGTTGGAGTTGCCAACGCCATGCGTATTTTTTGCAAAATGCTTTGCTTTCCTTTACTCATCTACACTCAGGTTGGGAGTTGATTGGTAACATTCGGATCAAACGGAGGAACACCTTCGCTGATGCCACCTTCGGAATGACTGTCGATACCGTTTTCGATGTGCTTTTTTTCCTCATACGGCCGGGGACCAATTAGGGCTTCCACATCGCTTTGGAACAACACTTCTTTTTCCAGTAGCGATTCTGCCAGTTTTTCCACTTCTGTTTTCTTTTCCCGCAGAAGATTCAACGTTCTTGTATAGGATTCGTCGATCATGCGGCGCACCTCTTCATCAATCATCTTGGCAGTTTCCTCAGAATACGGCTTGCTGAACTGATTTTCCGCCTGCGGATCGTAATAACTGATGTTACCCACTTTTGCGCTCATACCGTACACCGTTACCATTGCCGTGGCAATACGGGTAATCTGCTGCAGGTCATTTTGTGCACCGGTTGAAATCTTGCCAAAGAAAATTTCTTCGGAAGCGCGGCCACCCAAAGTCATACAAATCTGGTCCTGCAGCTGGTCAGTATTATAGAGATACTGTTCTTTCGGCGTGTATTGCGCATATCCCAGGGCTGCAGTACCGCGGGGTACGATGGTCACTTTCAGCAGCGGGTAAGCATGCTCCAGGAACCAACCGCAAATGGCGTGGCCAGCTTCGTGGTAAGCAATAATCTTTTTCTCTTCCGGGGAGATGATCTTGTTCTTTTTCTCCAAACCACCAATAACCCTGTCCACCGCATCTTGGAAGTCACTCATATCAACGGCGTTCTTGTTCTTACGGGCGGCAATAAGGGCAGCTTCGTTACATACGTTGGCAATGTCGGCGCCGGCAAAACCCGGTGTTTGCTCTGCCAGGCGATGAATGTCAACTTTCTCCGAAACTTTAATGGGTTTCAGGTGTACTTTGAAAATAGCTTCGCGGCCTTTTACATCCGGCTTATCAATTGAAATCTGGCGGTCAAAACGACCAGGGCGCAGCAGGGCAGTATCCAACACATCCGGGCGGTTGGTAGCAGCCAAAACAATGATACCGGTGTCGGTACCAAAACCATCCATTTCTACCAGCAACTGGTTCAGTGTGCTTTCCCGCTCATCGTTGCTCATCATCATGTTCTTACCACGGGCACGGCCGATAGCGTCGATTTCATCAATGAAGATGACGCAGGGTGCTTTTTCACGGGCCTGCTTAAACAGGTCTCGAACACGGCTGGCACCCACACCTACAAACATCTCCACAAAGTCGGAACCGCTAAGGCTGAAGAAAGGCACCTGTGCCTCGCCGGCCATGGCTTTGGCCAGCAGGGTTTTACCGGTACCGGGAGGACCTACGAGGAGGGCTCCCTTGGGAATCTTACCACCGAGTGAGGTATATTTTTTGGGATTACGGAGAAAGTCAACAATCTCCATTACTTCCACTTTTGCTTCATCCAATCCGGCCACATCGGCAAACGTAATGTTCACCCGTGTTCCTTTATCAAACAATGTAGCTTTTGATTTACCAATGTTGAAAATACCGCCGGGGCCACCGCCACCGGTAGCACCACCGCTCATTTTACGCATCAGCAGAATCCAGATACCAATCAGCAGCAGGAAAGGCAGAATGGTTTGCAGGATGGGAGTAAACCAGTTGCTTTCCGCTTCGGCTCTCTCCGTCACCCTTTCCAGTTGCGGGTTATCTCGGTAAAACTCCCGCATATCGTCTTTGAACGATTCTACGGAAGCGATTTTAAACGTAGCCACCAATGGCTCTGTACCCGTCGTACTGGTTTTGCCGATGATACTACGGGTGGTATCGCTAAGGGTATTCCGGTCAAGCGTAACTTTTACAAGGTTGCGGTTAGAGATAATGGTGTATTCATTCACCTCACCGCGGCGGATCATATCCTCAAACTGGTTCTGCGAAATTTGCGTGGCATTTGGATTAAAAGAACCAAACAGCTGAAAACCGATCAGCACCGCGAAAATGATGGCATACACCCAGTAGAAACTGAAGCGTGGGCCCTTTCGCGGGGAGTTGTTATCGCTGTCTCCCGAAGGCCGGTTGAACTTCGGAAGGGCTCTTTTTTTGTCGTTCTTATATGGCTCTTGTGACATTTCTTCTTTTATTGTAAACTGTGCAAGTAATGAATTTTTGGTGGAATTGGCCGGTGTAAAGTTCTGATTTAACAAAACAAAGCGCTATTGCGCATGTTCATCATGCGGTGCATCGCTCCACATTTCCTCCAGTTTATAAAACTTACGGGATTCCGGTGTCATGATGTGCACCACAACATTTATGTAATCGATCAGCACCCACTGAAGATTTTGCTTGCCCTCGTGGCGGTAAGGAATCTCACCAACGGCTTTTTTCACTTCCTCTTCTACCGAATCGGAAATGGCCCGGATCTGGGGCTGGTTGCTGGCCTCGCAAATAATAAAAAAGTCGGCCACTGCTTCGGGTATCTTGCGCAGATCCAGCGATACGATATTCTCGCCTTTTTTATCCTGAATAGCCCTAATGATGGTTTTGTAAATTTTCGATGCTTTCGTTAGCCGGGCTGGTGATTTCTTCCGTTTCGCCAATACATCTAATGGTTCCAAATACTTATTTTTTTTTGTCAAAAAATTCGTGCAGTTGCCAAGGTAAGAAAAGACCTCTTTTCTTTGCTCAAAAATAGCGCCTTTGGTCTCTTCTTTTTTTTCCGTGGGAACACCTTTTATTGAACTGCCGCAGGTTGAAAGTACCAACAACTATGCCACCGGATTGGCACATGCGGGTATGGCACAAAGCGGTACGGCCGTGTTTGCTCATCATCAAACAAAAGGCAAGGGTCAACGCCATCGCAAGTGGCAGGGAAAGCCCGGCCAGAACATTGCACTAAGTGTGATTTTGCAACCGCCAGGATTGGCGCTGTCGCAGGCTTTCTTGCTCAGCATGGCAACGGCCTTGGGTGTGCATCGTTTCTTTTCGCATTATGCTGGTTCCGAAACAAAAGTTAAATGGCCAAACGACCTTTATTGGCGTGACAGAAAGGCAGGAGGCATTCTCATTGAGAACATTGTACAAGCCAGCGAATGGAAAGCAGCGATTGTAGGTGTTGGCATCAACATCAACCAAACGGATTTTGAAAACCTTGACAACAAAGCTGTTTCCTTAAAGCAGATTACCGGTAAAGAACACTCGCCGGTAGCCCTGGCCAAAGAACTTTGTGAGCATTTGAGTTACACTTATAACCTGCTGCACAAGCTACCTACCGAAGTAAAGGAACTTTACCGCAGCCATCTTTATAAGCTCAATGAAACGGTACGGCTGAAACACGGCAGTCGTGTTTTTGATGCGGCGATCAAAGATGTTTCTTCCATGGGTGAGTTAATCGTTCAGTATGCAACCGAAGAGCGGTTTGGCGTAGGTGAACTGGAATGGGTGATGTGATATGCGGATCTAAGAATGAATGAAGTATTGATCGAAAGTTTCTGAATGATATGCTGCTACTCTTTCCGTAACAATCCAAAATCCACACCCATTCCAGTTCACTGAAATTGAAGGGCTTGCATTTGCACATCCGCAAATTCACATATCTATCCCATTGCCTTCACTATCTCCTCGGCATGTGCCTTGTTTTTTGGGCGAAGGAAAATCTTTTTGATCACACCATTTTCATCAATCACAAACGTCGTGCGGTGCAATCCCATGTACTTGCGACCATACAGGTTCTTCTCACCCCATACACCATATTTCTCAATAATCTTGTGCTGCGGATCGGCAAGCAGTGTAAACGGCAGGCTGAATTTCTCCTGGAACTTCTGGTGTTTGGCTTCATCATCAGGACTCACGCCAATAATTGTAAAACCATGCTTTTTCAGCAGGCCATAATTATCCCGCAGGTTGCAGGCCTGTATGGTGCAGGTAGGAGTATCGTCCTCGGGATAGAAATACAAAACAACTTTCTGTCCTTTTAAATCAGTTAGTGAAACCTTGTTGCCGTTCTGGTCTTTGCCGGTAAATGCCGGTGCTTTTTGTCCTTCCTGTAAATGCGTCGCCATTATATTGTTTGTTGTATATTGTTGGTAGTTGGGTACTTCATCCGTATATCTGCATATCCACACATCAGCGTCTCACATTCCAAACCCGCTCCGTTACATTTCCCGCTTCATCTTCTACCCGCACCTTTAACTGGCTTTCGCCTTTCGGAAATTTATCGTCAAATGTGTAAATCCATGTTTTGCCTTTGTCGTTGGTAAACCGAAGCCATTGCCCGTCTGCTTCGGCACGAAAGCCCTTGATGACATTAAAATTATCCCTGGGTGTAAACACAATTCGTCTTACACCAGCCAGGTTGGCTGGTACGGCGTTAATCGTTGGCGGCTCCCTGTCAATAAAAGCCTGGTAGGTTCCAAACTGGCGGAACTTCGCTGTGAGGTATCCCCGTTGCCAGGTAGCTTTTTGCACATAGGTGCGAGCGCCAACAACATTCCTGATCACCACCTTATCCCGCCACTCCTCCGGAATGTTTCCCGATGGTTTGATGCGTACCGTTACCGAATCGTGTGCAGGGATAGCGCTACTTAAAAACGTATAAAGGGGCGATACCGATCCAGCCGCACCGTTGTTAGAAGAACTAAAACTTACATTGATGGCATCGTACATTGTACGTTCTGTTGTTACCAACTGGAAATCATCCCGCTCAAATACATTGATCTGGTTGGGCAAAAACATTTCTGCAGAACCGCCTGGTGCTGCCGGCGCCAGTGAACCATCGTATTGAACCGTAAATGCAATGCGGGTGGTATTGAAAGCCGCATCCTGCACTTCTATCAGCACCTTGTGCGGCTCATTATCACGTAAGTAAATAATGCCATCGCCGCCATACGTATTGTAGGCTACTTTTTTATCGCCGGGTAGCGGTGTCAGGTGCTGTAGTGAAGCGCCGCCTCTTGCGTCATACGGGTAATCGATCTGCGCATTGATGTAGCGGGAATCCGGATAGCTGATGTTATCATGCGTAAAGGAAGAAACCGGAACGCCATCCACAGAAATTTTTGCTGAATAAACACCATTGGGATTATTGGAACCGCTAAACCGGTCGGTAGCGCCAATGGCAAAACTGATTTTATTGGAGCCTACTTTAATCCCCCTGTTCCTGACGGTGGCCAGGTTAAGAAGTTGTGGCGATTGCATGTATGTACTCTTGTTGCGGTCGTACATTGCCAGGCGTGTAACCGATGGCGGCACCGCATCGGGTATCGGGAATTTAAACAGTAAGGGATTCAGCACATTTTCCGTCTTCGAGTCACGGATCTCGAAGTGCACATGCGGTCCGGCCGAGCCGCCGGTGTTTCCGCTCAGACCTATATAATCCCCTTTTTTCAAAGGGAATTGGTCCGGGGAGAGCGTCAGGTTAATGTGCCAGGTTTCTTTTGCATACTGCTGCGCAATCACATATTCCTGCAGGGCAGGAAAAAACCCGTTCATATGGGCATAAAGCGTTGTATAGCCGTTCGGATGCGTGATATAAATCGCTTGTCCAAAACCACCCGGCTCCACCAATACCCTTGAAACATAGCCTTCTGCAGCTGCGTACACCGGCAGGTTTTCCCGCTGCTGGGTACGGATATCCAGTCCCATATGCCAGTGATTGGTGCGGATTTCACCAAAATTGGCCACTAATTCCATCTTTATATTGAGCGGATGACGAAAATACCCTTGTGGATAGTTTTGCGCAGTTCCTGAAAAAATGAAAGCAAATGAGAAAACAAACGAAAGAAAAAATCGGATCATCCTGTCAATATTTACAAAACCTCTAGGTGTTCAATCTCCATTCCAGCTTTTTGGAGAGTGGGCACAAAATTGGTAGCGGATAAACCAACTGAACAAAAAATTTATTTTATGAGTGTTAATAATAAACAATGGGCTACTTTTTTGCTGGGGGCCGCTGCCGCCTTTGGCGCCTATAAATACATGAACATGTCCGATGAGGAAAAAGAAAAACTGGCCACATCCTTAAAGGACAAAGCAAATAAACTAAAAGACCAGGCTGTGTCTGCAGAGGACAAAGCCATGGACTACTTTAACGAATTAAAGTCCAAGGGCACAGATACTTTCAAAGAGCATATGCCCAAAGTGGAGGAATTCTTCAACAACCTTTTCAGCGGCGGTAAATCACATGCGGAAAGCACGGGCTCAACAGCCTCTGCTACAACTGCAGGTGCTCCCGGCACTACCGGTATGGGAGATAATCCCGCAACGTATAGCACGAACCTCTAACGCTATTTTATCACTATAAACAACAATTGTTATGGCAAGAAAAACAAGTATAGGCTCCCTGTTACTGGCAGGAGCAGCTGCTTATGGATTGTACAAACTGTCCAAAATGAGTCCGGAAGAAAGAAAAGACCTGGTAGACAAAGGCAAACGCACGGTGACGGATAATTTTGACAACCTGAAAAACAAATTAGGCCGCAACGGTTCCTCACCAAATGCCCACATGAGTCATGTGGCAGGCGATGTGACCTATGGCGGATAACGGATCTGGCAACATATGGAAAAGGGCCGCACCTGCGGCTCTTTTTTTATTGCTACCCTTTAGAAAATTAAGCGTTGCACAAAGTTCAATTCACTTACTTTTGCACCCCGGGCATCAACCCGGTTTTTTTATATCCATACGTTTACAGTTCACAGTTTACCGTTCCTGTAATCGCTCAAACGGTAAACCGTAGACCGTAAACGGCAAACTTCTAAATAGCAAATGCCGAAAGACAACTCCATCAAATCAGTTCTCATTATTGGTTCAGGTCCCATTATTATTGGCCAGGCGGCCGAATTCGACTACTCCGGCTCGCAGGCAGCCCGCAGTCTCCGCGAAGAAGGTGTAAAGGTGGTGCTGATCAACAGCAATCCCGCCACCATCATGACGGACCCGATGATGGCCGACCGGGTTTACCTGCTGCCGCTGACCGTGGACAGCATTGAGCAGATTTTAAAGGAAAACGAGATTGATGCGGTACTGCCAACCATGGGTGGACAAACTGCCCTGAACCTTGCCAAGGAAGCCGAAGACCTGGGAATCTGGCAGCAGTATGGCGTCAGGCTGATTGGGGTGGATATAAAGGCCATCGACAAGGCGGAAGACCGCGAAAAATTCCGCCAGTGGATGATCCAGTTGGGCGTACCCGTTGCACCGGCCCGCACAGCCAACTCTTTTTTGGAGGGAAAAGAATTTGCGCAGCAGATTGGCTTTCCGCTGGTGATACGACCTTCATTTACACTGGGTGGTACCGGCGGCGGTTTTGTGCATGATGCCGATGATTTGGATGAGGCGCTTCAACGCGGCTTGCAGGCTTCCCCTATTCATGAGGTATTGGTAGAAAGAGCGGTGCTGGGCTGGAAAGAATTTGAACTGGAATTATTGCGGGATGCCAACGACAACGTGGTGATCATTTGTACCGTAGAAAACTTCGACCCCATGGGTGTGCACACCGGTGACTCTATCACCGTGGCACCGGCCATGACGTTGAGTGATACGGCTTTCCAATTAATGCGGGATACCGCCATTATGATGATGCGTGACCTGGGCAACTTTGCGGGTGGTTGCAACGTGCAGTTTTCCCTCAACCCCGAAACAGAAGAAATCATTGCCATTGAGATCAATCCCCGGGTGAGCCGTTCCTCGGCACTGGCTTCCAAGGCAACCGGTTATCCCATTGCAAAAATTGCCGCCAAGCTGGCCATTGGTTATACGCTGGATGAACTGAAAAATCCGATTGTGCAAACCACATCGGCTTATTTTGAACCAGCCCTGGATTATGTGATTGTAAAAATCCCTCGCTGGAACTTCGATAAGTTCAAAGGCGCCAATGATACCCTGGGCTTGCAGATGAAGAGCGTAGGTGAAGTGATGGGTATTGGCCGCAGCTTTACCGAAGCGGTGCAGAAAGCCTGTCAGAGCCTGGAGAACAACGCTATTGGACTAGGCTATTATGGCAAGAGCGCTATGAAAGCAGAAGAGATCCAGGAATACATTAAAACACCGAAATGGGACCGTGTATTTCGATTGAAAGATGCCCTGATGCTGGGTGTGAGTGTGAATACCATTGCCAAATCAACCGGTATTGACCGCTGGTTCCTGTATGAAATTCAGAAAATTGTCAACATTGAAAAGGAACTGGAAAAATACGGCATTGCCGACCTGCCTCTCGACCTGCTGAAAAGGGCCAAAGTACATGGTTTCAGCGATGAGCAGATCTCCCGCATCCTGGGCGATACCACCGACGATGAAGTGTACGAAAAGCGCAAAGCGGCCGGCATTACACGGGTGTTCAAAATGGTAGACACCTGCAGTGCCGAATTTGAAGCAAAGACCCCCTACTTCTACTCAACCTTTGAAGAAGGTCATACCAATGAAAGCAAGGTAACCGACAAAAAGAAAATCATTGTACTGGGCTCGGGTCCAAACCGGATTGGCCAGGGAATTGAATTTGACTATTGCTGTGTACATGGTTTGCTGGCCATTAAGGAATGCGGTTACGAAGCGATCATGGTGAACTGTAACCCCGAAACGGTTTCTACGGATTTTGACATAGCAGATAAACTTTACTTCGAACCTGTGTTCTGGGAGCATCTCTGGGAAATCATTGAACATGAAAAACCGGAAGGTGTGATTGTGCAACTGGGTGGGCAAACTGCGCTGAAACTGGCCGAACGCCTGCACGAAAAAGGCATCAGGATCATTGGTACTTCTTACGACAACATGGACATAGCCGAAGACCGCGGCCGTTTCAGCGACATGCTGAAAGAACTGGAAATCCCTTACCCGAACTATGGCACGGCCTATAATGTTGACGAGGCCATTGAAGTAGCTAACCGTGTTGGCTACCCGGTTTTGGTGCGTCCAAGTTATGTACTTGGCGGTCAGCGCATGCGCATTGTGATCAACGACGACGAAGTAGAAAAAGCGGTGATTTCGCTGCTGAAACATATTCCCGGTAACAAGATCCTGATCGACCACTTCCTCGACCGCTGCCAGGAAGCAGAGATTGATGCGATATATGATGGCGAGAACTTTCACGTGATGGGTGTGATGGAGCACATTGAGCCGGCCGGTATCCACAGCGGTGACAGCAACGCCGTGCTGCCTGCCTTCAACCTGCCACCAATGACGGTGACTACAATGGAGTATTATGCCGAGAAGATTGCCAAGGCGCTCAACATCAAAGGGCTTATCAACATACAATTTGCCATAAAGGACGGAAAGGTTTACGTAATTGAGGCCAACCCAAGGGCATCGCGTACCACCCCGTTCATCGCAAAAGCCTATGGTATTCCTTACCTGAATATTGCCACCAGGGTCATGATGGGTGTGAACAAGCTGACCGACTTTACATTCGAGAAAAAACTGAACGGCTTTGCTATCAAGGAGCCGGTGTTCTCGTTCAACAAATTCCCGAACGTGAACAAGGAGCTTGGACCCGAGATGAAAAGCACGGGTGAAGCCATCCGCTTTATCAAAGACCTGCGGGATCCTTACTTCAGGCAACTGTACAAAGACAGAAGCATGTACCTGAGTAAATAATTTCGATACTACATAGTTTGCAAAGTCAAAACACAAAAGCAGGACCTCCGCTTTTTGTGTTTTGACTTTTTACTTTTGTAACTATGAGAAAAGAGATGGACCTGTTGATCGACCAATTGCACCAAACCTGGGAAGGCGACCCCTGGTTTGGACGGAACGGAAACTTATTGCTGGGAGAAGTGGATGCAGCAATCGTGTTTACAAAACTGCATGGACAGCACAGCATACTTGAGCTGGTGTGGCATATGAATAACTGGAAAGCGTTTGCCATCAACCGGCTGCAGGCTTCATCGGAAGAGGACCTGCACTATTTTGAGACGCAGGATTGGCGGGAACTGGATCATCACAACACGGCATTATGGAATGAAGGATTACAAAAGTTGCAAGAAACCCAGGCTAGTCTGATGACAATCCTGCAGCAGTTGGATGACACCATACTTGAAGAAAATGTGCGGGAACGGAACTATAACAACCGGAAGCTGATCACCGGAATCATTCAACACGATATTTACCATCTGGGACAAATCGCTTTCCTTACCAAACAGCTCAGGAACAAAGCATGATGCGCAAAAGTTTATTCTTTGTTCTTTGTATCGATTATGATCGTTACAGGCCCGTCATTTAATGATTCCACTTTCATATCGGCACCAAAAATGCCCGTGGCTATTTTTTTACCAAGATCGGCTTCCAGTTGCCTGATCGCTTTTTCGTAAAATGGAATGGCCACATCGGGTTTGCTGGCACGGATATAACTGGGCCGATTGCCCTTTTTGGTAGATGCATGCAGGGTAAACTGGCTGACGAGTAAAATATCCCCTCCTATATCCATCACTGACCGATTCATCACACCATTTTCATCATTGAAGATGCGCAGGTTCACGATTTTTCCACTCAGCCATTGAATGTCTTCATCTTCATCAGCGTCCTCAATCCCCAGCAGCACTAACAACCCTGCTTCAATCACTCCGGTAACTTTTCCTTCTACTGTCACACTTGCTTTGCTTACCCGTTGAATAACCGCTCTCATAACGACAAAAGTAAAAAGGCAAATTGCGAAAACATCAGGACATAGTTTTTACATTTACCTTTTCTCTTCACATGGATTTTTCTTCTGAAATAAAGCTACAAACCACCCGCAGCGGGGGCAAAGGCGGACAAAACGTAAACAAGGTGGAAACCGCAGTTATTGCTTATCTCAATATTGATGCATCACAAGCCCTTACCGAAGAACAAAAAGCGGTTCTCCGGGAAAAGTTATCCAACCGTATTAATGGAGAAGGTGAACTGGTGGTAAAAGCACAAACACATCGCACCCAACTGGCCAACAAGGAAGAAGCCATCCGAAAGATCAATGAACTTGTGCAGCATGCCCTGCACAAGAAAAAAGCCCGCATTGCCACCAGGGTTCCCAAGGCCGTTAGAGAAAAGCGGGTAGACGCTAAGAAACGGGCTGCTGAAATTAAACAGGGTAGAAAAAAATTCAAACCGGGTGATTTTTAACAGGACATGCTTCCTGTTCTGTATTTACTTTAGAGCAAACAATCCTGTTGAAATCCCGTTTCGTTATATTAGTTTTTGTCTTGTTTGTAACCATTGGCTCTCTTTTGCTGGATGGCTGCCGCAAACTGGACATAGCAGAACCAACACCTGTCACCTTTGTTGTACCCAACGGATTTCCGCAGCCGGTTTACAATTTTTCCGCCAACCCGCTGACAGAAGAAGGCTTTCGCCTGGGTAAAAAAATATTTTTTGATCATCATCTTTCTGTGGATGGGCATGTCTCCTGTGGATCCTGTCATCAGCCGCTGGCCGCCTTTACAACCTTTGAACATGACCGCAGCCATGGCGTGAACAACACGCATACCTTACGCAATGCACCAGGCATCTTCAACATGGCCTGGTACCCGGAGTTTAACCAGGACGGCAGCGCCAAAAGCCTGGCCGATGTGTACCGGCAGCATTTTACCAGCCCCACTGAAATGGGTGAAAGTATCACCAAGGTGATTGAAAAACTTCGCCACGAAGAATACCGCATCCTGTTTCGCGATGCCTTTGGGGATGGAAAAGTAACAGAAGAAAGAATCTACAAAGCGTTGGATCAATATGTGCTCAGTCTTGTTTCGGCTAATTCAAAATACGATAAGGTGAAAAGAGGCGAAGCCAGCTTTAGTGCACAGGAAGCCGCAGGCTACGCCGTTTTCCAGGCCAAATGTGCCACTTGTCATGCCGAGCCTTTGTTTACGGATTTCAGTTACCGCAATGTGGGTATTGAAGTGGATCAGCAGTTAAAAGATTACGGCCGCATGCTGGTTACAGGCAACCGCACCGATTCGCTGAAGTTTCGTGTGCCTTCGCTGCGCAATGCCGAATTCACTTCTTATTACACCCATGATGGCCGCATGAGCTTCTTTCGTATGATGCTGCAGCACTACCGGTTTGGCGTGAACGGCAGCCCTACGCTGGATCCGCTTCTAACCAATGGTATACAACTGACAAACGGGGAAGAAGACCAGATTGTTGCTTTTATCCGCACACTTTCCGATTCGGCATTTCTGAATAACCCCAGATGGAGAGAATAGCGAGTGGTAAATAGTAAGGAGCAAGCAGCTACGGAATGCTGACTTTTCATTCAGGTGGTAGTCTTGCATATCAGGAAAGGTGAAATTTGGTTAGCCTCCGGTGATAAAACCCTACTTGCTATTTACTACTAACCACTCGCTACTGGCTATTCCCTAAATTTGCTCACTTCTAAAAAAACAAACCATTTGAGCGGCATAAAGAAATTGGCAGGTCAGACATTGTGGTATGGTGTTTCATCAATTGCTGCCCGCTTTTTAAACTACCTCCTTACCCCTTACCTTACCAATGCCAGTGTATTGCGGGAAACTTATTATGGTGAGATGAGCATCATCTACGCCGCTATTCCGTTCCTCAATATTTTATTTACCTATGGATTGGAAACAGCCTACTTCCGTTTTTCCAAAACAAAGGAAGATGAAAAAGAGGTGTACAGTACGGCTACCCTATCGCTGATGGGCACCACAGCAGTGTTTACAGCCATTCTCCTGCTTTTCAACCAGCCCCTGGCCAACCTGCTGGGCGTTCCCAACCGGCCGGAGTATCTTACACTGGCTGCTTTTATCATTGCTTTTGACGCCCTGGCTGCACTGGCATTTGCCAAGCTGCGATACGAGGGCAAGCCCCGCAAGTTTGCTTTTATCCGCATTGCCGGCATTGTTATCAATATCGGCCTGACGATCTTTTTTCTCTCGGTTTGCCCCGCCATCCAGGAAAGGGATCCGAACAGTTTTATCGGTGTGTGGTACGACAAAACCTTTGGCGTTGGCTACATTCTTTTAGCCAACCTGCTGCAATCTATTTTTACACTGATTTTTCTCTCCAAAGAGTTTTTCTCTTTTCGCCTGCAGTTCAATGCAAAGCTTTGGAAAGAAATTATCGTCTACTCATCGCCCCTGATACTTGCCGGATTTGCGGGGATGATCAACGAAACCTTCGACCGCATTATGCTCAAGTGGTGGGCACCCACAGCAACCGAAAGTGCTGCCAAAGTACAGGTGGCCATCTACAGTGCCTGTTATAAACTTTCTATCCTGATTACGCTTTCCGTTCAGGCTTTTCGCATGGCGGCAGAGCCCTTCTTTTTTTCGGCGGCACAGGGACAACAACCGCAGCGGATCTATGCACGGGTGATGAAGTTTTTTGTCATTACCGTTTGCTTTATGTTCCTGGCCGTGGTGCTGTTTTTGGATATCTGGAAATATTTCATTACCAACCCGGTTTACTGGCAGGGATTGGGCGTGGTGCCCATTCTTCTTTTAGCCAACATGTTCTTGGGTATTTATTACAATCTTTCCATCTGGTATAAGCTTTCCAATAAAACCATTGCCGGCGCCTGGATTACGTTGATTGGCGCTGGAATTACCTTGGGCATCAATGCACTGTTTATTCCCTACTTCGGTTATTATGCCTGTGCCTGGGCTACCTTCTTTTGTTATGGAAGCATGATGGTGATTTCCTTTATCTGGGGACAGAAGAATTACCGGGTGCCCTATGCCTGGAAAAAGCTGGTGGCCTATATTGTTATTTGCGTAATGCTCTATGGGATTCATTCCGCTTTCCGTTGGATGGGTTTGAACGATTGGTTTAACCGGGCTTTTGGTGCTGTGCTCTTTTTCATCTTTGCCTGGTTTATAGGACTGGTGGAGCGGAAAGAATTGCAACGGCTACCCTACGTTGGGAAGTATTTTGGCGCAGCCTCCCCGCCCCCCACGGGGGGGTAGCCGGCGCACAAGGGCCTGCTTAGGCTAACTTATTTCTTTCAGCAGGGATTCCACGCGGAGGCGCTGGGAGCGCAGAGTGATTTACACTGTATATGCCCATAGTTGATAACATAAAAAGAAAAAGGTTCAATCATGTGGTATGATTGAACCTTTATATCGTACAAAAGCAAGGGTTTGTGCCGAGTTAAGTCCCCTTTGGGAGATTGAGGGGGCTTACAGCGTCCTTTTTACTTCTTCCTCTTCATACGCTTCAATGATATCGCCTACTTTAATGTCACTGTAGTTCTTGATGGTCAAACCACACTCCATACCGGTGAGCACTTCCTTCGCATCGTCCTTGTAACGCTTCAGCGATCCCAGTTCGGCGCTTTGGCCTTCGCCGGTCGGGTACACTACGATACCATCACGGATAAGGCGGATCTTGCTGTCACGCTTAACACGGCCTTCAATCACCTGGCAACCGGCAACGGTAGCCTTGTCAAATTTGAACACCTCTTTGATCTCGACGTTACCAATAATCTTCTCCTGCGTTTTCGGTTCCAGCATTCCTTCCATCGCACTGCGAATCTCTTCGATAGCGTTGTAGATGATGGAGTAGGTCTTGATCTGGATTCCTGCATTATCGGCCAAACGGTTTGCCTGGATAGAAGGACGTACGTTAAAGCCAATGATGATGGCGTCCGATGCTTCGGCAAGCACCACATCACTTTCGTTGATCTGGCCTACGCCTTTGTGGATCACCGATACCAGGATCTCCTCCGTTGACTGCTTTTGCAGTGAATCGGAAAGGGCTTCCACGGAACCGTCCACGTCACCTTTGATAATTACCTTCAGTTCCTTGAAGTTTCCGAGGGCCAAACGGCGTCCGATTTCGTCCAGTGTGATGTGCTTCTTGGCACGCATACCCTGTTCACGCAGAATCTGTGCACGGCGGTTGGCAATATCTTTTGCTTCGCCTTCATCAGCATAAACCCGGAAGGTTTCACCCGCCTGCGGCGCCCCGTTCAAACCCAGGATCAGTGCAGGGGTAGATGGTCCGGCCTCGTCAATGCGCTTATTCCGCTCGTTCATCATGGCTTTTACACGGCCATAATGCTGGCCGGAAACCACCAGGTCGCCGGTACGCAGGGTACCATTTTGTACCAGGATGGTGGCCACATAACCACGGCCTTTATCCAGCGTAGCTTCAATGATGGAACCAGATGCTTCCCTGTCGGGATTGGCTTTCAATTCCAGCAGTTCAGCTTCGAGCAATATTTTTTCCAGCAACAGGTCCACATTTAACCCTTGTTTGGCCGAAAGCTCCTGGTTCTGGAACTTACCACCCCAGGCTTCTACCAGGATGTTCATATTGGCCAGTTGCTCGTAGATCTTCTGTGGATTGGCTCCGTCTTTATCAATCTTGTTGATGGCAAAGATCATCGGCACATTAGCCGCCTGTGCGTGGGAGATGGCCTCACGGGTCTGTGGCATAATGGCATCATCCGCAGCGATCACGATTACTGCAATATCGGTGATCTTGGCACCACGGGCACGCATAGCGGTAAACGCTTCGTGACCCGGCGTATCCAGGAAAGTTACATTTTTGCCATTGGGCAGGTTTACCTGGTAGGCACCAATGTGCTGGGTGATACCACCCGCCTCACCGGCTACCACGTTGGCTTTCCGGATGTAGTCGAGCAACGATGTCTTACCGTGGTCAACGTGACCCATGATGGTTACAATCGGCGAACGCGGCTGCAGGTCGTCTGCATCGTCTTCATCCTCCTGTTCTTCCATCTCCAGTTGCTTTTCCATGTCGATGAACTCAACATCGAAACCAAATTCGGAGGCTACCAGTTCAATTACTTCCGCATCCAGGCGCTGGTTGATAGACACCATAATACCCAGGCTCATACACTTGCTGATCACCTCGGCAAAGGATACGTCCATCAGGTTGGCAAGCTCACTCACCGAAATAAATTCGGTAACCTGCAGCTTGTTGTCCACACCTTCGGTGCCTTCCGCCATTTCAGCCCTGCGATCGCGACGCTTGGCGGTACGTTTGTTGCCCCTGCCGCCGCCGCCAGAAAGCTTGGCCTGCGTTTCTTGGATTTTCCGTTGAATTTCTTTTTCGTCGATCTGGCGGTCTTCGCGGGGTCCGCGGTTATCGCCACGTCGTTGCGGAGAGAAACGTCCACCGCCGCCCTGGGCGCCACGGTTAGAGCCGCCTTGTTGACCACCAACATTTTTCTGCGGGGTGAAACGTCCACCACCGCCCTGGCCGGTGCTACCCTGCTGGGTACCACCACCCTGCTGGCCGCTTTCGCGGAAGGCTGTGGTGCCTTTTTTCTCAATAGGAATGCGTTTGCGCTTGCGCTTTTCGTCCATCTGTGGTGGTTTCGGACGGGTATCGCTATCTACCGGCAACTCTATCTTACCTAAAATCTTCGGGCCTTCCAATTTTTCCGCTTTGATGTTTTCGATGACAGGTTCTTCTTCTCTTGTTTCCGGTAGGTCAATTACATTGGTTTCTGCCACCGTTTCCACTACAGGAGCCGGCAGTTCTTCCACAGGTTGTACAGGCTCTTCAACCTGCGGGGTTTCAGTAGCGGCAACAGGAGCTGCAGGTTGTTCTGCCGGCTGCTCTTCCGCTTCCTTTGCTTTTTTAACGTTTTTCTTTGGGCGGGTAGAGGAGTCGATTGCCGAGAGGTCTACCTTGCCAATTACCTTGGGGCCTTCAATTTCAGGCACGTCGGGCTTGGCCACTTCAGGTTCTGCCGGCTGGGAGACTTCCTCAGGTTTTACTTCAGGCGCAGCAGGAGGCTCCACAGGCCCGGGTGCCGGTGCAGGTTCTGCTTCCTGAGCAGGAGTGGGTTGTGGTTCTTCCACGGGAGGGGACGCAGGCATTTCTTTGGGCGCCGGTTTCTTTTCCTCCTTGCGGAAACGCAGCACTTCTTCTTCGTCCCGCTTCTTTTTTGCTTCACCAACGGCGCCTTTGGGCAGGTCAATCTGCACGGCCTTTAATTTGGCCACTTTGTCGCTCTGAAACTCATTCTGCAAAGCCCGGTACATATCTTCCGTCAGCTTTGCAGTGGGTTTCAGGTCGTCCCTGTTGAAGCCCTTGTTCACCAAAAAATCCACCAGGGTATCCTTCCCAATGTTGAATTCCTTGGCGGCTGCCATTAACCTTGGTGTTGTTGTCGTTTCTGCCATTAAGTGTTTTTAAATAACGTCTTTTATCGTGAACGGTGAGTTGTCAGTGATGAGTCAGGAGACAGTATACTCATGATTCACCACTGACAACTCACGGTCACTATTCTTTTTCAAATTCCGCCTGCAGTACTTTGCGTACTTCGGCGATGGTTTCTTTTTCCAAGTCGGTACGACGCTCCAGTTCTTCCGGCGTCAGATCCAACACGCTGCGGGCTGTATCACAACCAATGCGCTTCAGCTCATCGATTACCCAGCTTTCAATTTCATCACTGAATTCTTCCAGGTCAATATCAAATTCCTCAACTTCACCTTCGTTGTCGCGATACACATCAATATTATAGCCTGTCAATTCGCAAGCCAGCTTGATGTTCACCCCACGGCGACCGATAGCCAGCGAAACCTGGTCGGGACGCAGGTAAACACTGGCGTGCCTGCCCTCATTGTCCAGGTCCATTGTAGTGATCTTGGCCGGCGTTAACGAACGCTGTATCAGGAGTTGGATATTGTTGGTATAATTGATGACATCAATGTTTTCGTTCTTCAGCTCACGAACAATACCGTGAATGCGGCTGCCCTTCATACCCACGCAGGCGCCTACCGGGTCAATGCGGTCGTCGTAGGATTCTACAGCCACCTTGGCTCTTTCACCCGGTTCGCGAACAATTTTCTTAATCACAATGAGTCCGTCAAAAATCTCCGGCACTTCTATTTCCAAAAGCTTTGCCAGAAAATCAGGCGAAGTACGGGAAAGTATGATTACCGGCGTATTATTTTTCATATCTACCTTCTTCACCACGGCACGGATGTTCTCACCCTTCTTGAAATAATCCTGCGGGATCTGTTCGCTTTTCGGCAGGATCAGTTCATTGCCTTCCTCGTCGAGCAGCAGGATCTCTTTTTTCCATACCTGGTAAACTTCGGCGGAAATAATCTCGCCAATACGGTCGCCGTATTTTTTGGCCAGGACGTTTTTCTTCAGGTCGGAGATACGGCTGGCCAGGGTTTGTTTAGCAGCCAGGATAGCCCTGCGGCCGAAGTCCTCCAGGTTCACCTCTTCGTACACCTCTTCACCTACTTCGTAGTCAGGAGAAATCTTTTTGGCTTCTGTTACCTCAATTTCTTCCAGGGTATTGTACACATCGTCATCGTCTACTACTGTACGGCGACGGAAAATTTCCAGGTCACCTTTTTCAGCGTTTACAATTACGTCGAAGGTTTCATCACTGCCGTACTTTTTGCGGATGAGGGTTTTGAATACGTCTTCCACCACACGCATGAGTGTGGGACGGTCAATGTTTTCGGCATCCTTAAACTCCTGGAATGCTTCTATCAGGTTGATACTGGCCATAGCTTGTGTTTTTGTGAGTGGTGAGTTGTCAGTGGTGAGTAGGAGCTTTTTCACTCACCATTCACCACTGACAACTCATCGTCTAAAACTTTACTTGAATTTTCGTTGTTTTTATATCGGTAAATAATACCGTTTCTTGTTTAATTTCTTTCTTTTTACCTTTACCGGTTTCCGTTTCTACTATCACACCGTCATCAGTTGCTTCCAGCAATTTTCCCTCCACCACAGTACTGTCGTTTTTAGTGATGTGAACATAGCGGCCGACATTTTTTTTGTATTGGCGCTGCTTTTTCAAAGGTTCGTCCAGCCCGGGGGAGGAAACTTCCAGCGAAAAGTCATCACCCGGAAACAGTCCGCTTTCTTCGATCTGCTTGTACAGTTTCCGGTTGTAATCGATAAGGGTAGAAAGCATAATGCCTTCGTCTGCATCAATAAACACTTTTATATTATTGGTGGGCTTAATGCGAACCTCTACCAAAAAGTGTGTGGGATGTCCCTCCAAAAGGCCGTTGATCTTCTGCTCTAACGCCTCAATAATTGTTTCTGTTTGCATAACCTAAAAGAAGAAGGGAACGTCCTTCGTTCCCTTCTGATTTTCTTTTGCCAGAGCAAAGGTAAGCTAAACGTTAAATACATTCCAAATCCAAATTGGTTGGAACGGTGATTGTACCTTTGAAAACTATGATTTTAAGTTTTCTTTTTTATGCTTTTTTATTGTATCTACTGTTTAAACTGGTGGTGAATTTCATTCTTCCGGTTTACAGAACTACCAAACAGGTAAAGAAGAGTTTTCGTGAAATGCAGCAGAAAATGCAGGAGCAACAGTCGGCTGCCTACCAGCAACAGCAGAACCAGCCCTCACCAAAGAAACAGGAGCCCCTGGGTGATTATATCGATTTTGAAGAAGTGAAGGATTGATGCCAGTTTTCCCTATTTTTGCCGTCCGCAAAATTTTGCGCCGGATCCTTAGCTCAGTTGGTTAGAGCGTCTGACTCATAATCAGAGGGCCGGGGGTTCAAGTCCCTCAGGATCCACTTCAGAATCAAAGGGTTATAAGTTGAAAAGCTTGTAGCCTTTTTCATTTGCACCAGAAATTGCACCAAAACCCATTCAATCCAGATATCAAACATTTCCCTACTCGTAGTTACAAAGATAAAGTGCTTCTTGAAGTCTCATATTTGAAAAATACATTTTATGAAGACCTCTTTCATGAATCAAGTTATCATATAATGAAAATGCTTAAAAATATTGTTGATACGAAATATTAAATATACTTATGCATTTAATTCGAATCTAGTCGAATCAAGAAATAAAATTGGGAATGACCTTTTAATTTATATATGCGCCCACTGTGCTGTTATTATATCAATTTACAACCCTTAAAGCTGATAAATCCAGTGAGTAGTGCCATTCATCAATGGTTGTTAGTTTATTCTGAATCTATTAAATTTTAGACTTTATAAGAAAAAAGAACTATGAAACTTCTAATTGGTACTATAATAGAAATTAATATAGGTATAGGGGTATTTAAAAACGTTGCACAAGGCGCCGAGACTGATAAACAACAAATAAGTGAAAAGGATATCAGAAGAGGAAGTAGTTCACTCATAGCCGCATATAATACTTACAAAACTGTATACGCTAAGATTTACATACCTGAAATTGATAAAAAATATATAGAAATAAATATTCAAGAGACTCTAAAAAAATATTACCAATGGAGTAAAATAACTGAGAACAGAGTTTCAAAACTAAACGTCAAGCTTAAAGGGAAACAGGTGAAAGTTGTAAATAAATACAATAGACTTGAAATAGAAAATTTCGAATACCTACTGTAAAACTTCACGATTTGTACCTTGACATTTACACACACAATTGATTTAAGCTCTAAGCCATATGTCACATTTAATTTTCACGTCTTTTAAAAGAACTTTGGTTAGATCCATAAATTGACATCAACGCTTTATTTCCAACTTCGACATTTTCTCTTATAAATTATGCCTTTTGAACATCTTGCTTGATTAACTCCTCTCTATTTGTGTTTTCTTTTAGAGAATAAAATCGCTGCCTGATGATTGAATTGTAACACTATCTGCTTAGTGACAAGCTTTGTTTATAATAGATAAGCAAATTCCATTAAATGAAGTACACTGGCACAAATATTATAAACTTTCGATAGTTAAATATTTCTAAGCTGAAACTCATCCTTAGACTCCATTCAAGATATACCCTGTTTCATATGAAGCAGTAATATCGAATCAATATCCTGAACCAAATTTGTCCATTCGATTCCATCTAAATTGTAAGCTTTATAAAGCTTGCAATTCGAATATTTTACTTTTCCTAGATTATTTTGTTTAAAATACTCACCAATTGAACGAAATGAGTCGATTCCTTTCCATGATTTGTCTGGTGGTATATATTCACTCTCTCCGAAAATGATAGTTATTAATTCTAACTTTTTGTGGTATTGTAGTAAGGGATAAATACCTTTTCGTGGCTTGTTGTTATCTTTTAAGAAAGCAATCCATGTTGTGTTAGCTACAATTCCATGGCCGAAACACACCTTTAATTTATAACCTTTATATTCCTTTTCTCTAAATTCTTTTGTGCTTAGTTGGTCTGTCTTGCTATAGATAACAAAACTTTTTACAAGTGCTTTCAATTCCATATGAGCACTATTTTCTTTCAAGATGTAAACAATACTGGTGCAGTGTGTTACTTACCCAATGAATACCAACAGCAAATGGTTTGAGACCAATATCATCCTGACACCACATAGTTGTGCCAAGAAAGCTATATTTCTGCCCTTTTGCACACAGCTTAAAAATTAAATCCCATGCTAGCGGATATACAGTATGATCCCTCTTTACATTCTTTACAATAATTGTTAAAACAGAGCCCTTGTTTAGCTTTTCTGCTATATGGTTATAAATTGTCACGAGCTCATCCACAAAGAGGTCATAGCTTTCAATATTACCTAAGTCATGTTTATGGTCTTCTGAATAAGTAAGTTTTAGATTTTTATCCCTTCTCTTTTTCTGATTTTCACTTCCCTTATTAGATAGCATTGACCAATATGGAGGGCTTGTTACACAATAATCGAATGATATTCCATCAAACGCATTAATCTCTAATATGTCCTTTGCGTTGCCCAGAACAATTTTTCCAATCACCTTTTTAGTGTGATCCTCAAATAGCGTATTTGAGGATGTTGATGCTTGCACCCTTGATTTTGCCACACTTGCAAATTCCTCCATTAATTCTATCCCATATCCATTTCTTTTGGACTCTACAGCAGCCACCACTGTACTACCAGTTCCAGCCATCGGATCAAATATGTTATCAGATTCTTTAGAAAAAAGCTTAATAAATTCTTCAATTAGTGGCTCAGGAAATTTGGCAGGGTGTAGTATTTCGTTTTTCTTCCTAGGTCTTGATTTAGGTATGATCCAACTAGAGAAGTTGGTGGAGCCTTTATCAGAGAGCGTAATATCAGTGTTAAAGGGCTGATGCCGTAGATCATCAGCAGATTGGAAAATCATGCAGTTCAGAATTACATCTGAATCCTGAGAAATGCCAATCTTCTCGTCTTTTAATTTCAGTTTACCTCTGAGGAGCGAAGAGAATTGCCAGCAATTTGTTGATCCTTTGTCCTGACTTAGCAAAAAACAACAATATTTATTTTCTGCTAAGACACTTCTCGTTAGCTCCGCCAACTCACTGGAGCGACTAAAGACACGCATCAGGCTCCTTTGGTCCAAGCTATCTAGATTAACCAAAATGAAATCAAAACATCTTTTATTCTTCTTGGCACCAGTCAAGTAAAAGAACAGTTTCTTATCATCAGTTACATCATTATATATTTCTATGCGTCGTTGGTCTGGAGACGAAAAGCCAGTCTCTTGCCCTGATAAAAAAAGCGACTCAGACTGTTTTCCATTATCCCACTTTTCTTTTGTAAAAAAAGTTGCAAAATCTCTATATAAATCTTTATAGCCTGATACTCTGAAAAAACTTTTTTGAAATTTCATCCACTCCTTGTATGGAAGATTATTCATACGATTAGGAGGCCCAGCATTTTTCTTTATTTCTTCGGTTGGTTTGACATTCGCTTCAAATTCCTGTTCAAACATTTGTCTCACGAGTTAAATTAAAAGCTCAAAGCTATTTAAATCTTTGGGTAAGACATAAAGATTCGTCTCTTTTACGCCTCCATTTCTGCCAATATTGGGGAAAACATAGCAACAGGCACCTCCACCTCTACCATGGGTTTTAAGCCAGCCTGCTTCTATTCTTGATGGGCTGCGTCTAATCGCATGTGAAAACCCAGCCTTTGTTAGAGTTGAGACATCTTTATCAGTTATTTGACTCCAAGGCGTGTTTTTAAATTTATCCTCTTTATCAATTGGCCAAACCCAGCCTGAGTAATTTTCACACCTTTCTAGAAACTTTTCTTTGCTTATCCAACCTAAAAAATACAGCTTGAAATCATTCGGTAAAATCAGATTACAGAAATCCTCTTTTCTAAAAATAAGTGCCTGCTTGGGGACTTGGTTAATATTTCTCCTCAAAGAGTTTAAAACCTGACTTTTGTAATCATTTTTACTTACTGTAATTTTTATAGTGCCAGTAAGTTCATCGTATGAAGATTTTGATATCTGTATTGAAGAAAAACAAGAAAACGGCCCAATATTTTTCAGAGTTTTATCAGTACTCAGTTTTACCCTTATATTCTTTTTTTGCCCATCCCATTCTCCCAATACGGCTATTTCGATTTCAGACTGACTAAATAGTGTACTATTTTCATATTCAACATTCAGATAGAATCCGCTGCTACTATCTTCTCTCAATGCACATAATTTTGATGATGATAGAAAAGCCATAGCTTCTCCATAGGTGAACGCAGTTAAAGCGTGACAAGAACGGCCTGAAAAAAGATTGTTTCTAATATCAATACTACTTGCAATAGCAAAGGTGTAAACTTCTTTTTCTTGTGCTATCTGCGTATGTGGAATCAACATTGGAAAAAAACGCCGCCAGTCAGGTCCTGAATAGTTTTGATTTGCCACAATTATTTCTTTTGAAAGCGGCGGCCTTCCCTCTATTGCATAATTTGAATAGTAGTGAATTGTTTTTAAATCCATTTTTGTAAGCACTCCATCAATTGCAATATTGAAATCAAACAAATCATCTTCTCTATGGCTAGTCCTATCTAATTCAGCATGCATACCCCATTCACTAAATTTTCGTTTTAATACTTCTTGTGCAACAATTCCTTTTGCAATGTTCAAAGCCCGAGACTGCTGGCCTTGTGAACCTGTATTTGTCATCATTCTGTTGAAAGTCCAAGGTAGGGTAATTGCAGCATACCTTGCCCCTACTAGGAGATCCTCTTGTGTCGGCGTCAGTTCAATTATTTGTTCTTCAGTCATGTTGGTTGCTTTTGTATTTACATAAAAGTTGCATGTCACATGCAGAACATGTTTCAAGCGAACTTTTTGATGGAAAATCATTATTCTTGATTCCTTCAATAGAGTCGTTGAGTGAGCTTGTAAGCGAAATAATAGCATCCTCTGTGATATCTACTTTTACTTCAATTAACTTCCGTTCTTTGGAGCTCCTTCCTACATCAATTAGGCTTGCTTCTCTTACTTTTTTATTTTGATGTTGTAGGCCATAGGTATAAAACTGTATTTGTTTGCTATACCTATTTAGAAAAGATTCGTGGATTGTGGATTTCCAATCCAATATGTTGTAGCTATTATCATCGTTTTCTCTAATCCCATCAATTTGACCCTCAATAACTGTGTCATCAAAGAAGACAGACACTTTTGTTTCCGTTATTACTTTCTGTCTGAAAAGTCCTAGGTCTCTAAGATTGATAAACCTCTCTCTTATTAAGTTCTTTGATTTTATCTCTGCATCTAGGGACATTAACGGCAACTGTATATTCTTTTCGATCTGTTCATCTAACTCTTTTTCTGTCCACTCTTTTTCCGATGCGAATCGTCTTTGAATCAGTTCATGCAACCCTTTACCAAATCCCAATTCATCTCCCACAGGAGGTTGTAAGTTTATGATACGACGCAACCCAAATTGAAATGGGCATTCCTGATACATTAGCAAGTCAGCTAAGCCTATTTTAAGAGAATGCTCAATTGCTGGTGATTGATCAACATCCAATGTAAAAGCATCCTCCGTTAAAGAGGTGATGGGTTTGATCACATTCGCTTTTGAGAGATCAGCGAGAAATCTTGAGTGGGTTCTGTTTTCTTCTGGATTACTGATCAGAAAAAGTTTTGATTTAGCTCTACTTGCTGCTACATAAAAAAGCCTCTTCTCATCTTCTATAGTGGTCCCATATCTGGCTGCAATATTATCAGGAAAGCTTGTTCCATGACCTCTTGACCGAGCGGGGAATCTGTATCTATTAAGCTCAGGCAACAATACGATTGGCCACTCCAGCCCTTTTGATTGATGAACGGTCGTTACAACAACTCCTTCAAATTCTTCAATCAGTGGTGTACTTTCTCCAAAAGTTGATTGAAACTCAATAAGAGCATGATAGCATTCACTTATTATACCTCTTGCGGTTTTCCTTTCACTTCCCTCAATTCTTCTTCTATGTACCTCTTCAACGCTCCGTATAATTTGAGAAATCAACCCAAGTGAAACACTTATTGAAGGGTTATCCTTAGAAACATAAATACCAACAGAATTTAAAAATGTATATAAGCTCTCTCTTACATTGTACGAACAGGATGTGTTTGCATCCAAATCGTCTATCCAACGATTTATTGCATCCCAGAACTTAATCTCATCCGTATCAGTATAGACACGAGCATTTTCCCAAATCAAGTCCCCTAGGCTAATAACTTCATATTCTTCATGTTCGTTTCTCGGTTTTGACTGATCTATTGTAAGCCACTTAAAAACAGGAACGATAAAGTTATTTGCAAATTCGCCCCCTCTTCCCATCAAAGGACATTGGACGGCTATTCCCCTTTGCTCCAATTCATTGATAATAGGCTGCCCTGAGCCTAAAACTGAGCGTAATAGAATAGCAATCTGGTTGAGGCGAACACCTTTTTTTATGTAACCTTCTATTATATCCGCTATAAGCTTTGCTTGCTGCTCTTCAGATGCACAAGTAAGCCAGAAAGTGTTTGAGTGATCAGTCTTAGCTTTAGCTGCTTGTAAAACTTTAAGCTGGTCTCTCATTTGAATTGTATCTACTATACCTTTTGTAAGTTCAACAATATCTCTCTCAGAGCGATAATTTGTATTTAGTCGGAACACATTGCTATTCGGAAACTCTTGTTGAAAGTTTAGAATCCGCCCGACATCACTACCTCTCCAATTATAGATGCATTGCAAGTCATCGCCTACAACCGTAATTTTTGTATCAGGCCTTGCCATAGACTTAATAAGCATGACCTGCGACGGGTTCACATCTTGGTATTCATCCACATAAAGACTCGCTAAATTTTCTACAGGCCCATTCTTTTGGAGAAGTCGGATGCATTGGATTATCATTTCACCAAAAGTCAAAAGCTTATTTCGCATAAGTATTTGCTGAAATAAGACAATACCGCTTCCTACTGGTTCTGGAATTTGATCTGAAGTGAGGTTTTCGTTATAATAGATCTCAATATCCTGTAAAAATTCGTTTATGCCCTTGGGGAAATAACTATTGTATATCTCATTTAATTTGAGCCTATCGTATAACCTACTAACTAATATGTATGTCTGCAATTCGTCAAGCGGCGTAAAATTGATGAAACCGTCGGATTCCTGAAGTGTTTTTAAACACCACGAGTGAATAGTACCAATGAATAGGCCGTCTAAAACAATCTCTGGATTGGTAGCTTTTAAGCTATGTAAAACCCGTGTTAGAAGCTCGTCTGCTGCTTTTTTTGTGAAAGTGAATGCAATTATATTCTCTGGCTTAATCCCAGACAGGATATCGTTAATAATAAGCTGAACAATCGTTCTCGTTTTCCCAGAACCTGCACCTGCCAGAATGCATGTATTTGTGTTATGGTTATTTACAACCTCACTCTGTTCTTGTGAAAGCATTTTAGTCTTGGTTTATTTACTAAAGTAGCTGCAAACAGCCATATTAACAATAATAAAAATCATATGCTACTAACTCTTATAAAATGTTTTATGTTCGTCAATGTTATTAAAAGTTATCTATTGCTTATTAAGGGCGGCTCGTAAAACTATCTGAAGCTTACCTTTATATTGCTCTACCTTTCCTGTTAAACACATCTCTTTGCCCACTAGTTCTGTTTCAGGATTGTTCTTCATTGCTTCTCTTTCCTTGGCCCAGATAACAATGGTAAGTAGTTGATTGGGATACTCAGCACCCATATTCAGAAAAGTAGGTGTACCCTTGGCACTGGATAGATATTTGCCAGAGTAGATCATCCCACAGACTTTGACAGTATCCCCCAAATGACTTTGAATGTCTTTTAGCTCGATTTGTTTCTGTCCAAATGAGTTCAGTGTAAGAAGTAATACCAAGATGGTAAGCAGTTGTTTCATGAGCCTAATGTAAGAAGTTTACGGCTTTTAGTTGAGCTGTAAGCTGAAATAGAGCTTGAGCCTTTCTTTGGAGCTGAAGGGGTTAAGCTTAACTACTCTTTCACTTTCATTGCTGTAATAAGCTTCCACATAGAAATCATACACCTTGTAAAGCAGCACTGTGTATTCCCTGTCTTCTCTTGATAAAAAGAACTGTCCAAACCAGATTGTCTGAGCCTGCTCCTCCTCAGAAAGCAGCCTGAATTCATAGAGTGTCATAGGGAAAAGATATAAAGAGTCTTTGAGGATTGCAAGACTTGAGTAAAGAAGAAAAGGGTTAAGCTACTACTTAAGAATGCCGAAGCTTTTGCAGATGCTAATAAGGAGTATCTCAAATAATGCTAACCTATACTTCAGCATAATAATTAAGAGCAACTTTTAGGTTTTTGTCGATATAATAGCATTCACTTTACCTGCTATATGATTTCGTAATTGCACTTATCGATGAATTATTTTAATTCGTAGTGACTATTCAAGATGCGCTAATCTTATTGTCAGCTACAGTTATTTTACCAAGGGAATTTACTGTGGCCGTACTATCATCTGTAAGTTTATCAATCAACCTAATTAACACCTCATCTTTTTTATTTGGAGAAATTTCATTTACTTTCTCAAAAGCAGTTAAAAGCTTCCATGTAGAAAGCAATTTATCAGATGTATCGTTTAAACGTTTAAAGTTAATTCGATATAGCAATAGCGCTGTACCTGAAATAAATTCAATAACAACCCCCGAAGCAGTTGTGATGATTTGTATATTTCCCTCTAAGTTAAAAAACTCGCCTGTTATTCCTATCAATATTACTACAAGACCAATAGTCATGAAAATACCTGAAATGGTGAATCCATAAATTGTTTGCTTCCTGAGAATATCATAATTTTTTGAGAGTTGAGAAACAGCTTTATTCAAATCACTCTCTAGTTCTTCTTCAGACTTACTGGGAGATATGGCGTCTCTTTGCAGGTCAATAAAAACAAATATAATACCTGCTACTATCAACACAGTGGGGGAAATAATAAGGATAAAATCAAGAGTAGAGTTCTGTATTTGCGAGTTTCTAATTAAATATATAATAACCAATCCAATAAGGATAAGAGATAAGCCTGCAGAAGCTTTGACAACTTTAATTCCTAATGGACCATCGCTGCTTTTGTAACTCATATTTTATTTTTAAGTTACATAATATTTCTTTTGAATTTATCAACTACTAAAAATATTGTTGTCTTTACAAATTATAAAGCCACGCAGTCTTTAAGCAAGACAACTTTAACGGCCTTGTGCCATCTGTAAGGCAAACGAATAACTGGTTACCGTCATTACCCGTTCTTTAGCATTCAGGATGTAAATAATTTTTCTGCCACTGGATTCTTTCAGCCGGTTTTCTCCAAAAGCCTGACTGGTGGCTATCACTTCTTTTAGAAAGATACCATAGAGACCTGTATTATTCTGGAATCGAATGCCTGCCATAATACAGGTGTCCTTATGTATTTTATATTCCATGTGGAAAGATGGTCCCTCCAGTGAATAACTGCGGTAAGCGCCATCCCATACCACCAGTGGCTTCTTACCACCGGCAGCCTGAGTAAGAAAATCGATTGTTTCTTTTTCCGTCCTGTGCAGCGGGGTTTCAAGGAGTTGCGTCATTGTTGGCTGCCCATTGCTATACAATAGGATAAACAACAAGAAAAAAGTAGTGAGCAGCTTCTTTGAATACATAGCCTTATCAAGATAGATAATTAAATCAAAACCAGAATGATAATAACCGCTCATTGGCATCAACAGCGGTGCTTCTATGCGTTGTTTAATTAGAAAAGCTGGTTGAAATTATGTGCCCTTCCAATCTGAGCCTTACCACCCCTACTGGATCCATGCAATCAAATAATCAACAAAAAAATCAGTCATGCCCTCAAATTCATGGGTATTGGTATCAAACACCCATTGCCCATGAAGCATCATCAGATGCCCAAAATAGGTTTGATTGACAATCAGGCGCCACACCGGACTGCCATCTACAATAAATTCAAACTTGCCCTGATACACTCTTCCTTTATAGATGAAGGTGATAGGAATTACCTTATCCATGCAAAGGCAAAGCTAAATATTTTAGCATTCTGGTAATTGTGCAACCAGCACTTGCACAATTGTCTTTTACAATCTCTGTTGGTTAATTAGGGAGAATTCTCCCTTTTATATGTTTTCTATTCTTTTTATCTTTTCTCATGCTGCATCCGCAACATAGGCTTATCTATAGACAGTGGAGTTAGATTCGGGACAAGTTTAAAGGACTATTTGTCTTCGTAGCACCTGTCTTTACAGCACCATTCCATAGGCTTAGGGAACGGAAGAGGTCAGACCTACATTTATTCGTAAGCGTGGCTTGATTGCTGTAAGGGTAAGCCTTTTTCACTGTATGGAGTACAAATACTATATCGGCGTGGATATAGCCAAATACACGCTGGACTTTACGGTGTTGAAAGGAAACGAAACCCTGCTACACGAAACTGTTCAAAACAGTAAAGCAGACATTCAAGCTTGGTTGAAAAAGGTAATGGCCGTACACAGGGCTGGAGGGAAGAAAACACTTTTCTGTGTAGAGAATACAGGCGTTTATACCGCTCTGCTGCAAAACGAGCTGGTACGGCGCAAACTTCCTCTTTGGCTGGAGTCTCCTTTACAAATTAACCTGTCTATGGGACTGCAACGGGGCAAGAGTGATAAAGTCGACTCCTTGCGAATTGCGCATTATGCCTACACAAACTGCAAAAAAGCCGTTTTATGGCAACAGCCCAGAGAAATCATTGAACACCTAAAAAAGCTGCGTTCCGTACGGGAGAGACTTCTTCTTGCACGGGATAGTTTGAAAGCTGAACTACGGGAAATGAAGGGTTTTGTCAAAACCTCTCTTAACCAGAACCTGCAGCGCCACTGCCAAGGCAGCATTACTGCCATCGTAACAGACCTCATGAAGATAGATAAATCGATCAAAGACACGATATCAAGCGATGAACGTTTAAATCAGCTTTATGGTTGGATAACTTCTGTTTATGGGATTGGTCCGGTACTGGCTACTGAAATGCTGATTGCCACCAATGAGTTTAAAAGTTTCAGCTCCCCGAAAAAGTTTGCCTGCCATTGCGGTGTTGCACCTTTCCGCTATACGTCAGGTGTAAGTCTTAAGGGTAAGGCCAAGGTATCTAAAAGGGCTAATCAGCGCATGAAGCGGCTCTTGCACATCGCAGCCATGGCTACCTGTAGCCATAAAGGTGAATATAACCAATACTACCAGCGCAAAGTATCAGAAGGGAAAACAAAAATGTGTGCTCTAAATGCTATCCGGAATAAAATCATCCACAGGGCCTTTGCCTGTGTACGGGAAGAGCGCTTCTACAAAAAATAAGCAGCCCTTCACGTGTAGGGCTGCCCTAAATTTTAGTCGTTGGGGAACGTTAACGTTCAGCCGCCGATGTAACAAATGTATGAAGTGTAAGTTTTCACAGGAAGTGGACTATCAATAGTTTCTATCCATCGTATCTTGGATTTGTTTGAAGAAAACTGTCCGTCTAGTTAACGCTCATGCGAGAAATCAAATAGACGGACAGTAAAGAAGCAAACTATCAACTCAGAAACCAATGATGGTTACCCTGCTCCAAGGCTGTAGCCACCCCACCGACAAAAGCGGAAGCATTGGCAGCCCTTGGCAGCAGCAGGTCAATGTAGCTGCTCTTGTTGGAGGCCGTGAGCAGGTTATAGAGCTTCCACAGGCTTAGTTCACCGCTTATCTCCCTGCCAAAGTTTTCACAGCTGTAGTAGTCTCTGGCAACACTGTTCAGTTGTGTGTCCGTGAAAAGGAACTCAGGATATAGCTGTTTCAGGTGACTGGGCAGGTAGTGGTAGAGCCTTGCCTTGCCAAGGAACTGGGCTACCTGCTGTTCGGTAAGAGAGTACCGTAGCATGTCTTCCATTCTTTTCACCTGCTGGATGGCATCATACTCACATAAGAGCCCGTAAATGGCTTCTTTGAGCTGTTGAAGGGTTTTCACCTTTACATTGGAAAGCAAACCATCCGTCCAGACACAGAGGTTGCAGCACACTTTTACCTGAAAGCCTGCAAAGACCTTGAAGTGCTGGTCAGCACCAGTGCGTAAAGAGCTGCCATCATACTTCCTGACCCCACCAACGGTCATGAATACTGTTTCTCCACCAATGGTATCAGAAATGGAGGGAATGGTAAGCACAAAGGCCATCCGTTCATAATACAGGGTCTTTTCCCAGTCTTCCAGTTCTTTTACCGGTTTGTTTTTGGATTCCGGTATACGCCCACAGATGGGATGAGATACCCTCACCTCTGGAGCTAAGATTCTTTCCGGTGAAAAGATGCCGTGTACTGTTTCTGCTGCCACTTCCACGAAGTCAGCATGGCTAATCAGTGGTGTTGAATCCTTGTAGGTGGGAATAATGTGCTGCCCCTTTATTTCAGAAAGAGAAGCAGCAACTGTGTTGGCCTCGATGAAGGTGGGCTTTTGGGGTTGTTCTTGCTGGTTATTAACAGCTACTGACAGGGCATGATTCTGCCCTTTCCCATTCTGGGATGGGTTATACGAAATGAGTTCCATAATAATGATTGTTTTAAATGTTTAAGAATTGAGTTGCCGTTTTAGAAGGGACATTCCACTTCCTGCAGCCGCTTTTCAAACTGGTGGATAAAGGCTTCATCCACCCGGAAATCGGTGGTAAAGAAGAAATCCAAAAGTTGTTCTGTTGTCTGGCACTGCTGAAGGGCTGTGGTGAGTACTTCAGGCACCTGTTCTTTTGCGTTAAACAGATGCTGCACCCGTCGAAGCAGGTAGGTGACATTCACCCCTTCCACGGTGAAAACTTTAGCTGAATACATAACTTTGTTATTGATTCTTTTTGATGGTTAAATGCAAAAGGGTCACAGCTATGAACTGTGACCCTTTTTGTTGTGATTAATCCTACAGGTTAATCCTGTGATGCGGTTAATCATGTTTACGGTGCCCGAGTGGGCTGGCAGTGCAGCAAACAGCAATAACTTCTACACCCATTGGCGGTAGTGATGACTGACAACATACGCGTTGGTTTTGCGGTGAGAAAAAAGGTTAGTTTCTCCGGGAGCCGGAGAGCAGGGTGATCACCACCACCCAGAAGACAATGCCGATAAAGACAGCAGTAAAACGGCTGGATAATCTGGCTGCTTGTTCCGGGGAGAACTGCCTTACCAAAATGAGGATGGCCATCAGCAGCACAAAGCTGCCAGCAGTGAGAAGAAAACACCCGCTCAAGGGGTCTGTTGGTTTTCGATTCATAAGAGGCTATTTAGAGGTGAAGAAATGAGGTGAGGATAAAGAGGTGGTGGTGGTTGGTTTTCACCCGTAGAGGTGAAGAAATAGTATATATTGGCTTCTAAGCTGCCAATGATTTCACCCCATAAGTTATTGCTGTAAGTAGTGTAGAACGTGTAGGACGTGCTGCTCTTTCTCCAAGTGAAGATTTCAAGAGTATGGGGTAGCTAAACCCAAAGAATACCCTGTGCTACGAATTTTTAGATAGCTTCACCTTTCTTAAGCAGCTTACAACTTCTCCCGTAGTTAGGGCGGGGGTACCCGGCAGATGCCTTCATGAGAGGGGTAGGTTTTGGGACCAGTACCTACTCTCTGAGCATACACCAGTTATTGGGACATAATATAATTCATTTCAGCTGCATCGGTGCACCACTATATAGGAACTTGCACCTTGCACCTCATTAAGTGAGGGTAGCTTGTGGGCTCACCTCTCGCTTTTTGACACATGGGTAATATGTACTCAGATATAGAAACTGTTCCAAATAAACATGTATTTTGTTTGATCTGGCGTTATTCACTTTTTATCCATATAGTTTATATAATTCAATACAGTGTATAGGGTTAAGAGCTGTATTAATTAGTTTTTAGACAATTAGAGAACTTAAGCTATAAGTCATAATTTTTAATGGATGACACAGTAATTTTATAATTATTTGTAATTCATTGCTTCTCCGTTATAAAGATAACCCGTATACAAGCTTGAATTTGGCTCATCAATGCCTTTTTCGTAATATCACCTCTTCAAACCAAATGCAATGAAACCATTACTGATTATCTTTTTTATTTTTTTCTCCATTCCAACGTTTGCTCAAAATGATCCCTGCTACTGCGAGGTAAAATATCGTTACCACCAACGATGGCTCTCATCTACATCTCAATCTCACAATAAAAACGGCACCTTACTTTTAGGCACGTATATAATTCCAGTAGGTCAGTGTACGAGTTCAGCAATTCAAAATTTAATATCCAATGGCTTTATAAAGTCCCCTAATGTTCCAGCTTTACAGGAGAGATGGCATTGGATTGAGCAGACCTATATTGCTGATGTTATTGGCAGGCCTATAACCCAAAACTATTTAAATCAACATAATCAAGAAATTAAGAAGTTAATAGCAGAAAATCAGAATAAATATGAAGAAAGATACCTAGCAAAAATTGATTCACTTTACATTAAGCTTTCTGAATTGAATCTAACACCACAGATCGAAAAAAGAATTCGTGAAATTGTAAAGGAAGCGCTAGTAAAACCTAACTGATTATGAGAATTATATACTTGTTTCTATTTTTGTTCTTTTGGCATTCTTCTTATACGCAGAACTGTAAACAATTACTTGAAAAAGCAACCAACGGTGTGGAGTTTCAATGGAAGGCGTCCCTAGCTGGGTGTTACACTTCAAAGGAATATACCTCTCTACCAACTGAGGAACGGATGAAGCTAGTTACTTCCAGATTCAATAACAACATTGAGGGATTGGAAAATTCAGCCGCTATGGGAAGGTTTGCAATTAGTGCTGTACCAGATTTGGGCGTATCTGCCCTAATTACCGCCAGTGCCTCTGCCTCCTTAGATTACTTGGTCAAAAAAGACATGGAGGCCTATAAAAAGCAATTTAAATTGGAGTTGGCAAGTTTTAGGAGTTCAGCTGGCCCCAGTCTGCAACGGGAACTGCAAAGTCGGATTGATGTCAAGGACTATCGTTCGGCGTATTCTATTTTAAAGGATGAACTGCGTAAAACAGTAGGCAATCAACACCTTCAGGGAGCAAATGAAAATCTGAGGAACGATATTCAGGATTTTGAAATAGCGCAATTGCGTGATTTGTTAATTACCGGATTCGATGTATTAGAAGAAAACATAAGAGCAAATAATAGAGAACTCCGGAACATATACAAAGAAAACGCTGAAGGGATAAGGCAATTAAACGCCGTTATTGAGAAACAAGGAACTGCTATCGCTTCTATAGCAGAAGGGCAAGAGGCGCTTAAATACCAAGTGAACACATTATCTCAGCAGTTAACTAGTCAGTCCCAATCAATATCTAGTACACAAGCCTACATCTTCAATAAAATGACCTATGAAGAAAAGGTGTCGGCGTTGGCTGATCCAAACTGGTTTCCCGGCCTGCAAGGAAAGGACAGGGAAACATTTTTAAAGAGCATTGAGGAAAGCACAAAATGGCAAAGAACAATCACCGGTGGCTTAGAAGCCGCAACGGACATTTTAAACATAGCCTCCAGCCTTGGATTCAAAGGAAAAACGTTCGAACAAGCTTCCAAAGCAGTTGAATTCGCACATAAGGTTTATGAAGGATACAATGCTGCATCAAGTGCTTTTAGCAGCTTTGCTACGGGTAATTATCTTGGTGCCTTATCATCGGTTGCAAAATTTGCAGGTGTATTTGGTGGAAGAGTTGATGCTTCTGCACAACGTCACAAACAATTAGTTAGCATGCTTCGTGCAATTGATCAGAAGCTAACTATTATGGATCAGAAGTTGGATTTCATTATTAAAAACCAAGATCTAATACTAAAAAACCAAGAGAGTATCTTAAAAAGCATTTATGCCCTTAATATGGAAATGGACAGACATTTCCTTTTGGTGAATCAAAAGTTAGACAACATTTTAATTTTAGAAGACCTGGCCATCAAATACTTGGAAAGCTCTTTTCGTAGTCAATTTTCGTCTTGTCTGGAACTCTCTCGGAACAATAGGAGCCTATTTGACTTGGCCGTTTTACGCCAAGCCGAAACAAGGCCAGCTGATGTTACTGATTGTCAAAAATGCATGTATCAAGTTTTTGAGGGCAGGGCTTTTCTTCAGTATTACTTGCTAGCTCCCACAGAAATGTTAAATGATTCAAGAATTCCATTGGACGTAGCAAACCGTATAAATAACTCAGTGGAATATTATAAGAAGTATCGGGCAAACTTCAATCTAGTCACCTCATTACTGGAGAAGCATTTTAACGGGAATGGAGCAGATGATCAGCTAACCCTTTTGAACTTTTTAATCTCCTCTTTAAATCCTGTTATCAATGAAAGGGAGTGGGTGAAGGTCAGACAAATTAACACAGAAATTTATCGCAGATTTTTTAGGGAAAATACACCCTCTGGAACAAGCCTGTTTTCTCTTGTAAAGCAACCTGTAAGTACATCAAGAGTGGTAGAAAAAGGTACAATGCTCTATAGCCACCATCCGCTAATGTTGTACTTTTCCCAAGTGGGAGGGAAAAACCCCGAGAGCAGATATGAGGACCTTTCTAGAAACATCATTGAAGATTTCAATAAAAACATCATTTTGTTGGACGTTGCTATTATCCAGCAAAATTTATTGACAGGAGGAACTTTACTTCCAATATTTAAAGAAGCCTTACAGGGCCCTGAGCAAGGTGAAAAGAAACAAATCGTACTTCAGTTATTGAACGATAGCGCCATGGGACAGGTTTTTGCAAGCAATTTTTTGATGTACATACTAGGTAACCCAATCGGTGAGGCTACAGGAGCCATTTCTCCATATTTGTATGAAGAGCTTTTTGAATTTAAGAATGTAGGATACATGCAGAAATATGTAGATCGGGTATCTAGCAATTTGGGATGGCAGGTGAAACTAGATACTTTGGGTAATTACCAAGTCCGTTTCGACAAGAAAAGTAACACTTGGTGGAACATGCCTCATCCAACTCAATACCGTTCGGGTATTTATTATTCATCGGAGGGAATTCTAAATCTAATTCAACTGCGCAATGCTTTATTAGTAGAGAAATTGAAGTATAGCGATAAAAGTATTTTGGGTAATGATAAAGGGTTGATAACAACCTATCGCAAAACACTTTCTATTATGCCTGAAGAATAAGATGGAGTTGTTATGCTAACATAAAAAGAGTTGATATTAGATAACAAGTCAATTGAAAACCCTTCTACTTTGATTCGTATAAAGACTTCGGCTAACCTAAGTTATTGGCACTTGGCTTACCCAGCACATGACCTTCCAAAAGACCGTGGGGCATAGTGATTAATCAGGTGTAACTATCATTGTCCTTGCTTGGATACTGTATGCAGGTCTAAAGTAAGGAACTACACATCGGCTATACTTTCATGTAATAATGCGACATTCCTGTTTTAAACTGTTTGTTTCCACCTGCACCAGCTACACTTCCTACACACATGCATGTAGAAGGTGTAGCAAATGCAGTTACCAACAAACCTTTTCTTCCAGTGATATTTAATGGAACTGAGGGGTGCGTTTTGCATGTTTCTGAAAACGCAGTTGGTCAGTCAACCGGGGGTTCCAGAAACAACAAAAACGCAAGTGCAGGTAGTTGGCATTATAAAATTTAGAACAAAATGCCTCTCCTTGTCCCAGCACAAAAACATGCAGATAATAGCGTGTTATATGCCAGCTCAAATAGCAATCATTCACTGTGTGTATTACATCGAATATCTAAGAATGAATAATTTCTGAATTATTTTCTTAATTTAAAAAATATTCATTTACTTGGTATAACTGTTTTGCCAGTCTCCACCTTCTGAAAAATACGCCTTGTTGTTCCGAACTGCTATGATATTTCAATGGCGACTTTTGTTTTATATAAATCAAAACCAACTATCATGGAACAAACAAAGAAAGCTCCGCTCGACATCTTAAATGTGCTTGAAGACCAATCAGAACGTATTCTTGTCTTAGAAGGCTCTGAAAAGGTCACTGACAAGCCAAGAGTTGCTTGCAGCAATTGCGAAATTACTTTTGCGAATGAAAGCGACTTGCTTGCTTGTATTGAGGCTCTAAAGCAATCCGACGAACAGATGCGACAAAGACCTCAAGAACAAGTTCTTTACAATTGGAAAAGAACTTACCGGGTCGGAATGAAATTATTATTTGGGGTTGTTTGGTATGACCGAGAGTTCTTCGAACGTCGTAAGGAAGCCTATAAGAGTAACCTACATGTTTCAATTTTTGAAAGGTTTGGAATAGTCCCAGAGAATTTTAAGATAGAGCATGTTGTGCTTTAACCAAGCCGGCATATAACATCGGCTTTATGCAATAGCGGCTTGACGAACATAAGTAAGTCAGTGGGAACTCTCCTCAACTTCAGTACTTTAGATGGGCTGAGGGAACACAGAATACCGCTACTGCATAAAGCCGTTTTCCGTCAGGCTGTGCAAAAAGGGTTGCTTCAATTTTCTTTCTTGATTTTTGCTTTGTTGTAGTTGATGACTGTTGTTGGTAGAACTTACGGCTAATACGTTGCAGATGTGCGTAAACAGCAAAAGATCATTTTCTTTGGGCT
>DASYHD010000032.1:0-432372 GCA_035998945.1 Flavisolibacter sp. | reverse complement strand
AAGCAGGGTCTCACCCTTTTTTAACCGACTTGTCGCTTCCTTCTTGAAAGCTTCAAAGTCAAAGGTTTGCTTTTCCATAAAACTGTGTCTGTTTTGAAGTTACGAAAACCCCAACTGACACACTTTATGTAATACTCTCTTTCAAACAAAAAGACCGGTCATTTAACCGGTCTTTTTGTATTCCGCCTTTATCCTTTAGCGAAACCTATTTTTACAGGTTTACTTTTATCGCTTCCGTTGCTGTTGTTGCTGGATTTGCTTTTGTTGTTCCTGCATTTGTTCCAACCGCTCCTGCCATTTTGATTTGGTCTTTGGCTTTTTACGGTTTTCCTCAATCTTCGCAAGGATTTTATCATGGTTGATGATATAGTTCTGGATAATGAACTGCAGCACCAGTGTAATGATGTTAGAAACTGTATAATACCAGGTCAAACCCGACGGTAGTTTGTTGAATACAAACAACAGGATGATCGGGAAGAAATAGGGCATATACTTCAGCACAGGATTGCCTTGGTCGGGAGTAGAGGCCATGGCGTATAGTGAAATGAGGAACGATGTTACCACTGCTGTAATGGTAAACAAGCTCACATGATCACCATAAAGCGGAATAGTGAATGGCAGCTGAAGAATCGAATCGTACTGTGATAAATCTTCCGCCCATAAAAACCCTTGTCCGCGCAAGGCTACATTCGAGTTAAAGAAGCTATACAGGGCAAAAAAGATCGGAATCTGCAGTAGGGCAGGTACGCAACCGCCTAAAGGGTTTACACCCGCTTCGCGAAACAGCTTCATCTGTTCCATGCTCATGGCTTGCTGATCGCCGCCGGTTTTCACTTTTAACTGCTCAATCTCCGGACGCAATACTTTCATTTTTGCCGCACTCAGGTAACTGCTGTAGGTCAATGGTGAAATTACTAGTCGAATCAACAGCGTCAGCATCAGGATCACAATACCATAGTTGTTTGTGAACTGGTCGAAGAAGTTGAAGGCCGGCAACACAATAAAGCGGTTGATGTATTTCACAAAGGCAAAAATGCCGCTTCCAAGATCCACCATGTCTTCCATGTCATTGTCGTACTGCTTCAGTGTGGAATAATCATTGGGTCCGAAATAAAGCGCCAGGGGAATGCTGGCCGAGCCTGTACCCTGCACCGGCACCTGCATATTAGCTGTTGCTTTCACTACCATCTGGCTGCTGTCTGTTGGTGCCGACCAGATAATGTTGCCACTGCTGAAGCCTTGCTTTGCCAACAGTGTAGCATTGAAAAACTGTTGTTTGACTGCCACCCAGTTTACCTGGCCATCAAACTCCTTGCTGCCGCCGCCGGCTGCAATATGGTCATCAAAATCGCCATCGTAACGATAGCCTACTTTTGATTGACCTCTTTCATATTCCAGGTCTTTTTGTTGCTGTACAGCACTGTTCTGCCAGGTAAGATTCAGCACATTGGCACCCAACACCTGTTGTACACCATTGATCAAAATGGTGAAGTCAATCATATAATTATTGGGCTTTAACACAAAACGGTGCACAATTTCCTGACCCTCGGAAGACTGTGTGCTATAGCTTACAATGGTGCTGTCGGGGGTTTCTTTTTTCTCTGTCAATGTAAAATATACCTGGTCGATTGCAGCGGAGCGATTGGGGCCGGCAGAAATATTGTACGTGATCTTGTCAAAATCAGTGGCCGCCATTCTTACAGGACTGCTATCCGGGCTGTTGAATTTTTTCAGTTCTACTGCTTTGATTTGACCGCCTTTGTTTGTGAAAACAACACTCAGAAGATTGGTAGATACCGGTGTTGTGGTTTCGTTGCCGTTTAATGCAAGCTGGAAGCCGGCGCTGTCGGCGGCAGTCCGTACTACGGGAGCAGCAGTGGATGGAACAGGATTGGCCCTGTAGTTGGTAATTGAGTCCTGTGCTCTTTTGGTGCTGTCCTGCACTCGCTTCAGTTCATCCTGCTTTTTCTTCTCAGCGAGGTAAACTCCTTGTTCTTGGTTGTTATAATAGAAATAGCCAAAAAACAAGATGGCCAGAACAATAAAACCAATGACGGTATTGCGGTCAAAATTCATTCTATCCTTATTTAAAGGCCGCAAAGATAGCAGTTGGCAGCCAGTTTTGGGGGAAGCGGCGGGTGAGCCCGTCTTCTAAACAGGAGTTTCAAGGGTTTTAAGAAGAATTTGGGAAAAGGGTGCCGGAAAGAAATTGACAATAGGCAATAAGCAACAGGCAGGCTCTTTTCACCACCTGTGTGGAAGCGCAAAAAGACCGCCTCTTAACCTTTTTAGCAAAAACAACCTGTTATAACTTTCTGCCGATTGCCCATTGCTCTTTGCCTATTGAAAAATTCATCCGTTTACAATTTCCCCGCCGTTGGGATGAAGCACCTGGCCACTGAAGTAAGAGCCATCTTCGGATGCCAAGAAAAGGTAACTGGTGGCGACTTCGGCAGGCTCGCCGGCACGTCCCATGGGCACATCCGAGCCGAACTCTTTCACCTTTTCTTCATCAAAAGAAGCTGCAATCAGTGGTGTCCAGATAGGGCCCGGCGCTACGGCATTCACCCTTATCTTTTTATCTTTTAGCTGCGAGCTCAAGCTCCTTGTAAAGGTTACAATGGCTCCTTTGGTAGCGGAATAGTCGAGCAGGGAAGGGCTGCCGCGATAAGCTGTTACTGAGGTTGTATTGATAATGGAAGAGCCTTCTTTCAGATGTTTCAGGGCATATTTGGTAAACCAGAACATGGAGAAGAAGTTGGTTTCGAAAGTGGACAGCAGTTGTTCCGTGCTGATATCCTCAATGGATTTTTGTTCCGTTTGAGTTGCGGCATTGTTCACCAGAATGTCCAGTCCGCCCAACTGGCTGACAGTTTCCTCCACCGCTTTTTTGCAAAATTCTTCATCACGTATATTTCCTGGCAGAAGAATGCATTTTCGCCCATGGGCTTCAACGTCTTTTTTCACCGCTTCCGCATCAGGGTGTTCGTTCAGGTACACAATGGCTACATCGGCGCCTTCCTGTGCAAATAACCGGGCTGTAGCCCCGCCAATACCGCTGTCTCCACCTGTGATCAGGGCTTTTTTGCCTTCCAGTTTTTTGTCTTTTTCCGGTCGCTCAGTTACCGGTTTCGGTGTCATCTTCTGTTCTATTCCCGGCAGTTCCTGTTCCTGTGGAGGTCGTACTTCCTTGGGTTCTTTTCCCTTCTGCATAAAATTGAAAATTTACAAATGGCTATAAAATTTTTATACCATTGTATTGGTGCAACCCTTATTTTTGCTGCCGCTTCAGCAATGGGGGACTAGCTCAGCTGGCTAGAGCGCTTGCATGGCATGCAAGAGGTCATCGGTTCGACTCCGTTGTCCTCCACAATAAAAAACCTGTCATATTTTGACAGGTTTTTGCTTTTAAAGAGGTTGAATTTTGCATCTATACCATAGTCCTAATCATTCTATAAAATTCAAATACAAAAATTAGTAGGTTCTACAGCCACTTGTTTTCTTTATACCAAGTGATGGTTTCGGCAATGCCGCTGGCAAGGTTGTACTGAGGTTTACCGTTGATGCTTTGCCAGATATCTTCACTGCTGCACAGCCAATTGGGACTGCTGATCTCGTCGAGCTTTTGGCGGTTCAAAAAGGGAAGACGATGAAAGACTACGCGGCTCACAACATCTAGGCAACTTACGCCAACCTGCACAGCTTTTAATGGTAATACCAGTTTTATTGTTTTTTTCTGCAGCGATTTTTTGGCTTCAATGCCGATCTGCTCCTTGTCGTAGACCTCGCCATCCGAAAGCAGGAAGGAACGGTTAACAGCCGCTGAACGAAGTAGCGAAACCACAGCCCGGGCAAGATCTTTTACATAGATAAGCGAAAGGCTTTGCCGGTGTTTACCCACATATGGTTCGAAGCCGCGATTTACCAGTTTAATGAACTGGAAAAAGCCTCTGTCCCGCGGCCCGTATACACCTGTGGGATGTACCGACACATAGGGCAGGCCAGAATCCGCCAGGTGCTGCGCTGCTTTCAGTTTACTGAGACCATAATCTGAAATCGGGCGGCACTCGTCATTAACATGAATGGGTTTAAAGTCATTTGTGCCAGGGCCGTAGGTGGCAAGCGAACTAATCAAAATAAACTTCTCCAAGGGCATGCCCGATGCTTTTACAGCTTCTACCAAATATTGGGTGTAATAAAAATTTACTGTATGAAATTCTTCCCGAGAATTTGCTTGCGTAATGCCGGCATTGTGAATGATAAAATCAAAACCACCTTTCTCTTTTGTGAACTGTTTGAGCTGCTGGCGAAGCTGCGATGGTGAGGAAAAATCAAATTCGATAATCCGGATATCCGGGTGTTGCAGAAACTTGCGGCTGCTGGTTTTTCGGATCCCGGCATAAACTTCAAATCCTTGCTCCAGGGCTTCTTCTACAAGGTAACTGCCAATAAAACCACTGGCACCAGTTATCAAAAGTTTCTTTTTCATGGCATTCACTCCTTGTCTAAATATTTTATGTAACACCGCCGCCGTTTGTGCACGCCGGCATCAAAATAGTCCCACATGGCTTGCACCTGTTTGTTGTCTTCCAGTTGATGGCCGGCTTCGGCAATGGTTATCCCGTTTTTTAAATAAGATTTCAACGTTTCATACATGAGCACTGCATTCACCCCTTTGCCCTGAAGATCCATGCGCACTGCGATCAACAGCAGGTCGGCTTTATTGTTTTTCTTCAGCGCTTTCAGCAAGTGCCAGAAGCCCAGCGGAAATAATTTTCCGTTTGCTTTCTGCAATGCTTTCGATAAGGAAGGCATGGTAATGGAAAACGCAGCAAGTTTGCCTTCGTTATCAGTTATCAATGAAATAAAATCGGGGTGGATAAAAGAGAAGTATTGCTTTGTGTAATACTGTATCTGCTTTTGCGTAAGAGGTACTACGCCGTACAAATCGGCATAGGCTGTATTAAGCAGGTCAAAGATGGCCGGCACATAGGGTAACACGTCTTTTGTTTTGTGCAGCCTCACCGCCTGCAGCTTTTGCCTGCGCTGCACGGTAATGGCGAGCTTTTCAAGCCGTTCGTCCATCACGGTGGGAATCGTGATCTTATACTCCAGCCAATCGGTATCTTTCCGATAGCCTGCTTTTTCCAGCAGATCCGGATAATATGCGTGGTTGTACAATGCAGCAATTGTACCCGGGTGGTCGAATCCTTCTACCAGAACACCTTCATGATCAAGATCTGTAAAACCCAGTGGCCCGTGTACAGCCTGCATGTACAGGCTCTTGCCCCATTCCTCCACTTTTTTGATCAGTGCTTTGGCGATTCTTTCATCATCTTCAAAATCAATCCAGCCAAATCGTATATAGCGGCGCTTCCATTTTTGAATATAAGCCTGGTTAACAATGCCGGCAATTCTACCCACTACTTTGCCATCTTTGTAAGCCAGCCAGTACCGGGCATCACAATAATCGAAAGCGGGGTTTTTATCCTTGCGCAACGTACCTTCTTCATCCAGCTGAAGGGGTGGAATAAAACAGGGGTGCTGTTTGTACAAGCGATAGGGGAACCGTATAAAAGCCTGCAACCCTTTTCTGTCAGTTACTTCCTTCACAGTGATGCTCATACGTACTGATGTTTACTGTTTCAGTGCAAAAACCTGCAGCTCGCTGGCCACTCTTTCAATGGCACCAATAGCTTCATCCAACTGCCACCGACTGTGTGTGGCCATAATGGACATCCGAACCATGGAGGAATCGCTTCGCACAGCAGGTGATACTACAGGATTAACAAAAATGCCCTCTTCAAACAATCGTTGGGTAAACTGGAACGTAAGGCAGTTGTCGCGGATGTAGATAGGAATGATGGGTGTTTCGGAAGTGCTGGTATCGAAACCTATCTCTCGAATTGCTTTTGATACGTAAGCGGTATTCTCCCATAACGTCTCTAATCTTTCGGGTTCCTCCTGCATAATTTCCAAGGCTGCCAGTGCTGCAGCAGCTGCGGAAGGCGGAATGCTGGCACTGAAGATCAGGGGCCGGGAATGATGCATCAGGTAGTCAATCATCTGGCGTGAGCCGGCCACAAAACCGCCAACCGAAGCCAGCGATTTGCTAAAGGTGCTCATGATAATGTCTACTTTGTCGGTAAGGCCAAAATGGTCAGCCGTGCCGCGGCCTTCTCTACCCAGTACACCAAAAGAATGTGCATCATCCACCATCACCAGCGCACCATATGTTTCCGCAAGTGCTGTAATCTGGGGAAGATTGCAAATGTCGCCTTCCATACTAAAAATGCCATCCACAACAATCATTTTTGGTTTTTCATACGGGAATGCCTTCAGTATATTTTCCAGGTCAGACATGTCGTTGTGGGCATATTTATGCACACGGGAAAAAGAGAGTCGACTGCCTTCAATGATGGAGGCATGATCCAATTCGTCGAGGATGATTACGCCATGCCGGCCCATCAGGGATGATACTGTACCCAGGTTGGTTTGAAAGCCGGTTGTGAACAGCAGGGCTGCTTCTTTTCCTACAAAATGGGCAAGGCGCTCCTCCAGTTGGAGATGTAGCGTTGATGTACCATTAAGAAACCGTGAGCCTGAACAACTGCTGCCATAGCGGTCAATCGCTTTCTTTGCAGCTTCTTTCACTTTGGGATGATTGGTCAGTCCCATGTAGCTGTTAGAGCCGAACATCAGCATTCGTTTTCCGCCAATGACCACTTCCGTATCGTGGTTTTCTTCAATAGGACGAAAGTAGGGGTATAGTCCGGCTTTTTTCAGTTCGTCAGCAGTAGTGAACTGCGCAAATTTCTCCAGTAAAGCGTTTTGTATCATAGTCGATGGAATGGTAATAAGCAGGTGGTTTTAGAATATGGATTTTTGTTTTGCCGCTCCCTGGCGGATGCCCAAAAATAAAATAAAAGATAATTTTGTCTTCTGTTGTGTGGCTGATTTTCGTCATGTGGTCTTTGTGGTTTTTGACAGGTGTCATTTTTGTTTGTTTGTAAGGTGCATGTCGGAGTCGCTTCTCTTTCTTTGCTTTCACGTCTGCTTCTGTTATTTTGCAGTTGCAATCAGGAGTTTCCGGTTTAATTTTCACCCGATGTTTTCAAAAGCATGCGAATACGCCATACGAGCCACTGTTTACCTTGCACAAAAAAGCAGCATGGATAAAAAATTGGGGGTTGAGGCTATTGCCGAAGGCATCGATGCGCCAAAACCTTTTGTGGCCAAAATCCTGCAACAACTGAACAGGGAAGAGGTCATCCGTTCCCTTAAAGGGCCTAATGGCGGCTTTTATCTTACAGACGATCTAAAAAATCAACCGGTGTGGAATGTGCTGGTGGCATTTGCTGAGGATGAGCGGCTGACAGCTTGCGTGATGGGATTGCACCTTTGTAACGATAAAAAGCCTTGCCCGCTGCATGCACAATACAAAGGCATCAAGCAGCAACTGGTTGAAATGTTCAGGCAGAAAAAGATTCGTGACATGGCAGAAACCATGAAGAGCACAAAGTCATTCATCCGGCATCAATAAGCCGGAAAATAAATTTTGTTGTTCGCTAAATGAAGGGCTTACATCATACTGCATTTATTCAAAAGATTTTTGCAGCGCCTGTACCTGTTCTTCCGCCTCATCTAAGTGAAAATCAAATAAAGAACGGTTGCTGATAGCAACTGCGTCCAGGTTTCGGTAATAGGAAATGCCGCTCAGCAGGTTCTGGCAAAAATTGGCAATATACTTCCTGCTTTTTTCATCAGGCGCCTCTTCTTTGCCTATTTCTTCCCGCAGGTAATTGATGTAAAGATGAATTTCGGCAATGAACATGTGTGGCCTGTTTGGGCTACTGATAATGTTTGTACGACCATAGATATGATCGACCATTGTCTGCAGGGAAACTGTCTTTTCAAAATGTGCAATATTGGGTCCAGGACAGATGGTAACGGTCTGCAGGTTTTTTACAAGGGGAGTATTATAATTAATGGATGCGGAATTACTTAATCCTACGCACAGGCATTCTTTTTCCAAAATAAGCGATTGTTGTTTTTGGTATTCCGGCTGCGGAATGTCCATAGATTGTAGTTGCGCTAATTTTAATTTCTGGTATTGGTAGGATGCCGTGCAAATAGGTTTTTCCGTGAATTCTGTATTAAAAGAAAGGTGTTTTTCGGTGCAGGGACTTCCCGGTTTGCCCGCTTTGATGCGTTGCAGTTTTTCTTTTTCCGACGTTGTTCCTTTCAGGTAATGAAACCGCACTCCTAAAGGCGAACTGTGACTTAATACAACGTCTTCTTTTTTTGCCTTGCACAACAGCGCAATGGTTTCTTCATCCACCGTAGTGGCTTCGGGTACCAGCAGGAATGGGGTGCCCCAGCCAGTGCTGTTAACATCGTAGTGCGCATGCAAAAATGATGCTTCTTCCCCGGTGCCGATGCCACCCTGCACAGATAACCGGATCTCGGGAGGATAAAGAGGTGCCATTGCATGTTTGCGGTGCAATGCAGCTTTATAGATTTCAAAAACTGTACTTGCCAGCTCGTCTTTTTTTTGTTTGAATTCCTCCATAATGGGACCAAGCAGGAAACCATCTGTAGCGAAGGCATGTCCGCCGCAGTTTAATCCCGACTCTACCCGGAATTCACTCACCCAGATTCCTTTTTTCGCCAGGTATTTGCCCTGAATTAAAGCCGAACGGTAGTCGCTTACTTTGACTATAACTTTCTTCTTAAAATACCCGTTCTCATCCATATTGAATGCGTTGATCCCTTCCAGGTAATTGTACAGGCGGGGATTCATGCCTGCTGAAAAGACAACGGCTGAAGGACTTAGTTCACTGTTGGCATAACCTCGCAATGCGGCCACAGCTTCTGAGCCGTGATCAACCGCTTCGCCGTTTTTCGTAAAATGATCACGGTCGATCTTTGTCATAATGTTCACATCAATACTCCCGGGAACAATCTGCTCCCGCAAATAGGCAGCAATGCTTTCTTTTTCAACACGGTCGGAAGAAGCAAGCATAATCCTGTATCGAGCCTTCAGCCGGTTTTCTTCCGGCAGCATTTCAAAATATTTTACGATCTCGTAGCCAGGCTCAAAGGGTTCTTTGCGGAGCGTTTCCACTTGTTGTTGCACGATGCGCTGAACCAGGTTCAGGTAGTCAGTTATTCGCTTTGCCCTGTAATCATCTTCTTTGGTGGAGATGGGCAAATAGGGTTCGTTGATGGTGGTATAATAGTGCTTCCGCATGGACTCGATCAACTTATCTTCCACAATTGAGATCACAGAAGAAATACCGAACCGGGCCACTTTTATGGGCGAATCGATGGTAAAAGCAAGACCCATAACGGGAATATGGAACTTGTGGTGCACAGGGATGTTCATACGTTCAATAAATAACAGGTGGTGCGGGTGCAGGTAAGAAACGCATTGTATAATACAGTTGCTTCTTTCAACTGGCTGCGCAAAGACTGCTGGCGGGAGTGAACAATTCTTTTAAGAGCCATTCTGGCAAAAGTGCTCCTAATGGAAATCGTCCCTGCGTGAAATCTTTGAACAGGCAATTCAGGTTTTTTACCTGCAGCACTTTACCCGGTGAGAAAAGGCTTGTAATAATCGGTTCAAATATAACGGGCCGGTTTTACCGGAAAAGTGACCAACGTCATACGAGAGCAGGATGCAGTTCACCTTCAAAACAAAAAAGCATACCTGATTAAAAATAGGCATCTCTGTTACTGGCTTCAATAAAGAGCAACATTGCCGAAGGCCAAAACGTCATTATCGCTACATTTGCAGCCCGAAAAAACAATATCCGGCCGACGCACTGATTGTATTAGCCTCTTGCAAAGGCTTTGGATGCAATATCAAAAGTTGGTTTTTAAACGCTGATAATTATTTATATGACTCCTGCTGACGCAACAACAACACCTACGTATAAAAAAGGAATCTTCTCCCACGCCAAAACCGATATTTCTGCCGGTGTAGTGGTTTTTCTTATTGCCCTTCCGCTTTGCCTGGGCATTTCACTGGCTTCCGGCGCACCCTTATTTGCAGGCATCATAGCTGGTATCATTGGTGGAATTGTTGTTGGGTTTTTAAGTGGCGCACAAATTAATGTAAGCGGACCGGCAGCAAGTGTGGCACTTGTATTCCTTACAGCCATAACAACGTTGGGATCATACGAAGCTGTGTTAACGGCGGCTATTGTTGCCGGTGTGATCCAAATTATTTTAGGTTATATCCGTGCCGGTACCATTGCTTATTTCTTTCCTTCCAGCATGATCAAAGGCATTCTTGCTTCCATCGGTCTTATCCTGATCATTAACCAGGTGCCACATGCTTTTGGTTATACAGGCGATCGGCTGTTCGGCCGCATGGAACATGGCCTTTACGAAAATATCGTGGGTGCTTTTTCGTATATCGTCAGCAACATCAGCACCGGCGCTACCATCATTACATTGGTTTCCCTGGTAATCATTTTTATTTGGGATCAGCCCTCGCTAAAAAAGTATAGTTTTTTCAAACTGGTGCCATCAGCCCTCATTGCTGTGATCGTAAGCATCTTTATCAACCAACTGTATGCCCGCTATTTTCCGGAGATGGTGCTTTCCGGAAAAAGCCTGGTGCAACTCCCGGTGGCGGGAAGCTTTACGGAATTCCTTTCCTTTTTTACATTTCCTGATTTTTCTGCTTTAACCAATCCGCTATTGTACCAGGTAGCGCTGAGCATTGCATTTATAGCCAGCCTGGAGTCGCTGCTGAGTACCGAGGCCGGTGATAAACTGGATCCTTATAAACGCAAAACCTCTACTAACCGGGAACTGAAGGCGCAGGGTATCGGTAACATCATTTCTTCTTCTATTGGCGGCTTACCGGTAACAGCCGTTATCGTACGTACATCGGCCAATGTAACAGCGGGTGGCCGCACCAAGCTGTCTACTATCATGCACGGCACCATTATGTTGATTTGCGTGGTCACTATTCCGCGGGTGCTGAACATGATTCCCTTGCCTGCGCTTTCGGCAGTTTTGTTTGTGGTAGGGTATCGCCTTACTTCCTTTACGCTTTTCAGGCAGATGTACCGGTTGGGTAAACGGCATTTTATTCCCTTTGTCGCTACCATCCTTGCAGTGCTGTTCACCAACCTGATCACCGGAATTATGATTGGTGGTGGTGTGGCTATTTTCCTGATTCTTCGCGACAATTATAAAACCCCATTCTTTATCGATCGTAAAAGCCATCATGAAGGCGAGAATATCAATCTTACACTTTCCGAAGAAGTGACTTTCCTGAATAAAGCCAGCATCATGCTGACGTTGGATCATGTGGCACCCAATTCAGAAGTTGTGATCGACGCTTCCCGTTCGGTAAATATTGATGATGATGTGTTAGAGATCCTTCATGAGTTTAAAAGCAACGCACAGTACAAAAACATCAAAATCACAACCATTGACCTTGACAGGCATTTTGCAAAAAGTAAATTCATAAATGCTGCGGTTTAGAGGTATAGGTTGTTTCTTCGGTGTTGAGGCAACGTAAAGGATTTGGTTTTGCTGCTTCCAGATCCTTACAGTAGCTCTTGTTTTGGTAAATAGTGAGTAACTTTCATTCCTTGGTTAACCTAAAACCATTGCAATGAAAGAGACGCTATTTGCCAACAGGTTTTCCGGCCATTCAAAGAACAAAAATGAATATGATCCCTCGCGGCGCAAGGCTGTGAAATTGTTAGCGGCTACCGGTGCAACGCTTCTTTTTTCTCCCAATGTTTTGCTTTCTGCCTGCCAGCGAAAAAAAGATAAACTGGGTGTGGCACTGGTAGGACTTGGTTATTACAGTACCGATCTGCTGGCGCCGGCTTTGCAACAAACCAAACATTGTTACCTCGCTGGTATAGTAACCGGTACACCAGCAAAGGCGGAGGCATGGAAAGCAAAATATAACATACCGGATAAGAGCATTTATACTTACAGCACTTTCGACCAGATTGCCAACAACCCGGACATTGATGTGGTGTACGTGGTACTGCCTCCCTCTATGCACTATGCGTTTGTGGTCAGGGCTGCCAATGCAGGCAAGCATGTATGGTGCGAAAAGCCAATGGCAATAACCGAAAAGGAGTGCCGTGAAATGATCGATGCCTGCCGCAATAATAAACGAACACTGGCCATCGGATATCGTCTTCAGCACGAACCCAACACGCAGGCTTATCGAAAAATGGTAACTGAAAAGCAGTTGGGAAATGTTTTGCAACTAAGTTGCGGTGCCGGTTACCGGGAGAGCCGCACCAATCACTGGAAACAAAGAAAGGAAATGGGTGGCGGTGCCCTGTACGATATGGGTGTGTATTCGATCCAGGGTGCAAGGCTGGGTACAGGCATGGAGCCTGTATCGGTGTTGTCGGCAAAAACATCTACTACCCGGCCGGAGATTTACCAAAACGGCCTGGATGAGACAACCGTAGCCACATTGCAGTTTCCCGGCAATATTATCGCCGACATCAAAACCAGTTTTGGGGAGAATATAAATTATTTGAACATCGTTTGCCAGAAAGGGGAAATCAGGATGCAGCCTTATCAAAGTTATGCGGGTGTCAGGGGCAGTAGTCCGCTTGGAGAGATCCATTATCCCTATAATGTGCCCTGGCAGCAGGCCAAACAAATGGACGATGATGCACTGGCAATCATGCAAAACAAACCGCTGTTGGTTCCCGGCGAAGAAGGCCTCCGCGACATTCGCATTGTAGAGGCCATTTATAAATCGGCATCAAGCGGACAGTCCGTGAAATTGTAAAATGGAGCGGTTCAACGCGGAGCGCTTTCACCCGTTAAAACATCTTATTTTCAATGCAGCAATTTCCCTTTTACATTAACCGGCGTACTTTTCTGAAAGGCACATCTGCCGCAATGGCCCTGGCTGCCATGCAGGCTTATGGTATGAATGTGGCGCCATCGTCCCGTACCTGGCGGGTAGCTTTGATTGGTACCGGTTGGTATGGTAAAAGTGACCTCTTCCGGTTGATGCAAGTCGCACCTGTAAATGTGGTGGCGCTTTGCGACCCTGACCGGCGTATGCTGGAGGAAGCTGTGAAGATGGTCGGGCAACGTACCAGATCAACTGCCAGCCCTAAACTTTATTCTAACTACCGGTCATTGCTATCCGAAAACGAATTAGACATTGTACTCATTGGAACACCCGATCATTGGCATGCACTTTCAGCAATTGATGCCATCAAATCCGGCGCACATGTGTACGTACAAAAGCCTGTTTCGGTAGATGTGCTGGAAGGAGAAGCAATGGTGGCCGCAGCCCGTGCACACAACCGAGTGGTGCAGGTGGGCACCCAACGCCGAAGCACGCCACATCTTGTAGAAGCAAAAAAGAACATCGTTGATGCAGGGCTGCTTGGTAAAATTTCACATGTGGAGATGTGTTGTTATTATCATATGCGGCAAAATGGTAATCCGCCCACGACAGCAGTGCCAGATTTTTTCGATTACGACATGTGGACCGGACCTGCACCCTTGCGGCCGTTTGATAAGCTGCCCCATGGCGGCTGGTGGCGAACTTTCATGGAGTACAGCAACGGCATTGTAGGTGATATGGGCATTCATATGTTTGATGCGGTGCGTTGGATGCTGGGGCTGGGCTGGCCAAAGCGCATTCAATCCAATGGTGGAATTTATGTCGATAAAGGAGGCAAATCCAATATCAGCGATACGCAATGGGCAACGTTTGAATACGAAGATTTGAATTGTGTATGGCAGCACCGTACCTGGGGCCGGCCTTCGGATCCGGATTATCCCTGGGCTTTTTTTATTTACGGTGATAAAGGAACGCTGAAAGCTGACGTTTACAAATATGATTTTATTCCCGGTGGCAAAGAACCACCGGTTCACAAAGATGTTGTATACGAAAAGGAAAAATATCCCGAAGATGTAAAGGAACCCCGTATTGAACTGCACACGGCACCCGCCACAAGATTGCACATGCTTAATTTCTTGTCCAGTATTGAAAACGGCCACCGCCCTGTGGCGGATATTGAAGAAGGGCATATCTCATCGGCTAGCTGTATCCTGGCAAATTTGTCTATGCAAACAGGGCGGCCGATGGAATATGATCCGCAGCGGAAAGTTGTGGTAAACGATCCCGAAGCAACACGCTTATTACAGCGACCGTACCGGGAGCCTTGGGTGCATCCTTATCAGCAGAAACTATAAGCGGTTTACTGGTGCTTTTTGTGGACTCCGAAGTTTGTGTATACACATGACGTAACCGGATGTCATCACTGCATAATTGTATTGCATAAACTTTGCTTAATGATTTATTTCCTTATCAGTCAATTGCTTAAACAGATTTAATAAAATAAATAATAATTGGCAAAGGAGTCGACCGTTCGCTACCTTTATCGTCGGTTCATTTACGGCTTTCTTTCAACGGATGCAGTCCATAGCAGCGTCTGCTGAAAGGCACGCAAACCCTACAAGGATTTTCTTCTACCCTGCAAAGACTTTATCTGGATTTGTATCCTTTCATCAGTCGATTATATTTTCAGGAACAGGCATCCATACTCGTAATTGGTATAATTATTGGTCAGGCTCGGCCTCAGACAAACCTGTTTATTTTTTAAATATACCACCATGACAATACATGACTTCAACCAGTTGGATTACGAAAGCAGGATCAACCTTTTAAAAACTGCTGTTTGCATTGGTCAGCGGGAGGGTGGAAATTATACGGTGATGCTTTACCAGCTAAATGGTTTTTATATAGAAGTGTTTCATCATAAAAAATACTGCTACATCTATGTGGTTGAAGCCTTTGACGACCTGTCAAGACTGGACGTTTATGTAAATACAATTCAACTTCCTGAGAATAATTTCCAATAACTCATTTATCTCATATCAATAAATAGATAGGCCTGAGAATCATGTCATCTATTTTTTAATTCTTACAAATCAATTTCCCTTCGGTTGCTTTCCTGCTGCAGGCAAATAAATATTGTTTGCGGAGCCCATTATCCTCTCATAACTCTGCTAAGCATTGTTGCACTGCTGTTTTTCTGGTTCGCTGCTCATCGTTTCAACTGTCTTTCTCATCTTTTTTTAATAAGATGTCAAAGTGTAAATTCGGTATTTTTGGAAAATAACCCTGATCCATAAAGCAGCATGTTAATGAATACGGCAAAGCCACTTGCCTTTTTAAACGGCGGTGGTGCCATGGGCGAACTGATACAGCAAAAAGATTGGAGCAAATCACCGCTGGGACCTCCCGACACCTGGCCAAAGAGCCTGCAAACTGCCGTTAGTATTCTTCTCAATTCTCAATTTCCCATGTTTGTTTGGTGGGGCGAGGACCTTATCACTATCTACAACGATGCTTACCGACCCATTGCCGGTGAAAAACATCCAGACCTGCTGGGTACATCCGGTCGTGAAGGCTGGGCAGAGATATGGCATGACCTGGAACCTCTAGTGGAAAGTGTTTTCAAAGGAAAGGCTACGTGGTCAGAGGATCAGCCACTGTACATGAACAGGCATGGCTTTATAGAAGAAACGTACTTTACTTTTTCGTACAGCCCGCTATGGGATGAATCAGGTGTCGTTGAGGGGTTGTTTTGCGCCTGTATTGAAACCACCGGGAAACTGCAGGCAGCCCGGCGCATCCAGGAAAGTGAACGCAACCTACGGGCGACTATTCTGCAATCACCTGTTGCAATGTGCATTTTGCGCGGCCCTTCTTATGTTGTGGAGATCGCTAACAACCGCATGTTCGAGCTCTGGGGCAGGGGTGCGGGTGAACTATTGTCCCTGCCCATTTTTGAAGGTTTGCCAGAAGTGAGAAACCAGGGTCTGGAAGAATTGCTGCAGCAGGTGTTTACAACGGGTAAAAGTGTTACAGCCAGTGAAAGACCTGTCCAATTACCGCGAAAGTCCGGCGTTGAAACAGTATATATAAATTTCGTTTATGAGCCCTTCAGGGAAGGGGATGGTTCCGTGTCGGGAATCATTTGCGTAGCTTCCGAAGTAACAGATCAGGTTCTAGCCCGTAAACGGGTAGAGGAAAGCGAACAGAACTTTCGCCTGTTGGTGGAGCAGGCACCGGTAGCCATGAATGTAGTAAGGGGGCCAAAATATGTGATGGAAATCATCAACCCCAGCATGCTGGAGATTCTTGGTAAAAAGAAAGAAGATATCCTGAATAAACCGGTTTTTGAAAGCATGCCTGAATTGCGCAGCCAGGGTTTTGAGGCCTTACTGCATTATGTTTATAAAACCGGTAAAAGAATTTCTGCAAACGAGCACCGTATTCAGTTTGTACGCGATGGTGAAACCGTTACCCGCTATCTCAATTTTGTGTATGAACCGCTCAAGGATGTGGACGGAAAAGTAAATGGACTGATGGCAGTATCGTTGGACGTAACCGAGCAGGTTACAGCCCGCCGTAAAATTGAAGAAAGCAGCGAGGAACTGCAACTTGCCATTGAGGTGGCCAATCTGGGAACGTTTCGCCTGGATATTGCACGAAATCAGGCTGCTTATTCGCCACGTATCATGGAGTGGTTTGGTTTTTCTGAACAGGGGGTAAGCCTGGATGTATTTGCCAGTTACATTCACCCCGAAGACCGCAGCCAATTGTTGCATGCCCTTGAGGAATCTTACCGCAGTGAAGAAAAAAGCCAGCATGACGTTGTTTACCGTGTTGTACACCCGGAGAGCGGGGTCATGCGTTACCTGCATTCATTTGGTCGTACCTATTTTATGCAGGATGGAAAGCCTTACCTGCTTGTAGGAATGATCCAGGATGTGACAGCACAAATTTTGTGGCAGCAACGGCAGAAGGAAAATGAAACAGAACTGCAAAAAAGAGTGAGCGAACGAACAATTGAACTGGAAAACCTGAACCAGGAGTTGAAGCGCACCAATGCCAACCTGGAAGAATTTGCCTATGCCGCTTCACACGATATGAAAGAGCCGATCCGGAAGATTCATCTTTTTGCAGATCGGTTGAAGCAGGAATTGGCTGAAAAATTAACACCCGAACAACAACACCTGTTCAGCAGGGTAGAAAATGCTGCGAAACGAATGGGGCTACTCATTGAAGATTTGCTTACCTATTCACATGTTAGTAAAGGCGTGTCGCACCGGGAGATTGTGGACCTGAACACAAAAGTGCAGAATGTGCTGGAGGACCTGGAAGTGGAGATTGATGAGAAAAAGGCGGAGATTACCATTGGAGCATTGCCCACCATCTATGGTCACAAGCGGCAGTTGCAGCAACTGTTTCAAAACCTGATTGGTAATGCACTGAAATACAGCAAGCCCGACGTGCTGCCCCAAATCACTATAACGGCCAAACTGGTTTATGGGAGTGATACGAGTTTGCATATGACAGCAGATGCTGCCCGCCAGCAATACCATTTACTCGAAGTAAAAGACAACGGTATCGGGTTTGAACAGGTAGATGCTGAACGGATCTTCAACGTGTTTACACGGCTTCACGGCAATGCCGAATACAAAGGCACTGGTGTTGGATTATCCATTGCCAAAAAAGTAATGGAAAATCACCAGGGCTTTATTTGGGCTGAAAGCCAACCGGGGGTTGGCACATCATTCAAAATGCTGTTTCCGGTAACGGAAACCTGACCTTTTGCTACTGTAAAGCGTCCATCTTGGTCAACTAATCAGCAGGCATGGATCAATCACTGGCTTCCCAAATTGTTTTTTTAACGTATTTCTACGAGCGGGCATATTCGTGTATATACGGCTCTGTATCGCAAATACTGAGAGCGGGAAAAAGAGAAGTTCTGCCCTTGTTACTGAAGTTGGGTGGAGTTAGTTTTGTGTCAGAAGTTGATTGATCACATGATCAATAAAATCCAATAGCAGCGAAAAACCAACAATATCCATTTCCAAAAAGAAAACCGTCCAGTAAGTTTTTGTAGAAAATCCAGAACCTAAAAAAACCAACTGTAAAATTCAGTATCAGTCAACTTCTTCTTTTCTTTTTTAATCCTGCCCGCCTCGTGTAGTAAACCAATTGTTCAGCAGAAAACCAACCAACATCCTATGTATTTAAAATTAGCCATTGCAGGTGATGTTATCGCGTCTGTGCAACTGAATGCACAGGAAGTCGGTAACCTGGAATACATTTATACCAAACGTTCCCTGCTTACAGAAGCTTGCTCCGAAACCATCCACGCTAAAAACGAATTTCCTGTTTATTATATTGAAGTCGCTTCCAAAATGAACCGGAAGGTGAGAAAGTAAACTGCATTTCGAAGCAAGGAACCGGATGCTTAGAGGGAAGATGCCCTTTCGCTTTGCACCCATTGTTCAATGTAGAAAGGAATTGCGATGCTCATGGTGCTTGAATTGAGATAGCCGGTTTCATTTCCTGAAAGCGGTTTTTACTGTTTTATTACATTTGTTTATTGTTAGTATTGTGAATGGAGAGTTTGACAAATGCGCTGATCCTGTTTTCCACTCATCCTAAATAAAAACAAGATGAATCATTCCCAGGTGGTTGCACCGGCAATTATGACAAAGAAAGTACTTGCGGTTTTATTACTGGGATTTTCCAGTACACTGGGCCTTTCCACTTTCGTAGTGATCTGTGTCATAAAATGGCTTAGCGCCGGTTGATGAGGGAAAATATCCTGTTCTCCTGTGCTCTCCTGCAAACACATTTGTGCCAGAAGAGTTTCTTCTGTTTTTTGCCTATCGAAAAGGAAGCAACTTTTTCATCTATAATCCTACAGAACCCGGAGCGTCATTAATGCCGTTGCACGTTAGAACAAGTTATCGTTATTCAGGCAAACCGGCTTGCTTTCAAACCCCTGTGCAAAAGCTGTTTGACTTTTATAAAAAAGAAAAAGCATAAAGAATGAATAGCAATAGAAAAGCCCTTCTCCAATAAAGAAGGGCTTTTCAGTTTTCGATGATTGATTCAGTCTTTCAGGCGAAGCAACATCCATAAATCACAGCCAAAATGCCCGGTTTCACCCATTGGGCCGTCCAGGTAACGAAAACCGAATTTTTCATAAGTTTTCATCGCCTGGCCCAGTTCGGGCATGGTTTCAATATAAATGTTTTGATAGCCTGTATCTTTTGCAAACCGGATACATTCCGAGATAATTTTTTTACCGAGCCCAATGCCACGGACCTCCGGCAGCAGGTACATCTTCACAAGTTCACAGGTATCCTGCGGTAATCCCTTTGATGGGAAAATGCCGCCGCCGCCTACTATCTTACCTTCTTTTTCTGCTACATAATACACCGATCCGCTTGTGCTGCTGAATAGTTCGTACAGCGCATCGGTTGTTGGATCGTAGTAAACGGTGCCGGGATGATTGGCACCAAATTCCTCCAGTGTGTTTCGAATGATTGTTGCAAGTGCAGGGTTGTCTTGCGGCTGAATGGTTCGAATGGTGATTTCCTCAATTTGGGGCATTTGATTTTTTATTAAATTGACAAAATAAGGGATTCTAATTAGCAGGTTCTAAAAAGGTTCAGTAGAGGGCCGGAATTGATTATCCATTCCTTTGCCAAAGGAATATTTGGTACCATTTTTACAGCATCGCGGTATCCTAAGAAAAAACCAATCCGTTCCAGTATCCAAAAAACCAATTATCCAATCCTGTGAAAAATGCCAGGCGTTCCGTCCATAAAAAGATTTTAATGTCTTACGCCTGAAAAGCCCCGGTTCCGACCGGGGTTTTAGTTTTTGTCACCAGAACTGCCAGACAGAACTGCCAAACATAAAATTGAATTCGATTCTGTAAAATAAAAACAGGCACTTCACATGTGCCTGTTTTTATTTGGTTGATTTCATGCCTCACGTTTGACATATCACCTCTATATCATCTCACTTTGCAACAGCGGATTTTTGCTGAATTTTTTTTCATTGTATTTTTTTGCAGCCGCTACAAAATGCACAAAGAGGGGGTGTGGTGCTTCCACGGTACTTTTTAATTCTGGGTGGTACTGGCAGCCGATAAAGAACGGGTGGTTGCCTACTTCCATAATTTCCACCAGCCCGGTTTCGGGATTTCGGCCCGAGGCTGTCATGCCGCCATCTTCATATTGCTGTAGATACTTGTTGTTGAATTCGTAACGGTGACGGTGCCGTTCGGTAAAATTTGGTTTACCATAGATCTGTTGTGCCAAGGTACCTTCTTTTACGTCGCAGGGATAAGAGCCCAGGCGCATAGTGCCACCTTTGGCCGTAATCTTTTTTTGCTCTTCCATCATGTCCACTACCGGTTCTTCAGCCGCTGGATTCATTTCGGTGGATTGCGCATTCTTAATTCCCAGAACATTCCGGCCGTATTCAATTACCGCCATCTGCATACCTAGGCAAATACCAAAGAAGGGCAGGCCTGTTTCACGGGCATATTGCACGGCAGTGATTTTTCCTTCTACGCCGCGGTAGCCAAAACCCGGTGCTACCAGGAGGCCATCCAGGTTTTGCAGTTTTTCTGCCACATTTTCCGGTGTGATAAATTCTGAGTGAATGGGCACTACCTGCACTTTGCATTCGTTCACCGCGCCTGCATGTACAAAGGCTTCCAGGATGGATTTATAGGCGTCCTGTAACTCTACATATTTTCCAATCAGGCCAATTGTGATTCTCGCTTTGGGATATTTCAGTTTGTCCAGGAATTCTTTCCAGCGGGAAAGATCGGGTTCATGCTTGCCGCTGATCTGCAGCTTTTGCAGAACAATTTGGTCAAGCTTTTCATTCATCATCAGCAAGGGCACTTCGTAAATGGTGCTGGCGTCCGGTGCTTCAATTACTGCTTCGGGCTTTACATTGCAAAACTGGGCAATCTTGCGTTTGATATCCTGGTTCAGCGGTTCTTCCGTCCGGCAAACAATGACATCGGGAAACACACCGCTTTCGCTTAACTGTTTCACGGAGTGTTGTGTCGGTTTCGTTTTTAATTCTTTGGCCGCTTTCAGGTAGGGGATCAGTGTGAGATGGACAACCAGCAGGTCTTCGTCGGGCAACTCCCACTGCAACTGGCGTACAGCTTCAATATAAGGTAACGATTCAATGTCTCCTACCGTACCGCCTAATTCAGTAATGACGATATCGTACTCGTTTTTCTGGCCAAGTAACAACATGCGCCGCTTGATTTCGTCGGTAATGTGCGGCACCACCTGTACTGTTTTTCCAAGGAAAGCGCCTTCTCTTTCTTTATTGATAACATACTGGTAAATGCGGCCAGTGGTAACGTTATTGGCTTGCGAAGTAAAGATGTTCAGAAAGCGTTCGTAGTGACCAAGATCAAGATCAGTTTCGGCACCATCTTCGGTTACATAGCATTCGCCATGTTCATAGGGGTTGAGTGTTCCCGGGTCTACATTGATGTAGGGATCAAATTTCTGAATGGTTACCCGCAGTCCTCTAGCCTGAAGCAGCTTGGCAAGGGATGCTGCAATGATTCCTTTCCCCAGACTCGACGTCACCCCACCGGTAACAAAAATGTATTTAGCCATAAAGTAAGTTTACAGTTTGCTGTTTTCCGTTTGCAGTTGTTTGATAAAAGGGTGCAGCGCAGAATTGTAAAGCTGCGTTTCACGATTGACGTTTTCGGTCGCACGTTCAGACCAGCAGGAGCAAAACATCCGGGAGGTCATGCAAACCTACATCAAATTTTCAGCCGTATAAAAAATGCTTTGTGAAACTGTGGAAAAACGGTAGAAAGAGAAAATTTTTTATACGCGGCAACTTTATTAAACCTGTTGTTTTGAGTATGAAAACTGAATTATAAGCAACAGAAAACGATATTGTTTGGATGGGCTTTGCTACTATCGGCCTTGATGGTTTCCTGCTCCGATTCAGGAACGGCAGACACTGCCGGTACTGATACCACTACCATGAGCAATAGCACAACCAATGCGGCAGGCGGAATGGATACCATGACCGCTGGCCAGGGTGGCATGACAAGTGGCGGTACATTATCGCCATCGAACAACATTATGCAAAATGCATCTGCCTTACCCGAACATACAACTTTGATGGCAGCCGTACAGGCAGCTGATCTTGCCGGTACGTTAAGTGGTGCCGGGCCTTATACTGTGTTTGCACCCACTAATGCGGCTTTTGAAAATTTACCTGTCGGAACCGTTGATAACCTGTTGAAACCTGAAAATAAACAGCAGCTTTCCAATGTACTAACGTACCACGTTGTACAGGGTGCATACAATGCAGCCGATTTAAAAGATGGTCAAAAAATAAAAACAGTGTAAGGAGCAGAGCTGATGGTGATGAAAAAAGACGGAAAAGTAATGGTAAACGGTGCAACCGTAACCATGCCGGATGTAGCATCCGGCAACGGGGTAATACATGTGATTGATGCCGTAGTGATGCCGAAGATGTAATAAATAATTAGAAAAAAGTCTGCCTCAAAACACGGCAGACTTTTCTTTCTTTTTATCAGATCATCGAAAGTGCACCTTCTGAATCCAGTTCTTTTGACAAATGCTTTTCAATGGCAGTGTCATACAGGTTCTTCCAGTGATCTATATTGTTCCAGTCTTCTCCGTCAACACTTATCTCGCCACCAGTTACTTTCCCCAGTGAAATAAATGGAACTTCCTGGGCTTCCATAGCTTTCCAGAAAGCGTCCCGTTGTTTTTCGGAAACGGTTATTACCACGCGGCTTTGTGCTTCCCCAAACCAGAATGCATCATTGCGGGTTGCAGCATCGGGATTGTTAACGGCAAAGCCTAACCGCCGCGGGAAAGAACTTTCCAGCAGAGTGGTTATGAGCCCGCCTTCTGTAACGTCGTGGGCATTCAGGATCAGGCGTTCGCTGATAAGGGTGCGAATGATTTGTTGTAAACTGTATTCCTGTTCCAGGTCAAAATAGGGGGCCGGAGACTGGGTAACACCGCAGATCTTGCTCAGGTACTGCGAGGAAGCTATATCATTCTTTACAGCACCAATTAAAAAGATCTCATCGCCGGCTTGCTTAAAGTCCAGTGTCATTTTTTTATCCAGGTCCTCTACGAGGCCTACCATGCCAATCGTTGGTGTGGGAAACACAGGCCCATCAGGGTTTTGGTTGTAGAAGCTGACATTGCCCCCTGTTACCGGCGTATCAAATCTGCGACAGGCTTCGCCCATACCTTTTACAGCATGTACAAACTGGTAATATACTTCGGGATCGTATGGATTGCCAAAATTGAGACAGTTGGTAACGCCTAATGGAACACCGCCGCTGCAAACAATGTTGCGGGCCGCTTCGGCTACGGCTATCATAGCACCTTTGTACGGATCAGCATGTACAAAACGGCTGTTGCAGTCAACCGTTACGGCAAGGCCTCTGCCGGTTTCTTTTACCAATACAATGGCGGCATCAGTTGGCGCATTGGTAGATGCGTTCACAGTCCCAACCATACTGTCGTACTGGCGAAAGATCCAGCGTTTGTTAGCGATGGTGGGTACCTGTACCAATTGTTCCGCCACTTGTTTCAGGTCCTGCGGCTGCGGAACAGAAGCAATATCAAATTTTTTCAGCGATGCAAAATAGGAGGGTTCGCGGTACTCCCTTTCATATTGCGGGGCACCGCCGCCAAGGACTAATTCCTCTGCAGGAATTTCAGCCTCCAATTCGCCATTCATATAAAAGCTTAGCAAACCATCTTCTTTTACATGCCCCACCACTGCATTTTCCAGGTCCCATTTGTCAAACACTTTTTTCACTTCATCCTCACGACCTTTTTCCACCACCAGCAGCATTCTTTCCTGGCTTTCGCTTAACAACAATTCCCAGGCTTTCATGTTTTGCTGGCGCATGGGTACCTTATCCAGGTCAATGTGCATGCCCACGCCGCCTTTGGCACTCATTTCAGCCGTAGAACAAATAATGCCTGCCGCACCCATATCCTGCATTCCGACTACCGCGCCGGTTTCAATGACTTCAAGACAAGCTTCCAGTAATTTTTTTTCCTGGAAAGGGTCGCCCACCTGCACGGCTGGAAGTTCTTCCGCACTTTCTTCGGTGATTTCAGCCGACGCAAAGGAGGCGCCGCCAATCCCGTCTTTGCCGGTAGCACTACCCACGTACATGACCGGGTTGCCTTCTCCGGCAGCCGTGGCCGAAACGGTTTTTCCCACCTTTACAATGCCAACGCTCATGGCATTAACCAACGGGTTGGTATGATAGCATTCCTCGAAATAAACTTCGCCACCAACAGTAGGTACGCCAAAGCAGTTGCCATAATGCGAAATGCCGTGCACAACACCGGCCAGCAAGTGTTGTGTTTTTTTATCTTCTAATTTTCCAAAACGTAATGAATTGAGAGAAGCGATGGGCCTTGCTCCCATGGTAAAAATATCGCGGTGAATGCCGCCCACACCGGTGGCAGCACCCTGGAAGGGTTCAATGGCAGAAGGGTGGTTGTGCGATTCTATTTTGAACACCACACCGTAACCTTCGCCAATATCCATCAGCCCAGCGTTTTCCTCACCGGCGGCAACCAGCATGCGGCCTCCTTCCCGGGGAAGGGTCTTGAGCCATTTGATGGAATTTTTATAACTACAATGCTCACTCCACATGCCGGAGAAAGCGCAGAGTTCATTAAAATTAGGAGTGCGGCCGAGTTTCTGTTTGATCAGTTCAAACTCCTCTTCTGTGAGACGAAGCTGTTTTGCTGTTTTTACTGTGACTTCCATACGCGGTAGAAAGGCGCAAAGCTAAGAGAGTTTGAGGTTTGGTGTTGGGAGTTTGGGGTTATTCTTGTATTTAATCCAACTTTTGCTATGAGGAGTGATTGTAAACAGTAAAGTCAAGGACTGGCAACAACACCAAACAGCAAACCCCAAACTCCAAACTGTTTTTCCTATTTTGTGCGGCTAAAACATCCTACTTGGAGCACCTGGTTTTTGCTGCTTATCTGATCCTTTTTGCCTGGCTGGTTACCAAAACGCGTTTTTTTCTCGCTTCTGGGCTTACCAGGCCGCAATTAGTAATTCTATTCTTACTGAAGGTTATGGCCGGTATCCTCTATGGTTGGATCGGTGTGTATTACGGCGAACTGGCGCAAATGGTGGATACCTGGGCTTATCATTATGAAAGCATTGCAGAATACAAAATTCTTCTTTCCGATCCCGGACAGTTTTTCAGTAGCATTTTTCATAATACTTACCAGGATGGTTATACGAAGTTTCTGGCTGTGGAAAACTCCTGGTGGAACGATTTGAAGGGGAATTCTTTTATCAAATTAATGGCCATCTTCAACCTTGCGAGCTTCGGTAGCTACTACACCAATGTCATCTTTTATTCTTTTCTTTCCCTCTTTGGCGCTCTTGGGCTGTACAGGGTGATGAGAGATCAGTTTCCCGGAAACCGGCTTGCTATTATTATGGCTACTTTCCTGGTGCCTTCGTTTCTGTACTGGACATCGGGTCTGCATAAAGATGGACTTATATTTTTAGGGTTGGTGATGGTAATTTACCCGGTTTATTTCTCGCTGAAAGAAAACAAACTGAACTTTCTTCGGGTGCTCAGTATACTGACTGGTTTGTTGATGGTGTTGGCTTTACGCAATTTTGTGATCATTCCACTGTTGCCCGCTCTTTTTGCATGGATACTTGCCAGTAAATTAAGTATCAGGCCCTGGGCCGTGTTTGCCGGGTTGTATGTATTTTTTGCCGTTTTATTTTTTGCAGCGCAATACATTCACCCGCGGCTTAATTTTCCTGAAGCCGTTGTCATTCGTCAGCAGGCATTCATGGGACTTGGGGGCAATTCGGCGGTAGAAGTGCAGCCACTGGAACCAACTGTCGGTAGTTTTTTGGCAAACTTCCCTGATGCCATTGCACTAAGCATCATCCGGCCCTTTCCGTCCGATGTGCATCACCTGCTTTCCCTGGCAGCAGCAGCAGAGATCAATTTTTTACTCTTGCTAGCGCTGCTCTGCATCATCTGTCGAAAGGAAAAATTCAGAGCCCCGCCTTTTCTCCTCTTCTGTATCTTTTTTTCGTTTTCAGTTTTGCTCATGATTGGTTATACGGTCAATATCCTGGGAGCAATCGTTCGTTATCGCAGCATTGTATTGCCACTGCTATTGGTTCCAATTGTAGCAATGGCCGACTGGCAACGAATCGGTCGTTTATTCAATGGAAACATGCAAGAAAAATAAATATGTACCATTTATTAGTTTTTTGCCTGCAAAATTGATCTTTTGTATTTATAGTGGCCATCTTTATGGCAAATCCTCCTGTGGTGCACAAGTTTTGCAGAATTTTTTTGAGATTTTAGCTTTCTTTGGAAAAAATCTCATCTTATGTCGCTTCGTTTTCAAGCTTTGTCCAAACTACAAACGTCTGCAGAGCCCACCACTCCGGGATGTGCAAAAATTACGGCTATTTTTGCCGAAAACGTTTTTACCCACCAGGTAGCCCGCCAGTTCCTGAGCGATGAGGCATACAAAAGCCTGATTGCGTCCGTCAGGGCCGGCCAGAAAATCGATCGCTCCATGGCAGCACAGATTGCCAACGGTATTCGTGCCTGGTCCGAATCGAAAGGCGTTACCCATTTTACGCACTGGTTTCAACCCCTTACCGGCACAACAGCTGAAAAACACGACTCTTTTTTTACGCTGAAAAGCGATGGCACTCCCATTGAACAATTTGACGGCGATGCCCTGATTCAGCAGGAGCCCGATGCGTCCAGCTTTCCCAGTGGTGGTTTGCGGGCAACTTTCGAAGCCCGTGGTTACACAGCCTGGGATCCTTCTTCGCCGGCTTTTATTATGGATATTGGGTATGGCAAAACGCTTTGTATTCCCACCATCTTTATATCGTATACCGGAGAGTCACTGGACTACAAAGCTCCGCTGCTGAAAGCCCTGGAAGCAATTGACAAAGCGGCCGTAGATGTATGTAATTATTTTGACCGCAATGTAGAAAGAGTGACGCCTACCCTGGGTTGGGAGCAGGAGTATTTTGTGGTGGACGAAGGCCTTTTCAATGCCCGGCCCGACCTGGTAATGTGCGGCCGTACTGTATTTGGTCACAATTCAGCCAAAAACCAGCAGCTCGAAGACCATTATTTTGGCTCAATTCCCGAAAGAGTTTATGCTTTCATGCGTGATTTTGAAGAAGAAAGCTATCGCCTGGGTATTCCCCTGCGTACCCGCCACAACGAAGTGGCGCCGGCGCAGTTTGAATGTGCCCCCATTTTTGAAGAAGTAAACATAGCCGTGGATCATAACACCTTGCTGATGGATGTGATGAACCGCGTGGCAGCCCGTCACCGTCTTCGTGTGTTGCTGCATGAAAAACCATTTGCCGGCATCAACGGTAGCGGTAAACACAACAACTGGAGCCTTGCCACCGATACGGGTGTAAACCTGTTGGCTCCCGGAAAAACACCGAAGACCAACCTGATGTTCCTGACCTTTTTTGTCAACGCCATCAAAGCGGTACATGATCACGCCGACCTGCTGCGAGCTGCAATTGCCTCGGCATCAAACGACTTCCGCCTGGGTGCCAACGAAGCGCCTCCGGCTATTATTTCTGTCTTTATCGGTCAATACCTGTCCCGCGTTCTGGAAGATGTAAAAGAAAGGGTTAGCGATAAGTTTGATGAACAGGATGAGAGCATGCTGAAAATTGATATTCATCGCAGCATTCCTGAACTGTTGCTCGACAATACTGACCGCAACCGGACATCGCCGTTCGCCTTCACGGGTAACAAGTTCGAGTTCCGTGCCGTGGGATCATCGGCCAACTGCGGCAATGCCATGACTGTTTTAAATACCATCATGGCCGAAACGCTCCGCAATTTTAAAAAAGATGTGGATGCCCTAATTGAAAAAGGAGAGAAGAAAGAAATCGCTATTCTGCACATCCTGAAAGAATATATCGTTTCCAGCGAAAAAATTCTTTTTGAAGGCAATGGCTATAGCGAAGAATGGGAGAAAGAAGCTGAAAAACGCGGCTTACCCAACCTGAAAACAACACCGCTGGCACTGGATGCTATGGTAACTGATAAGGCAAAAAAGCTCTTCGAGAATAATAAGGTATATAACCACCTTGAGCTGGAAGCCCGGCATGAGATTGAACTGGAGAAATACATTAAAAAAGTACAGATTGAAAGCCGTATCATGGCTGAAATCATGACTTCTTATGTATTCCCGGCAGCTGTTAAATATCAGAATACCTTGATAGAAAACATCCGCGGTCTGCGTGAAGTTGGCGTGGCCGAAGGTGCCTGCGATCAGCGTACTGCCGTTTTGAATAAAATTTCGAGGCATATCAACGAAGCCAGCCGCCTGACGGTGGAAATGATCGAAGCCCGTAAAAAATGCAACGCCATCGAAGATACCCGTGAAAAGGCCATTGCGTATTGCAACGAGGTGAAGGAAGCTTATTTTGATGCCCTGCGTTACCATGTTGACAAGCTGGAACAAATGGTGGATGACCGCGAATGGTATCTGCCCAAATACCGCGAACTCCTGTTCATGCGCTAAGCAAAAAGCAATAAGTTTTAAAGCCTGTACTTTCTGGTGCAGGCTTTTTTATTGGAATATCTTTTTCAACTGGGGTATAAAAGAGTGAGAGCAGGTTAATCAGGAACTGTTATTTCCGCAGTTTCTCGACAAGAGGCAAGTTGTCTCTACATGAAATGATTCAGTAACCAATCCCTGTATCAAAATAGCGCAAAGCCCTTTCTCAATGCCATAGTGTAGTGCCGTACTGCAAGTATAAGATATAACCTACGGTTAAAAAGAACAAGCCGTTGACAACCCATTTGTTCGCTGTATAAAAATAAGTGGCGGCATGAAAGCAGGCAAAGGGCACCGCCACCAGAATCCAGTTATTAAACGAAGTATAGGTGTTGATGAATGGCACAAAAAACGCCAGGATCAGGTAAAGCAGGATAATGCTCCAGTTTTTCCGGACCTGAATCAGCATTTTATGCAGTTGTCCCTGTACAAAAAATCCGCCAACAAGGAAAGGCAGCGTTAGAAAAAGTGTACTGATAGCCAGCCACACTGTACTTTTTACCTCGGGTACCTTTACGGAAACGTGGGGCACGAATGTGTCGAAACTCAGGTTGCCGTTCAGGAAGAGGTAAGCGCCGTAAAAATAGTAGGGAGTTAAACAGCCAAGAAAAAACAAGACAATCTCGTTAAGCTTAAAAGGCTTCAGGATCATCATGCCCAGCAAAAAGCAGATCATAAAAGCAGCCGATGGGAAATAGATATAGGAACTGATACCCAGCAGCAGGCCCATGTTGTAAATGCGGCCACTGGCTTCCTGCAAGTTGTACAGGCGAAAAAGGATAATAAATGTAAGGATGATCAATGTGCTGGCCACCAACGGGGAAGAAAGGAAACTCCACTCAGGTAGCAGCGACGTCACCAGGAGATAGGCCATTCCGGGCAGGTAGGTTGGTTTGCCCATCATGCGGAAGGCATTCATCAGGTAATTGACCATCAGAGCCTGCGCATAGAGAAGCACAAACGCAACGGCAGATGCCCACAAGGGGGCAACGCTGCCTGCCGATTGCAGCAGGCTAGCCAGGCCATGATATAGGTCTTCATCGTTTTCGGAAACAACAACGGGCTTCGGGTACAGGAAAAGCGGCGCCTTAAGCAGGAAGCCGAATATCAGGAGTACGATGACATTACCCGGGGTTTTCTGTCGGAACAAGGAAATCACCCGGCAATGCTATCAATTAAATTCCACTTTTGCAAAGCAAATGCTGTTTCTGTAATAACAAGGGATGATCATTTGGTAACTGCTCACCTGTTTTCCGAACTTGGGCATAAACTCAAAACCACGGTCGAGGTTTTTCAATGTTGGGTTCCGGGTGATTTGCCCGTCGGGTGAAAGGGTGAAGTCGTTCAGCAACAAAGCCCGCTTTTCATCAATATTAAATACGTAATGGATCTGTCCGCCCGTATTCATGGTTTGATAAGATATACGGTCATCCGATTCATCATCGAACTGCTCTTTGTGAATCACGTTGCTCCACTCCAGATTGCCGGTATTGTTAAACGACAGCACCGTAATGTTATCGGCATTGTACCGAACATTGCTGCGGCCGTTAAACATATTACCGCGGCGCCAGTACCAGGAATTATAGGGAGAGTACACACTATAATAGTCGTACATGCTCATTGGATAGCCGTAGAGATAATTAAAACGGTTCCATTGTCCGCCCCGCGAGGTGGTGTAATATGATTCGGTATTGATGATAAAGCCGCCATCCCTGCGGATAATGATATTGCGGATAAAATAATCGTTAAAAGCCGATTTGACATTCGTATTGTTGCCTCTGGCCTCCCGGCGTAATTCTTCGCTCAGGGCAATACTGTTTTGCAACACCGGCTGGCGGGTAGCCTTATCCCATACATAAAAGTAAAAGCCTTCCACATCGCCGCGTTTTTTACTGTAATAAAACGAGGTGACGAAAAAGCGGTCGTTGGCATTATCGGCTTTTATATGCAGGTTATCCAGGAAAATCTTTTCCGGCTGTACGTTGATGCTGTGCAGCGTATCGCTCATGGCCGCTTTGTAAAGCAATTGCGATCCCTGTATGGTTTCGTTGTTGTTGCGAGTGAATTTGGTAAAAACCAGATCACCATCGTTGTCAATCTGGAACTCTTCCAGCGCATCCTTGTATTCTTCCATGGGAATAACAATCTGCGACCGGCGGATAGGGGAAAGATTGTTGTCGAACAGGAGCGTGGTCAGGATATAGCGTTCGCGATTTTTGGAATTGATCTTAAAGACCATCAGTTTTGACTTGTCTTCGCTGCTGATGGTATTGTAGATCTTATTGTTGCCGCCAAAGCCAATATGCGCCGTATCCAGGGTAACTACCTCCGACATCCGTTTTCCGGAGCCATCAATCTTCACGGCATTACAATAAACCACCCGTTTTTTCTCAAACTGGTAGATCATGTAGGTAAAGTCCTGGTAAGGCACAAAGTCTATGTTCAGAATGCGGTCGTCGGAAGCAAAATCCATTTCCTCCCGGGCAATCTGCTCCATCTCATTGTTATAAACAGAGATGTAGTTTTTATTACGGATATTTTTATAAATCAGGAAATTGCCCTGCACCTTGCCGATCACTTCAAACTGCATGCGGCGGTTGTCATCGTCATCGATATCGGAATACACGATTTTCTGTGCGTTGGTGGAAAGGGCTGTAAAAAAAATCAGACAGGATACTGCAAAAAAGGATTTAAACATACAGGCGAGATCGTTTTAAAACTAAAATTAGGCGATGTTTTGTTATAAAGACGGTAAGAAAAATGCTTTGGCTGCATCCATTTTCCGTATACCGGCGGTGTAAATGTTATTTTTTCGTGTATATCTGCATGCTGTTTTCCGTATACCTTTGTCCACTGCCAAATTAAACAGGCACATTGTGAGAGTACCACTAAACAGAGTTACCACAGCAGGATTAATTGTGGCCCTGGGCATTATTTATGGCGATATCGGAACTTCCCCGCTCTATGTTTTCAATGCCATTATCAAGGATCACCGCATTGATGAAAACCTGATCATCGGCAGCCTTTCCTGTATCATTTGGACCATTACGCTGCAAACCACGGTGAAATATGTTTGGCTCATTCTTCGGGCCGATAACCGGGGGGAAGGGGGCACATTTGCCTTATATGCTCTGGTAAGACGACAAAAAAAATGGCTGGTGGTGCCGGCCATGATAGGGGGTGGAGCCCTTTTGGCCGATGGGATCATAACGCCACCTATCTCCATTACCTCTGCAGTGGAAGGGTTAAGAGAGATTTCTTATTTTAACAATATTGACCAGTATGTTGTGTATATCGTTTTGGTTATTCTGGCCATGTTCTTTTTCCTGCAGCAGTTTGGAACGGCTTCCATCGGGAGGCTATTTGGGCCGGTTATGTTTATTTGGTTTTCCATGCTGGCCATCCTTGGCATCATTCACTTATCGGATGATTTCCGGATTCTGAAGGCATTCAGCCCGTATTACGCTGTGAGTTTTTTGGTTACCTATCCGCAGGCGCTGCTGCTGTTAGGCGCTGTTTTTCTTTGTACCACAGGTGCAGAAGCACTTTACAGCGACCTGGGGCATTGTGGCCGGGGCAATATCCGCACGTCCTGGATTTTTGTCAAAACCTGCCTGATCCTGAACTACCTGGGTCAGGGAGCCTTTATTTTAAAACACCATGATGGTCTTTTTGTTACCGAAGAGGTACGAACCCAGCTAGGTATCAATGCTTTTTACGACCTGATGCCCGAGTGGTTTATTATTATAGGGGTGGTGATTGCCACGAGTGCTGCCATTATTGCCAGCCAGGCCATGATTTCAGGATCGTTTACGCTGATCAGTGAAGCCATGCGACTGAACTTATGGCCCAAGCTAAAGATCCGTTATCCATCGGAAGAAAAAGGCCAACTGTTTATTCCGAGCCTCAACTTGTTGATGTTCCTGGGCTGTGTCGGCATCGTGCTGTATTTCCGTACTTCCTCCCGTATGGAGGCGGCTTATGGTCTTGCCATTATCATCACCATGCTGATGACGACGGTACTGTTTTCGAATTTCCTTATTTCCCGGCGGGTAAAGCCCGCACTGATCTGGCTTTTCCTGGGTTTTTATACCTTGTTGGAGATCCTGTTCCTGTATGCCTTGCTACACAAATTTGCCCAGGGCGGTTATATTTCACTGCTGATCGGTGGCGTAATGTTCGGGGTCATGTTTGTCTGGTTCCGGGCTCGCAAGATCAAAAACCGCTACGTGGAGTTTGTTCGCCTGGAGCACTACATCCCGAAAATACAGGAGCTCAGCAACGACCGTTCGGTGCCTAAATATGCCACCCACCTTGTTTACCTGACCAGCGCCGATAATCCAAAAGAGATCGAACACAAGATTATTTATTCCATCCTTAGTAAGAAACCAAAGCGGGCCGATATTTATTGGTTCGTGCACGTAGATACGCTGGATGAACCTTATACCATGGAATACAAGGTGGAGCATATCATTCCAAACGATATCATCCGCATCGACTTCCGGCTTGGTTTCCGGGTAGAACCCCGCATAAACCTTCTGTTCCGCAAAGTGGTGGAAGACCTGGTGGCCAACAAGGAAGTAAACATCATCAGCCGCTACGAAAGCCTGGAAAGAGGGAAGGTAACGGGTGATTTCAGCTTTGTGGTAATGGAAAAATACCTCAGTCAGGATAATGATCTTCCTTTCCTGGAACGCCTTATAATGAAGTTTCATTTCTGGCTCAAAGAGATCTCACTTTCCGAAGAACGAGGCTTTGGGCTCGATGCCAGCACGGTAGTGGTGGAGAAGTTCCCGCTGATTGTGGCGCCGGTAACAAACTTGAAGCTGAAACGGATTGGGGATTAATCTGTTGACAAAAGGTCAAAAGCATACTAAACCCTTTGATTTTCCGTTCTTATGTCCTTAGTTTGCCCGGAATGAACCTGATCCGACATATCCTTTTTTTGACCGCAGGGCTGTTTCTTTTCTCACTAGCTGCTTTGGCCCAACCCGGGTTTCAGGTAGATATTGATAAACCGCAGCCTTACCAGGAGCGCAAGCTCAAAGCCGAAAAGACCGGCGATGGCAAGCTGAAAGCACCCAAACGCATTCTGCAAAACCTCACAACGCGGTTCAATTACGTTTTTAACGCCAACAATAAATTCAACGAGATCATTGAGCGGGCACAGGAGCAGCACAGGGATGATTATGCTGAACTGCTGACGTTTTATCCTTACACACTGGAGGCCACTGCTGCCGATAGCATTCAATTGGATTCGGTGATTTACAAAGCCCGCACCGGGATTGTAAACCACGACTTGCGTAACGAATGGATTGATGAGCTTTACCTGTTGTGGGCGGCATCTTTTCACCTGCAGAAAAAGTTCGACTCGGCATCCATGATGCTGCAGTTTATCAATTATGCGTATGCACCCAAATTCGAAGATGGTTATTACAAGCATATTGGTACCAACACGGATGGTGCAAAAGAACTGAGCATCTCCACCAGGGAAGAGAAAAAGCTCCTGCACAGCAATACCTTCAGCCGTAACAATTCATTTCTCTGGCAGATCAGGACGCTGACAGAAATGGAAAAGATGACTGCTGCCGGAAGCCTGATTTCAACATTGCGCCGCGACCCGGTGTTTCCCGAGCGCCTCCGGAATGGACTGGACGAAGTGGAAGCTTACTGGTACTACCGGCAGCAGCAATGGGACAGTGCGGCCGTTCACCTGTTGGCTGCCGTAGATGGCGATTATTCCCGCAAGGAAAAGGCCCGATGGCACTACCTGGCCGCTCAATTAATGGAAAAAGCGGGTAAACCCGATGAAGCCGCGACGCTTTACCAGAAGGTGGTGACTATGACTCCCGACCCTGTGATGGAAGTATATGCCCGCCTGAATGTGGTGCGCCTGAGCAAAGAAGGCGGCGACGATGCCATTGACAAAAACCTGGCGGAACTGTTGAAAATGGCCCGCCGGGATAAATACGAGGAATACCGTGATATTATTTATTATATGGCGGCACAGATGGAGCTGCAGCGTGGGAATATAGACGCTGCCAGCGAACTGCTTATCAAAGGTTCGCAGGCGAATAATGGCGACCAGGCTTCCCGCAATAAAGCTTTTCTGAAGATTGCCGATGTGTCGTACCAGCAGAAAAAATACCTGCAGGCAGCGTCGTTTTACGACAGTGTGCAGGTGGCCGGTTTACCCGATGTGGATGTCTCACGGGTAATGGAAAGAAAAACGGCCTTGCAAAAAGTTGTATTGAACAGTGGCGTGGTGTATCGCCAGGACAGCCTGCAGCGAATTGCCGCATTGCCCGAAGAACAAAGGAATGATTATATAAAAACGCTTGTAAAAAAACTGCGCAAGGCGCAGGGGCTGAAAGAGGATGCAACTCTTACCTCAGGCGGTTCTTCACTTGCCGGTAATACACCCCCGGTTGACCTTTTCAACAACGACGCGAAAGGCGAATGGTATTTTTATAATACTGCTGCCAAAACGAAAGGTTCGGCGCAGTTCAAATCTGTTTGGGGCAACCGTCCGAATGTTGACAACTGGCGCCGGTTTGCAGCCGTAAACCAGCAGATACTTTCTCACCCGGATAAGCCGGTAGACCCGGTAAATCCAACCGCTGCCACAGCCGGCAATCCGTTGGCCCCTGCCGATCTTACGGTTGAAGGTCTGCTTAGCAGGCTACCTTTAAGTCCCGAGGCCGTTCAAACCTCCAACGATTCAATCCGTACGGCCTTGTTTGGGCTGGGGCTTGCTTACTTAAATGAAGTGGAAGATTATCCTTCTGCCATTCAAACGTTTGAAGAATTGCGCCGGCGTTTTCCCAATGCCGATAAAATGGATGAAGTGCTTTTTAATCTTCATTATGCCTATTCCAAATTAGGCGATGGCAACGCGGCTGCCCAGGTCAAACGCTTGCTGGAGAGTAATTATCCTTCTTCACGATTTACGGCTATTGCCGCTACGGGTATAGATCCGCAGGCACCAAACACAGATCTGCCGGCTGCAACAAAAGCTTACGAAAACGTTTATAATCTTTTCATTGAAGGAAAATTCGGGGAAGCGCAAACGGCAAAACGCATTGCTGACAGTACCTACAGAACCAAATACTGGGATCCGCAACTGCTGTACATTGAGGCTGTTTATTATATAAAACAGCGCCAGGATAGCGTGGCAACAGGCGTGTTGCAAACCATTGTTCGTCAGAACAACAAGGGTATGTCCGAAAAAGCACAAAACCTGATCAATGTACTGGCCCGGCGCCAGCAGATAGAGGACGAGCTAACACGCCTGCAGATTACCCGTCCTTCCGATGAAGAACCCGTTTCCAGCGAACCGGTTGTTGCCGCTGTGCCACCGGTAGCCAAAAAGGATACGGTTGTCGCTGTGCCGGAAGTAAAACCAAAAATTGATTCAGCGGTGGTCAAAAAACCAGTCACCGAACCGGCTGTGGATTCGGCAGCCCTGGCCAAAGTAAGGCAAAAGCAGGTCGCCGACAGTATAGCCTTCAGCAATTTGCTGGCAAAACGGATGCGTGATTCGCTGGAGACCATTCGCAGGGATTCAATTGCGCTTGCCAAAAAAGAAGCGGAGCAGGCCCGAAAAGATTCCCTGGCAAAAAAAGCGCTGGCTGACCAGCTGCGAAGAGACTCTATTGCAACGGCCAAAGCGGCACGGGAGCAGGCGAGGAGGGACAGCATTGACCTGGCCCAGGCCTTAAAGAAACAGGCTTCCGATTCGCTTGCCTTGCAGAAATACCTGGCAAAACGGGAGCGTGACTCCCTGGACAGGGTTATCAGGGATTCACTTGCGCTGGTGAAAAAAAGAGCAGATGAAGCAAGACGGGATTCCCTTGCCCGTGTAGCGCTGGAAGTACAGCAACGGAAAGATTCCATTGCTTTGGCAGAAAAACAACGAAAAGATGCATTGGCTCAGGAGGCGCAAAGACGAAAAGATTCCATCGCATTAGAGACCCAGCGGAAAAAAGACTCCATCGACCTGGCGAGGACCCTTCGGGAACAGGCCCGGAGAGACAGCATTGCGCAGCGGGAAGCCTTCCTGAAGCGGCAACGTGATTCAATTGAGGAAGCAAGACGAAACTATGTTGATCCGAATGCATATCATTACGAAGAAGGAAAGCCGCATTTTGCCATAGTGATCATGGATAAAGTGGATCCGATTTTCGTGAATGAGGCCCGAACTGCCTTCCATTTATATAACCGCGAAGCGTATCCGAATCGTTCCATGGACGTGCAGATTGTAAACCTGTCAGCGGATACACGGATGCTGGTGATCAGCGGGTTGCCCACAGCAGCAGCGGCCACCGATTATGTAACCACTGCCCAACCGCTCGCAGCAAAGGAGATCATTCCCTGGCTGACTGCCAATAAATATTCCTTTAGCATTATTACGGAACGTAACCTGTCTTTATTGCGGACCAAAACCAATATAGAAGAATACAAGAGGTTTTTGGAGCAACATTTGCCGGGAAAGTTTTAATGCAGATCACAAACTAAAATTTGGTGTTCAAAGCCTGTCTCTGATCGGATTTTAAGAAATGGTCCGTTAAAGTGACCGGCTTTGAACTGTTAACTTTGAACTTTTAACAGGCAACAGCCTTAGCTTTGACCAGTAGTAACGATTGACCTTAATCCATCATACATGAAAAAATTGCCTCGCATTTTCTGGACCGTCTTTCTGAGCATCATGGGAGCCTTTTTTGTTTTTATCCTCATGTGCATGCTCGGTGTATTTGGTAAACTGCCCTCGCTGAAAGAATTGGAAAACCCTACCATCCTGCAATCATCTGAAGTGTTTGCTGCCGATGGCACACTAATGGGAAAATATTACAGCGAACGTGGTAACCGCACGAATGTAAACTACCGCGATATTTCGCCCCACGTGATCAATGCCCTCATTGCTACTGAAGATGAGCGTTTTTATGAGCATGCCGGCATTGACCCTAAGTCTACCATGCGTGCCGTTTTCCTGTTAGGAAAAGAAGGTGGCGGTTCTACTATCACACAGCAGCTCGCCAAAGCATTGCTGGCACAGGGAACAAAAAACAAAGCATGGCGGGTTATTGAAAAATTCAAGGAATACATTGTAGCCATTCGCCTGGAGCGCAACTTTACAAAAGAAGAAATCCTGGCACTGTACCTGAACGCGGTGCCTTTCGGCGATAATATTTACGGGATCAAAAACGCAGCAAAAACCTTTTTCCAGAAAGAGCCTTATCAACTTTCGGTTGACGAGTCTTCTCTTTTGGTAGGTATGCTAAAAGCCAATACACTTTATAACCCACAACGGCACCCCAAAGAAGCCAAAGAGCGTCGAAACGTGGTGATCGGGCAAATGGAAAAAAACAACAAGATCACTCCTGCAGAAGCGAATAAATACAGGGCCATGCCTATTCGCCTGAATTACAAAAAGCTGGACGAAAATGCCGGTTATGCGCCTTACTTCCGGGAAGTGCTGCGTGGTGAAGTAAAGGAATTGTTGAAGGAAGTGAGAACCGTGGATGGTGAAGAATACAATGTTTACCGCGACGGACTGAAAATCTACACCACCATCAATCCCCGTATGCAGGACTATGCCGAAGAAGCGGTGGCGCAGCAAATGCCGATCCTTCAGAAGGCCCTCGACAGGCAGCGTAACATACGCACCGGCAGTGTGTGGCAGGGACGTGAAAATGTGCTGGACGCGGCCATGAAAGCCAGCGACCGCTGGAAGGCCCTGAAAGAAGAAGGTCTTTCCGATAGAGAGATAAAAGCCAGCTTCTCGCAAAAAGTGCCCATGAAAATTTTTGCGTGGAATACAAAGCGTGAACGCGACACGATCATGACACCGATGGATTCTATCAAATATCATCGCCAGATGATGCAAACCGGCTTTGTTGTGATGGATCCTGTGAGCGGCGAAGTGCGGGCATGGGTGGGTGGTATCCATTTCAAAACATACAAACTTGACCACGCACAGCTGAATGTAAAACGCCAGGTGGGTTCTTCTATCAAACCCTTCTTATATGCACAAGCCATGGAAGAACGGGGAATGACACCGGAAACTACCGTTATTGACCAGCAACAGTCGTTTGGCAAAGACCAACTGGTGCCGGCAACCGGGAAGACTTGTACGGGTCGCTCGATGTCGATGGCTTCGGCCCTGGCCTGGAGCCGGAACTGCGCAACCGCCTATATTATGAAGCAGGTGGGAGCACCACAGTTTGCCAACTTCCTGAAGCGGATCAACATCCCCACCGACGTAGAAGCTTTTCCTTCCATTGCTTTGGGTTCCTGTGATCTTTCTTTGTACGAAATGCTGTGGGGCTATACCATTTTCCCTGGTGGCGGTTTTTCTACCAAGCCAACCTTTATCAGCCGGATCGAAGATCGTAATGGAAACGTGATCTATCGCTCCAACATCGGTGCAAACCGCAACCAGGTGGTAAGCGAAGCTACGTCGTACCGCATGGCAAAAATGATGGAAGGTCCTGTAACAAAAGGTACCGCAGCCGGATTACAACAAGCCCTGGGAGTAAAAGAAATGGGTGGTAAAACAGGTACCACAAACGACAACGCCGATGCCTGGTTTATTGGCTTTACACCAGAACTGCTGGCCGGCGTTTGGATTGGTTGTGATGACAGGTTTATTCGCATTGAAAGTGCACAAGGTTATGGTGGAACAGCGGCACGGCCTATTTGGCAAGCCTTCTTCAAAAAAGCGCTTTCAGATAAAAACCTGGGTCTGAACAAAGATGCGGAATTCATCAAGCCTGCTGACCTGGAAAATGAAATTACCAACGCCGATATCATGGAGATCATTCCTAACAGCATGGAAGATGCGGAGGGCGACAACATGGATATGAACGCTGATGATTATACGTTGGACACTACTTCGTACGGTAACATGCGTCCTGAATCGGAGCGTCCTGTGGACAATGAAAGGCCCTTGCCACGTGAACCTCGAAAAGATACATCAAGCCGGAAGCCTGCAGGTAGTTTGCCGCCAGCCAAACCCGAACAAGAAGAAAAGAAAGGTTTTTTCAAACGCCTGTTTGGCAACAAAGACAACAAACCGGCTGAACAGAAACCAGCCAACCAATCCGGGTCGCAAAAGCAAACGGAACGAAACAATGATTACCGCTAGGGTATAAGGTAGTTCCTGTTTGTTTATACAATTGTTTGATGGTGGCCATTTGGCCACCATTTTTATACAGGATTGTTGCCGCTGTACATTTGCCGATCATAAGTGAGTGAAAGAGGGAAAATACGCTTTCTTTTCCCGTCTTCATCCCTTGTTAAATTCTGGGATGCTAAAGCACTCTTTCCCTTATTTTTGCTCCCGAATTAAACGATTGCAGCGAACAAAACACCCAACGAATGAAAAAATGGTGGTGGAAAATACTGTGCATCTTCCTACTCTTTTACACTGTAATTGCTGGCTTTAATGTTTTTAATCTGGCGGCGTTTGAAGTGCCCCGCCTGGAAGTTTTGGGAGAGACCATCCGCAATCTCTATTTCCATGTATGCATGTGGTTCAGCATGATGATCCTTTTTACCATTTCCGTAGTGCATGCGGTACGGTACCTGCGTACCAACAACCTGCGGTATGATATCTTATCCCGTGCATATGCTGGCGTTGGTATCTTGTTCGGAATATTGGGCTATGCTACGGGTATGATATGGGCGGCGTTTACCTGGGCCGATCCTAACAGCTCTACCTTCGCTTCGTTTGGCTCCATTGCCAAAGATCCCAAGCTGGTGGGAGCTGCGATTGCCCTGCTCATTTATTTTGCTTACCTGGTGCTGCGCGACTCCGTTAACGATATGGATAAGCGTGCCCGTATCAGCGCTGTGTACAATATTTTTGCGTTTGCTTTTCTTTTTCCTTCTATCTGGATTGTTCCCCGTTTGCTGGAAAGCCTGCACCCGGGAGGAGAAGGTAATCCGGCGCTGAATCCAAAGGATACGGATGCCCGTATGCGAATGGTATTTTACCCGGCCATCCTTGGCTGGACGCTTTTGGGTGTATGGATCACCAGCATTAAAGTGAGGCTTCAATTGATCAAAGAAAAATCTGTTGTTACATTATGATAAAAAAAACTGCACTGGTATGTCTTTCCGTCCTGTTCTCGTTGCTGGTACAGGCACAGGACAGCTCGATAGAAATGGCAGATGCCATGCGGGAAAACGGAAAGATCTACGTGGTGGTAGCCGTGGTGCTTGCTATTCTCATTGGTCTTTTCCTTTACCTCATCCGGTTGGATAAAAAGATTTCCAACATTGAAAAAAATCAATTTTAAATTTTAAATAAACCATTTTTATGTCGGCTACAAATGGCTATAGTTTCTTTGGCGCAGTTGAAAAAAGTTTCGACAAAGCGGCCAAGTTCACCAAATGGGATCCAGGTATTTTAGAACAGATCAAGGCTTGCAACTCAATCTATTCAATGCGGTTCCCGGTGCGTATGGACGACGGACGCATTGAAGTTATTGAAGCATACCGCGTACAGCATTCTCACCATAAAACTCCCTGCAAAGGCGGTATCCGCTTTGCTGCAGAAGTAAATCAGGACGAAGTAATGGCCCTGGCTTCGCTGATGACCTACAAATGCGCCATTGTAAACGTACCGTTTGGTGGCGGTAAAGGTGGCATCAAGATCAGTCCTAAAAAATATTCGGTTTACGAACTGGAAAAAATTACCCGTCGTTATACAGCGGAGCTGGTAAAGAAAAATTTTATTGGTCCTGGTACCGATGTGCCGGCTCCTGATTACGGAACCGGTGAACGGGAAATGGCGTGGATTGTAGATACATACATGAGTCTTCGCCCCGGAGAAATCGATGCCCTGGGCTGCGTAACCGGTAAGCCTGTAACGCAAGGTGGTGTTCGCGGTCGTCGCGAAGCAACTGGCCTGGGTATTTTTTATGGTGTGCGGGAAGTGTGTAACATGCCCGAGATCATGGAAAGGGTAGGACTTTCAGTTGGTATTGAAGGAAAACGTGTGATTGTGCAAGGGTTAGGTAACGTGGGCTACCATGCTGCTAAATTCTTTCAGCAGGCTGGTGCTAAAATTATTGCCCTGGCTGAATACGAAGGTGCCATCCGCAACGACGATGGTCTGGATGTAGATGCCGTGTTTGAACACCGCAAAACCACCGGTTCAATTCTGAATTTTGCCGGCTCGCAAAACTTCGCCAAGAATACCGATGCGCTTGAATATGATTGCGACATCCTGATTCCAGCCGCACTGGAAAATGTGATTAACGGGCAGAATGCACCCCGCGTAAAAGCAAAGTTGATTGGCGAAGGTGCGAATGGTCCATTGACACCGGAAGCCGATGAGGTATTTGCACAAAAGGGCACCATCGTTATTCCGGATATGTACCTGAATGCTGGTGGTGTAACCGTTTCTTACTTTGAGTGGTTGAAAAACCTGAGCCATGTACGCTACGGCCGTATGGAAAAGCGCTTCACCGAAAATATGAACCAGCACATCATCAGCCAGATTGAAGAGCTAACTTCGAAAAAGGTGAGTGACCGTGAACGCCAGTTTATTGTGCATGGTCCCGAAGAAGTAGACCTGGTACACAGCGGACTGGAAGAAACCATGATTACCGCAACAAGGGAAATCATAGAAGAGTGGAAGCGCAACCCGCAGATACCGGACATGCGTACCGCTGCTTATGTGGTGGCCATCAACAAAGTGGGCACCTCTTATGCCGAGCTGGGCATCTTCCCATAGTGAGTAAAGAATAGAATTTTAAACATAAAAAACCTCCTGAACGATCAGGAGGTTTTTTATGCAAATAATGATAAAACGTTAGAGGTTTATTCACCACCAATTATCCCCAGTCTTCGTCTTCTTCTTCGTCAAATTGCTCGTATTGTTCTTCCAGTGTGGCATCAAAGGTTTGATAGCTGAATTCCTGTCCCCATTTTGCGGCGGCATACACAAAAGCAAAATTCAGGTCATAAAGGTCATCCTGATCAATCCACTCCTCATCCGTAGCTAAAAGAATCCAATCATAAAAAAAGCTGCCTTTCCGGTCGTAGCGCAGGGCGGTCAGCGTATCTTTTGGAATTACAAACTGTTGTGTTTGTTCGCCCTGCCATTCGATTGTTTCTTCTGTAACGATCCAATTCCCAAACTGCATACAAATCAAATTAAGGCCCGAAAGGTAATGACAAAGTTTACACCAAACACACCCGAAAAAGCAATGCGGAATCACCTGTGGAGAACGGCGGGAATGGTATTTGCCGTTGTATCAAGTTGAAAAAATTTATCAACAAAGGAAGCGGAGGAGAGAATGGGGCCTACCTTCGCAGCAAAGCAGGTACGTAAAATGCATGAAATAGTGGCCAACCCGTTGTTTGAACACAAGGAGCAGCAATGCCGGAAACGGGAAAATATTGTGTGAATGCCGGAAAAAAATAATATCCACAATCAGGCGTTTTAACATTGTTCCAAAGCATTTTTGACCGATTATTGCCCCCTGAAAACACAATCGTTTTTACAGCAATCAAGCAGCAATGAGTATCCATTTTTCTAAGATAATAAAAGCCGGAGACCGGAACCGTGAGTTCAATTTTAACCGCACGAACCGCGCAAATGTGCAGTATAGTGTAAACGTACCGGACGAAAGAGGAAACCGTATTTTCTTCACCATGTACCAGGAAGGTGGCGTATGGAAGATTGCACCCGATGTGCTGCCGCCATGGGTGATGAACGTGGAAGAAGAATTGGGCAATGCTATTGATGAAGAAAACAGAAAGCCTGAAGTGGTGAAAGAAAACCGCGCCAGGTAAGCGATAACTACCTCAACAAAAAAGGCAAGCTGTGACTACAGCTTGCCTTTTTTGTTGAGGTGTTTGATATTGGGGTATTGAGATATTGCGATATTTTAATACAGGTTGTTTGATGGATTATTTATATCCGCAAGCAATATTCTACTATCCCAATATCTCAATATTATCACTCTTATTCCTCCGCCCTTGCCGAAGCCGCATCGATGTTACGGCCAAAGAAGATGGCATTCATCAGCAGTTTGGAGCCGCCCAGCCAGAAAGCCCGCAGGTTGGGATTATCAGCAATAGAAATAACCCTTCCGGAACCAACGGCATTTACGACTACCGCTGCGGAATTTTTAACAGCCTCAAGGTTTTCGCGGCTTAACCAGCCACTTTGCAGGGGCTTGTCCTTGTAATAAAATGGTGTGGCGAATGGATTTTTGCTTCGTTCCATAAATACCCTGTTCGCTTTGAATAGGCTGACCTGCGGTTGCGTGTAACCATAGGCAAGGGGGTGTGTGAGGTCAGCTTCCGCACGGAAGATGGCACCGCGCATGTTCTGGGCACCGCTGATCTCATCGCGGTCGGCATAAGGCAGTCCGTTGCTGCTGTCGTATGGCGATTTTGCCCGTTTGAATGTAACGTTACTGATGCCAGCCTGCGCCGCCCACTGAACAGCTTCTTCGGTCAGGATGAGTGTACCGCCGCCTTGTACCCAGCTTTTCAATTTTTCTTTGTTCAAATCGCTGTACGAACCACTCACCATGATAATGGTATTGTATTTATCCAGGTCAACTCTGTTGAATGCGGTAACATCCAGGTGTGTAGAAGGAATATTGAACCGTTGGTCCAACAGGTGCCAGATCTCGCCGGCATCCAGCGGATTTACACCCGTTCCCACCAACATGGCGATATTGGGCTTTGTTACCGGCAGAAAATTACGGCTGCCCAGATCACTACCGCCCAAAACATTTCCTGTTTTTACCGCATGCAGGGTAACGCCATACTTTTCTGCAGTTGCCTTCACCTTTTCATAAATGTTGTTGTTGTTAAGCGGCTGCATGGAAACTGGTATCAGAATGGTTCCGTAGCCAAAGTTTTTGGTAGCGCCTTCACTCGTCATCTGAAAGGTATTGGAAGCCACTTTGGTAAACAGGCCGGCCGATTGGAGTTCGTACAATACAGCCGGCGTGTAATATTCGTCCCACTCCATGAGGTAGCCAATGTTGGACTGGCCACCGATGACAGACCCGGTTTCAGTAAGCTCCGCTGCAACTTTGTTGCCCAATAGATTGGTGTTGAACTGTTGTGTACCCAGTTCGGCATAGGTAAGTCCGAAGGCCAGCGGCATGGTCCAGGCGGTAATGTCGTAAAACAGGCTGTCTTTATAGGTAAGGGTTTTGTCAAAAATGCCGCGAATAAGCCGGTGTTGGGGTTGCGATGCAGGCACTACATAGGCCGTTCCTTTTTGGAACTCATGGCCTTCGGCTTTCATGTTGCTCCCCAGTTCGTACACCTCTATTTCGTGGCGGCGCAACATGTTGACAAAAATGTTGGTTTTGGCTTTATCGGTTCTTGTGCCGAAGACATAACCCTTCACACCATACAATCCTGCGTCGGAGAGGGCTGTCCGGTAAAATTCACGCTGCCAGTTCAGAAGATCCTTGCGCAGGGCTTTTGCAGCTTCCAACGTGGACAGGGTAGCTGTAAATTGGTTACGGATGGTAAACGGAAATGTCAGTACGCCATTGGCCGTTTGTTGTGAGTGTCCGCGGGACGATCCCTGCTCGAATAAAATGCCTACAGCACCGTTCACATCCGGATAAGTGGAGCCTTTCCCGTAATAAAAATCATCATAATTTTCTTTTGTGAAATACAAAGAGCCGATACGATCGAGGTACTGCGCATGATATTTACCAATCTTTTCAGTCAGTTGCTGGTTTTGTACCGGTGTCAACGGGTTTACGCGGGAAGGTTCGCCGGGTTGAAAAAAGAAAGTGGCATTGCTTTCCTGCTCGTGGTGATCGGTAAGGATGTTGGGCTTCCAGAGATGAAACCACTTCAGGCGGTTCTGGCTCTCTACATGTTGTGCCGGCAGCCAGTCGCGGTTCAGGTCAAACCAGTAATGGTTGTAACGGCCGCCAGGCCAAATTTCACTGAACTCTCTTGATGCAGGATCAGTAACCAGGTTCTTGCTGCGGTGCTGGTTTACCCAGGTGGAAAAACGTTGTAAGCCATCAGGGTTAAACGACGGATCGAAAAGGATGACTGTGTTATTCAGCAGTTCATCAATTTGTCTTCCCTGCGCCGCAGCCAGGTAATACGCACTGAGGAGGGATGCGTTGGCGCCGCTGGCTTCATTCCCATGAATGGAATGACCGATGTAAACAACGGCAGGCATGCCAGCTGTTTGCAGTGAGGCGGATCGTGCAGGATCAGTGAGTTGTACGTGCTGTTGCCTGATCTGCTCCAGGTTCTGGTGGTTACGGGGTGAAGTGATGATAAGCAAGACTTGTGGACGGCCTTCGTAGCTAAGCCCCATCAGCTCTAACTTAATGCGGTCCGGAGCCGCTTTGGCAAGGGCTTGCATATAGCCTACAAGCCGGTCGTGTGTAATGTGATATTCTCCCACATTGTGGTAGATCACATCTTTGGGCTTTGGAATTGCCGGGTTGTACTGAACACTGTCAGGCAGGTAATAATTTAATTCCTGCGCATGTATGGATTGGGAGAAAACAAAAAAGAGAAGAGCAAAAACAATTCTTTTCATGTGTTTGGGTTAAAAGCTGAAAAATAAAGAAACTGCTGCTCCAAAAATCAAAATGCAAATTTCGGGAGGTAAAAAATAAGGAGAGTAGTTCCGCAGTATTCATTTTTCTCTTTTAGAATTTGACTGGCTTTTACCCAACAGGAGATATCATCCTGCTTACGGGCTTTCTTTCCTACATTTGCTGCGCAAAATATTTTCTTACACATAAATTATTTTCAGAAGATGAAAGTTACCGTTGTAGGCGCTGGTGCTGTAGGTGCAACCACTGCCGATAATATTGCCCGTAAAGAGCTGTGTGAAGAACTGGTGTTGCTGGATATTAAAGAAGGTTTGGCAGAAGGAAAATCCATTGACATGATGCAGACAGCTGCCCTGCTCAACTTCGATACACGGATTGTTGGCAGCACAAACGATTATGCAAAGACTGCAGGGTCGGATGTTGTTGTGATTACGTCCGGATTGCCCCGCAAACCAGGTATGACCCGCGAAGAACTCATTGGTACCAATGCCAACATCGTAAAAGGTGTAACGCAAAATATTTTGGAGCACTCACCCAATGCCATCATCATTGTGGTGAGCAACCCGATGGATACCATGACCTACCTGACCATGACCACTTCGGGTGTGGACAAGAACAAGATCATTGGTATGGGGGGGACACTGGATAGTGCCCGTTTTAAATTTTACCTGAGCCAGGCCTTGCAATGTTCACCAGCCGATTTGAACGCGGTGGTAATTGGTGGTCATGGAGATACAACGATGATTCCTTTGATCCGTTATGCTACGTGGAACTCGGTTCCCGTAACTGAATTCCTGAGTGCAGAACAACAGCAAAAGATTGTTGCCGATACAATGGTGGGCGGTGCCACACTGACCAAACTGATTGGTACATCTGCCTGGTATGCACCGGGTGCTGCTACCGCTGCACTGGTGGAAAGCATTGTTCGCGATGAGAAGAAATTGTTTACCTGCAGCGTAGCGTTGAATGGTGAGTACGGACAAAATGATATTTGTTTAGGCGTACCTGTTACCATTGGCAAGAATGGCTGGGAAAAAATTGTTGATTACAAACTGAACGAAGAGGAGCAAGGCTTGTTCAGTAAGTCGGCCGATGCGGTAAGAAATATGAATGATGTGTTGAAGACGTTATAAGTATTCTTTGAATCAATAAAAAAAGGAGGCAATAGCCTCCTTTTTTTATTATTGAAGATTAACTCTAATCAGCAGACAATCTTGCGTAATCATTGTTGATGGCCCGTTTTACATCCAGTCTTCCGCCCGTTACGCATTTTCCGGTAAATGCTTTGGTGGGCCGGGCACTCATGAGCAGGGCATTTTTGATTTCAGCTGCAGTTGCTGAAGGGAATACCGATTTGTATAGGGCTGCAGCACCGGTAACATACGGTGTTGCCATTGAAGTGCCACTCATCCAGCCTATGCCGTCGTTTTTACCATCTTTAGTGGCATCATCGACACTGCCTACCGGTACCGTAGACCAAATATAGCTACCCGGTGCGGCGATATCAACCGTTTTAGCACCCCAGTTGGAGAAGTTTGATTTCAGACCCGCAGGTGTAATAGAGGCTACCGATACAATATTGGCGCTGGGGTAATTAGCCGGGTAAACAGCCCTCCGGTCGTTGTCGGAATTATTGTTGCCGGCGGCTGCAATGAATAAAATGCCAGCCTGGTTAGCCCTTTCAATTGATGCTTGTAACGCTTTTGAGCTCAATCCACCCCAGGAGTTATTAGTGGCAATCACATTCACGCCTGTCTTCTTTAGTTCTGTGATATAGTCAATGGCTTTGACGGCGTTAGCGGCGGTTCCGTAACCGTTATGGTCTAAAAAGCGAACGGAAATGATACTCACTTCCCAGTTTACACCAGCTACGCCAAAATTGTTGTTCCCAACAGCGCCGATCGTTCCGGCCACATGGGTGCCATGGTCCTCTATTGAATGATTAGGCGAAGGGTCATTATCATTATTGACAAAATCTTTTCCATAGGTTGTTGCAATCTGGTTTGATCCATCCGGTCTTGTAAACTCAATGTGGTTATCTTCCACTCCCTGATCGATTACAGCTACATACACATTTCTTGAGCCGGTTTGAGGACTGGAACCTCTTGTGATAATTCCACCTGTGCTGCTGAGGTCTAACCAGGCTTCCCCTGCACGACTTGCGTACAGATTTTTGTAGGGAGAAGTCAACTCACCCATCATGCCCCAGAGATTGTCAGGTGCGGAATACAAAGGATCGTTGATATCTGCCTCCAATATTTTTTCAGGAATGCTGTAAATGTAATTTGGCTCTGCATAATCAATTTCTTCCATGCCTTTGATTTTTTCCAGGGCAGTTTGCAGGCCCGCAGGAACGTTAACCAGATAGAGGCCTTCCGCATGGTCAGTATCAAGCATTGCTTTTGTAATGATGTGTTCTTTCACGGTGCCGTTTATACGGGTGATGGCGTTCAGAATGCCATTCTGAGTCGCTCCTTTCTTGAAGCGGATGAGAAGTTCGTTGGCTACATAAGCTTCCTTTCCTTGCCTGGAGGTTTGATTGGCGCTGGTCGTGGCAGATTGGTTTTGTACAGTTGTTTCTGGATTGATTTCTTTTTTACAAGCAGATAATACAGCCAATGTGAAAAGGCTGAAAGCAAGAGTTAGTTTCTTCATTTTGGTGTTTTTATACTTAGATGGAGTTGTGAATTTAGGGTAAAAACTAATATAAGATAAAAAGATATTAATCCAAGGTCTCAATTCAAAAGAGACAAATAACGAATGAATAAAGTACTGGTTAGCGAGCTGGTGGGTTTGTCCCTCTACCTATTTCCTGACATTTAGTATATAACCAGTTTTCCAGTTTCCAGAACCTTGTTTTCACTATCTAACAACTTGTAAATGATCAGCCCTGCTGGCAATCCGGATGCGTCGATCTGATTGGGTAATTCGGCAAAGCTTCGTAATAACCTGCCATTTGCGTCGAACAACTGGAGAGAACTACTGGCCGGTACACCTTGTTTAATTACATATTTGATAGGAATTGTTTTCTGGGCTGGATTAGGATAAAACCAGATGCTTTTTTTGCCGGAGGTCAGTACCGGGATTATTTCTGTAAAAAGGGTAGTGCCGTTTTTTAGCTTGATTTTCCCGCGTATGTATGTTATTCCTGCCGGAGCATCTTCCATTAACGATGTGTACATCAAATTTCCCTCCACCACTTTGACCCTGCCGTATGTCTGTAACATCTGTCCGGCAATTGTAACATTTTCGAAGAAAACACTGTCGACATATGCGGTCGTACTTAGTTGCAGGTTTGTGTTAATGCGATTCCCGTCAAGAAGATTGTAATAGATAGTGCGGTAAAAACACTGCACACCCTGCAAATCAAGATCAATTGCTCCGCTTCTCGCCGCGGAAATACCGTTGTTGAGTAGCGGTTCTACTGCGTAAACTCGCGATTGGAAAGTATTTTTTTGCAAAACGGCAAACGTGTCTGTCACCGTTAGAACAGGCTCCAAGTAAGGGTTCTCTGTCAGTGTATAAATTTTGTAAGCGTCTGCGTACATGTGTCGATTCCACGATAAACGGAAAGAATCTGCGCAGTTGAAGTCGAGGTTCAATCTGGTCGGTTTATTAATAACAAAACGATTTGAGAGGAATTGCCCAAAAGGCGTTTCCATCTTTAGCATTGCTATGGAGTTGGTATCTTTCACTTGCCATATATACTGGCCCGTGATGAGTTTTACTGAATGCATCAATATCTCCCACGTAGTACCATTATCATAGCTAATGTGTAAGTTGCCTGTTTGACTTGTATCAGCCATAAATGTTTTCCAACGGATGGTTACAGGTTCAAATCCGCCTCTTTCAAAATCAGAAGCATGCAAGGGGCTGGTAAAGTAGAAAGTTTGTAATGTGTCTGTTTTGAAAGCAATATGAAATGGAAGCGCAGAGCTGGCAAGTTGCGTGCCTTTTACCTTTATCTGGTAACTGCCGGGAGCAGGCAATGTTATCGTCACTTGTTCTGCTGTATTCAGGGAGTCGCGTTTGCGAACAGGCAGTTTCTCCAAAGAATCTTTATTTGGCGTGGCGTTAAGTGTCCATGGATGGTAAGTGGATCCCGTAGCCATTTCCACTACTTCAAGATCAAGATCATTGATGATGGCTCTGTTGTTGTTGACGGATGCAGCACTATCAGTCCAGGAAAGTGTTACTTTAAAAGAATGGATACCTGTTGGCAGAATCATTGATTTTGTCCACTCCTGCCCATCAGATAAGGTGCTTCCATCAAACTTTCTTTGCATAATGGCTGTAACGGCAGCATAGCTGTCTAGTAGTCCATAACCTGTTTTATAGTCGATCCCCGGCTTGTAAATGTCTTCTGCCGTGTTGAATAATACGGCTTTAATAAGTGAAGCAGGAGGAATGGTGCCGCTGTTACTATCCGCATACACCTGTTGCATAACGGCAATAGTACCGGTAACAACAGCTGCAGCATCCGAGGTTCCATTCGGTCCCAATGCAATCAGGTGCGGAGCAAGCCGACCATCATAGACCGGGCCGGCCGAACTTTGCGCAGCGATTGTTCCTTTGTTGTCAATGGCACCAACTGTAATGATGTTCTTTGCCATTTTGAAATTACCGGTAAGGTTGGCAAACCCCGGAATATTGGCATATTGTCCTTCTGTTGCAGATGCTTCTCCCTGGTTGCCTGCTGAAATCACCGGGATAAAAGATTTATTGTTCCATGTCAGTAGATCATAGCTCAATGCTTCAGCACCATAATATTGCTGGATGATTGTGCCGTAGGAGTGGTTTTGAACAGTTACCTTGTTGGCAGTTAAAACGGCTTCATCATCCGCAAAGAGATTGGAGAATGAGCTGGGAAAGAATTGACAGCCCCATGCAATGCCTCTGCCTTGATATGAACTATTACCTGCGCCACCGATAATAGAAGCGATCACCGTTGCATGTTGAGAAGTGGAAGGAGCCGCAAGTGGAGAAGACAAAACGCGTTTCCACAAGTCAATATCATTTTCATTCATCTTCTGTTCCTTTACACCGGCAATGATGCCTTTGCCATTGGCGTTGGGAAGAAGGTAGTCAACTGCATTGATGCCGTGAAAGGTTCTGTTGTAGCCGATGATGTTTGCTTCAACTCTGGGTTCGGCTGCAATGTCAACAAAGATCAATTCATTTAGCCTTAATAATTCTTTCTGTACATAAGCAAAAGTAGTTTTAATAACCGCTGAATGAGAAATCCTATCAATTAATAGGATTTCGAAATCTTTTGATTTCTTGTGTAAGGCACTTAACAAGGAATTAATTTCAAGTCCTGACAGTATGAATTTTTGTGTTTTGTCTTTAATGTATTTTGACATAAGTGCAATAGCTGGTGACAATTTCCAGTTACTATTCGCCTGTACCAAGTCACTTTGTATTGAAAGTGAATCATATTGCGATTGACTTACGATTTCAACAATGTATAGGTTGTTTGTAATATTTCTGATAACACGAAATGGCGGCTGCTTTTCGTTTCTCCAGTTTATTAAGTAAAAACGACTAGCATTACTGTAGTCACTAATATAGGACTGTTTAAATTTTACAAAAAGACTGTCTGTTGTCTTGGAGTGATTTATTTGTGCAGAAGCCTTTGCTTGTAAGAAAAGAAAAATAAAGCAATAGGGAAATAAGTTTTTCATGCCAGAATTATGTAAAGACATACTTACCTGGATACTGGTGATCTAGATAGTCACTTATAACTGATAGTACCTGTGGAGTTCTAAACAAAAAGACAAATAAAAATCCCTTCCTGATGAAGGAAGGGATTTTAAATTAAAATATACTATTTGTAAACAGTAGTCAATGCTATTCCGTCTGAGGAACTGAAACTAGGGTCTCCGTTAGTACAGGCCATCATCCATGAATTATAACTACCAGAAACAGTTTCGGGAGTTCCATCTATATGTACGGCGCCTATTGTACCAGCTGATTCTCCGCTACCACCGCCACAACTTGCTCTATTTATATAGTCAGTATGTCTGAATCCAATACAATGGCCAATTTCATGCGCAATCACTTCATCAGCCTTATTTGCATTGTTAATATAACTTGTTGCACATTTGTTAGTGCTTAAAGTGAATCCAGGCGCTGGATTGCCTCCACTTGGGAATCCGGCAGCTTGTCCTAAAATACAACCACCTCCAAATGATCTTCCAAGATTTGCCCCAGAGATATGAATTTCACCTCCGCTTGGTACTCTTTGAAACCTAATATTTAAGTTATAACTATTGTATTTAGCTATTGATTGGTCTAATCCAGTGGAATAATATGAAGGAAATCCAGAACCAATGCTTATAGTAATAGTTCTTACAGTACTGCCTGTATGCACTAATTCATAAGTGCGGTAATGTTCTTCTTTTGCAACGATAAAATTGTTTGTCGGTGCGGAACCTTTCATCTTATCAAGCTGCGCTTTTGAAAGGAGAATGTCGCCTTCAATCAAAAAATTGCCATCTGCTGTTTTCTCAGCCCAGTTGCTGTTAAAACCAGCAGCGGCAACCAATGCTTTTTCTTCTTGAGTGATTTCGTTGGAGAGGGCTTCGGGTGCTGAATCTTTTTTACAACTGGCTAAAATGCCCAGGCAGGCGAGTCCCAGAACGAAGGGTGTTTTTTTCATGTGTTTAAGTTTTCAGTGTGTTAAAAAAATGTGAATGAATATAGTTTTTTATATTAATCAAGCAACATTTTTCCTTGAAATTCTCTGTCCTAAACACATTTTCTTGTTCTGCTTCAACTTTTTACAAACTGAAAGCAGGGCCGTTTCAACTTACCGGTGAAGTCGAACGGCGTTGTCGCCTTTGTTATCTCCTTTACCGAAGCTGCCTGGATATTTTTTTCATCCAGTACAAATTTGGTAAAGTTGGTACTGAAATAAAGAACACCACCCGGCGATAATGCCTTCAGGCAATCATTGATCAGTACCACATGGTCCCGCTGAATATCCAAAACATCTTCCATCCGCTTGCTGTTGCTAAATGTCGGCGGGTCCATAATGATCAGGTCAAAGGAATTTGGAGGAAGCGTTTTTAAGTATTGCAACACGTCGGCATGAACAACCTTGTGATTTGCAAACGTTGGAAAATTCAGCTGCATGTTCTTTTCGGCCCAGGCCAGGTAGGTTTTTGATAAATCTACCGACACAACCTCAGCGGCTCCGCCAGCAGCGGCATACACCGAAAACGAACCGGTATAACAAAACAGGTTCAACACCTTTTTGTTTTTGGATTCTTCCCGTACCATGTCCCTGGTAAGCCGATGGTCAAGAAAAATACCCGTATCCAAATAATCGCTCAGGTTGACAATAAATTTCAACCCATTTTCTTCTACTACAAATTCACTTTTTTCTTCTGCCAACTTTTGATACTGGCTTTCACGGTGGTCATTCCGCTGGCGAAGCTTTGTGAAGATGAGATCTGCGGAAATGCCGGTCACGTTGCTCAGGATGTTGAGGCACTCCGTTAACCACTGATGATGTTCTTCTTCGGAGAGGCCATGACGGCGTTTGTATTCCGAAACATACAGCCGGCCTTCATAATTTTCAATAATGAAGGGAAACTCGGGAAGATCATGGTCATAAAAGCGAAAACAGGTAATGCCCTGCCGCTTTGCCTGCTTGCCAATATGCCTGTACACCTTTTCCAGCCGGTTGCGGAACATTAAAAATTTGTCAAAGGATTGCTTCATTACTAAAAATATTAGAACTTCGACAGCCCTAAACCGTTCAAAGTTCACCGTTTACCGTTTACCGTTGGGATTTTTGTCAAAATGTTTTCTGACGGTGATGCTGTGAACAGTAAACAGCAAACAGCAAACTGTAAACTTACTGTGATGTATGCGATCGTAGATATTGAGACGACAGGTGGTTATGCTTCAGCAAACGGCATTATCGAAATTTCCATCCAGGTATTCGATGGTGAAAACGTCATAGAAACGTTTGAATCACTGGTTAATCCAGGGCAGGTGATTCCCCGCTACATCCAGGCCTTTACCGGCATCACCAACGAGATGGTGGCCGATGCACCCCGTTTTGAAGACATTGCCGAAAAGGTGTTCACGATTCTCCAGGGAAACATTTTCGTAGCACACAACGTCAACTTTGATTATTCTTTTGTCAAAAGCAATCTCGACTTCTTCGGCTATACATTCAATGCCAAAAAGCTTTGCACGGTTAGGCTGTCGCGACAAATCTTTCCTGGTTTTCCTTCCTACAGCTTAGGCAATCTTTGTCATTCATTGGGAATTTCCATCGAGAACCGTCACCGGGCTGGCGGTGATGCGGAGGCAACGGTTACCCTGTTTAAAAAACTGCTGGAGAACGATACAACCGGGGCTATCCAGGCGAGCCTGAACCGGACTTCGAAAGAAGCCATTCTGCCACCGAATGTGCCTAAAGCACATTTTGAAGCCCTTCCCAACACGCCGGGTGTCTATTACTTCCACGATCAGAAAGGAAAGGTAATCTATGTAGGCAAGGCCAAAAATATCCGCCAACGGGTAAACTCTCATTTTAGTAATAACTCCGACGGCCGGCAAAAGCAAAATTTTGTCCGGCACATGTCCGGCATCTCTTTTCAGCAGACGGCCACCGAGTTGATGGCCGCTATCCTGGAGAGTACAGAGATCAAACGCCTGTGGCCGCAGTTCAACGTAGCACAAAAAAAGCCGGAGGAACTCTATGGCATTTTTGTGTATGAGGATCAAAACGGCTATATGCGTCTCGCCATCGAAAAAAAGCGGAAGAACTCAACACCCATCTACACCTTTCATTACAAAGTGGATGGTCACGGTGTGATGCGCAAACTGATGAAGGAGTTTTCGCTTTGCCCCAAGCTTTGTTTTATGCAAACCAGCACGGATCAATGCGTGGGGATTGCCGAGGAACACTGCCACGGCGCCTGTGAGAAAAAAGAAGCGCCTGTTGTTTATAACGACCGGGTGTTGCAGGCCATTGCATCCCTGACAGCACGGCCTTCCTATATAGTTTTGGACAAAGGCCTTACAGAAGATGAAGTGTCCTGCATTATGGTGGTACAAGGTAATTTTTTTGGAATGGGATACCTGCCAAAAAACTTCGAAACCATTACCCAAAAAGCCATTGCCGAATACATTACACCCTACAAAGACAACAGCACCATCCGCATGCTGCTGCGGTCTTTTGCTACCAGCAACCCCGACCAGATAAAAATGATTGAGTAATTCCGTATCGTGAGTGGTGAGTGGTGAAAGGTGAGTAAAGTCTCTCTGCCCAACTCACCATTCACCTTTCTTACTGCCATTCGAATCCTTCTGTTTTCGGCATCTGCTCAAATACTTCGTGTACTTTATCCGGCGGCGACATAAGCTTGCGTTGGGCCAGGTTCATCCATGCCCCATCCACATTGAGCTCAGCGCATAAAATGTTTTCACCTTTCAGTATCTGGTGACGAATGCTCCACCGCGAATAGTCTTTTCTTGATTTGGTAACCTGCAGGTTGATGGTTACTGCATCGCCACTTTTGATCTCCCTTCTGAAAATACATTCTTCCCGGAAGAGGATCGGCCCAAACTGTAACTGCATCATCACATCGGCAGTAAGGCCATACTCGTTTAAAAATTCTACACGGCAAAATGCACCCCAGTCGTAATATACGGAATGACGCAAATGAAAATTGGGATCCAAATCCGACCAACGTATCTGAATAATCCTGCTGAATTCTTTCATGCTAAACTTTTTTTCAAAAAATAAAATCCGATTGCTGCAACAACACAAAGTATAAAGTCAACGATCCATAAAGTTGAAAAGCCCTGCCGGGCAGCCAGTTGGGTGGCAAGGGTAGGTGCCAGTACGGTTGCCGCCGCAAACGACATGGTATAAAGCGCCGCATATTCACCCCGGTTGGTTTCTGTGCTTCGCTTTACCCAAAAGTTGTTCATAAAGGGAAACAGGAACATTTCACCGAACGTAACAATGATCATGCTCACTACGGCAATGGTGGTGGTTTGTCCCAGTTCAAGAAAAAGAAACGAAAACCCCATCAGTAAAGCGCCGGTAGTTATATACAGCAACGAATTGCGACGGTTCTCCAGTTTATATACCAGCACCATTTCAATGGCAGCAATGAGCAATCCATTCATGGCCAGAATCCAGCCGATAGTGGCTTCGTTCAGGTGCAGCTCCGTTTTATAATAAGCCGGAATTACGCTGAACAATTGGAAGAACGAAAGCCCGATCAGGAACAGGTAAAACATGCCCAGCAGAAAGGGCTTGTCACGATAGGCAGAGACAACCTGTAATGTCTCTGTACTATTGGGGTTTTTTACTTTGACATGGGCTTTTGGCGACAACCCGGCAAACAGGAGAAACGACGAAGCCATACAGGTCAGGCCATCGGCCCAGAATAAGTAATTGTAATCAACACTGGCCAGCACACCACCCACGGCAGGCCCAATGGACCAGCCCAGGTTAATGGCGAGACGGTTAAGGGCATAGCAGCGAATGCGGTTGTCGTCGTTGCTGTATTGTGCAATGGCTGCGGCATTGGCAGGTCGGAATGCTTCGCCAAGGGAACTTAACAGAAAAATGCAAACCGCGTATTGCACCAGGGTTTGCATTTGCCCTAGAACGATAAACAATACCCCATTTAAAAACAGGCTGCCAAACTGCACATAAAAATGGCCAAAGCGATCGGTAAGCCTACCACCAATGTAGCCACCCACAATAGAGCCAAGCCCGAAGGCGCCCATTACCAACCCAGCCTCGCTAAGGGTATAACCTTTCTGCGTAAGGTACACTGTCAGGAAGGGAATCACCATTGTGCCGCTGCGGTTCACAAACATTACCACAGCCAGCCACCATACCGGTTTGGGTATTCCGGTATAGGCATTTTTATACAATCTTGCCGAGGCCTGAAGCATGCGCCGAAATTAAATTAACCTTCACAACTGCTTCGCCTATTTTTGATGCCATAAAATTTGAACATGAAAAAAATCGTTGTTGGTACCCTCCTTCTTTTTTCGCTTTCTGTACAGGCGCAGAAAAAAAAGCCCGTAGCCAAAAAAACACCTGCCCGTACTGCTGCCACAACAGCCCGGCCATTGAAAAATATCACCGACTCCGCATCGTATGCCTTGGGCCTTAGTGTTGCCAATTTTTACAAGCAACAGGGTTTCAAAAACCTGAATACAGCGCTCATCGCTCAGGCCATTAACGATGTGCAAGCCGGGAAACCACCAGTTTTTTCTGAAGAAGAAGCCAACGAGACCATCATGTTCTTTGTTAACCCCGACCTGCGCAACACGATTCAGGATGGTAAGCGTTTCATGGAAAAAAACAAAACGAAGGCTGGCGTGAAAACAACTGCTTCCGGTATCCAATACGAAGTGCTGAAAGAAGGCAGCGGAGCTAAACCCAAGGCATTTGATACGGTGGTGGTAAACTATGTAGGTACCCTGCTGAACGGGACCGAATTTGACAACTCTGTCAAAAGAGGTCAGCCGGTTGAGTTCAAGCTTAACCAGGTGATCAAGGGCTGGACGGAAGGATTGCAACTCATGTCTGTGGGCTCCAAGTACAAGTTTTATATTCCTTATAACCTTGCGTACGGCCTGAATGGCAACGGTCCTATTCCTGGCGGTGCTACTCTTGTGTTTGAAGTGGAACTTCTCAATGTGAAGCCCTCAATATAAACGATAACAATATTGAACTTCAAGCCCGGTCTGTGACCGGGCTTTTTCTTTTCCTTTTATGGTCGATAGAATATTTATTTATCCTACCGGAAGTTTATGCTGACCATAGCCTCGCAAAGATGTCGGTCCGGAATTTCTGCTTCGCAGTTCAACCGGCAACTTTTCATTTTCAGGTAAAGGATTTGGCTTTCGATTCACTGCCGGCTTGCAATATTCTTGTATTGTTAGTACTCTTGTTAACGAATGCTGAAATAACAATTCCCTTGTAACATTTGGGTGCTGTTTTGCATTTAACATGAAAAGCCTATACCATGACTAAATTCTACCTATTCCTTTTTGCTTCTGCACTATTTCTTGGCGGTTGCAAATCAGCCAGCAAAGCTTATAACCAGGGCGACTATGCTGATGCCATTGAATTAGGCATTAAAAAACTTCAAAAAGATCCGTCTGATACGGAGACCCGCGACCTTGTAAAAAGTGCTTATACGTTTGCCGTTAACCAGCACGAGAGCAGGATCAGGACTCTTTCTGCAAGTGCAAGTGAGAACCGTTACGAATCGATTTTGAGGGAGTACATCCAATTGCAGGACATTTACGAGACTATCCAGCAATCACCTTCCGCTACCACCGCCATCCGGCCGGTGAACTACGCTGAGTATGTGGAAACCTATCGCAACAAAGCTGCAGAAGTGCATATTGCCAATGCAGAAAAATACATGGGCGAAGGCACCAAACGGGCCTACCGTGATGCATACAATGCGTACGGACAGGCGCTCCGTTATGTGAACAATGCAGACATCAAAAAGAAGCGGGAAGATGCCTACAATGCAGCCATCACCAAAATATTGGTGGTGCCCATTCAGAACTATGGCGGCTACAGCTATCACAGCAGTTACCAGTTGCAGCAATTTCAAAATGATGTAATGCGTACGTTGGCTTATAACATCAACGATAATTTTGTTCGCTTTTATTCTGAGTGGGACCTGCGCAGCAAAGACCTGGAACCCGATCAGGTGCTGGAAATGAACCTTGGTCGCCTGATGATTGGCCGCCCGGTAGACAACAGCACCAGCCGCGAAGTCAGCAAGCAGGTAGTGGTAAAAGAAACTGTTTACAAGCCCGACTCTGTTGTAAAGCAACACGCCACTGTAAAAGCGAGGATCACTACTACCCGCCGTACACTTCTTTCGGAGGGTGATCTGTATATGACTATCCGGGATGTCAATGGAAGAATTGTATGGAATGACCGCTTTACCGGTCAGCACCGCTGGCAAACAGAATTTGTAAGCTATACCGGCGATGAAAGGGCGCTAAGTGACAGCGACCGTGCGCAGTTGGACAAAAAGCCAACCACGATGGTTCCATCCGAAAATGAGATCATGGCAGAATTGTACCGGCAGATACAGATGGATCTTTCAGGACGATTGCGGGGGTATTTTGCCCGTTTTTAAAGAAGAATAAATTCTTAGAAAAGGCGCTTATTACCAATAGGCGCCTTTTTTGCTTACGTTTTATCCGCTTCACACAGCGTTACATCCACTTCTTCCACGGTTAGTTTGTAATATCCGCCAACTTTCAGCGCATAATTTTCTTTTTCGTGGCTTACTGGGAAGCCAAAGCAAATAGGGTAATCATATTCTTTTACCTGTTCATGAATGATCTCGTGAACTTCTTTGCCAAATGGTCGCTCCGTATCCTTGTTATCAGTAAAACCACCGATGATGAGTCCTGCCAGGTCTTTTAATTTACCGGCCCGTTTAAATTGCAAGAGCATGCGGTCAATGTTGTACAGGTATTCGCCAACATCTTCCAAGAACAGAATACGGCCTTTGGTTTTGATATCCGAAGGTGTACCAATCAGGTGCGTCAACAGCGATAAGTTGCCGCCAACCAATTCCCCTTCCGCTACACCTGCCTGGTTGAATGGCCCTCCCGTAGTACGGTATTCTGCTCTATCACCTTCCAGTGCTTTGCAAAGAGATTGAATGTAGGGATTGTTCTGTTCCCCATCGTTAAATGCTGCGGCCATAGGAGCATGCAGCGAAGCGATCTTGTACCGGGAGTACAGGTGTGCATGCAACACGGTAATATCACTGAACCCAATGATCCACTTGGGTTTTTTCCGGAACTTTTTAAAATTCAGACGATCAATAATGCGGCTCACGCCATAACCGCCGCGGGCACAAAGAATGGCTTTGATCTTTTTATTATCAAGCATTGCCTGCAGGTCGGCAAGGCGTTCTTCATCGGTTCCTGAAAAATAATTGTCCGACTGGCTGTGTGTGGTGGCGCCCATTTCCACGGTATAGCCCCATGTGTCCAGGGTTTCAATACAGGCCTGCATTTTTTCTACCGGCATAAAGCCGGCCGGTGCCACAATGCCGATGGTATCTCCTTTTTTTAAGTAGGGTGGGAATTGCATACTGTAAAATTGGAACACAAAATAGTGTTTGTCTGTTCAATCTAAAAGTGGTTGGCCTGTTTGCGGTATTTTTGAACCTCAGATTAGCACGATTTTACAAGGATCGGCATGATTGCAGAACCGATGCGGCCATCCTTCGGACCTGGATTGGCTAAATAAAATGAATAATTGACATGAAGACGACACCCAAGCGATATTTGATTACATCAGCCCTCCCATATGCAAACGGGCAGAAACATATCGGTCACCTGGCCGGTGCTTATATTCCGGCGGATATTTATGTACGATACCTGCGGGCACAGAAACGGGATGTGGTATTTGTTTGCGGCAGTGATGAACACGGTACCGCCATACCCATACAGGCGATGAAAGAAGGCACTACGCCACAGGCCATCATTGACAAGTACCATGTCATTATGAAGGAAAATTTTGATGACCTTTCCATTTCATTTGACATTTACGACCGTACGTCCAATCCCATTCACCACGAAACGACGCAGGAGTTTTTTACTTACCTCAACGAAAGAGGCGAATTGGAAATAAAGGAAACGGAGCAGTATTACGACGAGGAAGCACAAACGTTTCTGGCTGACCGTTATATCAAAGGTACCTGTCCCAACTGCGGCTTTGAAGGTGCTTTCGGCGACCAATGTGAAAAATGCGGTACCTCGTTAAGCCCCGACGAACTGATTAACCCGGTGAGTACGCTTAGTGGAAGATCCCCAGTTAAACGGGCTACCAAGCACTGGTACCTGCCCTTGAATAAACACGAGGCTTACCTGCGCAACTGGATACTGAATGAACACCAGAACGACTGGAAGCCCAACGTGCTGGGACAGTGCAAAAGCTGGATTGATGCGGGCCTGCAACCCAGGGCCGTTACCCGGGACCTTGACTGGGGAGTAAAAGTTCCGCTGGAAGACGCAAAGGGTAAGGTTTTGTATGTATGGTTTGATGCGCCAATCGGTTACATTTCGGCTACCAAACAGTGGGCGAAAAATACCGGCAAAGACTGGGAACCGTACTGGCTTGATAAGGATACGAAACTGGTTCATTTTATTGGCAAGGACAATATTGTATTTCACTGCATTATTTTCCCGGTGATGCTGAAACTGCATGGATTTATTTTACCGGAGAACGTTCCCGCCAACGAGTTTATGAACCTGGAAGGGGATAAGATGAGCACCAGCCGCTCATGGAAACTGGACATGCAGGATTACATAGATGATTTTATTAAAAAGGAAAATGGTGGACCACAGATGGCTGATGCCTTACGGTACTATCTGACGACCATTCTTCCGGAAACAAAAGACAGTGAATTTACCTGGAAAGGTTTTCAGGATGCAGTGAATGGCGAACTGGTGGCTGTATTTGCCAACTATGTAAACCGAACCTTCGTGTTGATGCACAAGCTGACCGGCGGCAAGGTGCCGCGGTATCATAATGAAGCCGCGGATGATAAGGACAAGGAACTGATGAGTGATATTCGGATTGCCAAGGTGACTATTGAAAACCTGTTGGAAGAATATAAATTCCGTGACGCTTTATTTGAAGTAGTGGACCTTGCCCGCAAAGGCAACAAATACATGCAGGAAAAAGAACCCTGGATCAAAGCCAGGCAAACTGACAGCAATGGTGCGGTGACTGCCGAAGCGCAGGTGCAGATTGATAACTGCCTGCACATCTGCCTGCAGCTTTGTGCTAACCTGGCTGTCTTCATCAATCCTTTCTTACCCAATACAGCTAAAAAAATGTGTCACCAGATGAAGGTGGTGGAAAAAATGCTGGACTGGGAGAATGCCGGTTCATTAAAACTTCTCAGCGTAGGGTATTCGCTTCGTCCACCGGAATTGTTGTTCCGTAAAATTGAAGATGCGGAAGTACAATACCAGATTGATAAATTGAAAGCAGGATTAGAAAAGTCAAAAATGGAACAAGAAAAATCAATAAACAATGGACAACAAGCAACAGGCAATGAGCAAGTGAATGTTGCAGCAGGCGAACAACTCCAGGCGACTAACAACACTAAACCCGAAATTGTCTACGACGATTTTGACAAGCTGGACCTGCGTATTGGTACCATTCTTACAGCCGAGAAAGTGCAAAAGGCAGATAAACTCCTGAAGCTGGAAGTGGACCTTGGCTTTGAAAAGCGCACTATTGTGTCGGGTATTGCACAGCATTTTACACCCGAAGAATTGTTGAACAAACAGGTGATTGTTGTGGCCAACCTGGCGCCACGAAAAATGCGTGGCATTGAAAGCCAGGGCATGATCCTGACAGCAGAAGAACCGGGTGGCAAACTCATACTGGTAAACCCGGACCAGGCAGCGCAAAATGGATCAAATGTGAAATAGGAATATTCCGCTAACCGGAAAAATAACAGCGGCCATTGTCGCTGTTATTTTTTTTGTAGCACTAATGAATGTTATAAAATGTTAAGGCTTTGCCCTGTACCGGGCAGTGCTGGAATGAATAATTAACTTAGGGGCAGTTTCACCTTTAAGTTTGGTTGCAGAAATAAAAGCGTTAAGCGCAGTTTTATGAAACGAAAGATCATTCTCATTGTTGTTGCTGTTATTCTGGTTGCAGGTGCCATCGCTGCTTACCTGTACTTTAAACCTACGCCGGATATTGTCCAGGGAAGCCCGGATGTCTCGGTGAATGCCGGTGAACTGATTGCTGCATTTGAAAGCGACACGGCTGCAGCCCGCCGCCTTTATCTTGATAAAGTTGTAGCAGTGACTGGTCCGGTAAAAAGCATAGATACATCGGGTTCTGTAGTTCTGGGTGAAGACGGTTCGCTTTCCGTAGTGTCTATAGGACTTGACCGACGGTATTTAGATGACCATCAAAAAGTAAAAGTTGGCAAGGTGGCAACATTGCAGGGAATCTGTAGTGGTTACACAACCAGCGGCGGTGGCGATCCGGATGATCTCCTGGCAAGTTTGGGTACCACCGTTCAACTGCGGTCGGCAGGTGTAAAAAACAAATAATCTGTTCTCTTTTAAACAAAACAACATGTTCAGAAAACACCTTTTATTGTTTTGCGGAAGTCTTCTCCTGGTTATGACGGTGTCCGCCCAGGATCGTTATTTTACCAAAACGGGAAGAATCGAATTTGTATCCAAGGCACCACTGGAAGATATCGAGGCACAAAATAAAACTGTCACTGCGGTTTTAGACACAAAGACCGGTGCGCTGCAGTTCAGTGTGCAAATGAAAAGCTTTGAATTTGAAAAAGCCTTGATGCAGCAGCATTTCAATGAGAACTATGTTGAAAGTGATAAATACCCGAAAGCTGAATTCAGGGGTGTGGTGACAAACAATGCATCAGTGAATTACAGCAAGAATGGCTCTTATCCCGTTACTGTAAAAGGCAAACTCTCGCTTCATAATGTAACAAAGGATGTAGAAGTGCCGGGTACGGTCAAAGTAGACGATGGAAAAATAGAAGCAGTTTCAACCTTCACTATTCTTTTGTCTGATTACAAGATTGCTATTCCTTCACCGGTTAAGAACAAGATTGCTAACAACATCAAGATCGTTGTTGATACAAAGCTGGATCCGCTGAAAGGATAAAACCGGGGTATGCCCTTGCCCGATGGCGATTCTTTATCGTCAATCGGCATCAGTCTTTCCACAAAAATGGAAACAGGATCAGCGAAAGCAGGATCACCATAACATCAAACGCAACCAGTATCAGGATACTCACTACCGATAACGGCTCACCGGCGGGGAAAACAGAAGACGAAACTTTCATCAGCACCAACAATTGCGGAATGATAATGGGGAAACCCAGGATCGCCATAATGGCTGCATTTTGCTGCGCCTTGGCGGCAATGGCGGCAAGAAAGGTGAACACAAGGCTCAGGCTCCATCCACCCAAAAAGACGATTCCGATAAAAAGCCCCGTCTTTTCCACCGGGTAAGAGAGAAAAAGCGAAAACACGATCATGCTCAACAGGCTCATCACTAGCATGAGCAGGGAGTTAAAGAGCAGTTTAGCCAATACAAAATGCTGCGGCGAAACAATAGAATGATAATACAACATGCGGCTTCGACTTTCCTGCAAAAAACTTTTGGCCACCGCGTTGATGCTGATAAATAATTGAATGATCCAGAAAAGGCCGATCCAGGTTTGGTTATCGGGATTTTCAATGGCCATGTACAAAACAAATATCGTTGCACCGATGTATAGCAATACACCATAAAAAGCGTATTGCTGACGGATTTCAAGCAGCAGGTCTTTCTTGAAAAGTGTGAGGATTTGTTTCATCTTCTGTTATTCAATGGCCCCGTCTAGTGTAAAGCAAACACGGCAACGGGGTTCGTAAGCATTGGTGGCACCCAGCATGATCTGTGCTTCGTTGGGAATAATGCGGTATGAATAATTAGCGATGTTGCCACATTTTACACAAATTGCGTGTAGCTTGGTAACATAATCAGCCTTGGCCATCAGGAAAGGCATTTGTCCGAAAGGCTTTGCCATAAAATCCATATCAAGGCCGGCAACAATAACGCGGATTCCCCGTAAAGCCAGCTCATCACAGACATTTGCGATTTCGCTGTCGAAGAACTGCGCCTCGTCTATCCCAACAACATCTACTTCTTGTGCCATTAATAATATCTTCTGCGAGTTATCGATAGGAGTAGAGTGGATCTCGTTTTCATCATGCGATACAATCTTGATTTCATCATAACGGACGTCAATGGCGGGTTTAAAAATTTCTACTTTCAGGTTAGCAATTTTTGCCCGTTTGAGGCGACGGATTAATTCTTCTGTTTTACCGGAAAACATGGAACCGCATATCACTTCTATCCAGCCCCTCTTTTCTCCCCGCAGCAGTGGTTCAATAAACATGTGAATAAATATTATTTTGGCTTGTCTGTCGATTTTTGCATTCAGTTAATACTTTTAGGCGCTACTTTTCGTTACCCAAATCATATCCTTTGGCAAAAAAGCGAAAGTACCATAATCATGGAAAGAATTTTCACACTCATCGATAAATTGTCTCAGCAGAAAGCCCAGGGTGCGCCTGCGGCAAACTTGCTTTTCACCGTGCAGTTATTGCAACAGGAATTGCTGCAGTTGCAGAAAAAAGGTGAACATCCGGGGAGCCGTAAAGTTGCTGTAACCTTGCCCTTCCAGGCAGTGACAGCCGTTACTGCAGATCCCGTTGCAGTGCCTTTTACGGAAACCGTTGTGCCTGTATATAATGAGCCGGCTCCTGTAGTGGAGGAAAAAGAAATTTACTTCCTGGATATGGTTGAAGAAGAGCCAGAGGAAGAAGCGGCTCCAGTGATAGCAACCCCTGCACAGGAGCAGAGAGAATACAGTTTGCGCAAGCCTCCCGTACAGGAAATCCTATTTGAGGCTCCAAAGCCTGTAGAAGAACCCAAACCTTCCTATGTTGCGCAACAACTGTTCAACAGTGCGTTTGAAACAACAGTGGAAGTGCCCACACTGTCGCAATACAAAACCGCTGAAGTACATGAACGCATTGCCGAAAAAAAGGAATCGTTGAACGACCGCCTGAAGCAGGAAAAAGCAGAACTGGCGCATGTGCTGAAAGAATCGCCCATTAAGGATCTGCGCAAAGGAATTGGCATCAACGATCGTTTTGCATTTGTGCGGGAATTGTTTCGGGGCGATGACGCTGCTTACGAACGCAGCATCAAAACAATCAACAACTTTGGAATTTATACCGAAGCTGAATACTGGATGAGCCGTGAGCTGAAGCTCAAATTAGGCTGGGATGAGAATAATGAAACCGTAAAACATTTTTATCAGTTGGTAAGAAGGCGTTTTTCCTGAATTGCTTTCATGATCCTCTCTGTAGCACCGGTATTTTTTTCAATATAAGATCTTGCATTTGCACTACAGGCTTGCAGATGGCTTTCGTTAAACAGGAGGTCATTTGCAAGCCTTTTAAATGCTTCCGCAGTAGCAACACTGTATGCACCACCGGCCTGGATCAGTTCTGTTGCTTCGCGGTATTTGCGGTAGTTGGGGCCGAAGATTACCGGTTTTCCCCACACCGCCGCTTCCAGAATATTGTGAATGCCATCTTTGGTAAAACCGCCACCTACATAAGTGAAAGTTGCGTAAGCGTACAGCCGGGATAGGAGGCCAACCGAATCAATGATCAAAACCTGTGCGCCTGCCAGCGCTGATGGCGGAAGTTTTCCCTCTTTTACATGCGAATACAATAGCAGGTTGGGAAAAAGCTGCCGGAGCTTATCTATATGTGCAGCCGTGATTTCGTGCGGTGCAATAATCAGTTTTGGCTGCAGTTCTTTTTTAGCATAATCAGCTACTATTTCATCGTCGCCTTCCCAGGTACTGCCGGCCACAATCACCTGTTTGTTTCCGATAAACGAATCAATGTAGGAAATTGCGGAAGTTTTTTCAGCAATTGCTGCTACCCGGTCAAAGCGTGTATCGCCGCTGATGCTGCAATGCATAATACCAGCGGACTGAAGCAGATCAATGGAGGCCTGGTCCTGCACAAACAAGTGCCGGAAAAGGTGCAGCATCTGCCGGAAAAAGCCACCGTAAGACCGGAAGAAAACCTGCTCTTTCCGAAACGTAGCGCTAATCAATAAGATAGGAACATGATGAAAGGCCGCCACGGAAAGATGATGATACCAGAATTCGTATTTAACAAAAATCACCAGCTCGGGGTGTGCAATCTTGAAAAACTGTTCTGCATTTTTTCTTGTGTCAAGTGGCAAATAACTAATGGCATCAGCGAAAGCATAATTGCCGGCAACGTTGTAACCTGAGGGTGAAAAAAAGGTTACCAGGATTTTTTTGCCGGGATAAGTCTTCTTCAGCGCTTCAATCACAGGCTTCCCTTGTTCAAATTCTCCTGCCGATGAGCAGTGAACCCAGATCACCTGGTCGGATGGCGAAATGCTGTTTTGTAACTGCGTAAAAACATCTTTGCGCCCATCCCGCCATGCCTTGGCCTTTTTATTCCAGGCAGCAGCATGCCCGATTGCAAACGAATAAAGACGGATAAACAGGTTGTAAAAAGAAAGCACTGCGCTGGATTAAACGGCAAATCTAAGCCTCAGCGCCTAATGATATTTCCCTATTTTTGCGACCGCTGATGAGCAGGATTTCCACCGTTGCAGCAATAAAAGAGCCCGCAAACCCTTAACCGGAATGTCCCCATCAAAGATTGTAAATTAAAATTTTGGAAATGCGTCCCCTACAAATGGTCGACCTGAAGCAGCAGTATCAAAAGATCAAATCCGAAATTGATACCGCCGTACTGAATGTGCTGGAGAGCAGTGCTTTTATCAATGGTCCGCAGGTGCAGTCTTTTACAGCTGCGCTGGCAAATTATCATGGTGTAAAACATGTCATTCCTTGTGCCAACGGAACGGATGCCCTGCAAATTGCTATGATGGCGCTGGACCTGCAGCCCGGCGATGAAGTAATCACGCCTTCGTTTACTTATATTGCTACAACGGAAGTCATTGCGCTTCTCCGGCTGACGCCTGTGTTTGTGGAAGTGGATCCCAAAACTTTTTGCATTGACCCGGAAGCCATTGAAAAAGCTATCACTTCCAGAACAAAAGCCATTGTGCCCGTCCATCTTTACGGCCAGGCTGCGAATATGGAAGCCATCATGAAAATTGCAGCCGCACACAACCTGGCCGTGATTGAGGACAACGCACAGGCTATTGGCTGCGACTACCATTTTTCGGACGGTACCGTAAAAAAGACAGGATCGATTGGTACCATTGGTACGACTTCGTTTTTCCCCAGTAAAAATCTGGGTGGCTACGGTGATGGTGGGGCTATTATGACAAATGATGATTCCTTAGCGGCTAAGCTTAAAATGATTGCTAATCATGGCCAGAGCCAGCGCTATTACCATGATATGGTGGGTTGCAACAGCCGGCTGGATACCATCCAGGCTGCGGTACTGGAGGTTAAATTGAAATACCTCGATACGTATATTGCTGCCCGCCGGAAGGTTGCTGATTACTACGACCAGGCCTTTGCCGGCAATCCGCACATCACGGTTCCTTACCGTGCCGATGATTCCCGGCACGTATTTCACCAGTATACCTTAATTTTAGAGGGTCTTGACAGGAATGGTTTGCATGATTATCTTGCAGCCCGTAATATACCGTCCATGATATATTACCCCGTACCGGCCCATCGGCAAAAGATGTTTGAAAACTATAACTCTTCTGCGATAAATCTAACGATAACCGACTGGCTTACTGAACGGGTTATATCTCTTCCTATGCATACCGAAATGGATGAAGAGCAACTGCACTTTGTCACAACCAATGTTTTAGCGTTTAGTAAAAAATAAAAAAAACTAACCAAATGAAAATTACAGTAGTCGGAACAGGGTATGTAGGTTTAGTGACTGGCACCTGTTTGGCCGAAACCGGGAACCATGTATGCTGTGTTGATATTGACCAGCGCAAAGTAGAAAAGCTTCGCTCCGGCGTTATGCCCATTTATGAGCCAGGGCTGGAAAAGCTCTTCGAACGAAACTTAAAAGAAGAGCGCCTTTCCTTTACCACCTCGCTGGAAGAAGGCGTGGAGCATGGCGATATAATTTTCCTGGCCCTGCCTACTCCTCCGGGAGAAGACGGCTCTGCCGACCTGAAATATGTATTGGGTGTGGCTGAAAACATCGGCAAGATCCTTACTGATTATAAAGTTATTATTGATAAGAGCACTGTACCGGTGGGTACGGCAGAAAAAGTGCATGCAGCTATTGCCCGTGGCTACGACGGAGAATTTGACGTGGTGTCTAACCCCGAATTTCTTCGCGAAGGTGTAGCGGTGGATGATTTTATGAAACCCGACCGCATTGTAATCGGTACCACTTCGGAAAGAGCACAGAAACTGCTTACGGAGCTCTATGCACCGTATGTGCGCCAGGGTAACCCCATCATCTTTATGGATGAGCGTTCAGCAGAGCTGACCAAGTATGCTGCCAACGCATTTCTGGCAGTGAAAATTTCTTTTATGAACGAGATTGCCCAGATCTGTGAGCGTGTTGGCGCTGATGTGGACATGGTGCGCAAAGGCATTGGCTCGGATGAGCGCATCGGTAAGCGTTTCCTTTTCCCGGGTATTGGCTATGGCGGCTCCTGCTTCCCCAAAGATGTAAAAGCACTTATGTACTCTTCCAACGAAGTGGGTTATGAGTTCAAGATACTGAACGCCGTTACCGATGTAAATGAAGCGCAGAAAGTGCACCTTGTTAACAAGATCAAGCGCTATTACAACAATGACCTCGCAGGCAAACAGTTTGCCGTGTGGGGACTGGCCTTCAAACCTAACACCGACGATATCCGCGAAGCACCCGCCCTGGAGATCATTCGCGAATTGCTGGACGCTGGCGCCACAGTGAGTGCATTTGATCCGGAAGCAATGAACAATGTCAAGGCTATCCTTGGTGAGCAGATCACCTTTGCAGAGGGGCAATACGAGTGCCTGGAAGGTGCCGATGCCCTGATTGTAGCCACAGAATGGAATGAGTTCCGCACACCGGATTTTGACAAAGTGCTCACTGCCCTTAAAGATGCGGTGATCTTCGACGGCCGTAATGTTTATGATGTGGAGCAGATGGAGAAAAAAGGATTCCATTACGAAAGCATTGGCCGTCCGCTGGTCAATCAACCCAAACTTGTTTAAATGAAAAAAAGAGTTTTGATAACAGGTGGAGCCGGTTTTCTCGGTTCCCACCTTTGTGATCGTTTTATCCGTGAGGGCTACGAAGTCATTGCCATGGATAACCTCATCACCGGTGACCTGCGCAATATTGAGCACCTCTTTCCCCTGAAAGAGTTCCAGTTCTATCACCACGATGTGACGAAGTTTATTCATATTCCGGGTAAACTGGATTACATCCTGCATTTTGCTTCTCCGGCTTCACCCATCGATTACCTGAAAATCCCCATACAAACACTGAAAGTGGGAGCCATGGGAACGCACAATTGCCTGGGTTTGGCAAGAGCCAAAGGAGCCCGCATCCTGGTGGCGTCTACTTCTGAAGTGTACGGCGATCCGCTGGTGCACCCGCAAACCGAAGAGTACTGGGGCAACGTAAACCCGGTAGGACCCCGCGGCGTGTACGATGAGGCTAAGCGCTACCTGGAATCTATCACCATGGCGTATCACAACTTCCATGGTGTGGAGACCCGTATTATCCGCATCTTTAACACCTATGGCCCCCGCATGCGCCTTAACGATGGCCGTGCCCTGCCGGCATTCATTGGCCAGGCCCTTCGTGGCGAAGACCTTACCGTTTTTGGCGATGGTTCGCAGACCCGTTCGTTCTGTTATGTAGATGACTTGGTAGAAGGTATTTACCGCCTGCTTTTGAGCGATTACGCAATGCCGGTAAACATTGGTAACCCCGATGAGATCTCGCTGAAGGATTTTGCAGAAGAAGTGCTCAAACTCACAGGTAATAATGTAAAAATCACCTATCAGCCCCTGCCGGCCGATGATCCGAAACAAAGAAAGCCGGACATTACCAAAGCAAAAGCCATTCTGGATTGGGAACCCACGGTAGGAAGAGCCGAAGGATTGAAAAAGACCTACGAATACTTCCGCACCCTCCCCGAAGAAGAATGGAGCAAAAAACCAAAAGAATTCGTGAGCAAATAGCCATTTGAAAATGCAAGAAGCAATCTCAAAACCACCGCCACAAGCGGTGGTTTTGAGCGCTTAGAAGTTTAGAGATGCCTGAGCAACCTGCCTGCAATTAACCACTGCGCCCAACGCCACTTTCCTATATTTGCACCTCAATTCCAAAAAACCAATGTACCAGGAACTAATAGAGAAAAAAGAAAAGCTGGCCGTTATTGGCCTAGGCTATGTCGGCCTTCCCATTGCCCTTGAATTCGCCAGGAAAATTTCCGTCATTGGATTTGATATAAACGATAAGCGCATAGAGCTTATGCGGCAAAATATCGATCCGAGTAATGAACTGGAGCCGGAAGCCTTTGAAGGATGTGATATTGAGTTTACGTCTTCCCTTGACGTATTGCGACAGGCCAAGTTTTTCATAGTTGCCGTTCCCACCCCGGTAGATGAGCACAATGTACCGGACCTGAAGCCGGTTAAAAAGGCTTCGGAAACCATTGGTAAGGTGATCAAGAAAGGTGACTACGTGGTGTTTGAATCTACCGTTTATCCCGGTTGCACTGAAGAAGATTGTTTGCCTATTATTGAAAAGCTTTCAGGACTGAAAAATGTGGTTGATTTCAAGCTAGGCTACTCTCCCGAACGCATCAACCCCGGTGATAAAAAACATACGATCCGTACGGTGGTAAAAGTGGCGTCGGGTTGTGATGCAGAATCATTGGAAGAAATTGCAAAAACCTACGAGCTGGTGGTGGATGCCGGTGTGCACCGGGCTTCATCCATCAAAGTTGCGGAAGCGGCCAAGATCATCGAAAACACACAGCGTGACCTGAACATTGCCCTCATGAACGAGCTCTCCATCATTTTTGATAAAATGGGCATCAACACGTATGAAGTACTGGAAGCGGCGGGCACCAAATGGAATTTTTTAAAGTTCAGTCCCGGCCTGGTGGGTGGTCATTGCATCGGCGTTGATCCTTACTATCTCACGTATAAAGCAAGTGAACTTGGTTATAATTCAAGGGTAATTCTTGCGGGTCGCCATATCAATGATAATATGTCGAATTATGTGGCACGAAAAGTAGTGCGTCATATCATCAGCAACGTGAGTGATGTAAAAGCCGCCAAGGTTTTGGTGATGGGAGCAACCTTTAAAGAAAATGTAAGCGATATCCGTAACTCCAAAGTAGCCGACGTGGTAAGAGAACTGCAGGAGTTTTATGTGAATGTGGATGTTGTAGATCCCTATGCCGATACGGAGGAGTTAAATCATGAATACGGTTTTGGTCTGACTGATAAAACTGCTAATGATTACGATGCCGTGATTGTTACCGTTTGCCATGAGCCTTATGCCGACTACTCTGATGCGTTTTTTGCCGGCATTACAAAACCACATGCGCTTATTGCCGACCTGAAAGGTGTTTACAGGGGCAAAATTACCAACAGAAACTATTGGAGCTTTTAATATGCCATTCCAGCAAACCAACATTCCGGATCTGCTCGTTTTTGAACCGAAAGTTTTTGAAGACAGCAGAGGTTATTTTTTTGAAGCCTATAATGAAAAAATATTCAGAGAAGAAGGTGTGGATATCCGGTTTGTGCAGGACAATCAATCCCGGTCTTCTTATGGTGTGATCCGTGGATTGCACTACCAGTTACCGCCTTATGCACAAACCAAACTGGTTCGTGTGCTGGAAGGAGTTATTCTTGATGTAGCTGTAGACATCCGCAAAGGCTCACCTACATTTGGGCAATCATTTACTATTGAACTATCAGCAGAAAATAAAAAGCAACTATTCATTCCTGCTGGCTTTGCCCATGGATTTTCAGTGCTGAGCGAAACAGCCATTGTTCTTTATAAATGCGACCAGTTTTACAACAAAGAATCAGAAGGCGGTATTCGTTTTGATGATCCGGCATTGCATATCGATTGGCAGATTGAAAGCGGAAGAGAGATCGTTTCGGAAAAAGATACAGCACTTCCCTCTTTTGCAGATTGTAAAAACACATTTGAATATCATTCAAAATGACAACCCCTCCTGTTATTCTTGTTACCGGCAGCAATGGCCAGTTGGGAAGCGAGTTAAGAGAACTGGCACCAGCTAATCCGCAATATAAATTTGTCTTTTTCTCCCGGACAGAACTGTCCATAGAAAACAGGGAAGAAGTGGAAAGAGCCTTTGCGTTGCTGCATCCCCAATACGTGATCAACTGTGCAGCTTATACAGCTGTAGACAAAGCTGAAACGGGAAAAGAGCAGGCAATGGCAGTCAATGCCACAGCAGTTGCACTGTTAGCAGGGGCATCCAGGAAGTACAATGCTAAGTTTATTCATGTTTCTACTGATTATGTTTTTGATGGTACCAGCCGCGAACCATTGAAAGAAGATGCTCCTGTGTCGCCGGTAAATTTTTATGGTGCATCCAAATTGAAAGGAGAAGAGGAAGCACAGAAAGAGAATCCGGATAGCATCATTATCCGCACATCCTGGGTGTATTCATTTTACGGAAAGAATTTTGTCAAGACCATGCTCCGCCTGATGGCCGATCGAGACAGTGTTGGCGTAGTGGCTGATCAATTTGGTTCTCCTACCTATGCAGCTGATCTGGCGGATGTCATTCTGCAGATTATCAGGAGCAGCAAATGGCTGCCGGGTATCTATCATTTCAGCAATGAAGGGGTGATTACCTGGGCTGAATTTGCAGACGAAATCAGGGAACTGTCAAGCAGTAAATGCACGGTTCAGTATATTTCTACAGAACAATATCCCACACCAGCCAGGCGGCCTGCATATTCTGTTATGGATAAAAACAAGATTGTTTCTACTTATGGCATTGCGTTGAAACCCTGGCGGGAAAGCCTGCGGGCCTGCCTGCAAAAGCTGAAAAAAGGTTCCGTTGAAACGTAACAAACTAGCTTAGTTTTCGACGGAGAATTCCAAAGCTTAAACAACGGGATAGGTGTAGGTAAAACCAAAACATTCGTTGGTTAATACCATACATGGAGGGTTAATAATCTGCCTAAAAGGAACCTCCCTCACAAAGCATATTTTACCACGATCTGACACATTGGTGACCGCATAACAAAAGCCCCGTTGCCGGGGCAGTTTGTACACTAAATCGAATGCAAAAATTCTTCTATTATTTTCCAGCTGCTACATTGCGTTGGTACTGCTTTACTTTGTAGGCAAACAACAACACACTCGCCAGCATTAATGCAAGAATAGAAAAAACCGCTATCAGGCTGGGGCTTTTGCCAACGATCGAGAGAAAGGATGGTGCTGTTTGGTCATTAGGCTTAACATCTTTCTTTACTGCTGTTGCAGCCTGGGCTTCTGTTTGAATAAAGGCAACCACGCTTTTGATCTGTTCTGCCGAAAGATCTTTATGGTCTGGCATGGGAATATTGTTGAATTGTTTGAACAGGGCTACGGCGTCTTTATCGCCGCTTTTGATCAATGATTGCGAAGACTGTACAAAATTAACGATCCAGTCCATGCTCCGCCGCTCGTCAACACCCGCCAGCGCTGGTCCCAACACCTGTTTGTTTATGTTGTGGCAGCCGGCGCAGCGTGATGTAAAAATTGTTTTACCTTCTTCCACGGGTGGTGCAGCCTGCAGCAGGAGTGAAGTGATCAGGGCGAAAAATAAGAATCTACATTTCATTGTATAGTTTTTTTATGTCGTTGATTAATTGGAGAACGTCTTTGTCGGAAGTGCCGCTGTAATAACCACGTATGCGGTGGCGGATGTCCAGCAGCACCAGTTTGTCGCTGTGAATAAAATCATGTTCGCCGCCATCACCATCAGTGGCCGCTACGGAAAAACTTTCCCGGGCCAGACGGTAGATTATGACTTTTTCGCCTGTAAGAAGATTCCAATTACCGGCTACGCCGAACTTCTTTGCAAAGACTTTCAGTTGCGCAATAGAATCCCTCTCCGGGTCAACCGAAAATGAGTTGAACTGTAGGTTTTCTTTATTGGAAAATGCCGACTGCACCTTTTTTATGTTGCTGGTCATTTTCGGACAAATAACCGGGCAATGGGTAAAAAAGAAATCTGCTACTATGATCTTGTTTTCCCAGTCTTGCAACGTCACGTTTTGGCCGTTTTGGTTGCTAAGACTGAAATCAGCAATTGTAAGATTTTCGCCTTTATACACGGGTAGTTCACGTCCCTTGTTTTCAATCCACTGCACAATGGCGAATACCGTAATTGGCGTAATGAGAACGACGGCGATGATCAGCGATATGGAATGTTTCTTCAGCATGTTTGCACCGGCATTGCCGTTGGCTCGAGCTGCCTGTTTTGGCTGCTGCCTTTGTTAGCTGCGGTAAAAGTATTTGTCACTGTATTGTCAGTATATGATGTGTTTCGGCACAAAAACTGATTTTTATCAGGTTTGATGAATTCTTGTTTTACCCTGTTGCGGTTTGCTTCTTTTTTTGTTCAGGTAGATGGCAATTCCAGTGAGGGCCAGTAGCAGAAGTCCAAGTGTTGAAGCAATCAAAACGAAATTCTTTACGGTTTTGCCGGTTTCTTTTCCCAGCCACCTTTCCCAGTAATGATGCATGTGCAGGTTGCTGAAACTAAAACGTTCTGCTCCGTCAGAGGGCCGGGATACTGCTGCCAGGCTAGCTGTCGCCGTTTCAACATAATAGTTGGTACCGTCATTAAAACCCACTTCCCATACAGGCAGGCGTTTGTTCATCATGCTGTAACGATTCGTAAAAGAAGTCAGGAGTTTTGTTTGTGTTACCGAAGAAGTTTCGCTTCCTTTCCACTGGCAGGCTAACGTGGTGGCGTACATTTCATCTGCCCCTTCCAGTTCTTTCCCTGTGTTCATTGAAAGGTACCGGATGCCTTTTTGCTTTCCGTTTTGAAAACTTACCCGCCAATAGCTGCCGTTGTTGATTTTTACCGGGGATAATTCGGTAACCTTTTCTTTTCCTGCAAACACAGTTTCTAATGCAATGGTTTGGGAGAATTGTTTTGTATGCCATGCAGCAATGCGTGCATGTTTGTTGACGGAAGGTTTTGCCGGTACCTTGGCAAAGGCATGCCAGGCGCCACTAAAGGCATAAAGAAGCGTGGTTACCAAGAATGCATTCCCCAGCCACCGGTGCCAGCGTTTGTTTGAATCTGTCGGACTTTTCCGTTTGTTCAGCACATTGTACACAGCAAAACCGAATAAACAGGAGAGGAAACAAAGCGCAGAGAAGCAACCCAAAACAATCGATTTTCCTTTCCCCCAGCTATCCAGAAAGCTCCAGCTATGGCTGAAAGCAAAAAAAGTTGTGAACCAGCGTTTATTATGATCTGCAGCCAGGGCGAGCCGGTCGGAACTTGTTTCAATGTAAAGTCGAATGCCATCTTCCCGGTCGAAAGCCACTTCATACACCGGCAGAAGTTTGTTGCTTTTCTTATAATACTTGTTAAAGTCAGTCAGCAAAGTAGTAGCGGTGATTTTACATCTTGCAGGTTTGGGCTTGCTTGCAGAAATTGCCGCAGTGCCAACAAAGCTCATGCTGTTGATGTCAGTATGGTGTTGGTGATCATCCCTATTTTGTGCATGCTTGTTTTCTTCAAACAAGTAACGCTGTGCAAGGTAACCTGCATACAACTGGTCTCCGTTTGTAAGCGTCCGTCCGCTTTCACAGTTGAAATAGGTAAGCGAGTCGATACCTGCCTGTGCCACCTGGTAGTAGTAACCCCTGTACAATTTTACGATGCGAACATTGCGGAAAGTAGTGATGCCGTTTTGTTCCAGGGCATCCTGCAAAGGCACTGTTAATTTAGCGGAGTCAAGTGTTGTAGCCGGTAAAGAACTGTTAGAGACATACGGTTTCAGCAGTCCCATTACCGGGTGCAGAAAGCCGCTCACTGTCCATAAAAGAATGGGCACAGCTACCAGCAGGCTGGTAACACGGTGCCAGGAGTATACATGGCGGCGAAATAATTTTTTCAAGGACATGGCTTAGTTTTTAAACAGCTTACCAAAATCATAGGCTACACCAATGGTGATGTTCCGTGGTTCTGCCGGTGTGTAATTGAACCCGGTGTTACTGCGGCTGGCAGCAAATGCATAATAACGGTTGGTAGCATTCATCACATTCACCCATACTTCAGCAGCCTTCCATTGGTATCCAGTCCGCAGATGAAAGGCATTGAAGCCATCGTACTTCGTAGTATTGGCAGGATCCATAAAATAACTGCCCAATTTCTGCCATTCAATACCCACACGCAGCCCCTTTGCAAACGATGGCTTGTACCAGATTTCCGCATTGTGCATCCAGGCCGGTGCACCGTTCATTTGTTTGCCACTGTAGCTAACACCTTTCTCAATAAATTCGGTAAAGCGGTGCTGACTGTATGCGCCGGTAAAACGAATGGTTATGTCTTTCACCGGTGTGGCGTTCACCCCCAACTCAATTCCATGGTGTGCTGTCTGGCCGGTGTTCCGGTTTTCGGTAGAGCCATCATCCAGGCGGACAGACACAATCTCGTTGGTGCCCTTTAATTCATAGATACTGATATCACCTACAAGTTTGTTTTTGATGATCTCTGCCCAACCCCCAATCTCGTAGTTGTAAAAAATGGCAGGTGAGAGATTCGGAACTTTTACACCACGGTACATTTCCGTTACCTGCGGTGGAACAAAACCCTGGCTGTAGTTGGCATACACACCTGTGCGGGAGGAGAAGTTATAGGTAAAGCCGATTTTGGGGCTTACCGCACCAAACGTGTTGAGCGTATCGGCTGAGCCACTGAAAGAAGATGGCTTCAGGAAGTTGTCAAAGTTGTACCGGAACAGGTCATAGCGCAGTGAAGCGACGATTCGCAGTTTCTGAAGAGGTGAAAATTCAACATTGGCAAAGGCTGCGTAGTTATTTACATTGTTTTGATAATGGGTCAGAACACTATCAGGTTGCGTGTAGCTCACATATTTATTGCGCAACGAATCAACTCCGATGCGGATGTAACTGGCACGATACACTGAAGGACTGAAATCTGTACTAAAACCACCTACAATCACTGTATTCTTCCATGCAAGATTCTGCTTATGCTGTGCCACCACGGCATAGCTGTTAAATGAACTGCTGTTGATTTCTCCATGTGCAAGGCTTTTGTTGCCGGTCCATGAGCCATTACTTAAACGACGATAGTCATTTTTTATACTGTACGCCGGATTTTGCGCAATGGTATTGTCGCGGTATACCACCGAAAGTGATGTTTTGCTCCTTTCATTCCACGTATGATTCAGTGTAGAGCGATAGCGCAGGGCATCTACATTGCGATAGGTGAAAGTTTGCTGGCTGGTGAAGGATCGGTTGGCAAAGCGGGAACTGTCAATAGAGCCACCCATGTCGCTCCGGTACTGCATCCATGTCAGGCTGTTGGTGAGTGATGTTGTTTTGGAGAGTGCATAGTCCAGGCGCAGGGTGAATGTAGCTTTTGTAAAATCGCTGTATTCGGTAAATCCATTTCGGCGCTGCGCATAATAGCCATTGACAGCGACACCCAGTTTGCCGGTGGTAACACTGCTTTGTAAATCAGTTCGCGTATAACCAAGGCTGTTAGCCTGTGCAGAAAGCTTGAATAACGGAATGGCAGTTGGCGAAACTGTGATGAAATTCACCACACCACCAATAGCTTCGCTGCCATAAAGCGACGAAGATGGCCCTTTGATAACCTCAATGTTTTTTACGGCAGCCATATTCATTTCCAGCAGTGCATTGTGGTTAAACAAACCGGTTGTGCGAACAGGGATTCCATCTTCGAGGTACAAAAACAAACCCTTTGTTGTCATTGGCTGACGGATGCTCATCTGGTGCTGCTCATTGCCCAGGTTCACCATGTAAACGCCGCTTACTTTGTTCAGCACCTGGTCTACGGTAATGGGTTTGGCGTCCATGATAGTCTTTGTACTGATATTCGTTATGGCAACCGGCGCTTCGGCACGCCGCACGGGCTGATGGTTAGCAGAAATCACTACTTCGTTCAGTAAAGAGGCTGCCGGAATCAGCGATACCAGGCTGTTGTCGGCTTCCACCGAAATAACCTGTGGCTGGTAACCGATATAAGAAACCGTAAGTGATTTACAGTTCCGGCAATGCATTTCAAACTCACCGGTGGCCGATGTGGCGCAACCGCAACTGCAGTCGGCACCGGAGCATTGAATAGAGGCGCCGCTGATGGGTTCTTTGGTTATGGCATCAATGATTTTTCCTTTAACGGTTTTCTGTGCAGAGAGGGTTGAGGCGGCTAATAGCAGCATGACGACTGCCAGTAACCTGTATAGGTATAACATGATAAATGTTTCGGTTGAATGAAATAATGAAAGGAGCAATAGCGGATTATAACAGTCTATGTCTAAGCCGGGGGATGAAAGATGGCTCGTGGTGGTGCAGCAAGGATGCTGGAAAGAAATGATGGCCATTGAAAGAAATTGAGTGCTGCAACTGTGACGGTTTGTTCACCCGGTGTTGCCGGCACAAACAATATTTCAGCAAAACCTGACTTGGCAGATTGGGATGAAGAAGATCCCTTTTCTTCTTTTTCCAGCGATTTCGTCAACTGGCATTTTCCGCCGCATTTCAATTGTGGTCTTGCTTTGTTCTCGCAAAGGTTCTGCGCAATAAAATCCCTGTTCCGGTTAAACTCCAACAGGATTACCCATTTGCTGAAAGCCTGGGTAGCCATAAGAAGAATCAATATTGGAACAAGGAACAGTTTCATTTAAGACACAAATGTCTCTTTTCTATGGTGGCGCCAGGGTTACTTTACTCAATGCTATTCATGATTTTTATCACCATACGGTGGAGCTGCCTATTTTTGAACGATGAGAGTTGTTACCGCTATAACCTTACTGTTATTGGTAGCCTGTGGCAACCCGGATTCCGGCACTGCCAATACTGTTACAGATGATACGACAAGTAGGAAGACAGCTGATAGCCCTGTTTCTCCGCGGCCAATTGCTGACACAACAGCCAATTTGCCAAGACGTAAAATTTATAGCAATGAACGTTTTCGTAACGTAAACGTGGAAAAAGTGGATGATAGCACTTTCCGTGTTTCCGGTCAGGGACAGATTTTTGAAGCCCGTTTCGGCTGGATAGTAGAAGATGGTCATTACGAACTGGCAAGCGGGTTTGAAAGTACGGCGGCAGGTGCTCCGGCTTGGGGTGATTTTTCTTTCCTGGTGACAGCCGCAAAGAAACGATCCAATTCCATAAGGCATCTGGTATTGTTTGAAACCAGCGCAAAAGATGGCAGTCGTCAGCACCGGTTACCTATTCCACTGGATTAAGCAAACAGTATGAAAGCAGCAACGGCAAACGAGATCAAGCAGCGGTTAAAAGACCTGGACAAAAAAGACCTGATGGATCTTTGTCTCCGTCTTTCCCGTTACAAAAAGGAGAACAAGGAACTACTTACCTTTTTGCTTTTCGAATCTGATGACCTGCCGCACTATATCAACAGTGTAAAAGAAGAACTGGACGAGACCTTTGCAGCCGTAAATACGAGCAGCGTGTTCTTTGCAAAAAAAACGATCCGGAAGGCCTTGCGTACAGCCAATCGCTATATCCGTTATGCCGGCGATAAGACGGTGGAGACGGAAGTGTTGCTGCACTTCTGCACCAACTTCCAGGAACTAAAGCTGGACTGGAAACGCAGCACGCTATTAGCTAAAATTTATTATAACCAAATAAAGAAAATCGATGCTGCTATCGTGAGCATGCACGAAGATCTTCAATATGATTACCGTCGCAGCTATGAAAGATTAAAATAGGAATGTTGGCAGATTTTATAGCGTAATGACGTAATTTAATGTTGTGGTTCTGGCCTTGTGAAATTGTTAAACGCACCCAAACCAATCAAGATGAATAAAATTCTAGTAGGCGCCCTGGTTGCCGCCGCCGTTGCCGGCGTAGTATGGTATCTCTCTGATGAAGAAGGTTTTCTGGACACAGTTGACGACATCCGAGACAAAGCCGATGACGCTTTTGGAAAAGTAAAGGATCGTTTCAACCGATCCGGTGAAGAAGCCCCGGAAGCAATGTAAAAAAGGAAGGTCTCTGCACGAGACCTTTTTCATTTTGCAATGAATATCCTGTTTGATAATAGGTAGTTCCAAAGCAGAAATTGTTATCAAAACTGAAGACTGATAAAAATCAGTTATTCCTTTGAGTGCTGAAAGCAGAAAAGGAAAACGGATGCAGGACCTTTGTGCATGCCCTTTTGCACCAGTGTTGACAATGTGAAGAAAAGCCAATTACAGCAACGCCTGTTGACGCTTTCGTTTGTAAACCTGTTGCTGGTTGCTTTACTGGGAGTTTTGCTGCGAACCTTTCCTTTTCTCTCTTCTTTTCCGTTTGCATATAAAAATGTTTTGCACGGTCATTCGCATTTCGCCTTTAGCGGCTGGGTGATGCTGGTACTGTTTGCCCTGTTAATGAAGGCCTTTCCTGCTATAAAGGAGAGAATCCCATACCGTCACTGGCGGAATGTTGCGGCATTGATTGTTCTGTCTACATATGGTATGCTGGTTGCGTTTCCGTTCCAGGGTTATAAAGTCATTAGTATTTCTTTTTCCACGTTGGCAATTGTGGCAACGGTTTATCTAACGATTATCATACGAAAAGCGCTTGCTTCTTTGCCGAAGACAGTGCCGCACCGTTTTGTACAATGGGGGCTGTTCTATGCCTGTTTATCTTCTATTGGACCGTTTGCAATTGGACCGCTGATAGCGATGGGTAAAAGCGGGAGCCCTCTGTATTTTGATGCTATTTATTTTTACCTGCACTTCCAGTACAATGGTTTTTTTACGTTCCTGGTACTTGCATTTCTTTACAGGATGCTGGAGAAAAGGTGTGAGGCTGTTCATGGCCGAAAAGTATTGCTGCTTTTGAATACTGCTTTGATACCAGCTTATGCGCTTTCTGTGCTGTGGCATCAGCCTTCTGTAGTTTTCAATTGGCTTGGCGGATCCGCAGCCCTGCTGCAGCTTGGCGCCGTTATCTTTCTTTTACTAGATGCAGTTAAGGTAAAGTTTAAAAATTCGGTTCTGTTGTCGTTGTCACTTACTGCTTTTGTTCTAAAAAGCCTGCTGCAATTCTTCAGTGCTTTTCCAGTGATCGCTCAGTTAGCGTACGAATACCGCAACCTGGTAATTGCTTACCTGCACCTGGTACTGTTAGGATTCGTCAGTCTTTTTGTTTTTGCAAGTGTGCTGAAGCGGAATCCATCAACACAGCTGGGAATTGCCCTTTTTCTTTTTTCCTTTCTTAGTACAGAAAGCCTGTTGGTGTTACAGGTAATTGGTTCGGTCTATTTGTTCAGTATCCCTTCTTATCTGGAAATCATCTTGGCCTGTAGTGTCTTTTTCCCTGTGGGTGTTGCACTGATGCTCTCTGGTTTACGATCGCAAAACAAGGCTTCCGGTAAAAAGGAGAGTCAAAAGCAAAATGAACTTTATACCATTTTAGATTAGATAGCATTCTTTAGGTTTGGCCGAAAAGCAGAACAGGCAATGCGTACAGCACTTGCCTGTTGCCAATTTAAGATTAGTAGAATTCCTGTTTCTGTATCAAATGCGATGCTCAGTAAAAGCGGGTTGGTTGCCGCCTTACAAGTCTTTTTTATTGAATGTGCGGATGGACAGTAGCAAAGGCGCAATGATCCACAGCAACATAATACCCAGTGTATAAAACAGTCCCATCTGGCTGCCAAAAAAATCTTTGTATACAGCACCGGTATATCCCATCAAAGCGCTGACATCCATCTGCAGCATCAGGTAAATGCGGCCCAGGTCAATGGGGTTAAATGAAGAGAGTGCAAGAATGATCTTCTCCAGCGGGTAATCTGAAAATGTAAACAACACCAACAGGAGAAGGCCATCAAAGATGAGGGCAAAATAAAACCACAGCAGGAGGGCAGCACCAATGCCACGGGCTTTGTCCTTTGATTTGATAGAAGCAAAAAAAGCGATTGCCGTGAACACCAATGTAAGCAGGCTTCCCACCAACAGGAGGGCAAGTCCTGTACTGTCGAAGTTGTAGAGTAACACCGGTATGCCTACACCCACCAGGTAAGCAGTCACCAGAGAGGAACCGATACCAGCAAACTCACTGAGCAATACCTTTCGGCGGCTGATGGGCTGCGTCAGCATCAGTTCAATAAATTCGTAAGAATTATACCAGTGAATGGTGGAGAATACCATGCTCACCAGCGGCACTACAATAAGAACAATATTCAATAAACTCAGTACGGCTTTGCTGCTATTTTCTTCCATCTGGAAGAGGGAAAAAGAAACGAGCAACAAGAAAGCGGTATAGGCAAGCACAACCTTGTTGCGGAGTATATCGTAAAGAACGTATTTGGATAATTTGAGCATGATCTTGTTTTTGGGTGAAACGGCAAACGTGATTATTTGTTTGATGTCTCACATTTGACGGTTATTTTGCTATTTTCAATTGGTGCAGTTCTTTGGGTTTGATGCCGTATCGCATAAAGTAGGCAATGGCCTTTCCCAGCCTGTCTTCACCAGTAAGGTCAAAAAGATTCTCAAGCGATTTATAAAACACTACCTGTCCGTCCTGCAGGTACAATACATCAGTTGTGAGTTCTTCCAGGTCGGTCAGGATGTGCGAAGTGATAAGAATGAGTTTCCCTTTCTGCTTTTCTTTAAGAATCTTTTCTTTCAACGTTTCCGACGAAAGTGGATCCAGGCCGGCTGTTGGCTCATCCAGGATTAACACGTCTGCGTCAAACATAAATGCCAGGGCTGCACTGACCTTTTGCCGTGTACCGCCGGACAATCCTTTCATAGGTTTTTCCAGCATTGTATTCAGCCTGAAGCTGTGAAACAGTTCTTCGTCCAGTTCTTTTCGATCGCTGTGAAGGTTTTTCATCATGCTGAATAACTGGCCAATCGTCATGTTATCCGGATAGCGACCAATCTGCGGCATGTAACCAATGTTGCGCCGGTAAGCAATATCTTTTTCTACCGGTATGCCATTGAAAGTGATCTTTCCGGCATCCGGTTTTACAAGCCCCAGAATGCTTTTGATTAAGGTTGTTTTACCCGAACCATTTGGACCAATCAGGGAAATCACCTGTCCTTTCTGAAAGTTCACCGTTATCTTATTCAGGGCCTGCAGCTTTTTAAAGCGCTTTTGTAGGTTCTCTATTTGTATCATCTCGAAATCATTTTCATTACCGGCGCTTCATCTACGAGGTTTTCCGGTGTAAGGCTTGGAATGGCTTTTTCAGCCTTGTCCAGCAATGTCACCATAAAGCTTCGCATCAGGATCACCGCATTTGGATTCTGTTCTATTACCATTGAATACATACTTACCGGGTGGTAGGGTACATCGCCAATGCCATCGCGGTTCATATCGTATCCGTCATATTTGTCCCAATAATTATGTACAAACCGATTTAGTGTTAAGCTGCCGTTGGTGGCAACATCGAATGTGTTGGCTGCAAAATCGTTTTGTTGCACCAGGTTGTCATCGCAGCTAGCCTGGATGCGCAACGCCCAACCATTGTTTCTGAAATTATTGCTGGAAACTTCAATTCGGTTGGTGGTTTCCATCAGCACGCCAACTGTGTTTTTGTCAAACGTATTGCTGATAATTTTTGAGTCGTTAATTTCTTTCAGCAGGAGTCCATATGCATTGGGTCCCCAATTCTGCTGAAAGCGGTTGCTATGCATCAGTACATGGTGCGAATACATCACGGCCACGCCGGCACCGTTGCCGGTAAAGGTGTTGCCGATGTAGCTGTCGTTATTGGAGAACATAAAGTGAAGACCGTAACGAATGTTGTTGAAGCTGTTGTTGTCCTCAATTGTAGAATGCGTGACAAATTCGAAATAAATGCCATCACGGTGACCTTGCACTGTATTTCCCTTTACCAGCATGTTCTCACACTTCCACAGGTGAATGCCATTGCCCGATGTTTGCTCTGTTTTTGTCAGGCCGGAGATGGTGTTGTTCCGCACTACGCAATAGGTAGAATTGGCAATATGGATGGCAAAATAGGCCTGATCGATAACGTTGTTTTCGAGCAGGACAAACGATGCATCTACCAATTTGATGGAAGCGTAATCGTTCATGCTGGAGTAGCCTGAGTATTGAAACCGGAGCCCCTTTACCACAACGCCTTCTCCGCTAATGGTCAGAATTTCATATTTATTTTCCCCATCTAGTACGGCACCTTCTTCACCAATCAGGAAAATGGATTTTGTGAGTTGCAGGTTGCCTTCTTTGTAAATGCCTTTTTTCAGGATTACCGTATCACCATCAGCTGCAGCGTTTATTCCTTCACGAGCAGTTTTGATAACTTCACCTGCACCCACGGTAATCGTCCGCGACAGGGCTTGCACTGCAAGGAAAATAAAGAGTATGGTAAGAAGTTGCTTCATTGATTTGTCAGGTTCTTATGGTTTCAGTACTGAGTTCCAGTCTTTCAAGGTGCCGCCGGTTTGGCTTGTCACTTTCGCAGCCGCTTCTTTGGTGGCAAAGGCAGCCGTATTGCTGTTCATCGGGCTTTTTAATTGCGGACTGGTGACAAATGAGGCTTCTGAAACATTTACAAACTGGGTAGGATTATTATAATCTACAGCTACGGTTTGTTTTATATCGTTCTGAGCTATTTTGTCTTTGTTGATATAGTTCACTACACAATGGAGGTCGTCAAACTTGAATATTCTTCCTTTCGTGGTGATGATTTCGGCGCCGAATTGCGGCTCCATAATGGTCATTTTACAATCTTCACAGAGGTCTTTGCCAATAACAAATGGCTCGGGTTGCGTATTGCAGGAAGAAATCAGAACCACAGCTAACGTAGCTACAGCAACTTTCGCTTTAGAGGTTGATAGGGAAGAAGGTGTTTGCTGAACCTGCTTCCTGCTTTTGTACCATTCATAAAAATAAACCAGAAAGAAAATGGCACCGCTGATGGTAATGATCCATCCGCCTGTGTCAGGGTAGGAGTAGGCATCGAAGTTCAGTAAGGTTTTATGGCCGATGACGGGTGGCTGATAACTGAAGCCTGGTACTTTAATGGCTGCGTTTGGGTCAAGGTTATGGCCGTAATCATATCCCCACTGGTAAAAATCGTAGAGGGCAGCACCGGCCAAGGCAACCGTTAGTACAAGAAGGGAGAGTAAAAACTTACGGCTGCCGATGATTGCTACCAGCAATCCATATACGATAAAACCGGCAAGAATGTATTTCATATAACCAAATTCGGGAAACATGTCTGCACTGATATGTTTCATGCCGATGTAATGGTTTAAGCCGTTGATGATGTCTACCTGGCCTGTGATCTTTGTCAGCCAGATATTCATTTCAAGTCCTTCGGGATATTGCGGAGCAACAAGATATATGGCCCATACGGGTAAGAAGAAGACTGCAATCATGCCTGCCGATGCAACTGCTATCAATGTCCTGGAAATAGTGCTCATCTTTTTCATACTATCGGGTGTTTTTAAAATTATCCGGAGCTTTTTAGCCCCGGATAATAGGTTTGGTTAGGTTAGTTTGCCGGCGGTAGTAATACTGCATCAATCACATGAATAATACCATTTGAGGCCGGTATGCTGGCTACTATCGTAGCACTGTTGTTGATTTTTATTTTGCCTTCAGCATCTTTGCTGATGGTAATGTTGCCTCCATTTACCTGGTTCAGGATTTGGCCATCCTGCATCAGGTTTGTATTCAGACTACCCACATAAACGTGGTATTGTAAAATGTCCTGGAGTTTTTCTTTGTTTTCGGGTTTCAACAGATTGTCAACTGTACCTGCAGGCAGTTTATCAAACGCTGCATTAACCGGTGCAAACACAGTAAACGGTCCTGCATTGGAAAGTGCATCCACCAACTCTGCTTTTTTAACTGCAGCAACAAGTGTCGTGTGATCGGGAGACCCTGCCGCTATCTTTACAACATCTTTTGCCGATTCATCGTCAACTACGGCAGATTGTCCACCACTCAGAGCGGCTTCTGTATCTGTTGCGGTAGTCATTTCAGACGTGGCAGCATTACAGGCCCACAATAACAAAGAGGTCATTCCAAAGACAAAAATTTTTTTCATAAAACAGCTTTTATTGAAGCATCCCATTGTCCGGAAGTTTAGGTCCGAACAAGGGGATGCTTTGGTGATAAACTAGGGTTTGGTTGCGGCTTTTTTGGTGGTGTCACCTTTTGATGTTGAAGCCGGTTTGTTGGTACCGGTGCTGTAGGCAAGCGGTACATTGCTGCCGGCTGGCGATACCCTTAGGTATCCCTGCATTTCCTGGTGCAGTGCTGAACAGAAGTCGGTACAGTAGAAAGGATACATGCCTACTCTGTCCGGAACAAACTTGATGGTTTGTGTTTCACCCGGCATGATCAGGGACTCGGCATTATTAGCGCCTTTGATAGCAAAACCATGCGGTACATCCCAGTCTTGCTCAAGGTTAGTTACGTGGAAGTACACTTCGTCGCCCACCCGAACACCTTCAATGTTATCTGGTGTAAGGTGCGAACGAATAGCGGTCATGTACACATGCACTTTGTTGCCTTCGCGAACCACCTTGGCCTGGCCTTCGCCTTTGGCTACATAGGGGTGCGTATTTTCTTCAATCTTGTAGATCTTCCGTTGTTTGTCGCGTAGCAGGCTAGCCGGAATGGCTTCTGCATAGTGCGGTTCACCGGTGGTTGGGAAATCAAGAATTAGTTTCATCTTGTCGCCCTCGATGGAGTACAGTTGTGCACTTTGTGTCAGCTCAGGACCTGTTGGCAGGTAACGGTCTTTGGTGATTTTGTTGTAAGCAATCACGTATTTACCGTGAGGTTTGCTGGTAGGACCACCAGGAACTGACAGGTGACCAATTGAATAGTACGTAGGCACGCGGTCCAGGACTTTCAGGTCTTTCAGGTTCCACTTTACAATCTCAGAAGAAACAAAGAAAGATGTATAAGCATTACCGTTAGCGTCAAATTCGGTGTGCAAAGGTCCGAGACCCGGCTTCTGCACTTCGCCATGCAGGGCAGCTTCGTATTTAATTACAGGAATGCCATCGTAATCGCCATCAAAGCTTTTGTTGGCAATTGCCTGCTGAAACTTTGTGAAAGAAAACACTGGGATCAACGCAGCCAGCTTTCCGGAACCTACAATGTATTCGCCGGAAGGATCTACGTCGGTACCATGGGGCGATTTAGGACATGGGATCATGTACACCATATCAGGACAGTCTTTTGGATCTAACACGAGGACTTCATTCTTGATCGTAGAAGTTGCCGTATGCGAATTTTCATCATATACGTTGTGTGCATAACGAACGCTTTCTTTTTTGGCTTTTCCAGCACGTAGGTATTCTTCCGCCTTCTTCCAGTTTACAGCCATGATAAAGTCCTTGTCCTTTGCAGAAGCATTTACTTCCAGCAGGGTATTGGCTTTTTCGGAGTTGTAACAGCTAAAGAAGAACCAGCCATGTGACTTGCCTTTACCGGCACGGGAAAGGTCAAAATTTACTCCCGGTGTGCGAATCTGGAATGCCAGGTTCATGCCACCAGTCTTCTGATCAACAGAGATAAAGCTGACAGAACCTTTGAAGTTCTCTTTATATGTATTGATGGGAACGTCTGCATTCTGTTCCAGCGGAACGGAAAAACGTGTTGCCGCCACAACATATTCAGAACCTTGCGTGATAAAAGGCGATGCGTGGTTACCTGCACTGTTCGGGATTTCGATGATCTCCGATGTACGGAACGTAGAAAGGTCGATACGAGCAAGGCGGGGCGTGTTGTTACCATTGGCAAACGCCCAGCGTCCATCGTGTTCACCATTGGTTTGCGAAAGCGCAATGTGGTGCAGGTCATCCCAGGGCACAAAGCCATGTGAAGTGTTCAGCATCGGCTTGGTTTCTTCGGAGTAACCATAACCACTTTCAGGGCTTACAGAGAAAACAGGAACGATACGGAACAGGCGGCCCGAAGGAATACCATAAATACCAATCTGGCCGTTGAAACCGCCGGAAACGATATTGTAGAACTCATCGTACTTGCCTGGAGCTACATAAGCTTTTGCCGCTGCATCACCGCTGACAGCTGCTTCAGCTCCTTTGGGTTTGCAACTAAACAGGGCCCCCGCTGTAACAGCGGTGAATGCTACAGAGGCCATGAGTTTTGGGAGGGAGATGTACATAAAATTTGTTTTAAGAATGTTGATCTGTTAGTAGGAATCAATTAAGACATTGATGTCTTATAAGGACAAAAGTATTTTGCAGCTGATGCGGTTGTAGTGATGGCTGTCAATTCGAAAGATGATATTACTCAGGTAGGCTGATCCGCTGCAGATCCAATTCGCCTCGTTGTTTCTGACTTTTGTTTACACCTTTGTTTCTACTTGCAAGAAGGACATTATCTATTACTGGCACAGAATTTTTGCCAACCAACTGCTATAATATATTGGTATGAAATCTCCTTCAATTATTGTTTTAGTATTTATGCTGGTAGTTGTTTCTTCATGCGGGAATAACAATCATCAAGCCGATGCTGAATTGAAAAATCCATCTGTAATACATCCACCATCGGAGGCCATAACAGACTCCACAAGGCTGGTGAATGACTCGGTGATTGTGCCGGATGTTACCACAGGAAATGAGACGCAGACAGACAGCGATTAAGTCCAACAAAGCCGGTAATTTATGGATGCTTCCAGATTGCTGGAAAGCGTATTGCAGGAGTGTAAGATTCTGAAAAAAGACATTTATGTCTTTTTTCAGGTACTGGGGTGATTTTCGTCAGCTTTTTCTTCTTTGCGACTGGCACAATTTTATCATGTTTTTTAACAGCTTATTATTGAACTTAAAATTGACAGTTATGAATCAAAAGCGTTTTGCCTCTTTTTTTATGGTAGCGGCTGTTGCCGGTCTTGTGGCTTGTAATAGCGGCGATAGCACCACCAGTACAGACTCAACTACCGGTACAACAACTTCCACCGATAATTCAACCGCAACCAACAATGCAGGAAGTGATAAGGGCATTGGAAAATTTCAGAACGTGGAGCTGACACATCCGCTGGACGAGGGAATGGTAGCCAAGGGGAAAAATATTTATGAAGTAAAATGTGCCTCCTGTCATAAACTGACAGATGAAAAGCTTGTAGGGCCAGGCTTTGCCAAGGTTACTGATCGCAGAACGCCGGAGTGGATCATGAACTTCGTGACCAATACAGATGAAATGATTGAAAAAGATGCGGCTGCTCAAAAAATGCTGGAGGAATGTTTGGTGCGCATGCCTAACCAGAGCCTGAGCGACGATGATGCCCGCTCTGTACTGGAGTTTATGCGGAAGAATGACGGTAAGAACTAGTTTTGATTGTTTGTTTGATTTACGAAGGAGCCGTAGCCGATGCTACGGCTTTTTTGTTTGCCCGATGGATAGCGTAGAATGCATATGACATTGCCAGCGCTCCCAAAAACAAGAGAATGGCACCTATCCAAAGCAGCCAATAATAAATAGGAGAGTTCGTTTTCAGCAGTATCTCCAGGCCCTGGATCATCAAAAAGGCTTCGTTGAAAAGTACACCAAATCCAAAAAGGTAAAAGGGCCAAACGATTGTCTTCCGGTGCCGGTTAAAAAAGCCATCTTCAATGGCAGTACTTAAAATAAAAAAGGAAACAAAACCCAGGAACACCAAGTGTAAAAAACCAATAATGACAGGCCTGGCTCCATAAACCGCATTGCCAAGAGGTGGGTAGATCGTACCAATAGTAAGGATCATTTTCAACACAAAAGAAATAGCCGCCGCTGTCCATAACAGCCGGGCAGTTGGTTGAGAAAAGTGACCATTACGGGAACTCTCCCTACAAAGTGGAATAAAGAAAAAAACACCCAGCAGGATGCATAAGCAGCCTAAGGCACCCAACACATAAAATATAGTCATATTGTGCCAGAGCAATGCCAGGCAAAGGGAAGGCACCAATGATAACAGCAGGAAAACGGTGAATCTTTTTGCTGCCGGAGGAAGGGTGCCCCTTTTTTTTAACCAGGAAGAGAAGAGTGTTGCGAAAATGGTCAGTGTAAAAAAGCCGTTGTACTGAAAATGCAGAAAGGTATAGATCGCATCGCGATAGAGCAAGGAGTTGGTGGAATTTGTAAGAAGAATATAGGACAGAATAGCGGGACCAATTGCCGATAATAATAACGACGCTACGGCGCCAAGACTGGTTAGTTTAACTGCCGGGTGTATTTGTTGGCGCAGGATATCTTTCCAGAATACCCAACCAAAAACATAGGTAATAAGAATATACAGGGTTGAAAAGCCAATGGATACGGCCGTATATCCCCAGAACGGAAAGGAGAATGCCATGCCCAGCGAAGAAGTTTCGATCCCCCACAAAACTGCTTGATAGATCTTCTTCCTTCCTTTTTCAGCAGGTAATACATCGTAAATCAACAAAGTCAATAAGGCCAGCCCCGCCCAACCGCCAAAAGCAAAATGGGAGTGGGCACTGAGCAGGTTACGGTAATCCAGAAAAGGTATAGGGAATAGTATCTTGCTCCGCATCAAAAGCCCAAACAGGGCAATCAGGCATAAATTCAGCAGGCTGAGTCCTATCCAAAAGCTTTTTTTTCTTTGCATGCTATCAGGATTTTGGCAAGAAATGTTCCATGGCACCCTGTATTCAGTCAGGGATAGAAACGGCTGCAAGTTCTGTTGCAGCCAGATAAAGTCCGCGAAGCAGAATCAAAAACCATACTGATGAAAATCATGTTTCTGCAAAACTGCATCAGGTAAGTTTGCCCATTATTATGGTTAGGTATGATCTTTTCCAAATCGTTTGGTTATGCAGTGAGGGGCGTTTTGTATATCGCAATGGTAGATGATACAAGACCATTTGTACAGGCGGAAGAAATTGCCGAAAAGCTGGCTGTACCCCGGCATTTTATGGGCAAGATTCTTAAAAAGCTGGCTAAAGCTGGCGTGCTATCTTCTTCAAAAGGGAAAACCGGAGGATTTGCACTGACGCCTGAGACAGAGTCCATACAACTGATTGAAATTTTTAACCTCACAGACGGACCAGATACGTTTCAGAACTGTTCGCTGCGCATGCAGGCTTGTCACCATTCCAACCCCTGCCCGTTACATGGTCAGATGGAAGTGGTGAAGGAGCAGTTACGCCATCTTTTGTCCAATACAACCATTGGCGACCTGCTGAAAGGTGATAAGGCTGATTTTCTGGAAAGCATTACCACCCACCATCAACCATTTATTTAATCATACAGGCAAACCAGTTAGCATCATGAGGAAAACAGTTTCTCAGATTGTACGAAATGATTATCGTACGGCAGACGTATTTAAAAAATATGGCATAAACTATTGTTGCGGCGGAGACCTGCCGCTGGAGGAAGCGTGTGCTTTGCACAAAATAGACAAAACAGTATTGGAGGAAGACCTGGAACAGGCTACCCGGAATTTTGCCTTGCCAAGTTCCACTGCCTTCGCCCAATGGCCGCTGGCTTTCCTGATCGATTATATTACACATGTTCACCATGGTTATATCAGGAATGTGCTGCCATCCCTGAAAAGTTTAATGAACAGCTATGTACCCGGTCACCTGAAAAAGTTTCCGCATCTGGCCGCTGTACAGGAAACTTTCAACCACCTGGCTTCCGAAGTAGAAGAGCACACCGCCCGGGAAGAGGAAAGCATTTTTCCTTATGTAAAGCAAATTATTAATACATACAACCGTAAAGAAGTGTACGGTAATTTGTTTGTCCGTACCATGAGCAAGCCTTTGGCAGATATGGTAAAAGTTGAACATGGCCGGATTGCTATCCATTTAAAGCATTTGCGGGAACTGACCGGAAACTATTCATTTGTGCCCGATGCCTGCACCAATTACCAGGTGTTATACAATAAAATGAAAGAATTTGATGCAGATATGGTGCAGCACAAGCATCTTGAAAATAACATTCTTTTTCCCAGGGTGCTGGAAATGGAAAAGAGCCTGCTGCAACTATAAGACATCTGCCTTAAGTTTGTGCAAAGCGATTCATTTGTGACGATGCCTCAACTTTCACGCCGCAGGGCCACTGTGTATGCAGTGCTGGTGTTCATTTTAACCATTGCGCTGGCATTCTTTATGCCCGGTTACAGCATTACACTCAGCGGTCTGCTGGTAGTGATCTTTTTTTCGGTGTTTGTTCCTACGCCCAGCTCAACCCTTATTGCCGGTATTGGCAGCAGCGCCATCGTATTTGGTTTTCTGGCCTGGAATAAACTGGGCAGGGGAACCGAAACGTCCTGGGCTGAATACATTTTCCTGTTTGTACTGATTCTGTTCTCCACACTGATAGTGCTATATATCAAAGGCCTTTTGCGAAGCATGCAGTTTGATAAATCGCACATGACATCTCTTTTTGAAAACGCCACCGAAGGCATTATCCTGGCCGATCAGACAGCCTCCATTGTACTGGTCAATCCATCGGCCTGTAATATGTTTGGTTACACGCCACAAGAACTGGTGGGGCAGAAGGTAGAGGTATTACTTCCCACACGGTACCGTGCTGGCCATGTGCAGTTGCGGGATGGATTTTATAAGCATCCTTCTAACCGCGAGATGGGTTCAGGCCGTGACTTGTTCGGGCAGAAAAAAGACGGCAGCAGTTTCCCGGTAGAAGTGAGCCTTAGTTCCTATCAGCAGAACGAAAAGCAATATGTAATTGCTTTTGTGGTGGACATTACGCACCGGAAAGAAATTGAACGAAGCATGCTGGAGCAGCAAAAGCAGCTGGAAAAAGTAACCAATGATATACGCCGCATGAACACAGAGCTGGAAGCAAAAGTGGAAGAGCGGACCATTATTTTAAAGGAAGCGCTGCAGCGGCTGGAGCAATCGCAGGCAGAATTGAGCGAAGCGTTAGATAAGGAACGCCAGCTCAACGAGATCAAAAGCCGATTTGTTTCAATGGCTTCGCATGAGTTTCGTACGCCGTTAAGCTCTGTACTTTCGTCTGCTTCGCTGATTGGCAAATACACCACCACCGAGCAGCAGCCCAACCGGGACAAACACGTGAAACGGATCAAGGAAAGCGTAAAACACCTGAATGATCTTTTGGAAGATTTTCTCAGCCTGGGTAAACTGGACGAAGGAAAGATTGGCGCACAAAAAGGCCATTTCCAGTTGTCGGAGGCTATACATGATACGATTGATGAAGTAAGGGGAATGGTGCGCAATGGCCAGGAAATTAAGTACAATCATCAAGGTACCGACGATGTATACAGCGACAAAAAGCTACTAAAGAATATCCTGATCAATCTTATTTCCAATGCATTGAAGTTCTCTGAGGAAAATGCGACGGTTGATGTGGAAAGTAAGGTGCTGGACGGCACAGCAACTATCAGTGTAACAGACAAGGGTATTGGTATTTCGCAAGAAGACCAGGAGCACCTTTTCAGTTCGTTCTTTCGCGGCAGGAACGCTATCAACATTCAGGGTACAGGCCTTGGTCTGCATATTGTAAAACGATACACCGAATTAATCGGCGGTTCTATAAATTTGAAGAGTGCATTGGGTGAAGGCACTACGGTTACTGTAACAATACCCATAAATGAGATTCAAAATGGCGAAAACAATCCTGGTAATTGACGACAACAACGATTTACGTGAAAACACTGCCGAGATTTTGGACTTGGCAGGCTACAAAACCCTCACTGCCGAAAACGGCAAGCGGGGCGTAGAAGTAGCAACCAAAGAAAAACCCGATGTCATTGTATGTGATATTATGATGCCGGAACTGGATGGATATGGTGTGCTGCACTTGCTTCGCAAAAATGCGGATACGCAAAATATCCCTTTCATTTTTTTAACAGCCAAAACTGAACGCAGCGATTTCCGGAAAGGCATGGAGATGGGCGCCGATGATTATGTAACAAAGCCATTTGAAGATATTGAACTGCTGAACGCCATTGAAGTACGGCTGAAAAAGGCCGAAGTGCTGCAACAGAATTACGCATCCTCTCCACAGGGCCTGGCGCAGTTTGTAAAAGACGTAAAGGACACCGGTCTGCTCAAGCACCTTTCCGATCAATATGCAATAGAAAGCTTCAATAAAAAACAAACACTTTACCAGGAAGGAAAGAGGCCCCGGTTTCTTTACTACCTCGTTAGCGGGAAAGTAAAAGCCTATAAAACCCACGAGGATGGAAAGGAATACATTACTGATCTTTTCAGCGCCGGCGATTTTATCGGCTATTCTGCGTTAATAGAAGATAAAAATTACGACGACAGCGCCACCATCCTGGAAGATGCAGAGATTATGCAGATTCCGCGGGAAGAATTCCTGGGCATGATTTACAGCGATATCAATATCGCCACCAAATTCATTCGCATTGTTACCCAAAATGTAAAGGAAAAAGAAGAACGCCTGTTGAATCTTGCTTACAGCTCGCTGCGCAAGCGGGTGGCCAAGGCCCTGGTTGACATCCATGAAAAATTCAACAAGGATGGGCAAAAAAACCTGATAGAATTTTCCAGGGAAGACATTGCGCAATATGTGGGCACGGCTACGGAATCACTTATTCGCACCCTGAGTGATTTCAAAAGCGAAGGTCTGATTGAAATAAAAAGCGGCAAGATCTCCATTATCAATTTGGATAAGTTAAAGAACCTGCTGTACTAGGCAGAGAAGGTTGTTACCTGACTTTGTTTAAGCTTTCCTTTCGCGGAAAGCTTTTTCATTTTTAAAGGGATCAACATCGCCAGCCCCCACAGTGTAACGAGTACGCCAATATAACCTGAAAGCTCCTGCGTAGTGGCCCCGGAGGTAAAAGCAACATCGATGGTAGCATGAAAAACAGCGCAGATCAGGATGCTGCCGGAGGCTGCATTTTGAAACCAGGATAAAATAAATCTTCCCATAAGAAGACTTAAGATCCAGCCCACGATACCGGCTACATCCATGCTGGTATAACCGGGCCGGTAAAGAAACAGCGGCAGGTGCCACAACGCCCAGAATCCGGTAAGGACAAAAGCTGCTGCAATGGGCAAAAACTGTTTTTGCAAAACAGGTACAGCATAACCTGCCCACCCTGTTTCTTCTCCAAAGCCAAAAAAGAAAAGGTTACACAGGAAAAAGAGAAAGAATTAAAACTGGCGGAATCCTTTTGTCGCAAGCATTGCGTCAACTGACAAAAAGCGGCCTTGCAAAACATATTGAATTCCGCCAGCAGCCAGCAAGAGCAGGAACGGACTGGCAAAGGCCAGGGCCAGCAAAACCAGCGGACGAATGCCTGCCATTTTTTCAGCAGGTGGTGTACACCCTTACGGCCCTTTTCCATTTTGGTTACAACAAATGCAGCCAGTAAGGGTCCCAGTCCACCTAGGGCATGGTTATAAGGAATCTGCAGCGATAAGTCCACCCCTAAAGCCGGCAGGTAAAGCGATAACCAGATTGATCAGGAAAACAGGCAGGCTAAAATGTAGAAGCGGAGAAAGTGTTTCTTCCACTTTTCTTTACATAAATGGAAGTGGCAAAAGATCTTACTCTTGTTGCTGAGTTTCCTCAGGGGTAGTTGTGATTTCAGGCTGCCTGCAGAAAGACAGCATCCCTCCTGACCAGAGTTCCCTCTATTTCTAATCTTCATCATATTTTTCGCTTCCGCGAAATTTTATTTTCGGGGTATGATGCCAAATGAAACAGTGAATCCCCTGTTGGTGCGGAAGTACAACCTCCCCTTGCCACGTTATACAAGCTATCCTACCGTTCCGGTTTGGAATGAAAAACTGGATACAGAGATATGGAAGAGCATCTTTGTGCAAAAGTTTGCTGAGCAGAACCATGTCAATGGCATTAGTCTCTATATACACCTTCCTTTTTGCGAATCGCTTTGCACCTATTGTGGCTGCAATAAAAAAATTACCACCAATCATTCGGTAGAGGAGGAATACTTGCTGGCCATTGAAAAGGAGTGGAGACTTTACCGTCAGCTTATGAAGCAGACGCCGGTTATTCGCGAATTACACCTGGGTGGCGGCACACCTACATTCTTTTCTCCAAAGAACCTCAAGCGCCTGCTGACTACGATTTTAAAAAACAGTATTGTGCATCCGCGGCACGAGTTCAGTATTGAGGGACATCCTAACAATACCACCTTTGAACACCTGAAAACACTGTACGGCCTGGGTTTCCGCCGCATTAGCTTTGGCGTGCAGGACAATGATCCCAATGTGCAAAGGGTGATCAACCGTATTCAGCCACTTGTGAATGTGAAACGGGCTACGGATGAGGCGAGGGCCGTTGGGTTTACCTCTGTCAATTACGATCTTATCTACGGTCTTCCGCTGCAAACGCTGGAAAGTATTGAACGGACGATCAACGAGGTGATTGAACTGAAGCCCGACCGCATTGCTTTTTACAGTTATGCACACGTACCCTGGACCAGCAAAGCACAACGGCTCTTTGATGAGAACGACCTGCCGGATGCTGAAACAAAGATCCAGTTGTACCTGAAAGGAAAGGAACTGTTTACGCAGGCGGGCTATGCCGATATTGGCATGGACCATTTTGCCTTGCCGCATGATGAGCTTTTCCTCGCAAGAAACGCCGGGAGGCTGCACCGGAACTTTATGGGTTATACTACCCAAAACACCGGTATGCTGCTTGGGCTTGGCGTATCCAGTATTTCTGATACAGGCAATGCTTTTGCCCAAAACGAAAAAACCTTGCACGACTATTATGCAGCCGTGAACAGCAACCGCCTTGCCATCAAAAAAGGCTATGTGCTGAGCGAAGAAGATATTGCCTTTAAAAAATACATTCTTGACATAAGTTGCAAAGGCGCTACTACGTTTGCCGAAGAACATTTGCCCCTGCTAAAAGCCTATACGTTTCCCGTACTGGATAGCCTGGCCGCTGATGGGCTGGTGCAACGGGATGCGAGGGGGATAAAACTTACAGAGCAGGGACACTATTTTATTCGGGTGGTATGCAGTGCATTTGACCTTTACCTGCAAAGAGGAAAACAAAGTGGAAAACCAATTTTTAGTAAAGCCATTTAACGCCTATATTCGTGTCTCTGTCTAATGATTGCTTGTTAAAAAAGCCCCTGCCGTTTGGCGGGGGCTTACTTTTTACGGTACGATTGTCTGCAGGATGCGCAACGGGACCACAGCCTGACCAGGATTTTTTATTAATTCAATGTTGAGATATTGCAAGGCATTTTCGAGCAGGTAGGTTTGCAATAACACTTCAAAATCTTCTCTGGTGTCCGGTACAAACCTGTGTCCTTCAACTTTATCCAGGTAGGCTCTCAAAAAGAAACCACTTACATAATGTGCCCAGAAATCGGCAAAGGGCAACAATTCATTGACCTCGCTGCTCTGCACGTGTGTGGTGGTAAAAAAGCTTTCGTATGCTACATAATAAAACGAACGGATCATGGCAGTTGCATCCCGAAGGGGCGAACGCTTCAGCTTGCGTTCACTGAACGCTTTAGCAGGGTTGCCACCAAAGTCGTGCAGGATAATGTCCTTACCGGTTAACAATATTTGTGATAAACCAAAGTTGCCGTGGATACGGGTTTTGTGCACATCAAACTTCTTGCTGTAAATGCGCTTCAGCAGAGAAAGAACCTCGTCTCGCTTGCCGCGGAATGCCTGGAGGTCTTGCTGCAATTCGGCAGGAAGCTGCGGTAAGGTTCTGTCTATGTTCTGCCATGTTTCCCGGACAAGGGAGGTGAACGAGGAAAACAAAGACCGCTGGTAATGCAGCGAAAACTCTTCGGGCATAAATTCGCGGCTTGTATTTCCTGCAAGGGCCAGGTGAACTTCAGCCGTGCGTTCACCAATCAGTCTTGCCATTTCTGCCGCATTGCCGCCAATGAATTCTTTTACGTCTTCGGGCAGGCTGTCAAAAGCAACTGGCTCTGTTAACGATCCCAGTTTTGGATATGAGGCAAGCAAAGCCCTGTCTCTTGCCAGGATGCGTTCGATGAAATTGTTAACCCGTTCCAGCATGTAATGGTAGCCGTCGCCGTGGTTCTCTACCAGGGTTTCCAGCATCCCCAGTTGTAATATCGAATGATTCAGGTGCCATTCGATGCTGCCAATATAGCGGGTAATATTAGGGTAAGCCAGGTCCTCCGAAAGATAACGGGTGATCTCAACATCGGGGTGAATGCCTTTGTCAACTTTGCGGTAGAACTTGAGAAAATAGTTGTTATCGTATAAAACAGATGTGTGCAATTCTGTTGTTCTGTGCACTCTCGACTTTATCTCGGGAGTGCTGCTGACATAGTCTTTTAATTCATCCTTGGCATCAAACAATACTTCGCCTCCTGCCATAAAACGCTTGTGCGCAGCCATAAAATGGATCAGGGCATGTTGAAAGCCCGGAACGTATATACCGTCGCACAACAGGCCGGACTCTCCATTGATTGTAAGCTGTGCCAGTATGGCGGCAGCATGCGTTTCCTGTATTTTCCTGGCCTCATCTTCGCCAACAAACACCAGCGGTAGCTGGTAATATTCCGGTAGGCCGCTTTCAAAAGCTACTTCTATTAAAATAAGCTGCGCATCCCTGCCGTCAATCGGCAGGGCCGTATGAGTAGAAATTGTAGTACTGTAAATGGTTTTGTCTTTACTTACAAACCAGCCCGCTTTTTGAACATAGTCCGGAAGCAAAAGGTTTTGCATTACTTCCAGTGTTTCCCCGGAAACAATGTCCTCCCACTGTGCAACCTGCAAATGCGGGAGTCTTTTTTCCGCCATTATCTCCTGTGCTGACTTTTTTAGCACGAACCACTGGTAATCGTATGGGCCTAGTGTGAAGAAGTAAGGTTGGTCTTCCCTGATCACAGGAAAGTTGTTTTTGCTGAATGCTTCTGTGGGAATGTAGCCTTTGTACTCTGCTAAATCAATTTCTGCCGGTTGCGAGTGTTTTGAAAGATTGACAATGATCAGCAACTTCTCATCCTGGTATTCCCGGGTAAAGGCAAGGATTTTGGGATTGTTCACAGGGAGAAATTTCATCTCTCCGCGACTGAAGGCTTTGTATTTTTTGCGCATGTTGATGATGCGCTTCATAAACCAGAAAAGCGACGAAGTATTGGCCCGCTGTGTTTCCACGTTCACTGATTCGTAATGGTATTGCGGATCCAGTATAACGGGGAGGTACAGCCGCTGAGGGTTTGTGTTGGAAAACCCGGCATTGCGATCGGGTGACCACTGCATGGGTGTGCGAACACCGTCCCTGTCACCAAGATAAAAGTTGTCGCCCATGCCAATCTCATCGCCGTAATAAATAACAGGTGTACCTGGCAGGGAGAACAACAGGGAATTCATCAATTCAATCCTTCGCCGGTCATTATCCATAAGGGGGGCGAGGCGGTGGCGGATGCCCAGGTTGATCCTTGCTTTGGGATCTTTTGCATACACTTTATACATATAGTCCCGCTCTTCGTCGGTAACCATCTCCAGTGTCAGTTCATCGTGGTTGCGCAGGAAAATGGCCCACTGGCAGTTATCGGGAATGGCTGGTGTCTGGTCAAAAATGTCGGTAATGGGATGGCGGTCTTCCCGCTGCAGGGCCATGAACATCCGCGGCATCACCGGAAAATGGTAATTCATATGACATTCATCGCCATCGCCGAAATAGGAGGCAGAATCCTCTGGCCACATATTGGCTTCAGCCAGGAAACAGATACCGGGATGGTGTTTATCGATATGGGCACGCAGTCTTTTTAAATAGGCATGTGTTTCCGGAAGGTTCTCACCATTGGTGCCTTCCCGCTCAAACAGGTAAGGGATGGCATCCAGTCGGAAACCATCCACACCCATATCGCACCAAAAGTCCAGTACTTTGATAATTTCTTCCTGCACAAGTGGACTATCGTAATTCAGGTCGGGTTGATGATGGAAAAAGCGGTGCCAGTAGTACTGCTGGGCAACCGGATCCCAGGTCCAGTTGGATGCTTCGTAATCCGTAAAGATGATCCTGACATCTTTATATTTGGTAGGATCATCGCTCCATACATAGTAATCCCGTTCAGGTGAGCCCTTGGGAGCCCGCCGTGCCCGCTGAAACCAGGGGTGCTGATCGGAGGTGTGGTTAACAACCAGTTCGGTGATTACTTTCAGGTTGCGTTTGTGGGCTTCTTTCAACAGTTGCCGCAATTCCTCAATATTGCCATAACGCGGGTTAATGGAATAATAATCGGCAATATCGTAACCGTCATCCTTCAGCGGGGAGGGGTAAAAGGGCAGCAGCCAAATGGCTGTTACGCCTATATCCTGCAGGTAGTCGAGCTTTTGTAGCAGGCCGCCAAAATCGCCAATGCCGTCACCGTTGCTGTCGTAAAAAGCTTTAATGTGGAGTTCGTATATGATAGCGTCTTTGTACCAATGCAATTTGTCGTCTAAAACCATAAGCCATTCCTTATGCTCTTTAGTCGCATAATTTGTGTGCCAAAGGGTGGATGTAAAGGTTGAGATTGGGATTTAGGCTAGGTAGAAGGGAAATTCGAAAGGGGAAGTACAGGTTTTAGGTTAAGCAACCGGGGAGAACAAAAGAAAAACCCCGCCGAAGCGGGGCCAGTTGAGCTACTAGGATTCGAACCTAGACAGACAGAACCAAAATCTGTAGTGCTACCGTTACACCATAGCTCAATCCGAAAGGAGTGCAAAAATAAAGGCAAGGGAAAAGCCAGCCAAATTTTTTCTGAAAATTTCTTTATCAAAAACTTGTTAATGAACAGCATATTGATGAATGCAGCCCCCAGTATCTTCTGTTATTCTTATCTCCATCAGGGTAGCGTCAGGTAATGCTGGCCCACGTCATAATCCTTGTCAAGGGCATCTATGATCACCTGCAGGTGTTTTTCATTTCCCAGGAAATCGGCATTGGATGCATCTACAAACAAAGTCTTCAGGTTGTGTTGCTTGATATAATGCGTGTACGTTTCCTGTATGCTGAACAGGTAATCATCCGGGATGCTTTGCTCGTATTCCCTCCCACGTTTGCGGATGTTTTGCTGGAGGCGGCTGACCGGCGCATGCAGGTAAATGAGAATGTCAGGCTGCAGTAATTGCTGGTGAATGATTTCAAACAAGCGCTGGTAAAGCCTGAATTCATCATCGGGTAAATTCACCTTGGCAAAAAGCAAACATTTAGTAAAAAGATAATCCGAGATGGTGACGGTTTGAAAAAGGTCTTTTTGCTGGATCAGTTCTTTCAATTGCTTAAAACGTTCAGCCATAAAAAACAGCTCCAGCGGAAAAGCATACTGCTTTGGATCTTCGTAAAACTTCGGTAGGAACGGATTGTCGGCAAACTGCTCCAATATCAGGCGGGCATCGTAATGCTTTGCCAGCAGGTTTGATAAGGTGGTTTTACCGGCTCCGATATTGCCTTCTATTGTAATAAAGGAATATTTCATTTTAGAGCCGGCAAAATAAAAGATGTTGCGGCAAATGATTATTGAAACTTTTGCACAGCCAGCATGTCAGGGCATTCCTTCAATAATTGCAAAATGTTTTTTTTGAAAAGGGGGTGAACAAACCCCGGTGCAATTTCTGCCATCGGTACCAATACAAAGCGCCTATTCTGGATCTGCGGGTGCGGAACGACCAGGTTTTCTTCCTGAATGATTTCCGAATCGAAAAACAAAATATCGATATCAATGACCCGTGGCCCATAGGTTATGGTGCGTTTCCTGCCCAGCATTTCCTCAATCTTCAACACTTCTTTTAGAAGTCTTTGGGCATTGAATTTTGTTTGGATATGGATAGCCTGGTTTAAAAAATCGTCCTGCGTTTGCAGTCCCCAGGGTGCGGTTTGGTATATGGCTGACTGCTGAAGGATAGGTCCGCAGGATTCTACAATCATTTCCGTAGCGTGTAAGAGAACTTCTTGCCTGTTGCCCATATTGCTGCCGATCAGTAAAAATGCTGTATTCATCGCTATTACAACCTGTGGCGTCAAATATCTCTTATTTTTGACGATTGAAATTTTCTAAAGCATGAGAAGTTTTTTTAAGATATTTTTTGCTTCCTTCCTGGCCCTGCTCATTTTTTCACTCATTGTTTTTTTTCTGCTGGCGGGATTTGCCGGCAGCCTGGCTAAAAAAGACCAGCCCGAAATTGAAGCGAATACCGTATTAAGCATAGACCTGAGTAAACTCTATCCAGACCGGGATAATCCCGAATTTTTAGCTGCCCTTCAAAGCGGCTCGCAGCCTACGCTTTACGAGGTGGTGCGACTGATTCAGCATGCCAAAACGGATGACAACATTGCCGGCATGTATATATCACTGGATGGTAATGCCAATGGCTATGCGGCTTCAAACGAATTACGATCGGCTATCCTGGATTTTAAGAGCAGCAAAAAATTTGTTTTTGCCTATGGCAATACCGTTTCAGAAGATGCCTATTTTGTAGGAAGCGTGGCGGATAAAGTGTATGTCAACCCGCTTGGCGATTTTGAATGGCAGGGCTTCAATGTAACGCTTCCCTTTATCAAAGGCATGCTGGAGAAACTGGATATTGAAACGCAGATTTTTTATGCAGGAAAATTTAAAAGCGCAACTGAAGTCTTCCGCACCACCGAAATGACCCCGGAAAACCGCGAACAAACTGCCGACTGGCTGGGTGATATATACACTTATTTCCTGCAGCAAACGGCAGCCGTTCGCAAGGTAGATACGGCTACACTTTTCCAACTGGCATCAACAGCAGCCATACAAACACCGCAGGACGCCGTTAACGCTAAACTGGTAGATGGCGTAAAGTATGATGATGAGGTAAGAGCCGAGATCAAAAGGCGACTGGATATTGGTCGCACCGATAAATTGAACATGGTCTCTATCAATATGTATAACGATGCGGTGAATATTCGCAAAGGTGGCCGTGATAAAATTGCTGTGATTTATGCCGAAGGCGATATTGTTGATGGTGTGGGCGATAACACACAGATCGGCGGTGAAAATTTCCGCGCCATGATCCGCAAGGCAAGGCTGGATAAAGATGTAAAAGCAATTGTATTGCGGGTGAATTCCGGTGGTGGCAGCGCACTGGCTTCTGATATTATCTGGCGTGAACTGCGCATGGCCCGTGAAGAAGATAAAAAACCTGTTGTGGTAAGCATGGGTGATGTAGCAGCTTCGGGCGGTTATTACATTGCCTGCGGCGCTGACAGCATTTTTGCGCATCCCAATACTATAACTGGCTCCATTGGTGTGTTTGGCGTGATACCCAATATGCAGGGGTTTTTCAACAACAAACTGGGGATTACATTTGATGGTGTGAATACAGCGCCGTATGCCGATGTACCATCCGTTGTAAAGCCGCTGAATGAAAAAGAGCGGCAACTGGTACAAAAAGGGGTGGAGCGGGTTTATGCACAATTCAAGCAACGGGTAGCGACCGGTATCAACCGTGATACAGCGTATGTTGAATCCATTGCGCAGGGTCGTGTATGGAGCGGAACCGATGCGTTACGCATCGGCCTTGTGGACAGGTTAGGCAACCTGCAGGATGCCATTGCCGCTGCAGCACGAATGGCAAAGCTTTCAGAATTTGGATTGAAAGAATATCCTGAAGAAGAAAGCTGGCTGGAAGAGTTGCTGAACCGCAACAAGCCGGAACCTGCAGCCATGATCCGTGAGCAGATCGGCGAAGAGAATTATAAGGTATTTGAACAGGTAAAGAAGATAAAAGCCATGACCGGCTCTGTACAGGCAAGGCTTCCGTTTGAAATTATTTTTAAGAAATAAAGCGAGTGGAGAATGGTCGGTGGTGAGTGAGGACTCCCACGACTCCCCACTCCCGACGTACTACTCACAATGTCCCAATACAGTCAACTCAAGGCCATGCTGGCTGTGACGAAAGCCAGTTTGCTGGCTACGTTTCGCAGTCCGCAGTCTATTTTCTTTTCGCTGTTTTTTCCCATTGTCCTGATCTGGATCTTTGGTTCGCTGGCTGGTGGTGGCAGTGCCCCTTCGGTAGATGTAGCATTTGAAAAAGACATTGATTCCTCCTCCATTTTATACCAGCAACTGGCACACGATCCTTTTTTGCGATTTGTGGACCCAGCTGAAAAGGATGTGGAGGATGAACTGCGCAAAGGAAGAATCGCAGCGATCATTGACGTGAAAAAAGCCGACAGTGGCGCAACACCTTTTACCGTGCACCTGCGGACATCTTCTGCCAGTCAGCGGGAGTTTGCTACGCTGCAAACAGTGCTGCGCAATACCATTCATGAACTGGATAACATCATGTACCCCGACCGGCGCACTGTGGCAACTGTAACCGAATCTGTAGTGCCCGGACGGCGTTATAAAATGATTGATTTTTTTCTTCCCGGAATGATTGGATTTTCGTTGATCGGTTCTGCCGTATTTGGAATTGCCTTCCTGTTTTATTCGCTTCGGGAAACGCTGGTGCTGAAGCGGATGTATGCAACACCCATCCGGCGGGGATATATCATCCTGGGCGAAAGCATTTCAAAGGTTCTTTTTCAACTGCTGACAGTGGTGGTGCTGATCGTGTTTGGCTATTTTATGTATGGCTTTTACCTGGCCAATGGCTTCGTCACGTTTTTAAACATGATGATCCTTTCCTTCCTGGCACTGCTGGTTTTTCTGGGCTTCGGGTTTTTGATCAGCAGTGTTTCTAAAAACCAGAATGTGATTCCGGTGTACGCCAACCTGTTTATGTTTCCGCAATATTTTTTAAGCGGAACATTTTTTCCAAAAACAGCTTTGCCTTCTGCCGCGCAGCCCTTCATTCAGTTTTTGCCCTTAACGGCTTTTAATGATGCTCTGCGGAATGTAGCTTTTGAAGGTTTGTCGCTCTGGAGTTGCTGGCCGCAAATCCTGGTACTCCTCGTTTGGGGCATTCTCGTGTATGCGGCAACGGCGAAGATTTTTAGGTGGGATTAGGGAGTTTGGAGTTTGGAGAAACTTTGGAAGGTAGCGAAGGATAGTTCTTCTACTCAGTTCAGAAGAGGGTTGGTTTTGAAACCGCAGCGACGCAGCGAAAACGGAGGTTGCGCAGAGAAATGCTTTGTGCCCTTTGTGTCTTGATGCCTTGGTGGCTCAAAAAAGCCCAGCAGATTTACCGGACGTACAAGTGTGCGACGCAACAACAGCCTTATAGTTATTCTGCTGTTGGTAACAATAAATAATCATATTTCATGCGTATTATAAAACTCGGACTGATTTCATTTTGCTTTTTATTTCTCCTGATCACCCTGATCTCGTTATTGTTTCCATCGCAGATACGTTTATCAAGGGCAACCAACCTGCCAAATGAAAAAGAACGGATCTTTTCCCTTTTAAGAAAAGAAGAGACCTGGCATCCGGCTTACCAGGATTCGGCTTCCAGCAAAGCCATGGCTGCCATGAGCCGCAAAACCATCTCACAAACCGATTCTACATATGTTGTTCAACTGCAACAGGAAGGGCGCAAGCCGGTGGTCAGCGGATGGCAAGTATACGGCACGCCGCAGTCAGACTCCTTAACCCTGCAATGGTATATGGACTTTACCCTGTCGTGGTATCCTTGGGAGAAATTCAGTTCTCTTTTTTACGAAAGAACCTATGGCACCATGATGGAAAAGGGACTTGCCAACCTGAAAGAGCAGATGGTGCGGTAGGTTTTGCAAAGTTGCCTGCGGAAATATTTTCAAAAAGTCTAAAACTGCTGCAACGTTCGGCTTTCTGTTGTTGTCAACACCTTGCAAGTACACAAAATGGATGATCACTGGCTGGTTAAGGAATGCCTGAAAGGGAATAGCGCTGCGCAAAAGCAGTTCTATGAGCAGTTTGCCCCGGTAATGCTGGCGGTGTGCTATCGCTATACCAAATCGCTGGCCGATGCCGAAGATGTACTGCAGGAAGGCTTTATCAAAGCCTTTAAAAACATGCAGCAGTTTAAAGGTGACGGCAATCTGGGCGGGTGGCTGCGTCGCATTATGGTCACAACCGCCATCAACTTTCTGAAGAAAAACAGCCGCTATCAAACAGACCTGATTTTTGGCGACGAACCGCTGCATGCGGTTTCTTCTTACGAGCCGCATGTGCACCTGGAGGCTAAGGAACTAGCCGAAAAAATCCGCCAGCTGCCGGCCGGGTATCAAACCATTTTCAACCTTCATGCCGTGGAGGGATACAGCCATGTGGAGATCGGGCAGATGCTGGGTGTGAAGGAAAGTACATCGCGAAGCCAGTATGCCAGGGCGAGGGCTTTGCTGATTCAATGGATTGAACAACACAACAGAGACGTAAAAAACGGAACATATGCAAGGTAGTTTTGAAAAAAGGGTTCAGGAAAAACTGGATGAGCTGCGGCTCACGCCATCGGAACCTGTTTGGAAAAACATCGAAAAAGAGCTAAAGCCTGAAAAGCGGCGCCGGTTTCCGTTTTGGATTCCGTTTATTGTTGTCATGCTGGGTGGCGCTGCCTGGTGGATGCTGGAAAGCAAGGATGCAGAGACCGCAAATGATGCTACGTTTAATACTTCAGCACCTGGATTGACAATTGAAGAAAAAAATGTTGAGGCCAAATCCGGTCAAGTGGCCGGCAGAAAAACGGTGGAAACAAAACCAGCATCATCTTCTTCCGATAAGAATTCAGCAATAGCAAACAGTCAGGCAAGCAACAAGATTTCCACATTTGAGCAATCACTTGACTTGGAACTTGGCAGAAGTGGCCAAACTGTCAACCGAAGTTCTGTAGCAAAGAGCAAACTGAAAAATACAGCCAGTGATTTGAATGGACGTGGATACACTGTGAAAGACAAGTCATTCCACCAGGATATTATAAGGAGTATGCTACTTACTGAAAGAGCACCGAAACGGGTCGAAACCATTCCCCACCCTTCAATTGAAGATAGTATTGATACCATACCACAACAGGCAACCGATCAACCTGCATCCAATACAACTGCCTCGGCAGATTCGGTCGTTAAAAAGATAGAAAGCAAAGAAGTCCTCCCGCTGGAAAGGACAGATACGGTGGCAGCGAAAACAAAAGTGGCTGCTGCAAAAAAGGAATGGCAAAAAACAGTAACGGTAAAGGGAGGCTGGAGCCAGTTTTCGGATGGCATTTTGGGTAGCAGCCAGCGGTTGGCTGACTTAAGTTCTTCTCCCAATCCCGGTTATTACAACGGGTCTGTCGGAAGTTCGAACCCGGTACGAAGAGGCGCCGCATTCCAAGTAGGTGCCGGGTTGTCGAAAGCTATTCACCCACGCTGGGATCTTGCAGTTGGCGTGCAGTATGCATATTACAGCACGCATACGAAAGTGGGAGAATTTAAAGCGATTGATACGGCTGTATTTGCGCCCAGTGGCAATGTTTCACTGGCAGGCTACTACCGCAATACCAACCTGCAGGATTATACCATCCGGTACGGCATACTTGAATTACCTGTTAGTATTGCCTTCAGGCCCCTCGCACGTCTTCCGCTGTCGCTTTCTGTTGGCGCTTCTTATGGTCGGTTACTGCATTCCAATGCCCTGCAATTTGACCGCTGGGCCAACATTTATTATACCGATAAAGACGCATCCAAAAAGAATCTTTTTGCCGGATTTGCTTCACTGCAATACACCATCCTCAACAAAGGAGCGTGGCGCTTACAGGCAGGTCCCATGGTACAGTATCATTTTTCTGGCCTGCAAAAGAACAGTGCAGATCAAAAGCTGTTTTTTGCTGGTTTGCAAACTGCAATTAGTTTCTAACCCTGCGTGCAACGAAAGCAACAACGCCGTTGTCAGACAGGAAACGTTTACATCTATCATTCTAACGCAAACTAAACTGTATGAAAAAATCACTTCGCTTTTGTGTGGCAGCCATTTGTTCCGTAGTACTGCTATTGGTGCTGCAGGGTTGTTTGAAAGACACCTACCGTGAAACCTACACGATATATATGCCCGTTTACAAATCCCTTACCGAGGTAAGGGAAAACATGAAAGGCGGGCCAGCACAATCCTTAAAGAACACAGGCAAGCTGAATATTTTCGGAAATTATATTTTCCTGAACGAGGTGAATGAAGGCATTCATATTATTGACAACAGCAACCCGGCATCACCAAAGAACATCGCATTTATTTCCATTCCCAATAACATGGACCTTGCTGTAAAAGGCAAGTATCTCTATGCCGATTCGTATTCCGATATCGTGGTGTTCGATATTTCAGAACCAACCAATGTTCGTCCTGTAAAATTTCTGAACAACGTGATCCGCGAAAAGAACCGCTATTGGGTGAACAACCAAACGGATCCTGATTCTATTAAAGTTGTAGTAGACTATGTAGCAAGAGATACAACGGTATCCGGTTCGGAATACCGGCGTTGGAACAGTTGTCCCAATTGTATGTATGCTTCTGCCGACCGGAACACGTTTTTCTCCACGGCAGCACCGCAAACCGGTGTGGGTGGCAGCACTTCCCGCTTTACAATTGTGAATGACTACATGTATGCCGTTTCCAACAGTGAGTTGTATGCCATCAGTATTGCAACCGGCAACGATCCGCAACTGACGGCAACAAAGAACATGGGCTGGAATATTGAAACCATTTACCCCTTCAAAGACCGGTTGTTTATTGGCTCCCGTACAGGAATGTTTATTTATAGTTTGTCAAATCCGTCCAGTCCAACACAGCTAAGCCAGTTTACGCATGCAACCAGCTGCGACCCTGTGATTGCCGATGACAACTATGCCTATGTTACACTGCGTACGGGCACTACCTGCAACGGGAACATCAACCAACTGGATATATTGGATGTGAGTAATCTTTCTGCGCCATCACTGAAAAAAACGGTGCAGATGGCGAATCCGCACGGGCTGTCGAAAGACGGCAACAAACTGTTTATCTGCGATGGTACGGCAGGACTGAAGTTGTATGACGTATCTACGCCTGTTAATCCAAAACTGGTGCAGGAAGTAAAAGGCCTGGAAACCTTTGATGTCATTGCCATGGGTGGCCGGGCTATTGTTGTAGCAAAAGACGGCTTGTACCAGTTCGATTATTCCAGCGGCAATACCATCTCACAGATCAGTAAACTGTCCATACAAAAAAACTAAACAAACGAATGAACATGCGATCAATATTTCAACTGGTGCTGTTACTTTTCTGTGTGCAGGCGTCAGCACAAACCAAATCATTTTCTTTTAAAAGCAGTGTGCAGGCAGGGCTGCTGGAAGGCGAGGTAGGAAGCGCTTTTCAACTGCAAACGGTAAACGGCTTTCAACACAAAACATGGTTTGGCGGCGTAGGTGTGGGGCTGGATTATTACCACACCCGGACTATCCCGCTTTTTCTTTCATTCCGCAAATCTTTCAACGATGGTGTCAAATCACCGTTTGTTTATGCCAGTGGTGGCTATCATTTTCCCTGGCTGCGGCAGCAGGATAAACTCTGGAACGAAAGCACTGCCTCCGGTGGTTTGTACTATGATGCCGGCGTGGGTTACCATGTGCCCGTTCTGAAAACATCGGCCCTGTTTTTTACACTGGGCTTTTCACAGAAAGATTTTAGTATTTCGCATTCCGATGGCTATTATATTGGTATCTGGCCCTGGCCATACCCCAATGCACCGCGTACGACATTGGACTACAACCTACGCCGCCTGAGTATTCAAACCGGCTTACGGTTTTAAAAATTTGATGTTGCGCTGAATGCCCTTGTACTTGGAACGGCTAAGCGGGGAGTGTTTAAAGATTTTTCGGAAAGCCTCTTCGCTTAGCTGTTCCCATTCCTGGGTAGAAAGATTCAGAATCTCGGGAATGGGAGAGAAGCCTTCTTCCTGGTGTGGCTGGCTGAATCGGTTCCAGGGACACACATCCTGGCAAACATCGCAGCCGAACATCCAGCCATCAAACTTACCCTTCAACTCTTCAGGAATAATCTCGTCTTTTAGTTCAATGGTGAAATAGGAAATGCATTTGTTCCCGCTGACTACTTTTCCTTCGCTAATGGCTTCGGTAGGACAAGCCTCAATGCAGCGCCTGCAACTGCCGCAATAGTCCCGTGCAAAAGGGTCATCGGGCTGCAGTTCCAGGTCAGTGATGAGTGTTGCAATAAAGTAAAACGAACCGCTGCCTTTGGTTATCAGGTTGCCGTTTTTGCCAATCCAGCCAAGACCACTGCGCTGTGCCCAGGCCCTTTCCAACACTGGCGCTGAATCCACAAAGCCTCTTCCGCTGAATTGACCGATCACATCCTGCAGTTCGGCCATCATGCCCCGCAACTGGCCTTTTATGATGGTGTGATAATCGGTTCCGTAAGCATACTTGGAAATCTTCAGTTCCGTTTGAGCGGTTTGCTCCGGGTAATAATTCTTCAGGAGTGTGATCACTGATCTGGCACCGGGAACAAGTTTGGAAGGATCGATGCGCAGGTCAAAATGATTTTCCATGTACTGCATCTTGCCGTGCAATCCTTTATTCAGCCAGGCTTCCAGCCGGCGGGCATCTTCATCCAATGGTTTTGCTTTGGCAATTCCACAATGGTCAAAGCCAAAACGGGCCGCGGTGGCTTTCACAAGACTGGTATGTTGTTCAGGTAACACGCTGCAGGAAGCTAAACCTGCAAAATTGGGCTTTTTGCTGTATGCAAGATGTGAAAATCGTGAATGGTTGGTGGTGAAAGGTAAGAGGTGAGTCGATTCCTCTGTCTCTTCCATTCACCACTGACTACTCACAAAATGCCTGTGCGTTAGGGCAACCGCTTGTCCACAATGGTTTTCAGGTTCAAATAAAGTTCGGGCTGTTGCTCGCCGGAGAATTCTTTTGCCAGCACTACCATAGCCACTTTGCGGTTAAAATCAATCATCGGCCAGGAGCCGTTAAAGTTGGGTAAGGTGAGGACATTAGCCTGGCTCCCGGGTGCTGTGTTATTGTCAACAGCCCAACTACCCAGTGAAAAGGTAAAGCCTTGCGTAGTCTTAGGCATTTGTGTAATCTGTTCGGTCCTTATCTGCACCTTGCGCATTTCCTGTACAGCGGCTTCGCTCAGCACCTGCTTGCTTCCGGCCTTTCCCCCGTTGAGCAGCATCTGCAAAAATTTGGCGTAATCGGCTGCCGTAGATTTGGCACCGTTGGCGGGGTTGGGAGCAGAACCATCATCAGTGACAAATGTGGTATTCCGCATGCCAAGCGGTACAAATAATTTGGTACGCACTATTTGTTCGAAGCGTTTTTTCGTAACTATTTCAGCAATTCTTGCCACGATGATCATTCCATAATTGCTAAATCGAAATTGCTCACCCGCATTGGCATGAATATCTTTTTTTGCAATGTCGGGTATGGCTTCTTCTAATGTATTGTACTTGGTTTTTTCCAGCAGGGAAGCTACTTTAAAACCATCCCTTCCAATTCCGGTCTGGTGCGAAAGACAGATACGAATGGTTATGTATCCCTTCCTGTAGCTGTCAAAAATGGGCAGGTATTTACTGACCTTATCGTCCAGCGACAGCTTGCCTTCGTCTACCAGTTGCATAATCAGTGCCGTAGTCAGCCACTGGCTGCTGGCACCTATGGGAAAAGGTGTTTTCGGTTGTACATCGCCGATGTATTTCTGGTATAAAACAGTATCGGGGCTGACCACCACAACACTTAGGTCTTTACCCAGCAGCTTTTTATTTTCCTCCAGCGCCTGGTCAAGTGCTGTAAAAGACCCTTGTGCAAAGGTATCCTGAAGAAATAGCATGAAAACGGCTACCAGACTGGCTTTGAGGCAGTTATTCTTGTAAATAGCTGACATAATTACGGTAAATTTTGTATGGACTGTGGTTTGATAATTGATACAACGAACCCAAATAAAGTTAATTGTATGAACCTAAACAACTTTACTATAAAGGCTGCTGAGGTCATTCAGCAATCGCAGCAGATTGCTTTCAACAACCAAAACAGCAACATAGAAACAGAACATATTCTAAAAGCCATGCTCGATCAGCAGGACTCCCCGGTGGAATACCTGTTGAAAAAGAATGGTGTGAACGTGGCCCAACTGGAAACAAAACTTGATGCGCAAATAGCCCGTCTGCCCAGGATCAGCGGGAGCGAACCTGCACAGGCCATCAGCCGCGATGCCAACAATGCCGTGCTGAAGGCCAATGCCTCCTTAAAGCAGTTTGGGGATGAATTTATTACTCCCGAACACCTCCTGTTTGCATTGGTGCAGGGTAACGATAGTACAGCAGGTCTGCTGAAAGACGCTGGTCTTACTGAAAAAGGATTAGTGGCTGCCATCAAGGATCTGCGCAAAGGATCTACGGTGACCTCGCAAACCCAGGAAACGCAGTTCAACGCACTGAATAAATACGCCAAAAACCTGAACGAGCTGGCCCGTCAGGGTAAGCTCGACCCCGTAATTGGCCGCGATGAAGAAATTCGCCGTACCCTTCATATCCTTTCCCGCCGTAGCAAAAACAATCCAATTCTGGTAGGTGAGCCCGGTGTGGGTAAAACCGCTATTGCAGAGGGATTGGCCATGCGCATTGTAAACGGCGATGTACCGGAGAACCTGAAGTCGAAAACCATTTTTGCGCTGGATATGGGACAACTCATTGCCGGTGCCAAATACAAGGGTGAATTTGAAGAGCGTTTAAAAGGCGTTGTCAAGGAAGTATCCACCTCCGAAGGTGAGATCATCCTTTTCATTGACGAGATTCATACCCTGGTGGGTGCCGGTGGTGGCGAAGGTGCCATGGATGCTGCCAACATTCTGAAGCCGGCCCTGGCCCGTGGCGAACTGCGAGCCATTGGCGCTACCACACTGAACGAATACCAGAAATTCTTCGAAAAAGACAAGGCCCTGGAGCGCCGCTTCCAGAAGGTGCTGATCGACGAGCCTTCGGTAGAAGATGCGATTTCTATTTTGCGAGGTTTGAAAGACCGTTACGAAACGCACCACCATGTCCGCATCAAAGACGAAGCGATCATTGCCGCCGTGGAATTGTCGGTGCGGTATGTAACCGATCGTTTCCTACCAGATAAGGCCATTGACCTGATCGATGAAAGTGCCGCCAAGCTTCGTCTCGAAATGAACTCCATGCCAGAGGAACTGGATAAACTGGAGCGGCAGATCCGTCAACTTGAAATTGAGCGGGAAGCAATCAAGCGTGAAAACGACGAGGATAAACTGAAAGAGCTGAATACGCAGATTGCTAACCTGGCCGTAGAACGGGATACGCTAAAGGCAAAATGGCAGGAAGAAAAAGAGCTGGTCGATAGGATTCAGAATGCAAAAGCAGATATCGAGGCCCTGAAGCAACAGGCGGAGCAAGCCGAGAGAGAAGGTGATTACGGAAAAGTGGCTGAGATACGGTATGGTCGCATCAAAGAAAAGGAAGCAACTATTGTTACGCTGACCAGCAGTCTGGCTGAATTAAGTGAGAACAGCAAGCGCCTGATGAAAGAAGAGGTAGATGCGGAAGATATCGCTGAAAGCGTGGCGAAGGCAACCGGTATTCCCGTTTCAAAAATGCTGCAAAGCGAACGCGAAAAATTGCTGCACCTGGAAGAAGAGTTACATGGCCGAGTGGTAGGACAGGATGAGGCCATTACAGCTGTGGCCGATGCCATCCGTCGCAGCCGTGCCGGATTGAACGATCCCAAGAAACCCATTGGTTCATTTATTTTCCTCGGTACAACCGGTGTGGGTAAAACAGAACTGGCAAAAGCCCTGGCAGAATACCTGTTCGATGATGAACACATGATGACACGCATTGACATGAGTGAATACCAGGAAAAGCATACTGTATCGCGATTGGTGGGTGCGCCTCCCGGGTACGTGGGTTACGAAGAAGGTGGCCAGTTGACAGAATCTGTTCGCCGCAAGCCATACCAGGTGGTGCTGCTCGATGAAATTGAAAAAGCGCATCCTGATGTCTGGAATATCATGCTGCAGGTGCTGGATGATGGCCGCCTGACCGATAACAAAGGCCGTGTGGTGAACTTCAAGAATACCATCATCATCATGACTTCTAACCTGGGAAGTGATATCATCCAGGAGAATTTTGCCGATGTAACAGAACGGAATAAAGATGAAATTGTAGAGCGGACAAAGGTGGAAGTGATGAGCCGCCTGCGGGAGACAATCCGTCCCGAGTTTTTGAACCGCGTGGATGAGATCATTCTCTTCCAACCGCTTCTGCGCAGCGAAATCCGTGGTATTATCCGGATACAGCTGGAAAACCTGAAGCAGCTGGTAAGCCAGAGCGGTATTCAGCTGCAGTTCTCTGAGTACCTGTTGGATTTCCTGGCCGAAAACGGTTTTGATCCGCAATTTGGTGCACGACCGCTAAAACGCCTGATCCAGAAGGAGATCATAAACGGCTTAAGCCGCAAGATCCTGGCTGGTGATATTGATAAAGCTCATCCCGTGCTGGTAGATGTATTTGACGGTGTTGTCGTATTCCGGAATGAAGTAGAGCAGCATGCATGAAGCAATTCATGTTGAATTATACAAAGCCCCGCAACAAAGCGGGGCTTTTTTCGTTGTAATCTGCAGTGATGGGTTGACAAATTCAGGCTTGTTTTTTGCTCTTTACGAACCGTAAGATTTAAGAACCCGGTAACATATTCACTTCTTAACTTTCCAAAAACACACACAAAGCATATGAAAAAAGGAATTCTTCTCCTCTTCCTGATAAGTTCCCTGTTTGCCGATGCTCAATCGCTGAAAGAAGCTTTATATGGTGGTAAGCTGAAAAACCAGCCGGGAACCGTTGTTCGTAAGGGGGATGACCTGGCGAAACTTGAAGCGGAAAAGCGGGAAGCCGAGCAAAAAGTTGTTGACTCGCTACGGGCTGATTCGGTGACAAAAGCAATGGCAGCGCTGTCCGCGGACTCAATAGCAAAAGCAACAGCTGCTGTTTCCGTTGATTCTGCAGCTGTCGCCGCTGTAAGAACAGAAACACCACCCGTAGCAGCGAATCCTGTTTCGCAGAACAGTGTCACCGAAGCTCCCAGCGAAACGGCGGAAGCTCCAAAAGAAGGCGAAGAGCCGGCAGAAAATGCGGTTGATCCAAAAGACAACAATGCCTTGCTTAAAGCCTATATGAATGGTATCATCACAACACTAAAATCTGAGGTGCTTTCCTCCAAAAAAGTGAAAGATGGCAGTTATTATGTGCTGGTGTCATATGCTATTGAAACCGATGGGCAGCTGAACATTACCGATGTTTTTGTTTCACCTGAAAACGATTTTATGCAAAAGCAGATCAAAGAAAGGCTTGCGCTGGATACGCCGAAACTGAACCCCGTGCTTTCGAGCAGCGGCAAAGCCCGCAAGGTGAACAAGAAATACAATTTCACATTGGTGAAGGAATAACAAAAATTGAATTGTTCCCATAAAAAAGGCAGGAAGACCAGATCTGGTCTTCCTGCCTTTTTGCTTATACTTACAATAATGGTGGACTTCTAATTATTCGTGGGAAGAAGCTGCTTCACCGGGGCCATTTGCCAAAGCAAATAGATTCGCTGGTTTGAGCATTTATCTTTGGGCCGATTTTGACGCACATGAAAGCAAAGCACACGATCCTTTTGATTGCCGCCGGTTTTTGCCTCGATTATGTAGGAACACTTTTCAGGTCTTGGCATTGGAGCCAGGCGCAAACCTTGTTATTGCTGGCTACCATTTTAAAAGTTGCAGGAATCTTGCTGCTGGCATATAAAGTGATTTCTTATGATGGTTTTCGCCGGTTTATGGAACGATAAGAAAGCTCATCTGTATAATGACATCTATACCATTTTCCCTGCGTTTAACAAATTCCTAAGAGTGAAATCTTGGCAGGGAAACTAACCAGAATAGCAAGCGCTCCTGCTTTCACCGGCTTGTGTTTCCCTGTTTAAAAAGGGCAATAATGCAGCTTTATATGGCAATCCATTATAAATTGTTGTCAACTGACATTGCGGCAAAGGCCGCTTGTTAAGGGTTACCTTTTTCTTTAATTTGTATTAAGAACCAAATTATCCATCAAAATGATCCAAAAAACATATTTCAAAACCAAAGATTACTGTAAAGTAAAATTCACCCTGAAACCTGAAAATGCAGAGGCAGTGGAAACTGTGGCCATTGTTGGTTTGAACAGCGACTGGAAAAACCTCATTACGATGAACAAGAAAAAAGACGGGACCTTTACTGCAGAGGTTTCTCTCCCTAAAGAATCCGAGCATGAGTTCAGATACTTGGTTAATGAAACAGAGTGGTTGAACGAGCCGGAAGCTGATAAACAAAAGAAAAACGAATTTGGGTCCAGCAACAGTGTGATCGTACTGTAAGCTGCCCGTTTCTTCTACTATATTTCCAGAGCAGCAGGTTGCCGTCCGTAAAGCAGGCCGGGTTCCTGTTGTTCTGCTTTCTTAGCCGTGCACTGGTAGTCATTTTATCTCCTGGCTATTTGTTGCAGATGTGCATTTTTCATCCGAATTGCTTGCATTGAAAAAGTTGGTGTTTACGTCTGTTCTGTTTTTGTACTAAAAACAGGGAGGTAAATTATTGCCTTATCCGACCTGGCTGAATTGGTTATGTTCCTTTCTGAGTGGAAAGCAGCAATCTGTTTTCATCTTACTGGCTTTTCCTAATTTGTGTCTTCCAAATGTGCAATAACTATGGGTAAGACAATCATTCTCTTTTTAGCTGGGTTCTTCGGGGTATATTCCCTGCTGGCACAAAATAAAAATGGTGCAGGCCTCCAGGTTAAAACTGTTAATGGCCTGGTGGAAGGTGTACTGGAAAAATCCGGCGTTCGATCGTTTAAAGGTATTCCTTTTGCCGCACCGCCGGTAGGTGCGTTGCGGTGGAAAGCGCCTCAGCCAGTAAAGAACTGGACAGGTGTGTTGAAGGCGGATAGATTTGGCCCGCGGGCCATGCAAACACCCATTTTCGGCGATATGAATTTTCGCTCCAATGGCATGAGCGAGAATTGCCTTTACCTGAATGTATGGGCACCAGCCTCCAAAGGAAAGGACCTGTTGCCGGTGCTGGTATATTTCTATGGTGGAGGATTTGTGGCCGGTGATGGATCGGAGCCGCGGTATGACGGTGAAAGCATGGCCACCAAAGGCATAGTTTCTCTTACGGTGAACTACCGTGTAGGTGTATTTGGCTTTATGTCTCACCCCGAATTGTCGAAAGAATCAGGACGTAACGCTTCGGGTAATTACGGCCTCCTTGATCAGGCAGCGGCACTGCAATGGGTAAAAGAAAACATAGCCGCCTTTGGTGGAGATCCGGCCCGTGTAACCATTGCCGGTGAGTCAGCCGGTTCTATTGCAGTAAGTGCACAAATGGTATCGCCTTTGGCCAAAAATCTGATTGCTGGTGCTATTGGCGAAAGCGGTTCTATCCTGGGCGCTTTGCCGGCCGTGCCGCTGGCAGAAGGTGAAAAGGTAGGAGAGGAGTTTGCTAAAAGCATGGGAGCCCGTTCGCTGGCGGAATTGCGATCCATTGCTGCAGATTCCATTTTGAATGCATCTGCCCGTTTTGGACTTTTTCGTTTTCCCCGCACAATAGATGGTTGGTTTTTCCCAAAAGATCCGGCACAGGCTTTTGCCAGCGGTGAACAAGCGAAAGTTCCCCTTTTGGTAGGATGGAACAACGAGGAAATGAATTTCCGTGCTATCATGGGCAATGAAAAGCCAACGAAAGAAAATTTTGAAAAAGCCGTTCAACGATTATATGGTGATCAGGCTAACGAGGTCTTGAAAGTTTACAATCCTTCTAATGACGAAGAGGTAGAGCAGGTAGCTACCGACCTTGCAGGCGACCGGTTTATTTCCTTCAGCACCTGGCGCTGGGCCGAGTTGCACGGTAAAACAAGTGGAAAGCCTGTATATCGCTACCTGTACGAGAGACCGCGGCCAGCCATGGTGCCCGAGATGGGTGATGCCAGTCCGGGCTTGGCAGGTGGTGTGCAAAGGGGCGGTGCGCCCCAGCCGCCGGCAAAAGGCGCGGTGCATTCAGCGGAAATTGAATATGCGATGGGAAACCTCTCTACCAATAAAGTGTATGCATGGACCGAAGACGATTACAAGGTGTCACGAACGATGCAGGAATATTTTGCCAATTTCATCAAGAAAGGTGACCCAAACGGAAAGGGTCTTCCGCAGTGGAAAGCAGCCAACCACTCAGCCGAAGTCCCGGTAATGCATATTAATGTTGTTTCAGAATTGCGGCCTGAGCAAAACAGGGCCCGGTATCTTTTTATGGAAAATGCTGCCAGCCGGTAAACTGAAGCGCAGATTCATTCATCCGGTTTTCAATGTTCCCATCTGCTAATGGCAATATTCTTGTAGACATTTATCCGATTGATTCATTGAAAAATAGTTTTTTATGTCGAAAAGCAAACTTCAGGAAAGTCAGCAACAAGGTCAAGGGATCACCATCGGTACGCAAGGCAATGACGATCAGCCAACGCCATTAGGCGATGATATCCATTACCCGCAGCAAAGGGGGCAGGAAGACCGCAGTATTCCCAACCAGGAAAAATCATCCGCCACCAATCAGCGAAAAGCTGACAGAGAGAACGAAAGCGACAGGTAAAGTACGACTAAGGCTTTTTACAATTAGTAAAGGATGCCGCGAAAGCGGCATTTTTTTAACCGTTCTTCTTAAGCGGTTCTTCCTACATTTATGCAAATTGTGCGTTACATGCCGTTCAACCGAAGGAATTTTCTGCGTAAAGCCGGGACAGCTTCTGCCCTTGCATTTGTTTCAACAATTTTTCAGCCGGCCTGGAGCCGGAACCTGGAAAAGGCGTTGCAGAATGCAGCCAATATTCCCCCGGATGAACTGGCAAGCGATGAAGACTTCTGGTACTTTATTCAACAGTCATTTACGGTTTCAGCTGCCATCATCAACCTGAACAACGGTGGTGTTTCGCCGGCCCCGAAGACGGTGCAGGATGCCATGAAGCGTTATTATGATTTCAGCAACGAAGCCCCGAGTTATTATATGTGGCGCATCCTTGATCAGGGTCGTGAAACGCTGCGCACCAACCTGGCAGGACTTGCCGGGTGCAGCGCGGAGGAAATTGCCATCAACCGCAATTCATCAGAAGGACTGGAAACCGTGATTTTTGGTTTACCGCTGAAAGAGGGGGATGAAGTGGTGGCATCAAAGCAGGACTATCCGAATGTTGTCAATGCGTGGAAGCAAAGGGAAAAACGGGATAAGATCAAAGTAGTATGGGTGAACCTCGAACTGCCATCCGAAAATGAAAACTACCTCGTAAAACAGTATATCAGCGCTTTTTCACCCCGCACAAAAGTGGTGAACATCACCCATATCATCAACTGGAACGGGCAAATTTTGCCGGTGCGAAAAATTGCCGACGAAGCACATAAAAGAGGTATCGAGGTACTGGTAGATGGCGCCCATAGTTTTGCGCATCTCCAGTTTGCTATTCCCGACCTGGGCGCCGATTATTATGCCACCAGTCTGCACAAATGGTTGTATGCACCCATCGGCAGCGGGATGCTGTATGTGAAGAAAGACAGGATCAAAAACATCTATCCTTTATTTGCAGCCGATGATCCGTTAAAGGATGACATCCGCAAATTTGAACACCTAGGGACCCGTCCGTTTTTTATTGAACAAGCCATTGGCAAGGCTGTGGAGTTTCAACAGATGATCGGCAGCAGCCGCAAACAAAAGCGCCTCCATTACCTGAAGAATTACTGGATGGAAAAGGTAAAGGATGTGCCGGGGGTGAAACTGCACACATCCCTGCATCCCGCCTGGGGCTGTGCTATTGGGATGGTATCGATAGAAGGTAAAAAGCCCGGTGAGTTGGACAGCTTTCTTTTCAACCGGCACAAGATTCACGCAACTACCATTGAATGGGAAAATATTCATGGCGTCCGCATCACCCCCAACGTATACACCACCGCCAGTCAACTAGATAAATTAGTAGAGGGAATAAAGGCATTTGCAGGAACATCCTCTTAAAACAGAAAAGGAGTCCACGGTTAGAGGACTCCTTTTCTGTTTTAGCTATTTTGTTTTTATTCAGCAATGATCAGGTAATAGTTCTTTTTACCTTTTTGCAGCAGAATGTACTTGCCGTGAAGCAGATGACTGCTTTCAACCTGCAGTTGTGCATCCGTCACTTTTTCGCGGTTAATGCTGAGGCCTCCATTCTGGATCAACTTTCGTGCTTCCCCTTTGCTTGGAAAAATACCGGTTTCAGTAACCAGGTTTACCACGTTCACGCCAGTTTGCAAACTGCCCAATGCATACGGTACTTTTATGATGCCCTGCATGCCTTCCAGGTCTTCGGCGCTCAGTGAATCGGCCGAAGCGTTTTGCTGTTCAAACAATTTTTGCGTGGTTTCAATCGCATTCCGGTATTCTTCTTCGCCGTGAACAAAAATGGTTACCTCTTTTGCCAGGCGTTTTTGCAACACACGTTTGGCAGCGTCCTGCCGGTGTTCTTCAATAAGGGTGGTGATTTCTTCCTGGGAAAGAAAGGTGAAGATCTTGATCCATTTTTCCGCATCGGCATCAGCCGCATTTACCCAGAACTGGTAAAACTGGTACGGTGTGGTGCGCTGTGCATCCAGCCATACGTTACCGCCTTCGGATTTTCCAAACTTGCCACCGTCACTCTTGGTAAGCAGGGGACAGGTAAAGGCAAAGGCTTCGCCTCCGGCTTTACGCCGGATGATTTCCGTACCAGTGGTGATGTTGCCCCACTGGTCGCTGCCGCCCATTTGCAGTTTACAGCCTTTGTTCTGGTAAAGCCAGTAAAAATCGTAACCCTGGATCAATTGATAGGTAAACTCGGTAAAGGAAATTCCCGATTCGCCTTCAATGCGTTTGCGCACACTGTCCTTGCTCATCATGTAGTTTACGGTAATGTGTTTGCCCACATCGCGGATAAAGTCCAGGAAGCTGAAATCTTTAAACCAGTCGTAGTTATTCACCATTTCAGCTGCGGTAGGCCCGGGGGTGAAATCAAGGTATTTCATCAATTGCTTTCGAATACCTTCTACGTTCTTCTGCAATTCTTCTTCACCCAGCATTACCCGTTCGCTGCTTTTAAAACTGGGATCACCTACCATGCCGGTGGCGCCGCCAACCAGTGCAAACGGTTTGTGTCCCGCCCGTTGAAGGTGCACCAATAGCAATATGGGAATAAGGCTTCCAATATGCAGTGAATCGGCAGTAGGATCAAAGCCGATATATCCTGAGGTGACTTCTTTATTCAGTTGTTCTTCGGTGCCCGGCATTATGTCCTGCACAAGGCCCCGCCAGCGGAGTTCTTCTATTACATTCATTTTTGTAAAAGTTTGCAGTTCGCCATTTACAGTTCTATCTGGGATTATCTCTCGACGGTAAACGGTGAACGTTAGGGTTCGCAAATGTAGGCAGCACGGGACAAATTAGCCGCGATTTTCCGCCTGCCGGTCCTGAAAACCTTGCTGCTACTATGAATTTGAATTTGAGAGAGTATATTTGTTCTCGCAGCCAAAACTGTACACCTATCCAATATCCATGAGAAAACAGCGTTTAATCTCCATTGCTTATCCGAAAATCACTGTAATGAAGCGCAACCTTGCTGCCCTTGCCGTGCTTGGGCTCTTTTTTTCCTCTGCTCAAGCGCAATTCCGAAAATATTCCAATGAGTTTCTGAATATCGGTGCCGGTGCCCGCGGACTCGCCATGGGAAGTGCCCAGGTGGCCTCCGTAAACGACGGTACGGCCGGATACTGGAATCCTGCAGGGTTGGCCAATGTAAAAGATTACGGGAACGTAAACGTGATGCATGCCGAGTATTTTGCCGGCATTGGCAAATACGACTACGCCAGCATTGCTTTGCCGGTATCAAACAACAAGCGGACAATTGGCGTTTCGGCCCTGCGCTTTGCCGTTGATGATATCATGAACACCCTTTTCCTGGTGGAGCCGGATGGTTCGGTGAACTACAATAACATTCAATCCTTTTCCTCTGCCGATTATGCGTTTTTGCTTTCATTGGCGCAAAACATCAAAGAAACAGAAAGCAAAAGCATCAATTTTGGTATCAATGCAAAAGTGATCCACCGCAGCGTGGGCAGCTTTGCCAAGGCCTGGGGTTTTGGGCTTGATGCCGGTCTGCAGATTCGCACCGGCGCCTGGCGCCTGGGTGTGGCGGCACGGGATATTACAACCACTTTCAATGCCTGGTCATTCTCTTTTACTGAGCGGGAAAAGGAAGCGCTCTATTTGACCAACAACGATATTCCGGTAAAGTCAACAGAAATGACCGCGCCTCGCCTGATCTTTGGTGCAGGACGCAATTTCCGGTTTTCGGACAAGCTAAGTCTTCTGGCTGAAGCCAACCTGGATTTTACGTTTGATGGCAAACGCAATACGTTGGTGAGCGGAGACCCGGTCAGCATTGATCCAAAGCTGGGGGCTGAACTCAATATCAATGATGTGCTTTACCTGCGTGGCGGCATCAATAATTTTCAGCGGGCCCTAGCCGATGGCGACACCCTGAACCAGAAAAAAGTATGGATCTACCAGCCCAGCGCCGGTGCCGGTTTCCGCCTGCAAAATGTGCGGATCGATTATGCATTCACCAATCTTGCCAACCAATCCAATCCGCTTTATACCCATGTATTTTCTTTACAACTTGACCTGGTAAACGACAAGAATAAAAGAAAAAACTAAACCCTCCGTACTAAAATAACATTGCAATGAGAAAAATCTTTTTTGGCTTACTGGTGTTGGTGGCCTTTACGGCCGGTGCTCAACAGCGGTTCAATAATGAGTGGATCGACTATGCCAAAACATATTATAAATTCAAAGTTGGCAGCAGCGGTGTTTACCGCATACCTGCCACTACGCTTTCTGCTGTGGGTTTGGGCAATGCATCGGTAGAACAGTTTCAACTTTGGCGCAACGGTGTACAGGTGCCGCTGTATACTTCCCGGCAAACCGGAATCCTGGGTGGGGCAGACTATATTGAGTTTTGGGGACAGATGAATGATGGCAAAGCCGATCGGGAAATGTATCGCGACCCGGCTTTTCACTACAACGACAAATGGAGTTTACTGACCGATTCGGCTACGTATTTTCTAACCGTCAATCTAACAGGGGGGAATCTTCGCCTTCAACCAACAGCTAATAATGTAAGTGGCAATACACTGCCGGCAGAGCCTTATTTTATGTACACAACCGGAAAGTGGTATCGCAACCAAATCAACCGCGGCCTTTATAATGTTGTGGGCTCCGATCATCTATTTTCTTCTTCCTATGACAGGGGAGAAGGGTGGACGTCGACAGATATTCCCCGCGACGGTTCCCTTACTGAGAACCTGAATAATCTATTTGTTGCACCAACAGGTCCGGACGCCACTCTTAAAATTGCCGTTACGGGGAATGCGTATAATTTTCGCCGCTATACAGTAACACTCAACGGCGATTCTCTTCTTGGTGACCTGGTGCCTCTGATGCGGGAATCTGTAAAAGAAGCCGGTTTCAGCGCCAACCGGATTGCTTCAGGAAACGCAGCAATTGTCATAAAGAACATTACAGATCCCTGCGGTACTTCTAGCTGCCCTTCGGATAGAATGGTAGTGCATAAAATTGAAGTTACCTATCCCCGGCAGTTCAATTTTGGTGGTGCAACCAATTTTGAATTTAGCCTTCCTTCATCCAGCCAGGGGACTTACCTGGAGATTGCCGGTTTCAACCATAGCAATGTAGCCCCTGTGCTTTATGATCTGACCAATGGCAAGCGATACGAGGCGCAGATTTCAGGTTCGTTGGTGAAAGTAGTTTTACAGGCTTCTGTCACACCCCGCAGTTTGGTGATGGTAAGTCAGGCTGCCGCCAATGTGACCAGCATTCAGTCGATGCAAGCCCGCAATTTTATCAATTACAATACGGCCGCCACGCAAGGTGACTACCTGATCATCTCTAACTCGCTTTTATTTAGTGGCGCCAATGGTACAAACCCGGTAGAAGAATACCGTGCTTACCGGGCGTCGGCAAATGGGGGTAGCTACAACGCAAAAATTTACCTGGACGATCAGTTGGTTGATCAGTTTGCATTTGGAATTAAAAAGCATCCGGCTGGTATTCGCAACTTTATTATGTATGCCCGCAACCGGTACCCGGTGGCGCCGAAGCATGTATTTATCATCGGAAGGGGGGTGCACTATATGCACCAGCAAGCGTATGAAAGCAATAGCAATCCTACCATAAAATCCAATCTGGAAAAGCTGAATCTTGTTCCAACATTTGGTTTCCCTGCTTCGGACATGCTATTGGGTGCAGACTTAAGCAACTCCCGTCCGTTGATTCCGGTTGGTCGTCTTACCGCCATTACACCGGCGGAAGTGGCAACCTACCTGAAAAAAGTAAAGGATTATGAAACCGCACAGCGTACACCATCGCCATCCATTGCAGACAAGGATTGGATGAAACAGGTGTTGCACATTATTGGTGCCGGCGACGGTTTCCTCGATGATATTTTGTTCCAGTACATGGAAAACTACCGCAACAAAATCCAGGATACACTCATGGGTGGAAAGGTAACCACCTTCCGGAAAGTAAGTACCAATAATGTAGAACAATTGGATGACGACGACTTAACCCGTCTTATTAACAATGGTGTTAGCCTGATCACCTATTACGGTCACTCTTCCGCTACAACGCTGGAGTTTAATTTAGATGATCCGGGAAATTATAACAATCCTGGCAAGTACCCGATGTTCTTTGCGCTTGGATGTAATGCCGGAAATACTTTTGATTACAACGAAGGCCGGTTTTCTGCCCGTTCTTACCTGTCAGATAAATATGTGCTGGCACCGGAAAGAGGTTCCATTAACTTTTTAGCCTCTACTCACTTTGGGATTGTCCATTACTTGGATATCTGGAATTCGCGGGCTTACTCCAATATGTCCAGCACACTTTATGGGGGAACTATTGGTGAAATCATGAAAAAAACTATGGATGATGTGTACACTTTCACCACAACAGAAGATTTTTTTGCCCGTGCCAATGCGGAGGAGTCTGTGCTTAACGGTGACCCGGCTGTACGGTTAAACTACCAGCCAAAAACCGATTACACTATCACCGATGATATGATCACTGTTTCACCCAGTTTTGTTTCGGTAGCTGATCAATCTTTCCGCGTTAAAGTGCAAGTAAGAAATTTGGGTAAAGCCACTAACAGGAAGATTGTGATTGAAACCAAACGTCAGTTTCCCGATGGCATTACCGAAGTAATCCGCCGCGATACGATTTTGGGCACCCGTTACATGGATTCACTGACGTTCAATGTAGGCATCGATCCGATCCGCGACAAGGGTAACAACAAGATATTTGTGATGGTGGATGCTGATAATGCAGTGGATGAAATGTTTGAAACCAACAACACCGGCTCACGGGAATTTGTAGTGTTTGAAGAAGAGGCAAGGCCAATTTACCCTGCTAACATGGCCATTGTAACAGAACCAAATGTGAAATTCAAAGTATCTTCTGCCAATCCATTTTCAACACCTAAGCAATACCGTGTTGAAATCGATACGACTGAAAACTTCAACTCACCCGCTAAAGTGGTTCTAGATAAAACAGCTGCCGGGGGGTTGATCGAGTTTGATCCGGGTATGACGTTCAAGGACAGTATAGTTTATTACTGGCGGGTAGCACCCATATCAGGAACAGGAGATCCATCGTGGAATACATCTTCTTTTGTTTACTTAAGTAACCATGCTCCGGGTTTCAATCAGTCACATTATTTTCAGCACCAAAAGTCGGAGTCAAAAGACCTTGCTTTAAATCAGGGTTCGACATGGACTTATCCTCCAGTGAAAAACAACCTCTTTATTCAGACGGCTGTTTTCCCCACTGGAGCAAATCAGGCAGCATCATTTTCTGTATCTGTAAATGGAGAAAGTTATATCCGTAGTATTTGCGGCCAGCCAAATATCATTGTAAACGTATTTGATCCTAACACATTCAAGCCATGGTATAATGCAGCATCAGGTCCGGGACAATTCGGCAGCGATGACATTTGTGGGTCTGATAGAGCTTGGAATTTCCAATTTAAAATAGCTGATTCCAGCAAACGAAGAAAGCTTGTAGAGTTTTTGGAAATGATTCCATCCGGTTATATCGTCGTCATTCGAAATACTTCTGTTCCGGATTCGATTAACAATTCTTTTGTTGATCAATGGAAGGCTGATACTACTAGATTAGGTAAAAACAGATCAATTTATCATCACCTGGTAACCCAAGGTTTTTCGGAATTGGATTCGTACAACAAACCCCGTGCTTTCATTTTTACCTACCGGAAAGATGTGCGGAATGCCGAAACACCAAAGTGGGCGTTTACGGAAGGTATCTATGATAGGATCAGCCTGTCTGTTGATTACTTTACTTCCGGAACTTCGGGTTCTTTAAAATCGCCAGTTTTTGGTCCAGCAAAAACGTGGAAAGAATTCCGATGGGATGGAAGGTCTACTGATTCAACTGTCGGAAGTGATAAAACCTATATCAACCTTATTGGTGTAAAACGAAATGGCGTTACGGATACGTTGGTTAGAGACATTGACATAAATCAGCGGGTTGTTAATATTTCATCTGTGAATGCAGAAGATTATCCTTACATGCAAATGTTCATGCACTCAATGGATAGTACTTATCACACACCTTACCAACTTCGGTATTGGAGATTAACGTATGATCCTTTACCGGAAGGTTTGGTTGCGCCAAATATTTATTTTCAGATGAAGGATACATTTGATGTAGGCGAACCGGTCGATTTCCGGTTAGCATTCAAAAATATCAGCCCGGCTTCTTATATGGACAGTTTGAATGTGAAAGTTACTGTTGCAGACCGAAACAATATTCAACGGCAAATTTCTGTTCCAAAAATCAGACCTGTCGCGTCAAACGATACGGCAATTGTGCAGTTTAATATTGATACCAAGCAATTGGTTGGAACTAATTCCTTGTTTGTTGATGTTAATCCGGAAAATAATCCGCTGGAGCAGTATCGGTTTAACAACTTTGTGTTCCGGAGTTTTTACGTTCGGGGCGATACATTGAATCCTTTATTGGATGTAACCTTTGACAATGTTCACATATTGAATCGGGACATTGTCTCAGCAAAACCGGACATATTGATTAAAATCAAAGATGAAGCGAAATGGATGTTGTTGAACGATACAGCTGTGGCAACGGTGCAGGTCCGGTTTCCAAGTGGTGCAACACGGACTTATCGTTATAACTCAGATACGCTCACGTTTATGCCCGCTACAGGTGCTCCTAACGAAAGCAATACGGCAGCTATCCGTCTTAGGCCTTATTTTGCTGAAGATGGGGATTATGAACTGATCGTTACCGGGAAGGATATGAGCAATAACACGGCAGGATCGATTTCGTATAGAGTGGGATTTCAGGTTATCAATAAAGCAATGATTTCCAATATGCTCAACTATCCCAACCCTTTTACAACATCTACAGCCTTTGTTTTTACATTGACAGGTAGCGAAGTGCCACAGAATATCCGGATACAGATTTTGACCGTTACCGGAAAGATTGTGCGGGAGATAACGAAGGAAGAATTGGGATCGCTGCATATTGGCCGTAATATCACAGAATTCAAGTGGGATGGTACGGATCAGTATGGACAAAAGCTGGGCAACGGTGTTTATTTATATAGGGTAATTACCAACCAACATGGCAAATCACTAGATAAATACACCAGTTCCGGTGATGCAACTGACAAATACTTCAACAAAGGATATGGAAAGATGTATTTGATGCGGTAGGCAGAAAGCATATATTTTAGTAAAGCTGTCGGGTAACCGACAGCTTTTTTTCTTTTCAGTGGAAATATAATCTGCAAATGCCGCATTTGCAGATTATATTTTGTTGGTTGTTAGGACAATCCTTTATCGCACATAAAGGATTGGAAAATTTGATTAAAGAAAAACAACAGCACAGTAGATGTAAACGTTGAAGAAATTAGAATACAGACAAAACGATTACGAAAACCTTGTCTTTATTCTTTTGAGGAAGTGGTGAAACCCAAAAGCTGCAATTGCAAAAATGGGTGGTAGTATCGGAAAAGTAAATCGGCTATGCCAGTCATCGCACTGAAATGTAGTGGCCAAAGGATACAAGATGAGTAAGGCAACTGTGTATATCCCAACATTACGGTTTCTTTTCAAAAAGGGAATGATACCAATAAAGAAAAATACATAGACCGGAAGAATAAAACCGAGAACAAACAGGTTATGGCTTTGAGAATACCATGGACGAGAAAATTTAAAGAAGGAAAATAGCCGCTCCGCCATGAGTTTACCAAAGTGAACTGGGTTGTGAATGATATAGTATAAGATGTCCCTGATCCCATTGTTGTAATACTTAAGATTCAATGCAGCGCCTTCTGGCTTCTTCGGCACAAAACAGACAATGTGTTCTTCTACAAAAGGTTTCATTGCATCCATGTCTTCTCCACCCTGGAATACTGCCTGGATAGAGAGGTACATAACCAGGATAAATGCCGTTAATGTAAGTACTGTATAAAGTTTGAACCTTTGGTTTTGAAAGCGGGAAAAAAGAAAATAGGTGAATAGCGGCGGAATAAACAATGCTCCAAATGGTCTTGTGAACAGCAGTATTGTTAAAATGGCGATGATTAAGAGAAAATTTTTTATGTTTTGCTTTTCGAACTGACAAATTGCATAAAAAAGAATCATGCTAAGAGTTATGAAAATGGACTCTGAATAAAGATAAAAGTTCCATTGGAGGAATGGTAGAAAGAGGCAAAGTGCTAACGATGCATAAGTTGCTATTCTTGCTTCCAGTATTTTTTTAATTCCTTTGAAAAAGAGCAATAAACCAACCAGGGAGAAAAGTGATTGTGTAATTACCACAAAGCCATAGCCAAGAGCATATTTTTTTGCAAATGCAATCAGATAGACGATTGGCAGATAAAAATAATATTTGGAGGCGCTAGGGAAAGTGCCTTCCAACACATTATCTGCCTGGAGAATATATTTCTCGGCTTCCAGTGTACTAATGATGCCAAAAGAAAAATAGAGAACGAGATGAACAGCAATGAAGACGAAAAGAAGTAAAAGTATATTCAAGCTTGGCTTCAAATGCATTGTTGCAGTTTTATGGCGTGAATGAAGTTAAATGAATTATAACCGTGGCAATCTCATTATATCAAATGCAGGCACAATACTGCTTGTATTTAGACTAAAGGTGGTTATTACTTTCAATATGTTTCTTTGACTTTAGTATTACATGAAATAAAATCATTCTCTTGGAACGATGGCCGAGTCTTTCAAAAGCGGGAGGTTGTGATGGAAATATTGGCTCAATAAAAGCCTGTAGGTATTTACGGGGCTGATGCTATCGTAAAGAAACCTGTAGTTTTGATCGGGGAAATAAAATGTGTTCAATGTTTCATTTTGCGTATAAGGTGAGTGTCTGGAATGATCGTAATTTCTGAAGCCATGATCACCTTGCAGAATGATAATATTACGGCTGTTCTTCTTGAGTTCTGTAATCAGTTTTTTTATTAAGCCATTGGCATATTCCACTTGTTTGATATACCCTTTGTTGTGATCCATCAGATCTGACAACAGCAGGGAATCAACGGAACTCTTTGAAAAAACATACGGTTCGTGAGGGAGCAGGAAGTGTGTAAAGCGGAAGTGTGGTGCTGGTTCAGGTTGCAAAGCGTGGTTTAATGCCTGTTGATTGTATTGAACATAGTAGCGCAGACTTGCTTTTACAGCAGGAGGAATCATTTCTTTAGATGCGCCGGCTACTTTATGCCATAACCATGGATTCATCACTATTCTTTCCAGCGTTTGGTATCGCATAGAATAATGTGGGGTTTTGGGTACGAACGTCCCAAGCTTATCAAGGTGTTTATTGTTATCCAGAACAGCGTAGTAAGAAGTTGAATACTGTTGACTTTCAAAAAAGCGGAAGACACTATTCTGCTGATAAACCTTGGCTCCCCAAAGGTAGTTTTTAAAATCTCTCACCAATTGTTTGTTATTTAATTCTAAGTACTGCATGTTAAGCGTAGCAGCCAGAGAATAAGGAGTAAAGTTGTAGTTGCTTTTTGTTCTTCCGGCAATAAAAAATCCTTCCTTTAGCAGAAAACTATCAAGTGGATTTTTAAAATTAAATAACTTCTTTAGTGTGGCCGTGTTCGTATATCCATCAAAAACAATGTGATGGATATTTAACTTATCCTGCCTCTCAACCTTCACCTGTTTAAGTGTTTCTGATTTGTTTAACAGTGGTACTTGGCTAAAATCTGGCAAATTCCAAATAAGAAGAAAGCATTCACTTAGTAAAAAAAATAGAAGCGTAAAGTGCAGGCTGCGTAACCATGCAGTAGTATTAGGCCTTCTTTTAAGAACATATACAGCAGGTATCAAGAAAAACAATGGTAGAATATACGTTTTGCCAATGATTTTTGTAATGGAATGCTGGAGAAAGAAATCTTGCAGTGCCCCAAAAAAGAAAAAGAAAAGAGCTGTCAGAGCTGCAACAATAATCGATTGCTCAATCGGTCTATTCAGAATGCTGCTAAAGAGAAAATAAAATACAAACGGTAGCAGGAGGTAACCTGCCATAAGCCAGTACACTTCTGAGTAGAATAACAATTCTCTGAAATAGTTCAGGTTGTGAAAAAGAAATATACCAGGGATGGCAGCTAATGGAAAAAATTTATAGAGTTGATGATGTTTTTTCGGGCCTTTAGACTCGTTTGCCATAGTTTCTTTGGATATACTTTCCGATCAAATCAAACTCAAGGTTTACCGCATCACCTGGTTTCAGAAATTGAAGGTTAGTGTGCTGATAGGTGTAGGGAATGATTGCCACTTTGAACGAAGCTTTCTTTACATCAAATACCGTCAGACTTATTCCATTCACACTGATAGAGCCTTTCTCAATAACTAGCGAGGAAAATTTTTTAGGAAAGCTGAAGGTAAACTCATGGCTGCCGTTGCGGTCGGTTACTTTTTCACAAACTCCCACTGTATCTATATGCCCTTGCACAAAATGACCATCCAACCGTTTTGAGGGAAGGAGGCTTTGCTCCAGGTTAACCGTACGGCCCGGTTTCCATTGATCAAGTGCTGTTTTTTGCAGGGTTTCCATAACAGCCGTTACCCGGTGTCTGTTTTCCCGAACTTCTTCTACGGTAAGGCAAACACCATCGTGAGCAATACTTTGATCAATGGTAAACGTGTGGGAGAGGGGCGACTCAATCCAAAAGGTCTTGTTGGTGCCGGTTTCGTAGAACTCCTTTACCTCGCCCAGACTTTCAATGATTCCGGTAAACATGGGGTAAAATTCGGGGTTTTTGCATTTTGTTTTGGATTGGAGCAGAAATTAAGGCTATATTTGCAGCCTGAAAAAAGTAAAAGGAGGTATAACGCATGCTAATTATCGATTCGAAAGACTGCGAAAACATAGACAAGGCTCTCAAGAAATATAAGAAGAAGTTCGAGAAAGCCAAGATCTTGTTGCAGTTGCGTGAGCGACAGTCGTTCACCAAGCCATCTGTTAAGCGCAGAGGTGAAGTGTTGAAGGCTGTTTACAAGCAAAAGATAGCAAGCGGAAAGATCGAAGCGTAAGCTTTCTCCTCTACCACTATATTGTATAGCTGCAAGGTATTCGTTACTTTGCAGCTATTGTTTTTTTATGGAAAACCATCACCTTCTTATTCAGCCTTTTATTGACTATCTCAAATTTGAGAAACGTTACTCCCGGCACACCATCCTTTCGTACCAGACTGACTTGGTATCTTTTTTCGATTTTGTAATGGTTCAGTACGGAGAGATGGCCCTTCCTCAGCTTTCGCATACCATTATACGGAGCTGGCTGGCCTCGCTGAAAGATGAGGGCCTCAGTGCCAAGAGTATCAACCGAAAGATTTCTACCCTAAAATCCTTTTTCAAGTTTCAGCTGAAATCAGGAGCGATACGGCAAACCCCCATGGCAAAGGTGATGGCACCGAAAAATGAAAAGCGCTTGCCCAATTTCGTAGCCGATAAGGATATGCAAACGTTGTTTGAGCATATAGAGTTTCCGGACACCTGGAAAGGCCAAACGGAAAGGTTGCTGCTGTTGCTGTTTTACCAATCTGGCATGCGCTTGAGTGAAGCTATTGGGTTGAAGGAGAGCGGCGTGAACTTTTCCAACAATACCATTAAGGTGCTGGGCAAAGGGAATAAAGAACGAATTATTCCTATGAACCCATTACTGAAAAATGAATTACAGAAATACCTGCTAAAGAAACAAACCGAAATGCCGGATGGCCCCGAAACCTTTTTTATAACGGAAAAAGGGACTGAACTTTCGCCGCGGTCGGTCTATACTTCTGTTAAGCACTATCTGAGCCTGGTGACTACTATTCAAAAACGGAGTCCGCATGTGCTGCGGCATACCTTTGCAACCCATCTTACCAATAATGGGGCAGATCTGAATGCTGTAAAAGAATTGCTGGGGCACAGCAGCCTTGCTGCTACGCAGGTTTACACGCACAACACGATCGAAAAGCTAAAGAATATTTACAAAAACGCTCATCCAAAAGCCTGAGTCCGCATGACAGAAATCAGAAAATTTTTAGGCTGTTTTCCTTGGAAGGCACAGCTTCAGTAACTACCTTCATAGTCCTACCGGAAATTGTTCTTTGACTTATTTTTTCACAGATAAAACCAATTCTATGACCGTACATGTTCAAGCACTTCACTTTGATGCAGACAGAAAGCTGGTTGATTATATCACCAGAAAATTGCAGAAGCTTACGCAATACCATGACAGGATCATCAAAGTGGATGTTATTCTTAACCTGGATAATGTAAAACACACGATCAAGGATAAAATTGCTGAAATAAGAGTGCATGTGCCAAAGGCTGACTTTTTTGTAAAGTCCACCAGCAAATCGTTCGAAGCCTCATTTGAAGAAGCTTTTGATGCACTGGTACAGCAAATCAAAAAGAAAAAAGAAAGACTTGCCGCTTAAAAAACTTCAAAATCCTGCCCTCGGGCAGGATTTTTTTTGCCCCCTCGTGAAAATTTTTTCTTTTCCATTTTGCTGATATTCATTTTCCATTACCTTTGCCATCCCGAAAAACAAGGGAGCTCTTTAAAAGGCAGAAAACACAAGCCACTTTAGCTCAGCTGGTAGAGCAACTGATTTGTAATCAGTAGGTCGTTGGTTCGATTCCGACAAGTGGCTCAATACTGGCGATGATGGTGGAAACACTATTTTTCAGTAGGGCAGGTTCCAGAGCGGCCAAATGGGGCGGACTGTAAATCCGCTGTCTTTCGACTTCAGTGGTTCGAATCCACTCCTGCCCACAAGACCAATATGCGAATATGCGTATATGCAGATTAGCAGATGGTTAAAGATCTTTGAGACTGCTGATATGAAATTTGCACACCTGCATATTTGCCTATCAGCATATCAAAAAAGCGGAAGTAGCTCATTTGGTAGAGCGATAGCCTTCCAAGCTATAGGTGGCCGGTTCGAGCCCGGTCTTCCGCTCCATTCAGTTTGCAGTCTGCAGTTAGCATTTGCAGTTTTATAAACTGCTATTGCCAATTGCCAACTGATCGCTGCCAACTGAGGTACGCCGTTGTAGCTCAGTGGTAGAGCACTTCCTTGGTAAGGAAGAGGTCTGGGGTTCAATTCCCCATAACGGCTCAACAAGGTGAATGGTGAAGGGTCAATCGTGAATGAGGGTGTCTCAGGTAACGGTTGGCATTTTGCGGTTTACGGCTTCGCTGAATAGCGAACAAAACGTACAAGTGTGCGACGCAACAGAAGCTCAATAGAACCTCGGTTGCCGGTAACATAAAAAACTTCCTTCGAGCATTTAGTTGGTTCGGAGGGATAAACAAAAACTAAAAACTCCACAACTAAAAACCGATAAGATGGCAAAAGAAAGTTTCAAGCGGGATAAACCCCACGTTAACGTTGGTACCATCGGTCACGTTGACCATGGTAAAACCACTTTGACCGCTGCTATTACCTCTATTCTTTCGACGAAAGGTCTGGCAGAAGCAAAAAAATACGACGAAATTGATGGTGCTCCAGAAGAAAGAGAACGTGGTATCACCATTAACACTGCACACGTAGAGTATCAGACAGCCAGCCGCCACTATGCGCACGTTGACTGTCCTGGTCACGCTGACTACGTGAAGAACATGATTACCGGTGCTGCGCAAATGGACGGTGCCATCCTGGTTGTGGCTGCTACTGATGGTCCTATGCCGCAAACAAAAGAGCACATCCTGCTGGCCCGCCAGGTAGGTGTACCCCGTATCGTGGTATTCATGAACAAAGTTGACCTGGTTGATGACCCTGAGCTGCTGGAACTGGTTGAGATGGAAATCCGCGACCTGTTGAGCTCTTATGGTTTCGATGGTGACAATACTCCAATCATTCAAGGTTCTGCTACAGGTGCCCTGGCTGGTGAAGCAAAATGGGTTACGAAAGTTGAAGAACTGATGGATGCAGTTGACAGCTATATTCCGCTGCCTCCTCGTCCGGTTGATCTTCCGTTCCTGATGTCAGTGGAAGACGTATTCTCAATTACGGGTCGTGGTACAGTTGCCACTGGTCGTATTGAGCGTGGCCGTATCAAAGTTGGTGAGCCTGTTGAGATCGTAGGTCTGATGGATGCTCCCCTGACTTCAACTTGTACCGGTGTGGAAATGTTCCGCAAACTGCTTGACGAAGGTGAAGCTGGTGACAACGCTGGTCTGCTGCTGCGTGGTATTGAAAAAACCCAGATCCGTCGCGGTATGGTTATCGTGAAGCCGGGTTCTATCACTCCGCACACGGAATTCAAAGGCGAGGTTTATGTACTGAGCAAAGAAGAAGGTGGCCGTCACACGCCGTTCTTTAACAAATATCGTCCTCAGTTCTACTTCCGTACAACGGACGTTACCGGTGAAGTGATTCTTCCGGAAGGAACAGAGATGGTAATGCCTGGTGATAATACCAACCTGACTGTACACCTGATCCAGCCAATTGCGATGGAGAAAGGTCTGAAGTTCGCCATCCGTGAAGGTGGACGTACAGTAGGTGCCGGCCAGGTTACTGATATCTTAAAATAAGCCCTTAGCCTTTAGCTTTTAGCTATTGGCCGAAAGGCAAAGCAAATAATCCTATATTTGCAGCAATATTGCTAAGAGCTATTAGCCCTGCTAATAGCTCTTAGCTTTCGAACGGGCATAGTTCAATGGCAGAATAGCGGTCTCCAAAACCGTTGATGGGAGTTCGAATCTCTCTGCCCGTGCTAATCAATAAGCTAATCAGCCGATTAGCTTATTAACTAATTATCGTTATGAACAAAATTTCAAATTATTTCCGCGATTCTTATAAAGAGTTGGGGGAAAAAGTGACCTGGCCAAACTGGTTGCAACTACAACAATCAACAATGATTGTATTGGCCGCTACATTGCTGATTACAGCAATTGTTGCCTTTATGGACCTGATCTCCGCATCAGGGTTGAAGTTTATCTATAAAATTTTCTAAGGATGGAAGCAACAGCACAAAATACACAAGAGCCACAACAGCAGGAGACCAAGTGGTATGTGCTGCGTGTGGTGAGTGGCAAAGAAAAAAAGGTAAAGGAATACCTGGATAAGGAGATTTCAAGAGGTTGGAGTGATGTTGTCAAGCAGGTCTTTCTTCCGGTAGAGAAAGTATACAAAGTGCAAAACGGGAAGAAAGTTATGCGTGAACGCAACTATTATCCGGGTTATGTGATGATAGAAATTGCCGAAGGCAAACTGAGCGACGACCTGAGAGATATTATCAAGAATACATCCAACGTTATTCATTTCCTCGGAAAAGACAATCCAATTGCCCTGCGCAAAGCAGAAGTGAACAAGATGCTGGGTAAAATGGATGAAATGGCAGAAGCCGGCGGTGTAAGCATGAGTGAGCCATTTATCGTTGGTGAAACCATCAAGATCATTGAAGGACCATTTAATGATTTTAACGGAACCATTGAAGAAGTGAATGACGAAAAGAAGAAGCTAAAAGTTACCGTAAAGATATTTGGCCGTTCTACACCTGTAGAGTTAAACTACATGCAGGTAGAAAAGTTGAGTTAAATAAGATATTTTTATGCTACAATAAAAAAGCTGATTCATTTGAATCAGCTTTTTTATTGATGCGAATTGATCTTATGAGACTGGCATCGACAAAAAGGGAAAGTTTGATTATCACACTGGCAGTTATGGCTTACGTTGTTTCTGTCGTTGTGAATTTAGGCTACCTGGAGTTGTCCGGGGAAGAACCCCGCAGGGCAATGATTTCAATCGAAATGCTGCATTCCGGAAACTATATTCAGCCTACATTATTAGGTTGGGATTATTACAACAAACCACCGGTATTCAACTGGATCCTTTGTGTTTTTATTTGGGTAACCGGTTCTGCATCAGAACTTGTTCTGCGCCTTCCTTCTTTGCTTTTTTATCTGCTGATGGCGATCATACATTACTGGATAGCCCGTCGCTATTTACCGTCAACCATCGCGTTTCTTTCATCAGTTTTTATTCTTACATGCGGAGACGTTTATTTTTACGGTTTAGCCAACGGAGCGGAAATTGACATATTTTACGGGTTAATAGTTTACCTCCAGGCTATCAGTATTTTCTGGTTCTTTCACAAGAAACAGCTTTTGTTTCTTTTTCTTGTTTCCTACTTTCTTTGTGCTGTTGGTTTTCTAACGAAAGGCTTTCCTTCTATTCTCTTTCAAGTGCTTACGTTACTTGCACTGTGTGTTCATACCCGGTCAGTAAAGTTTTTGTTGAACTGGAGGCACCTGGCCGGTGTTTCGCTGTTTGCGGGTGTGTTGTGCGTTTATTTCTATCTGTACAGTCAGTACAATTCGCCACATCGTTACCTTACCAACCTGCTAAACGAGGCATTTTTAAAGTCAGCCATAGGAGAGAGGTATCACAGGCTCCCGGAAAAAGCAGCTATGTTTCCATTGCTGTTTTTAAAAATGCTGGTGCCCTGGTCACTGCTTTTATTGTTGCTGTTTAAAAAAATTAAATCCAGGTTATGGGAAAACCCGTTCGTGCGTTTTTCGATCCTGTTTATTCTGTTTAACCTTTGGGTTTATTGGTTCACAGGACAGCCAAAGATCCGGTACGTATACATGTTTCTTCCTTTTGCCTGTACTGTTCTTGCATACATTTATTATCGTTTTACAGAAGTCAACCCGGGTGCTTTTCACAGGATCCTGCGACCATTTGGGTTTATCTTTTTGGCAGTGGCTCTGGCAGTCTTCATTCTCCCATTTATAGAAGAAACATCTTTTATCCTGGTTATGTTCTTTGGCGGAACACTTGGAATATTGACCTACCGCTATTTTTTCGGTTCGGAGAAACGAATGTGGCTGCTGATAGGTGGAATTATTCTATTGCGGCTGATGTACGCTGCTCTTTTTATTCCGCTTCAATACAAAGGACTCAACAACTATCAGCCAATTGTACAAACCATGGTAAAGCAAACCCATGGCACACCCATGTATTTCAAAGGTGCTGCGGTTTCAATGCCGATTGCTGTAAAAAACAACTTTTTCCACTACAATTACGACACCGTAAGTGTTGCTCCTGTATTGTCCTACCAGGTGCCATATTACTATTACCTGCAAACCGGACGACTGATGAAATTTGATACGAGTGCTCTTGGATCAGCGTTTAAATTTTCTTATGCTTACCAGTTGGAGAAAACAAAAGTTAATACGCTATACAGTTTTTTTGATTGGGCAATGAATGGTAAAGCATTCCTGTACCGGTAATTCTTACTTTTTCAAAAGAGAAATAGTACATCCGGCAAATGATTTATGCAGAATAAAGGAAGGGCTTTATACTTTCAGTTTTTTCAGCCGGAACAAACAGAAGATCACTTTCACCCCAGCGGGATTCTGGCTTATTCTCCAGTGGGAAAAGCGTTCCGTTCTCAAGGTAAAAAGTTTGGTAGCCCAGATTTTTGAAAAACCGGTACATGGTGCGTAACTGATCGCCCCAGGTTTCCAGTTGCACTATGGGCTTATACTTCTGCAGCACAGATTGCATTTCGGGCAGTACCACGGTTTCGTAACCTTCAATATCGCATTTAATATAATCCAGTTTGGGCAGGTTGGCAAACAACTCGCTGCCGCGCTTCATCGTAGCCGCAAAGGAATAGGTTCCATCAGCTTGATTGCCGCCGTGCAGGAGGGTGGTAGTGCCATGTCGCAGGTAGCCAAGTTGCTGAAATTCGGTGGGGATGCCCAGGGTTACCTGCTTGTCGTTTTCCTCTCCAAACGCAAAGGGAAGGAGGGTGATGTTCGGCTTGCCGTCAATTAATTTTTTCAACTGCTTTTGAAAGGGAGCTACCGGTTCAACACAATAGAGGTGGCCGCTGTTTTTTACTTTTTCGGCAAACTGCAGGGTAAAATAACCCAGGTTAGCGCCGATATCAACAATGTGATCTCCTTCCTTCACCAGTGATGAAACAAAGTAGTGCCATTGATAGGAAGGATTACTTTTCAAAAGGCCCAGCTTTAACCCAGCCAGATAGCTTTTCTGTACCACGGTCAGGTATCCGTCAATCTTTAGAAATTTGAAAAGCAGGCGTTTTACAGTATTGATCATCGGCAGGTTTGAAGGCTGCAAACTTAGCAGAAGGGGAGGAAAGTTGGGCGCTCCTTAACAAAATTCTGCCTGCACATTTTATGCATATCAATAAAATCGCCTACTTTTGCGACCCCAAAGAGTTCTTTAGAGATTTCCGCATGGCGGAATATTGAGGAATTTGGGAGACTGAGTAGATAACCGAAAAGTCGCTTGAACCAATAAATCAGAAGAAAAATGGCAAAAGAAATCACTGGCTATGTAAAGCTTCAGTGCAAGGGTGGCCAGGCTAACCCTGCACCTCCAATTGGTCCGGCGTTGGGTTCCAAAGGTGTTAACATCATGGAATTTTGCAAGCAGTTCAACGCAAGGACACAAGACAAAATGGGAAAAGTACTTCCTGTTTTGCTGACTGTTTACTCCGATAAGTCGTTCGACTTTATTATCAAAACTCCCCCGGCAGCTGTTCAGCTGAAAGAAGCCGCTAAAATTCAAAGTGGTTCAAAAGAGCCTAACCGTCAGAAAGTTGGGAAAGTAACCTGGGCGCAGGTAGAAGAGATCGCCAAAGACAAAATGGCCGATCTGAACGCCTTTACCCTGGAAAGCGCCGCTTCTATGGTAGCTGGTACGGCTCGTAGCATGGGTTTGACAGTAGAGGGAGGCCCTGCTAAATAATTTCGAACACTTTAAACGAATTTCAAAATGGCATTCATTCCTAAAAAAAGAAAAGCAGTCAACGCAAAAGTTGACGCGAATAAGGCTTACTCTTTGAAAGATGCTTCGGCACTGGTAAAGGAAGTAAACACAACCAAGTTCGATGCGTCTGTTGATTTGCATATCCGTTTGGGCGTTGATCCCAAAAAAGCTGACCAGGCTATCCGTGGTACGGTAACCCTGCCACACGGTACTGGTAAAACTAAAAAAGTATTGGTGCTTTGCGGCCCTGATCAGGAAGCTGCTGCCAAAGGCGCCGGTGCTGACTATGTAGGTTTAGATGAATTTGTACAAAAGATTGAAGGTGGCTGGACAGATGTAGATGTCATCATCGCTACGCCTGCCGTGATGCCGAAGATCGGCCGCCTGGGTAAAATCCTGGGTCCCCGTAACCTGATGCCGAACCCGAAAACAGGTACCGTTACCAACGATGTAGCAGGTGCAGTTAACGAGGTAAAGGGTGGTAAGATCGCCTTCAAGGTTGACAAAGCTGGTATCATCCACGCTTCTATCGGCCGTGTATCGTTTGCCCCTGAAAAGATTGCAGGCAATGCACAGGAACTGATCAATGCATTGATCAAGGCAAAACCTTCAACCGCAAAAGGTACCTACCTGAAAGGTTTGACCATGGCTTCTACCATGAGCCCCGGTATTACCATTGACACAAAATCTTTTGTTCACTAATCCTGACTTAGGATAAAACTTATTACAATGACCAAAGAACAAAAAAATGAAGTCATAGAAGCACTGAAAGAGAAATTCTCTCAGTACAACAACTTCTATGTAGCCAATACAGAATCACTTTCGGTTGACCAGGTTGGTAAACTGCGCCGCATTTGCTTCAACAAGAATGTTGAAATGAAAGTGGCCAAGAACACCCTGATCAAAAAAGCACTGGAAAGCCTGAACGAAGAGCGTTTTTCCAACGTGTTTGATTCACTTCACGGTGTAACAGCCCTGCTGTTCTCGGAAAATCCGAAAGAGCCGGCGCTGATTATCTCTGATTTCCGCAGAGACAGCAAAGGCGAACTGCCTACGCTGAAAGCTGCTTTTATCGATGGCGATGTATTTGCCGGCGATAATCAACTGGAAGCCCTGCGTTCTCTGAAGAGCAAGCAAGATCTTATCGGTGAAATCATCGGCCTGTTGCAATCACCTGCAAAGAATGTTATCTCTGGCCTGAACGCCGGAAACAAACTGGCCGCTCTGGTGAAAGCACTGGAAGAAAGAGGGAGCTAATTTGGTAATGTGTTAATTTGATGATTTGATAATGGAAGAGCATCATCAAATCATCACATCACCAAATCATCAAATCGAATCCTACGTCTTCGGGTACAAGTGAAGACACATTTATAAACCTCCGCCGGAGCCAAAAGCTATGAAGGCGGTTATTAAAACAATGTAAAATGGCTGATTTAAAAGCATTTGCTGAACAACTGGTAAACCTGTCTGTAAAAGACGTAAATGAACTCGCAAAGATCCTGAAAGATGAGTATGGCATTGAGCCTGCAGCTGCTGCTGTAGTTGCTGGTCCTGCTGCTGGTGGTGGCGCTGCTGCTCCTGCTGCTGAAGAAAAAACTTCTTTCAACGTAATCCTGAAGTCTGCCGGTGCCGGTAAACTGAACGTAGTTAAGGTTGTTAAAGACCTGACTGGTCTGGGTCTGAAAGAAGCAAAAGACCTGGTTGACGGCGCTCCGAAAGCTGTAAAAGAAGGTGTTGATAAAGCTACCGCTGAAGACATCGCTAACAAGCTGAAAGAAGCTGGTGCTGAAGTTGAAGTTGCTTAAGTTCACTTTGCATGATAGAGTTAAACGCCCCGCATTCGTGGGGCGTTTCTATTTCATTCTTTCGCAATTTGAAGACTGAGGTAGGAGATGATTTTTTGAAATGTTGTTCCGTCAATCAGCACAATATTCTTCAACTCCTCCAGACTTTTAAATTCACCATGCTGATTCCTGTATTCTACAATTGCATTCGCTAAGTTCCACCGGATATAGGGATGGGCTTTTAGTTCCTCTTTCGTGGCCGTATTGATATTGATCTTCCGGATGCTGCTTTCATTCACCTGTAACCGGTGTTTTATTTTTTGAAATGTGCTGTCCGGCAGGCCATAGGTTTCACCAACCTGTTCTACCGAATAAAACCCGCCCAACTTTTCCCGGAAGGCGAGAATCCTTGCCGAAAGTTTGCTGCCGATGCCCGGCAGAGCAATTAACGCCGCCGTATCGGCTTCGTTGATGTTGATGATAGCCGGCTTTCTTTCTTCCCGCTCAAAGGCAGGTTTGCTGTTCTCAAACCTTGGAAAAGTTTTCCTTTCAACAGAAGTGATTCGTATATACTCCTTCACCCTTTCATAAAAGCCTTCCGGCATACCCCAGATTTTCAACAGATCCTCGGGATCGTAAAACCTTCCGCCTTTGCTTACATAATTGACAATGGTCTTACTGGTCCGTTCATTTAGCCCCAGCCGTTGCCAATCGGCAGCAGTGATCGAATTGGGGTCAAAAGGGAACAATTCTCCTTCTGAAAAGCTCTTTGGTGCGGAGCGTTCATATTGGTAGACAGTATTATTTTCTTCGGAGCGAAAAGTTGATTTTCTTGCCTGCCGCTGTTGCAGCGTATCCATTGCCAATACAAGGGAACTGTCGTGGTGCAGAACCAATGGCTGCGGCGAAGGGGCAAGGAAGCGGGGAAGGGAAAGGCTGCCGCCTATGACCAGGATGATCAGTACTGCGCCGATCCGGTCTTTTTTTGTGAAGGTCAGGTAATCCTTCAGCAGTTGTTTTGGAAACATGCTAAAAAGTTACCATCTATTAAGAAAATACAAAAATATTTATGGCGTAATCTTTGTTGCACACAAAAACTTGCTCATATACGGGAAATCCTTAGCTTTGCAATCCTTTAGTTTTGGCCAAAAACAATCTTGACGTCGCAAATTCTGAATTAAATTTCTCATTTCCAAGCGTTTATTTCGAAAAGAAATAGGGGCCTGGGGAGATTTTGTTGCGTCTGGAACATTAAAAACCGGTTTGTAATATATGTCTACAACAACGACGAATCAAAGGATCAATTTCGGAAAAATTGGAAATCTTGCCGAAACCCCTGATCTTCTCGCGGTTCAAATTCAATCCTTCAAGGAGTTCTTCCAGCTCGAAACCACTCCCGACAAACGAAATGTAGAGGGGTTGTTCCGTGTGTTCAAGGAAAATTTTCCGATCACCGACACCCGCAACATTTTCGTTCTGGAATTTCTCGATTATTTCATTGACCCGCCCCGTTACACCATTGAAGAGTGTATGGAGCGTGGTCTTACGTATGCTGTTCCCCTGAAAGCCAAGCTTCGCCTGAGCTGTAACGATGAAGAGCACATCGACTTCCAAACAATCGTTCAGGACGTATTCCTTGGAAACATTCCTTATATGACCCCCCGCGGCACTTTTGTGATCAACGGTGCTGAACGTGTGGTGGTCTCTCAGTTGCACCGTTCGCCCGGCGTATTCTTTGGCCAGTCTATTCACCCTAACGGAACCAAGATCTACTCGGCAAGGGTGATCCCGTTCAAAGGTGCGTGGATGGAATTTGCCACTGACATCAACAACGTGATGTATGCATACATTGACCGGAAGAAAAAATTTCCGGTTACAACGCTGCTCCGTTCTATCGGTTATGAAACCGATAAAGACATTCTCGAACTGTTCGGTATGGCCGATGAGGTTCCGGGAACCCGTAAAGAACTGGAGAAATACGTTGGCCGTCGCCTGGCTGCCCGTGTACTCCGTAGCTGGGTAGAAGACTTTGTGGATGAGGATACCGGTGAGGTGGTATCTATTGAGCGTAACGAAGTAGTGCTGGAGCGTGACTCTGTGCTGGATGAAGAAGCCATTGAAACAATTTCTGAAATGGACATCAAATCGGTGTTTGTTCAGAAAGAAGATGTGGGTGGTGACTACGCGATTATCTACAACACATTAAACAAGGATACGTCTAACTCTGAGCTCGAAGCGGTTCAGGTTATCTATCGCCAGTTACGTGGTGCCGATGCACCGGATAACGAAACGGCAAGAGGTATCATTGATAAATTGTTCTTCTCTGACAAGCGTTATGACCTTGGTGAAGTTGGTCGTTATAAGATCAACCGCAAACTCGGCTTAAATGCAGAGAAAGATCAAAAAACCTTGACAAAAGAAGACATCATCCTGATCATTAAGTATCTCGTTCGCCTCACCAATGGTAAGGCCGAGATTGATGATATTGATCACCTGTCGAACCGCCGTGTTCGTACAGTGGGTGAGCAACTGTACGCACAATTCGGTGTAGGTCTGGCCCGTATGGCCCGTACCATCCGTGAGCGTATGAACGTACGTGACAACGAGGTGTTCACACCAGTTGATTTGATCAATGCAAGAACACTTTCTTCGGTGATCAACTCCTTCTTCGGTACCTCGCAATTGTCGCAGTTCCTCGATCAAACCAATCCTCTTTCTGAGATTACGCACAAGCGCCGTATCTCTGCTCTCGGGCCCGGTGGTCTGAGCCGTGAAAGAGCCGGTTTCGAGGTACGTGACGTACACTACTCGCACTACGGCCGTTTGTGTACAATCGAAACACCGGAAGGTCCAAACATCGGTCTGATCTCTACACTTTGCGTGCACGCCAAGATCAACGAGATGGGCTTTATTGAAACACCTTACCGAAAAGTAAAAGACGGTAAAGTAGAGATGAAGCAACTGACCTTCCTGAGTGCAGAAGAAGAAGATACGGCAAAGATTGCCCAGGCCAACACACCATTGGACGAGAAAGGCAATTTTGCTGAAGACAGGATCGTAAGCCGTGAAACCGGTGACTTCCCGATCCTGGATAAAACAGAAGTGGAATACATGGACGTAGCGCCAAACCAGATTGTTGGTTTGTCGGCTTCACTGATTCCGTTCCTCGAGCACGACGATGCCAACCGTGCCCTGATGGGTTCGAACATGCAACGTCAGGCGGTGCCGCTGTTGCGTCCCGATGTGCCTATCGTTGGTACAGGTCTGGAAGGCAAAGCTGCCCGTGATGCCCGTATTCAGATCCACGCTGACGGTGATGGTGTGGTGGAGTTTGTGGATGCGAACGAAATTCATGTTCGTTACAACCGCAACGATGAGCAGCGACTGGTTTCTTTTGAAGATGACCTGGTAGTTTACAGGCTCACCAAATTCATCAAAACCAACCAGGAAACTTCTATCAACCTGAAGCCTGCCGTGAAGAAAGGCCAGCGGGTAAAAGATGGCGACTTCCTCACCGAAGGTTATGCTACAAAAGATGGCGAACTGGCACTCGGTAAAAACCTGAAAGTGGCCTTCATGCCATGGAAAGGTTACAACTTCGAGGATGCCATCGTAATCTCTGAAAGGGTTGTAAAAGAAGATATGTTTACTTCTGTTCACATTTCTGAATATGAACTGGAAGTACGTGATACGAAGCTGGGTGAAGAAGAGTTGACGCCGGATATCCCGAACGTTTCAGAAGAAGCGACTCGTGACCTGGACGAAAACGGTATCATCCGCATTGGTGCACAAATCAAAGAAGGTGATATCCTGATTGGTAAGATCACACCGAAAGGTGAATCTGATCCGACACCGGAAGAAAAACTGTTGCGTGCCATCTTTGGTGACAAAGCCGGTGATGCAAAAGACGCTTCGCTGAAAGCACCAAACGGTGTGGAAGGTGTGGTGATCAACAAGAAGCTGTTTCAGCGTGCCAAGAAAGATAAGAATGCGAAGGTTCGTGAGAAAGCCGCACTGGAAAAGCAGGAGAGAGAGCATGAGAAGAAAGTAAGTGAGTTGATGGAAGTGCTTCTCGACAAACTGCAAACCTTGTTGAGAGACAAAGCTTCTGCCGGTGTAAGCAACAACTTTGGTGAAGTACTGATTGGTAAAGGCGCCAAGTTCACACAAAAGAACTTAGCCAACATCGATTACCAGAACGTAAATCCCCTGGGTTGGACGGGTGATGCAAAAATTGACGAGCAGATCAACATCCTGCTGCACAACTACAGCATCAAGTATAACGAAGAACTCGGACGTTACAAGCGGGAGAAATTCAACATCTCTATCGGTGATGAATTACCAGCCGGTGTGTTGAAGCTGGCGAAAGTTTACTTGGCTGTAAAGCGTAAGCTGAAAGTGGGTGATAAAATGGCCGGTCGCCACGGTAACAAAGGTATCGTTGCCAAAATTGTTCGTGCCGAAGACATGCCGTTCCTCGAAGACGGAACGCCTGTAGACATTGTACTGAACCCGCTGGGTGTACCTTCCCGTATGAACCTCGGGCAGATCTATGAAACGGTGCTCGGTTGGGCTGGTATGCAACTGGGAACCAAGTTCGCTACGCCAATCTTTGATGGTGCAAGTACAGAAGACATCGCCAAGTTCTGCGAGCAGGCTGGTATCCCGATGTTTGGTCACACCTACCTGTACGATGGTGAAACCGGTGACCGCTTCGACCAGAAAGCAACCGTGGGTGTTATCTACGTTATCAAACTGCACCACATGGTGGATGACAAGATGCACGCAAGGAGTATCGGACCTTACAGCTTAATTACACAACAGCCGTTGGGTGGTAAAGCGCAGTTTGGTGGTCAGCGTTTTGGTGAAATGGAAGTGTGGGCCCTGGAAGCATATGGTGCATCCAACATCCTGCAGGAACTGTTAACCATCAAGTCGGATGATATCATCGGCCGTGCAAAAACATACGAAGCAATTGTGAAAGGTGACAACATTCCCCGTGCCGGTATTCCTGAATCCTTCAACGTATTGGTTCATGAATTAAGAGGCCTGGGTCTGGACCTTAAGTTCGAAGAATAATTAGCCTTGAGCCATGAGCTGTGAGCTGCGAGCCTTTAGGTTCTTCTGCTCACGGCTCAAGGCTCATAGCTCACAGCTTCAATCAACAAATCTTCAAATCAGAAATAAATAAAAATGGCTTTTAATAAAAGAGACAATCGTCCAAGACCAACGTTTTCCAAGATTACGATTGGTTTGGCTTCGCCGGACTCTATCCTGGAGAAAAGTTTCGGTGAAATCCTTAAGCCTGAAACCATCAACTATCGTACGTATAAGCCTGAACGTGATGGCTTGTTCTGCGAAAGGATTTTTGGTCCTGTAAAAGATTACGAATGTGCCTGCGGTAAGTACAAGCGCATTCGTTACAAGGGCATTGTTTGCGACCGTTGCGGTGTGGAAGTAACGGAGAAGAAAGTACGTCGCGAACGCATGGGGCATATCAAGCTTGTTGTACCTGTAGTACACATCTGGTATTTCAAATCCCTGCCCAATAAAATTGGTTACCTGCTCGGCATGAGCTCTAAGAAATTAGAGTCTATTGTGTATTATGAGCGTTTTGTAGTGATCCAGCCCGGACTGCGTGCCGATAAAGGACAGAACTACGGTGACCTGCTGACAGAAGAGGAATACCTCGATATTCTGGATGCATTACCAAAAGATAACCAATATCTGCCTGATGAAGATCCGAACAAATTCATCGCCAAAATGGGTGCTGAAGCCGTTCATGATCTGCTGGCAAGAATTGATCTGGATACCTTGTCATTTGATCTGCGTAATGCTGCTGCTACAGAAACTTCTCAACAGCGTAAAGCAGACGCCCTGAAGCGTTTGTCTGTAGTTGAGTCGTTCCGTGATGCGCAAACAAGAATCTCTAACCGTCCCGAGTGGATGGTAATGCAATACATTCCTGTGATTCCGCCGGAACTGCGTCCGCTGGTTCCGCTGGATGGTGGCCGATTTGCCTCTTCTGACCTGAATGACCTTTATCGTCGTGTGATCATCCGCAACAACCGCCTGAAGCGTTTGTTGGAGATTAAAGCTCCCGAGGTGATCCTGCGTAACGAGAAGCGTATGTTGCAGGAAGCCGTTGACTCATTGTTTGATAACAGCCGTAAATCAAATGCCGTAAAAGCAGAAGGTGGCCGTGCCCTGAAATCTCTTTCGGATGTACTGAAAGGTAAGCAAGGCCGTTTCCGTCAGAACCTTCTGGGTAAACGTGTTGACTACTCCGGTCGTTCGGTTATCGTGGTAGGTCCTGAGTTGAAGCTTTACGAGTGCGGTTTACCGAAAGACATGGCAGCTGAATTGTTCAAGCCATTCATTATTCGCAAATTGATCGAAAGAGGTATCGTAAAAACAGTGAAGTCTGCAAGAAAACTTGTCGACAAGAAGGAAGCTGTTGTTTGGGATATCCTTGAAAATATTCTGAAAGGGCACCCGGTGATGTTAAACCGTGCCCCAACGCTGCACCGTTTATCAATCCAGGCCTTCCAGCCGAAATTGGTTGAAGGTAAAGCGATTCAACTGCACCCGCTCGTTACGTCTGCGTTCAACGCCGACTTTGACGGTGACCAAATGGCCGTGCACGTGCCCCTGAGCAGTGCGGCAATCCTGGAAGCGCAGTTGCTGATGCTGGCCTCTCACAACATCCTGAACCCACAGAACGGTACACCCATCACCCTGCCTTCGCAGGACATGGTACTGGGGCTGTACTACATCTCAAAAGGGCGCAAGTCTACGGATGCAGTAAAAGTTCGTGGTGAAGGAAAAGCATTCTACAGCGAGGAAGAGGTGATCATTGCTTACAATGAAAACCGTATCGATCTGCATGCGCACATCAAGGTGAAAACCAATGTACGTAACGATGATGGTACTCTCACCAATAAATTGCTGGATACAACCGTTGGGCGGGTTATTTTCAACCAGTTTGTTCCAAAAGAAGTTGGTTTTGTAAATGCCTTGTTGACGAAGAAGAACCTGCGGGAGATCATTGGTGATATCATTTCTATCACCAACATTCCTAAAACTGCGAAGTTCCTTGATGATATCAAGCAGCTTGGTTTCCGCATGGCCTTCAAAGGTGGTTTGTCCTTCTCCATCAACGACCTTATCATTCCTGAAATCAAGCAGGAACTGGTGGAAAACGCCAAAGGTGAAGTTGACGAGGTGTGGGAGAACTATAACATGGGTCTGATCACCAACAACGAACGTTACAACCAGATCGTTGACATTTGGTCTCGTGTGGATACACGTATCACCGAAACCCTGATCCGTGATCTGGCAACCGATAAGCAAGGATTCAATTCTGTGTTTATGATGTTGGATTCCGGTGCCCGTGGTTCTAAGCAGCAAATCAAGCAGCTGGCAGGTATCAGGGGTCTGATGGCCAAGCCAAGAAAGTCGGGTTCTACCGGTTCAGAGATCATCGAAAACCCAATCCTCTCCAACTTCAAAGGCGGATTGAACGTATTGGATTACTTTATCTCTACCCACGGTGCCCGTAAAGGTCTGGCCGATACGGCCCTGAAAACGGCCGATGCCGGTTACCTGACCCGTCGTCTGGTTGACGTTGCACAAGACGTAGTAATTACGGAAGAAGATTGCGGAACCCTGCGTGGTATCGCTACTTCTGCCCTGAAAGATAATGAAGACATCATCGAGCCGCTGGCAGACCGTATTGAAGGCCGTACATCATTGCACAATGTGTACGACCCGCTCTCGGAAGAAATTATCGTTTCTGCCGGTGAAGAAATTACCGAAGCCATTGCCAAGCGCATCGAAGATGCCGGTATTGAAACCGTTGAAATCCGCTCTGTACTGACCTGCGAAAGCAAGCGTGGTACCTGTGTGAAGTGTTATGGTAAAAACCTGGCCACTGGTTACATGGCGCAGAAAGGTGATGCTGTTGGTATCATCGCTGCACAGTCCATCGGTGAACCGGGTACACAGCTGACACTCCGTACCTTCCACGTGGGTGGTGTGGCTGGTTCGGCAGCAGTTGAATCAACGCTAGCCGCGAAATTTGATGGTACGCTGCAATTCGATGGTCTGCGTACGGTAATTACCACCAACAACGAAGGTGAGAAAGTACAGGTGGTTATCGGTCGTACCGGCGAGATCCGTAACATGGATGTGAAGAACGACCGTTTGCTGAACGTGGTGAACATTCCATACGGTGCTACGCTCCAGGTGAAAGACGGTCAGCAGGTGAAGAAGGGAGATGTGATCTGTACATGGGATCCGTTCAACAACGTTATCATGGCAGAAATCGATGGTACCCTGAAGTTTGAAAACGTAATTGAAGGTGTTACCTATCGTGAAGAGGCCGACGAACAAACCGGTCACCGCGAGAAAGTGGTGATTGAAACCCGTGATAAAACAAAGATCCCTTCTATTATTGTTGAAGGTAAAGAACGCAAATCGTACAACATGCCTACCGGAAGCCACATCGTAATTGATGAAGGCGACCAGGTAAAAGCCGGCCAGGTACTGGTGAAGATTCCACGTGTGTTGGGTAAACTGCGCGACATCACCGGTGGTCTGCCAAGGGTAACCGAGTTGTTCGAAGCCCGTAACCCATCGAACCCTGCTATCGTATCTGAGATTGATGGTGTGGTAACCATGGGGGCTGTGAAGCGTGGTAACCGTGAGATCATTGTTGAAGCCAAAGACGGTGTAACCCGCAAATACCTGGTTCCGCTGACCCGCCAGATCCTGGCGCAGGATGGCGACTTTGTAAAAGCCGGTTCTGCGTTATCTGATGGCCAGATTGCTCCTGGCGATATCCTCCAAATCCAGGGACCGTTTGCCGTACAGCAGTATGTTGTAAACGAGATCCAGGAAGTGTATCGCTTACAAGGTGTGAAGATTAACGACAAGCACATTGAAGTGATTGTTCGCCAGATGATGCGTAAGGTTTCAATCGTCGATCCGGGTGACACCAAGTTCCTTGAAGAAGATCTGACAGACAAATTCGAGTTTATTGACGAGAATGATCACATCTTCGACAAGAAAGTTGTTACCGATCCGGGAGAAAGCACTCGCATGAGAGCCGGTCAGATCGTAACGCTGCGTGAGCTGCGTGAAGAGAATTCGATCCTGCGTCGTAACGATAAGAAGCTGGTAGAATTCCGTGATGCCAAACCTGCAACCTCACAACCGACGTTGCTGGGTATCACCAAAGCATCACTGGGTGTACAAAGCTGGATCTCGGCCGCATCGTTCCAGGAAACAACCAAAGTACTTTCTTCTGCTGCCATTCAGGGTAAAACAGATGAAATGCTGGGCCTGAAAGAGAACGTAATCACAGGTCACCTGATCCCGGCTGGTACCGGTCTGCGTGACTTCGAAAACATGATCGTGGGTAGCAAGGAAGAATACGAATTGCTGCAAACAGCCCGCGAGGCCATGACCTTCGATGACGACGAATAAGTCAACTGGTAATTACCAGTAAGCAATAAGCAAATTGTGAAGGAGCAAGAGAAATCTTGCTCCTTTTTGTTTGTTTTCATTGCTATTTTTGGCGGCAAACAGTTTATCGTTTTGCATTTCACGTTTTCGTTTTAACACTTCAAAATGCGCTGTTAACCCTATTTTCGTCCGATAAAGTTTCCTTTCATGAAGAATGTTTCTCTCATTTTGAATGTAATTCTTTTGCTTGCTGTTGCCGTTTTGTTTTACCTGCATTTTTCCGGTAAAAACACTACAACACAAACAAAGATTGCATCTTCACAAAACCAGTCTACACCGTCTGGGAATGGTGATTTTAAGATTGCCTATTTTGAAATGGATTCTGTCAACAACAACTTTGTTCTGATCAAGGATGTAAAATCAGAGTTGAGCAAGGAAGAAGAAAAAATTAATTCTGAACTGACCCGTCTGCAAAAATCCTATAATGATCGCATTACACACTACCAGGGACAGGCTAATTCAATGTCGCAGGTAGAATCGGAAAATGCAAATCGTGATATCCTGCAACTGCAGGATAAAATCAGGAGCACCAAGCAAAACATGGAGCAGCGCTACCAGGATCTTTACATGCGTAAAATGCAGGATGTAAAATCGAAAGTGGAAGATTACCTGAAAGAATACAACCGCGGCAAAGGCTATGCATACATTTTAGCGTATGAGCCTGGGTTTATCTTTTACCGCGACAGCGCCCTGAATATTACCTCAGACCTGATTAGCGGATTGAACGCGAAATACAAAAAGAAATAATCAACATCAAACGACACATGGAAAAGGGGAAACCATTAATTGGTTTCCCCTTTTTGTTTTAAGGAAGAAGTGATTAAATCCATCAGAGCCTGGTTTGATTTCTCACGTTTGCCGTTTCACATCCGAATACCTATCTTCCAAAAAAATTCTTTGCATGCAGCAGGATGTACTTACGCCAGAGGAAGCCATCGCAGAAGATAAAACATTCAAACGTTCCCTTGGATTAACCGATGCCACCATGATCGTTGCCGGCTCCATGATCGGATCCGGTATTTTTATTGTCAGTGCCGATATTACCCGTAATGTGGGCAGTGCGGGCTGGTTGATTGCCGTTTGGCTGATCACAGGTTTTATGACCATTTCAGCAGCCCTGAGTTATGGTGAACTAAGTGCCATGTTCCCAAAGGCAGGCGGACAGTATGTATACCTTCGCGAAGCATACAATCCATTAGCAGGCTTTCTTTATGGCTGGAGTTTTTTTGCTGTCATTCAAACGGCTACTATTGCGGCTGTTGCCGTTGCATTCAGTCGATTTACAGCCTATCTCATTCCCGCCGTTGGCGAGGGTAATATTCTCTGGGGAGTTGAAAAGGGGGTGGATGCATCCGGTGTCATGCAATATTCGTTTTCCATCAATGCTGCCCAGATACTGGCTATCCTCTCCATTCTCTTTTTGACTTATACCAATACAAAGGGTGTAAAAGGAGGGAAGCTGATTCAAACAACGTTTACCACAGCCAAACTGCTGGCACTTTTTGGATTGATCATCCTTGGTTTTTTACTGACGCAAACCAGTTTCTGGGATCAAAACTGGGCAACTGGTTTTGCCGGAAGACAGGCCACAGAAACAGATGGATTCATTAATTGGACAGGTGTTGGCGGTGCTGTTTTGGCGGGTGGCATTGCTGCTGCCATGGTAGGTTCTATTTTCAGTTCCGATGCCTGGAACAATGTGACCTTTATCGCTGGCGAAGTGAAAAATCCCCAGAAGAATATCGGGCTGAGTCTTTTCCTGGGAACATTGGTTGTTACGATCATTTACATCTGTGCTAACCTGATGTACCTCTATGTGCTGCCGCTCGATGGCATTGCCGGTGCTAAAAATGACCGTGTGGCTGTAGTGGCTGCCGAGCAATTCCTGGGCACGGATATGGGGCCTTACGTGATTGCGGTTTTGATTATGATCTCTACGTTTGGCTGTAACAACGGGTTGATTCTTGCCGGTGCCAGGGTGTATTATACAATGGCGCACGATAAATTATTTTTCAAAAAAACAGGCACACTGAACAAACACGCCGTACCTGAATATGCACTTTGGATACAGGCGGCTTGGGCATCATTACTTTGCCTGAGTGGTACGTACGGCGACCTGCTGACCATGATCTCTTTTGTGGTGGTGATATTTTATGTACTCACCCTGATCGGTATCTTTATCCTTCGCAAACAGCGACCCGACGCTGAGCGGCCGTATAAAGCTGTTGGCTATCCGGTACTGCCCATCCTGTATATTATCCTGGCCGTTGCATTTTGTGTTGGCCTGGTTTACGCTTCTCCCAAGTATTCTTTGTATGGATTAGCAATTGTTTTACTTGGAATTCCGATTTATTTCATTGCTTTGGCCCGCAAAAAAGCATAGCGTTCAACTATGGAAAACTTCGGGCAACTGTTTCGGGATTTTGAAACGATGAAAGTAGGTGTGATTGGTGATGTAATGCTGGATACCTACATCTGGGGCGAAGTAGAACGCATCTCACCCGAAGCTCCGGTTCCTATTGTTTCATTGCATCACCGCGAACAGCGGTTAGGGGGAGCCGGTAATGTTGCCCTGAATCTTCGTTCAATGGGAGCGCAGCCATTTGTTATTACCGTTACCGGCGCAGATGATGATGCCGGTTGCCTGATGAAATTGTACGCTGAAAAGGGCATCGATACAACGTATTGTTTTGGCAGCAAAAGCCGTGTTACAACAAATAAAACACGCATCATCAGTCGCAACCAGCAAATGATGCGGCTCGATGCGGAAATCACGAACGATCTGGATCAAACCGACGAACAAAAACTGCTTCAGCAATTCCAAACCTTCCTCAACGAGCAGAAACCGCAGGTGGTAATCCTGGAAGACTACAACAAGGGGGTATTGACGGAGACGGTCATCAACGGGGTAATTGCTATGTGCAAAAAGAGCGGCGTGATCACGGCTGTGGATCCTAAGCGGAAAAACTTTTTCGCTTATAAAGACGTGGATATTTTCAAGCCGAATCTGAAAGAAGTCCGTGAAGCGCTGAATCTCTTTTCGGTGGATGCGCAGATTGATGATCTTCGTAATATCCACAAACACTTACATGCTCATTTACATCACAAGGTTTCGTTTATCACCTTATCAGAAAAAGGTGTCTTCTACCAGAAGGATGAAAATGCAGCGATCATTCCTTCACACATTCGAAACATTGCCGATGTTTCCGGCGCTGGTGATACGGTGATTGCTGTTGCAGCCTTGGTTTATGCAGGCCGGCAGAATGTGCACCTCATGGCCGAACTGGCAAACATTGCCGGTGGCCTTGTTTGTGAAGAAGTCGGCACGGCCGCTATCAATCCTTCCAAGCTTTTTCACGAATGTGAGCTGCTGCTTTCCTGATGCAGCAGCTTTGGTTAACATTATTTTTCCAGAAATAAATCTGTACTTCCACACATTCCCTTACAGATTGAACCTGTTATCAATACGAACTTTGCTTAACGAATCTTTATCAATCCGGTTTTAAACAATACTGCCTGCCGGCCATCTATTTATCATCCCTGAAAACGTAACCTATACCGCTTTTGACAGTCCGTATCGACAGTCACAATTCGTCCTTTTTGAATGCAACGAGGCCCTTCGCTTAAGAAGGGCCTCACCTATTTCTGCCATCAAATTTCAGTGTAAAGAGCTGACAGTTTATAGCTCAACGTTTACTTGATCACACTTGCCATGGTTTTACCAATATCGGCAGGGCTGTGTGCCACATGAATGCCGCATTCTTCCATGATCTGCATTTTTGCAGCGGCTGTATCTTCTGCGCCACCAACAATAGCACCGGCATGTCCCATTCTACGACCGGGAGGCGCCGTTTGACCGGCGATAAAACCAACTACAGGTTTTTGATTGCCGTTGTCACGAATCCAGCGTGCTGCCTCGGCTTCCATGCCACCGCCAATTTCACCAATCATAACTATCGCATCCGTATCCGGATCGTTCATAAACAATTCAACCGCTTCTTTCGTGGTAGTTCCAATGATCGGGTCGCCACCAATACCAACAGCCGTCGATATTCCCAAACCGGCTTTGGCTACCTGGTCAGCAGCTTCATACGTCAGTGTGCCGGATTTTGATACAATCCCAATGCGACCTTTTTTAAATACAAAGCCTGGCATAATACCCACCTTGCATTCATCGGCCGTAATGACACCAGGGCAGTTAGGACCAATCAGTCTTGTGCCTTTTCCCTGCAGGGCCGCTTTAACTTTTACCATATCCTGCACGGGTATTCCTTCGGTAATACAAACTACAAGGGCCACACCTGCATCGGCTGCTTCCAGGATGGCGTCGGCTGCAAATGCCGGTGGAACAAATATGATAGACACATTAGCGCCGGTTTCTTTTACACATTCTGCCACGGTGTTGAAGACCTTCCTGTCGAGGTGTGTCGTACCGCCTTTACCGGGAGTAACACCGCCGACCACGTTGGTTCCGTACTCAATCATTTGCGAGGCATGAAATGTGCCTTCTGTGCCGGTAAAACCCTGCACCAGGACTTTTGAATCTTTGTTTACAAGAATGCTCATAATCCGATTTAAGTTGCGCAAAGATAATGTCTGCACTACGATTTTGGAGATGAAAGAAAGATTAGAAAAGGAAAGAACCAATCCTGGCTATAAACATTTTGTTGATGCAGTTGTTTGTAAGTTTTCAGTACTTACACATCCCGTGGAAGAAAATGAATCCGTATAGAGTACAAACGCCAATCCCAAACCCGAACAGTTCTTTCCTTAACTTTACCACGCTCAAATAAACACGTCTCAACATAAAATTTTCAATTAATGGGAATTATCAAAGACAGGTTCAAGGAAAAAGGCGATGCGCTTGCAGCCGAAATCAAAGATCTCCTCAAAGAACACGGTTCAAAAAAAATTGGTGAAGTACAGTTGTCGCAGATTTACCAGGGCATGCGGGGCATGACCGGACTGGTATCTGAAACATCACTGTTGGATGCCCAGGAAGGCATTCGTTTCCGCGGTTACTCAATTCCTGAATTGCGGGAAAAACTTCCCAAGGCTGAAGGCGGTTCCGAACCTCTGCCCGAAGGTCTTTTTTACCTTATGCTCATTGGCGAATTGCCCTCCGATGCCGATGTGCAACACGTTACCGATGTTTGGCAACGCCGCAGCCATGTTCCAAACCATGTTTTTGCAACCATTGAAGCTTTGCCCGTATCAGCGCATCCGATGACGCAGTTTGTAACTGCTGTCATGGCGCTGCAAACTGAAAGCCAGTTTGCCAAGCGCTATGCGGCCGGTATGAACAAAAAAGATTACTGGGATGCTGTCTTTGACGATACCATGGATCTTATTGCCCGCCTGCCCCGTGTGGCGGCGTATATCTATCGCCGTAAATACAAGGGTGGTGAACATATTCAGCCCGATGGACTTTTGGATTGGGCCGGCAACTTTGCGCACATGATGGGTTTCCAGGACGAAAGTTTCAAAGAACTGATGCGCCTGTATATGACCATTCATGCCGACCACGAAGGTGGTAACGTTTCTGCCCACACAACACACCTGGTCGGGTCTGCGCTGAGTGATCCTTACCTGAGTTATGCAGCCGGTATGAACGGACTTGCCGGACCACTGCACGGCCTGGCCAACCAGGAAGTGATCAAGTGGATCTTTGAAATGCGGGAAGAACTGAAAACAGAATCGCCGACAAAAGAGCAGATTGCTGATTACGTACAGAAAACATTGGAAAGCGGCAAAGTAGTGCCGGGATATGGGCATGCGGTATTGCGTAAAACCGATCCGCGCTTTACTGCACAAATGGAATTCGGCAAAAAGCATATGCCCGATGATCCGCTGGTACAAACCGTTTGGAATATTTACGAAGCGGTTCCCCCGATTCTGCAATCCCTCGGAAAGATCAAAAACCCCTGGCCAAACGTGGATGCGCACAGCGGTGCACTGCTGGTGCATTACGGCATGGTAGAATATGAATTTTATACGGTACTCTTTGGTGTAAGCCGTGCTCTGGGTGTTTTGGCCAGCCTTTGCTGGGACCGTGCATTGGGCTTCCCGCTGGAACGTCCAAAGTCTGTAACAACAGAACTGGTGAAGAAGTGGTTGAAAGGTGAAGATGAAGTATGGGGAGATTAAGTCTGAACCCGGGTTTGGGTGATGAATAGATGATGTGGATGTAAAACTGGTTTTCGAATAACTTTAAAGTCGTTCCGCAAGGAGCGACTTTTTCATTTCTATGATAATCCTAACTATCCAATCAATCTCACCAATCCCTGTTCAGACTACCTTTGCGCCATGCATTATGTGTCAGCAGAGAATTTGAGTAAATCGTATGGTGTAAAACCATTGTTTCAAAATATTTCCTTTCATATTTCCGAAGGCGATAAAATTGCATTGGTAGCCCGCAACGGTTCGGGTAAGTCTACACTGCTAAAAATTATTGCCGGACAGGAGTCTGCTGAAACAGGCAAAATCTGGATCCACAAAGATGTGGACCTGGCCTTCTTTGAGCAGGAACCCAAACTGGATGAGACCGCCACTACACTGGATAATATCTTTCATGTTGCTCACCCCGTATTGGCTGCGATAAAAGAATACGAGGAACTGGTGGATGAACAGGAAGATACGGCCGAATACCACCAGAAGTTCAGCAATGCCATGATAAAGATGGATGACCTTAGCGCCTGGGATTTTGAAGCCAAAGTGCAACAGATACTCAGCAAATTAAAAGTTCATAATCTACATCAAACAGTTTCGACGCTTAGTGGTGGTCAGCGGAAACGCATTGCCCTTGCCAGGACGCTGATAGATATCGGCTTTGAACACAAGCATGTGTTGCTGATCATGGATGAACCGACCAACCACCTTGATGTGGAGATGGTAGAATGGCTGGAACATTACCTGAACAAAGAGAATGTTACGCTTATCCTTGTCACCCACGACCGTTATTTTTTAGACAATGTCTGCAGTGAAATATGGGAGATGGATGAGTCCCTCTATGTACACAAGGGGGACTATCAAAATTTTCTGGAGAAGAAAGCTGCCCGTGAAGAGTCGGAAGCCGCCAGCATCAGCAAGGCGAGAAATCTTTACCGGAAAGAATTGGAATGGATGCGCAAACAACCCAAGGCCCGAACTACCAAATCAAAAAGCCGCCAGGATAATTTCTATGAGGTAGAAAAAAAAGCCAAGCAGCAATTGATTGATCAGCAGGTGCAGTTACAAAGCAAAATGAGCCGGTTGGGTGGCAAGATCGTGGAGATGAAAAAAGTATACAAAAGCTTTGGAGACAAAACGATCCTGAAGGGCTTTGATTATACTTTCAAAAAAGGAGAGCGGCTTGGCATTGTTGGAAAAAATGGCGCCGGTAAATCAACCTTCATCAATATCCTGCAGGAATTGGAGCCTGCTGATAGTGGCAAGATCAATGTGGGTGACACGGTTGTTTTTGGCAACTACTCGCAAACAGGCCTGCAGGTTAAAGAAGATATGCGGGTAATTGAATATGTAAAAAACATCGCTGAGAATTTTCCATTGGCAGATGGCTCTTCCATGAGTGCTGCGCAATTTTTAGAGCTTTTTCTGTTTCCGCCGGAGCAGCAATACACCTACATTAGTCGATTGAGTGGAGGGGAAAAACGCCGTTTGCACCTGTTGACCATTCTTTTTCGCAACCCCAATTTCTTAATCCTGGATGAGCCGACAAATGACCTGGATCTGCCAACACTTTCCGTACTGGAATCTTTTCTGCTAGAATTTCCGGGCTGCCTGCTGATTGTAAGTCACGACCGTTACTTTATGGACCGCCTTGTTGACCATCTTTTCGTTTTTGAAGGCAATGGCGTGATTCGTGATTTTCCCGGTAACTACACGCAATATCGTGAGTGGCAAAAAACTCAGGAAACCATTCCGGAGGAAATCAAAAAAGAAGCACCTGTTGTGCAAAGGGTGGAAGAAAAACCGGCTGCTTCCAGTAAAAGAAAATTAAGCTTTAAAGAGCAGCGGGAATTTGAAACACTGGAAAAAGAGATTTCGAAGCTTGAAAAAGAACGTTCTGACTTAACTGTAGAAATGTCGAATCCCGACATGCCTTTTGACAAATTACAGCAGATATCTGAACGCATCAACGAGATCAATTCGCTTATTGATGAAAAAGAGATGCGCTGGCTGGAACTCAGCGAATCCCAATGAGCGAATTAGAATAATTCGTGTACTCGGAACTAAATTCGTGTTTAACGATTTCAGGATAAATACCTGACACTATGCAAAAAAAAATTACCGTCAAGGTGCTGCCTTCTGAGGCGGCCGATGTTGATAAACTTACTATTGTTCTGGCGCAAGCCTGTGCTGTTTCGCCATCCCGCCTTACCGGCTACAAAATCCTCAAGCAGTCAATTGATGCACGCAGCCGCAAGCAGGTGTGGATACAACTGATGGTTAACGTCTTTATTGACGAACCCTACCAACAGGCTAGCCTTCCGCCGTTGCAATTGAAAGATGTGCACGCAGTCAATAACAGTGTGCTCGTTATTGGCGCAGGCCCTGCGGGATTGTTTGCTGCGTTACGGTTAATTGAACTTGGTATCAAACCTATTGTGCTGGAACGGGGCAAAGATGTTCGGGCCCGGCGGAGAGACCTGGCTGCCATCAACAAGGAAGGAGTGATGAATGACGAAAGCAATTATTGTTTTGGTGAAGGCGGTGCCGGCACTTACAGTGATGGTAAGTTGTACACCCGCAGTACCAAGCGGGGTGATGTGGCCCGAATACTAAGTGCCCTGGTGCAGTTTGGCGCCGATGAAAAGATCACCTATGTAGCACACCCGCACATTGGCACTAACAAATTGCCGCATATCATTACTGCCATTCGCGAAAAAATCATTGCCTGTGGCGGAGAGGTGTTGTTCCAGAAAAAAGTAACCGATTTTATACTGGATGGCGACACGGCAAAAGGCGTTGTGGTGAATGGCGAGGAGAAACTTTTTGCAGATGCTGTTATCCTGGCCACAGGGCATTCTGCACGGGATATCTTTCAATTGCTGTACAATAAGAAAATTGCAATCTTCTTTAAACCGTTTGCTTTAGGTGTTCGTGTAGAACACCCGCAAACTGTTATCGACAGCATTCAGTATCACTGTCCCACCAGAGACGAGCACCTGCCACCGGCTTCGTATAGTTTGGTGGAGCAGGTAGGAGGCAAAGGCGTGTTTTCGTTTTGCATGTGCCCGGGTGGTATCATCGCCCCGGCTGCAACAGCGCAGGGTGAAATTGTAGTCAACGGCTGGTCGCCCTCCAAAAGAAATAATCCGTATGCAAACAGCGGCATTGTGGTTACGGTGGATGAGGCCAACGTCCAGGCTTTCAAAAAGCAAGGTCCTCTGGCAGGCATGTACTTCCAGCAATCCATAGAGAAAAAAGCATTTGATGCCGGTGGAGGAAGCCTGGTGGCTCCTGCACAACGCATGGTTGATTTTGCCAACAACAAAGTTTCTTCTTCACTGCCGGATTGCAGTTACCTGCCGGGTATACATTCCGCATCGCTAAAAGATGTGTTGCCTTCTTTTGTACACCAATCGTTACAAACAGCTTTCAAAGAATGGGGCAAACGGATGCGTGGTTATTTCACGAATGATGCTGTAGTGGTAGGAACAGAATCAAGAACGTCTTCCCCGGTGCGTATCCCCAGGGATGAATCATTGCAGCACCCGCAGATTAAAAATCTTTACCCCTGTGCCGAAGGTGCCGGTTATGCAGGAGGTATTGTGAGTGCGGCAATGGATGGAGAGCGGGTGGCCGATGCGATTGCCGTTTCAATCGGCAATCGGTAATAAGCAATCGGTAAATAAAAAAGCCTGTACAAAATCTTGTGCAGGCTTTTACGTGTTGATGCATTTGTATTTTAGTCGCCACCACGGGCGGGTTCTTTTTTCGAAAGCAAAAGTCCTTCTTTTAGGAGGTTATTCTTGCGATAAGCTTTCACTTCCTTTTCCAGCTTATCTTCTGTGGCTTCATTCCACTCATTTGTAAGCAGTTTTATAAGTGCAGGTTTGCCGGCATCAACCCAGGCCGTGTACCAGTAGTCGGCCACTGCATCTGCCGCATTTAGCGCTTGTTGATTCACGGTGGGCTCCAGCAGTTTTGCATAGGCTAATGCAAAGTCCATTGTGTAGTATCGAACATCTCTTCCATTCCGCTTTTGCCAGCGGTACTTGGTGGAATCGGTAAAGCTGCGGCTGGCTTCCCGCTCTTTTTGAAGCACACCGGGTACCAGTGAAAAGGATTGTCGCACAACTTCCCAAATTCTCTCATCAGTGTTTTTAATGTAACGGGCTTTTTTACGTGCCTTCAGGTTGAATTGATCCAGCGTAAGTTCCGGCACCATACTTTCCCACAGCGAATGCAATCCTTTCTGATCGGTTAACTGTCCGTCGTAATTAATGGTGGTGTGAAGCGGCACGTGTGCATCCTGGATATAGTGTGCCAGGTCGGTAGCGTAAAACAAAATGCTGTCCTTGTTTTGTGCACGAAAGGCATTGGTCAACCGCTCCTGCATCACCACTACCCAGTACGGTACATAACCATATTTCACCAGGCTGTCTTCTGAATATTTGGCTACCGCTGATTTCCAATCCAGCGGCATCTGGTGGGCGGCATCTTCACCAAACCCTTCCAGGTCTATAAAATGTTTGGGTGCTTCGGTAGAGTCTTTGCTGCGTCGTTCATCCGGGCGAACAGATTGTTTTACCAGTGCATCCATGTTCTGGTAGAAAAAGGGCTGCATTTTTTGGGGCAACTGGTACACTGACAATTGTGTAATGGTACGATGCATCAGGAATCCCCAACTGCTGAAGGTGATCAGCACAAAAAGCAAAATGGCGGGGATCATCCGGCGTTTATAACATCTCATTCGATCAATTTTATTTCAAAGGTGGGCTAAGAGGCTGTTGGCATTCTCATAAAAAAAGAGTGTGTGAACACTCTTTGCTTTCTTATTGAACTTTTATCCGAATATGTTGTTCAGGAGCCCTGCCAGCCGTACACCTCCTTTCAGCAGGCGATCGTTTACCGTTGCAATATGCCTGAAGTTGTAATCATAGCTAAGCCGCTGATCGGGCCGGGTGATTTCTGCATAAAGGTCTTGCGCAATGTTGTACGATTCGATGATCCATTCGCTCATGGGTTGTTTTTGCCAGGCCTGGCGCTGCTTCAGCGTTGTATGATTGATGGCTGCGGTGTATTCTGTATAGCTTAACTGCTGGAAGTTGACCAGTGATTCATCCCAAACCGCATGAAGATTGGTAGGTGTATTAAACCAGTTTACCCGTACACGGTTTCCGCCCAGGTCCTGCCGGCGGCCTATGTGCATGGGCTGGTGAACATCGCCTGCAAAGTGAATCAGGAGACGCAGGTACATGCGTTTTTTATCCATTGAAAGATTTTTCTTTTTCAGTTCGCTTATCAGGAAATTCATCCGTGTGTAAATATCTGTTGCCGTATCGCTCTTCAGGTAGGATTGGATCTCGTTCCGGGTCATCCCTGAGTCGAGGTTAATGTAGTGCCATGAGTTGAGATAGTTGTAGGTGGAATCGGACTTGATAAAATCAGCCCAGTTGGACGATATGGCAATCGATTCATTGCCCAAGATCTTTCTGATCTCGGCACGGGCCTTTGTAGTTAGGTACTGGTCGGCAATTTCACCTACAATACGGTGGCCCAGCACACCCCAGGCAAGTGATACAAAGGGTAGGGAAAAGAATAGGCAAAAGAGAAAGGCTCGTTGAATTGTTTTCATGTTATCGCAATAAGATAAGTGTGCAAAATTACGTGTGCCTGTCTTAATGATCCATTAAGTTTTGTAAGCAAGGGCTTTGAAAAAAAGCGTTGGGCACGACAATCACCCCGTTTGTCCGAAAAATACACCCCAAATTGGCAGAATACTGTAAACTTGGAAATCTTTACATTCAAAAGCCAAAACGCATCGCATGAATAATCTACTGGAAGCACGTCATCTTAAAAAGTACTTCGTCACACAAAAGGCTGTTGACGATATTTCGTTTGGCGTAGCGCCAAGCAGCATCTTCGGCCTGCTGGGTCCCAACGGTGCAGGTAAAACCACCCTTATCCGTATGATCACGGGAATCTTTTATCCCGACAGCGGCGAGATCCTGTTTGATGGCAAACCTTTCAACGCTTTGAAAGATGTGGAACGGATTGGTTATATGCCGGAGGAGAGGGGTTTATACAAAAAAATGAAGATTGGCGAACAGGCGATGTACCTGGCGCAGTTGAAAGGGCTTTCGCACAGTGAAGCCTTACGGCTAAACAAGCAATGGTTTGAAAAGCTGGAAATGGAAAGCTGGTGGAACAAGAAGGTGGAAGACCTTTCGAAAGGAATGGGGCAGAAACTGCAGTTTGTAACCACGGTTGTACACAATCCCAAACTGATTATACTGGACGAACCCTTCAGTGGCCTTGACCCGGTGAACAGCAATGTGATCAAAGATGAAATCTTTAACCTTGCCAAGAATGGTGCTACCATCATCTTCAGTACGCACCGCATGGAGCAGGTAGAAGAGATCTGCGATCATATTATCCTTGTGAACAAAGGAAAAAAGATTCTGGATGCTACGGTGCGGGAAGCCCGCCAGCAATTCAAGGCAGGACTCTTCCGCGTGGGTTTTGATGGCGAGCCGGCGATCAGTGATCACCCTGCTTATTCCATCATCAAAAAAGAAGCAGAAAGCGTTGTTATCAAAATTGAGGAAGGATATAACTCCAATACGGTGTTAGGCGCTTTACTGCAGCAGGGAGCTTACATTACGTCCTACAATGAGATCCTGCCTTCGCTCAACGACATCTTCATCGAATTGGTGGAAGGCACACCGGCTGCCCGCCAATTTCAAAACGTAACCGCTTAATAAAATTTCATGAACAAGTCACTTCTGATTATACAACGCGAATACCTGACCCGTGTCAGGAAAAAGACATTCATTATTTCCACCATTCTTTTCCCGCTCCTGTACCTGTTGCTCATTTTTGGTACGGGCTATATGGCTAAGAAATCTTCAAAGCAGCTGCGGGTAGCATTGATCGACTCTTCGGGTATGTTCGACAAGCGCATTGTAGCACAGAGCAACCTGCAGGACAGTGCTTCCTACCTCGAATATGTTACTGTCTCTCCCGACAGCGTGATGAACCATTTTACATCCATGGGTTTTGATGGCTATGTGGTTATTCCGCCTACCTCCCTGAACGAAGGATCACAGAAAGTTGTTCTGCGCACCAATAAGACGCATGGTATGCAATCGGTAGCCGGTGTTCAAAGCAAGCTCAATAACATCTGGAACACAGTTAAATACCAGCAGTTGGGAATAGATGAAAAAACCAGGGCTGCACTGGAACAGAATCGCATTATTGTAGATGCGGAAAACATGCAGGACCGTACAGCCAATGCCGGCGTGGCCAGTGGCGTAGGGTATATTACTGCATTCCTGATTTATTTTATTCTCCTGATTTATGGGTCGCAGGTGATGATGGGTGTGCTGGAAGAAAAAACCAATCGCATTGCCGAAGTGATGGTGTCTTCCGTACGTCCGTTCCAGTTGATGTTGGGTAAGATCATTGGTATCAGCCTGGTGGCGCTTACCCAATTCCTGTTGTGGATCGTCTTTGCCGTTGTGCTGTACAATGTCACCAAAGCATCCGGTGGCAGCAGCTCCGCCGTTGCGGGTGTAATGGAAGGTGTACAGGATATTTTCTCCAAGATCAATATCCCGCTGATCCTGTTTTGCTTTGGCTTTTATATGCTGGGCGGGTTCTTTTTTTACTCCTCGCTGTATGCAGCCATTGGCAGTGCCGTCAACGAAGACATGCGGGAAGCGCAGTCACTTTCGTTCCCGGTAACCCTGCTCGTAATCTTTTCTATTGCCCTTATGACCACGGCTATTGCCGATCCTACGGGTGACCTGGCTTTCTGGGGCAGTATCATTCCTTTCAGCTCGCCCATTGTCATGATGGCCCGGATACCATTTGGTGTGCCGGGAACCGTGCCCGTTTGGCAACTGGTGCTTTCCATGGGATTGTTGGTAGCTGGCTTTCTCTTTACCACCTGGTTCGCCGGCAAAATTTACCGCACCGGTATTTTGATGTACGGCAAAAAACCAAGTTGGAAAGAAATGCTGAAATGGGCCTTTAAGAAATAGGAGCCTCCCCGGCCCACCTAACTTCCCCGGAAGAGGAAGGCCATCAACCGCACAGACCCTCGCTTTTGCACGATACCTTTTTAGCCTCTGTCAGTTCGCTGGCGGGGGCTTTTTCTTTTGTGTTAGTAAATGATAACTGCTTTCTTCCCTCACCCAAGCCCGAAGGGCTTCAATCTGAATAGCGCCGGGTGCAACCCGGCGGAAGAAGAAGAGAGAGATGAAAAGGAACCCCGCTGGGGTTCAACATAAATCTTTATGTTACCAGCGATTGAATACCAATGATGCTTCTGTTGCGTCGCACACTTATGCGTTCCGGAATGCTATTCGGCAGAACAGAGAAACAGGCTATGTCTGCAGTAGGAAAGGCGAAGCTTAGTGAAAACTGTTTGATCTAAGTCTCTCCTCTGTGAGGTCAGGGGATGCTTATCTTCGCCGCCATGAAAAAGGCCCTGCTGCAATTGCACACTGCTGTTTTCTTGTGGGGATTTACCGGCGTGCTGGGACGAGCGATTACGCTGGACTCTACCATGCTGGTGTGGTGGCGGTTACTCATTACCATGGTTTCACTATGGATTCTTTACATCCTGCAGGGGAAAGCCCGCAAAATGGAGTGGAAGGGTGGCCTCATGATCGCTTTGATAGGTACCATTCTGGCACTTCACTGGGTGTGTTTTTATGCCAGCATCAAACTGGCCAATGTTACCATTGCGCTTACCTGTCTTTCTACCACCGCACTCATTGCTGCGCTGGTAGAACCGCTCATCTTGAAAAAGCGTTTCGATGCCTTTGAAATTTTTTTGGGTCTGTTTGCTATTGCCGGCATCCTGATCATCTACAACACCCATATTCAGTTTTCCACCGGCATTGTAATCGGTCTTCTGTCGTCACTTTTCACCGTACTGGTATCGGTGCTCAATAAAAGCATCGTTGACAAGCACAATCCTGAAAACATTACTCTTTACCAGCTAACCGGTGGCTTTTTGGGCTTAACAATCCTGCTACCCGTGTTTCAGCTTTTCTTTCCTGAAAAATGGACAACACCCACTCCATGGGACTGGGTTTGGCTCATTGTTTTAAGCTGGCTTTGTACGATTCTTACCTTTTTCCTGTACATCAGGGCACTGAAAAAAGTATCAGCGTTCACCATGAACCTGACGCTTACGCTGGAACCGTTGTACGGTATTGTCCTGGCCTTTCTTATCTACCACGAAAACAAACTGTTCAGTCAATGGTTTTATCTGGGTTTTGCCCTGATAGCCCTGGCGGTTGTTCTGCATATGTGGCGCTTGCTGCGGCCGGCGAAATAGTGTATAATATCCGGCGGCCCTAACCTGTCAAACTTGTTTCATGACGTATAAACTCGTGAATCCGTGAACTTTAAAACGGCATTCTCCTTACTTTTAGGCTTTACAAGTCACCATAATATGAAAAAACTACTGGTTCTTTTTCTGCTTACTCCCTTGTGTCTTTTGGCGCAAAAAAAACCGCTGGATCATTCGGTTTACGATGGCTGGCAAAGCATCTCCGAACGCCTGCTGAGCAACAACGGCAAATGGGCTGTTTACGTGGTTTCGCGGCAGGAAGGCGACGCCACACTGTTTGTGCAATCCACCAAGGATACTGCTATCAAAATAGGAGTACCACGCGGCTACAATGCGGTTGTCACCGACGACAGCCGCTATGTAGTATTCAAGATCAAACCGCATTTCAACGAAACCAGGGAAGCCCGTATCAAAAAGAAAAAAGCCGAAGATCTGCCCAAGGACTCCATCGGCATCCTGGAACTGGGTAAAGAAACAGTGTTGAAAGTGGCGAAAGTCCGCTCGTACAAAGTGCCGGAGAAAGGTGCAGGCTGGGTAGCTTTTCATAAAGAGCGTGACCCGGCAACGGTACGTCCCGCCGCCCTTCCTACACAGAAAACAGTGGACAGCCTCCGTGCCAAAGTCGACTCGCTGATTCAACTGGTGGTGCAATTAAAAAATACAAAAAGTAGTAATACTGATGCCGCGGACGCTGATGAAGAACCATCTGCTTCGGCACAAGGCGGTATGGGCAGCGACCTGGTATTGCATAACCTTTACACCGGCAAGCAAAAAACATTCAAGAATGTCAGTGATTTTATGTTCAGCAAAGGCGGACAAAAGCTGGTGCTGCGTTTCACCAAAGCACCACGGGACAGCAGCAGCAAAGCTGCCGTAGCCTTGTATGATACAAAGCGTGATGTGCTGGACACCATCCTGAAAGGGGGGAATGATTTTAAAAACTTTGCCTTTTCTGAAGACGGCAACAGGCTTGCATTTGTTGCGGAGCGGGATACGGCCGCCAGGGCCCTGCAGAAGTTCTATGGAATTTATTTCTACGGTAGCGGTAGCGACAGCGCTGAACTGCTGCTGAATAAGAATACGCCGGGAATGGAGGTGGGCATGACCGTTAGCGAGAACGGAACCGTCAGCTTTAGCAAAAGCGGAAACCGCCTGCTTTTTGGTGTGGCACCCATTCAGCCGGCAAAAGATACTAGCCTGGTGGATTTTGAGCTGGCCAAACTGGATGTATGGCATTACAAAGACGATTACCTGCAATCGCAACAATTGTACAATCTGCAGAACGAATTAAAGCGCAGCTACCTCGCTACGTTTAATTTTACAAAAGGTGAGATTGTTCCTTTGGGTTCTCCGGGATTGCCCAATGTAATGGTTACCAATGAAGGTGATGGCCGTTACTTTGTGGGCCTCACAGACACTGGCCGCCGTATACAGGCCCAGTGGACCGGCAATACCGTAAAAGATGTTTATGCGATCAACCCGATTACGGGAGAAACCACTCTGGTAAAGAAGGGGCACGATGGCTATGCCTTTCCCTCTGCCGGTGGGAAATATATCCTCTTGTACGATAACAAGGTCAAACACTATTTTGCCTGGGATGGGAAAACATTGCGGAATATAACGTCTAAGATAAATGTACCCCTGTATGACGAGGACAATGATGTACCTGCCGATCCGGGGCCGCATGGTGTGATGGGTTGGCACCAGGACGATTCAGCTGTTTATATCTATGACCGTTATGATGTTTGGAAGGTGGACCCGAAAGGCTCTGCTGCACCAAAGCTGGTTACAAAAGGCCGGGCGGCCAAAAATGTTTACCGCATGGCCAGGGTTGACCGTGAAGAACGTTTTATCAAAGGTGGTGAGCCGGTGTATTTCCGTGTATTTGATGAAAAGAACAAGGGCGCAGGCGTTGCCGTTTTGGATCTTCAGCAATCATCTGAACCAACACTCATAACCCCCTTTGGTGGTTATGCATTCAACACATTTGTGAAGGCCGACAGCAGCAATGCATTTCTTTACTCCAAAGAAACGTTTACACAATCACCTGACCTTTATTTCACGCCTGCAACTGCCAATCATAACGTAAAGGGCTGGCATTTGAGCGGCTATCCTGCTGTAAAACTCTCGACACTCAACCCGCAGCAGGAGACTTATAACTGGGGTACTGCTGAATTGTACAAATGGAAAACCTTCAACGGCAAAGAGTCTACAGGTATCGTTTACAAGCCTGAGAACTTCAATCCGAAAGTGAAGTACCCGATGCTGGTTTACTTTTATGAAAAGTCAAGTGATAACCTCAACCGGTATTATGCACCGGCGCCATCGGCCAGTGTGATCAACATCCCGTTTTTTGTCAGTCGCGGTTACATTGTTTTTGTGCCCGATATCAGCTATACAAAAGGACACCCCGGTAAGGATGCCTACAATTATGTAGTGAGCGGTGCACAATCTCTGGCCAAAATGCCATGGGTGGATGCGAAAAACATCGGTATCCAGGGACAAAGCTGGGGTGGTTACCAGATTGCCCACCTCATAACGGCCACCAACATGTTTAAAGCGGCATGGGCCGGCGCACCGGTGGTGAACATGTTCAGTGCTTACGGTGGTATCCGTTGGCAGAGTGGTTTAAACCGGCAGTTCCAGTACGAAAAAACGCAAAGCCGTATTGGTGCTACTCCCTGGGAACGCCGGGACCTGTACATTGAAAACTCGCCGCTCTTTCACCTGCAAAAAGTTAAGACGCCGGTGGTGATCATGGCCAACGATGCCGATGGTGCCGTTCCCTGGTACCAGGGTATTGAGTTCTTTACCGCCATGCGCCGCCTGGGCAAACCGATTTGGATGCTGAACTACAATGGGGAAGCGCATAACCTGGTGGAAAGAAGGAACAGGAAAGATATTACGGTTCGTTTGCAACAGTTCTTCGACTGGCAATTGAAGGGAGAAAAACCTGCCAAGTGGATCACGGAAGGTGTGCCTGCCGTGAAGAAGGGCAAAGACTGGGGACTTGAAGTAGATCCGGGTGGTGCTGCCAGCGCCGGTATTGATAAAGAAAAATAAATACATTAAAAAGAGGCCGTTCAAACTGAACGGCCTCTTAGTTTCTGCTAATAAGATGAAGACAAAAATAAAATATCCAATGACTATTATCCAATACCCGACATCACACCGAAATGTACTTTACCAATGAGCGTTTGGCAATGGGCAGCAGGGTTTCTTCTACTGGAAAACTTAATGCTGTTTCGATGCAGTATACGGCCGGGTTGGGAATCTCCTGTCTTGACTTGATCAACTCTGTCTTCATGTTCTCATACGTATAAACCATGCTTCGTTGCAGCGTATCGATAAATGCTGTTTTCATGCTGCGATACCGTTCATCATGTTTATCAAAAATGGAAAGCCGATACTGGTACACCCGTGTTGATTTTGATTTGCCCGTACTTAAAAAAAAGTAGCCTTCCTGAACATCCAGGGGCAGAATACCAATAGGGGAGATGGACAGGTTTTCTTCCACAAATTCATAAATCTCCGTACCACTGCTGATGGTAGTCTTCATATGGCCGGCAGCAAAGTTGATGATGTCTTCCAGTTCCTGCATCAGCTCATTATCCTCAATCATTTGTTCGTACAACACCTGCAGTTGTTCAATTTGAATTCCCGTCAGCTTCTTGGGAAACTGCTCCTGCAGGTAGCGTTTGTTCTCGCGAAAGGCAATGAGGTTGTTGTAATGAAAAATAAGGTCGGCCAGCTGCGGGTACAATTTGTTCTCATCAAAATACTGGTTGATAGCCTGCAGGTAAGCCATCAGCGTGTACTTTTTTAACTCGAAATCAATATACCCTTCAGCAAACCAGGTTTCGGATAATTTTTTCATAGCCCACGTTTTTAGATTCCTAATTTAATTAATTCCCAAATCAAATGCCAGACGCGGTTATCTTTAAACTGTTAATTCAATTATGATTATGATTCGATTCTTTTGTTTCGCTGTTTTGTTGGTTTTTGCTTCCTGCAAAACCACAACATATTATGTTGTTCGTCATGCTGAAAAAGAAGGTGGTGCTACCATGTCCATGGCGGCCGATCCGCCATTGTCTGCCGAAGGACAAAAACAGGCACAAGACCTTAAGACTTTTCTGACAAACAAAAACATCAAGACAATTTATTCTACCAACTATGCCCGTACCATAGCAACGGCAGAGCCCACGCGGCTCCTGTATGGTGTGACGCTAAAAACCTATGATCCCCGAAAGAACGACCAGTTGATCCAGGAATTAAAAACGATCAGTGATGGAAATGTTTTGGTAGTTGGACATTCCAATACCGTGGATGATGTAGTGAATGGATTGATGGGTGTTTCAGAACTCACCGATCTTCCGGACACAGAATATGGCAGCCTTTTTATTGTTAAAAAGAAGGGCAGCAAATTCAGTTTCGAAAAAGTAAAAGTGCCGGAAACCGAACCGAGATAGTGAGAGGTGAGAGGTGAGAAATTTGATCTTACAAAATACATAAAAAACCTCCTGATTTATTCAGGAGGTTTTTTATTAAGGTAAAATAAATGAGACTTACTCACCACTCACCTCAATATTGCCTGTTGCTGTCAAAGTTCTCCAGCTCATTAGCCACAGCTGTTAAGAAGGTTGCACCCAGGCTGCCATCAACAATGCGGTGATCATAGCTCATAGAGAGGTACATCATGTGGCGAATGGCAATGCTGTCGCCATGCGGCGTTTCAATTACTACCGGACGCTTTTTGATAGCACCAACAGCCAGTATAGCCACCTGCGGCTGGTTGATGATCGGTGTTCCCATCAGGCTACCAAATGTGCCTACATTGGTTACTGTAAAGGTTCCATCAGAAATGTCTTCCGGTTTCAATTTATTGTTGCGTGCATTATCGGCCAAACTGTTCACTTGCTTGGCAAGCCCCACCAGGTTCAGTTGATCTGCGTTGCGGATAACCGGCACAATCAAATTCCCGCTGGGCAGTGCAGCTGCCATTCCAATGTTGATGTCTTTTTTCACAATAATTCGCGACCCATCAACAGAACTGTTGATCAGCGGGAAACGTTTAATGCAGCGTACGATAGCCTCAATGAAGAGGGGCGTGAATGTAATCTTGGTGCCTTCGCGTTTTTCAAAATCTTTTTTGATTTTGTCACGCCACATCACCAGGTTGGTCACGTCGGCTTCCGTAAAAGAAGTCACATGCGGCGACGTGTGTTTGCTGCGCACCATGTGGTCGGCAATCAGCTTGCGCATACGGTCCATCTCGATGATCTCCACATTGCCGCTGTAGCTTGTCAACTGGTTGTTTTGAGGCTCTTCTTTTGCTTCCACCTTGTTCATCGGTATCACCATCTCCTGGCGGGCAGCCTGTGGTTGTGGTGGTGCCGATTGTTGTTGACTTGCTGTTGCCTTACCTGACTTTTTATCGCTGATGTATTGCAGGATATCTTTTTTCGAAACTCGTCCTTCGGCACCGGTACCAGGAATGCTTTCCAGTTCGTTCATGCTAACGCCTTCCTGTGCCGCAATGTTCAGCACCAGCGGTGAGTAAAAACGATTCGGGTTTGAGGTTTGGGGTTGGGTGTTTGGGGTTGGTTGTGCAGCCGGTTGCTGAACGGTTGATTCAGGCTGTGCTGCTGCCGGAGCCGGCTGCGAAGCTTGCGCCGTAGCCTGTTGTCCATTCCCTGTTGCCGGTTGGCTTCCCTGTCCACCTGTATTGATGCGGGCGATCACGGTGCCGATGGGCACCACATCATTTACATTGTAGAGCAATTCTTCTATCACGCCTTCGGCAGTGGAAGGCACTTCGCTGTCCACTTTATCGGTCGCAATCTCCAGTATCGTTTCGTCCATTTTAACCGTATCGCCAGGACCCTTGTGCCACTTTAAAATCGTGGCTTCCATGATACTTTCGCCCATCTTAGGCATAACCAAATCAACAGTAGGCATAAATCAGTTCAAAGTTTTAAAGTTCAATGTTCAAAGTCGGCACCGGAATTTTATGTTACCGGCTGCATAGCTACTATTGAACTCCTGTTGCGTCGCACTCTTCAGCGTTTGTCTCGCTGCTGAATATTCCGCCACATTCATTGCAGTAGCAGGCAATCGTTTTCCAATCAGCGCCAAAAATAAGCAAAGGAGGTTATATGCCTTTTAAAGCATGGCATTTCAAATTTTTACCCCATCGGCTGGGCTGTGGAGGCACAGTCACGGTAACTGCACTGTTTACACATCCTGTTCCAGCAAAAACCTGCGCAGGAGCAACAGGGCATTGTTGGCAGCCAGTTCAATATTCCGCATCCGGTCGAAGCGGAAATGAAATTTCTGTGCACTCGTTTTCCCTTCATTGCTGGCAACAGCTATCCAGACTGTGCCTACCGGCTTTTCCGTGCTCCCCCCATCAGGTCCCATAATCCCCGATGTGGCAATAGCGTAATCCGTTTGAAGGCGGTTGCAAACACCGGCAGCCATTTGAATCACCGTTTGCTCACTCACCGCACCATGGTCCTGCAAGGTTTTGCCTTCCACACCCAGTACATTTTCTTTTACCGAATTGGCGTATGCCACCACTGCCCCTAAAAAAATGGCTGATGATCCGGGCAGGGATGTAAGCAGGTGGGCAATGTAGCCGCCCGTGCAGCTTTCGGCTGTAGATAGCGTAGCGCCTTTTTCTTTTAGCAGCTTGCTGATGATTTGTGGAACCGTTACATCTTCTGCTGCAATCATCCATTCCGCCACCAGCGACTGCAGGGCCGTAAATGCGTTTTCTATTTCGTTTGTTAGCTGGGCAAGATCTTCGCCTTTGCCGGTAAGTCGCAACCGCACCATGCCATAGGCAGGGAGATAAGCCAGCTTGATATGGGAGGGAAGTGCTTCTTCAAATTGCACGAGCCGTTCTGCAATAAACGATTCGCCCTGACCTGCCGTCAGCAATGTACGGTGTACCACAGCGGGCAAGGTTAATTGCTCTTTCAATCTGGGAAGTACACTATGTGTCATCAGGCCTTTCATCTCGTGGGGTACACCGGGAAGTGACACATACACAACGCCATCTTTTTCGAACCACATACCTGGAGCGGTACCTCGCAGGTTGAGCAGTACCACGCAGCTTTCAGGGACTTCCGCCTGTTTGGCATTTCGCTCAATCATCGGCCGGCCGAGCTTTTGAAAGATCTCCGTTACGTTTTTTAAGGCGCCTTCATCCACTACCAGGCTGGTGTTGAAATACTCGCAGAGCGTTGGTTTGGTAATATCATCGGCAGTAGGACCCAGTCCTCCCGTGATAATAATGATCCTGCTTTCTTTGGCTTCTTCTGTCAGTGTATGTTTGATCGCAGTGCTATCATCGGCAATGGCTACACGGCGCCGTACCCATACACCCATTTTGTTTAATTCCTGTGCAATAAATGCGCTGTTGGTATCTATGGTTTGTCCTATCAGGAGTTCATCGCCGATGGTGATTATCGAAGCATTAACGTCGTTCATTCTGCAAAGCCATTATTTTAGCACAATGTACACCAGGATGAAAAATGTATGTTGTTTCCTTACCATGATGCTGGTTGTGGTATCAGCCAATGGCCAAACTGTTGCTACACGTTTAGCCAGTGCGTTTGCTGCATTTGAAAAAGACCCGCAACTGAAAAGTGCTCTTTCCTCCATCTATGTTATTGATGGCACAACCGGTTCAGTACTGTTTGAAAAGAATGCACAAATTGGAGTGGCACCGGCTTCCACGCAAAAGATCATTACTGCAGCAACAGCATACGAAATTTTAGGAAAAGATTTTCGCTATGAAACCAGGTTTGGTTATTATGGTTCGTTGAAGGAAGGCAAGTTGGATGGCGGTCTTTATTTTAGGCCTTCCGGTGATCCAACGTTAGGTAGCTGGCGCTGGCCTGCCACCACCGAAACGGCCGTGATGAACCGCTTATTTACTGCTTTTCAACAAACTGGTATCAAAGCATTTTCCAAGAGTATACTGGACGAAAGAGGGTGGGAGAGTGAGGCGATTCCCGGTGGCTGGATCTGGGATGACATCGGCAATTATTATGGTGCCGGTGCCGCAGCATTGAACTGGCGGGAGAATCAATACGACCTTTTTTTGAAATCGGGACCGGGGATTGGCGATGCTGTCATCGTTACGGGAACAAAGCCCCAATTATACGGCATTCAATTCGAATCAAAAGTAACATCTGCTGCAAAAGGCTCTGGCGATAACAGTTACATATATTTGCCCATAGGGCACAATGTGGCCACAGTGCGGGGCACCATACCCAAGGATGAAAACAGGTTTACCATTTCCGGGGCCATGCCCTCTGCCCTGATGCAGTTTCTTGCCACATTGCATGATACACTGGCACGAAATGGTATTAATGTACAGGGGAGTACAATACCTGTAAATAAACTGACCAATATTGAAATTCCTTCTTCGGTTCGTTATTTCCATACAGAAACATCACCGCCTCTCGACAGCATCAGCTATTGGTTTCTGCGTCGCAGTATTAATCTTTACGGAGAAGCCCTGGCGAAAACCATTGCTATAAAAAAAGGGAAAACGGCATCATCTGAAATTGGAGGTGATGTGATCCGCGATTACTGGAAAGACAAAGGCATCGGCATTGATGCATCGGAACTGAACATGCAGGACGGTTCAGGCCTTTCGCCGCAAAACCGGGTGACTACCCATGCACAGGTAGCGGTTTTGCAGTATGCCAAAAAGCAGCCCTGGTTCAGCGGATTTTATGAAGGATTTCCTCTTTACAATGGTATGAAACTGAAAAGCGGCACCATTGGTGGCGCCAAAGGTTTTTGCGGTTATCACACCAGCAAAGACGGCAAGCAATACATTGTTTCTTTTATCGTCAACAATTACACCGGCCCGGCGTCCTCGCTTGTCCAGAAGATGTACAAGGTGCTGGATGTGCTGAAGTAGTGAATGGTGTATATTAAGTAGTAAGTAGATGTATCCCTACTCACCACTCACCACTGACCACTCACGTCTTTATTTCCCAATCAACCGGTCGAGGCTAAAGCGTCCGGGGCCGGTAAGGAGAATAACCAGGAAACAGATAAGAAATAGGCCGGGCAATTCGCCTTTCCCGAAAAAGTCGCCATTATTGGCAATAAAAAGCGCCACGCTCATGGCAATCACAATAGGAATGGCAGCCAGGCGGGTAAACAAACCCAGGATAATAAATGCTGCGCAAAAGAATTCGGCAAATATCACCAGCGACAAGGATGTAGTGGAACCAATGTTGAAGGGGTCGGAAAATGTATTGGCCCTGGCACCAAAATTCTGAAGCTTGCCGAGTCCGTGCTGAATCATCATCAGTGAGCCGGCGCCCACCCGCAAGAGAAACAGTGCTACACTTAATGTGCTTTCCGATACCTTGGTGCTGAATAGTTTTTTCATAGAATGTTTTTAACCGCCGCAAAGCTATTCGAAAAAACATTCCAAAAAATTGAAATTGTTAAACTTGCTTCATTTCAAATTTTAGGTTTCTGTTTGGAATGAAGTTTGGCAGGCCCTGAAATAATTTGAATATTTACGACGTTTATCCACCAACGGTTAACTGAATATCATGAAGAAACTTTGCTTATCTGCATTTGGCTGTGTTGTTCTTTTTTCTTCTTACGCCCAGCAGACTGTTTTTTACAAAGGCCCGCAGGACCGCTTTTATGAAGCAAAGGAATATTACCAGAAGGAGCAATATAACCTTGCGTATCCCATTTTAAAAGAATTACAGCAGACATACACGCAAACCGACAAGATCAACAATTCAATTGTTGCACAGGAAGTGGATTATTATGCCATTGCCTGTGCGCTGAAGCAAAACGAAACCCGTGCCGAGCAGGATGCCCTGGTGTTTGTTGAAGTGACTAAGAATAATGCAAGGGCACAGATGATGAGTTTTCAACTGGCCGAATATTATTTCCGCCAGCAGCGCTATAGTGATGCCCTTCCCCTGTACGAAGCCGCCAGCGTAGCCAACCTCAATAACCGGGAGGCGGCCGATATGAAATTTCACCAGGGTTATGCCTATTTCACCATGCAGCAGTTTGCTAAGGCAAAACCACTGTTGGATGCCATTCGCCAGGTGCCCAGCGACCCGAATTATATTGACGCTAATTATTATTACGGCTTTATCGCTTTTCGCGACAGGCAGTATACCGATGCCTTGTCTTCCTTCCGGGTGGTAGAAAATGAGCCGCAGTATGCGCCCATTGTTCCTTACTACATTGCACAGATCTATTATGTGCAGGGCAAAAAAGATGAAGCGGTTGCCTATGCCGAAAGCAGGATGAGCAAAGGACAAACGCAGTTCTATGATCTGGAACTAAAGCAGTTGCTGGGACATGCTTATTTTGAGAAAAAGCAATACAGCAAAGCGCTTCCTTACCTCGCCGATTATGTCAACCGTTCCAAAAAAGTGCGCCGTGAAGATTTGTATGAATTGTCCTATTCCTATTACCAGGGTGGCAATTACCCCAAAGCTATCGACGGCTTTAAACAACTGAGCGGAAAAGAAGATTCGCTGAGCCAGCATGCCATGTATTTGCTTGCTGACTCTTACCTGAAAACAGGCCAGAAAGCCAATGCCCGTAACGCCTTTTTGTTTTCGTCATCCAACAACAGCAACCCGGACCAGCAACAGATTGCACGGTTCAATTATGCCAAACTTTCTTACGAGTTGGGTTACCAGGATGAAGCACTGAACAACCTGCGTTCCTTCCTCAACGATTATCCCGATTCGCCTTACCGCGGAGAAGCCACTGAATTGATGATTGGTGCGCTGGCCAATACCAACAATTACCGCGATGCCCTGGCACTGCTGGATAATATCCGGAACCCGACACAGAATGTACGGCGCCTGCTGCCACGTATCCTGTATGGCCGTGCGACGGAGTTGATCAACGATGGACAAGTACAGGATGCAGAAGCGCTGCTGGACAGGGCACTTCGGGATCCGAACAATGCCTCCGTACTGCCATTCATTCACTTCTGGAAAGGCGAACTGGCTTACCGCGATAACCGCATTGATGATGCCATTCGTCATTACAATGCCTACCTGTCTGCAGGCGCACCCGCCAATGGCGAAGCCAATGAAAGAAGTGTAAAGTATAACCTGGGTTATACCTACTATCGCAAAGAAAATTATCCTGTAGCCCAAACATTTTTTGAACCGCTGTCGAGAGGAGCGGCCCTGAATTCGGATCCGATCACGCAGGATGCTTATGTACGTACGGCTGATGTTTATTACATGAACCGCAATTTCACACAGGCAAGATCTATGTACGACAGGGTGATCAGCTATTCCTGGCCTGCGGAAGATTATGCTACGTTTCAAAAAGCAATGATCGCCGGCATCAACAATCCCAACGAAAAGGTAGCCCTGATGAATAACCTCATTCGCAAGTTCCCTTCTTCTTTCCTGGTGAATGATGCCAATATGGAGATTGCCAACACCTACCTGGCACAGGAGCGTTTTGGTGAAGCCATTCCTGCCCTGAACAATGTAGTGAACGCTTCTGGCAACAACAGCCTTAAACCGCAGGCGCACCTGAAACTGGGTATTGCGTATTATAACTCGAACAACAGCGACAGGGCTATTGCCCAATACCGTCAATTGGTGAATACCTATCCCAATTCACCCGAAGCAGATGTGGCTTTGGACAACCTGCGCACCATTTACATTGAAAAAGGACAGCCGGGTGAATATGCCAACGTAGCCCGTGAAGCCGGGAAGCCCATCTCCATTTCAGCGGAAGATTCTCTCACCTTTGCGGCAGCCGAAATTCAGTATGATAACAACAATCTCAATGCGGCACTGGATGCCATGAACAATTACCTGCAGAGTTTTCCTAACGGCAGCAAAGCGGTAAATGCCTATTTCTATCGTGCCGAGATTTACAACAACCGCAAAGACTGGACAAACGCGGTGAGCAATTATGCTGAAGTGGCCCAGCGTGCACCCAATGCATTTGCGGAGCCATCTGTTCTGCAGGCAGCTCGACTGAACTTTTTTGAAATAAAGAATTATCCGGAAGCCGAACGGTATTATGCACAGCTCAAGCAAATTACAGCTTCTCAGGAAAACAGGCTGGAAGCCATGCGGGGACTTCTGCGCAGCCAATACCTGCAGAAAAAATGGAGCGATGCTGTGGATAATGCCAAGGAACTGATTGCGCAAAAAGGCGCCAGCACGGATGATAAATCACTCGCCAATATGGCTATTGGTAAATCGGCACAAATTGCCGGCCGTTATGATGAAGCATTGACTGCTTTCAAAGCGGTTGTTGCCGTGAACAAGGCAGCGGTAGGTGCCGAGGCCCGTTATGAGATTGCCAATACCTGGTTTATGACCGACCGCTTGGGAGATGCAGAAAAAGCAGCCTTTGATGTGGTTAACAAAAGCGGGTCGTATGATTACTGGGTAACGAAAGCCTACATTCTGCTGGGTGATATTTATTTCAAGCAAAAAGACTATTTCAACGCCAAAGCCACCTTCCAGAGTATTGTGCAAAACAGCCTGAATGCAGAACTGAAAGCTGAGGCGCAGGAAAAACTGAATAGAGTGACGGAAGAAGAAGCAAAAGAAAGCAAGGTAGGTTCGTAAAACGTCAGACGTCAAACAGGATCATTACATTATCAAATCAGCACATCACCAAATCAATATGAAGTTTTCCATCATCAGTTTTACACTTTTGTTGATCGGCATAGGAGCAGCAGCGCAGGATACAACCGGTAAGAAAGTACGCATTACGTCAAGTTTTAAGCCGGTACTGAAAGAGGCTGCAAAAGTGAACTTCAATGCAGCACCGCCCACCACCGATACCACCAGGCCGCGGCTGCAATACAATATCCCGAACCAGAACCTGAACTTTGCCTTTCAACCCGGTACCTTGCGGCCGCTTGCTCTGCAAGCCGATACGGGCAGCCAGTGGACCAATGAAAGCTATGTGAAGGTTGGTTTCGGAAACCTGAAAACCCCGTTTGCACAAGTAGGACTTTCCGTTGGTGATGGAGAAAGAGCAGGTATAAATTTGTATGGGCGCCACACGTCTTCAAAAGGAAAGATTGAATTCCAGGATTACAGCACCACCAACTTTGAGCTGAATTCATTCCTGAAATCAAGCAATAACATCGAGTGGAATGCACGGTTGGGTGGATTGCAGGAGAACTACAATAAATATGGCTTTGACAAGAGCCTGACCTTCCCCAAAGATTCGATCAACGTAAAGCTGCAAACCTGGCGGGGCCGCATTTCATTCCATAATATCAACCGCACGGAGCTGGGCTTGTCGTATGCACCCGAACTGCGCGTTGATGTATTCAATGATGGCTTGAGCAATTCTGAAAGCAATACTTACCTGAACATACCCGTGCAAAAAACACTGGGACAAACCTTTGCCGTGGACCTTGCGTTAACAGCGAGCCTCAGCAGCTACAAACCTGAAAAAAGACCCGAGGTAAACAATAACTTTTTTGCCATATCGCCTTCGTTGTTGTACCGTACCGCCAACATCAACCTGCAGGCGGGTGTCCGCCCCGCCTGGAGCAAGGGAGAGTCCCGGCTATTCCCGAATATCACTGCCGAAATTGCCACTTCTGATCAGCGGTTCTCTTTCCAGGCAGGATGGGTAGGTTATTACCGCAATGCGGGGTTCCAGTACATGGCTAATATCAACCCCTGGATATGGGCGCCGGATGCCGTATATAATTCGGGTGTGGATGAACGTTACGCAGGCTTTAAAGGTTCTGCCGGCGATCACCTGAACTACAGTGCCAAGATCGGGTACAATAAGATTACTAACCAGCCGCTGTTCACCAACGATACCTCCCATGGTGGAAAATCATTCATGGTCATCAATGAACCGGAGCTGAAAGTGTTCAACTTTGGTGGTGAATTGGGGTATACCATTGGCGAAACTTTTTCGCTTATCTCTAACATCCAGTTTAACCAGTACAAAACAAAAGTGGCCGAAAAAGCCTGGGGCCTGTTGCCCATCGAGTTCAGAACCAATATGCGTTTGCAGGTGCTGAAAGACCTGTATGTAACCACGGATCTTTACACGTTTGACGGACCGCTTTACCAGCAGAAAGATGGTAGTCGCGGTAACCTGCCCAGCGCACTTGACCTTAGTGCCGGACTGGAATTCAAGATCATTCCCAACCTGAAACTCTGGGCGCAGTTCAATAACATGCTGAACAAAGAGTACCAGCGCTGGAATCAATATCCGGTTTATGGCTTCAACTTTTTGGGTGGAGTTGTATTTTCGTTCGCTCAATCCAAATAATGTGTTCAAACAGTTAACCAATTACCTTTTGCAATACAGGCGGGTGAGTATCCCTTCGGTGGGTACCATCCATCTTATTCAACAACCAGTGCAACTGGATGTAGCGAATAAGATAATTTCGCCACCCACTTTTAAAACGGAGATTAGGAGTGATGAATCTGTGCCGGAGCATCAACTGGCTTTTCTTTCTGCAGCTTTGCAGGAGGAAAAAGTTCAGATCCTGGACAGGTTGTCTGACCTGGGCAAGCGCATCCAGAATAAGCTGCAGGGAAATGGTTTTGAATGGAAGGGAATTGGATGGATAGGTGGTGGCGGTGATTCCATTGCGGTAACACCTTCTGTATTGCAACCTGTTCGTGCAGAGAGAGTGTTGCGTCCTGATGCAGAACATAATGTGCTGGTTGGTGACCAGCACATGACCTCTACCCAGATGTCCGTTCTGAAAGAAGAAGTAGAAGTGGTAGCCGACAAAGAGCGTTCAATCTGGATGATCGTTGGTTGGGTCTTGCTTGGACTGGCAATCCTTTATATTATTTTTCTGCTTTACCAGGGAAAGTTCAGGGTTGATTCTACCGGTTCCAAACAGTCGCCAACAAGTTATATCGTTTCTCCTACAAACCAGATTATTTAAATCGACTTCAAAAGTAAACAGCAAAAGGGAGGCTTACAAAACAAGGCTCCCTTTTGAATTTTGATATTTTACTTTTGCCTTCTTTATGAATCGAATTCATTACACGCATTGCCCCGTTTGTCGCAGCGCAGCCATTGATCCTTTGCTTACCGCGAAAGATCATTCTGTGAGTAAAGAAGACTTTGTTTTGTGGCAATGCCGTCAGTGCACCCTTCGTTTTACACAGGACGTGCCGGACGAAGACAGCATCGGTCCTTATTACCAGTCACCAGATTATATTTCGCATACCAATACCAGCAAAGGCCTGCTGAACAAGCTTTATCAAAAGGTGCGGCGTTATACCCTTGGGCAGAAGGCGGCTCTGATTATCTCACATACAAAGGAAAATGGGAAAATACTAGACATTGGAGCAGGCATCGGTGCCTTTCTTTCGGAAATGCAGCAACGTGGCTGGGAGGTTACGGGTATTGAGCCCGACCAAACAGCGAGGAAAAATGCACAGGAGCTTTTCGGATTATCGCTTCAGCAACCCAATGTACTTTCCAAACTTCCGGCCAATCGTTTTGATGCCATCACGCTCTGGCATGTGCTGGAACATGTGCACCAGTTGCATCTGTATATTGAGCGGATAAAGGAGCTCCTTGCGCCAAACGGCAAAGTCTTTATTGCGGTACCGAATTATACATCTGCAGATGCTGCTGCCTATCGCAATTACTGGGCGGCTTACGATGTGCCGCGTCACCTGTATCATTTCACCCCCCAATCCATTGCGGTATTGATGCAAATGCATGGGCTAAAGGTAAAAGCGAAAAAACCTATGTGGTTCGACTCCTTTTACATTTCCCTGCTGAGCAGTAAATACCACCGCGGCAAAACCTCGTGGATTGGCGCCGGCATCAACGGGCTGCGGTCCAACATCACCGCATTGCTGCAAAACGACCGCTGCAGCTCCCTCATTTATGTAATTGAAAAAGCATAATGGGGTTAAAAAGCAAACTGTAATTGGTAAATCTTCGACCAGTTCTTGCCCGTAATAAAAACCTGGTTGGTTTCTTTGTTATACGCAATGCCGTTGATTTCTGCAGCATTAGGATTCAATACTTTTTCTTGCTGCACTACACTGGTTAGATCCAGTTTGGCTACAACGGTTCCGGTAGCAGGATCTATTTTGAGGATATAATTCATCTGCCATTGGTTGGCATATACAAAGCCATTGATATATTCAAGCTCATTGATGTTTACAGCCGGAGCATCGTTTTCATAAACAGGCACTGTTTTCAATAACCTGAAGGTGCCGGGCTCATAGTAGTAAAGATTATTGCTGCCGTTGCTGGCAATCAGCGCCGTGCTGTCGTTGGTCAGGCCCCAACCTTCACCGGTAAACGGCCGTTCGCCTATCTTTTGAAAATCCCTGGCACGGTAAACATTCACCTTACTTTCGCGGTACGTAAGCTGGTACACCGTATCCCGAAAAACTGTTACCCCTTCGCCAAAAGAGGCCGAATCGAGATTGATGCCCTTTTTAACGGAACCTGTTTTCAGGTCATATTGCACCAGTTTTGATTTTCCTTCCAGGCCTGTGCTTTCGATGATATCGCCGTTGTAAAATTCAAAGCCTTCAGTAAAATAGGAAGTGTCGTGCGGATAGGTGCTTGTCACGGTATAGCTGATGGAAGGCGTTTGCGGAGCGGCTGTGTTGGTATCTGTTGAAGCATCATTATTAGCGCAACGGGCAATTACGAGTGTTGTAAAAAACATAGCCAGCCAGGAAATTTTCTTCATGCCGTCAAAAATAAGCTTTGCCGCCAAAGCAAATGTTAAGAGCTATGGAAAGAAAGCTTGCTATTCTGAAATCCACGCTCTATATTTACCACCAATTCTACTATCCTTTCTGAAGCCCCGCACTATCCATTTCCTGCAGCCATTTTCCGATATCATTACAAAAACACACCCTTAAATCCCATTTCCCTATGGTTTCCGCTAACCGGCAACTATGAGGACGCTATTTCTTTTTGTACTAATACATATATTCTTCTTCTCCAGGGCACAGGAACGTTGCATGACAACAGCGTACCTGGATGTCAGCCAGGCTGCAGGTACTACAGAATCACTCAACATTCGCAAAGCAGAAACCTTTCAAAAGAATAAATCCCATTTACGCAGTATAGCCGATGACGAGATCATCCGTATCCCAGTGGTCGTGCATGTCCTTTATAACCAGGCTTCGCAAAATATTTCTGATGCGCAGATCCAGAGCGGACTGGATGCACTGAACCGCGATTTTCGTATGCGCAATGCGGATACGGTAAATACGCCGGAACGATTCCGCCACCTGGCCGCTGATGTTATGATTGAATTTTACTTGGCTAAATCGGATCCCCGCGGAAGGGCTACAACAGGTATCAACCGAAAATACACTTCACGCCTGAGCTGGGTGCCTGATGATAAGATCAAGCTTTCTTCACAAGGAGGCTTGGATGGTTGGGATAGCAAACAGTATTTAAACATCTGGATCGGGAATATAGCTGGCAGCAGCGGTTATGCTACGGTTCCGGGAAGTGCCTCAGCTACTGATGGCATTGTGATCAATCCCGGTGCATTTGGCACTGTTCATACGGCTGCGCCTTTTCACCTGGGAAGAACAACTGTACATGAAGTGGGGCACTGGTTAGGACTGAAACACATCTGGGGCGACAGCCAGTGTGGTGACGATGCCGTTGATGATACGCCACGACAAGGTTTTTTTACGAAGGGGTGTCCCACAGGTTTCCGCACATCATGCGAAAACGGCGAACAGGGAGATATGTACATGAACTACATGGACTACACCAACGATGATTGTATGAACCTGTTTACGCTGGGCCAGCGCCAACGGATGCGGGCTGCATTTGCCGAAGGAGGTCCAAGGGCTTCGCTTTTGGCCAGCAAGGGGCTGCGGGAGCCTTACCTGCAAGAGGCACCTACTTCGGTACCGGAATCAACCTTGTATCCCAACCCTGCTTCCGATAAGGTTACAATTGTTGTTAACAGTGCTATGATCGGGAAAAAGATCAGCATTTACAGCCATAACGGCCAGTTGCAGCAGGTAGAGACGATTCAATCCAACCAGCAGGCAATTAATATTGCTACGTTGAAACCTGGCCTTTACTTTTTAAAAGGCGAAGGTCTCCTGCAGAAATTCATCAAGCTTTAATCCATCATTTTTGCTACGTTTTGTGCAACTACCGGCGCCAGGGCAACACCCATGCCGCTCATGCGTACGGCACAAAAAACAGAAGGTGAAATCTGCTTTACAATCGGACTTTTTTCCTTGCCAAAGGCCATAATGCCCGACCAGCGATGTTCGATGGTATACTCATTCTGAAACTTGGAAAGAATGACTTCGGCAAGATAGCGTTCCAGTTCTCGTTGAATGGTGTCGGTTGTTTCAAGGGCAGTGGTGGTTTCTTCTTCAAACGCTTTGTTTCGGGCTCCCCCCAGCAAAACACGGTTGCCAAGATTGCGGAAATAATAAAAGCCTTCATCGGCATGAAAGGTTCCATTGAACGGAAGTGTTCGGATAGGAGAGGTAAGAATCACTTGTCCTCTTGCGGGTACAATATCTTCACCGGGCAGCAACTGTTTGGTAAAGGCGTTGGTGCACAGCAAGACCTTGTCGCCGGTAAGTGGAAAACCATTGCTTGTTTCAATGGAAACGCTGTCGTTGTTAGGCTGAATCTGTTTGATCTCCACGTTAGTCAGTACTGTAACACCCATACCCTGTACTTTTTGCAGGAGTGCCTGCAGCAGTTTGCCGGAATGCAGGTAACCTTCAAACTTGTTCTCAACCAGGTGTGCTGTTTTGCCAAACCCAAATTGGCTTATTTTGTTATCAGCAAGGCGATAGATTTTTTTGCTACCGGTGATGGGTTTTAACAGCATATTCAGGTAAGCAATATTTTCTTCCAGTTTTTCTGTTGTTACCTTGCCCTCTTCATACAACTCGTAGCCGCCGCAAAGGTTGAAATCGATTGCTTCATGGCTAAAATATTTTTGGATGCGTTCAAGACCTTTGAATCGCATTTCGGCTACTTCCAGCATCTTGTCTACACCCATAATTTGCGCATCCCTAACCAGTTCGCTCAGGCTGCCAAAGCAGGCAAAGCCGGCGTTGCGGGTACTGGCACCGGTGGGGATCAGTCCTCTTTCCACAATAGTGATCTTCAGGTGTGGTTTTCTCTTCTTCAGGAATAGCGCTGACCACAATCCTGTAAAGCCGCTGCCCACGATGATCACATCCTGATGGGAGAAAAAGGTTTCTTTCTCCCAAATTGAATAGCTGAAAGACATAACGCAAAGATACATCGTGGCCAGGCGGAATGAGTGACGGCACTTCAGGCGAGGATGCGTAATTTAGGTGAGTCATCCTTTTCCGGCTTTTATGCTCCACCGATCCACCATACAACTATTGCGGTTTCATTTTTCGCTTTTCCTGCTGCCGGTTTACCTGTTTGCCCTGAGCCAGGCATCCAGCATCAATACAACCCATGCTATGGCGGTGTTTTTTATTTTGCATTTGCTTGTGTATCCGGCCAGCAACGGGTATAATTCTTATATGGACAGGGATGAATCACCCATCGGCGGATTGCAATCGCCGCTGCAGCCTACGCGGCAGTTGTTTATCGTAACAGTGATTATGGACATTTTAGCGGTGGTATTGTCACTCTTGCTATCACCAGCATTTGCGGTGGGTATTCTCCTGTACATCCTTGCTTCAAGGGCCTATAGTTACCGGGGCATTCGTCTTAAAAAATATCCTGTAGTTGGTTTCCTTACTGTATTTGTTTTCCAGGGGGCACTTGTATTTTATATTACGTACAATGCCGTTACGGATCCTTCGCAACAACCGCCCCTGATTCCTTTGCTGTTATCCAGCCTGCTCATTGGGGCTTTGTATCCGCTCACGCAGATCTACCAGCATGAGGAAGACCGGAGGGATGGTGTGACAACGCTGAGCTATCTGCTGGGAAAACGGGGCACATTTTTGTTCAGCATGACGCTTTTCCTGCTGGCCACAGCCGGTATGTACCTGCTTTTCCGCCAACAGCAACGGCTCAACTTTTTTTACCTGTATTTGTTGTACCTACTGCCCGTGGTATTGTTTTTTCTATATTGGATGTACAGGGTTTGGAAGGATGAAACGGCTGCAGATTTCAGGAACAGTTTGCGGATGAACCTCCTCTCCACGCTTTGTACCATAGCCTTTTTTATTACGCTTATCATACGTACAAAGTGAGTAAGATTGTTTCAATAGGTACTGCCTTGCCGGCCTACTGCCATCCACAAATGGAGATCCTGCCCTTTATGCAGCAGGTATATGCTTTGCCCGAAACTGAAGCCCGCAAACTCCGGTTCCTTTATGCAAAATCAGGTATTGATCAGCGTTATTCTGTACTGCCTGATTATACAAGGCCGGTTTCTGACTGGAAGTTTTACTCGCCTTCCGAAAACCTGGAGCCTTTTCCAACGCTGGAGCAACGGATGGCTGTTTTTCATAAACAAGCACCATTGCTTTCCGTAGATGCCATTCGCGATTGTCTGCATCATTCACACCAGAAAAACCGCATCACCCACCTGGTCACTGTTAGCTGTACCGGCATGAGTGCTCCTGGTCTTGACCTGCAGGTAATGGAGCTCATGGATTTTGAGAAAACGATTTTTCGGACTTCGGTAAATTTTATGGGCTGCTATGCAGCCATCCATGCGCTGAAGATTGCTGATGCCATTTGTCGCAGCGACAAAGCGGCACAGGTACTAATCGTTTGTACAGAACTGTGCACGCTTCACTTCCAGCGTGAAGCAACAATGAATAACATGGCGTCTTCCTTGCTGTTTGGCGATGGTGCGGCGGCGGCTTTGGTGATGCATGATGATGCCGCGGCAACAGGACTGATCATCGATAGCTTCTACAGCGAAATCAATCCAAAGGGAAAACGCGATATGGCCTGGGAACTATCATCATCGGGTTTTTTAATGACGTTGAGCGGGTACATACCTGACCTGATTGAAGAAGATTTCAAAGCCATTGTTGCAAGAGCGCTGGCAAAAGAGGGAATAGACATCAACGACATTTCGCACTGGTGCATTCACCCGGGAGGTAAACGCCTCTTACAGGCCATTGAAAAAACAATGGATTTTACGGATAGGCAACTCCAGGGATCACATGATGTATTGCGGGAAACCGGCAACCTCTCTTCGGCCACCATTTTATTTGTACTCAAACGGATGATGCAACAAAAAGATATTCCGAAATTGTTTGGGGCTGCATTTGGTCCGGGCCTAACGGTAGAAACCTTTACGGCTCATGCTTAGATCATTAGGTAATTGGCATATTTGAGAGAGTGTCTTACTTTAGAGAGAATCATTTTCGGTTGCCAATCTTTTTTGTTAATTGATGCCATGCCATCCTTCAAAGAGAGGTCATATAAAAAGGAACTTCTGGATAGAAATGATATTCCTTTCAGGGATATCAGGCAGAACATGAAGGAACTGGATTTTATCAATCGTCATCTGGGAGGGCATGATATAACACTGGATGGGATAGTGGCCCTGATCAAAGACAAAGCAATCTTCAACAAAGAGCTATTTATCGCAGAAATTGGTTGTGGGGGAGGAGACAATCTTCGGGCAATCAAAGAATGGGCAGCATATATCAAACTTCCTGTAAGACTATTGGGAATAGACATCAATGAAGAATGCATCGGTTATGCAGTACAACACCAGAAAAATAATGGCATCCGCTTTCTTCATTCCGATTATAAGCTTGCATCCTTTGATACAAAACCGGATATTGTTTTCTCATCACTTTTTTGTCACCATTTCGAAGATGAAGAATTGATCACGCAACTGCAGTGGATGAAAGCTAACAGCGAAGTCGGTTTTTTTATCAATGATCTGCACCGCCATCCCTTGGCCTACTATGCTATCAAATTACTGACAGCCGGCTTTTCGAGAAGCTACCTGGTTAAGAATGATGCGCCACTTTCAGTAAGGCGGGGATTCAAAAAGGCGGATTGGCAGGCTATCTTTTCTAGAGCGGGGATTGAACACTACCACTGCCAGTGGCGATGGGCTTTTCGCTGGTTGATAACCTGTCATTCGCATGCATAACATTTCGCAATATGACGTAGCTATTGTAGGCGGCGGGCTTGCCGGGCTGGCAAGTGCCATCCTGTTAGGGCAGAAGGGGTACAGCGTTATCCTGTTTGAAAAAGAAGCCTATCCCTATCACAAGGTTTGTGGCGAATACATCAGTATGGAAAGCTGGAACTTTTTGCTTTCGCTTGGCCTGCCATTGCAGGAGTGGAACCTGCCACGTATCGATACATTGCACTTAACGGCACCGAACGGACGATTGTTTACAACGCGTCTACCGCAGGGTGGATTTGGCATTAGCCGGTACAAACTTGATCATGCATTGGCACAGCTAGCAAAGGCCAGTGGTGTGCACTTGTTGGAAAAGACCCGGGTAGATGAAGTTGAAAGCGGGGAGGAATTCACGATTCATTTCAACCAGCAAACAGTGAAGGCAAAAATTTGCATGGCTGCTTATGGTAAACGGAGCAACCTGGATGTAAAATGGAAGCGACCTTTTCTGCAGCGACAGGACAAGCGGTTGAACAATTATGTGGGTGTGAAGTTCCATGTAAAGGCAGCATGGCCGGCGAACGTGATCGGGCTGCACAATTTTGAAAATGGTTATTGCGGTATTTCAAAAATTGAAGGAGAGAACTATTGTCTTTGCTACATGACCCGGGCTGAGAACCTGCACCGGTGCAACAACAGCATCATGGCCATGCAGGAAAAAATCCTCTATAAAAATCTACACCTGCGAAAGCTCTTTACCAGCAGTGAAATAACGCAAGGTTTTCCTGTTACCATTTCACAAATCAGCTTTTCTCAAAAGTCTACAGTGGAAAACGGCATACTGATGCTGGGAGACACGGCAGGCATGATAACACCCCTTTGTGGCAACGGCATGAGCATCGCCTTGCATACAGCTAAGATTGCTGCTACCCTTGGCAATGCTTATCTGGACGGCAACCTTTCGCAACGCAGCATGGAAGATCGGTATTGGAGGGAATGGCAAAAGCAGTTTGCCTTTCGTTTGCGCACCGGAAGAGCATTGCAGGCCTTTTTTGGCAGTAACAGGCTTAGCAATGGCTTTGTAAACTTGTTCCGAACGGCACCATTCCTCGCCAGTCCGATCATCCGCCTCACTCACGGAAAACCTTTTTAAGGCACAGCCTTTGTACATTCAGGCCAAGAATCAATAGGATATGGCAACAGAGAAGAAAACTTTGGTATTAGGCGCATCCGATAATCCTTCCCGCTACAGCTACCTGGCTATGAACCGGCTGAAGGCACATGATCACCCGGTAGTAGCGGTTGGACGGAAAGACACAGAAGTGGCTGGAATAGCCATTTCAAAATCACCGGTAGTAGAAAAAGACGTGGATACGGTAACGTTATACCTTAATCCAACTCATCAAAAGGAATATTACGATTACATTCTTGACCTTAAACCCAAACGTATCATCTTCAATCCGGGAACTGAAAACCCCGAATTGATGAAGATGGCGAGAGAAAAGGGGATAGAGCCGGTAGTAGCCTGCACACTGGTAATGCTGGCTACCGGTCAATATTGAAAGGCAGCTTCACGTAGGGTTCTTACCAAACTCATTTTGTAGATTTTCGATGGGCTTTCGAATTTTTCCCATTGTACCGGAGTAGTTCTGCCCGATTTTCAAAAAAAGGTTTTCACTCGCTTTGAAAGCCTGCAGATTTTTCTAAATATTGCAGTGCGTACCAATTGAAAATCCGGGTAGCTCATCACTGCCCCCAACCATCCAATTCTATGAAACTTTTAAAAGCTGTTGCCCAACTGGCTTTTTGCCTGGTTTGCACGATCCAGGCTTCTGCACAGAACAATGTGCCACTGAACGAAACAAATTACAACAAACCACGTCTCTTTGCTGATTTGCCTGAAAAGGCGCCTCTTCACGTTACTGAACTGGAAGGCTTGCTCTCGCAGCAGGTAGGTTCTAAAGTATCGGCCAACATCGCCAAAAACATTTCCATTTTCGGCACCATCGTTAGCAAATCCAACCCTGCTGATAAGTCGGTGCAGAGTGTTGTGATCAAAAGCCTCACCCGCCAGGGTACCATCTTTACGTTCACCCGCGTTACGGATACTGACGGCTCTGTTTCCTACCTCGGTCGTATGCTCAACCGGGCTTCCGGCGATGCACTGGAGATCACAAAGGAAGGCAACGGGTATGTCATCCGTAAACAACATGTTGCGGCTATTGTGAACGAATAAGCGGAGCCGCGTTGCGTCTGTTCTGTCCAATTATCATCCATCCCAATCCGACTAGTATGAAAAATCTTTACGTACTCCTTTGCACAATCTTTTTCCTGGCTACGAACGTGTCGGCCCAGGTACCCAAATTAAATAGTTATCCTTCTGCATCTGCAGTTATATTTCTCGATTTCGATGGTCATATTGTTGAAGGCACCAGCTGGAACTATGATGGCCCTTTTGTGTGTAACGGTTCAAACCTGAATGCTACCCAATTGACTGAAGTGTTCAACCGTGTTGCAGAAGATTACCGTCCGTTCAATATTAATGTCACCACTGATTCTACTGTTTATGCTGCTGCACCGGTAAAACGGCGGATCCGCGTTGTGCTAACAACGTCTTCTTCCTGGTACGGAAGTGCCGGTGGTGTGGCCTTCACCAATTCATTTACCTGGGGCGATAACACACCTTGTTTTGTGTTTACCGCACTGCTGAATTACAACGTAAAAAACGTTGCAGAAGCAGCCGCTCACGAGGCTGGCCATACGCTGGGACTCAACCACCAGTCGGCGTATGATAATATCTGCAATAAAACATCTGAATACAATTCCGGAACCGGAACCGGTGAAATTGGCTGGGCTCCGATCATGGGTGTTGGTTATTACCGTAACGTAACGCTTTGGCACTATGGCAGCAATCCTTTTGGCTGCTCCTACATGCAGGATGACCTGGGTATTATCACCCGCACTGCTAATGGTTTTGGGTTTCGTGCCGATGATCACAAGGATACCCGCGCCGAAGCCACCACCGCTCCGCTGGTGAACAGCCGGTTTTCTGTTAGTGGTGTAATTGAGCGGCCGAATGATGTTGACATAGTGAAGTTTAGCCTGCCGGCAAAAAGCAAGATCCGCCTGAATGCTCTGCCTTTCAGCGTGGCCTCGGGATACATTGGTGCAAATGTTGACCTGCAAGTGGAGATTGTGAACTCAAAGGGTGAAACAGTTATCTATAATCCTGAAAACTCACTTCGTGCATCTGTGGATACAACATTGCCTGCCGATACTTACTATTTGCAGGTATTGAGCAAAGGCAATGAGTATGCTCCCAATTTTGCCATGCTTGGCTCATATGCTATTGAAGCCGAAATTTCCGCAATCGTGCTGCCGGTTCATAAACTGGAACTGAAAGCAACAGCCACCAACAACCGTCACAAACTGGATTGGGAAATTGTTGCCGATGAGGCCGTAGTGGAACAAACCATTGAATCATCTGCCGACGGTACGGATTTCCAGCTTTTGTCCAATGTAGCCGCAGCAGCCCGCAGCTATGGTTACCAGCCAGGAAAATCCACTTCGCTTTACTACCGTGTCCGCGTATTGTTTGACAATGGACGTACACACTATTCAAATGTAGCTGTGCTGCGTGGCAGCCAGGCTATCGCCAAACCTTTCCTGGTGGGCAATGTGATCAACAGCACCATGACCGTAAACAGTCCTGCAACATTTGATTATACCATCTTTGACATGAATGGCCGGCAGGTGACCAAGGGTCGCCTGGTGCAAGGCCTGAATACACTGTCCGCTGGCTTTATGACCAATGGTATGTACATCATTCACTACACCAACAATCAGGAACAATTCTCTGAAAAGTTCATGAAGAAATAGTAAACAATCGCCTTTTAATCCGTGCTCTATTGGTACCAAGGTTTTCCCTTCAGTGGGAAAACCTTTTTTATTGCAGAAGTGCGGGAATGCGAATCGGACCTGGTTGAAAGGAGGGTCTTTCTTTTTTTCCACACTGCACTTGCCTGTGTCTGTTGTCGGGAATAGAATCGTCATCGTTCTTTTTTCAAGGGGAAAGCTTCCGATTTCTTCCGGAAACAGGGGATGCTGGTTACTGTAACGGCCACCCGCATTTGCCTGAAAGGCTTAGTTATTAACAGTTTCCTTCATCAATGGTTATGCACGTCAAAGGTTTTTTTGTAACTTGAAGAAACCTTTTTCTGTATGAAATGGAGAAAATTTAATGGCGAGCCAATTGGATTACCCATTTATAACGCTGTAGAAAACGCCATCAAACGCGAAACGGGAGCCGGTTATCGCTTAAAAGTTTGTATCGGTACCGATAGCCAGGTGAAAGGCAGTGAAACGGAATTTGCAACGGTCATTGTTTTTCTGCGCGAAGGGCATGGAGGCTTCATGTTTATCCATAACGAAAAAACACTTCAGCAGTATTCCATCAAAGAGCGAATGCTGGTGGAAGTAGCCAAGAGTATAGAGATTGCATATGAACTATGCAATCTTTTTACTTTGTATGATGTAGATATGGAAGTGCATGCGGACATTAACACCAATCCGGCCTTCAAGAGCAACGATGCCCTTAAGGAAGCTATGGGCTATATCCTGGGAATGGGATTTGCTTTCAAGGCCAAGCCTGAGGCTTTTGCCAGCAGCAGTTGCGCCAATAAGATGGTGAACTGAGGGGGAGTGATGAGTCTTGGGTGATTGACTTTCTTTCTTGGTAAAAGAATTGAAAGTGCAGGAAAGCTATCCCCGTTTTCTACTATTTCAATATCCTACTTCCGCCGCCGCCGCACTAAACCTACTATCACCACCACGAGGAACAATACTCCCAGCCCGATGCGGATGGCTGCCTGCCGTTCCCGCTTTTCTTCCTGTTCCCGCATTTCCTGCAGAAAATCATCCAGGCTTTGACCATGCTGTTCAAGATTGCGATAAATTCTATCTTTTTCCAGGCTGTCTTTCCATCGCTGAATATCCTTTGCTGACTGGTCAATAGACCTGGCATTGGAATCTATTGCCCTTGCCAGTGAATCAGTGGTTTGTGCCGGCAGGTGTTGCGGAAAGAGTAATAAAAAACATAAAGTCAGGCGGAGGAAAAATTGCATGGCCTAATGATGTGCTGCCTTTGCAGGGGCAGAAGGACCTTGTACCGTTTGTACGGGTTTATTCTTTTGAATGAGGTGTGTTGTTTTGTAAAGGCGGTCAAGTTTCTGTGTGTCTCTTTGTGCAAAGGAAAAGACCACCAATACCATCACGAAAAGCAAAACAACCAGGTTTCTTTCAATACCGTTTCTGTTCATATCCATGCAAATCGGCTGCAATATAAATCGAAATCAAGTTTAAACCAGACCCTTTTTGTGCTGTGCAAACACCTCATTTTGTTCCTCCACAAATTTGAGGATCTGTTTTTTGCCAAGATGTTTTACCGCCGAGGTGACAAAATGCGGCGGTGCTTCTTCCCAGAATTCCCGCAGAGCCTCCAGGAATTTTTCGACGTTTCTTGCTGTTTCCCGCTGCGTGGTTTTATCGGCTTTGGTAAAAACAATTGCAAAAGGAATCTGCCATTCACCCAACTGGTTGATAAAATCGATGTCTGCTTTCTGCGGCTCATGACGGCTATCCACCAACGTAAACAGGTTCACCAGATTTTCCCGTTTCTGTATGTATTCCTTGATCATCTTCTGCCAGGACTTCCGTTGGCTTTGCGAAACCTTGGCAAACCCATAGCCAGGAAGATCTACCAGGTACCATTCTTTTTTATCACTACCCGTGACTGTAAAGTGGTTAATCATTTGTGTTTTTCCCGGAGAAGAGGAGACCTTGGCCACCTCTTTTTTGTTGCAAAGCATATTGATGAGCGAAGACTTGCCCACGTTACTTCTTCCGATAAACGCATATTCTGGCCGGTCGGGTGCCGGGCACTTTTCTACGGATGGACTGCTGATCAGGTAAGAGGCCTGGATGATTTCCATGGGGGCAAAGATAAGACTCCCTAACTCACTCACCTGTCCCTCTGAAAGGAGGCTAAGTTCGATTGTGCCTTTGCATTTTATCTTTTCGCACAGCAATATTTTTTGCGATCTGCATAATAGAGTGACTAAACGATGAACGGAGCATCACAACAGAAGCAGCATAGTTACGCTAGTAACATCCTAAACATTGAACCCCTGCGGGGTTCTGTTTCATTTCTCTTCTTCTTTCACCGGGTTTCACCCGGCGCTATTCACATGAAAGCCCTTCGGGCTTTGAGGAAGAATAAAACAGGATCATTAGCTGAAACAAAAAGAAAAAGCCTCTGCCAAAAATGGGGCAGAGGCTAGGAACGTATCGTGCAAGAGCAAGGGTCCGTGTGTTGGTTGTTCCTCCCCCGTTGGGGAGGTTAGGTGGGGGCCGGAGAACAGGTGCCTAATAATCCAACTCCAACCGTAGCCTGTCCTTTAGTTCCTTTACCATCGGAAATTCTTCGATGAGTTTCAGGTACTGGTCTTTTGGCGTCATTGGTGCTTCCGCTATTTCCTGCTGGTCCTTGGGCGGTTCAATCAGCGTAATAGAAAACTGGAGCACCCGGTTGCAGAGTTCTTTTTGAAAAAATTCGCCTGCCTCTTTTCGTTCCAGTTCAATAAATTTTTCGTTGATCTTATTGTGAACAATCACTTCAAACGAAGCGGCATCTTTTACTTTTAGTTCCGCCAGCTCGTAACTCTGCCAGGCCGGACGTTTTTGTTCTTTCAGGTAATCAATAAATTTTTTCCAGGCAGCTTTTAGTGCCTCCATTTCCAGCGGTTTGTCGGCAATGACTTGCTGACCGTTTTCGGCCGCTACTTTTTGCCGCAGCGCATCCAGTGACGAAAGCTTGCCGCCGTTTTTCACCGGTTTCTTTTCAACAGGCTTGTAGGCTTCTTTCTGTTCTTCTACCACGACCGGTTTTGGAGTTGACTTGGGGAGTGGTGCTTCAATAACCAGCCTGGCTTCCTGTTGTGGTTGTGGTATTGTCGGTGATGGAGGAGGTGCCGCTACTTCAGTTGTTGCCGGCGTTTGTTTCGGCGACAGCAAAATCGGTTGAATTGCTTTGAAGGCTACGGCCTTTGTTCCGTCAACGAGTTTTTTTTTATCTACACCGCCGGCTGTGGCCGTGAGTTCGAGGGCCTGCGACAGGTAACAAAGTTTAATGAGGGCCAGCTCCACATGCAGGCGCTTATTACGGGCTGCACGAAAGTTGATCTCAGCTTCATTGAGTAAATTCAGTGCACTGATGATGTAAGACGGTGACACCTTTTTAGCCGCATCGGCATAACGAACCCGGAAGCTTTCCACCACTTCCAAAAGCCCGGCTACTCTTTCGTCTTTACAGATAAGAAGATTTCGCATAAACTCTGCAAAGCCATTCAGCACCATATCACCTTCAAACCCCTTTTTGTTGATATCGTCGAAAAGGAGCATGGCGCCGGCCAGGTCCTGTGCCAGCATGCATTCGAACAGCTTGAAGTAATAATCTGCATCCAGGATGTTCAGGTGTTCGATGGTGTTCTCGTACGTTACTTCGGCATTGGTGAAGGATACAATCTTGTCGAGAATACTTAGTGCATCCCGCATGCAACCTTCGCTCTTTTGCGAGATCAGTTGCAGGGCCGCTTCTTCTGCCTTGATGTCTTCTTTTGTGGCAATACCGGCAAGATGGTTTACGGTATCCTGCAGCGTAATGCGTTTGAAGTCGAAGATCTGGCAGCGGCTTAGGATCGTTGGCAGGATCTTGTGTTTTTCCGTGGTGGCCAAAATAAAAATGGCGTAAGAGGGTGGCTCCTCCAGCGTTTTCAAAAACGCATTGAAAGCCGAAGCCGAGAGCATGTGCACCTCGTCGATGATGTACACTTTGTATTTGCCGGCCTGGGGTGCAAAACGAACCTGCTCTACCAGGGCCCGGATGTCATCCACCGAGTTGTTGGAGGCAGCATCCAGTTCGTGTATATTCATGCTGGTGCCGTTGTTGAACGACACGCAGGAGTGACAACTGTTACAGGCTTCACCATCGGGCTGCAAAGCCTCGCAGTTGATGGTTTTGGCCAGGATGCGGGCACAGGTGGTTTTACCCACGCCCCGGGGACCGCAGAACAGGAAGGCATGCGCCAGGTGATTGCTGCGGATGGCATTTTTCAGGGTAGTGGTGATATGTTCCTGCCCCACAACTGTATCAAAGGTCTGGGGGCGGTATTTACGGGCCGAAACAATAAATTTTTCCATGGTAAACTTGGCTTGCAAGGTAGGGAAAAGCAGCCGGATTTGGGCAAGCCAGCAACGGCTTCACACAAGGTATGGAACTCCGACGGGTTGTGTATTTATCCTGACGCAGGAAGGATTAGAAGTCCGGCAGAAAACAAAGCTGCGGCTGTCACGGTAAGCCCTTTTGAGGAATCTCCGTGCTTTCAGTTGTCATTCCTCTTGCAGGGCCAATTGGTTGCATTGGAGAACATTTGCAATATTCGCTAATACTGAACATTTATTCGTATTGTCAACTTAACCTGCTTCTAATAAACACTTTCACCAACAATCTCTAAATTGCCAGATTGATTGCAATGCCAGCAAAAGATTTTTATGAAAGTAAGAATCTGTAAATGCATGCTGGTGACAGTTTTCTAAGGCTATGAATCAATGACCATGAAACATCAACTATTTATTCTATTTCTTATCTGTTCATTTCTTCAACTCTCCGCACAAACCGACAATTATCGCCAGGAGTTGCTGAACCTTGCTGATATCTCCAGGCTGCCGCTTTACCGCACCGGCGAGATGCACCAGTTATCCAGTTACGACCGCACCGGTGGCAACGATGACGGTTTTTCCGGCAAGTATTCTGCGGTTCGCAAGGAAGCGGAAGGCCTGGTACTGGCAGACCTGAAAGGCCCCGGTGTTATTAACCGCATCTGGACACCAACACCCGAAGCCGATACGGTTAAGTTTTATTTCGACGGCGAAACCACACCACGGATCAACATTCCCTTTATTGATCTGTTCAGCGGAAAGGTGGCCCCCTTTCTTTCGCCGCTTTCCGGCAGCCAGCTGGGAGGCTTTTATTGTTTTCTTCCCATCCCGTACGAAAAATCACTGAAGATCATCTACACCGGAAAAAACCTCCGTTTTCACCAGACGCAATACCGCAATCTTACCGAAAAGGAAAAGATGCAATCATTCTCTACCGACATGTTTACTAACTACAGGGATGTTTTTGATAAGATTGCAGCCACCTGGAACAAGCAACGCTCACCATTGGCGGCATATGGGGCAGGTGTGAAATCCAAAAAGGTCAATCTCACGCTGCGGCCGGGAGTAGAAACCAACATTTTTACACTGGCCAAAGGTGGACGCATTGTCGGCATAGAACTCGGCGCCGGCAGTGATCTTTTGCAGGCTTATCGAAAAATCATGCTCACAGCCCGCTGGGACGGTGAAACAAAAAATGCAATTGATCTTCCCCTGCACGATTTCTTTGGCTTTGCCTTTGGCAAACCGGCAGCGCAATCAGTAGTACTGGGGTCAGATAATAATAAGTTGTATTCTTACCTGCCCATGCCTTTCGACCGGTCGGCAAAGCTTGCATTGAAATACGATAACCGAACCACCGGCGATCCTTCGGAGATCCTGCTTTCCGGAACAATTTATTATACCGAAAACGGCCGCGATGAAAAGCAGGAAGGAAAATTTTATGCACAGGCACGGCGGGAGTACAATATTCCGCAAGCAAAGCAACACCTGATTGCTAACATCAAGGGACGTGGACATTACGTTGGTACCATTCTGCAAACGCAAGGGCTGGAAGAGGGTAGTACTTATTATTTTGAAGGCGATGACCGTGCCTATATTGACGGTGATTTGCGGCTGCACGGTACCGGCTCGGAAGATTATTTCAACGGTGGTTATTACGCGGTAACGGACAAGTGGGACAGAGGCATAAGCCTGCCGTTTCATGGAGCACTGACCTACGACCTGATGACCTCCCGTACCGGTGGTTACCGCTTCTATCTTACCGATAAATTAAACTTTAGAGATTCCTTCCGCCTTACCATCGAACACCAGCCGGAAGACAAAGTGATGGTGAAAACAGATTATACTTCAGTCGCTTTCTTTTATGCGGACAAGCCGCAGTTCGAGAATACGGAAATACGCATCGATGATAAGGTGACGAAAGTGCCATATCGCCATAAACTTACACCGCAGGGCATGGTGTTTTCGCTCTACTGGTTTGCCACGGCCGACTACCAGGACCCAGCCATTGTATTTGGCCTGAAAAAATCCGACGCATGGATGGCAAAAATTGATATTGAAGCAGTGCCCATTGTGCAGGTATCGCTGAACGGGTTGGACAAGGGACAGTACAAAGTATATGTGAATTACGGAAGAACTGAAAAAGGGGCGCCGTTCAGCGTGTGGCAGCGATCCAAGCAGATCTCGGACTGGATACCAACCGATATTGCGATTCCGACCAATGAAGGCAAGGAGGTGTATGCAGGAGAGATTGAGATTACGGATGAACTTAAAACCATCACCCTTCGGAAGCGGGTAGCAGATGATGCGTCGGTGAAAGTTTACAGCTTTTTGTTTGAACCCGTTGAAGAGAAATGATTTTCTGGCTTTCAGAAAATGAAAAGTGGCTGTATTGAACATGATACAGCCACTTTTCATATAAATGTGATTATAACAGGATAGGGTGCCGCTTAAATTCTTTTGTTCTGTCGAACAGGTAACGGTATGTTGTGAGCTTGCGACTTTGATACACATCACCAATACCCTGCGCTACATTTAGCATTTTAGGATTGAAATCGCCGATCCACTGCATTTCGTATTCGTTGTATGGATTTTTGACTACCGTTTTATATGCTTCTCCCACCATAAAAGAATCAATGCCTTTCCCATGAAATTCGGGTACTACACCGAACACCAGGCCAGTGAATTTTGTGCATTTCACTGTTTTTTTAATCCACAAAAATTTTAGCTTGTGCAATAGGTCAAACTTTCCATTCAGGTGCTTAAACCACTGGTTTAAATCGGGGAGGTTGACAAAAATGGCAATAGGTGTTTCGTTTTTGTAGGCAAACCAGACAATGCGTTCATCCATTACCGGTGCCATTTTTTTGAACATCTGCACCACTTGTTCTTTTTTCATTTGCTTTAGGCCTCCGTGACCGGCCCAGGCAGCATTGTATACAGTGGTAAAGTCTTCGGCATATTTTTCCAGCTTTTTCTTTTCGATATTTCGCACCGAAAACTGAGGATCTTTTTCATACATCGCATGACGGTCCACCGCTTTCCCGCTAAGTTTTTCCTTTGGATTACGGCCAAAGCAGATCTGGTGAAAAAAAGCCCGGAAACCATAGTTCTCGAACAAGGCCTGGTAATAAGGCGGATTGTAATTCATGCCATAAAGCGGAGGCTGAAAACCCTCCACCACCAATCCCCACCAACGATCACGTTCACCAAAATTGATGGGGCCATCCATGGCTTCCATGCCTTGCGATACCAGCCAATCTTTGGCCGTATTAAAAAGAAGATTGGCGGCTTCCTGGTTGTTGATACAATCGAAAAAGCCGACGCCGCCCACCGGTACATCATCGCCTTTGTTTTTGTACCGTTTGTTGGTAAAAGCGGCAATGCGGCCAATAAGGTTTCCGTTAGCGTCACGCAACAACCAGCGTTTTACCGTTCCGTATCGAAAGGTCTTGTTCTTTTTTTCATCAAAAACATCATGGATGTCTTTGTCCAGCGGACGTATGTAATTTGGATTGTTCTTGTTCAGCAGAACATTTACGTCAATAAATTCCTTTGCAGTTTTTGCATTGGTAACCTCCGTCAGTTGCATTGTATTTGCCATTACGCGGCAAATGTAGGGAGTGTGGTTGATTGGTTGACCAGATGCTTCGATCCTCTCATTCAACTGTTCAACCAATCAACCTATAAATTACGTCACTACAAAAATGCTTTTGCAATCAGGTCCTTATCATGCTCATAAATGTCTTCTCTGAAGTTGAGCAGTCCTGTTTCATCAACCCAGGCCGTGTAATACGTAATGATTACCGGTATCGGTTCCGATAGCTTAACGTATTGTTCCTTGTTGCTGCTCATGGCAGCACTGATTTTTTCCGGCGTCCACTCAGGATTGTTGCGCAAGAGGTATTGCGCCATTTTCTCCGGTTCGGCAAGACGAATACAGCCGTGACTGTAAGCCCGTTTGTCCCTGTTAAAAAGGCTCTTTGCCGGTGTATCGTGGAAGTAAATATTAAAGCTGTTCGGGAACAGGAATTTTACTCGTCCCAGTGAATTTTTGGGCCCCGGCCGTTGCCTGATCACGGGAAGTCCGCCTTCGGTTCCGGTTTGCTCCATGTTCTGGCTTTCCAGATAGCCGGGATTTCTTTCCATTGCCGGCAGTATCTCATTTTTTACAATGCTGGGTGGTATATTCCAGTACGGACTAAATACAATCGTACTCAAGTCGCCGGTAAAGCTCACGGTGTTGTGCCCTTCTTTCCCTACCACAACATTCATCGTAAAGGCCTTTTGCTTGCCTTCGTACACATGCAGGATAAACTCCGGGATGTTCACCATAATCAGTTGCCCTGATGGTTCCGTCGGCATCCAGCGCATCCGCTCCATGTTCAGAAGGATCTGCTCAAGGCGTAGCCGTGGAGGCACGTTCATATCTTTCACCAGCTGTGCATTTATTACGCCGGAAGGGGTATAGCCCATGCTTTGCTGAAAGCGGCGAACGGCAACTTCCAGCGTGTCGTTAAAGATGCGGGAAGTGTCGTTGCCGGCCATATCACCACTCAGCTGCAGGCGCCTTTTTACCAGGGTTACTGTAGCCGATGAATCGCCTTTCTTCAATGATTTGACAGCAGGGATCTCGGGCCAGCCGCCATTTTTTACGATCCCGTGGTAAAGAGCCAGCTTTTCTTTCAGCAGGCGATAGGGTTCGTGCACATCTTCGAAATATTTGCCGTCCTTGTGTTTTTTTGTCAAAAGGGAATCCGCAACCTCAAGTGGATCACGTTTGATATAGGGAATAAACCGCTCCATTTCCTTCCGCTTTACATACCCTTTTTCATAATTGTTCAGCATGTAGCGAAGAAAATGTTGGGTAAGCGTCAACTCCGTTTCAATATAACTCGGTGAGGCGCTGGCCGACAGGTTTTCTTCTGCCACCAATACATCCATTTTTTTCTGCAGGGCTTTATCCTTGAGTGATGTGTCGCGGTCGTACGTGGTTACATAATCGTGCAGGTTCCAGAAGGCACGGGCCTGTTCTGTTAATCCATCGGAGCTAAACCAGGCAAACTGATAGTTGCGGGTATTGTAAAAACTGCGCATTCGCCGCGAAATGGAATCCGGTATCTGCTTTTCGGCAATGTATTTTTCCATGGCAGTACTGTCCAAAAACAGATCGGAGTAGGAATTCTCTTTGTTAATGAAGTAATTCCGTTTGCTGACATTTTTCTTTTCGTCAGTTTCGTCATCGCCATTACTACCGGTAGAACCAGCGTCCTGGCAGGCGGTAAAGAGGGTGCTTATTACGGTCAGGTAGATAAAAAATCGTTTCATAGCAAAAGAAAAGTACAAAAGACATGCCTTTACTGCTCAGCCGTTTGCGTTGCGGAAAGATTCACCTTCATTAAGTTTTATTTATGAAAAGTTGGGGAATCCGGTACTGATTTTCTGTTTCTGATCAATGCTTTGGAAACCTTTGTACTATCCCCGCCTACTTTTTTCCCAATTTTGCAGTGCACTTTGCGACAGTTTATTCACAGAGTTAATAACAGTTTGCAAAAAGAAAGGACGAAAGAATATATGCGGCTATTTTACGATTGGTAGAATGGCTGTTCACCCTTACTTTTGCAGCCTGAAAATGGAAGACTGCCATTTCCGGGCATTTTTCTTAAAAATCTTCTTCTTAAACGCTATTTATGGCAAAAGTTGGCAAGGTAAAACAAATCATCGGCGCCGTTGTGGACGTTCAGTTCGACGGAGGCCTCCCCGAAATCTTTAATGCATTAGAAATAAAACGCCCCAGTGGCGATACGCTTGTACTGGAAGTACAAACGCACTTAGGTGAGGACAGCGTACGTACCATCGCTATGGACGGTACAGAAGGTCTGCTTCGTGGAATGGACGTAGTAGATACCGGTGCTCCCATCAAAATGCCCGCAACCGAAGAAATCAAAGGCCGCCTGTTCAATGTAACCGGTGATCCAATCGACGGTCTGCCACCGATCCCGAAAATAAACGGCCGACCCATTCACGCCAAGCCGCCGTCTTTCGAAAATTTGTCAACAGCTACCGAAGTTCTTTACACAGGTATCAAGGTAATTGACCTGATTGAACCCTACGCAAAAGGTGGTAAAATCGGTCTGTTTGGTGGTGCCGGTGTAGGTAAAACCGTTTTGATCCAGGAACTGATCAACAACATCGCTAAAGCGTATTCTGGTTTGTCAGTATTTGCCGGTGTGGGTGAACGTACCCGCGAAGGAAATGACCTGATGCGAGAAATGATTGAAGCCGGTATCATGAAATACGGCGACGCTTTCAAGCACAGCATGGAAGAAGGTGGCTGGGACCTGAGCAAGGTAAATATGACAGAACTGGCCGATTCAAAAGCCACATTCGTGTTCGGTCAAATGAACGAACCCCCGGGAGCCCGTGCCCGTGTAGCCCTTTCCGGTCTGACCATTGCCGAATACTACCGCGATGGAGACGGTTCCGGTAAAGGCCGTGATATCCTGTTCTTCGTAGATAACATCTTCCGCTTTACACAAGCCGGTTCCGAGGTATCAGCCCTGCTGGGTCGTATGCCTTCGGCGGTTGGTTACCAGCCTACGCTGGCTACCGAGATGGGTATCATGCAGGAGCGTATCACTTCAACTAAAAACGGTTCCATTACCTCTGTACAGGCGGTTTACGTACCGGCGGATGACTTAACCGATCCGGCCCCGGCAACAACCTTTGCCCACTTGGATGCCACAACGGTATTGTCGCGTAAGATTGCCGATTTGGGTATCTACCCGGCGGTGGATCCCCTGGATTCTACATCGCGTATCCTGATGCCTTCTGTTGTAGGTGATGCACACTACAACACTGCAAACCGTGTAAAGCTGATCTTGCAGCGCTACAAGGAATTACAGGATATCATTGCCATCCTTGGTCTGGATGAATTGAGCGATGAAGATAAACTGACTGTATCCCGTGCTCGTAAAGTGCAGCGCTTCCTGTCGCAGCCTTTCCACGTGGCCGAGGCCTTTACCGGTCTGAAAGGTGTACTGGTACCGATTGAAGAAACCATCCGTGGCTTTAACATGATCATGGACGGTGAAGTAGACGAGTATCCGGAAGCAGCCTTCAACCTGGTAGGTACTATCGACGACGCAATTGAAAAAGGTAAAAAGCTCCTGGCACAGGCGCAAGGATAATTCGATAATTAGCTAAGTCGATAATGTGATAATGAGATTGTGAGAGGGCATAGTTTTGAAGCAAAGCCATTTATCACATTATCACATTTTCACATTATCACATTTTTTTTATGACATTAGAAATATTAACTCCGGAACGTAAACTTTTCAGCGGCGAAGTATATGGTGTGCAAATGCCCGGTATCAGCGGATCGTTTGAAGTGCTGGACAAACATGCGCCCCTGGTCAGTGCCCTGAAAGCCGGCCGTGTTAAAGTACTGCGGGATAAACAGTCGCACACCACCAGCTACCAGATCCAAGGCGGTTTTGTAGAAGTGCTGAACAACAAGGTTACCGTTCTGGTAGAAGGTGCTACCGAAGTTGAATAACCGAAAATTGTTTCGAATTGAAAAGCTGTCCTCCGGGCAGCTTTTTTTATGTCCGTATTGTCCTGTTGAAAGACCTATTCATCAAACCTAAATCACCTCTTATGAGAATCTTGCTCCTGCCTGTCATCCTTTTTTCTGTTTTTTGTTCTGCACAAACAAAACGCCTTCCTGTTGAAAGCAGCATTGCGGGTGTTACTGTATTTGCTTCGGGTGCACAAATCCTGCGAACAGCAAGTGCTGCAGTAACCCCCGGCCGCACAGAAGTTGTTTTTACCGGCTTAAGCAACCAGCTGGAACAACAAAGCCTGCAATTAAAAGCCGATGCTAACATTACACTGCTGTCAGTACAGGCCATTCGGGATTTTTCCAGTCAGCGCAAACTGGAAGCCGATGAAAGAGCACTTTTGGACTCAAGAACGGATCTGCAGGAAAAGCTTGCAATGGACAGCCGGCTGCTGCAGGTGTACAAAAAAGAAGAAGAAATGCTGGAAAAGAACCAGGCTATCGGCGGACAAACAGGCGTAAAACCCGAAGACCTGCGGCAGGCGCTGGATCTGCAACGTGCCCGTATGACGGAAGTCCTGCAGAAGCAGCTGGAGATTGAAAAGCGAATAGCGGCACAGCAGCGGGAACTGCAAAAGCTGAACCTGCAGATTGCAGAAGTAGGCAAGAAGCGGGATAGTGTAGCCTATACCGTTACAGCACTGATCGACAGCCGCACAACACAAAACATAAAATTTCAATTGTCGTATACGGTAAAGGACGCCGGCTGGTATCCAACGTACGACATGCGGGTAGCGGATATTACTAAACCTCTTCATGTATTAATGAACGCCAACGTTTTTCAGCGGAGCGGCGAAACCTGGAAAGACGTTGCCATTCAGCTTAGCACCGGTAACCCGGGCGACAATGCCACACCATCGGAACTGCAGCCCTGGATGCTGGGATTTTATGATCCTTCTGTTGCCTGGGTAAAAAACAAGGCCACCATTCCGGGTGTAATCAGTGGAAGAATAGTGGATAAAAATGGTTCGCCGGTGATTGGAGCGACAGTTGCCGTAAAGGGCAATACAACAGCAACTGTAACGGATGCGAATGGTTTTTTTAAACTGCAGAACCTCCCTGTCAATAGCACTGTTGTTATTTCTGCTGTTGGTTATGTTTCAAAAGAGATCAAAGCGACTCCAGGATACCTGACAGTAACGCTGGAGCAACACAGTATGGCGCTGCAGGAGGTCGTGGTTACCGGATATGGACTTCAAGGAAAGGTGGCAGGTGTAAGTGTAAGAGGGGCCGCGTCTACCGGTGCAAATACAGAAGAAATACAAAATGTCGCTGTTGCGATGCAATACCAGCCAACAGCCGTCATCTACCGGATTGATGAAAAATATACCCTGGAAACCGATGGCAAAACAACCACCATCGGCATCAAAAAATTCGAGATTCCTGCACTGTATGAATATTATTCTGCTCCCAAGATAGACCCCTCTGCTTTTCTTACCGCAAAAGTGGTAGCCTGGCAGGAGTATGACCTGCAATCCGGTGAAACCAATCTTTATTACGAGGGCACGTTTTTAGGCAAAACCTATCTTGACCTTTCAACTGTCAACGATACGCTTTCACTTTCGCTGGGTAAAGACAACAGCATTCGGGTTTCCCGCAAATTGCTGAAGGAGTTCAGTGCAAAAAAGTTTTTGGGCAGCAACAAAACCGAAACAAAAGAATATGAAATCACAGTGATGAACACCAAAAAAGTGCCCGCCACTATTCTGGTTCGCGACCAATACCCGGTTTCTGTCAATAAAGAAATCAGCGTGGATGATGTTTCTGCACCCGAGGCAACACTTGATAAAGAAACAGGTCTTATCACCTGGAACTTTGCCCTGCAGCCGGGGCAGGAGAAAAAACTAAAACTGCGCTATATAGTAAAGTATCCAAAGGACCGGACGGTGGTGCTTGAATAACAGCATTATTCCGTGCTGAACAACCCAGAAAATTAACCAGTCATGACATAAAAAAAACGTTGGCTCTTGAGCCAACGTTTTTAAAAATCTTTGAGGAAGATATTAGCCTTTTACTACCAGTGTATCAGCCATTTTATCGTGAAGGGTTTGTTTTCTATCATCCCACAGCATCATCAGGTAACCGATAAACAGGATAATTGTTGAAACGATTTTCCCAAAATGACGACCCGTTGCCTGGCCAAAGCTAATCCGTTCGCCGCTTGCGGTGGTTACTTTCAGGCCCAGTGCACGTTTGCCAATGGTGGCTTGGCCTTCGCCTGATTCCATCAAGGCTGAATAAAGCCAGGTGATCAATAAACTTATAACATTACTCAGCCCATACGGTAAAAAATAGGTGATGATGAACTGAGGAACCATAAGAATGATTGCATCAATTAAAACGGCACCAACGCGTTCCCAAAACCCGGCATAAACTGTAGGTTGCTCCAGGTCTAAAAGCAAGTCAGTTGTTTGGTTGTAGTGTTCCATAAAAATTTTTGTTAAGCAGCTAAAGTAATGGTTTAAAGTTCTTGTGCAAGAGGTACAAAAAATTTATTCGGTTAGCCTGACCGAATTCGAAACTGCCCTTATTAGTTTTAAGTTAAACAGGTACGTCCGTCGCAGGCTCGCAAAGCAAGAAAAGAAGAATTAGCCGGAGAAGGGCTGTGACACTGAAAATCAAACTCAATTCAGTTGCGGATCTATCGGAAAGTTGATCATCATTTCATACTCGCCTCCTAAATGTTTCAAGCTGTCTTTCCAGATTTCTTCCGCATTGGCATGAAAGATCAGTTTACGGGCAGCTTCTACCGTGAGCCATGTTTTTTCAGCCATCTCACTTTCCAGCTGACCGGGGCTCCAGCCGGAGTAACCGATAAAAAAGCGGATCTTTTCAGGGTCGGCATTACCAGCATTGATCAGTTTAACTACTGAATCAAAATCTCCACCCCAGTATACACCTTTCATCACTTCCACGCCACCTGGAATCTCGTCGGGATAACGGTGCAAAAAATGAATGGTGTTCATTTGCACAGGCCCGCCGTAATAAACAGGCAACTGGTGCCCTTCCACTTCGGGGAGCAATTCATCAAGGGTGTTTTCAAATTGACGGTTGATGACAAAGCCGATCGTTCCATCTTCGCGGTGTTCCGTTAATAAAACAACGGTTCGCATGAAGTTTGGGTCTTTTAAAAACGGGTCAGCTATTAACAACACGCCGGCTGCTAGTTCTACCATAATCAGGCTATTGTGTTAAATCCTATGTATAACAAACTTATGCCACAAAATAAGACAGGGTAGAACGCTATTTTTGTTTAGAACAATTTTTTTCTCATCTTGCCATCAGTGAAACGGATTTTCCCCATAATTATCTTCCTGATTTGTATCTCGTTAATCGGTATCATCTTTATCCAGATTTCCTGGCTCAACAACATGCTGCTGGCCCGCGAAGAGCAGGTACGGGAAAAGCTGCAGGACCTGACCGAACGGGTGGCGTACGAGCTTTCGCAGGCTAAAGGGTACAATATCACTACCAAAAGTTTTCCGGGCTTTGATGAGTTTACACTCGAAAATCAAAAGCCATATAGCCTCGGCAGCCGTTTGACTGCCGACGATATAAAAGCAAAGATCGATGCGGTGCTCACGGCGCACAAGATGGGCAGCATTCCTTACCAATTTGGACTGGTGCTGGTTGGCGATGGCGTGAACAGTCAGATTGAACGCAAATCACCTGAGTTTGAAAAATGGTATTACGATACTACCAACTATTATTCCATCCTGGGTTATATCAGTCCGCCAAGCGGCTCAGCAGGGGAGAACCTGAGTCCGGATGAGGTGATCATCCTGGTAGTACCAATCAAAAAGATCGTTTACCAGGATCTAAGGCCACGGATGATTGCTGCGATACTTTTTACACTGGTCATCTTTAGTGCCTTTGGATTGACAGTGTATACGATGATCCGCCAGAAAAAGTTGAATGTGATTAAAAACGATTTCATCAACAACATGACGCATGAGTTTAAAACACCCATAGCTACCATCTCGCTGGCGGTCGATGCGCTGAAAAATCCAAAAGTGATCTGCAATCCGGAAAAGCTCAATTACTTCAGCAGCATCATCAAAGAAGAAAACCAGCGTATGAACCGGCAGGTAGAGACTATCCTGAAGTCTGCGCTGATGGACCGGCAGGAGATTCAGCTCAACAAAAAGCCGCTGCACATTCACAAGATCATCGAGGATGTGGCCGACAATTTTGTCTTGCGCCTGCAGGAAAAAGGTGGCGATATGGAGATTCACTTAGATGCGGAAAATGACCTGATCGAAGGTGATGAGGTACACATCAACAATATCGTGAACAATCTGCTGGACAATGCCGTAAAATATTCAAAAGAAAATGTGCCGCCGCATATTGTATTGTCTACGTCATCCACCCCCAAAAAGTTTGTCCTTCGTATTGAGGACAACGGTATTGGTATGACAAGGGAAACCGTTAAGCGCATTTTCGAAAAGTTCTACCGTGCCCATACCGGTAATATTCACAATGTAAAAGGTTTTGGATTGGGTTTGAGTTATGTAAAGACTGTAGTTGACTCACATGATGGTAATATCAAGCCCGAGAGCACTTTGGGCAAGGGTAGCGTGTTTACCGTTGAATTACCGTTGCAGGAAGCATAGATAAGGATAGTAAATAACGGATGTGGCAGAAACGATCAACACTGTTATTTTTCATCTGCTATCCATCATCTTACACTCGCCATAGCAAGCTGCTATCGCCATAGCTTAAAAACCGGAAATCATTTTCCAGGGCATATTGATAAACCTTTTGCCAGTCTTTGCCAATAAAGGCAGCAATTAATAACAGGAGTGTCGATTGAGGCTGGTGAAAATTGGTAATGATGCCGGTTGGAATCTTAAACGTATAGCCCGGTACAATCAGTAAGGCTGTCCGGCAGTCCAGTGTATCGGTGTTATTTTCTTTCATCCATTGCAGCAGGGCACCAATACTTTCCCGGTATAAAATCGAATTGTCCAGGTCGTAAGCTTCCCATTGCGAGAGATGAAAGTCTGCCATTTTGGCCCCGTTGAGCAGTTTTACACCTATCCAATGAAGGCTTTCCAATGTTCGCAGCGATGTGGTTCCTGCCGCAACGACTGTTTCCGATTCCAGTATCGCTTCCAGAGTGGACCGATTTACCGAAAACGTTTCGCTATGCATGGTGTGATCGGCAATTGATGCGGATTTAACTGGCTTAAATGTACCGGCACCAACATTCAAGGTAATATAATTTGGGTGGACACCTTTTTGCGCCAGGTTCCTCAAAACCTCATCCGTAAAATGGAGGGAGGCCGTCGGTGCGGCAACGGAGCCTTCTTTTTGGGCAAAAATGGTTTGGTAACGCTCTGCATCCAGCAGCTCGGCACTGCGCTTAATATAAGGAGGGAGCGGTATATTTCCCGCCGCATGTAGCACTTGGATAAAATGCAGACTTGCCGGTGTCCAGGAAAAATGAATAATAAAGGCATCCGCCACTTTTCCCTTGTACCGTGCTTCCAGCATCACAGCCTTTCCATCAATTTCCAGCTCTTTCGACAAAACCTGCCCCGGCTTCCATTTGGAAGCCCCGCCGATCATGCAAGCCCATTCCGCTTCGCCCTGCTGCTGAAGGGAAATTTCCATGCTTTGTCCCGCCGGTTCCAGGCAAAAGATCTCAATCACGCCACCAGTAGGCTTTGTAAAAAAGATACGGGCCTCTATTACCCTTGTGTTGTTCAGAATCAGGGTTGTGCCTTCAGGAAGCCGTAGGGGTAGATGATAAAAGCGGTCTTCATCAATCCTCCCACTTTTATACACCAAAAGTTTTGAATCATCTCTTTTTGGCAACGGGTGATGTGCAATCTTGTTATCTGGGAGGCTATACGTGTAATCCTGAATAAGAATTTCTTCCTTTTTCATAACGAAACAGCTAACTGCTGCGGCATTTTTAAACGTAACTGTGAATTACTAAAAGGTTATCCACAGTTATCCACATGTAATACACATGGCAAAATTGTAAAAATATATTTTTTGCCGTGAAACATAGTGAAATGGCCCTATCCGGTATTGCAGAGATAGGTGGAAAACTAAAGCAAACCAATTTCATAAATGAAAGTGGTAAAAAGTGTTATTTTGTGTCAAATCAAAGCCACTTTTCCCAAACCATTGAAAATGACAGGCTTTCTCGGCGAATACGAAGTTACACTTGACACAAAAGGTCGCTTTCTTCTTCCGGCCGGCTTGAAAAAGCAGCTGCCGGAGGGTGAAAATACGCATTTTGTCATCAACCGTGGCTTTGAAAAATGCCTGAGCCTGTATCCAAAACAAAGCTGGGAGCCGGTTTTCAACCGCATCCGCTCCCTGAACACCTTCGATCCGGAGGTCAGAAGTTTTGTCAGGTATTTTCTGAATGGGGCGCTGGAAGTAGAGATCGATTCGGCCGGACGCATCCTGCTGCCGCCCAACCTTCGGGAGTACGCAGGGCTGCAAAAGGATGTAGTGCTGACTTCCGGCGTTGACAAGATTGAGATCTGGAGCAAAGAGGCTTACCAGCAGTTCTTTGATAACTATTCACCATCCGAGTTCAGTTCGCTGGCGCAAAAAGTAATGGGAGGCGAGCCGCAGTAAGATGAAGGAAGACAAGAAAATAACGTCATCTGAAACGGTTTACCATGTTCCTGTTTTGCTCAACGAAGTGATCGATGGGCTGGCCATCCGGCCTTCGGGTGTGTACGTCGACTGCACTTTCGGTGGCGGCGGGCATTCCCGGGCAATCCTGGAAAAACTGGATAGCGCCGGTAAACTGGTGGCCTTTGATCAGGATGCCGATGCGAAACGTAACCTGCCGGAAGATGAGCGGATCATTTTTGTTCCGCAGAATTTCAGGCACCTGCACCGCTTTCTGCGCCTGCACGGCATCAGCGAAGTGGATGGGTTACTGGCGGACCTGGGTGTAAGCAGTCACCAGTTTGATGAGGCCAGCCGCGGATTTTCCACCCGGTTTGATGCAGCGCTGGACATGCGAATGGACCAGCGGCAGGACAAAACGGCGGCCGATGTGGTAAAAACCTACTCGGAGGCAGAACTGCACAAGTTGTTTGAGCAGTGGGGTGAGGTGACCAATTCAAGGACGCTGGCAAAAACGATTGTTGAAAAAAGAGGTGTGATGCCGTTAAACTCTATTGATGATTTTAAAACGGCGTTAAGCGGAGTGGTGAAAGGTAATCCTGCAAAATATTTCGCTCAGGTTTTCCAGGCGCTGCGCATTGAAGTAAACGATGAGATGGGAGCGCTGAAAGAATTGCTGATGCAATTGCCGCAAGTGCTGAAGGTGGAAGGAAGGGCAGCGATCATCACCTTTCATTCCATAGAGGACCGGCTGGTGAAACAGTTCTTTAAAAACAATACGTTCGAAGAGGAAGAGGAGCATCCTTTCCAAACAACAGAAAAACTGCGGTTACTAAAACCGGTAAATAAAAAACCGATTGAGGCTTCGCAGGAAGAGTTGAAACGAAATCCGCGGTCGCGAAGCGCAAAGCTTCGGGTGGCGGAGAAACTGTGAATGGTAAGTAGTGAATGGTGAGTAAAGAACGATTTCAGCTCACCACTGACCACTCACCACTCACCATCCTATTAATAATGGAACAGGCGAAGAAAAGAAAATACAAATGGAAGCGGTGGCTGAATTATGGAGCCATTGTAAAGCAGGTTCCTTACTTGCTGTTCTTATCGGTATTAGCGGTGGTGTACATATATAATGGTCACCATGCCGATAAGCTGATACGCAAAACAAGCAGGGCTACGCGGGAGTTGAAGGACCTGAAAAGTGAATATAAATCCGTTACCGGTGATGTGTTGTTGCGCAGTCGCCAGAGCGAATTGGTTGAAGCTGTAAAACCCCTGGGTTTGCAAGAACTGACAACCGAACCAACAATCTTAATTGACAGTACAAATACCGATTAGGCAATAGTATAGTGGATATTAAAAAAGACATATTGTGGCGGGCTTACCTGAGCTTTCTGGGGGTTGTGGTATTCAGCCTCTTTGTGCTGGGCCGTGCTTTTTATATTCAGAACGTGCAGGGAGAACACTGGCGTAGCCTTTCCGATAGCATGCACCAGAAATACGTAGAACTGGAAGCGGAGCGGGGCACCATCTTTACCGAAGATGGCCAGATGCTGAGTACTTCCATTCCGTATTACGACATCTATATTGATTTTGGCGCCGAAGGTCTCCGGGATAAGGCCGGCAAGCGGTTCCGGGAAAACCTGGATTCGTTTGCCATTGCTGTTGCGGGTCTCTTTAAGGATAAATCTGTTGCTGCATATAAAAATGAATTAAAGCAGGGGTATAATAAGAAGCGTCGTTATTTCCTGCTTCGCAAAGGCCTCTCGTTTGAAGAATACAAAGAATTCAGAACGTTTCCGTTGGTGCGCCTGGGCCGAAACAAGAGTGGTGTGATTGTAGAAGAGCGCAGCAAGCGCTTGAATCCGTTTGGATTGCTGGCACGCAGAACCATTGGTCTGTCAAGAGAAAATGCACAGAACGTAGGCCTGGAAAGAACCTACGATAGTATGCTGGTGGGCCAGAAGGGAAAACGCCTGGTGCGGATGATGGCTGGCGGCGCTGCCGTTCCGGTGGAAGGCTACGAGATTGAGCCGGAGAATGGAAAAGACGTTTACACAACGCTGGATATTCACATGCAGGATATTGTGGAAACGGCGCTGATGAAGATGATGGTGCAGAGCGAATCGCAAACGGGTACGGCAATCCTGATGGAAACCAAAACAGGAAAGATCAGGGCAATTGCCAACCTGGGCCGCCTGAAAGATGGCAGCTATAGTGAAACCATGAACTATGCGTTGCAAACCACGGAACCGGGATCTACCATCAAACTGGCTACACTGCTGGCTGTTCTTGACCATGGCACCAGCAAAGAAAACGATCTGGTGGAAGTTGGTTCTGCCGGCCGCCAGTATGTAGGTGTGCGGAATATCAACGATGCGGAGCGTTCGCCCAAGCCGATGCTTACGGTTCGGGAGTGTTTTGCCCATAGCTCCAACGTCGGCCTGGCAAAAATTGCCTACAAGGCATTTGCTGAGAAACCTGATGTATACAAAAGTTATCTGCAGAAATTTCACATGGACAAACCAACCGGCATTGACCTACTGGGAGAGGCAGCGCCACGTCTTCCAAAGATCAAGCGCAACAAGGAAGGTCTGCATGCGATGCTGACGGCAGCTTTCGGTTACGCCATCCAGATAAGTCCTATGCAAACGCTGATGCTGTATAATGCCGTGGCCAACGATGGCAAAATGATGCGGCCTTATCTCGTCAACAGCGTTAAGGCAAATGGTATTACCAAAAAGGAATTTTCTCCGGTGGTGCTGGATGAGAAACTGGTGAAGCCTTCCGTAATTGAAGCAGCAAGACGGAGTATGGAAGCAGTGGTAACTGAAGGCACAGCCAAAAATGTCTTCAAGGATTTTCCCATCCCTGTTGCCGGTAAAACCGGAACGGCGCATGTAAGCGACGGAACAGTAGGATATGGTGCTGGCGTATACCAGGCTTCCTTTGCAGGATATTTTCCGGCCGATAAACCTGAATATACCTGCGTTGTTGTGATCAAAACAAAGCCGCATGCGGCCATGCACTACGGCGGTCAGTTGGCAGCGCCTGTTTTTAAAGAAATTGTTGCCAGCATTTATGCACAATATGGAAAAGAGAGAAACGCAGGTGTGGTCAATGTGATGCCGGATAGCTCGTCCTATATTTTTTCGGGCACCCGTGAGGAGATGCAACAGGTATTGCGGTCTCTGAATATCCGGTATATCGATTCGATGAGCAAAGGCGCAGCGTTGAGCCAGGTGCAGTTGGTAAACCATAAGCCAGTGGCAAAGCCGGCTTATTACGGATCGAAAAATGTAATGCCGGATGTGCGCTACATGACCTTACGTGATGCCCTGCATGAACTGGAAAGCCGCAATATAAAAGTAACGGTAAAGGGCAGGGGCAAAGTTGCCGCGCAGGATATATTGCCGGGAACACCATTGAAGAAAAATACAACTGTAACCATTTTATTGAACTAGTTGAAAACACTCGCAGACATATTATACAAAGTGCAGATGGTAGCCGTATCGGGTACAACCGATGTGGTGGTGAGTGGTGTGCAGATCGACAGCCGCAAGGTTTCGCATCGCAGTGTATTTGTTGCTGTGAAAGGAGTAGCGGCGGATGGTCATCGATTTATTGACAAAGCAATAAGCCAGGGTGCTATAGCTGTTGTTTGTGAAGAGCTGCCGGCGCAACAACACGAAGGTGTGACCTATGTGCAAACTTCTGACAGTGCGGAAGCGGCCGGTGTGCTGGCGCACAATTTTTACGGGCAACCATCTGCCAAGTTAAAGCTGGTGGGAGTAACCGGCACGAATGGAAAGACCACCATTGCAACGCTTTTATACAAATTATTTACCTGTCTTGGCTACCAGTGCGGATTGATCAGCACTGTAGAGAATATGATCGCCGGTAAGGTAATCCCATCTACACATACTACCCCCGACGCAGTGAGTCTGAATGAGCTGTTGAAACAAATGGTGGATGAGGGTTGTGAGTATGCTTTCATGGAAGTAAGCTCGCATGCGGTACACCAGCGACGCATTGCCGGGCTTGAATTTGCCGGGGCGTTGTTCAGCAACATTACCCACGATCATCTGGACTATCATAAAACCTTTGATGAATATATTAAGGCGAAGAAAGGTTTCTTTGATGGGCTTTCCGCCAATGCATTTGCCATCACCAACCTTGATGATAAACGCGGCGCGGTGATGCTGCAAAACACGGCTGCGAAAAAACTGTCGTACAGCCTGCGCACCATGGCTGATTTCAAAGGAAAAATTCTGGAAAACAGTCTTGCTGGTTTGATCATGACGATCAATGATCAGGAAGTGCATTTTCGGCTGATTGGTGAGTTCAATGCCTACAACCTGCTGGCTGTGTATGGTGCAGCCGTTTCACTCGGCGAGAACAAGCAGGATGTGCTGCAGTGCCTGAGCAATGTAACCGGTGCCGAAGGAAGATTTGATTATAGTGTTTCCCCAAAAGAGAAAGTGATTGCTATTGTGGATTATGCACACACACCGGATGCACTGATCAATGTACTGGCAACTATTAAAAAATTACGGCAAGGCAACGAGCAGGTGATCACCGTTGTGGGTTGTGGGGGCGACAGGGATAAAACCAAGCGTCCGGTAATGGGAGAGGTGGCCTGTGAGCATAGCGATAAGGTCATTTTCACCAGCGACAATCCACGTACGGAGGACCCGCTGCAGATCCTGTCCGACATGGAAGAAGGGCTTCCGGTTTCGGCACGTAGAAAATACATTTCTATTGCGGACAGGAAGCAGGCCATCAAGACGGCCATTTCCATGGCAGGCCCTGAGGATATTGTGCTGGTAGCTGGCAAAGGCCACGAAAAATACCAGGAGATCAATGGTGTAAAGCATCATTTCGACGATAAAGAAGTGGTGCAGGAAATGTTTGAATTATTAGGAAAATAGCTGTCGGTGAGCAGCAATCAGCTTTGATCTGGTAATTGCCGACGACAGATAGCAAAAAGTAAAAACAACAACGAACATGTTATATCACATCACTGAATGGTTACAAGCTGAAGGCATCCGGTTTCCGGGCAGTGCACTGTTTCAGTTTATCTCCTTCCGGGTGATGATTGCGATCCTGTTATCATTGTTTATTACAACTGTTTACGGGAAGAAGCTGATTAATTTTCTGCAGAAAAAGCAGTTGGGTGAATCGGTACGCGACCTTGGATTACAGGGCGAGCAGCAAAAAAAAGGCACACCAACGATGGGTGGACTCATTATCATTGCTGCCATTTTACTCCCCACGCTATTGCTTGCAGATCTGACAAAAGTGTATATCCGCCTGATGATCTTCTGTACAGTCTGGATGGGCGCCATTGGATTCCTGGATGATTATTTAAAGATCAGGGCCAAGCGCATTGCGCAGCAAAAAGGTATTCCGTATAAAAAAAGTGATGCCGATGGTTTGGCAGGCAAGTTTAAAATCTTCGGTCAGGTGATGCTGGGTATAGTCGTGGGAGCAACGCTTTATTTTAATCCCAACGTAAAGATCTGGAGAGAGTACGTAGGGCCTACATCAAGCGCTATCACCAACGCTGATTCTGCCAATGTAGGTAACAATAAGGTTGTTTTTATCAATGGCCGCAAGCGGGTATTTGTGGAAGCAAAGTCATTTGTAACTACCATTCCGTTTGTAAAGAATCACGAGTTTAACTATTCCAAGTTGCTGCCTCCCGTGTTGCGTGACTATACCTGGGTGCTGTACATTCTCGTTACCATCTTTATTGTGACGGCTGTATCAAACGGAGCCAACATTACCGATGGGTTGGATGGATTGGCAACGGGTACATCGGCCGTCATCAGTGCCACGTTTGGCATTTTTGCCTATGCCAGTGGCAGCCTTTTGCTGGCAGAATACCTCAATATTATGTATATCCCTAACCTTGATGAACTGGCGATTTTCGTTGGAGCACTGGTGGGAGGGTGCATTGGATTTCTTTGGTACAACTCGTTTCCAGCTCAGGTATTTATGGGTGATACGGGTAGTCTGACTCTGGGCGGAATCATCGCAGCCCTGGCGTTCATCGTTCACAAGGAATTATTGATACCGCTAATCTGCGCTGTGTTTTTTGTAGAAACCTTGAGTGTAACAATGCAGGTTGGTTATTTCAAATACACGAAGAGAAAATATGGTGAGGGTCGTCGGATTTTTTTAATGAGTCCCTTGCATCACCATTATCAAAAGCTGGGGTATCACGAATCAAAAATTGTGACAAGGTTTTGGATCGTCACCATTCTGTGTGCGGTGCTGTCTATTGTTACATTAAAAATACGATAAGCGAAAAACCACCATAAAGAGGACCTATTGAGAAACTGGTGCAACGGAGTGAAAATGTAAATACATATGAAGAACCAAACCACCCTTAAACTATGAAACAAAAGCTGGTGATTATAGGCGGGGGAGAAAGCGGTGTTGGAGCGGCCATACTGGCAAAAAAGGAAGGGTATGGTGTAGTGCTGATGGATGAAGGTTCTTTGAAAGTAGGGTATCGTAATGAACTGAAAAGCGCAGGAATCGAATTTCTGGAGGGAAGCATCGACGAAGAAACATTGATGCAGGCAGATGAAGTGGTGAAAAGTCCCGGCATTCCGGAAAAGAATGTTTGGATGAAAAAGCTTCGCCAGAAAGGCATTCCCATTATCAGTGAAATTGAACTTGCGTACCGGCACAAAGGCGGGAGCAGGATCATTGCCATTACCGGCAGCAACGGTAAGAGTACCACAACAGCGTTGACTTATCACATCTGCAAAGAAGCGGGACTTGATTGTGCGCTGGTAGGCAACATCGGTTACTCGTTTGCCAAACAGGTGGCAGAAGATCCAAAGCCGCTGTATGTAGCCGAGATCAGCTCTTTTCAGTTGGATGACATTGTAACGTTTCGTCCGGATATAGCGGTGTTGTTAAACATCACCGAAGATCATCTTGACCGGTATGATTACAAATTTGAGAACTACATCCAAAGCAAATTTCGCATTACGATGGCCCAGACCTCAGACGATTATTTTATTTATAACCTGGATGATGAAATCATCACCCGGTACATGGAACGAAACCCAATTCACTCAATTCAATTACCAATGAGTATGAAGCAGAAAGTGTCTCAAGGCGGTTACATTCAGAACGATGAATTGCACATCAAAAGCGGTTCGGAAGAGCAAAGCATGAGCGTATATGACTTTGCATTAAAAGGAAAGCATAACCAATACAACACCATGGCAGCAAGCATTGCCGGTGCCACAATGGACATCCGGAAAAACAAGATCCGCGAGGCTGTGCAAACGTTCGAGAACCTCGAACACCGCATGGAACCTGTCGCCACCGTGAGAGGAGTGGAGTTTGTGAATGACAGCAAAGCCACCAATGTAAACTCAACCTGGTATGCGCTGGAGAGCATGACGAAACCTACGATTCTTGTCTTGGGTGGTGTTGACAAGGGCAACGACTATTCGCTCATCAAGGACCTGGTGGGAGAAAAAGTGAAAGCAATTGTATGTATGGGTACGGACAATTCCAAGATACATGAAGCGTTTGATGGCGTGGTGAAACTGGTAGATACCGCAAGTGCCGAGGCAGCGGTGCAGGCTTCATTCAGCCTGGCAACTCCAGGCGACGTGGTGCTGCTGAGCCCCGCCTGTGCTTCTTTCGACCTGTTCAAGAATTATGAAGACAGGGGCAAGCAGTTTAAAGATGCTGTGAAAAGCTTATAGTTCACTGTTTACAGTTCCTAGGTAACAGTTTTATCCAAGATAAACCGTGAACGGCCAACAGTAAACGATATTCCTGAAGAACCAATTGAAAAACAATGAACGAATCACAAGACATAAAATTCACCGATATCGCCCAGAACTTTAATGGGAAGGCACTGCTGCAAAAAACGCAGGGCGACAGGGTGATCTGGGCCCTGGTGTTGCTGCTTGGGCTGATGTCGCTGTTGGTGGTATACAGTGCCACCAGTTCATTGGCGTATAAAATGTACAAGGGCAATACCGAAGTGTACCTGTTCAAGCAGATCGCTTTTATTGCCATTGGTTTTGTGATCATCTATTTTGCACACCGGGTCAATTATTCGCTCTATTCAAGGGTGGCCAAGATCTTATTTCTGCTGTCCATCCCATTGCTGCTGTATACACTATTTTTTGGTGTGACCATGAACGAAGGAAGTCGCTGGATTCGTCTGCCTATCATCAATCTCACCATGCAGACTTCAGACCTGGCAAAACTTGCTTTGTTCATGTTCCTGGCACGAACGCTGAGCCGGAAACAAGCCAAAATCAAAGATTTTAAGAAAGGGTTTCTTCCGGTTATTATACCGGTTGGAATCATCTGCATGCTCATTGCGCCGGCCAACCTGTCAACGGCACTGCTGCTGGGTGCCAGTTGCCTCTTGTTGATGTTTATTGGCCGGGTAAGTACCAAACATATTTTGCTAACCATCGGTTGTGCTATGATCCCGGTGACACTGCTGATCATGGCGGCTGTTATCAAGCATAAATCAGGTGGTGCGGAAGAAGAACTGGCGGCCGGCACATCTGCCGTGAAGAAAGAAAGTTCTTCGCGGTTAACCGTTCGGGTGAATACATGGATCGGCCGTGTAGAAAACTTTATGTACGGTTCAACAGATGCGGCTGACGACGACCATTACCAGGTTAACCAGGCCAAGATTGCCATTGCCCGTGGTGGTTTGCTGGGCGAAGGTCCCGGCAACGGTGAAGCGCCAAATTTTCTGCCGCAGGCTTACAACGATTATATCTATGCTACGCTGATTGAAGAATACGGGCTGATTGGCGGTGCGTTTATCATATTTATTTACCTGGTGTTCCTGTACCGGAGCATCCGGTTGTTTCAGAAGTGCCCGTTTGCATTTGGAGCTTTCCTGGCGCTGGGTCTCAGCTTTACGTTGGTGATCCAGGCTATGGCCAACATGGCGGTGAACGTAAACCTGTTCCCGGTAACGGGAGTTACCCTGCCGCTGGTTAGTATGGGAGGTAGCAGTTTCCTGTTCACTTGTTTATCCATCGGAATTATCCTGAGTGTTGCCCGCAACGTAGAACAGCTGGAGGGCAAGAAAGCGGTGGAAGCGGCTGAGGCTAACAAAGAATACACCGAAATAGACGAGGACGAGGAAGAGGATGAGGTTGAGGAAGAAGTGGAGAGCAAAAATCAAAAACCGGTAATTGCGTAGGGACACGCCGTGGCGTGTCCGGCATGCCCTCCGAAAAAGAAGAACAACAGCATGGCAAAACGTATCATCATGGCAGGCGGCGGAACAGGCGGACATATATTTCCGGCCATTGCCATTGCCAATGCACTGAAGAAAAAAGACACTTCCATTGAGGTCCTGTTTGTGGGTGCGAAGGGAAAGATGGAGATGGAAAAAGTGCCGCAGGCAGGCTATAAAATAGAAGGATTGGACATTGCAGGATTCAACCGCAGTTCTTTGATCAAAAACATTGCTTTACCATACAAGCTGGTAAAAAGCTTTTTGCAGGTGCGTGGAATTTTCAGTCGCTTTCAGCCCGACGCTGTAATCGGTGTGGGGGGATATTCTTCATTCCCGGTGTTGCGATATGCGCAGGCAAAAGGAATTCCGTCATTCATCCACGAGAGCAATTCGTTTGCCGGAAAGTCTAATATGCTGTTGGGTAAGAAAGCAACAAAAGTGTTCGTGGCCACTAATGGCATGAACCAGTTTTTCCCGGCAGAAAAGATGGTGGTAACGGGCAATCCGGTGAGGCCTGACATCGTTAATGTGGCCAGCGTGAACAGGGAAGAAGCCTTGCGCTTCTTTAACCTGCAGCCAGGGAAAAAAACGGTATTGGTTGTAGGCGGCAGTTTGGGTGCACGTTCTATCAATGAAGCCGTTGCCGCCGGATTAGATCAATTGTTGAATGCAGGGTTACAACTGATATGGCAGACCGGCAAAACGGATGCAGAACGCTGGAAAGAGCTGGCGAAAGGCAAAGGCAACGTTTGGGTGTCGGACTTTATTACCAATATGCAACAGGCCTATGCTGCAGCCAATATCGTGATCTCACGGGCAGGTGCAATGGCCATTGCGGAACTCTGCCTGGTGAAAAAGCCGGTGCTCTTTGTTCCATATCCATATGCGGCCGAAGATCATCAAACTGTAAATGCGCAGAACCTGGTGCAGAAAGGCGCCGCATTGATGGTGAAGGATAGCGAGGCAAAAGAAAAAGTTGTTCCTGCCATTATTGGTTTGGCACAAGATGAACAAAAACAAATGGATTTAAAAAATAGCATTGCTGCTTTAGGCGTCAGTGATGCGGATGTAAAAATTGCAGAAGAGATTTTAAAAACAACAGGGAGTTAACTAGCTGCTACATGAACGGGATTGTAAACATACAGGAGATTGTAACCGCTGCTTCAAAGCATGTTTATTTCGTTGGTATCGGTGGTATTGGCATGAGTGCCATTGCCCGCTATTTCCATTCGCTAGGTGTACAGGTAAGTGGGTATGATAAAACGCAAACGGCGCTGACAAAAGAGCTGGAACAGGAAGGCATGGCCATACATTATACAGAAGATGTTGATGCTATTCCGAAGGAAGTAGCCCTGGTGGTGTACACGCCGGCTGTGCCGAAAGACCATGCGGAGTTGGTTTACTACCAAACAAATGGTTACCCAGTGGTAAAGCGCAGCGATGTATTGCAGGGCATCAGCCAGCATTCTTTCAATATCTGCATTGGTGGCACGCATGGAAAAACAACCATCACCACCATGACAGCGCACCTGCTCCGTCACAGCGGGTATGGTTGCAATGCTTTCCTGGGTGGGATTGCCACAAATTATGGCACCAACTTCTGGAGCAGCGAGAACAACGTTAGTGTAATTGAAGCGGATGAATACGACCGGAGCTTTTTGAAACTGAGTCCTGACATCGCCATCATTACTGCCATGGATGCCGATCACCTTGATATCTATGGCGATGAAAGATCGCTGCAGGATACCTATGTGGCGTTTGGCAGCAAGGTGAAAGAAGGCGGACTGCTGATTGGTAAATTTGGATTAGGCCGATTGAAAGAAACCGGTGTGTCACGGAGATGGACCTACAGTTTGCAAAACGATGCAGCAGATATTTTTGCGGCCAATATCAAAATAGAAGAAGGTGGTTATTGTTTTGATGTACACCTGAAAGACAAGGTTATTACTGATTGCAGCCTGCGCATTGGTGGCATGCACAATGTGGAAAATGCTGTAGCGGCCGTTGCCGTAGCGGATGCTCTGGAGATTGACAGCGAAAAAGTTAAAGCGGCCCTGGCAGATTTTAAAGGCGTGAAGCGGCGGTTTGAATATATCATTCCACCGAAAAATATCAGCGGAAGCACCTTTGTACAACCCGTGTTGGTCGATGATTATGCACATCATCCCGAGGAGTTAAGAGCTTTGCTCTCGAGTATCAGGACCTTGTTCCCGCAGCGAGTGGTGACTGTCATCTTCCAGCCGCATTTGTATACAAGAACCCGCGACTTCGCCGATGGATTTGCCGAGGTGCTTTCCATTGCCGACAGGGTGATCCTTTTGCCCATTTATCCGGCAAGAGAGCTCCCGATTGAAGGCGTCAGCAGCGAGATGATCTTGGAAGGTGTGGAACGGAATGATAAACAGGTGCTGTCGAAAGAGGAAATGCTGGCATGGATGAAAAGCCATGCAGAGAACCTGAACAAAGAGTTTGGTGAAGTGATTGTAATGGCCGGTGCTGGTGATATTGATGCGTTGGTAGAGCCGGTGAAAAAGTTATTAGGTTATTAAGTTATTCGGTTATACTGTTGGGACATGCCATGGCGTGTCCTCTCAAACAAATAAAAATTGCGATTTAAAAGACCCATATACCGTTACTTATTTTACACCGCTTGGATCGCGGCAGTCGGGGGAATCATTTTCCTGCTGGTATCGGCCAACAGTAAGTCCAGGGAACGCACTGTTAAAGGCGTGGTGGTATCGGTAAACAATGGCGGCGAACGGATTTATGTGGAGAAAGAAGACGTGCTGAAGAACATAGAGAAAACGGCCGGCGGTCGGCTGATGGCTCGCAACAGCGGGAACATCAACCTGGCAGCGCTGGAAGCGGGACTGGAAAAGAATCCATGGATCATGGATGCAGAACTGTATTTTGATACAAAGGATGTTTTACACGTAGCCATAACCGAAAGAGTGCCGTTTGCCAGGGTGTTTACTACTACCGGCAATTCGTTTTACATCGACAGCACCGGCCATCAGTTGCCCCTGTTGGAAACCTATAGCGCCAAACTGCCGGTGGTGACAGGTTTCACGCCAGCCAAAAAGCTAAAAGCCGCTGACAGTGCGCTGCTGCAGGAAACAAAAGAGGTGGTCCGTACGATCAGTGAAGATGCCTTCTGGAATGCGCAGGTAGGCCAGATCGACATTACACCTGATCGCAAATTTGAGCTGATCCCGGTACTGGGAAGCCACGTAATCAAGCTGGGGTCGGGTTACAATACTGAAGATAAACTGGCAAAGCTCATGGTGTTTTACAGGCAGGTTTTACCCAAGGCAGGACTTGCCAAATACAGTGCGCTGGATGTTCAATTTAACGACCAGGTAGTGGCGGTACGAAGAGGGCCTACTTCTGTGGTGGATTCTATTCAGTTGCAGAAAAATATCAAGGAACTGATGGAGAAAAAGATGGCAGAGCAGGAGCCTACGGACCTGGTGCAAACAAGCCAACCGGCACCAGCCTTGTCAAATGGCGATTTTGAACCGGGACCTGCCGGCGGTGAAACGATCGCACCGCAACCCATAACAGCGAAAACAGCAGTAACGGAGAAATCCGGTTCTGCGAACTCAATCCAAACGGTAAAGAAAACAGCCGTTCAGCAATCCACTCCTAAGAAAACCGCAAAACAGGAATCCAAACCCGAAAGAAAACCCATCATCGCAAAAAAAGCGGCAGCAACAAAGCCAAAAGCTGTGATGCCAGCCGCAGCATCAAACGAGTATTGAGAGTGGCTGCCTCTTCAACAGGGCAGCAAGTAGTGATGATGTGTTCTTTAAAAGCTGAATAGGGTTACCGAACGATGCAGTGTGCGACGCAACAGGTGTTGACAGGAGGTCTGCAGCCGGTAACCAAAAACAAAGAGACAATGCGTTAGAAAGAGGGAAGAGTAGACTGTAAAACTTCTCTGATCTTTTCCTAACCTTTTTTTCTTGGCGAAAAATCGTCAACAACTAAAAACAACATACAACATGAACAACGAGCAACCAATTATTGTGGGGCTTGACATTGGAACCACCAAAATTGCCGTCATTGCCGGACGCAAGAACGAGTTCGGCAAGCTGGAGATTTTGGGCTTTGGTCGGGCCAACTCCAACGGCGTAAAACATGGACAGGTACTAAACATTGATGAAACCATCAAGGCCATCCGTCAGGCTTTGGATGCCTGTTACTCTTCAAACCCGAGCCTGGTGATCAACGAAGTGTACGTGGGCATTGCAGGTCATCACATCAAGAGCCTTCAGACCCGCGGCGATATTGTACGCCAGGATACGGAGAATGAGATCTCGCAAAAAGAGATCGACCAGCTCATTGCCGATCAGTACAAGACTTATATTCCCGCCGGCGATCAGATCATCGATGTGATTCCGCAGGAATTTACGGTAGACAATTTCCAGAACATTCAGGACCCTATCGGATACAGCGGTGTGAAAGTGGGAGCCAACTTCCACATCATCACCGGCGACAAAAACGCCATCCGAAACATCAAACGTTCAGTGGAAAAATCAGCCCTGGACACAAAAGATCTGGTTTTACAACCACTGGCTTCTGCTGCAGCCGTTATGGCGCAGGAAGACATGGAAGCCGGTGTTGCCATTGTGGATATCGGCGGAGGTACCACCGACCTGGCCATCTTCTACGAAGGCATTTTAAAACATACAGCCGTTATTCCGTTTGCTGGTGAAAACATCACCAACGACATCAAAACCGGACTGGGTGTGTTGAAGACACAGGCAGAACAGATGAAAGTGCAGTTTGGAAGTGCCCTGGCCAACGAAGCAAAAGCAAACGCTTACATTACCATTCCCGGTTTGCGTGGTATGCCGCCAAAAGAAATCAGCGTAAAAAATCTGGCGCACATTATTCAGGCTCGTATGAGTGAGATCCTGGATTTTGTAACCTACCACCTAAAACAGGTAGGCCTTGATAACAAAATGCTGAATGGTGGTATCATCCTCACCGGTGGTGGTTCGCAATTAAAGCACCTTATCCAGTTAACCGAATATGTTACAGGACTTAATGCCCGTATTGGTTTGCCCAACGAGCACCTGGCACCTAACCATATCGATGAACTGGCCAAACCTACGTATGCAACCTGTTTGGGCCTTATCCTGAAAGGCTATGATGATTTCGAGCACAACCGCAAGCAGTTTGAAACTGACTTCCGGAAAGTGGAAGTGCCCGAAGGATTAATAGCCGACAATTTACAGGATGACGAAGAATTGGTGGAAGCGGGATCGAACATCACTGTTGTAAGAACAGCACCCCGCAAAGGCATCTCTAACTTCTGGGGAAAATTCAAGACAAGTTTAATTGAAATGTTTAAAGAAGAAGAAGACAGCCGTTTCTAAGCCGTGAGTGGTGAGTTGTGAATGGTGAGTAATGGAAAAGAACTCATCACTGATCACTCACAATTCACAACACCATCCTCCACAAAAAAAATTCTCAACCGCTGCCGCTGTAGGCGACAGCACAAAAACGTTTTTATGATTCATTTTGATTTGCCCAAAGAACAGTCTTCTATATTAAAAGTAATTGGTATCGGCGGCGGCGGAAGCAACGCTGTCAACCACATGTATAGCCAGAAAATTGAAGGTGTCAACTTCATTATCTGCAACACCGATGCGCAGGCCATTGCACAAAGCAATGTGCCCAACAAAGTGCAGCTCGGACCCCACCTGACGCAAGGACTGGGTGCCGGTGCCAATCCCGAGATCGGCCGCCAGGCAACGGAAGAAAGCCTGGAAGAGATCAAGCGCATGCTGGAAGTAAACACCAAGATGGCCTTTGTTACTGCCGGTATGGGCGGTGGCACCGGTACTGGTGGTGCTCCTATCATCTCTAAAATCTGTAAAGACCTCGGCATCCTTACCGTTGGTATTGTTACAACGCCGTTTACCTATGAAGGAAAGAAACGCCAGTTGCAGGCCGAGGAAGGTATCAAAAACCTGAAGCAATATGTTGATACACTGCTGGTGATCTCTAACGACAAACTGCGTCACCAGTTCGGAAACCTGAAGATGCGGGAAGCATTTGCAAAGGCCGATAACGTGTTGGCAACGGCTGCAAAATGTATCACCGATGTGATCAACAGCACCGGCCAGATCAACGTTGACTTTGCCGATGTGTGCACCGTCATGAAGAACGGTGGTGTGGCAATTCTGGGTAACGCAGCCTGCTCCGGTGAAGACCGTGCACAGCGTGCCATTGAAGAAGCGCTGAACTCACCGTTGCTGAACGATAACGATATCCGCGGTGCCAAATGGATCCTCATCAACATCAACTCGTCGGAAGGCGAGCATGAGTTTACAATGGATGAAGTGGAGATCATTCAAACGCATCTTCTGAGCCAGGCTGGCGAAAATACCGATGTGATCCTGGGTCTCGGTTACGACAGCACACTTGGCGACCAGATTGGTATTACGCTGATTGCTACCGGCTTTGAGCATAAAGATCCATTTGTGAAAAAACTGGCCATTAAGCAACAGCCGCAGGAAGAAAAAATCGTGATGACGCTGGGTGCTGAACAACCCAAAAAACAAGCTCCCGTTGAACCCAAGGTAGAAGATACACTGGCACCAACGCTGGTGGATGAAGACAGCTACGTGGAAGCACCGCAGATGCAGGTAGAAGAGGAGCCGAAAGAAGAAGCGCCGATCCAGTATTTTGAACTGGGTGGACAGGAGAAGCCTGCTCCAAAAGAAGAGCAGGAAGAAGCGCCAGCCAAGGGTCTGCAGATGAAGTTTAAAGAAGAAAAGGCTGAAAACGAAATGGACTGGGAGAAGAAAGAACTCGAGCGCCAGAAAAAAGCGCTTGAAGATAAGTTTGAAGCCCTGCGCCAGAATATCCTTGGTCAGGGTCAAAACATGGCAGGCAATTCGCCTTCGCAGCCACCCGCTGCAGGAGGCTACCTGTCAAGGCCATCCAATATTTATGCAGAGAACAAACAGCAAGCATCCAAACCTGAAGAACCGGTTCGTACCCAGCAAACAAAAACAGAACAGGATGAAACTGCCGATATGCAACTGGTAATACGCAACGATTATTCAACAGCGGATGCGCCGGCGGCACAAACATCTCAAACTCCCCAGGCTGATGAATCCCAAAGCGGGAACGCGGCCGTTGACAAGCAGCGTGCAACAGAACGCCTACAGAAACTGCGCAACCTGTCGTTCAATCTGAATGCTGCCGATCCCAACAACGAGTTTGAAAATGTGCCGGCGTATATCCGCCGTAACATGGAATTGTACCAGGGCAGTTCGTCCGTGGAGAATTTTTACAGCAATTACACCGTGAAATCTGATGGCAAGAACAACGCTACCATCAGCACCATCAATACGTTCTTAGACGGCAAAAAGCCGGATTAACCGTTGTTCCAATGAAGCCACCGTTCCGTAGCTGTTGAACTGCGGAACCCAGAATAGGCTTGTGTTTTTAGTTGTTCCCCCGCTGTTTACAGCGGGGGTTTTTGTTTTACTAAAGCAGGAATCAATAAAGTTCTTCTTTCAACCTAACGGGAATGTATATTTCTTCTTCAGAATTGGGATCTGCGTTCTTGTACTTTTCCCCTAGAACTTCAAAATGTGGCCTGTTATCCAGCACATAGTTGGAGGCGGGTAACCATGAGCCAAAGATGTAGGCATAAATGCTGCTGTCTGTACTGGCACCTTTGTACCGGAAAATGGCGTATTCGCCCGCCGGTAGCCGAAAGCTTTCCAATCCTGGGGGAACAACATCAAAGGTGGCGACCGCAATAGCTCCCCATTTTTCAAAAGCATTGCCGGGTTGGAAGGATTTAAAATAATTCGGGGGATACACCTGCAGGGAGTAAAGTTCGGTGCCAATAGCATTCTTGATTTCCCTTCTCCGCGGCATCAGGTATTGCCAGAGTTCAGCCGTACGGTTATCCTGCAGCGACATTGTCATTCGCCTGCCAACTAGTTTCTTCACAGCTATTGATTTGATATGGGGCGCTGTTTGCAGAAAGTTTTTTTCCATGAAAGTCTTTTTGCTAGTTAGAAATGGGTGTTGGCAGCTGCATGAGAATGCCTGTACACCTACTGCGGGTTGAGCTATTTGTAGCTGGAAAATACGTGGTTTATTTAAAGGATATACACACATGGACGGATACATTCAGGTTGCCAGGGGCAGTACTGTAAATATTTAGAAGCTGGAAGTAAAACAATCAAATGCATGAACAAAGTCATTGCCCTGTGACTATGGTTAACTGATAAATGAATCAGGAGCGCTATTATTCGATCAGCTCATCAACCCTGCGGAAGACGTATCCTCTTTTTTTCAGCAGTTGAATAAACTCCGGAAGCCGGTCGTACAATTTATCTTTCCGCCTGGGATCGGTGCCGGCATGAATGAGAATGATGGCACCAGATATTTTCTGCGGGCTGTTTGTCAACAGGTCTTTTAACCAGTTCAGTATCCATTCGCTGCTTTTATACGGTGCACCCATCTCCGGGTAGGTATAATCGGCAGCGGTACGTATACCAGGGGTAAAACTGAATAGTCGCAGGCCTGCACGCATTGTCCACGATGCAATGGAATCGTTCCACCATTCATAAGGCGGAATAAAAAGGTGGGCAGGAAAAACGGGAAGCGACAGCGCTTTCATGGTAGCAAGATTATTGGCAAGATCAACCGAAAAGCTGTCCCTGCTCACCAGCAGGCTGTCGCGTTTTGTCCAGTCGTTATACAGTAGATGTTTGTCGGAGTGCGGGCCCAGGTAATGCCCTTCCTGCTGTAACATCTTTATCGGCTCCCGGAAAGAAGGGTTGCGGTAAAAACGGCCTGTAAAGAAAAAGCCTGCCTTTACATTTTCCGTTCGCAGGGTTTTTATAATGGTAGGGAGGCCTTCGCCAAATTCATCTGCCGTAAAAACAAGCGCCACTTCTTTCTGGGCAGAATCGCCACGTACTATTGCACCTTGTATATAGGTCATAGTTTGTGTTTGCTGTGTACTGGCCACAACGTGTAGCAAAACCAGAAGTATAATGAGAAAATGTCGTTTCTGCATGGTGAACTAAATTAGCTTTTTCTATTTCGTTTTCTGGCAAAGAGCAGGACTTGCTGCCATTTTGAAAAGTCAGGTTTATTGATTGTATTTGCATGGATATTTTTGAAGTACTCAAATATCCGTCAAAGCCAACCCTATGAAAAAAGTACTCTCTTGTTTTTTGCTGTCTGCTTTCCTGCAAACTGTTTCAGCGCAAACTGTTGCTGATAGTAGTGTAAGCCTTGTACCGCAGAAGGAAAATGTCATCGGTGCTGAAACCATAATCAAGATTGAGAACATTGGCCGCAACATTAATTCGGAACTGGCGGAACTTCGTCCAACCATTTCTGCCGATGGCAATCTGTTGTTTTTTATCTGCGAAAATCATCCCTACAATACAAAGTATAATTCCATTCGCAACTCACAGGACATCTGGTATGCGGAGCGTGACAGCGCAGGCAACTGGTCCGAAGCAATGCACATGGAATATCCTTTGAACACCTATTTCTACAATGCTGTTTTCTGGATCTCACCGGACAACAATCGCATTCTTATCCGGAATGCATTTGTGGATGGCGATTATGCCGGCAATGGTGTTAGCATGAGTCACCGCAAAGCCAATGGCAGGTGGAGCAAGCCGCAGGCTTTGTGGATACGGAATTACAACAAATATGATCGGGGCCGTCAGAATGGTGCCAGCATGGCGCAAAACGGACAAATCCTGCTGCTGTACATGAGCGAAGAAAAAGGAGGTTACAATAACGATATCTATGTGAGTTTTCTGTTACCGGATGATTCCTGGTCGGAGCCCAAAAGCCTTGGGAAGAAGATCAACCTCAAAAAGTACAATGAAATGACACCTTACCTGGCGGCTGATGGTGAAACACTTTACTTCAGCAGCGACCGACCCGGCGGTTTGGGTGATAACGATATCTGGATGACGAAGCGGCTGGATAACACCTGGCAAAACTGGACAGAACCGGTAAACCTGGGTAGCCCTATCAACACCGAAGACTGGGACGCTTTTTTCACCATGGATGCGGGCGGCGAGTTTGCTTACATGAGTACACACCTGAACAGCCTTGGGGCCAGTGATATTGTGCGGATAAAACTGCTGGAAAAAGAAAAGCCGGCACCCGTGGTGCTGGTGAGCGGTAATGTGTATAACAAAAAAACAGGGCTTCCGCATAGTGCTTCACTCGTATACGAAACCCTGCCCGATGGTGCTGTTGCCGGCAATGGCTTGTCGAGCCCTTTGGATGGATCGTTTAAGATGGTGTTGCCTTATGATAAGAACTACAGCATACGGGCTTCAGCCGATAAGTTTTTTGCCATTTCTGAAAACCTGAAGCTTGATTCATTGGTGAAAGCAGGGTATAAAGAGATCCATAAAGACCTTTACCTGGTGCCCATCGAAGTAGGACAGGTGTTCCGGTTGAACAATGTGTTTTTTGATTTTGATAAATGGGATCTCCGGCCGGAATCGTTTATTGAACTTGACAGGGTGGTGAAGCTGCTGAATGAGAACCCGGCTGTTGAAATTGAAATGAGTGCCCATACGGATAGCCGTGGCTCTGATGACTATAATTTCAAGCTCAGTGACAACCGGGCCCGTTCAGTGATGGCCTATATTCTTTCCAAAGGCATTGCCCCGAGCAGGATCATTTCACAGGGATATGGTGAAACAAAGCCCGTTGTGCCCAATGATACCGATGAAAACCGGCAGTTGAACAGGCGGGTAGAGTTTAAAATATTGAAAAACTAAGTGGGCTTTGTCCACTTGCAGTGAAAGAACGCATACAGGAAGAAGTTGTATCCATTCGTCTGTTGCATAGCTGCCGTTCTATCGACTTAAGGCTTTACCTTGGAAACAAGCCTTGTTTGTACAGTAGTTGCGTCAGACGGTATCGGTGCTGGTTAAAACAGCCGGACACCAATTGCAAAACTGAGTGAACCGAAATCCTCATCAACAATTTTGGTACGGCTAAATACATTGATGTATGAAAGCTTGCCTGTCCACTTTTTGTTTCCAGAAATGGAAAACCCAAGCGAAGGTTTTATGCCCCATAAGGTTTTCCCGCTGATGAAACTTGGCCCTGCTAACAATGATAAATACAGACCTTGCGTTGCATGAAAGGTTGAACCTGCAAACAAATTAACCATTCCATCAACCCTGTTACTGTTTTCCGGAAAACTGCCGTCGGGGTTTGACCGGAAAACTTTGTCATCTTCCAAATAAAGATCGCCGGTTAGTTCCATTGTCGGTTTGAACCTCGATCTGTTTTGGAGAAAAGCCTGCAGCCCCAAACCCAGGCTCCAAGGATTGTTGCCAGCTGTATAATCGTACAGCGTTTTGTTGTATTGTGCCTGCAACTGCAGAGAGACGCCCCGTTGCGCCTGCCCAAAGCATGGGGATAGCAGAATGCAAAGGGAAAACGTCGTGGTAAGTTTTCGCATTGAAAGATTTTTACAGAGAAATGCAACGTCAAACGGTTAGTTGCCGGTATGGATGCCTGAAAAACGAAAGTCGAACTACACTTACATGTGTGATGAAATAGTTATTGAAAAATATGCTTCAATAGCCGATATGTTGGCAAACCGGCGTTGGGTATTTCCAGTATTCTATAAAAATTTACCGTACTTTCTTATAGATTGTTTCCGTTGCCTTTGACTCATGCCCTTCAGGTGAAATGTTGAATGCCGTGATCACCAATTCCGAATCGCTTACCATATCTATATGTGTCCGCCAGCCCCAGTGTTGCTCTGCTTCAGGCGTAACAAAAGCATAACTCCCCAACACCTTTATGTTGGTATCCCCTTTGTCTCCCTGCGAGAACATAATAGCAGATCCGTTGTGAAAGGAATCTATCCAGGCACACTGAAACTTTTGTAGATCCAGGTTATAACCATATATGGCCATTCCGGTAATTGGCTTTTCTCCAAAACTGCTTTGGTATTCATGCAGAATAAAGCGACCATCTAAAATGAGTCGCATTGTTCCGTTGATGGGAGATTCATCCTCCAGTTTGGCCGGATCGAACCAGGTTTTAGTGGTTCCTTTCCATTCACCAACCAGTTTGCTTAGCTGAAAATGTGCACCGGAAGTTTTTGATTGTTCGAATGTCTGACTCATGTTAGTAGGATTGTTTTAATGAGAGGTCATCATAGCAGCAAAGGAATTTACTATACCTCAAGATAAAGATTTCAGTTTAGATGTATGTTCCTGTTCTGATGCACAACGTAGAAGGCGTTGCTGTCAGTTGGTGCATTTGGAAAACTGCAGCTTTACACTTGCTTTGTCAGTGATTTACGTTTTCTTGTTCAATTTAGCACATCCGCCACTCTTATACAAGCGCTCTGTTAGCGGCTCCCCTACAATAGTTTAATGTAATTTCCTCTTTGAATCTAACGAAAGTTTTTATGTCACTTTACGGATACGAAATTAAAACGTCATTGGATTTATATAAAAAGCTACTTGATGAAGGAGAAGATTTTTTAAAAAATCCCTTGTCTTCCCGATTTGCTATGAATTGTGCATGGACGGGATGGCACTTACATGAGTGGATATTCAAAGAATATGCTCACTCACCAGCCATGAGTTCTTACAAAAAGAAAGAAGAATTTAGAAGATTCCTGTACAAAGCTTGTCCCTCTCTGCATACATTTCGCGACTTAGCAGATGGCTCAAAACATTTTTCTATAGACCAGCGACCATTTTCCGTTTTGGATACAGAATTAAAACAAGCTGGAAGCGGTTGGGGATATAAAAAAGTATTAGATAGTCCTACACTTGTTGTAAAGATGAAATTCGCTAACGTAGGTATGCTCATGACTTTCGACGACTTACTTTATGAAGTAGCTGAATTCTGGTATAGATACTTAAGAGATGAATTAAATTTAGATGTTGATGCAGTTTTCAAGGGATATAGCCTGTTTTAGGTCCCTTACTATCATTTGATTGAATTGCAGTGGCATCTCGAGAGTAGCTGCTAACACGCTATTATCCGCATGTTTTCGTGCTGAGGCAAGAATACTCATTTTGTGTAAAACTTTATAATCACAAGCACTTGCACTTGCGTTTTTGTTATTTCCCAACCCATGGTCGATCTGCTATTGGCGTTTTGAAAAACATGCAAAACACAACCCTTCGTCACGACACTTTTCTTATCAGCAACAAAAAAAGCAGCTGTTTAACAGCTGCTTTTTTCACGGAAACTATCTTTCTCTTACCACTTCAATTCTATCCTGTTATTCCTTGGATTGATATCTGCCAATCGCATCGAAGGATCAATCTCAACGGAGGTAATATCTGTCAACCGCCTGTTGGTGGCAATATGGTAGGTAGGGCTGGTCCAGCGCCATGATGGATATACTTTCCGGACCGTTTGACCTGGTTCTGCAGGCTTCTCACCAAACATCTGGTAGGTGGGCACGTAATGCCATTCGCTGCTGCCATCCTTAAACGTGATCTTTACATCCATTGGCATAGGCATCATACCTACTTTTGCCAAACGGATATTGGTAGCGCCACCGGCTTCCCACAGGCTGTCAATACCATAATCGATGGTGCGGGTGGTATTTACCCAGTATTGTTTGTACCAGTCCAGAACCATCCCGCTTTCCTTCTCCGCCACGCGGATAAAATCATTAACGTTAGGATGTTTAAAACGCCACTGGCGGTAGTATTCCAGCATAATTCTGTCCCGTATCGAATCACTGACAATATATCCCAGCTGCGAAAGGAAAACGGCTCCTTTTGAGTACGAAGCCACACCATAAGCAAAATTGGTGTTGTAATGATCGGCATGCGTGGTCATGGGTTCTTCCAGCCCGGAGCGGACCAGCGCATAATATCCATTGTAATCACCTTCGTGCGGGAAACCTGTCTCGTTTCTAAGATGTGCAATCGCCAGGTTCTCGGCAAAAGTGGTAAAGCCTTCATCCATCCAGGGGTACAACGATTCGTTGGTGCCAAGAAAGCCCTGGTACCAGCTATGCAGAAATTCGTGCACCGTCACACCGTCACCGGGGCCGCTCACCATCGTCAGCATGGGGTATTCCATACCGCCATCACCGCCATGTACCCAAGAATATTGTTTATAAGGATAGGCGCCGAATTTTTTCTCTACAAAAGGAATGATCTTTTCCATTTTCGGAATGATCTGCTCCCAGTCCGGCACACGATTATCGGTCTTGTCGTACAGCACATGCAGGGTCAGGTCGGGACGGATCTTTTTCGACAGGTGCACAAAATCCGGGTCGGCCGCCCAGGCAAAATCATGCACATTGGGCGCATTGAACTTCCACACCAGTTTGTCGCCAGCGGGGCGTTGTACCCTGCTCCCTTTTTCTTCGTAGCCATAGCCAACCTGCGCAGCGTTCTGCAGGTATCCGGTGGCACCCAAAATATAGGATTTGTCGATGTTGATGGTAACATCAAAGTCGCCCCAAACACCATAAAATTCACGGCCTACATACGGTGTGGGATGCCAGCCTTCGTAATCGTATTCCGCCATCTTGGGATACCATTGCGTCATGGTGTAACGGACGTTTGTAGAGGGGTTGTCTCTTCCGCTACGGCGTACCTGCAACGGTACCTGCGCATCCCAGGCCATGTCGAAGGTGACCTGCGACTTTGGAAGAATGGGTCGGTCGAGATTAACTTCCAAGATCGTTTCGTGCAATTTTGTTTTTTGTTCGCGGCCATTCATTCTGATGGAGCTTACTTTCTGGTAGCCGATCTCGTCCGGTTTCAAGGCTGCAATGCGGTCGCGTACACGTTGGTCCCAGTCGGGTGCGCTGCGGTTACCGCGGTTGATCATCACCGTTCCCTGCCGGCGGCTGCGTTCGTCCATCATACTGCCTGGCTGAAATGCATTCCAGTACAGGTGAAAAAAAACACGGTCCAGCGTATCCGGGGAGTTGTTCCAGTAGGTGATGGTCTGGCTGCCTTTGTACTGGTTGGTCTGAACATTCATATCGATGTTCATATTGTATTTAATGCGTTGCTGCCAGCGGTCGGGCTGCGCCAAAAGAGTCATGGCGGAAAGTAGAAATAGGGATAGAATTACTGCCTTCATGGTTGTCGTCATAGTATCGTCTGAATTTGCGTTAGGGATAAAAATAAGCATTGGAGCGGGGCCGCCGACAGGATCAAAAAACTTTTAACGTCTGCCTTCTTAAAGATTGGTTATAAAAGATGCGTGGTGAATGGTGAGTGGTGAGTAAAAGAATCTCTTTTCACCATTCACCCAAAAAAGAAGACCTCTAAACAGAGGTCTTCGTATTTATTCATCATCTATAACCATTACAATTTTGGAGCAGCGGCGAGGATCTCAGCTGATACACCGGCCTCGTATTTTTTAAAATTCTCGATGAATAGATTAGCCAGGAAACGGGCCTTTTCATCATAAGCGGCTTTGTCAGCCCATGTATTGCGGGGCTGCAACAATTCTGTTGGTACACCCGGCACTACCTTCGGTATGGCCACGCCAAAGATGGCGTCATTCACTGTTTCTACATTATCGAGCTCGCCATTCAGGGCTGCGGAGATCATGGCACGGGTATACGCCAGTTTCATGCGGTTACCCTCACCATACGGTCCTCCCGTCCAGCCAGTATTTACCAGCCAAACATTTACATTTCCTGCCTGCATTTTGCGGCCCAGCATTTCGGCATACATACCCGGGTGCAGTGGGAGGAAGGGAGCACCAAAGCAAGCACTGAAGGTAGGCTTGGGTTCTGTTACACCTGCTTCAGTTCCGGCCACCTTTGCCGTATAGCCGGAGATGAACTGGTACATGGCCTGTCCCTTGGTTAGTTTTGCAATGGGCGGCAATACGCCATACGCATCACAAGTAAGGAAAAAAATGTTCTGCGGTACATTGCCGATGGATGGTTCCAGCGCATTGGAAATAAAGTGCAGTGGGTATGAAACACGGGTGTTCTCCGTGATAGAAGCATCATCAAAATTGATCTTGTTTGTACCGGGATAAAACTGCACATTCTCTACAATGGCGCCGGGACGAATGGCACTGAAGATTTCGGGTTCTTTTTCTTCCGAAAGGTTGATCAGCTTTGCGTAACAACCGCCTTCAAAGTTGAAGACATTGTCATCGGTCCAGCCGTGTTCATCATCGCCAATCAGTTTGCGGGCAGGATCTGCACTCAGTGTGGTTTTGCCTGTTCCGCTCAAGCCAAAGAAAACTGCCGTGTCGCCGGCCTTTCCCATGTTGGCGCTGCAATGCATGCTCAGTACACCTTTTTCCTGTGGCAGAATGTAGTTGAGAATAGAGAAGATACCTTTTTTGGTTTCTCCTGTGTAACCTGTACCTGCAATCAGGATGGTGCGATGCTTAAACGAAATGATCGCTGCGTTGTGCTGGCGGGTGCCGCATTCTTCAGGGTCCAGTTTCAGATCAGGAGCAGAGATGACATGCCAGTCGGGCACAAAATCTTCCAGTTCATCTTCCGTAGGCCGCAGAAACATGTTATAAGCAAAAAGATTGATCCATGGTTTTTCGGTAACAACGCGGATACGGAGACGGAAGCGGGGATCGGCACAGGCAAAACAATCACGAATCCATAATTCGGACTTACTGCTCAGGTGCGCCATCATTTTCTGGTGAACAAGGTGAAAATACTTTTCTTCAATCGGGATATTGAAATTGTTCCAGTGCACCGTTTTTTCGGTGATCTCATCCTTAACCGTAAACTTGTCTTTGGGAGAACGTCCGGTGAATTCGCCGGTGTTGATGGCCAGTGCGCCGGTGCTGGTCAAGCGGCCTTCGCCGATACGGATTGTGTCCTGTACAAGTTCATCGGGTGTGGATTGGTAATGAATAGAGTCGGAAATAAATAATCCCAACTTCGCCAGATCGCCTGGCGAAAAAGAAATAGTAGGTACTGACATAGTAGCAATCGTTTTTGTTAGGCGACAAAGGTACGGCAGGAAAAAGTGACGAACTAGTTTGCGTGTTTTTCTTACACAATAACTCGGTCAAAAAAACAACGTTTAAACGTAGAAAAATGGTTGCACTTTTTGCATAGGCATTTCCCTTTTTAGTTTTGACTTCTCTGGCTTTCTTTATTTCGGTTACTTTGCTGCTGTTGTAAAATTACCTGCATGAAAAATTTGCCCCTGAACCCGGAATTGTTTGTAACGAACAGAAAACGGTTTACCGAAAAGATGAAGCCCGACAGCATTGCTATTTTTGTAAGCAATGATGAGGTGCCCAGCAATGGCGATGCCCTTTATCCCTTCAAACAAAACAGCGACCTGTATTGGCTGAGCGGCATTACCCAGGAAGACAGTATGGTGATTCTTTTCCCGGACAACCCCGATTCAAAATACCGGGAAGTGCTGGTGCTGGTTCGTCCCAATGAACTCAAAGAAAAATGGGATGGCAAACGCCTGCGCAAGGAAGAAGCGACGGCCATCAGCGGCATCAAAACCATTGTGTGGCTCGACAGCCTGGACGGCCTTCTGCAGCCATGGATTCACCTGGCCGACACCATCTACCTGGATACAAATGAAAACGATCGGAAGGCCAGCCTTGTTCGCACAAGGGACTACCGCTTTGTAGATGAAATGAAGTCCCGTTATCCTCTTCACCAATACGAAAGGGCGGCAAAGCTTATGAAAGAGCTCAGGGCGATCAAAACGGAGTATGAGATTGAGGTGGTGAAAAAAGCTGTCGACATTACACACAAAACATTTCGCAGGGTAATGCAGTTTGTGCGACCCGGTGTGATGGAATACGAAATAGAAGCGGAGATACTGTATTCTTTCATCAGCCAACGTGCCGATGGTCCGGCCTATAGCAGCATCATTGCCAGTGGCGACAGGGCCCGTACACTGCACTATGTATCCAATAACGAGGAGTGTAAAGATGGTGAACTGATCCTGATGGATTTTGGTGCTTCTTACGGTGGGTACGCAGCCGATCTTACCCGCACCATTCCGGTGAACGGAAAATTTACAGAGCGGCAAAAGGAAGTGTACAACGCATGCCTGCACCTGCACAACTATGCCAAAAGCCTGCTGAAACCGGGCATCACCATTCTTGATTATACGGAAAAAGTTGGTGACGAAGCCACGGCACAATTCATGAAGATCGGGCTGCTGAATGAGGAAGATTTTAAGAACGAGGATCCCGACAACAGGGCTTACCGAAAATACCTGTATCATGGCATTTCACACCACCTGGGCATCGATGTTCATGACCTAGGTACACGAACAGAGCCTATCAAAGAAGGTATGTTGTTCACCGTGGAACCCGGTATTTATATCCAGGAGGAGGGTATTGGCATTCGCATCGAAAACAATGTATGGATCACCAAAAACGGCAACATTGATTTGTTTGAAGGCATCCCCATTACCGTAGAGGAGATTGAAGATGTGATGAAAAATAACAAGGTGGCCGATATTCAGTTGTAAGAAGATACATCCTCATACAAATAGACTAATTTCCGCTTTCGATGAAGCAAATACCGAATCTTTTCACGTTATTGAACCTCCTCTTTGGCTGTATTGCGATTGTGTTCATATTGCAGACAGGACAAAGCATCGTAATTCTTAATGAGCAAATGGGAACCTACGAGCCTTTCTTCCCGGAGAAGATGGCCTGGGGTGCCCTGTTTATTTTTTTTGCTGCGGCCATTGATTTTTTCGATGGCTTTGTGGCCCGATTGCTAAAGGCATCTACCGATAAAGGAAAACAACTCGATTCACTAAGCGATGTAGTGAGCTTTGGTGTGGCGCCGGGCATGATCCTGTACCAGTTGCTGCGGCTGGGCTATGCAAGGGGAGAGGGTGGACTGGATGTTTCGATGGCTTACCTGTTGCCTGCTTTTTTGTTTACCTGCGCAGTAGCATACCGATTGGCCAAATTCAACGTGAGTACCAACCAGTCGGATAGCTTCAAAGGTGTGCCTTCGCCGGCTGCGGGCCTGGTGGTGGCGTCGTTTCCGCTAATCATTTGGTTTGCGGATACTGATCCGGAAAGCTGGCAGACTTCGCTGCAGATTCCGCAATACCTGATTAATGTATGGCTCTTGTATATCACTATTATTTTACTGAGTTACCTGATGGTTTGTAACCGAAACTTTATTGCTTTTAAATTCAAGGATTACTCCTGGGGCAACAACACCATCAAATACAGCCTGCTCATCTTATCCGTGATTCTGTTGATCGTGCTGCACTGGCTGGCTATACCGATCATTTTTGTTTTGTATCTTATCTTCTCCGCTTTTTCCAAAGAGACGCCGGTAACAACAAAAGCCACCGATGATAAAACACTGGATCTGACAGTGTGATGATGCGTGTTGAAGATTAAGCCGTGTTAATTGAAAAGCTTTCAGCATAGGAAAAGCTTTGTTCACCTAAATTTGCAGCGCAAACGTTAAATCATTCCAATGAAATATTCTGTACAGGTGCATGTGATGCCATTGAAAGAATTATTAGACCCTCAGGGCAAAGCTGTTTTGGGCGGACTGAAGAATTTAGGATTAGGCGCCATTGAAGACGTTCGGGTAGGCAAACACATCTCCCTGCAAATTGAGGCCTCTTCTGAAGAAGAAGCAAAAAGGCTGGCGGAAGAAGCCAGCAAAAAGCTGCTGGCTAATCCAGTGATGGAGTATTACGAGATTGAAGTGCAGTAGTTGACTTGATGATGCCTGATGAATGGTTCATCATCACCAAATCATCAAATCACCAAACTATTCAATCAGCAGCATGCTCTACCTCGTTCCCACACCCATTGGCAATTTAAAGGACATTACCCTGCGGGCCCTTGAAGTGTTGCAAGGGGTAGATGTTATTCTTGCCGAAGACACCCGTACCACCTCCAAACTGCTCAATCATTACCAGATCCAAAAGCCGTTGTCGCCTTATCACCAGCACAACGAGCATAAGATTTTGCAGCACCTGGTAGACCAGTTGCTCACCGGCAAAACCATGGCTGTTGTTACCGATGCCGGTACACCCGGTATCAGCGATCCGGCTTTCCTGCTGGTGCGGGAATGTATCAAGAACGACATTAAAGTCGAATGCCTGCCCGGTGCCACGGCCTTTGTGCCGGCGCTGGTCAACAGCGGGCTTACCACCAACCGCTTTGCCTTTGAAGGATTTCTCCCCTTAAAAAAAGGCCGCCATACCTTGCTTACACAACTGGCTACAGAAGAACGGACACTCATCTTCTATGAAAGTCCTATGCGGCTGGTAAAAACGCTGGAAGACTTTATCCAGTATTTCGGTGCGGACCGCAATTGCTGTGTCAGCCGCGAACTCACGAAAATGTTCGAAGAAAATGCACGAGGTACCCTGCAGGAGGTGCACGATCACTTCAAACAAAAAACCGTGAAGGGGGAGATTGTGATTGTAGTGGAAGGCAAGGAATAGTTTGGGGTGTGGGATTTGGTGTTTGCGATTGCTTAGATCAATGCTTGTCTGTTCGTATTAACCAATACAGACATTATTGCATTATCAAATTATCGTATCCGCATATCTGTATATCCGCATATCATCTTCGCTCACATTTTCCCATTTTCTCCTTTTCATAGTTGCTCATTATTTCCCTATCTTCACAGATATAGTTGTTTAACTAACTAATTTCTCTATGAGCAAACGAATCATCAAAAAGGTTGCAGTTTTAGGTAGTGGCGTTATGGGGTCCCGCATTGCCTGTCATTTTGCGGGCATTGGTTTGCAGGTTCTTTTATTGGACATTGTACCGGCAGACGCCAAAGACAGTACAGACAAGGCACTACGCAATAAGATCGTTGATAGTTCGCTGGCAGCAGCTGTCAAAAGCAATCCTTCACCGATGTATACAAAGGATGTTGTTAAACGCATCAGCACCGGCAATTTTGATGATAATCTGAAAGAGATTGGTGGTTATGATTGGGTGATTGAAGTGGTGGTGGAGCGCCTCGACATTAAACAATCGCTGTATGAAAAAGTAGAGCAGTACCGCAGGCCCGGAACGCTCATTACCACCAATACATCGGGCATTCCCATTCACCTGCTTTCAAAAGGCAGGAGTGAAGACTTTAAAAAACATTTCTGCGGTACGCACTTTTTCAACCCGCCACGTTACCTGCGCCTGCTTGAAGTCATTCCTTCTCCCGAAACGAGCAAAGATGTTATCGACTTCCTGATGCATTATGGTGACCTGTATCTTGGCAAAACCACAGTTCTGGCAAAGGATACACCGGCTTTTATTGCCAACCGCATTGGTGTGTTTGGTATCATGGCTATTTTTCAATTGGTGGAAAAACTGGGACTGACCATCGATGAAGTAGATGCACTCACAGGTCCTATCATCGGCCGGCCTAAATCAGCCACGTTCCGTACTGCAGATGTGGTCGGTATCGATACACTGGTGAATGTAGCAAAAGGGGTGGCAGAAAATTGTCCGCAGGATGAACAACGCGACGTATTCAGGATTCCGGAATGGTTAAACAAAGTAGTAGAAAATAAATGGCTCGGAGACAAAACCGGCCAGGGGTTCTTTAAAAAAACAAAAGGCAGTGGCGGCGAAAAAGAGATCCTTACCCTCAACCTGCAAACGTTGGATTATGCACCACGGCAGAAACCAAGGTTTGCCTCGGTAGATGCAGCCAAACCGGTTGATGACCTGAAACAGCGCCTGAAAATGCTGGTTGGCGGAGGGGATAAGGCGGGTGAATTTTACCGTCATTTTCATTATGGCTTATTCTCCTATATCTCGCATCGCATTCCCGAGATCAGCGATGAAGTTTACCGCATCGACGATGCGATGAAGGCTGGTTTCGGCTGGGAGATTGGTGCGTTTGAAAGCTGGGACGTACTGGGCGTAGAGCGAACGGCAAAAGCGATGAAAGAAGCCGGATACAGCGTAGCGTCCTGGGTAGAAGATATGCTGGCTGGTGGCAACAAAACATTTTACAAAGTGGAAGGGGGCAGAACGTTGGTGTATGACCCTTCTTCAAAACAATACAAAGACATTCCGGGCAGCAATGAATTTATTATCCTGAGCAACTACCAGGATAAACTGGTATGGAAGAATAACAGCAGCCGTTTGTATGACATTGGTGATGGTGTACTCGGATTGCAGTGGAATACCAAAATGAACTCCATTGGCGGTGATGTGCTCACAGCCATCAGCAAAGCCATTGAACTGGCGGAAAAAGAGTACAAAGGACTTGTAATTGCCAATGAAGGCGGCAACTTCAGTGCCGGTGCCAACGTGGGGATGATCTTCATGTTTGCTATCGAGCAGGAGTGGGACGAGCTGGATATGGCCATTCGCATGTTTCAGAATACGATGATGCGTTGCCGTTATTCTTCGGTACCGGTGGTGGTGGCGCCGCACGGACTGGCGCTTGGCGGTGCCTGCGAAATGAGCCTGCACAGCGATAAGGTGTGTGCGGCCGCAGAAACCTATACCGGGCTGGTTGAACTGGGTGTGGGCCTTATTCCCGGCGGTGGCGGCACCAAGGAATTTGTCCTGCGTGCATCCGATGAAATGCATGAAGACGAACCGGAAACCATCACGCTCAAAAATCGTTTTCTCACCATTGCCACAGCGAAAGTGGCCACATCGGCACACGAAGCTTATCAGCTCGGCATCTACCGGAAAGGCCTGGATGAAGTGGTAATGAACCAGGATCGTCGTGTACAGGAAGCCAAAAAATCAGTGATCGAAATCTTTGACAGCGGTTATGTAACACCGGTTCAGCGCAAAGACGTAAAAGCCTTGGGTAGAGGTGCCCTGGGTTCAATGTTTGCCGGGATCAACGGTATGCTGAAAGCAGGTTATGCTACGGAACACGATGCATTGGTGGCACGCAAACTGGCTTATGTTATGTGCGGGGGTGACCTGAGCGAAGCTACGCTTGTCAGCGAGCAATACCTGCTCGACCTGGAACGGGAAGCTTTTCTTTCACTTTGCGGCGAACGCAAAACTTTGGAACGCATTCAATCGGTGTTGAAGGGGGGCAAGCCAGTGCGGAACTAAGGACGGCAAATGTCAAATGTGAGACGAGAAACCAGGGATGTGGCACAACCGCTTTTGCTATTTGTTTGCAGTAAAAAAATACTTCATGTAACTTGGGTGAACGGAATGCCAAAAACGATCTTTTTCACTTTTCACGTTTGACGTTTCGCGTTAAAACCAGCCGCGTATGCGATTCAAAAAAGCCTTCCTTTACCGGCTTTACCTGGTGACGGTTATTGCCATCATCTGGGTCTTGTTCAGTATCCTTATGCTGTATAACATTGTAGAGGTGGACAAAGAGCTGTTGCGTACACGGCGTTTAAGTTATTTTTCGCTTGCTTTTGCCATTATCGGATTTATTGTGGCCGGCGCCGAAGCTTTCTACCTGAAAAATGCATTTCGCCGTTTCCCGCTTTGGCTGTCTACCATCCTGCGCATGACGCTGACTTTTTTTCTTTTCCTGGCCGTTTCCCTACTTTTCCTGGCGATTTATTTTGTTTTTCGGTACAACGGCACGTTTGCCGCGTTTCGTGATGTTTACATAGAAAAGATCATCTATACACCCAGCTTTCTTGTGTTCATGATCGATCTCGGTGTGCTTTCTTTTCTTTCCATCATGATCCTGGAGATATCAGACAAGTACGGGCCAGGAGGCATTCGTAACCTGCTGCGGGGCCGGTACAACAAACCGCGACAGGAAAACCGCATCTTTCTTTTTCTCGACATTAATGATTCCACCGCCATTGCTGAGCGGTTGGGGCACGAACGCTATTTCAACATGCTCAAAGATTTCTTTGCTGATATTACCGATCCGATTCTTGAGAACAACGGCAGCATTTACCAATATGTAGGGGATGAGGTTAGTATTTCGTGGCAGAACACGCCGGAGAATAAATTCCGTTGCCTGCATTTTGTAAAGCAGGCTGTGGATGCCATTGAACGACGGGAAGAGTATTACCTGCAAACGTATGGCTTCATGCCCCGTTTTAAAACAGGCATCCATGCCGGCGAAGTAACGGCGGGCTATATCGGCATCATCAAAAAAGAACTGGTGTTCAGTGGCGATACGTTGAACACAACGGCCCGCATCCGGAGCAAATGCAATGAACTGGGTTTTTCCTACGTGATGACCAATGATTTTTTAGGCGGGTTGCAGCATACCAATGGCTTTGTGATCCGTGAAATCGGCGAAACCGGCTTTCGCGGCCGGGAGGAAAAAGAGCAGCTTTTTTCGCTTCACTTTCAATAAGCAACGGGACTCAATTACAGGTCGGCCTGCAGGGTGATTGCATCCGTGCCGGGGCCAGCCTCGTCTGAACTGCCTGCCTGGCTAATGGTTTCACCATCACGGTAAATGATCGAATAGGAACCGTTCAGCTTTTGGTGGCTGTTCAAAACGGGATACATTTTTTCTACAATGAATCGGTTATCGTAAAGCGGGAAGTCGGCTATACGGCGTACGGGCAAAATGCTGTCCCAAACCAGGCTTTGTGCACCCGTTTGGTAGTTGATGATGCGCATCTGCAGGCGCAGTTCGGCCTTTACATTTTCTACCTGTGTGCCGGTGTAATTCCGGGCAGCAAAAATTTCGTAAACAACTTTCTTTTCTTGTGGTTTCTCCGGTGCCAGGATAGGTTTTTCCTGCTTGCAAAAAGCGAAAACAAAGAGGAGCAGAAGACAGGCAGTAATTTTCAAGTTCTGGTTTTTTACAAATAAAAAATATTGTTACGGAGCCGGCAAGTGAAATTGTACGAACCGGTAAATAGAAGGGATGAAACGACATGAAAGCAGAAAAAACTTTGTTCTGCCAGCCGATCTTACCTATTTTACAGGTATGGGAGAAGCTGAAATCGAAAGCGGGAGAAAGTGTATTGCCATTTCTTCGCACCTGGTATGCTATGGCAATGCCGCCAGCCAGGCATTGACAGAACAAATTCGTGATGAAATTGAAACGATGTGGAACGAACCACAGGGCAGTGTCGTGTTGGGTGGTCATGAATACCTTGTTCGCTTCCGCATTACCGCTGAACTGCGGGCCGACGTTCCGGAACTGGAAGTGCTGCAGAATGTGGATCCCCGCAACAATTATTTCCGCATCGAAGAATTTGTACACGGCAGCATTTCGTTTGTGGATGGCCTGGGCTGCAACACGGGATATTTTCTCCTGGAGAATTTATACAAAGGCTCCACTACCGCAGCCCATGAGTACGGGCATACCTTAGGGCTCGATCACCCCCGCCACCTGGATATTCGTGGCGCCGGTATACCGGGCATTATGTATCCCCGGGGAACCTTGGTAGATCCCCAATACCAGTACGATCCTGCCGTTCCCGCCGGTCAAAAAGGCGGCACTATGCACCCGATGTACCGGAAAGTAAAACAGGAAGACATTGACGGCATCGGGCTGCACCGGCTTGACTATTACAATTACAAGGCAAAGGTGGGTGAGTTTACCAACATCTACCACTGGAACCACGCCGCCACAGGGCCGGAAAATTTTATGCCGCCGCCCGTTGTAGGATAAGCAGGCTTGCCTTTTTTCATGTTATCGCTCCGCCCATAAAATAACGGCAGCAGCTTGCGGCATCTGTGGTATTTCGTGGTATATTAGGCTAATCCTTAAAGCATTCTGTTTATGAAAAGATTCTTGCTATTGCTGGGCGCCAGTTATGCACTGGCGGCAACGGCGCAGCCTCGCCTTCCCAAAGATTACTACTGGCAGAAACTGCCCAACGGCCTTGAAGTAGTGGTGATAGAAAATCACAAAGTACCGCTGGCTACCATTGAAATTGCCGTAAAAAACGGTGCCTATACCGAAGGGCCTGAATACAGCGGGCTTTCGCACCTTTTCGAACACATGTTTTTTAAAGCCAACAAAGATTATCCCGACCAGGAAAAATTCCTGAAACGTACGCAGGAACTCGGCGCCCTGTGGAATGGCACCACCGGAACCGAAAGAGTAAACTACTTTTTTACGTTTAACCGCGACAGTTTGGAAGCTGGGCTTAAATTCATGAATGCGGCCATCCGCTATCCCATCTACCGCGAAGAAGACATGCAGAAAGAGCGGCCTGTGGTGGACGGTGAATTTCAACGGGCCGAAAGTGATCCAGGGTTCCAGTTATATTATGAAACCGGTAAGCGGGTTTGGGGTGATCTGTTTACCCGCAAAAATCCCATCGGCGATCATGATATCATCAATTCGGCCACGCCGGCAAAAATGATGGTCATCAAAGAAAAATATTACGTACCCAACAACTCGCTACTGGTGATTGCAGGCGATGTGGAACCGGCAAAAGCATTTGCCATGGCCCAACAGATCTTTGGCGACTGGCAGCCATCCGACATGGACCCGCACGTAAAATACCCGGTGCCTGAATTTCCGCCGCTGCAAAAAACAGAATACTTCATCAAAGAGTCTTCCATTGCCAAAACACCGCAAATGATGTTCGTTTGGCATGGTCCTGACACCCGCAACGATTCAGTTGCTACCATTGCAGCAGATGTTTTCTCGAAAATACTTTCCCTGAATTCATCTAAGTGGGCGCAAAGTCTTTTGGAAAAAGGATTGGCGAGTTCAGCCAATGTGGGTTATCAGACCAACCGCTACACAGGTCCGATCGTTGTTTCAGTAACGCCTATTGCCGACAAAATGGAAGCCTGTTACAAAGAAGTTATGAACCAGATTGGCCAGTGGGGAACGGCAGACTATTTCAGTGAAGCCGAACTGAAAAGGGCAAAAGAAGCTTTAAAGCGTCAGCAGATCAGGGAGAACGAAAAGCCCTCCAATCTTTCCAAAACAGTTACCTATAACTGGACGAGTACGTCATTGAATTACTTCACTGATTATTTCGACGCCATGGATAAGGTGACACGGCAGGATATTCTGAATTACGTAAACAGGTACGTGACCGGTAAACCCTACGTGGCCGGCATGATTATCAATGCCGAGATGAACAAACAATACAATCCTTCCACCTATTTCAAAAATTAAAATTTTGGTCATGAAAAATATACTTTTCTTTTTCCTGCTGATCGGCTTTGGTGCAAGTGCACAGCAAGCAAAGCCCTACGAAATGCTGGTGAATGGTGTTAAGGTGATTGTGGTGCCCAGTGGAAATGAGATTGTACAGGTAGACATGGTGATCAAAGGCGGCGTACAAAATTATGCAGCCGACCAGGCTGGCATTGAGCGGTTGGCCCTGCGTGCCCTTACCGAATGCGGCACACAAAAACGCGACAAAAACAGTTTCAAAAATGCACTGGACGATGTCGATGCACAGATGTACGGCTTTGCCGGAAAGGATGCATCCCGCGTGGTGTTGAACTGCATTAAGGGAGATTTTGAAACCGTTTGGCCCTTGTATGTAGAGGCGGTCACCATGCCTAAGTTTGATGCAAAAGAATTTGACCGCATCAAAAATGAAGCGCTGACACAATTGCGCCAGCAGGAGTCGAATCCTGATTTTGCCCTGCAGAAAATGGCAATGGAATCTGTTTTTAAAGGAATGGATTACGCCAAGATGCCGAATGGCACAGTGGAAGCCATCGAGAAGTTAACACCAACTGCAACAAAGGCCTACCTGGATCAGACACTTACCCGTTCGCGGATCTTTTTTGTGGTGGTTGGTGATCTTGCCAAAGAAGAACTGCAGAAAAAAATGACAGCGCTCATTCAGAAGATTCCTCAAGGCAAGCCTTTCGTTTTGAAGCGGGAAACCTATGTTCCAAAAGAAAATACATTTGTTCCGCAACAAAGAGATGTGGCGACCAATTACATCATGGGCATTTCCGGTGCTCCTGAGGCCAATTCAAAAGAATACTATCCTGCTTTGCTGGCCTCACGTATGTTTTACAACAAAGCGTTTTTGGAAGTTCGCACCAATAACGGGTTATCCTATGCGCCGTCAGCCGGCATCAGCACAGGCTTAACGCCTTACTCCATGATGTATGTGACCACCAAAGATCCCGACAAGTACATTGCAGTGGTCCGTAACATGGTGGACAAGATCAAAAAAGAAGGCTTCCCGGAAGATGATGTACAGAATACAAAAAACACGTACACGACCAACTTCTATGCTACCAATGAAACCAATGGCGCACTGGCTAACCTGGTAGGCAATTTTGAGGTTTTACAGGGTGACTGGAAAAAAGCCTTTACCCTGAAAGAAGACCTGCAGGCCGTAAAACCGGCCGATGTCAACCAGGTCTTTAACAAGTACATTGGTAAGTTCAACTGGGTGTATCAGGGCGATCCCAAAGCGGTGAACCAAACCCTGTATACGCAACCGCAAACACCGCCGGTACCGGAAGTGAAAAAGGCATTCTGATCGCAGAAAAGTGTAATTGATAAGCGAAGCAGTTGTTTATGTGCAAACAGCTGCTTCGCTTTTTTATGCTTTAAATTCCAGTGCTGCTACCGCTTTCCCTATTGTGGGATAATGAAACGCAAACCCCATGTCCTGCACTTTTTTTGAACTGACGGTAGTGCTCTTCAACACCTCGATGCTCATTTCGCCCAACGCAATCTTTAACGCAATTGATGGCACTTTGAGAGGCACATAAAATTTGCCTCTCTCTTTGGCGATCTGCAGGATCAGGGATTTATTGGAAACCGGGTTGGGGGTAACGGCATTGTACACACCTTTCCAGTTGTCGTTATCGATGGCTGTTACGAAAAGCCGAACCAGGTCCTTGATATGAATCCAGCTTATTACCTGGTTGCCGCTGCCTAAAATGGTAGCTCCGCCAAACCTAACAGGTTTTTTAAATTCGGCGTAAGCACCTCCTTCATTGCTAAGCACTATGCCTATGCGAAAGATCACCAGTCGCTTTCCCAACTGCGCTACCGGTGCGATGGCATCTTCCCAGGCTTTGCAGGTGGTGCCTAAAAAATCGGTATGCGGGGGATCTGTTTCTGTAAATGGACGGGGATTGGGTATCTGCGGATCGGGACCATACCATCCTTGTGCGGAAGCACTGATGACGGCCCTTACCCTGTTGGGATGCTGATGCAATGCCTTTGCCAGCAGTCCACCACTTTTCACCCGGCTGTCAATAATTTGTTTTTTACGCTTTTCCGTCCACCGGCCGTCTGCCACGTTTGCTCCTGCCAGGTGAACAATATAATCTGCCGTAGTAATTGCCGATGCATCGATCGTCCCTTTTTCTACATTCCATTCTTTGAACTGGATATTTCCTTTTGCAGGTTTTGCTTTGCGTGTAAGGATAATCACATCGTGTCCTTTATCAGCCAGTGCTTTTGACAATGCCGTACCTATCATGCCGGTTCCGCCCGTAATTACAATAGTTGCCATATTCTTTCTACAATCAAAGATGGGATTTGTTGTTCTTTGTGAACAGTAAAAATGGAATCTGTCTGTCCTTTTTTGTTGCTTATCACTCCTTTTCGTCTTCTTCTTTCCCTATTACCGTTCATCAAAAAGGTTGCATGAACGGTAAGGAAAACCTATCTTCCAAAAAATATACCTTGATGACTGCTGTACTATCGGTTCAGAATATCACCAAATTTTATGGCTCTATCCAGGCACTAAAGAATGTTTCTTTTGATGTGCCCAAAGGAAGTGTGTTTGGCATCCTGGGGCCAAACGGTAGCGGCAAAACCACGCTGCTGGGGATTGTGATGGATATTCTTCGTCCCACCTCCGGCACTTTCCAGTTTTTCGGCGTAACGCCTGATGCCGATCGGCGCAAACAGATTGGAACCTTGCTGGAAACGCCCAACTTCTACCATTATCTCTCCGGCGAGCAAAACCTTCGCATTGCCGCCGAAATCAAGGGCAGGGGGCTGGACCAGATTGATGACGTGTTGACAAAGGTCAATCTTTACCAGCGAAGAAAAAGTAAGTTCAGCACCTATTCACTTGGGATGAAACAGCGCCTGGCCATTGCTTCCGCACTGCTGGGTAACCCCAATGTGCTGGTGTTTGATGAACCTACCAACGGTTTGGACCCGGTGGGAATTGCAGAGATCCGCGAACTGATCCGGCAACTGGCTTCTGAGGGGAAAACCATCATCATGGCCAGCCACATACTGGATGAAGTAGAAAAAGTGTGTACCCATGTTGCCATCATTCAGAAAGGTGACCTGAAAACAGTGGGCACGGTACACGAAGTGCTTTCCCGCAATGCAGATGCCTATGCATCTATTGAAATCAGTGCGGATAACAACGAGCAATTGCTGGTAGTGGTGAAAACAATTCCCGGTGTGAAGGATGCCTACCTGCAGGATGGATATGTTCGGATACTTTGCGAACAAAGCCTCTCGGCACGGGAACTGAACAAAGCACTTTTTGAGAATGGCATTGTACTGGAACGCCTGCTGCCGCAACGCAAAACGCTGGAAAAAACCTTCCTTGAAATTACCGGTACCATTAGCGAACAATAACCCAAACTTTTATACACCTGTTATGCTTCATCTTCTGAAAATCGAATGGCTGAAAATAAAGAATTACCGTGCTTTCTGGGTATTCACAATCTTATATCTGGCTTCTATTTTCCTGGTTAACTATATCTTCTGGAATATACAGCAACAAACCTTTGAGCGCAATCCCGGTGCGGAGCAAATCTTCGGCAATCCATTTGCCTTTCCAAAAGTTTGGCAAACCGTAGGCTGGACAAGCAGCTGGCTGCTTTATTTCCCCGGTATGCTGATGATCATGCTGATGACAAATGAATTTAATTTCAAAACCCACCGGCAGAATATTATTGATGGACTGAGCCGCCACCAGTTCATTACCGTTAAAATGGTAATGATCCTGCTGTTGGCTGTGGTCATCACACTGATCAATTTTGCCACCGGTTTAACCTTTGGTTCCATCACCAACAGTGCTTTCAGCACAACAGGAATGGAATACCTGGCTTATATTTTCCTGCAGTCCATCGCCTATATCTTTTTTGCGTTGTTGTTGGCTGTTCTATTTCGCCGCAGCGGTTTGGCCATAATTGTTTTTATTCTGTTTGGTCTCATTTTCGAATGGCTGATCACGGCCATCTTTACCTTTCAGCTTAACATGGCGCCATACGCCTATTTTCTGCCCCTGCAGACATCCGATGTGCTGATTCCCTTTCCGTTTGGCAAAGAGGTGATCTATAAAAATGCACCCTCCGCGTTAAGCTTGGTGATTGCTATTATCTTGTATATCTCGGCATACCTATATTTTACCCGCAAAAAATTTGTAACCGATGACCTGTAAGGAAGGGCTTTTTATGAAGGTTTTTTCCTATCAAAAGAAGAGATAATACAGGGGACTTTGCGGTTTCTTCGGTTTATGTCGTATTTTACCAGCCGAAACTATCGCGTTATGAGTAAGAGCCACAGCATTTTATTGGTAGAAGATGATGCAGACGACAGGTATATAATGCATCTGGCTTTCACCGAACTGAATTACGCCGAACAGGTTAAAGTATTCAACAGCGGGGAGGATATTTTAAAGTACCTGCAGAACCTGCCACATTCAGACCTTTACCCATCCCTGGTTGTTTTGGACTACAATATGCCCGGCATGAATGGGGGAGAGGTGTTGATGCGCATGAAAATGGATGATGGCTTGCGGGACATTCCGGTAGCCATGTATTCGACCGGCATGCGTAGCCTGGAAGCCAAATTGAGGGGCATGGGTGCCACACATTGTTTTGAGAAGGGCCAGCAGATTACTGAAGTAGTGACACTGGCGCTGCGCCTCAAAAACATTGTGGAGAACGAAGAACTGATGGAAGAGTAACCTGCAACAAAACGAAAATGCAAAGCCGGCAACAATAATTTGTTTGCCGGCTTTTTTACGTTGGTTAAAATTTTTACACAATCAGCACCGGTATGCGCAACTGGTGGCGAACCGTATCGATCGTCTCGCCATACAACCAGTCTTTCATTCCCTTGTGTCCATGCGCACCGATGATGAGCAGGTCTGCTCTGGATTCTTTTACAATCCGTGGAATTTCTTTGCTCCGGTTCCGAAAGCCAAGATGCGTTTCGCCAACAAAATTATACTCCCGTAACTGCGCCGCATAAGTATCCAGTTTTTCCTGGTCAGAACGGGTTTCATAATCATCGCTATGTTGGCCAAGGATCTTGGCGGATGCACTTTCCACCACATGAATCAGGATCACGGTTGCACCGCTTTCGGCTTGTACCATGGCATGGGAAAGTACCGTCTGATCACGTTCGCTAAAATCAAGCGCCACGGCCACCCGGCGGTATTTGGGCAAAGCGATCGCTTCTATGCTCACCTCCTTTTTATGCACTTTGATAGAAGCAGGCTGCCTTGTTTTCTTTACCATCGGGTATACAATGGTAACAACCAGCAGCACAATATAGAGCAGTGTAGAAAAAATGATCACGCCTTTCCACATCGAATTGTTGCTGGAAGCAAAAAATTCAAAGGCCTGTTCCGATACCATCCGGAGGTTTAGGTAAACCAGCACCGCAGTAATGAGCCAGGCCAGAAATTGTACATAAGGCTTGATGGTATATACGCCCATTGTTTTTTTATCGCTTACAAAATGGATGAGTGGTATAACAGCAAAACCCAGTTGCAAGCTCAGGATCACCTGGCTGAAGACCAGCAGGTCATCAATGTTGTTTTCGCCATTGATGACAATGACAATGACGGCAGGAATAATAGCAATCAGCCGCGTCAGCAACCTGCGGATCCAGGGGTTAATGCGGATACGCAGGTAACCTTCCATTACAATCTGTCCGGCAAGTGTTCCGGTAATGGTGCTGCTTTGCCCCGCAGCAATCAGGGCAACGGCAAACAGGGTAGGTGCCAGGTTGGTGCCCAGTAAACCGTTCAACAGTTCATGCGCCGTTCTGATCTCTGCCACATCCTGACGGCCCGCTTTGTAAAATACCGTGGCTGCCAGTACAAGAATGGCTGCATTGACAAAAAAGGCGGCATTCAGGGCCACGGCGCTGTCAATAAAATTATATTTCAGGGCCTTGCGGATGCCTTGTTCATCGCGTTGGATCTTTCGGGTTTGTACCAGGGCCGAGTGCAGGTATAGATTGTGCGGCATCACCGTGGCGCCAATTATGCCAATGGCTATAAAAAGGGCTTCATTATTGGGAATGGAAGGAACAAAGCCGGTTACCACTTCACCCAATACGGGCTTCGCCAAGATGATCTCTGTTAGAAACGAAAGCCCGATAATAACGACCAATGCAATGATAAATGCCTCCATTTTGCGCATGCCCAGCCGCTGTAACAGCAGCAGCAAAAACGTATCAAACACCGTTATGGCCACCGCCCATAGCAGTGGTATGCCGGTAAGGAGTTGTATGCCGATGGCCATCCCCAGAACCTCGGCAAGGTCGGTGGCGGCAATGGCTATTTCGGCCAGGATGTAAAGAAAAAAGTTGATCTTTTTCGGGTACGTTTCCCTGTTAGCCTGCGCCAGGTCGCGGCCGCGTACAATTCCCAACCGGGCCGAAAGACTTTGCAGCAGCAAGGCCATCAGGTTGCTCATAAGCAAAACCCAGAGAAGCGAGTAACCGAATTTACTGCCACCCTGCAGGTCGGTAGCCCAGTTGCCGGGATCCATATAACCCACACTTACCAGATAGGCAGGTCCGAAGAAGGAAAGAATGCGGCGCCAGCGTGGTTTTTTCGCATTCGTTGTATCAACACTTTGATGCACCTCGCTGAGGGAGGCATCACTTTGAAGTCTCGTCATACGTAACAAAAATGTTTTTGGCCAATTGTTCGCTGATGGTTATGGTTTGTTTTTTAGCCTTGAGTTCAAGGGAGTGGTCAAACGGAAAATGCTTTTTTACTTCCAGCCGTGTGCCGATTCCGATCTCCTTATGCTTCAGCAATTCCAGCATTTCAGCCGATTGGTTGGTAACGTGGCACACCACACCCGTTTTGTTTTTAGGCAGCAGCAGGAGGGGTAAGTGATTACGACTTACGATCTTTCCTTTGTGATCGGGAATGGGATCGCCGTGCGGATCAAAAGGAGGGAAGCCCAGGTATTCATCCAGGCGGTCGATAAGCTTTTTGCTGCTGACATGTTCAAGTTCTTCTGCGATACTGTGTACTTCCTCCCATTCAAAACCCAGTTTCTGCGATAGGAAAAACTCCCACAAGCGGTGGCGCCTGATAATGAGAAGGGCTGCTTTTCGCCCTTCTGCACTTAACGTAAAACCATAATAGGGTTTGTAGTGCAGAAGCTTTTTGGCGCTAAGCTTTTTCATCATGTCGGTTACCGATGCTGCTTTGGTAGAAAGCTTTTCGGCCAGTGCATTGGTACTGACAGTGCCGCTTTCTTCCTGCAGGTGGTAGATAGCCTTGATGTAATTTTCTTCACTAACCGTATAATTCAAGGTTCCCTAATTTAAAATTTAGGTAAACCTAAAAATTTACCTTGAATCTGACAAGCCATTCTTCCACATTTTTTTCTTTTATTTACAGAAAGAATCAACTATGTACCGGATTGGCCTTGTTGTATTGGGATGCTTGCTGCTGGCATGCAGTGGAAACAATGATCGGAGCAGTGAATCGGACACGGCCGGAGATAATGATCTGCCCGCTGCTTTCGTTCGGTCTTTTAAAACGGTAACTGTTCCTTACCAGTTATCTGACACCACTTTGCTGAAGGACGAACAAAAGGATACCTTGTCATCACGTTATATTTCCCCCCTTCTGCCTGATAGTCTGAAGGAGCTGGCGTTTGGAAAAACCACAAAGATCAAATACATGCCGCTGGCAAAGCTCCAGGAGCAGGACCGCAATGCGTATTACATTGTTAAAGGATCTGCAGGCGGTAAAAAAGCTGCTTTTCTCCTTCTTTTTGACAAAGAGGGAAACTACAGTTCAGCCATGCCTTTCCTGGTGCCGGATAATAAATCGGCAACCTCGCAAACCAGTTCGGTTGATAAATCGTTTACCATTACAAAGGCTGTCTCGGAGAGGAGCGGCGGTGCTGTTACCGGTGAAGGAAAAGAAGTGCTCGCTTATGATCCTGCTGAGAAGCGGTTTACGCTTATTATGACCGATCTGCTGAACAATGACCAGGGCGTTTTAATCAACCCCATCGATACATTTCCAAAAACACATAAACTGGCTGGGGACTATTATAGAAACAAAAAGAATCTCGTTGCCATCCGCGATGGTCGCTATGCAAACCAAATCCTTGTTTATATTCATACTGAAAACAGCGATGGTGATTGTAAAGGAGAACTTAAAGGTGAGTTTATCCTGACCAGTTCTTCCACGGCTGTTTACCGGCAAGGAGGCGATCCCTGTATATTGGCGCTGAATTTTTCCGGCAACACAGTATCCTTAAATGAAGAACGTGGGTGTGGCAATTACCGCGGACTCGACTGTCCGCTCGACGGCAAGTTCACCCGCAAAAAGGAGGAAAAGCAGAAAGAGTCTACAAAAAATGCCAACCGGCCGAATCGGTCATAATAGTGTGGTAACTACACACTAATTTTAAAATCCTTTATTTTGTGCAACTGAAAAATTTAAAAATGAGTTTTACATCTTATAGTGTTCCATACCCCATTGATAAACGATTTACCAAAAGTGTCGCTTATTTCTCAATGGAGTTCGCGATTCATCAACCCCTGAAAATTTACAGCGGTGGTCTTGGCTTCCTGGCCGGATCCCATATGCGTAGTGCTTACGAACTGCGCCAAAATCTTGTCGGCATCGGCATTCTCTGGAAATACGGTTATTACGACCAGGCCCGCAACCAGGATCAATCCCTGCAGGTGACCTGGATGGAAAAGATCTATAGCTTCCTGGAAGACACCGGCATCAAGTTTTCCCTTACCATTCACGACCACCCGGTTTGGGTAAAGGTGATGTACCTGCCGCCCACCACGTTCTGTTCGGCGCCTCTGTTTTTGATGACAACAGACATCCCGGAGAACGATTATGTTTCGCAAACTATCACGCACCGCCTTTACGATGCAAACGTATCTACCAAAGTGGCCCAGTTCATTCTGCTGGGTGCCGGCGGCGCCAAACTACTCGACCAGATCGGCTTCAACCCGGAAGTATACCACCTGAACGAAGCACACGGCATCTCGGCAGCATTTTATCTCTACCAGAAATACAACAAGAACATTGAAGAAGTGCGTAAGCGTCTTGTGTTCACCACGCATACACCAGAGGAAGCCGGTAATGAAAAGCACGACATTCACCTGTGTGCCAAAATGAGTTACTTCAGCGGACTCTCAATTGACGAAGTACGCCAATTGACCGGCATCACCGACGACCAGTTCAACCACTCGCTGGCAGCGCTGCGGTTTGCCCGTATCGCCAATGGTGTTTCGCAATTGCATGGCGAAGTGTCTCGTACCATGTGGGCAAAGTATGAAGGCATTTGCCCCATTCTTGCCATTACCAATGCGCAAAACTGGCGCTATTGGGCCGATAAGCAATTGTACAAGGCCAAAGAAGATAACGATGATGTGATCTTTGATGACCGCAAAAGATGGATGAAAAAACGTGCCTTTGAGATTGTTGCCGATCAAACGGGTAAAATCTTCGATCCGAACGTATTTACCATTGTCTGGGCCCGTCGCTTTGCGGGATACAAAAGAGCTGGTCTGATTGCGTCGGACATTAAGCGTTTTGAAGCCCTGCTGAACAATAAAAATTATCCCGTGCAGATCATCTGGGCCGGTAAACCCTACCCGGTGGATTATCCTGCTATTTCAGAATTCAATCATCTTGTTCACCTGAGCAAGGCGTACAAGAACGTAGCCGTAGTAATCGGGTATGAGCTGGCGCTTTCCAAACGCCTGAAACAAGCAGCTGACTGCTGGCTGAATAATCCCCGCGTTCCCCGCGAAGCTTCAGGTACCAGCGGTATGACGGCTGCCATGAACGGTGCGGTGAACTTCAGTACCAACGATGGCTGGATCCCTGAGTTTGTTCATCATGGCAACAATGGTTTTGTGGTGCCGCCGATTGATTATACAAATGTTCATGTACAGGAGCAGGATCAATATGATCTCGACCAGTTGTACAAGATCCTGAATGAAGAAATTCTTCCGTTGTATTACGATGATCCGGCAACTTGGCGCCAGATTGTAAAAAATGGTATGCGAGATGTGCAGTTCCGTTTCGACAGCAACCGTATGGCCGAACAATACTACGACCTGCTGTACACAAGGGAATACACACCAGATACAAAACCAGTCCTGGTGAAAGATATGGCCCATTAAAATGGGTTGCCCGAAAGAGAAAGACGCTGTACCAACAGCGTCTTTTTTTATGGAAAGATGATTTTCGTACTACTGCAATCATGTTCAACAGTGCAATTCTTCGTTCTCACACTTGCTATGCCGACTGATTCCTAGCTTCCAAATGCTGCGACCATTTCTTCCACGCTTTTGCTGCCTGGAAAAAATGTTGTCAGTCTGCGGATCACTGCTTCCACTATCGCATCGGGACAGGAAGCACCACTGGTGATCAACACTGAAACCGGTTCTTTTTTGGGTAAATAACCTTCCGTTACCACCTCCTGGCCCGTATGAAAATTATAGTGCAAAATAGTTTGTGCGGAAAGCATTTTTTCCTCACTGCTGATGTAATAAGTGGGCAGTTTTTCTTCGCACAACTCCACCAGGTGCGACGTGTTGGACGAGTTATAACCGCCTACCACAATCGCCAGTTCGGCTGGTGTGGACAGCATGCCGGTAACAGCCGTTTGGTTGTCGTTGGTGGCATAACAAAGCGTATCACGGGTATCGGCAAAGCGCTCTTTTACATTGTCATCCGTCAGGCCGTATTTTTTGATCATGGTCTCCCGCAAAAAATCGGCTATTGCCTGTGTATCGGAAGCCAGCATGGTGGTTTGGTTCACCACGCCAATCCGTTCCAGGTGCCTGCTCATATCAAAGCCTGCGGAATACTGGTTTTTGAATTCGGTATAAAACTGTTCAGCGGGTTTTTCTCCTAAAATATATTTTGCCAGTTCTACGGTTTGCTGCATGTCCTTTACCACCATTGATGGAGCGTTAGCGGCTGCATGTGAAAACGTAGCCCTGGTTTCTTCATGGGTGGGCTTGCCATGGATGATGATGGTGTATTCTTTTTTAGCAATGACTTCACTGCGGTTCCAGACTTTTTCTACAAAGGGACAGGTGGTATTGTATTTCTCTACCTGGATGCCAATGTTGCGCAGGCTTTCTTCGATTGCCAGCGTGGTGCCAAATGCCGGGATCAGCACAATGTCCTCTGCGGAGAGTGCTTCAAACGGAATCATCTGTTTGCCGTAGTTGTCCTGCAGAAACTGCACACCGTTAGCCCGAAGGTCTGCATTTACCTGCGGGTTGTGGATCATTTCGCTGAGGAGAAAAATGCGCTTGTCCCTGTTTTCTTCCACTGTACGAAAGGCAATGTCAATAGCATTTTCCACGCCGTAGCAAAACCCAAAGTGGCGGGCTAGGTAAACTTTCAGCGGGCCAAGATCAAGTAAGGTGGGAGAGTAGTCTTTCTTCATGCGGTCCTCTTCCTTCCGCGCCTTTTTGATGGCGGAGATCAACGGACTGCGGTACACAACAGGAACGTCGAAGCTTTTCATTGGACACAAAAGTAAGCTAAGAGTGAAAAGGTAGGAAGGAGAGGAGGAGATTTAGGTTTAGGTTAAGGTTCAGATTGAGGTTTGATAGCAAAGGAGTGTTGATGTAGCTATTGCTATGAAGGATGAGTAGAGGCACACTCAATTTAACTTCAATCTAAACCTTAACCTGTTTTCAACTTTCACCCCTATCGCTCTATCTTTAGCACTTATGCAAGACTGGATTCAACATACCAACATATACGAAGTAAACCTGCGGCAGTACACGGAAGAAGGAACAATCAATGCTTTTGCGCAACACCTGCCGCGGCTGAAAGATATGGGCGTGGAAACCCTTTGGTTTATGCCCATCACACCCATTGCACAAAAAGCAAAAAAGGGCAGTATGGGAAGCTATTACGCCTGCTCGGATTATACTGCAGTTGCGGAAGAGTTTGGAACGCTGGACGATTTTAAAACCCTGGTGCAAAAGGCACATAACATGGGTTTTAAAGTTATCCTCGACTGGGTGGCAAATCATACAGGATGGGACCATCGCTGGACCTGGGAGCATCCTGAATGGTTTGAACGGGATGAGCATACCGGCGACTTTAAAAAAGCTTCCGGTATGGATGATATCATTGAGCTCGATTTTAAAAACGGCGATATGCGCCGGGCCATGATTGATGCTATGGCATTCTGGATCCGGGAAACTGACATTGACGGATTTCGCTGCGACCTGGCATTTTGGGTAGAACTGGATTTTTGGGTCGAAGCCAAACCGCAACTGGAAGCGATAAAACCGCTTTTCTGGCTGGGAGAACTGGACTCCCTGGATAATCCCGAATACATGCAGGTGTATGATGCTGCGTATACCTGGAAGTGGATGCACAAAGCCGAGCAGTTTTACAAGGGCAATGCTTCTTTTTCTGACCTGCTGCAGGTGTTGGAACAATACCAGCAGGCGCCTGGTAGCAAAGCCTGGTTCACCACTAACCACGATGAGAACAGCTGGAATGGTACCGAGTATGAAAAGTATGGAGAACTGGCCAACGTCCTGGCCGTATTCAGTTGCACCTGGCCCGGTGTGCCGCTCCTGTACAGCGGGCAGGAACTGCCCAATCACAAGCGGCTGCAGTTTTTTGAAAAAGACGTAATTGAATGGGGGGCGGAATGTGCCCTGCACAGCTTTTACAAAATCCTTTTTGACCTGAAGAAACAGCACCCTGCCCTTGCAACCGGAGCACCGGTAGAGATTATTGCTGCAGAGGAAGGACAAAGAGTATTGGGGTTTGCCAGGATTGCCTCCACAAGGGTTGTTTTGGTTTTATTGAATTTTTCAGGGGAGGAGAGAGTTGTTCATTTACCGGGAAAACATGAAGGACAATTTATGGATGCGTTTTCGGAACAAAATGTTTCTTTGCCGGCGAATAGTCCCCTTGTACTATCTCCCTGGGGTTTTTCGGTGCTGGTAAAATAAGCACGTCGTACTTTTGCCGCTTATTATCGAACTGTCTGCATGCGATTTTTGATTCCCATTGTTGTTGCTGCCGCCCTTATCTGGAGCTGCTTTATGCCCTGGATGGCCATCGAAAGCAAAGGCATTACCATCACCGGTGTGGAAACCACCGGGACTTCTTTTGGCAAGCCAGCTTATTTTCATTTTGTATGGACCGGGCTATTCGTGATTTTCTTCCTCATTAATCGTGTATGGTCGCGAAGAACCGCGATGGTATTCTCCGCTTTTAACCTGGCTTGGGGCTTTCGTAATTTTATGCTCCTGCCGGCTTGCCAATTGGGCGATTGCCCTGTTCGCCGTACAGGTCTTTATGTATTGCTTGTCAGCGCAGTGCTCCTGTTTGTTACAGGGCTGCTGGCACCGGTTAAAAAAAAGCCCGCTGCTGCGGGCCCGACACAACAAGTCTAATTATACTTACTGCAACACATCCAGGCTTTTTTCCAGGATGTCGATGCAATCGTTCAATTGTTCACGGGAAATTACCAATGGTGGTGCAAGGCGAATTTTATCACCATGCGTTGGTTTGGCCAGCAATCCGTTTTCTTTCATTCGCAGGCACAATTCCCAGGCAGCTTCTTTGTTGGGGTGATCAATTACAATAGCATTCAACAAGCCTTTTCCCCTCACGATACTGATAAAAGGCGAGCCAATTCCTTGTATTTTCTCCCTGAAATAACGGCCCAGTTCGTCCGCCTTTTGTGCGAGGCTTTCATCCTGTAAAACCTGCAGCGAGGCCATAGCCACTTTACAGGCCAGGGGATTACCGCCAAAGGTGGATCCGTGTTCACCCGGTTGTATGGTCAGCATGATATCATCATCAGCCAGTACGGCACTGATGGGCAGCACGCCACCACTCAGGGCTTTGCCGAGAATGAGAACATCAGGACGGACACCTTCATGATCACAGGCCAGCATTCTGCCGGTGCGGGCCAGACCTGTCTGAATTTCATCTGCCATAAAAAGCACAGCTGCCTCTTTACACAAGCGATAGGCAGTGCGCAGATAACCCTCATCCGGCACTACCACGCCGGCTTCACCCTGGATGGGTTCTACCAAAAATCCGGCAACAGTTGGGTCCTGCAGTGCCTGTTGCAAGGCGTCCAGGTCATTATAAGGAATCGAAATAAAGCCCGGCATATACGGGCCATAATTCTTCTTTGCGCCAGGATCGCTGCTGAATGAAATAATGGTGGAAGTGCGGCCATGAAAATTGCCTTCGCATACAATGATTTTGGCGCTGTTTTCTGCCAGTCCTTTCTTCTCATATGCCCATTTACGGCAAAGTTTAATAGCTGTTTCAACGGCTTCGGCGCCGGCATTCATGGGCAACACTTTGTGGTAGCCAAACAGGTTGGTAATATACTGGGCGTATTCACCTAAAAGATCACTGTGAAAGGCGCGGCTGGTCAAGGTTAAGGTTTGCGCCTGTTCAACCAGTGCGGCAATGATCGTTGGGTGGCAATGTCCCTGGTTGACCGCTGAATAACCACTGAGGAAATCATAGTAGCGTTTCCCTTCTACATCCCAAAGGAAAACACCTTCGCCGCGGTTGAGCACCACCGGAAGGGGATGGTAATTGTGGGCGCCATGCTTTTCTTCAAGTTCTAAATAATATTGGGTGTCATTTGCAAGCTTTGTTGATTGCATACAAAGTAGATTTGAATTGTAATGAAAACGGTTATGTGAAAGGTGCCGGACTTATGCCAGCAAATTGGATACCCGCGTCGTTAGTGGTTGAGCAGGTCTAAGTTTTGCGAGAGAAATATGGTAACCGGGATATTCATCGATACCAGCAAAAATAGCGATTATGGATTACAAAGTACCGCCGGCAACCTGTATCGGCCATGTACACCTGAAAGTATCCGATATTGGCCGGGCTCTCGGGTTCTACCGCGACATCCTTGGCTTTGAAGTAACACAATGGTATGGCGAAAGTGCCGTGTTTCTTTCGGCCGGCGGCTATCACCACCACATTGGGCTGAATACCTGGTACAGCAAAGGAACACCGCCTGCACCTGTTCGGTCCGCGGGGCTGTTTCATGCGGCTATCTTGTATCCCACCCGAAAAGACTTGGCCGCTGTATTGAATCGATTGCTGGAAGCCGGTTATCCTCTGACGGGCGCCTCCGATCATGGCGTTTCGGAAGCCTTGTACCTGAATGATCCGGATAATAACGGTATTGAATTGTACTGGGACCGGCCAAAGAAGAACTGGCCATTTGATGAAAAAGGGAATTTACAAATGGTCACCGAAGCACTGGACCTGAATGGTCTTTTGGCAGAATTGTCTGGCTAGGAAGTGCAGAACTTTACATCAATTTCTCCTGATTCCTGACTCCTGAATTCTGTCTCCTTATTCTCCGCTATAAATCACTCCTGTCGTCGGCGTTTCGTATAATTCTACTTTGCTCAGGTTGGAAAGAAGGGGTTTGATCTTGTTCCAGATCCAAACCGTAATGTTTTCGGCCGTGGGATTTTGCAGGCCTTCAATGTCGTTGATCAGTTTGTGGTCCAACTGGTCGATGATTGGATTGACAATGTCCTTTAATTCTTTAAAATCCATGACCCAGCCCAGGTGCGGGTCGGGTTGACCTTTTACAAAAACACGCAGTTTATAAGTATGACCATGCATGTTCTTACACTTATGCCCGTCGGGTACATGGGGCAGAAAGTGAGCACTGTCAAACGAAAAGTCCTTGTAAATTTCCATCAGGCGGCAAAAGTACGGCCTTGGCAGTTAGAGGAGAGAGGAGGGGATAAATTTCACAAAATAATGCGCAGGAAATGAAAAGAGCGGTTCGCCTGATTTTGGAAAGATGCCAAAAACAGTTGAACCCGAGCCTGACATGGACGCATAAACAGCACCTTGTTCGTACAGGGTTTGTTTGATAGTGGCAATTTCGGGGTGATGCTGGCTCACGGGAGCTTCAAAATCGTTCGTTAGTCCTTCTTTCCAGTTTTCTACTGGTAACCGAATAATTTCCTTCAGCAAGGGTCTATCAGCCGATGGCGTGATCTGAGAAAATGCCCAGCCGGTAGGTACATGAATGCCGGGATTGACCACAACAAATTGGTATTCTGGAAGGTCAATGGGGCAATCCTCCAGGATCTCACCGCGACCTGTAGCAAAAGATGGTGTGTTTTTGATAAAGAACGGGCAATCGCTGCCCAATAATAAAGCATAACGGATCAGTCCTTTTTCATCTATTCCCAGGTTAAATTTTTTATTCAACAGTAAAAGCATAAACGCTCCATCTGCGCTGCCACCACCCAGCCCGGCGCCCATGGGAATGGTCTTGTGCAGGTGCAATTTAATGGGCGGCAGGTCCGGAAAGTCTTGTTTTATGAGATGATATGCTTTAAAGCAGATGTTGTCGGAAAGGTTTCCCTGTACCGTCAGGCCCGAAGCAGTAAATTCAATATCGGTCATGGGAGAGGGGTGTCGAACCACTTCCAGCGCATCCTGCAGCGGCAGGGGATAAAACACGGTTTGCAGGTCGTGATAACCATCTTCTCGCTTGCGAAGAATGTGAAGACCAAGATTGATTTTGCAGTTGGGAAAAAGAATCAAATTTGGCGTCTGGGGTTTGGTGTTTGGGGTTGTCGTGATAATGCAAACTTCATTAAGGTTATGACCAACTATTCCTTTGAGACTTGCGCCTGAAGAACCCTAGGCTCCAGACACAAAACTCCAGACTCACTTTCCTTTTTTTCTGGCATTGATTTCATCCCGAATGGCGATAGCACGGATGTAGTCTTCCTGTTCCAGCACTTCGTTGAGGAGGGTATTCAGTTCTTCCAGCGAAAGGGATTTGAGGTCGTCTTTGCCACCGCCACCGTGTTCTTCCGATGATGTCACGGTAGAGGTTCTCTTCTTTTTGCCGGCGGCACCGGTGTCTTCCATCAGGATACCGGCACTTTCAAGGATATGTTCGTAGGTATATACCGGGCAGCCAAACCGAACGGCCAAAGCCAATGCATCAGAGGTGCGGCTGTCAATTTCTATGGTATCATTATCAGAGGAGCAAATAAGCTTGGAGTAGAAAATACCTTCCTGCAGGTCAGAGATCACCACTTCATGTAATTCAATATTGAAGGCATTCATGAAGTTTTTCATCAGGTCATGTGTCAGCGGGCGGCTGGGCTGCATTTTTTCTAGGGCTACGGCAATGGCTTGCGCTTCAAAACCACCAATCACGATGGGCAGTCTTCTTAATCCGTTTACCTCGCCGAGCACCACCGCATAAGAATGAGTTTGCGTAATACTATGCGAAAGCGCCACAATTTCCAGTTCTATTTTTTTCATACAAGCTATACTACGTGTCCAATTTGGCCAAAATTAAGCGTTAAATGCTAAACAGACGCAATTTGAGTTCCAATAACTGCTGGCTGGAAAAGAAAAAAGCCAAATGAAAATTTCACCTGGCTTTTCCGAAAATGTTGTGTTAGGATTGTCCTTTCAGTTTTTTTACGGCCTCGGTAAACTTCGGCACTATCTCAAACGCATCGCCAACAATGCCGTAATCGGCAGCTTTAAAGAAAGGCGCTTCAGCGTCTTTGTTGATCACAACGATCGTTTTGCTGCGATTGACGCCAGCGAGGTGCTGAATGGCGCCACTTATACCAATTGCAATGTAGAGATTGGGAGCAATGGCTACACCGGTTTGGCCTACGTGTTCGTTGTGCGGACGCCAGTGCGCATCGGCAACCGGGCGGCTGCAGGCAAGAGCCGCACCCAAAGTGTCAGCCAGCTCTTCTACCATTTGCCAGTTCTCAGGGCCTTTTAAACCGCGACCGGCACTAACCACCACATCGGCTTCGGTAAGGGTTACCTTGCCGGCGGTTTTCGTGCTGTCCACCACTTTCATTTTAGGTGCCTCCACCGTAGCATTGAAGGGAACCACTTCTGCGGTGCCTTCGCCTTGCGAAATGGTAAAGGCGTTTACGTTCAGCGAAATGACTTTGATATCGCTTTTGATGGCTACGTTGGCGATGGCTTTACCGGAAAAAACATTCTTACGCACCACGAAGCCATTTGCCGTATCGGGCAGTGCGGTGGCGCCGGCAACCAGGCCTGCTTTGAGGCGAACCGCCACTCTTGGCGCCAGGGCCTTGCCGCTGGAATTATTCGAGAAGATCACAACCTTGGCGCCGGTTTGCTCGGCTACCTGTGCGATGACTTTGGTGTATACCTGGCTGTCAAACTGATTAAGGCCATCGGCTTGCACATGGTGTACTTTCTTTACACCATGCTGACCTAGTGCGGCCAGGTCTTCGTTCACACTGCCTAGAACAACGGCTTCGGCGGTGGTGCCGGTTTGCTCAGCAATTTTAGCACCATAGGTGAGGGCTTCGTGGGAAGCTTTTTTTATATGTCCGTCGAGTTGATCGACAAAGATTAAAACGCTCATGATAAAGTTTGGGGTTTGGGGTTTGGAGTTTGGGAGTTGTTTTCTAAACCACCAGACTCAAATTGTTCCTTGCTGTTCTGAACGTTGAAGTGTGCGACGCAACCGGCGATGCCATATGCACAGCTGCTGGTCTCATAAAAAATCAACGTTAATTAAAAGAACTGTTTGAATTATTTGTGCAGGTTTGCATCAATCATCCGCATATCCGCACATTAAATCGCTCTAGCTTCTTCGTGGAGCAGGCGTACCAGTTCGTCCACGTTATCGGCAGAAACCAGCTTTACGCCGGCCTTAGCTGGCGGCAACTGGAATTCTTTGTATTCGGTAAGCGGCTCAACGGCTGCTGGTTCCACTACTTTCAATGGCTTGGTACGGGCAGCCATGATGCCACGCATGTTGGGAATGCGGGCTTCGGCCATACCTTTCTGGCAGCTTACCACCAGGGGCAGGGTACATTCAAGCGTTTCTTCGCCGCCTTCAATTTCACGTTTAACCGTAGCCGTAGTACCGGAGAGTTGAAAGTTAGTGGCATTTGCCACATAAGGGCGGTCAAGGAGTTCGGCCAGCATGCCGCCAACAGCACCCCCGTTGTAGTCGATGGTTTCTTTGCCCAGTAAAATAAGGTCGTAGTCTTTGGCCACTTCGGCAATCTGCGTCGCCACCTGGTAGCTTTCCAGGGGTTGTGTGTTGATGCGGATGGCCTCATCGCCGCCCAGCGCAAGCGCTTTGCGGATAATGGGTTCGGCATCGATGCCGCCAACCGTTACCAGGTGAATAGTGGCAGAAGCATCGGCTTCTTTCAACTCCATGGCACGTACCAGCGCATACCATTCGTCGTAGGGATTGATGATCCATTGCACACCTGCTTCAGCGAATTTCGTGTTGTTATCGGTGAAGGCTATTTTTGCCGTGGTATCAGGTGTTTTGCTTATACACACTAGAATTTTCATATAGCTAATTTAAGGTGAGAATTGATTAGTTGCATAAGCAACTAAGATTTGTTTGCAAATATAATTGCAAACCATAAGGGAAAAAGAAGGAAAATTTTATGGAGCGGATTGAAAAGTTAAAAGCCTTCCTGGAGCAGAATCCTGCAGACAGTTTTGTGCAACATGCACTGGCATTGGAGTATGTAAAACTGAACAACGACGCTGCCGCAAGGGAGAAATGGGAAGCTTTACTGGCAAGAGATGAAATGTATGTGGGCAGTTATTATCATCTTGCCAAACTTTTGGAGAGAAGCGGTGAAAAAGAAGCTGCCATTGCTACTTACGAAAAAGGTATGCAGGTAGCTAAAAAGGCCGGCGACAACCATGCCTACAACGAGTTGCAGGCCGCGTACGAGGATCTTGTTTACTGAGGGGCTCCCCGTCCCTCCGGTTGAGGGGTAACCGAGGCACAGCCCACGTTGATGCAAGTGACACTATATACAAATTGCTTTTTCTTTCATGAATTGTTTACAACGCTTCCAGGATAGTCTTTACAAATACAATTTGAGCGATCACCATCAGGTATTGCTGGCAGTGAGCGGCGGCGTTGACAGCGTGGTGCTGTGTGCATTGAGCAAAGAAGCAGGGCTTTCGTTTGCTATTGCGCACTGCAATTTTGGTTTACGCGGAGCGGAAAGCGAACGGGACGAAGCCTTTGTGAAAAGCCTGGGTGAAACCTATGGCGTAGAGGTTTTTGTAAAGAAGTTTGATACGGCTGCCATTGCGCAGGAGCAGTGTATCTCCATCCAGGAAGCGGCAAGGGCATTACGGTATGATTGGTTTGAAGTGGTGAGAAAAGAGCATGGTTTTGCCTGCACGTTGCTGGCCCATCATGCTAATGACAATTTGGAAACAGTGCTGATGAATTTTTTCCGGGGTACAGGGCTCGAAGGACTGACCGGAATGCCAGAGGAGAACAGAGAAAAACATTGCCTGCGGCCGATGCTACACCTGAAGCGAAAGGAGATACTGGCTTACGCTGCCGAACGAAACCTGCAGTGGATGGAGGACAGTTCGAATGCGTCGAATAAATACACCCGTAATTTTTTCAGGAATAGCTTGTTCCCGCAGCTGCAGACAGTTTTCCCACAGGTAGAAGACAACCTGCTGAACAATATCCGGCGCATGCAGGAAACAGCTGCTTTGTACAATGAGTTGGTGGCAGGTTTAAAAAAGAAAGTGTGTGAGGTGAGGGGAGAGGAGCTTCACATCCCGGTGCTGAAACTGATGAAGTACAAAAACACTTCACTGATTTACGAGATCATCAAAGACTATGGTTTCGGTGAGCAATATGTGGCGGAAGTGATAAAACTGGCGGATGCAACATCCGGCAAATACATCGCCAATGCGCAGTGGCGAATTATCCGGCACAGGGCCTGGTTCATTATTGCACCCAAAACCACCTTGGCTCAAACGCTGGTGGTGGAAAAGGAAGATGAATCTACCCGTTTTGACCATTTTGAGTTGCTGCTGACATTTCTGAAAAAGGAAAAATTCTCACTGGACAAATCTTCAAACATAGCGCAGCTTGATGCCGGTGAAGTGGCTTTTCCATTGGTATTGCGCCGGTGGAAAAAAGGCGATTATTTTTACCCGTTAGGAATGCGCAAAAAGAAAAAGCTAGCCCGTTTTTTCATCGACCAAAAGCTTTCGCAAACCCAAAAGGAAAAAGTATGGGTGGTGGAGAGTCACAAGCGGATTGTGTGGATTGTTGGCCACCGCATTGACGACCGGTTTAAGGTAACAGAAAATACCCGGCAGGTATTGCAGCTCAGTCTATCCAGCCTTTAAAACGCATATACGCTTTGATGCGTTCAAATCCTGCTTCCACTACGTTATAGTCAATCAGGCGTCCGAGAACAATGACAAAAGCCAGTCCGTAAATGGCACCCCATATGTGAGCGGAGTGGTTAATGTTGCTGCCGCCTTTCCGGTCGAGAAATGCCGACAGGATCAAATAAAGCGGTGCAAAGATGAACCCCGGAATTGGTATGGGAATAAAGAAGATGAAAACTTCCGTTTCCGGCGCCAGCATCAGGCCCGCAAAAATCACCGCACTCACCGCCCCGGAAGCGCCTAAACTGCGGTAGTGGTAATTGTCACGGTTACGGAAATAAGTTGGCAGCAGTGAAATCAGCAGGGCCGATACATACATCAACAGGTACACATAGCGGCCGGAAGGCCCCATGAGTTCGGCAAAACCATCTTCCACGCCTTTGCCAAAGAGGTAAAGCGCCAGCATGTTGAAGATGAGGTGACCCCAATCGGCATGAATGAATCCGCAGGAAAAAAAGCGGTAAAATTGGTTGCGTTGTGAAACTGCCGGCGGGTAAAAAATGAGGTCATCAATCACCTTGGGATTGCTAAATCCGCTAATGGATACAATCGCAGTAACAATAACAATGATAATGGTAATGCTTAACTCCATGCTGTTGATTGCTTGTTTTAATGCTGACTACTTATCACGTAATCCGTTGTTTCTGTATTCTCTCTTTTCACCTGTTTCTTGTTCACCCGGTCTACTGTTTCTTACCGGTGATGATATTTTTCGTTGCGCAAAATAGTACAGGCACGGTAAACTTGTTCGGCAAGAATCAATCGCACCAGGTGGTGCGGGAACGTAAGCTGTGAAAGTGACCATTTTAACCGGGCCGCTTGCAGCACTTTTTCATCTAATCCAAAGGCACCGCCAATCAGGAACACCAGATGCCGGGTGCTTTCATTCGCCCGTTGCTGGATGAAATTTGCCAGCCCTTCTGAAGTCAGCTCTTTTCCCCGTTCATCCAACGCAATCAGGTAATCATCTTCCTTCAAAAGACTGAGGATCGTTTCGCCTTCCCGCTTTTTCAGATCGATTTCCGAAAGCAAACCGGCACCCTTCGGCACCGGAATAATGTTCCACTGCACAGTGAAATAGTTGGAAAGACGTTTGGTGAATTCATCAATGCCGCTCTTCACATATCCTTCATGCGTTTTGCCTACCGACCAGAAAGAAATCTTCATAAACTTTGTTTGTACGCAAAGCGGAAAGGTAGGATATAATGATGTGCGGATATACAAATAAGCTGATAAGGAAATGTATATATGCGCATATGTAGATATACGGATTGGCGTTTGCTGATTTTTATCCGAAAGTTTAAAAGGTAATGGTGGTAAATAACCAATAGAAACTTGCTTTTTTATCCGCACATCTGCATATGCGCTTACTTGCATATGCACACATCCATCACGGTGCAGCGCTTTGCAATGAAGTAGGGAGTTGCAGGGAGATATCTTCGAGCACTTGGTCAATCAGGTCGCGGTCGCGGGTACCTTCCACCTGCCAGAAGCCGGCTTCCTGTTTTACCTGGATAACAGGCGGAACAATTTCGCGATTGGGGTTTTCAGCAGGATTCAGCCGTAAGCGGTTCCTTCCTACTTCCATCACCTGGTAACCCACTGGGTTTCCTTCAACAAAGAGTACGGTTGAAAACAGAACCATAAGGTAGAATTTTGTACCCTTTCTGATAAAGAATCATACCTGTTTTTGTTCTTAAAATTGAAAAATTGTTAAGGATGGCTTTTTCTAAGTAATTATCCTTATGGGAGGCATCAGAAATGCTGTTAAAAAGACTTAAGGGTAACAGTTATATTAAAAATTTATTAATTATAACAAAATGACACGGCTATTTGCAGACGCCGGTTTGAGGAAGAACTTTCTCATTGCTAAAGACGTGCCCGTTCTGTTTATTTATTCTCCCCGGTTTTCTGTTGTTTCCCACCCTGTCGCTGCAGAAACTTTCCCCTGATCACATCCTGCACTCTTTGTCCGCTGACTTTACTTTCCAGCCACGAAATGATATCGAGGTAAGCAAAGGCACGGCTTTCAAACTTATTGCTCTCAATCTGCTTTAGCTTCGCCAGCAGCTTTTCAAATTCCGGCTTCAGTTCCCGCGGCGAAAGATTAAAGGATTTTCGCAGGAATAGAAAAATCTCTTCCTCCACCAGGCTCAGGTTTTCCATTTTAGCCATAAAGCGGTAGACCGATTTGGTGAGATATTCCAACAACTCGTAATTGCCCAGTTCATAATGCGCAATCAGGTGCAGGAGGCGGGCATAGCACTGCAGGTCGTTGCGCAGGTTTACTTTCCAGTTAATGATCTTGGTGAGGTACTTGACCGTATTGTCATAGTCACCGCTGCCGAAATAAAGCGAGGCAATCTTGTAGTAAAAAACCAGTACCCGGTGGTTATCCAGGTAAAGCGAATATTCTTTTAGTTTTTCGGCAATTTCCGGCACCAGCCGCACACCTTCATCAAAGGTGCCCATCATGAAGTGCCGGTTGATCTTGGCCGTGTACAGGTACACAAACGCCTGGATGGTGTTATTCTCGTTGTTTTGCACCACGTCTGATTCGGCAAATGTTTCAAAGGCTTTCAGCGTTTTTTCAAACTTCTCGTAATTGCGCAAATCAAAATGGGCGCTAATGAGATTGTGCATGCCGCGGATGTAATGACCTGTTTCTACTGGAATCATTTGCGGTTCTTCATGAAACGTGTCCACCCATTTTTGCGTATGGCGATAGTACATCAGGAAGTCGAGACGGATAAAGGCATACCAGCAATAGCTTTGGTGCAGGTAGAGTTTCTGGTAAAATCCTTTCACGGGCACGGTTGGAATATTGTGCTGGAAAAACTGTGTCAGCATGCCTTCATCCGTCTCGTTGCGGGCATGACCGTAGTTGATAAACCAACCATACAGTTCCAGCGCCAGGTTGGAAAGCTGGTTTGTCAGCGCCAGTTCATCCATCAGTGCTTTCGATTCGTTGGTCAGTTGTCGTGAACGGTCTTTTAAACTGCGGGTAATGTGCAGGGCTTCTATCTTTTTTTCCAGGAAAATAGCTTGCAGTAAAAAGCTGTCCTGGTGGCGGCTCCGGGCCGTCTCTTTGGTTTTTTCCAGCGCTTTCAGGCTTTGCAGGTACAGCCCTTTGTTGTAAAGAATGCGGGCATAATCCAGTTGCTCGTGCAGCTGTATGTCGATGTTGTTGTTGCTTTCCAGCAGGCGCAGGCTGGCCAGGATCTGCTTGTACAGGTGGGTTTTGCGGTTGGCTAATTGTTCTTTTTTGGTGAACTGTAATTTCTTCAGAAGGGTGCCTTCATCATACTCCTGCATCTTGTCAATGGCATCAAACAACTGGATGATCTTCAGGTCCTCGTTGGAAGAATTGCGTTTGATGTACAGCTTAAAGTTGCGCTTTTCGCCTTTTTGAAGGGAGTGGATTAATTGAAAAAGTGTATCGGCCGACCGGCTAGGCATCATATAATGTTTTAGACCAAATGCAATAGGGGTGAGGGTTTCAGCAGGTGCTTCCCGCTTTCATGGGTGCAAAATAAGGAGCAATTTGTTTTCCCTCCCCGGTACTGCTAAGGTACTTTTAAAGACGGTTCACCTAATGAAGAATTGCGTGAACAGTGAAAAATCTCAATCCTTATCTGTAAAAATTCTTATGGCCGACGGAAAAATTTACATCTTCGATACAACATTGCGTGACGGGGAACAGGTCCCGGGTTGTAAACTGAACACCAGTGAAAAGGTAGCTCTTGCCCTTGAACTGGAAAACCTGGGTGTTGACATTATTGAAGCCGGTTTCCCGATCTCCAGTCCCGGCGACTACGAATCGGTGAACCAGATCTCCAAAACCGTTCGCGATGTTACCATCTGTGCACTGAGCCGTGCCGTGAAAAAAGACATTGAAGTAGCTGCACAAGCCCTGAAATATGCCAAACGTCCACGGATCCACACCGGCATCGGCACATCCGATTACCATATCAAAGGCAAATTCAATGCTACCCGGGAAGAGATCCTGGAAAGAGCGGTGCAATGCGTAAAATGGGCCCGCAACTTTACCGATGATGTGGAGTTTTACGCCGAAGATGCCGGCCGTACCGATAACGATTACCTGGCACAGGTAATAGAAGCTGTAATTGCCGCGGGTGCTACCACGGTCAATATTCCCGATACAACGGGTTATTGCCTCCCCAGCCAGTACGGCGAAAAGATTGCTTACCTGCGAAACAACGTTTCCAATATAGACAAAGCTGTTATTTCCTGTCATTGTCACAATGACCTTGGACTGGCAACCGCCAATTCCATTTCCGGCGTGATGAACGGTGCCCGCCAGATCGAGTGCACCATCAACGGCCTTGGCGAAAGAGCCGGCAACACCTCGCTGGAAGAAGTGGTTATGATCCTTAAACAGCACAAGAATTTAGGGCTTCACACCAACGTTAATACGAAACTCCTGAACCCGATCAGCCGCCTGGTTTCGGATACCATGCGCATGCCGGTTCAGCCCAACAAAGCCATTGTCGGTGCCAATGCATTTTCCCATTCATCCGGCATTCACCAGGATGGCTTCTTGAAGGATGCCCTGACCTACGAGATTATCAATCCTGAAGAAGTGGGAGCAGAGCAAAGCAAGATTGTGCTGACGGCACGCAGCGGACGCAGCGCCCTGGCTTATCGGCTGCAAAAGCTGGGCTTCACCTTTACCCGAAACGATGTAGATGTTTTATACAATGAATTTTTGAAAGTGGCCGATGTGAAAAAAGAAGTGAAAGACGATGATCTTTTACAGATGGCCAATCAATACGTACCGCAAGCAGAAGTAGCATAAGATGGGAAAAACATTATTTGAAAAGATATGGGACAAGCATGTTGTAAAGTCTATTGACAATGGACCCGATGTGCTGTTTATTGATACACATTTTATTCATGAAGTGACCAGTCCGCAGGCTTTTGCGGGGCTGGAAAAACGCGGTCTGAAGGTTTACAACCCGGCCCGTGTTGTAGCCACTGCCGATCACAACGTACCCACGCTCAACCAACACCTGCCTATCCGGGAAGAATTGTCAAGAAAGCAGGTGGAGAAACTGATCGAGAATTGCAAAAACCACAATATCGAACTCTATGGATTAGGTCATCCTTATCAGGGCATCGTGCATGTGATAGGTCCGGAGTTGGGCATTACCCAACCCGGCATGACCATGGTTTGTGGCGACAGCCATACCTCCACGCATGGTGCCTTTGGTTCCATTGCCTTTGGTATCGGTACCTCCGAAGTGGAGATGGTGCTGGCCACGCAATGCCTCTTGCAAAGCAAACCTAAATTGATGCGCATTAACGTAGAGGGAGAACTGGCCAGAGGTGTGGTATCAAAAGATATTATTCTTTACATCATTGCACAAATCTCTGCCAGCGGCGCTACGGGTTATTTTGTGGAATACGCTGGCTCGGCTATCCGTTCGCTGTCCATGGAAGCCCGTATGACCATCTGTAACATGAGCATTGAGATGGGCGCAAGAGGCGGCATGATCGCTCCTGATGAAACAACATTTGCGTATATACAAGGCCGACAGTTTGCTCCCAAAGGCGAAGCCTGGGAAAGAGCTCTGTCCGGGTGGAAAGAATTGTACAGCGATGCGGATGCCGCTTTTGATGTGGAGATCAACATCAACGCAGCCGATATTGAACCGATGATCACCTATGGTACCAATCCGGGCTTGGGTATCGCCATCAACGGCCTTGTACCGACTCCGGAAAGCATTCCCGACGAAGCCGAGCGGAGGAATATTGTCAAGGCTTTGGATTATATGGGGCTGCAAGGAGGAAAGCCTTTGCGTGGCATGCCGGTGCAGAATGTTTTCATTGGCAGTTGTACCAACTCCCGAATTGAGGACCTGCGCATGGTAGCCAGCCTGGTAAAAGGCAAACGAAAGAACGAACACGTTCGGGTAATGATCGTTCCCGGTTCGCAGCAGGTAGCGGCACAAGCGAGGGAAGAAGGCTTGGATAAAATTTTTGAAGAAGCCGGATTTGAAATGCGCCAGGCCGGGTGCAGTGCCTGCCTGGGTATGAACGAAGACAAGATACCTGCCGGTGAATACTGCGTTTCCACCAGCAACCGCAACTTCGAAGGAAGACAAGGCGTTGGTGCCAGAACGTTATTGGCAAGTCCATTAACGGCTGCAGCGGCTGCCATCACCGGAGTGATTACTGATGTAAGAGAAATTTTAAGCTAAAACAAATTTTCAATGCTCAATAATCAACATACAATAAGCAGAAAAATTGAAAATTGAACATTTTTCAGAAAAAACAATGCAGGCGATAACTACCATACATAGCACATTTGTTCCACTGCCTGTGGAAAATATTGATACGGACCAGATCATTCCAGCCCGCTTTTTAAAAGCAACGACAAAGGTGGGTTTTGGTAAGAACCTGTTCCGCGACTGGCGTTATGAAGCTGATGATGAAACAAAGCCTAAAGCGGAATTTGTGTTGAACCAGCCGCAGTACAAAGGAGAGATCCTGGTAGCCGGAAAAAATTTCGGTTGCGGTTCCTCCCGCGAACATGCTGCCTGGTCTATTGCTGATTACGGCTTTAAAGTAGTCGTGTCGAGCTTTTTTGCAGACATCTTCCGCAACAATGCCCTGAACAATGGCATCTTGCCCGTTCAGGTAAGTGATGCATTCCTGCAGAAAATATTTGCACAATCCAACGGCACTACACTGACCATTGATCTGGCCGCACAAACGATTACCATCGACAGTACAGGCGATACAGAAAGCTTCGCCATCAACCAGTACAAAAAGACTTGTTTGCTCAACGGCTACGATGACATTGATTTCCTGTTGAGCATGAGAGAAGAGATTGAATCATTTGAAAAATCGTACACCAAATAAACCTATGATCAAACGCATTGCAGTCATAAACGGAGATGGGATCGGTCCTGAAGTAACATCGCAGTCGATAAAAGTATTGAACGCGGTAGGTGAACGTTTTGGTCACCAGTTCAAATACAGTCATGGCCTGATGGGTGCCGATGCTATTGATAAAACCGGCAACCCGCTCCCCGATGAAACACTGGAACTGTGCATGCAAAGCGATGCGATCCTCTTTGGTGCCATCGGTCATCCAAAATACGATAACGACCCGACAGCAAAAGTTCGTCCCGAGCAGGGTTTGCTGAAGCTGCGCAAATCACTGCAGCTGTATGCCAACATCCGTCCGGTGAATACCTATCCCAGTTTGCATCATCTTTCCCCCTTGCGGGAAGATCGCCTGGAAGGGGTGGATTTTGTGATCTACCGCGAACTGACCGGCGGTATTTATTTCGGGAAAAAAGAATTGGCAGAAGATGGCAGTGAAGCTTCTGATCTTTGTACCTACAATCGTTCCGAGATCGAACGCATTGCTCGCTTGGCTTTTCAATCCGCACAACAACGAAGAAAGAAATTAACCCTGGTTGATAAAGCCAATGTTCTGGAAACATCCCGCCTTTGGCGCAAAGTGGTGCAGGAAGTGGCGTTATCTTTCCCGGATGTAGCTGTTGATTATATGTTTGTTGACAATGCTGCCATGCAGATTATTGTCAACCCAAAGCAGTTTGACGTAATGCTGACTGAGAACATGTTTGGCGACATTCTATCCGATGAAGCCAGTGTGATCAGCGGTTCGCTGGGTATGTTGCCTTCTGCATCGGTAGGTGTAAAAACTGCCATGTTCGAGCCTATTCATGGCTCGTATCCGCAGGCCGCCGGTAAAGACATTGCCAACCCGGTCGGCTCTATTTTATCTGCCGCCATGCTGCTCGATTACCTTAACCTGTTTGAAGAAGCAACAGCGGTTCGTGATGCTGTAAAATGGGCACTCGACACCAAATTTGTTACCAAAGACATAGACCCGATCAATTATTATTTCACGTCCACTGTGGGCGACCTGATAAGTGATTATATCGCAGGCCGTGTGCCCAGCGATATTAACCAGATCAATGTTGAACTGCGTAAGTCAACCCTGATCTGAAGTTCTGATAGACGCTACGATTGTTTGTTGGCTATTGCTGACGATTGCTTGCCTTGAATTGATTCGTTCCAAAAATCAAATAGATACTCGTATGTATTACAACGAAAACACGATTGTGTACTTCAACGGCGAATTTATCAAAGCAACAGAAGCGAAGGGCAATGTGTACGACCAGTCATTGCACTATGGCTATGCAGTGTTCGAAGGGATTCGTTCCTACAACACCGAAAACGGTACCCGTATCTTCAAGGCAAAAGAGCACTACGACCGGCTGGAATTCTCTGCGAAGTCCATCGGCATACCGTATACATACCAAACAGACGAGCTGATCCAGCTGACCTACGAACTACTGAAGCGCAACAACTTCAGTGATGCGTATATCCGTCCGCTGGTCACCTGTTCTCCCAATATGCAACTCACCAAAGGCAAAGATGCACAACTGCTCCTGGCTGCCTGGGAATGGGGCGCTTACCTGGGTGAAAAATTGTTGCGTTTAGGAACATCTTCTTACCGGAGAATTACACCGGCCTGCTTCAAAGTCGAAGCAAAGGTTTCCGGTCATTATATCAACTCCATTATGGCCTCACAGGAAGCCAAGGACCTTGGTTATGATGAAGCGCTTTTGCTGGATGTGAATGGCTTTGTCGCGGAAGGTCCCGGTGCGAACATCTTCTTTGAAAAAGACGGTGTGCTGCACACGCCGCAGCTCGGTAGCATTCTGCCCGGCATTACCCGTGCGACGGTTTTGGAGATCTGCAGCGAACTGGGTATTGACGTAATCGAGCGGCAGATCAAACCCGAAGAAGTGAAAGGTGCAGACGGTGCCTTTATGTGCGGAACCGCTGCAGAAGTGATCGGCATTCAGTCGCTCGACGATGTTGTCTTTACAAAACCCTGGAACCAGACGCTGGGTGCGACCATTCAGAAAGCTTATAAAAACCTGGTGCTGGAAAAAGAGTACCGTACTGCACTGAAAGTAGCATGAGCCAACTGAATAAATATAGCAAAACGATTACGCAGGATGAAACCCAGCCAGCTGCACAGGCCATGCTGTACGGCATTGGCCTGACAGACGAAGATCTGAAAAAAGCCCAGGTAGGCGTGGTTAGCATGGGTTATGATGGCAATACCTGCAACATGCACCTGAACGACTTGGCTAAGATTGTAAAGCAGGGTGTATGGGACAATGACCTCGTAGGATTGATCTTTAACACGATTGGCGTCAGCGACGGTATCTCTAACGGTACCGAAGGCATGCGCTTTTCGCTGGTAAGCCGTGATATTATTGCCGACTCTATAGAAGCGGTTTGCGGCGCCCAGTTTTATGATGCCGTGATAGCGTTGCCGGGTTGTGATAAAAACATGCCAGGTTCCATCATTGCCATGGGACGACTTAATCGTCCTGCCATCATGGTCTACGGCGGCACCATTGCTCCCGGTCATTACAACGGACAGGACCTGAATATTGTTTCTGCCTTTGAAGCGTTGGGACAAAAAATTGCCGGCACTATCACCGAAGACGATTTTCGCTGCATTGTAAAGGCTTCCTGCCCCAGTGCCGGTGCCTGCGGCGGTATGTACACGGCCAATACCATGGCGGCAGCCATTGAAGCCATGGGCATGAGCCTTCCCTACTCTTCGTCTAATCCGGCACTAAGCCAGGAGAAAAAAGATGAGTGCCTGGCAGCGGGAAAAGCCATTCGACACCTGCTGGAAAACGATATAAAACCTAAAGACATTATGACCCGCGAGGCATTTGAAAATGCCATCACGGTAATCATGGTGTTGGGTGGGTCTACCAATGCGGTGCTGCACCTGATTGCCATGGCCAAAAGTGTGGATGTGGAACTCACACAGGATGATTTTCAAACCATCAGTGATCGTGTTCCGGTGCTGGCTGATTTCAAACCCAGTGGAAAATATTTAATGCAGGATCTGCACCAGTATGGCGGCGTTCCTGCTGTGATGAAATACCTGTTGGAGCAGGGCCTGTTGCACGGTGATTGTTTGACGGTGACCGGTAAAACATTGGCCGAAAACCTGGCAGATGTGCCCTCGCTCGACTTTGAAAAGCAAAAGATCGTTCATCCGATAACAGACCCCATCAAACCAACGGGCCATTTGCAGATCCTTTACGGAAACCTTGCTGAAGGTGGCAGCGTTGCGAAGATCAGTGGCAAGGAAGGCAGCCGCTTTGAAGGTCCTGCACGGGTATTTGATGGCGAGTTTGAACTGATTGCGGGTATCCGTTCCGGTAAGGTAAAACCTGGCGATGTGGTCGTGATTCGTTATGTAGGGCCGAAGGGTGGACCGGGCATGCCTGAAATGCTGAAGCCTACTTCAGCTATTATCGGCGCCGGTCTGGGTAAATCTGTTGCCCTTATTACCGACGGCCGATTCAGCGGCGGAACCCATGGCTTTGTGGTGGGACACATCACCCCTGAAGCTTATGACGGAGGTACTATTGCATTGGTGAAGGATGATGACATCATCGAGCTTGATGCAACAACAAATACGATTACGCTGAAAGTAGCGGAGGCCGAACTGGAGCAAAGACGTAGCCAGTGGAAGCAACCGAAACTGAAAGCAGAAAAAGGAATTCTTTTCAAATATGCAAGACACGTTAAAACAGCCGCAGACGGATGCGTTACAGATGAAGACTGAGACCATTAGCGGATCAGAAGCTGTAATGCGGGCATTTGTAGAAGAAGGAGTGGAGACCATCTTTGGTTATCCCGGTGGCGCTATCATGCCGATTTATGATGCCTTATACGATTTCCAGGATACACTCGAGCATATTCTTGTTCGTCATGAACAAGGCGCTATACATGCTGCACAGGGATATGCCCGTACTTCGGGCAAAACCGGTGTTGTGTTTGCCACCAGTGGTCCCGGTGCTACCAACCTGGTAACTGGACTTGCCGATGCCCTCATCGATAGTACGCCAGTGGTCTGCATCACGGGACAAGTGTTTGCGCACTTGTTGGGTACCGATGCCTTCCAGGAGACGGACATCATCAATATGACCACGCCTTGCACCAAATGGAACTACCAGGTAACAGATGCCAACGAAATCCCAGCCGTACTGGCAAAAGCATTTTTTATTGCTGCGAGCGGTCGTCCCGGTCCTGTGCTGATTGATATTACCAAGAACGCACAATTGCAAAAGTTTGAGTATGCCGGTTACGAGAAGTGCAACTTCATTCGCAGCTACCGGCCCAAACCTATTGTGCGTAAAGAATACATTGCCGAGGCGGCACAACTGATCAACGAAGCCAAAAAACCATTCGTGATTTTTGGCCAGGGTGTGATCCTGGGCAAAGCCGAAAATGAATTCAGAGCCTTTATTGAAAAAGCAGGCATTCCCACTGCCTGGACCATCATGGGACTGAGTGCACTGCCTTCCGATCACCCGCTGAATGTGGGTATGCTCGGTATGCATGGCAACTATGCTCCCAACGTGCTTACCAATGATTGTGATGTGCTTGTTGCCGTTGGTATGCGTTTCGATGACCGTGTAACAGGTCGCCTGGATAAATATGCCAAGCAGGCAAAAGTGATCCACCTGGATATTGATCCGGCTGAAATCGATAAAAACGTAAAAGCGACTGTTCCGGTCTGGGGCGATTGTAAAGAAACACTTCCCTTACTGACGGAACTGGTGGAATTCAGAAACCATGCAGTCTGGCTGCAGCGCTTTAAAGATTTGGAAAGCGAGGAAGTGGCGCAGTGCATTTTTCCTGAGCTCAATCCGGACAGCGAACAAATGACCATGGGCGAGGTGATCAAGCACCTGAATGAACTCACCGGTGGAGATGCGGTGCTGGTAACCGATGTAGGGCAGCACCAGATGGTGACCTGTCGTTACGCAAAATTCAACCAGTCAAAAAGCAATATCACCTCGGGTGGACTGGGTACCATGGGCTTTGCCCTGCCAGCCGCCATCGGTGCCAAGTTTGGTGCGCCGGATAGAACCGTTGTTGCTGTTATCGGTGACGGTGGTTTTCAAATGACCATCCAGGAATTGGGTACCATCATGCAAACCGGCATCAATGTGAAGCTGCTCATCCTGAACAATGAATTTTTGGGTATGGTGCGCCAGTGGCAGGAACTTTTTCACAGCAAACGCTATTCATTTGTGAATATTGAAAGTCCTGATTTTGTTCAGGTAGCGAAAGGCTATCGCATTGCAGGAAAGCGAATAAGCGAAAGAGCAGAACTGAAAGATGCCCTGGAAGAAATGCTGGCACATGAAGGCTCTTACCTGCTGGAAGTAATGGTAGGTAAAGAGAATAACGTGTTCCCGATGGTAGAAGCCGGAACCAGTGTCAGTGAAATACGTCTTAAATAAAATCCTCATGCTGAAACAGGAATTTACTATAACGGTTTATACAGAAAATACCATTGGCCTGCTCAACCGCATTGCCATTATTTTCTCCCGCCGTAAGATCAATATTGAAAGCATGAATACATCGCCTTCTGAGATCGACGGTATTCACCGCTTCACGATCGTTATTACAGAAACAGAAGAAGTTGTGCGCAAACTGGTACGCCAGATTGAAAAGCAGGTAGAGGTGCTGAAAGCCTATTACAACACTGGAGACGAGATTGTGTGGCAGGAACTGGCGTTGTACAAAGTGCCAACTGATGAAATTGCAGAGAAAGTAAAAGTGGAACGCCTGCTGCGTGAGTTTGGTGCCAGAGCGGTGGTGATCAGAAAGGATTACACCGTGTTTGAAACAACCGGCCACCGCGAAGAAACCGACCGGCTGATAAAGGTTTTGGAGCCCTATGGACTGATTGAATTTGTACGCAGTGCCCGTGTAGCCATCATCAAAAAAAGTAACGGCTTTCATGAGAAGCTCAAAGAGTTTGAAGAGCTCAATCCCGGTTTCGAACTTGTAACGAACGAATACCTGAACAAGCAGGAAGAAGTATTCGATATGTAGAAAGAAGCTGTGAGCCTCGAGTCATATTGCTCATAGCTCAAGGCTCACCGCTCATGGCTAAAAAAATATTCATCATCAACAAAAAATAAGAACAATGGCAAAATTAAATTTCGGTGGTGTGGAAGAAAATGTAGTGACTCGTGAGGAGTTCCCGCTTTCCAAAGCACAACAGGTTTTACAAAACGAAGTGGTGGCAGTGATCGGTTATGGTGTGCAGGGTCCTGGCCAGGCATTGAACCAAAAAGAAAACGGCATCAACGTAATTGTAGGACAACGCAAGAATTCAAAATCTTGGGATAAAGCGGTACAGGATGGATTTGTGCCCGGTGAAACACTGTTTGAAATTGAAGAAGCGCTGGAGCGTGGTACCATTATTTGCTATTTGTTGAGTGATGCAGCCCAGATTGCCCTGTGGCCTACGGTGAAAAAACATTTAACACCCGGCAAAGCCCTTTACTTCTCGCATGGCTTTGGCATTACCTATAACGACCAAACCGGTATTGTGCCGCCTCCCGATGTGGATGTGTTCCTGGTAGCACCAAAAGGTTCCGGTACATCCCTGCGCCGCATGTTCCTGCAGGGCCGTGGCCTCAACAGCAGCTACGCAATTTACCAGGATGCTACCGGCCGTGCATTTGATCGTGTAGTGGCCCTCGGTATTGCTATCGGTAGCGGGTACCTGTTTGAAACTGATTTCAAAAAAGAAGTATACTCTGACCTGACCGGCGAACGCGGAACCCTGATGGGTGCCATCCAGGGCATTTTTGCAGCGCAATACGATGTGCTGCGCTCCAAAGGCCATTCGCCTTCTGAAGCCTTCAACGAAACGGTAGAAGAACTCACGCAATCCTTGATGCCGCTGGTAGCAGAAAATGGTATGGACTGGATGTACGCCAATTGCTCTACCACTGCACAACGTGGTGCGCTGGACTGGTGGAAAAAGTTCCGTGATGCCACCGCGCCGGTGTTCAAAGAATTGTATGAAAGCGTTGCGGAAGGTAAAGAAGCCGCCCGTTCGATTGAAAGCAACTCTAAGGCCGACTACCGTGCCGGCCTGGAAGAAGAGCTGAAAGAACTGCGTGAAAGCGAATTATGGCAAGCCGGTAAAACTGTACGTAGCCTGCGTCCGGAAAACCAAAAGCCTGCAGAAGAAAAGCCTTCTTTCCTGTCGGATGAAAAAAGGCACCAGAAAGTAAAATTTTCCTCACCGCTTTACCGTGATTAATACAGCTTCCATATTACCGGAATTAGGGTATCAAAAAGCCGTTGAACGACTGAAGCCAGTGGTGAACAGAACACCACTGGCCTACAGTCACAACCTGTCGCGGCGCTATGGCTGTGAGGTCTACCTGAAACGGGAAGACCTGCAGGTAGTACGGTCGTACAAGTTGCGTGGTGCCTATAACCTGATGAGCAGTTTGCCCCCAGAGCAGGTTGCGAAAGGTGTTGTTTGTGCCAGTGCCGGTAACCATGCACAGGGCTTTGCTTTTTCGTGTAAGAAATTACAGGTGAAAGGCACTGTTTTCATGCCTGTGATCACACCGCAGCAAAAAGTGCAGCAAACCAAGTTGTTTGGTGAAGATTTTATTGACATCAAACTGGTTGGCGACACGTTTGATGATTGTGCCATTGCGGCCAAAGCATTCACGGCGCAAAATGGCCTGACGTTTATTCCTCCCTTTGATGACCTGCGTATCATTGAGGGGCAATCCACCGTAGGCGTGGAGATCCTGGAAGAACAGGACAACATCGATTTTCTCTTTATGCCCGTTGGCGGCGGTGGACTGAGCGCCGGCGTGGGTTCGTATTTTAAAACGTTTTCTCCTAAAACAAGGCTGGTAGGGCTGGAGCCGCAGGGAGCCCCTTCCATGAAAGCCGCACTGGCTGCAGGGCATCCTGTAACCCTCGACAACATTGAACGTTTTGTTGACGGCGCGGCTGTAAAACGTGTAGGAGAGATTACATTTTCCATCTGCAAAGAAGTATTGGATGAAGTGCACCTGGTGCCCGAAGGCAAAGTGTGTACGACCATTCTGAAACTCTATAATGAAGAAGCCATTGTCGTAGAGCCAGCCGGTGCCTTGTCGATAGCCGCGCTGGACGATTTTGCCGATCAGATTCGTGGTAAAAAGGTTGTTTGTGTGGTGAGCGGTGGCAACAACGACATCGACCGCATGCAGGAGATCAAGGAACGTTCCCTGCAATACGAAGGCCTCAAGCATTATTTCCTCATTCGCTTTGCCCAGCGTCCCGGTGCGCTGAAAGAATTTGTGAACCATGTCTTAGGTCCGAATGATGATATCACCCGCTTTGAATACATGCAAAAGCACAACAAAGAAACCGGTCCTGCCCTGGTGGGTGTGGAGCTGAAATCAAGAGAAGACTACGATACGCTGCTGCAGAACCTGCAGAAATACCGCTTTAACTATACAGAACTGAACAAAGACGATAACCTGTTTGGCTACCTGGTGTAGGAGATAGGGACAATCGAAAAGTGGCAATATGCAATCGGCATAGGGATGATTAACTCCTCATACTTTAGTCTATTTTTGTGACGACAAGGTTGCGGAAATAGGCTTCTGTTTCCGGGCCAATCCACAGGCCAATACTTCCTTTTCTTGCGGCACCATGTTTCAGGTCCAGCACCAGCAATGTGGGTTGTTCTGCACCATTCACATACAGTCTTGCCGTACTGTCTTCCACAACAATCTTTACTTTGGTCCATTTGCCTACTTCCAAATCTGCATAAGATTCATACTTTTCCGGTGTTTCTTTCCGGAGGCGCTCCCAGGGATAATCCGGGTGTGAAACATATTGTACGGAGTGATTCCTACGCACCTGGTCTTCCGCTCTTCCATTGGCAGGGCGCAGGTAAAAACATTCGAAATTGTTATTGCTTGCATTATCCATCCGAAACATAATGCCTACAAAGCCACGGGCTGTTCCCGAAGCATGCGCAACGGGTTTGCCTGCCAGTTCTACTTCAATTGTTCCATTGTGAAAAGCAATGTCCTTAAGCCGTACATATTTCGTTTCACCGGTGATGCCCCTGGCTGTATCTACCAATCTGAGAGATTTTTTCCCCTGGTAGGTCGCTGCTTCTATCGCAACATGAACCGGAATTAAGCCATCGGTACTGGTTAGCGGTATCGTCTTCTTGTTTGACTGGCTAAAGACACAAAGGGAAAACAGCAGGAATGGTAGTGTGGTGAAAATACCTTTCATAAACAATAATTAGCGATCTTTTGCAACATGCATTCTCCCAAATAAAAAGCACTGTTGCAGGGTGGCTAAAATAAACCATCCTGCTTGTGCCATAAGCACGAACAGGATGAATGGTGTTGATTTGTTTACAAGTGGTGCTGCCGGTATGGAGACTTACCGGTTAGTGAAACTATTTTCCTTCCCGCTTGCCCATATAGCTTTGTCCCTGGTAGTCAATCTGCAGGTCCGCCACTTTGTTTTCGCTGTTGCGACGAAAGGTGAAAAGCGCTTCGCCGTTTGCATCAAACACATCTTTTTTATCCTTTACGGGTATAAGAAACCCGAAATATTCCCCGCCGGAAAAATAAAGCTTGCCTTCTTTCGTGCTGATGGTCATGTGCTCAAATGGCAAGCCTTCGTATTTGTATTTCCCTATGTAAGTGGCGCTGTCTGAAATTTCAAAAACAGGGCTGCCGCCAGCGGGAGTGGACGTTTGTGCAGATGCATTTACAGCCAGGAGGCAAAGAGCAAATAGGTTTAAGAAGAACGTCTTTTTCATATGTGTTGAATGAGGGTTTGATTGAAAGGACAATATATATGATTGCTTTTATAATTTTAAAGACTAATTTTTACATGGGTACTTTATCATGCGGGCAGGTAATGAAAATGAAACTTGGTACGAACTACATAGCTTAAAAAATCCCGCTTTTCAGCGGGATCTACAACTAAAAAACAGTATCTCGATCATTTATGCAATCAGTACCGCAGACTTGTCTTTGCTTTCTAAAACGGAAGGCTTTGCCATCAGGTATTCATCCACCGCTTTGGCGCATTCGCGGCCTTCGCTGATGGCCCATACCACCAGGGATTGTCCCCGACGCATATCACCGGCGGCAAAGATTTTTGGAATACTCGTCTTGTAAGCCCCTTCCGGCGCTTTTACATTGCCGCGTTCATCCTTTTCTACATCCAGCTCATTGATCAAACCATCATGTTGCGGGTGCACAAAACCCATTGCCAGCAGGGCTAGTTGGCAAGGAATCTCCCGTTCTGAGCCTGGTCTTTCAATAAACTGTGCGGGCCTGCCATCAGGTGTTGTTTTCCACTCCAGGTCAACAATTTTCAAGGCTTTTAAGTTGCCTGCTTCATCACCTATAAACTCTTTGGTGGCAATGGCCCAATTCCGTTCAGCGCCTTCTTCATGCGAGGAGGTGAATTTTTCGAGCATGGGGTAGGTTGGCCAGGGCATTGTTTCCGTTCTTTCTTTTGGCGGACGGGGTAGCAGTTCAAACTGCGTGACCGATACAGCACCCTGCCGGTTGGAAGTGCCTACGCAATCGCTGCCGGTATCGCCACCGCCAATGACCACAACGGCCTTGCCTGTAGCAAAAATGTCTTCTTCATTGAAGGCTTCATTGCCAACACGTTTGTTCTGCTGCGTCAAAAAATCCATGGCGAAGTGTACGCCCTTGAGCTGTCTGCCTGGTATATCAAGGTTGCGGGGAACAGTGGATCCTCCGGCTAATACAACTGCATTAAATTCACGCAGAACATCATTGATGGAGACATTCACCCCTACATTGGCGCCGCAGCGAAAAACCACACCTTCTTCTTCCATCATGGCAATGCGCCGCTCCACCACCCATTTTTCCAGTTTAAAATCGGGTATCCCATACCGTAATAAGCCTCCCGGTTTTGTTGCCCGCTCGAATACGGTTACGCTATGACCGGCATAATTCAATTGGGCAGCTGCTGCCAACCCTGCCGGTCCGGATCCAATCACCGCCACCTTTTTACCGGTACGGTAAGCCGGTTTATAGGGCTTGACAAATCCTTTGTCAAAAGCAATTTCAATGATGTGTTTTTCGATTTCTTCTATGGCTACCGGTGGCTGGTTGATGCCCAGCACACAAGCACTTTCGCAGGGGGCAGGACAAATGCGTCCTGTAAACTCAGGAAAGTTATTGGTAGAAGATAAAATACTATATGCCTCTTCCCAGTCCTGCCGGTATACGGCATCGTTAAATTCCGGGATGATATTTCCCAACGGGCAACCGCTGTGACAAAACGGAACGCCGCAATTCATGCAACGGGCCGCCTGCTGGTTCAGCTTTTCTTCGCTGTAACGCTGCACGAATTCATTGTAATCATGAACCCTTTCAGCAACTGGCCGCTTCGTCGGTTGTTCCCTTGTAAATTCTAAAAAACCAGTAACCTTTCCCATGAAAAAATTTTGTGGTTTGTGATACGTTTCTATTTTTCGGATAGATCATCAACGGCTGGCTAGCCGCGGTAAGACAATCCCTATCCGCCAGAAATGGACTGGCGTGGCCTATAGCGTTTGCACCGTTTCCATTTTTGACAGCAATACTTTTTTGTAATCCCGCGGGAAGACCTTGACGAAGTTTTTCAACTGGTTGTCAAAATCATCCAGAACAAATTTTGCAACAGTGCTGCCGGTGTAGTTGAAGTGGTCTTCAATCATATTGCGCAGTTCAGTTGCTTCACCATTTTCAACCGGATCTAAGTCCACCATTTCCTTGTTGCAAAGTGTGGCAAAAACGCCTTTCACATCGTACACATAGGCAATGCCGCCGCTCATACCCGCTGCAAAGTTTCGTCCCGTGTCGCCGAGGATCACTACGCGGCCGCCGGTCATGTATTCGCAGCCATGATCGCCAACACCTTCCACCACGGCATTAACACCGGAGTTTCGTACGCAGAACCGTTCGCCGGCCTTGCCACGAATGAACGCATTACCGGAGGTGGCACCATAAAAAGCCACGTTGCCGATGATGATATTTTCTTCGGGAACAAAGCTTGCCGCTGCCGATGGATAAGCAATCAACCGGGCACCGGATAAGCCCTTGCCAAAGTAGTCATTGGCATCACCTTCCAGTTCCAGTGTAACGCCCCTGGTAGTAAAGGCGCCAAAACTCTGACCGGCTGTACCGGTGAACTTGAAATGAATGCTGTCATCGGGCAAACCCTGTGCACCAAACTGCTTTGAAATTTCATTGGAAACAATGGTGCCGATGGTGCGGTCGATATTAAGGATGTGAAATGAACCCGTTACTTTCTCGCCCTTTTCCAGTGCTGGTTTCGCTGCTTCCAGTAGTTCCCAGTCCAGTACATTGTCGATGCCGTGGTCCTGCTCCTGTTGCTTGTACAAACTCGTATAAAGAGAATTGGGTTCTTTGTACAAAATAGGTGAAAGATCAAGTTTGCTGTACTTCCAGTGTTTGATGTCAGGCTTTGCTTCCAGGCAATCAACCTGTCCTACCATTTCATTCACCGTGCGGAAGCCCAGTTCAGCCATGATTTCGCGGAATTCCTGCACCACCATTTTAAAATAATTTACCACGTGATCCGGATCGCCCTTGAAGCGGGCCCGCAATTCAGGGTTTTGCGTGGCAATACCAACAGGGCAGGTATTCTCATGACACTTGCGCATCATAATACAACCTTCCACCACTAGTGCTGCTGTGGCAATGCCCCATTCTTCTGCCCCCAATAAAGTAGCAATGGCAATATCGCGGCCGGTACGTAACTGACCGTCGCTTTGTACCACCACGCGGTTACGAAGTTTGTTTTTTACAAGCGTTTGATGCGTTTCTGCCAGCCCCAGTTCCCAGGGAAGTCCGGCATGTTTGATGGAAGAAATAGGAGAGGCACCCGTACCACCATCATGACCGGCAATGAGTACTACATCAGCCTTTGCTTTCACTACCCCGGCAGCGATGGTGCCCACACCGGCTTTCGAAACCAGCTTCACGCTGATGCGTGCCTGCCGGTTGGCATTTTTGAGATCAAAAATCAGTTGCGCCAGGTCTTCAATCGAATAGATGTCGTGGTGCGGTGGTGGTGAAATCAATCCAACACCCGGTGTGGCATGCCGCACTTTGCCGATCCACTCATCCACTTTATGACCGGGCAGCTGGCCACCCTCGCCTGGCTTGGCACCCTGCGCCATTTTGATCTGCAGTTCATCGGCCATGGTGAGGTAGTAACTCGTTACCCCAAAGCGTGCCGATGCCACCTGTTTGATAGCCGATCGCATGCTGTCGCCATTGGGTAAAGGTGTATAACGCATTTCGTCCTCACCGCCTTCGCCGGTATTGCTCCTGGCGCCGATACGGTTCATGGCAACGGCCAGCGTGGAATGCGCTTCATGCGAGATGGAACCGAAACTCATGGCGCCGGTAGCGAAGCGTTTTAAAATGTTTTCTGCCGGCTCCACTTCATCAATGGAAATGGATGGCCGGTTGCGTTTAAATTGTAACAAACTACGCAACGTACAGGCTTTCTGATCCTGTTCGTTTACCAGCTTTGAATATTTTTTAAACGTCGGGTAATCGTTCCGGCTGGTAGCATATTGCAGCAGGTGAATGGTTTGCGGATTAAATAAGTGGGCTTCCCCTTTGCGCTTCCATTGATAGATACCACCAACGGGAAGCCGTTCAAACGGAAGACTTTTTTTGGTAAATGCAAATTGGTGTTTTGCCAGGACCTCTTTGGCAATTTCATCCAGTCCCATTCCTTCGATGCGGGAAATGGCGCCGGAGAAATATTGGTCAACAACGGCCTTATTGATACCGATGATCTCGAAAATCTGTGCACCCTGGTAGGATTGCAGGGTAGAAATGCCCATCTTGGAAAATACTTTCAACAGGCCATCGTTTACTGCTTTGATATAGTTTTTGCGCAGGCCTTCTTCATCGTATGCCACGCCTTTCAGGAGGCTGCTGTTTTTTAAATCTTTGATGGAATGCAAAGCCAAGTAAGGATTGATGGCGGTAGCACCAAAACCTACAAGGCAGGCAAAATGATGCACTTCCCATACGTCGCCGGCTTCTACCACGATGCCTACCTGGCCACGCAGGCCTTTGCGAATCAGGTGGTGATGCACGGCGGCCGTAGCCAGTAACGACGGTATTGGTGCATGTTCGCTGTCGATAGCCCGGTCGGAGAGTATGAGCACTTCAAAACCATCCTCCACCGCATCTACCGCGTAGCGGCAAAGGCGTTCCAATCCTCTTTTCAATGATCCTGCTTTGCCATCGGCACGGAAATAAGCCTGCAGTGTTTTTGCCTGGAAAATTCCGGTGTCAATGCTGCGGATTTTTTCCAATTCGTAGTTGGTGAGAACGGGATGCTTCAGGGCTACGCTGTGGCAAGCCAGTGGATCTTCCAGCAAGAGGTTGCCGTTGTTGCCCACAAAAGTTGCCAGCGACATAACCATGCGTTCGCGAATGGGATCGATAGGCGGATTGGTTACCTGCGCAAACAGTTGTTTGAAATAAGAAGAAAGGTGTTGCGGCTGATCACTTAATACCGCCAGTGGCACGTCGGATCCCATGGAGCCGATGGGCTCTTTGCCATCAATAGCCATAGGAGCGATGATAACTTCCAGGTCTTCTTTGCTATAGCCAAATGCCTTCTGGTATTGAAACACCTGCTCGTGGTGCAGATCTGTAAACATCACCCTTGGCTCGGGCAGTTCTTCCAGCCGGATCTTGTATTTATTCAGCCACTCGGCATATGGCTTTTGCGAGCAGATGTTTTGTTTCAGTTCGTCATCCGAAATGATCCGTCCCTGCTCCAGGTCCACCACGAACATTTTTCCGGGCTGCAGACGTCCTTGTTCTTTAATAAGACGAGGGTCAATGGGCAGCGCACCGGTTTCGGAGGCCATGATCACCCGGTCATCCGTGGTCACACAATAGCGGGAAGGGCGAAGACCATTCCGGTCAAGTGTAGCGCCGATTACTTTTCCATCGGTAAAGGAAATGGAAGCCGGTCCATCCCAGGGCTCCATAAACGAAGCATGAAACTCGTAAAAGGCCCGTTTCACCGGGTCCATCAAGTCATTGTCATCCCAGGCTTCCGGTATCAACATCATCATCACATGGGGCAGCGAACGGCCGCAAAGGGTAAGCAGTTCCACCATGTTGTCGAGGCAGGCACTGTCCGACTGTCCACTGGTTACGATCGGTGTCAGCAGGTCAATTTCTTCCTTGGTGAAATAGGGTGACGTGAAGTTTTTTTCGCTTGTTTTCAGCCAGTTCAAATTGCCCTGCAGCGTATTGATCTCACCATTGTGTGCAATAAAGCGGAAGGGTTGCGCCAGCTTCCATGAAGGGAAGGTATTGGTGGCAAAACGGGAATGCACCAGGCCAAAAGCCGATACCACCCGTTTGTTATTCAGGTCAGGAAAATAATTCCGGACCTGCAAACTTGTAAGCTGCCCTTTGTAAACAATCGTCTTGTACGAGAAGGAGGCAATGTAAAAGCCAATGGCATCTTTCTTAACCGTATCGGCAACGGTATGCGATGCATAATTGCGCAGGAGGAAAAGCTTGCGTTCAAACTCTTCGGGGTTGGTGATATTATCGGGGCAGGCCACAAACAGGTGCTCCATCTCGGGTTCAACCGAAAGTGCAGTCAGGCCAACATCATCACCATTCACGGGCACTTTTCTATATAATAAGATCTCGAGGCCTAATTTTTCTGCGCACCGATTGAGAATGTCACGACATTCTTCCCGCAGGCGGATGTCCTTTGGCAGGAACAAAACACCCACGCCATATTTGCCAAATGGCGGCAGGTGCACACCCAGTTTCAAACATTCGTCAAAGAAAAACTCATGTGGCAGTTGCAGCATAATGCCGGCGCCGTCACCTGAGTTATTCTCACAGCCACAGGCACCACGGTGCTCCATGTTTTCCAGGATGGTCAGCGCATCGGAAATGATCTGGTGTGATTTGTTGCCCTTGATATTGGCAACGAAACCAATGCCACAGGCATCGTGTTCAAACAGGGGAGAATAGAGTCCATTGTTGCTTGCCGTCATAGCTTGTATTTAAATCGTTTAAAAGCCTCCATAGCGAAAGCAAGCAACCTGAGTGAAAATAACGAAAAATGTGTCGCTAACCGTCCTGTTCGGATAAAGGATTTACAGCGTGATTTTTTTGGCGGTCATAAAATATTTCCCTGCAAACGCAGCAGGGGCAAGGGTTTTGTAGCGTTTGCGCCTTTGTAGATAAACGGGGATGCCCACAATTATGTGTCCCTGTGCCGATGGTCTGTTGGTGCCGGAAAACTAATTTGATCTTCCATAGAATGATCAACGCTGACGCTTGCCTGCTATAGAAGGTGAAAAGGTGCAGGTCAATGCTTTCGCCTAACTTCACACCTCATCTTTCCTGTCCATTTATAATGCTTATCGAATGAATGCAATTTCCAGTCGCCAGTTAGAAAATTTCAAAAGTGCCGTTGCGCTGAAGTTCCAGTTGTACAACAGCCTGTTCACTTCGCTGCCGTTTCACCGCATTGAAAAAACAGGCATCATGCTTTCCCTGTTTTTGAATCATTGCGAGGAAGGATATAAAAAGAAATGGAGTCCAAGGGAGATCATCGACAGGTTCTTTGAAAAATATACTTCGGCGCAAAACGATACCGAAAAAGTGGATATCCTATTCCGCTTTATTCAGTATGCCGAGCGGCAGGTAGTGCTGTTTGATGCGCTGGAAGATGCCGCTTTCCGGGATATTCACGACATTATGGGCGTAGGTACGCTCAAACACCTGGAGAGCAAAGTGCTGCAACAGGGAAAAGAAGCGGAGTTGATGGAAAAGCTGGACAGCTTTGTGGTGATGCTGGTACTAACGGCCCACCCTACCCAATTTTACCCGGGCTCTGTACTCGGTATTATCAATGATCTGGCAAAAGCGTTAAAGGAAAATAATACGCCTCTCATTAATTCTTACCTGCAGCAATTGGGAAAAACACCTTTGTTCAAAAAAGAAAGGCCTTCGCCTTACGATGAAGCAATCAGCCTAGTTTGGTACCTGGAGAATGTATTTTACAATGCGGTTGGAAATATTATTGCCGCACTACAGGAGCAGTTTCGCCATATTAACCTGGATAAGAACCCCATCATAAAAATGGGTTTCTGGCCCGGCGGCGACAGGGATGGCAACCCGAATGTAACCACGGAAATTACCCTTAAAGTTGCGGAGGCCCTTCGCTCCAGCATTATCAAATGTTATTATGCGGATGTACGGCGCCTAAAGCGGAGGCTTACCTTCAAAGGCATTGATACGATACTCACCGACCTGGAGGTCAAACTTTACAACAACATCTTTATACCGGGAAATGTAACGGAACTCTCCCAAAAAGAAATCCTGCAGGCTTTATTCTCCATCCGGGAGATCCTGGTTTACCAGCACAACAGTTTGTTCCTGCACTTGCTTGATCGTTTTATTTACAAAGTGCAGGTTTTTGGACTGCATTTCGCTTCGCTAGATATACGGCAGGAAAGCAGTGTGCACGGCAAGGTGCTGGAAGCCGTTGCGGAAAAGGGCGGACCCATGCCACAGGATTATGCTTCGCTTTCCAATGAAGAGAAATGCCGCATTCTTGTTTCCATTAACGACAAGGTGGATGCCGATGCTTTTGAAGGTGTCGTACAGGACACGCTGCAGTCCACTGCAGCCGTAGCTACCATACAGCAACTGAATGGAAAGGAAGGTTGTAGCCGCTACATCATCAGCCAGTGCAACAGTGCCTTGAATGTATTGGAGGTATACGGATTGTTCCTAATCAGTGGCTGGAAACGGGAAGAGCTGGCGGTAGATATTGTTCCCTTGTTTGAAACCATCGACGACCTCAAGGCGGCATCGGGTATTATGCGGTCCCTGTACAGCAATGAAGCCTACCGGCAGCATTTGCAAATGCGGGGCAACAAGCAAACAATTATGGTGGGTTTTTCGGATGGTACAAAAGATGGCGGGTATTTTATGGCCAACTGGAGTATCTACAAAGCCAAAACTGAACTGACCACCATTTCGGAAGAATACGGTATTTCTGTTGTGTTTTTCGATGGCAGGGGAGGCCCGCCGGCAAGAGGAGGTGGTAAAACCCATAAATATTATGCATCGATGGGCAACCGGATTGCTATGAAAGAATTGCAACTGACCATTCAGGGGCAAACCGTAAGCTCCAATTTCGGCAACCGGGATGCGGCGCAGTTTAATATTGAGCAGTTGTTGCATGCGGGCATCAGCAATACCCTGTTTCCGGAGTCCTCTTTTTCGCTTAATCCACACCACTTGCGGACCTTGCAGGAACTGGCCGACCGAAGCTATCAAAGCTATCGGGAGTTAAAGGAGCACCCGCAGTTTCTTTCCTATTTATCGGAGGTTAGCCCGGTAAATTATTACAGCGAAACTAATATCAGCAGCCGGCCGGCCAAGCGGGGTAAAACATCCCGCCTGTCGCTGAACGATCTGCGGGCCATTCCTTTTGTGGGTGCCTGGAGTCAACTCAAACAAAATGTGCCTGGATTTTATGGTGTAGGCACGGCACTGGAAGCGATGGACAGGGAAGGAAAGCTGGGCGAAGTGGCAGCCATATACCAGGATTCCCTCTACTTCCGCACCATCATCGAGAACTGCGAGATGGCCATGAAAAAATCCTTTTTCCCACTGACGGCCTACCTGGCCGATGATCCTTCTTTTAAGGAGTTGTGGATGACCATCTATGAAGAGTATGAGCGGACGATTAAATATGTTTCCAAGCTTTCGAAAAACAACGACCTGATGGCTTCTTACCCCGTGGATCAGTTATCGATTCAAATGCGGGAAAAGATTGTATTGCCATTGACAACGATCCAGCAGTACGTGTTGGCAATGTTGCGGGAGAATAAGGAACGGCCGGACCGGGAGGTATTAGAAAGGCTGGTAGTAAGGTCTTCTTTTGGGATCATCAATGCCGGGAGAAACTCGGTATAAACAAATTAAAATAAATTATATGTTTACTAATATTGCTTCAAATGCTAAATAAATGAGTCTCTGATGGTTTATTTTGAAATATTTTATGCAATTATTAGACTTTTTTCGGTTAACTGTTAAAATAAATTTCACATTTATTTAAAATAGATTTGTTTTTCTAAAATGAATTACTCAACTTAGGGAAAGATTAGCTCGATGAATGTGAAAAGTTTCTGGTGATTATGGCTAACCTGGTGCAGAAAGGTAACGTGGGTTCAAACTGTTACTGAATTCAGCGTATAAACAAAAGGTATTGCTTGCGAACGACGGCTTCTGGAACAAGCCCCGGACGAGCAATACCTTTCTTTTTTCAATTAAAAACCAGAACAATGTTACGAAAAATTCTTTCTGCGGCCATTGCTGTGGCCACACTTAACAGCACGTTTGGACAAGACAGCACACAGGCCTCTTCGCTGGCCATCAGTGGTTCTGCCGATGTTTATTACAGGTATGATTTCGGCAAAACAAGGACGAACAACCTGACCTCATTTACCTCGTCGCACAACAGCTTTGAACTGGGAATGGCTTCTGTTAAGTTCGACTACACGGCCGGCAAGGTAGAAATGGTAGCTGATCTTGGTTTTGGCAAACGGGCACTTGATTTTTCGTACAACGATGAAGGCATTCTCGCAGCTGTGAAACAGCTTTATCTGTCCTATTCAGCCAATAGCTGGCTGAAACTAACTGCCGGGAGTTGGGCCACACATATTGGTTATGAATTGGTGGACGCCTATGCAAACCGTAATTACAGCATGTCCTATATGTTCACCAATGGCCCTTTCTTTCACACAGGTGTAAAGGCAGAAATTGCAACCGGCAAAAGCGGGATCATGGTTGGAATTGTGAATCCGACTGATTTCAAATACGTGCCGGACGGTTACCTGAACAAAAAATTCCTGGTGGCGCAGTACAGCTTTTCCGCCGGTGATGCTTTTAAAGCTTTTCTGAATTATGCCGGCGGGCAGGGGCTAGATACCTCTAAATCGCAACAGTATGACCTTGCCGTGACCAGCAAGATCAGCAACAAGTTCAACCTGGCTTTTAATGGTACGGTGGGTAATGTAAATCACTACAGTGGTGACAGCAAGTTTGATGGTTATAAAAGCTGGTGGGGAAGTGCCATCTATGCGAACTATGATCCTTCAGCGAAACTGGGTTTCACCCTGCGCCAGGAATATTTCAGTGATGCCAATGGTTTAAAGTACAGCGGCCTTGCCGGCGATGGCTCCATCATGGCTACGACGCTTTCCGCCCAGTTACGGTCAGGAAACCTGATGCTGATCCCCGAGTTCAGGATTGATGCCGCCAATAAAGGAATCTTTACCAAAAGCGATGGTGCTGCAACCAAAACCGCTGCCAACTTTTTACTCGCTGCCGTATACCAGTTTTAACCCCATTCACTCATCAAAATTCTCCAACATGAACAAACTCAAATTGAAAAACGTTTTACCTTTTCTTGTCCTGGCAGTTATTTCCCTGGGAGCTATGTTTGTACCGGCCCTTCCCAATTTTGACGATGGAAAATTCAGCAGTGCCGACACAGCTTGGATCATCGTTGCTACTGCACTCGTTTTTTTAATGACACCGGGTCTTGCCTTTTTTTATGGCGGAATGGTAAACCGCAAGAACGTGCTTTCCACTATGATGAAAAGCGTGGTGGCAGCCGGTGTCGTTGGCGTGCTGTGGATTGTTGTTGGTTTCAGCCTTTGTTTTGGCGACAGCATAGGCGGTTTTATCGGCAACCCTTCCACACACCTGTTCTTTAAAGGTGTGGCTTCCGGTGAACCCTGGTCGTTGGCAACCAGCATTCCTAAGCCGCTGTTTTCCATGTTCCAGTTAATGTTTGCCATTATCACACCCGGGCTGGTGGTAGGTGCTATTGCGGAGCGGATGCGTTTCCAGGCTTATGTCTTGTTCACTGTTTTATTTGGGTTACTCGTATATGCACCGTTGGCTCACTGGAGCTGGCACCCGGAGGGTTTCTTATTTCAAATGGGTGCTCTCGATTTCGCTGGTGGTACGGTGGTGCACATTTCCGCCGGTTGTGCTGCCCTTGCGGGTGCGCTGGTATTAAAACGCAGGAAGGCACACCTTAACGGTCATGCCCATGAGCCGGCCAATATTCCCTATGTCTTAATCGGTACCGGTTTGCTGTGGTTTGGCTGGTTTGGCTTTAACGCAGGATCCGCCTTGGGCGCTAATGTGCTGGCGGTTTCAGCCTTTGCTACCACCAATACAGCTGCGGCATCGGCAGGTTTGTCGTGGATGTTCTTTGATGTGATGCGGGGCAAAAAGCCATCGGTTGTTGGCTTTTGCGTGGGTGCGGTGGTCGGTCTTGTTGCCATTACGCCGGGTGCAGGTTTTGTTGCCATTCCGCAGAGCATATTCATTGGCTTTATTGCTGCAGTGGTTTCCAATGTGGCAGTACATATTAAATCCCGGTCTTCACTGGATGACACGTTGGATGTGTTTCCCTGTCATGGATTGGGTGGCATGGTGGGTATGTTGCTCACGGGTGTATTTGCCACCAAAGCCGTGAATGCCGCAGGTGCTGATGGCTGGGCACTGGGTAATTTTGATTTCTTCTTTACGCAGGCAAAAGCAATGTTTATTGCTGTAGCGTACAGCTTTGCGGTTTCCTTTGTCATTTTTAAGTTCATCAACTTTATTGTACCCCTGCGTGTAACAGGTGAAGAAGAGGATGCTGGACTGGATGCAAGTCAGCATGATGAGAAATACGTACAAGGTACGCTGTTAGTAACCACCAAAACCGGAGAGATCATCGAAAAAGAATCTTTCCAGGAAGAAGTAGAGGTAGTAAGTAGAGTACGTTCCAACGGAATGGAAAAACAGGAAGTATAGTTTGTTCATTGTTCCATAGCTTGAAAACAAAGCCCGCTTGTCTAAGCGGGCTTTTTACATTTCCGGTTTTTCGCACGGTGATAAGGAGGCAGGGAGATGTTCCAATAAGCAATAAAAACTGTCCGCTTCTAAAGTGAAAAGCAGACTTTGCTCTTTACCTCCTTATCTCCGCGAGAAAAAATATTCTTTACCTTACTTCATATCCTTAAGCATTAAGCTGATAGGTTCTTTCTAAAAGCAGGGCTTTGAGTTCCGCGTCATCCGGCTTCATGCGAATCGTTTTTTTCTCTTTCTGTAACAGGGCTGCAATGCTTTCCGGGATTGCGATCTTTCCACCAATAACGGGTTCAATGGCATCGTAAAATTTGACGGGGTGCGCAGTCTCTAAAAAGTAACCTTTTGCACCCGCTGATTCGGACAGGTAGCGTTGTAAAGCGAGATAACCTACAGCGCCGTGCGGGTCCAACAAATAGCCGGTTTGTTCATAGATTTCCTTGATGGTGAGTTTTGTTTCTTCATCGGAAATGCTGTAGGCGGTGAGAATATTCTTTATTGCAGGTAGTTCATGTTGAAACAATTCAAGGATTCGCACAAAATTGCTTGGATTGCCCACATCCATGGCGTTGGAAAGTGTCGCCACGGAAGGTTTGGCCTTGTAAACACCATCCTGCAAAAATTGCGGCACGGTATCGTTTGCATTGCAGGCGGCAATAAAATGTTGCACCGGAAGGCCCGATACATGGGCCAGTAAGCCTGCGCAGATATTGCCAAAGTTACCCGAGGGCACACTGATTACCGGCGCTTCTTTTTGTTCCCACTGCTGGTGTGCAAAAAAATAATACAGTTGCTGCGGAAGCCAGCGGGCTACGTTGATGGAATTGGCGGAAGTAAGAAAGAGTGCTTTCTTTAGGTCTTCATCCATAAACGCATTTTTCACCATCTGCTGGCAATCGTCAAAGCTGCCGTCCACTTCAATGGCTGTGATGTTGCTGCCCAGCGTAGTCAATTGTACTTCCTGTGTAAGGCTTACTTTTCCCGAAGGATAAAGAATCACCACGTTTACACCTTCCACACCGTAAAAGCCGGCTGCCACAGCGCCTCCGGTATCACCGGAAGTGGCCACTAAAACAGTTATTTCTTTGTTCCGTTCCTTTACAAAATGGCCTAGGCAGCGGCTCATAAACCGTGCACCAACATCCTTGAAGGCCAGTGTCGGGCCATGAAACAATTCGAGTGTGGAAATAGTATCGGTGACGGAAAGAAGGGGAAAAGGAAAGTTCACCGTCTCCGAAACAATCTGCTGAAGGTCGGTACCGGAAATGGTATCGCCAACATAGGGCTCCATTACCGTAAAAGCAATTTCTTCTTTCGACATTGTATGCAGTGCATCGATAAAACCTTTCGGCAATTGCGGGATTGCTTCGGGGAAATACAAACCTTTATCAGGTGCCTGTCCCTGGATAGCGGCTTCCCTGAAATTTGCTTGAAGGGATCTATTGCTGGTGCTGTAATAATTCATGTTGTTGTTGATTGATAAGCGTACAACCTTGTTGATTTAAGGTGGTGACATAAGTGTAATAATCCAGGCCCAATGCATCGTAAGTTGCTTTCATGATGCCTTCAACCGTTCGGGCCGTTGCTTCATCCTTGCTGAGCATAAAAAGCGAAGGGCCTGAACCTGAAATGCCACCACCCAGAGCGCCGGCTTCTTTACATTCCCGCTTTACTTTTTCAAAGCCAGGAATCAGTATACTTCGCACCGGTTCAATGATGATGTCTTCCATTGATCGGCCGATCAGGTCATAGTCGCCTTTGATAAAGCCTGTAACCAGGCCCGCAATATTGCCCCACTGTTTGATGGCATCTTTGAGCAGCACTTCCTTGCGGAGGATCTGGCGGGCATCGGAGGTTTTCACCTCGATCTGCGGATGTACAACGGTAACAAAAAGCGGGGGAGAAGGAATGGCAACGATATCGAGCGGGAAAATGCAACGGATCAGTGTAATACCTCCATAGATAGCCGGTGCTACATTGTCGGCATGCTTTACACCCGACGCGGCTTTTTCGCCAAACATGGCATATTGTACCAGTTCTTCGTTGGTGTAACGATTTCCTAATAAGTGATTGGCTGCTACCACTACGCCGGCAGCACTGGCGGCACTGGAACCCAGCCCGCTTCCGGGTTTGATATGTTTGTGGATCAGCACTTCAAAACCAATTTCTTCATCCAATCCTTTCAGCATTTCCAGCAAGGGTGCCCCAGCCGTGTTCTGTGCTGGGTCTTTTGGCAGCGGATAACCGTCAGCACTTTCTATGATGACTTTTTTCTGGTCCAGCAGGCGCACTTCCATTTCGTCGTAAGGGTTGTGCAGGCACATGCCCAGCACATCAAACCCGCAAACAAGGTTGGCCACTGTTGCCGGAGCTTTTATTTTAACTGCATTCATTTATAGTATGTTGATCCAAAACTCAAAATTCAAAACGCAAAACTGTCATGCTCCGTTTGGATGCTCTCTGAATCTTGATTTTTACGTTGATTAAGCCCGAAGGGTTCTGATAATATCAGCAAATACACCAGATGCTGTGACCTCCGCACCGGCACCGGCACCTTTTACCACCATGGGCTGATCGGTATACCGGTTGGTGAAAAACGTCACAATGTTGTCTTTGCCATACAGGTGATAAAAGTCGTGTGCAGGGTCGATGTGTTTCAGTCCGACAGAAGCTTTGCCATCTTCAAATGTGGCCACGAACTTTAATTTCTTACCGGCCACTTTTGCCTCTTCGTACAACGTTTTAAAATGTGCTTCCTGCCGTTCCATCTCGGCATAAAAATCTTCTACGCTTCCCTGCATGCAGCTTTCCGGCATAAAAGAATGATTGGTAATGGCATCCATCTCCAGTGATTCGCCGGCTTCCCTGGCCAGGATCATGATCTTGCGCATTACATCTTTTCCGCTCAGGTCCAGCCGCGGATCCGGCTCGGTGTACCCTTCGGCCTGTGCTTGTCGCACCACCTCAGCAAAGCTTCTTTCGCCGTTGTAGTTGTTGAAAACAAAATTCAATGTGCCGCTCAGTACCGCTTCGATTCTTGTGACACGATCACCGCTTCGCAAAAGATCATTCAGCGTACCGATGATGGGCAAACTGGCCCCGACATTCGTTTCGAACAGGAAGGAAACGTTGTGATCCCTGGCCGATTCTTTCAATTGTTTGTAATAAGGATAAGTTGATGAACAGGCTATTTTATTACAGGCAACTATAGAGATGCTTTTTTCAAATACCTTGTCATAGGCCATAGCCACTGATTCATTTGCTGTAATATCTACGAATACAGCATTGCGCAGATTCTTCTCCTGCATGATTTGGATAAAGCGGGAGAGGTCAGATGTTTCGCCTTCCGCCATGCGATCTTTCCAGGCCTGCAAGTCAATGCCTTCATCAGCAAAGATCATTTTGCGGCTGTTGGCAAGGCCTACCACTCTTACCTGTAACCGTAAATTCTGCTGAAGGTATTCCTGTTGTTGTGCAATCTGCGCCAGGAGTTTGCTGCCTACGTTCCCGGTGCCTGCAATAAAGAGGTTGAGCTGCTTGTAGGCAGTTTCAAAAAATTCTTCGTGCAGCACGTTCATGGCCTTTTTGATGTCTTCCATGGCAATGACTGCGGAGATATTGCGTTCGGATGATCCCTGTGCGATAGCCCTGACATTGACCCCATTACGTCCCAGTGTGCTGAACATGCGGCCGCTGATACCGGGATGACTTTTCATTTTATCACCCACAAGGGCTACGATGGAAAGATTACGTTCGATGCTCAGGGGATTTACCTTTTCTTTTTCAATTTCAAAGCTGAAGGCCTGGTCAACAATTATTTTGGCTTTCTCCGCCAGGGCTTCATCCACGCCAACACAAATCGAATGCTCCGAAGATGCCTGCGTAATCAGGATGACATTGATGTTGTTGGTCGCCAGGGCTTCAAACAAGCGTTTGGAAAAGCCCGGGATGCCTACCATGCCGCTGCCTTCAAGCAGGAGCAAGGCCAGTTTGCCGATACTGGAAATGCCGGTAATGATATCGCCATTGCGGTGCGTGGATTGAATCAACGTGCCTTCGTCTTCCGGTTGGAAGGTGTTCTTGATCCAGACCGGGATGTTCTTTTTCATCAGCGGCTGAATGGTTGGCGGATAAATGACCTTGGCCCCAAAATGCGAAAGTTCCATGGCTTCGTGGTAAGAAATACGGCGGATCACTTTTGCATTGGGTACATTCCGCGGATCAGCGGTCATCATGCCCGAAACATCGGTCCAGATTTCTACCACACCTGCGTCCAGTGCAGCGCCGGCAATGGCAGCCGTGTAATCCGACCCACCGCGACCCAGCGTGGTGGTGTTGCCGCTCGCATCGGAAGCAATAAAACCCGGTAAAACAAATACCCTGGCTGTTGATGCTGAAAAATATTGCCGGAAGGCAGCTTCTGTTTCGTTGAAATCAACAATGGCTTTGGTAAAGTCAGAATTGGTACGGATCAGTTGCCGCGAATCCAGCCACTGGCTCTCAAGTCCATCCGCATTGAAAAAAGCGGCAATGATCTGCGAGGAGATCAATTCGCCATAACTAACAATTCGATCTCTTGTTCTGTCGGTGAAATCGCGAAGGAGAAAGATGCCGTTGCAGATGTCTTCCACCTCATTGAACTGTTGCATCACAAAACTCAGCACGCTGCTTTGGTTGGTAAGGGGAAGCAATTCTTTTACGGTGGTCAGGTGGCGGTCAGTTAGCTTTTGCAAGGTGGTTTTGTAACAGCTTTCGCCGCGGGATGCCAGGTGACCGCAGTCCAGCAGCATGTCGGTTACCCCGCCGAGGGCAGAAACCACTACAGCAGTTTTACCTTGTTTGCCTTGAACAATTTCTTTTACTTTTTTGATGTTGGCAGCATTTGCAACGGAGGTGCCGCCAAATTTTAAAACCTGCATGAAAGAATGGTTTATTGGAGATAGATGATGAATAAAATGTTTTGAACCAGAGAGGTAGCACAAGGGCCCAGGGGATAATATGGTATCTACAATCCGCGTTAGCGGATTGTGGTTGTTGTAATGGTAATAGTAGCCGTGGTGGTGGCTACGCTGAATGAAATGCTATGGATGTTTACCTGTGTCACAACTGTATGATAGATGCACAAAATAAGGGATCGTGCTGAATAAAAAAAATCAGCTTTGAAAAAATTTAATATGGCTACACAAGATTTTAACCGCCTGGTGATGCGTTACACCTGCATAACAGGTTATGCATTATTGTTGTTGACAGCTTTGTTGCGCCGGTCATTTAATTGTTTGTCAAGAATGTAAGCAGCGCTGATCAGGCCGAGGTGTGTAAACGCTTGCGGGAAGTTGCCCAGGTGTTCACCCTGGAAACCCAGTTGTTCAGAATACAGCCCCAGGTGGTTGGCATACCCCAGCATTTTTTCAAAATAGAACCGTGCTTTTTCCAATTGGCCCGCCCTGGCCAGGCATTCCACGTACCAGAATGTACACATGGAGAACGTTCCCTCATGACTGGCCAGCCCATCGGCCGCTGCTACACCAGGACGGTAACGATACACCAGTGAGTCAGATACCAGTTCGTCTTCGATCCGTTTTAACGTAGAAAGCCAGCGTGGGTCTCTTGGCGCTATAAAACGCACCAGCGGCATCAGCAGGGAAGAAGCATCTACCGTTGATGAACCGTGGTATTGCATGAAGGCACCTTTCTCTTCGTTCCAGAATTCGGTGAAGATGCTGTTGTAAATTTTATCACGTTCCCTTTCCCATAGTTCCGGATAGGGAAAAGAGCGCCGCCTGGCAATACGAATGGCCCTGTCAAATGCCACCCAGCACATCAGGCGTGAGTTCAGGAATTTCTGTTGTCCGCCCCGTACCTCCCAGATGCCTTCGTCGGGTCGGTCCCAGTTGTGGCAAAGCCAGTCGATTTGTCTTTCCAGGTCTTTCCAGAAATCATAGGAAATGGGACTTCCGTATTTGTTATACAGGTAAACCGAATCCATTAGTTCGCCATAAATATCCAGCTGCAACTGGCGATAGGCATCATTGCCAATGCGCACGGGTTTTGAACCTTTGTAACCTTCGAGATGATCAAGGATTTCCTCCTGTAATTGCCGTTCGCCATCAATGCTGTACATGATGCCCAGGCGCTGGTGCCCTTTGATGTCGCGGCACTGTTTTTCTACCCAGCTCATAAAAGCGCCGGCTTCTTTGGTGTATCCCAGGCGAATGAGTGCATATACTGTAAATGATGCATCGCGGATCCAGGTATAGCGATAGTCCCAGTTGCGTTTTTCACCCACACATTCCGGCAAGCTGAAGGTGGGTGCAGCTACCATGGAACCTAAGCGCCAGGAAGTAAGCAGTTTTAAAACAAGCGCCGAACGGTTTACCATATCCATCCAGCGACCGTTGTAGGTAGATTGTGCTACCCATTCTTTCCAGTAGTTCACCGTTTCAAAAAGACTGTTGGTAATAAATTGCTTGAAGTTTTTTTGAAACGTATGCTGCTTGTCAACATGTTCCAGCAGGAAGTCTGCGGTTTCATTCGCCTTTAAGCTGAATTCAGCAAACACATCATTATCCCTTACCACGAGGGGAACGCTGCTCAGGAGTCGTAATGTTGTTTGATCTTCTCCCTTGCTGAAAAAGATCACTTCGTAATCGGAGCGGATAATTGTTGTATGTGCGCTGCGTGCATAATCGAACCGGGGCTGGCAGGTGAGTTTGTAATGCACTTCACCCCGTACCGTGGTTACCCGGCGAATGAGTTCCTTCCCGTCGTATAACTCCTCCACCGGCATAAAATCTGTGATTTCACCCACACCTTCCCTGGAGAGAAAACGGGTGAGCAGCACGTTGGTATCGGGCAGGTAAAGCTGCTTTGTTTTCATTTCTACAAAAGCAGGAACGATCTGAAACCGTCCGCCTTTTTCCGCATCGAGCAGCGCTGCAAATACAGTTGGAGAGTCAAAATCAGGAAAGCACATATAGTCAATGGAACCAGTAAGACTAACCAGTGCTACGGTGTTGAGGTCACCGATGATGCCATAATTTTCTATCGGCTGGTATTGCATGCCAACGTACATACAATCCCTGTTCCATGCATGCGGAGATGGTGGTTGCTATAACGTTTATGGATAAGTCCGGTTTTCCTTTCAAGGTTTTCCTGGTCATACAAATGCTGTTCTGTTTGTGCACAAGACCAGGGCTTTTGGTGAAGGCTCAACAGCTTATTCGCAGAGGTGAAACGCTGACTTTAATTCAGGGAGATCTTTATTTTACTTTCAATCATAACAGGGCCGTATGTCTGGTCCCACAATTCAGCTTCTTCTTCAACGGTGTAGTAAAACAGAAATGCTTCCAGCAGGGTAGGAAAGCGGCGGCTACGCTGTCTTTGAAATCGTACTTCAAACACACCCATTCCTTCGCTGTAATATTCGGCATTATTGGACATGCGGAAAAGGACAGTTCCTTCTGTAGATTGGATAAAGCGGTTCATTGGATATTGGTTTGGATTTGAAGCCTAAAAGTAAAAAGCTATTTGTTCTCTGCCAATGGTGAAAGAACGGAAGTTTACCGTAGAATTACGGTATGCAAAACCGGATTGCTAATAAGCATTAGGATCGTTATGTATTTTCTTCGGTAGAGAAGGCTTTATAACGGCCATCAATAAGGTATTTTGCACGGATGACGCCGGGTTGGTTCCAGTCCATGGCAAAAATTTCTTTCAGCGAAGAAATCAACTTTGAAACATCTGTAGGTTTGCGGAAGTACAAACTGGCACCCGAATCAAACGAAAGCTGCAGGTCCCTTGGCAGTTCTGAACTACTGTACATTACCACCGGGATTGTTTTGCCAATGGTATCGTTCTGCAACTGCTGCAGGCATTCAATGCCATTGATGCGGGGCAGGTTGATATCAAGAAATATAAGCTGCGGCCGGGTCTGTGCCAGAATTTGGGAAATATTGTCGGCACAGTTGCAATAGAGCAGCTGGATGGAATCATCTACTTCTGAAATGGCCAGTTTGAATACGATATAATCATCCTCATCATCGTCGATGAGCAGGATCTTTAAAATAGAATGTCGGTCGGTTTGCATTATCTGATTAAAAAGTAACTGGCAAATGTGCTTTTTTCTCTGCAATTCTATGGTGAAACAGAGAAGAAATCAAACATAGTTGTTCCTGCATCAATCAGGCGTTAAAATCTTCCATACGGCAAAATAGGCAGGTGAAGCGTATGCCTGCTGTGGTAAGGTGATGTGCATTTGAAACTGCCGGGAGTGCTTTTGTCAGATTGAAAACAGAAGCTGAAAGCTATGTGATGGCTAAATAATTTAGCAAAACTGGTATGGTCTTGGTACAAGAAAATTAAAACAGTTATGAGTGACAAAAAACAGAATAGAGAACCTATAGGCAAAGCAGCTCCGCAAAATGATGGGCTTGCAAATACAAACAAGCATCCGGATGACTGGGCTACCGGGGAGGAATCAATGACCGGTGCACAGCGGTCTTACCTACAAACACTTTCACAGGAGGCTGGTGAGAATATGCCGGATGAGCTTACAAAAGCAGAAGCCTCGAAAAAGATCGATGAATTGCAGCACAAAACCGGTCGCGGTTTGGATCATTGATGCCGTACACCTGCGGGGGCAATTCCCTTGTTCCCGCGGGCATCAATGATGATTTGTTTATGCCGATAATTACTTTTGTTTTTGCTTCTCCGGGTAAATTTGCCTTTGACGAATTATACCTACTCAACCAGCAGTTTACGGAGTGTAAGACCTGCCGTTCATCCTGTCGCTTCATAGAATGGCATACTGCGCTTTTTCCCCTTTCCTTGAATTTTGACCCAACCATCCATGCAAATCGTTTTATTTTGTTGGCGGTAATTGTATGGAAAAGCCAGTTGTCGTTATTAAAATAGGATCGTCTATTCTTGCAAATGCATCCGGAAACCTTGCCGATGAAAAAGTTGCCAAGGTTGCTGCAGAGGTTGCACAGCTAAGCAGTACATTTCGTGTTGTGCTGGTGTCAAGTGGGGCTGTCAGCAGCGGAAAATCTGCGCTGCCTTTTTACAAAGGAAAGATGGCCGAACGGAAAGCGGCTGCCGCCATTGGTAACCCTATCCTGATTGCCGCATACAGCCGTTCTTTTGAAAAGTACAACATCAAAGTGGCACAGGCGCTGCTGGAGCGGTACCATTTTTCTGACCGCCGCAAATTCCTGCAACTCAAAGAAACAATCACAGAGCTCTGGCGGAACAACATCCTGGCCATTGTAAATGAAAATGATTTTGTCAGTGATCATGAACTGAAGTTTTCCGATAATGATGAATTGGCTACCCTTATCGCTGTTGCCTTTAATGCGCAAACACTTATCCTGTGCACAACCAGCGGAGGCTTCCTCGACAGCGAAGGAAAGGTGATACCATCGATAAACAAAGTTGATGAAAGCCTGCTGTCTTTACTCCGCAACGAAACATCGAAACACGGCACCGGCGGTATGGCATCCAAACTAACCTTTACCAAGCTGGCCACCCGGTTAGGCATAACTGTTATTATGTGCGGACTCCAGGCCGAGGATGTATTCAGCAAAGCCATGCGGGGAGAAGAAGGTACCACCTTCAGTGCCAGACGCTCCGCCTTGAAAGACCGGCAAAAGTGGCTGGCCAGCGGCTCTATCACCAGTGGGGCTGTGCAATTGGATGACGGCGCCTGCAAGGCATTAGCTGATCGGAAAAGTTTACTGGCCATCGGCATTGTCACTGTACTCCGGTCTTTTTCCGAAGGTGAAATAGTGGAGCTGGTGAACCCGGGCGGTGAAACCATCGGTGTGGCACAAATGCGGCTTTCTTCCTCCGCAATTGAAAGCGGAAAGCACAATGGAATGGCAGCGCATGCCGATAACATTGTGATCTTTTAAAACAGCTTTACTATGAACAACGTTGAAAAGTTGATCAAACGAACATATAATGCTTCCTTCTCCCTGCAGGCTGCAGCCGATACACAGGTTAAAAAGGCCCTGCTGCACCTTAGCCGGTTGTTGGTGGAAAAATCACCTGCATTGATAAGGGCCAATAAAAAGGACCTGGCGAAGCAGGCGCCGGATGATTCCAAAAAAGATCGCCTGCTGTTGAATGAGGAGCGGATCCGCAACATTGCCAATGCCATCAAAATCATTGCATCCCTTCCCTGCCCGGCGGGGCAACTGCTGGATGAAAAGGTGCTGAAAAACGGCCTTCGGCTGCAGCGGCATACGGCACCATTGGGAGTAGTGGGAGTGATCTACGAATCACGCCCCAATGTAACCTTCGACATTGCCGCCCTTTGCCTGCGCAGCAAAAACGCTTGTCTGCTCAAGGGGAGCCGCGATGCGGAGGAAACCAATAAGGCAGCTGTTGCCATCATAAAAACGGCGCTGAAGGAAAATGGTCTTCCGACAGACTGTGTGACTTTGTTGCCATCGGAGCGGGAAGTGCTGCAACAGGTCTTTACCGCAACAAAATATATCGACGTTATTATTCCCCGTGGATCTGCAGGCCTGATAGCACATGTGCGCCAAAACAGTCTTGTTCCCACCATTGAAACCGGTGCCGGCGTTTGCCATATTTATGTTGAAAAAGAAGCCGACATCAATAAGGCCGTAAACATTGTTGTGAATGCAAAAGTCTCTCGTCCTACAGTGTGCAATGCAGTGGATACGGTGCTGGTGGATAAAAGCATCGCGGAAGATTTTTTCGAAAAGCTGTTACCCGGATTTGCGCAGCACAGCGTCAAAATCTTTGCAGAGCCCAAAGCCTCTGCATTCTTGAAAGGGTATCCATACCTGCAAAAAGCAACACCAGAAAGTTTTGGGCACGAATACCTAAGCCTGCAATGTTCCGTCAAAGTCGTTCAGGGTCTGGAAGAAGCAATGGCACACATCCGGGAACATTCTACACGCCATTCTGAAGCGATTGTTTCTGAAAATAAAAAGCAGTGCAGCCGGTTTATTCAGGGAGTGGATGCTGCTGTTGTTTATGCCAATGCATCTACCCGCTTTACAGATGGTGAAGAATTTGGGCTTGGTGCGGAGATCGGGATCTCTACACAAAAACTGCATGCAAGAGGTCCGTTTGCCCTGGAAAAGCTGGTTACGGAAAAATGGATTGCGTTAGGTAATGGGCAGGTGCGGTAAGGAGTTTTCACGCTGAAGCGAAATAATAATACGCAAGAGGTATCAGAAGGATACTGGCCGGAACCAGGACCCAGAGTTTCCCTTCTAAAAGATTGTACTCGGCTAACATTGATTGCCAGCTATTACCACGGTAACGGCCAAATCCAAATTCAAATAACAGGGTTAAAAACATCCATGCCGATCCGATGAAAACCGCCTGCATAGCTGATGCGGGCGGTGACCAACGCAGGAAAACAACCATATACATACCCAATAAGCAAAGCAGTGTAAGTGTAGATACCTGGTGTGCTTTTGCAATGTTCATTTGTTTTATCAGCAGGGCTTCACGGATGATACCATTCAAGATCGCAAGCAGAAGCATCGGGAACCATGCAAGAAGGTAGATTATCATGGTCATTGATTTAGATTACACACAAATGTTTTCGCCTTCTGCTTTGTACAATATCCACCCGCAGATAACCAATAGAAAACCGATGAGGCCCATGGTCACCTGCAAGGGGTGAAAAACCTGCATCCAGGCATATTGGATAATGATCCAGCTGCTGAGCAGGATGCCTTCTGCCAGAATGAAATAAGAGTAGTGTGGCTGCAAAAGCAACATGGAAAAGATAGCCACCAGGCTAAAAAGGCCTAAACATAGAAACAGCACAATACCCGGTATCAGAAAGTCGGGAAATGGTGTGTGGTCTAGCGTTGTCAGTGATAACTGAATAGCAGAGCCGGAAGGATCTGTCATCAATGACCAGCCACCATATACCGCCCCCGCACCATTGAAAAGCAGCAGCAGCAGCGAAAGTATGTAGGCGAATTTTTTCATGAACAATCACAAAGCTAGCCTTGTGCAAAAGGGCCTTACCTGATAAGCATCAGTTTTTGAAATGACTTTTTATTATGTCTGGTAGGGTTAGGATCGCATGCTTTTCCATAGCCTACTTTTGAAGTAGGCTGCAAAAACGGCCAGCAAACAAAAGCTGATCATTTTAGTGAGCAGAACGGCAATGGGTAACGCTATGCCTGCCTGCCATTGAAAAAGCGTTTGCACAGGAAGCATAACACCCATCACCAGGCACAGTGTCAGCAGGAGATCGAGAAGCACATACCCCCAACCGCTTTTTTTCTTCAACAGGTAAAGGCAAAGGAAACAAGCAGGTGCAATCAGTCCCATATCCAGTACATAGGTGATTTCTGTTGTATAATGTTCAATCAGCAAGGGTGCCCTTCCTGCGCTTAAAGCTGCCAGTATATCCGGCAGCCATGCAACCAGTAGGGCGATGCCCGTAAAGGCTAGAAAAACAGCAATGCCTATGAATGGCCAAGGCATCTTTACACTTTTGGCAACAGCACCAGCATCAAGTTGCTTTATACCTGCTGCCAGGCAAAATGCTGAAAGTGAAAGCAACAAGGTGTAGAGCAGGTGCAGGTTGTTATACATTACACCGAAAGCCACGCTGACCGCATAATAGGTGATCACACCGGTTAGGGAGATTACCTGCAATTGTGCCGAAATTGATTTTTGTTTTCTGTACCAAAAGAGAGCAATAAGCAACAGGGGACAAACCAAAAACAAAATTGTAAAATCAGTACCCCGGAAAATAGGAGCCCTGAAAAAAGAATCGTTTTTATAGATGCCATTGCCGTAGATCCGAAAACTGTCGCCATATACATTAGTCACAACAAAAGGTTCTCCACTAGTTTCGTAAAAAACACCTGCGCCTGACACGGCAATTGTCGTTAATAGCAAAAGGTAAAATAACCAGGAGAGAACTTTTCCAAAGCCTGTTCTATTCGCCAAGTAATCTGTCCTCTGGGCAGTTACCGCAGTGCCAGAAGTATGCGTGTGGCTTTTGATTTCTTCAACCTTTGCATTGCTTTTGAATTGAGCGGTTTCCTGGCGCATGCGAATGTTTTTTCTAAGCTGTTACCTTTTCCAAATGAAAAGAATGAGAGCCGTCACCAGGGAGAATGATTTTTGTTAACATGCAGATGTGGAGGAGCAAGCCTGTTTCTGTCCTGCCAGGAGAAAATCATCTTTTGCTTACCCGAAAACGCCTTACATTTAATGCCTTACAAGAAAAAAGTATGAAACGTTTGCTGTTGTTTGCTGCAGAAAAAAGAGGCCTGCTATCCATTTCACCTCTTTTCTTTGCCTTCTTTCTCTGTTTAGCTCTTTTACCCGGAACGGATTTGCAGGCGCAAAAAAAATCTGCTGCAAATGCCGGGCGGGAATACATGGTACTGAAGATTTACCATGCGGCGACTGCAGACCAGCTATCTACCATCGACCAGTACCTGCAGGCATCATTGCTGCCAACCCTGGAAAAGAACGGCTTCAGGAAGATTGGCGTGTTCCATGCCATCAGCAACGATACGGCTGCTGATAAAAAAACGTTTGTATTGATTCCTTTCAATGGGATATCAAAACTGGAGCAGCTTTCTTTGCTTACAGAAAAAACGGTGCAGGATACGGTAACGGCAAATGCGTATACAAAGGCTGCGCACAATCGGCCATCCTTTACCCGCATGGAAACAATCCTGCTGCATTCCTTCACCGGCATGCCACAGGTGAAAGCACCTGCACTGAAAGGAGCCCGGGAAGAACGGGTGTATGAGCTGCGGAGCTACGAAGCCGCAACGGAGGCCTTGTATCTTAACAAGGTGAAAATGTTCAACGAAGGCGAAGTACAGCTTTTTGACCGGCTTGGTTTTAACGCGGTTTTTTATGGCGAGGTGTTAACCGGCTGCCGTATGCCCAACCTGATGTACATGACCTCGTTCGAGAACAAAGCTTCCCGGGACGAACACTGGAAAAGCTTTGGCAGTGATCCCGAATGGAAAAAGATGTCGGCCCTGCCCGAGTACCAGAACAATGTTTCTAAGATTGATATCACGTTTCTTCGCCCAACAGCATACTCCAAACTCTAAACCACCTGAAATTTATGTTGCGCATCTTCTGTTTCCTATTTGTCGCCTTTCAGTTTGTTTCCTGTTCCCGGCAAACGGTTGGCAGCAGTGCCTCGCAGCCTCTTGCAACCAATCAAATGGCTGATGGTTTTGAAAGCACACCAGTGTGGCAGGATGAATTTAATTACAATGGGCTGCCCGATTCTTCGAAATGGGCTTATGATACCGGCGGCCACGGCTGGGGCAACAATGAGTTGCAATACTATACAAGGTCTATCAACAATGCCAGCGTAAGCGATGGCAAGCTAACCATCACAGCCCGGAAAGAACCGTTGGAGAATAGGAATTACACATCGGCAAGACTGGTTTCAAAAAACAAGGGCGACTTTTTGTACGGAAGAGTTGAAGTAAAGGCCAAACTTCCTTCCGGCAGGGGCACCTGGCCGGCTATCTGGATGCTGCCGACTGACTGGGCGTATGGCGGCTGGCCGGCTTCGGGTGAGATTGACATTATGGAGCATGTGGGTTATGACCCGGCCCGTGTGTTGTTCAGCATTCATACAGAGGCGTACAACCACGTTAAGGGCACGCAGAGGAGTGGAGAGAAAAACATTCCTACAGCCATGACGGATTTTCACCTGTACCGCGTGGACTGGACGCCGGACTCCATCAAAGGCTATTTTGATAACGAGCCTGTTTTTTCATTTGCCAACGAACGGAATGGATCCGCTACCTGGCCCTTTGACAAACGATTTCACATCCTGCTGAACCTGGCAATCGGCGGTAACTGGGGCGGACAAAAGGGCGTTGATGATACTATTTTCCCTGCCCGTTTTGAGATTGATTATGTTCGGGTTTACCGGATGAAACAATAAACCATCAATAGGCAAAAGAGGACGTGGGTTACTTCAACGGCCGGATAACACGGCAAGGATTGCCTGCAGCAAAAACATCAGCGGGAATATCTTTGGTTACAACGCTGCCGGCACCAATCACACTGCGATCACCGATAGTAACACCGGGACAAATCACCGCACTTCCACCGATCCACACATCTTCACCAATGCGTATAGGTTTGGCATATTCCAGTCCGGATGCCCGCTCTTGGTAATCCAGTGGGTGTGTGGCCGTATAGATCTGCACATTGGGGCCGCAAAGGGTGCGACTGCCGATCACCACATCCGCCACATCCAGCACGACGCAGTTGAAATTGAAAAAAACCTTTTCGCCAAGTTGCATGTTATAGCCGTAATCGCAATAAAAAGGCGGCTGCAGCCATAATCCTTCACCTGCATTTGGAATCAACTCTTTCAGAATGCGCATTCTTTCAGTTGTCTGGTCTTCCCGCGAATCATTCAACTCCTTTAGCAGGAGCCTTGCCCTTAGCCTTTCTTCCGAAAGTTGAGCGTCCAACGCATCATAGAGTTCACCTGCCAGCATTTTTTCTTTTTCGGTTTTCATTGCTTTTGATGATTGATGACTTTTAAAAGTTTCTTAAGGAAGATGCCCCATCTGTTAGGCACGGTGATCTTCGTGCCAACCCATTCGCTGCTGACTAATGTTATTGAGAAGATAAACAAGTAATGGCATTCTGCTACCTGGCAATTGCTCAATTGGCTGCAGCCCTTTTGTCAGCACGTTGCTTGAGCTGCGCAAAATATTCCATCACTTTTGTCTCTGCAGCTGTTTGCCGTGTAACCTCTGTTGTGAAAAGTTCATTTCTTAATTGCCGGTAAAGCGTTACCGCATTTTCTAAACTTTCCAGCAGTGAAGATTTGGCATAGGTTGGAATGGTAGCTTTGAGCTGCTCAAAATCTTTTGCCGGTAGTTGTACTTCTACCTTTCGAACGCCTCTTGGCAAATTCTTGTTCCTGATATGAAGCAGCGGTCCAAAAACCACCAAGCGCAGATACCCTAAAAAACCAAATGCTTCCACCAATTCGCCCCGGCCAATTTTCAGCAATGCGTAATGCACCCAGGTCCAGAAGCGGTCTTCAATCCATTGGTAGTCGGGATAAGGAAACTTGGCTTCTGTTTGTTCTAACACTTTTCGAAGCTGACCTTCTTTGTCAAGCAAAATCTCGGGATTTTCAATTCGCTGGTGAAACTCTTCAAGCGTTACAAACTTTATGTCAACATGAAGAAGCGGATCATCGTAAAGACAGATCAATACTCTGGGCTCGCCGACATGTTCCCCTGTAAAGCCGGAAAGCAGCTTGCCGAAACGTTTTGCATACACCAGCATTTTATCCTTGTCACCACCAATCTTTTCCTTTGTTACAAGGATAAGATCCAGGTCAGAAAATTCGTCGATTTCATGCGTCAGCCAGGAACCGGCAACCGCTAAGCCCTCGACTGTTTCGTCGTCTTTGACGAATTGAACTGTTCTTTCTGCAAAGGCTTTCTGAATTATCATTTGCCTATTGGTTTTGCTTTATTAAGGTGCTGTGAGTTTCTGCTGTGGGAGAGAAATTCATATGGTGCAGGAACCTTGAATGCAACGGTCTTATTTCTTGCTGAAACAAAACTTTCATTCTTTATGGCTGCGTATAGGCTGTTGTCTGTACTGGATTATTCTTTGTTAGCAACCATTATCAGAACAAGTAAGCTTGCACTTCATGAAACTACTACAACCTGTGTTTTTGCAGTGAAGCATTACCGGTATAATTCATTGCTTACCGTTTCATCAAGCTGCTTCTTGCTTTATTCACCCCTTGAAACCTGTTGTAAACGATCAGGAACATACATCTTCATCAAATTGATTCCGAATCATAAATATGCACCCGTTCCCACAAGTGGGAGCAGCTTTCAACAAAAGCTTTGTGCACCGGGTGCGGCTGGTAGGCATCGTGTGCCGCAAGGTCTTCAAACACCAATAGCAGGGAGTACGAATACGAACGTTCGATCACCGGGCGGTCGGTGGAAGCAGGCCGGCCTACATCACCCATTTTTACATGTTCAATGGAAAGGAGAGAGGTGACCCCTTTCTCAAATTGCTTTTGCTCGTCTTCTGATAATCCTGCCTTCAGCCAGAAAAAAACGTGATGTATAAACATGCGTCAAGTATAAAGTTGAAAAAAAGGAATTTCTGTAAATATAAAATGCAAAACGGTTTTCGCCGCTGATTGTATGTGGTGATAGGCCGGTGGTGAGTTCTGAAAACCGCTCCTGATAGTTTCGTAATAAACATAATAAATGAAGGTGCTTATTGGCAGGGCGGCTGGTTGCTTTCTGCCATAGCATCGATCATTTGCATCACCTCAACGCCATCTTCTGCGGGACAGGGATTTTCAATTTGGCCAAGAAAATATTCCACTACTGCCTGTATCATGGGTTGTTGCACATGGGGCAGCGGGTCGAACCGGAACTGCCTTTCGCTGTCGCCTTTTTTTAGTACCAGCAGGCGATGGTCAAAAATGGAAAACTGGAGGGAGCCTTCCGTACCAATAATCTCGCAGCTGTCGCGTTTTTGGGGTACTGTAAAACACCAGGTACCGCTCAACAATAAATTTTTTAGAAACAGAACCTGTCCGCAGGTGGTGTCAGCAGCATTGTACAACTGGGAAGCATTCATCGAAAAGCCCGCCACTTTATCAGGCCGACCAAAAAAGTACAGCATCAGGTCGAGTTGGTGTGGTGCCAGGTCATGAAAAAGACCGCCGCCCGAAATGGCAGGATTGTATCGCCACGCATCTTCCGTTCGGGTAATCATGCTGTCCTGGTGGGGTTGTAAACAGTGTAAATTAACTATCCTTGGATCTCCAATCGCACCTTCGGCAATCAGCGATTTCACTTTTAAAAACAGTGGCTGTTGCCGGCGATAGTGGGCTACGCAAAGTTTTACACCAGTTGCCTTTGCTGCCTCCGCCATTTGCCTTGCCTCCATTGCGTTTATGGCCATTGGTTTTTCTACGTACACCGGCTTGCCGGCTTTCAGGGCCTGTAGCGTATAGTCTTTATGATATAGTGGTGGGGTGGCAATGTAAACTGCATTTACGCGGGGATCGTTAATTAGGCTTTCGGCATCGCTGTACCACCGGTCAACATTATGCCGCCGTGCATAGTCGGCACCCTTTTCGGCATTGCGACGCATAACAGCAACCAGTTTGGAATTGGGAACCTTGCTGAAGGCCGGGCCGCTCTTCACTTCGGTTACATCGCCGCAACCAATAATGCCCCATTGAATTGTTTTGTTCTGCATAAAAGAATAAAGCTAAGGATTGGAAGAGTAGGATAATGGGATATCTGGGTATTGCGGTAGTATTTCCCTGAACACTTATTTTCAATTGCAGGTACGGGACGGTTATACTTGCAATTCAATTTACCCAACTAATTGAACCTGTTTTAACTTCCACAACTATAACGGCTATGTTTATGCTTACAGGAATCAGAATGCTTTTTTTGCTGTGTTGCCTTTTTGTTATCGGTTGTGCAGGAAACCAAAAAGTTGCTACAGATACCGACACAGAGGTATTACCCGCAACCACCTTAAGGCCGTTTGGCAGAACCTCGATTGAGGAAAAAGGCCTTGCACTGATCAGTTCCGCTTCGCATTTTGGTTTTCGTTTCGAGGGAACCGAATGCCGGATTATTGCTTCCGTTCCGGAATGGTTAGGACATAATTACCTGCAATATGAAATTGATGGCGTGTATCAAAAGCGGTTGCGCATTTCTTCCAAAAGCGGTGAACCGATTGTGATCAAAGCACCTGCCGATGGCAGGCACACCGTCTGGATATACAAGGCCACCGAGGCCCATACCGGCCCTGTATACATTCAGCGTGTGGAGGCCAGGAATGTATCCGCCCTGCAACGACCTACCGCACCGCTCATTGAATTCATCGGCAACAGCATTACCTGCGGCGCTGCCGCCGATCCTTCGGAAGTGCCATGCGGTACCGGCGTGTACCACGACCAGCACAATGCCTATATGGCTTATGGTCCGCGGCTGGCGAGGGCATTGAACACAAATTTTCTGCTCAGCAGTGTAAGTGGCATTGGTGTGTACCGCAACTGGAACAGTGATGGTCCCACCATGCCGCAGGTATATGAACAAAGAGACTTTCAGCCGGCCGGTAGTGCGAAATGGAATTTTGCCACCTGGTCACCTGATGTAGTCAGTATAGCCCTCGGGACAAACGATTTCAGCCGTGGCGATGGTAAAAAAGAACGACTGCCTTTTGACAGTGCCTGGTTTGTAACTGCATATATTCAATTTGTGCAGCAGGTGCAGGCAAAATACCCGGCTGCGCAGCTTGCGCTGCTTAGCAGTCCTATGGTAAACGGTGCTGCAAGAGAGCTGCTCCAAAACTGTTTGACTGCGGTCAAAACTACGGTGGATGCAGCCCGCACGAATGCTAAACCACTTGCCCTTTATTTTTTTCAGCCTATGCAGGCCAGTGGCTGTACTGGTCACCCCAGCGTGGCAGAACACGGCCGAATGGCGGAGGAATTGCTGCCATTTTTTCGAAAGCTGCTGCCATAATCTTCCGCTTGTTTGTTTTGGCACAATTGTGTGGCCTATACGGAAAATCAGCGCACGGCCCAGGTAGTGAGTGGTGAGTGGTCAAGGGTAAGTAGGATAAATTCTCTTTCTTCATTACCGGTGGTCTGTGCTGTACGAAGGAAATTATTCATGGCAAATCAACTCTCACAAATACCTGTATCCGTGTTGGACCTTGCAACTATTGTGCAAGGGGAGACAGCAGCAGATGCATTTCGAAGAAGTTTAGCATTGGCGCAAGAGGCTGAAGCGTGTGGCTATACCCGTTATTGGTTTGCAGAGCATCATAATATGGAAAGCGTAGCATCGGCGGCAACTTCTGTCCTGATTGGTTATGTAGCTGGTGGTACAAGCACCATCCGTGTTGGTTCTGGCGGCATTATGCTTCCCAACCATGCACCGCTGATGGTAGCGGAGCAATTTGGTACGCTGGCTGAATTGTATCCCGGCCGTATTGATCTCGGATTGGGCCGTGCACCCGGCACTGACCCGGTAACGTCATATGCCTTGCGGCGAAGCCTGAAAGGTGATGTGGATTCTTTTCCAAACGATGTGGTGGAACTGATCAACTACCTCGGACCCAGGGATCCGGAAGCAAGGGTAAGAGCCATCCCCGGCGAAGGCTCCGAAGTGCCGGTGTGGCTCCTGGGTTCAAGTACCTATAGTGCGCAGTTAGCGGCCATGCTGGGATTGCCTTTTGCTTTTGCTTCGCATTTTGCGCCTGCGCACCTGTATGATGCACTGCAGCTTTATCACTCCCAGTTCAAGCCATCGCGTTTTTTGCAAAGCCCCTATAGCATGGCCTGTGTAAATGTGATTGCAGCTGATACGGATGAAGAAGCAGAAGTTCTGGCTACCTCATTTTACCAAATGGCACTCGGCATGATTCGTAATAAACGCCAACCCATGCAGCCACCCATTCCTACCATGGAGGGTGTGTGGAGTGAGCCGGAACGGGCTGCTGTGCAACACATGTTGCAGTACTCTTTTGTTGGTAGCGTAGAAACGGTGAAAAGGGACCTGGATGCTTTTGTGCAATCCACCGGCATCCATGAGCTCATGATCACGTCACATATGTACGACCTGGAAGCAAAGAAAAAATGTTACCGCCTGGTGGCGCCGCTTTTTAGGGGAACAGTGCCTACCGGATAAAAGTTTCGCCGGTTTCTTTCGAGTGAGTTTGCGTGAGGGTAGGATTTTGCTTTTTATCGTACGGCAGTGTGATAAAAAACGAAGTGCCCTTACCGGGTTCGCTGCTGACAGTAATGCTTCCACCGTGGCTTTCCACGATCTTTTTGCATAACGCCAGTCCAATACCCGTACCTGCAAATTTGCTAGCCGTATGCAGGCGCTGGAAAATGGAGAAAGCCCGGTCGGCATATTTCTGTTCAAAGCCAATACCGTTATCACTGAAAATAATCAGCACATAATCGGTGTCTTTTTTCAAGACTTCGTTTTTGGCCACCTCTTCCGGTAACAGCGGTCTAACGCGAATGGTTATGTGCGGTGCCTCTTCACTAAACTTTAGTGAGTTGGTAAACAGGTTCAGAAAAAGCTGGCCCATTTGCAGTGGAATGCCCTTTACTACAGGCAAGACATCAGTTTCAATAACGGCACTTTTCTCTTCAATCGTCAGCTCCAGGTCGGTCCTTATCTGCTCAACAATGTCATTCAGGTCCACATTGTTAAGTGGTGTGTTGTTGTTATTGGAAAGGCGGCTGTAATTAAGCACCGCTTTAATCAGTGCCGTCATTCGTTCCGCCGCCGAAGAGATTTTTTGCAGGTAGCGTTTCTGGATTTCAGGGTTATGTGTGTTGCGTTCACTCAGGTCCGAAAAGGTCATGATCTTTCGTAAGGGTTCCTGCAGGTCGTGGGATGCCACGTAAGCAAACTGCTCCAGTTCGCGGTTTGATTTTTCCAGTTCTGTATTCAGTTGCTGCAGTTTTTCATTGGCCTTCATGATACCTGTAATCTCATGCCCAATAATCAATACCCGGTCCACCTGGTCGTCTTTGTCTTTGAGCGGAATAAAGAAGTTCTCAAACCAGGCGTCGTTCATCTGTGAGTGGTAGGCTTCCATGTGCAGGAGTTCTCCCTGCAGGGCTCTTTGCAAGTTGATATGGATAGGCTTGTCTTTCAAGGTAGGAAATACATCCAAAAAATTCCGGCCTACAACATCTTCCCGCCTGAATTTGTAAAAATGAAGTGCCTGTTTGTTCAGCACCAGGTAATTGAGGTCCTTGTCCAATACAGCAATCAGGTCAACAGAAGCATCAATTATGGTTTGAATAAATTCATTTTGTTCTGTCAGGGCATGGTTAGCCTGCTGCAACTCCCAGGTCCGCATCACAATCTTTTCTTCCAGGGTTGTATTCAGTGCTTTGATCTCTCCATTCTGCCGTTCGATCTGCGTCAGCATGTGGTTTAGGGCATCGGTGAGTATGCCGATTTCATCGTTGCTCTTTTTTTCGGCCCGCACCGAATAATCTTTCCTGTCTGATACTTGTTGCGCAACTCCGGCCAGATGAAGAATGGGCTGCGTTACACTCCTTTGCAGTCGCCGTGAAAAGAGATACGTCAGCAGGAAGACCAATAAAAAGAAAGCAATGACTGTGATGCTGAACACTGTAAAGCGATTATACACCGCTTTCATATCGGATTTGAGAAAAAGGGTGCCAACGCGTTTATTTTTTTCTACTACCGGTTCATAGCCTACGATATAGCTTCCTTCAAAACTATAGCCGCTGTCCAGTAACTGCGCTGGCAGGTGATTGGGCTGGAGGCTGGCAGGGTATGTAGCCAATATTTTCCCTGTATCGTTGTACAACGCTGCGGCCACAATGTGTTGCTGGGCTTTCAGAGCACTCAGGGTTTTTTCCGCTTCTTCATTATCGTCAAAAAGCAGTATTGCGGAGCTGTTCAAAGCAGTTACTTTTCCCAGTGTGGCCAGCTCATTCCGTGAAATGTTTCGGTAGGTAATGAATTCATAAATGAAAAACGAAGCACAGGCTACAAACAAAACCGATCCGCAGATGATAAGGATCATCCGCATCAGTTTTGCTTGTATGGAATTCATCTTTGTTTTCATGATTAATCTTCGATCACGTTGGCCAGTCGCAGCAACTTTGAACTAATGGTAATATTAGCTGCTTTGGCGATTTTAGGATTGATATGAAAACGGATCTTGTTTTTGTCCAGGTAAAAACCAATCATACCACCGGAACGGGTAAAGCTTTCCTGGTCACCAACGGTTAGTACGGCCGTACCGGCCAGTTCCTTTAGTACTTCGCGGGGATTTTCCTTATTGACGAAAAGGATATGACAGTTTTTAATTTCATTGGCATGTGCATAACGCCTGATGGCTATAGGCCGACCCGATACTGTTTCGCCTTCCACTACTTTTTCGAGGTAGGCCCCAAAAGGATCATTGCCTAACACACCAATCACAAAGGGACTGTTGCTGGCGGGAAATGCATCAGGAGGCCAGGTTACAAACTGGGTAAAATTGTAAAGGAAAACCGCTTTTACCTGGTTGACGGCAGATGGAGTAGTCTGCGCCTTGGAAAGCAGGGCGGCAAAAAGAAACACTGTCAGCAAAACAAATTTTTGCAGCGGTTTTTTCAAAGGTTCGATATGGTGGCTGCCCCTTCTCAAAACCGTGCACTGATTTTGGCGAAGACGCCGCGGGGAATGGGAATTATTCCAAACTCGGTGTGCCTCTCCTGACCAAGGTTCTGACCAACTACAGCAATTTCCCATCCTTTATTTGCATATGCGAAACGGGCATCAAACGTAAGGTAAGAGGGGACCCTTTCGGTGGCAAATGTTTTTGCCAGGGGATCGATATAACGGGCCACTACATCCAGTTGTAGGTTGCCAGGCAGGTCCAGGATCGACTGCAGCATTCCCTGGTTCCGGGCATCGTTGCCCAGGTAAGCCGGGTTAAAATTGCGTCCTTTTTTTGCTTCCAGTTCCTTGGCAAAAAAAGTATAGCCACCCCGTAACCGCCACCTGGAAAGTAACTGGTAGTTGGCCAGCAGTTCGGCACCCCAGGACCGTCCTTCCGATCCGTTTTGAATTTGGTATGTCAGTGTATTGGGCAAGGGTTCTACGCTGTAAACATCCCTGTAAACATTGTAAAATGTAGAGAGTGAAAACGATGACTTGTGTGTAGGCTGAACCCGGTAACCAATTTCGTAAGCCATTAGTTTCTCCGAAACGAAATTAGGCCCGCCTGCAACACTGGGCAGGTTTGGAGGCTGCGGTGTCAGGGGCAGGAAGTAGTCAACATCAAATCGGCTGGGTGTACGAACGGCTCTTGAAACAGCTCCCCATAAGGTGCTTTTGGTCTTTTGCCAGGCAATGCGGGCATTGGGCTGCCATTCCCAGTTGGTATAAACGTTGTGCAGCAATTTGGTTCCCAATACCAGCCGTAAGCTGTTGGTAAGTGCGATCTCATCCTGCACAAAGGCGTCAAACTGGTCGAGGCGCTTATACCGCGGAAGTATACCAGCGCCGGAGCGGATTTCAAAGTCGGCATCATCCTTAACATAACGGTAACCTGCACCCCAAATCAAGGTATGCTGCTTGCCGATGCCGAACCGATGCTGGAAATCAGCGTTCACCGTATTCATTTTATCCGATGAAAATGTAGGAGCATCGGCGCGGTAATAGCGGTCGAAATATACTTCAAGGGCAAGGCTGGAACGGGTTGAATACTGCCTCGACCAGCGGGCCATCACATTTTGACCGTTCAGCGGCGAAGGGGTGCCGGCTGTTTTGCGTTTACCATCGTAATAGCCGCCCTGAACCGATAAGGCATCGCGGGACGAAATATCCCAGTCAACTTTAAATCCGCCACTGGTCATCTTCCAGGCATCGGTATAATGGGTGCCGTTGGGAAGCGTTGTGTTATCGCGGTTAAAGTGCTGACCAAAAATGCTGAACCATACTTTCTCCCCAATCTTACCGCCATAACGAAGCGAAGCTTTGTTTTTGAGAAAGCTGCCTGCCGCAAACGATGCATATAATCCTTGTGACGCTTTTGCGCTTTTGGTAACGATATTGATCACGCCATTTACCGCATTGGCTCCCCACAAGGTTCCACCCGGGCCGCTCACCACTTCAATGCGGTCGATGTCTTCCAGCAATACGTTTTGCTGTTCCCACAACACACCTCCGTAAAGGGGTGTGTATACCGTGCGGCCATCAATCATTACCAGCAGTTTATTGGAGAAAATGCTGTTGAAGCCACGGGCACTGATAAGCCATGTGCTGGCATTTAACTGCGCTACCTGCAGGTTGGGTGCCAACCGGAGTGCTTCAGCAAGATGCGAAGCCCCGGAGCGGCGAATGTCTTCGTTGGTGATTACCTGGATGGCGGATGCGGTTTCCGCTAATTTTTCCGGCGTACGAGAAACAAGCGTAACCTCCAGGTTCATCAGCTCTTCCACGGAAAGATTTTTCAGGTCGCGGGGAGAGAAGACTACCTGGCTTTGTACCTGGCTCCAACTAAAAGCCAGCAAGATGAAAAAGAAAGCATAAGGGATAGACTTCCGCTTTATAACATGACAAAGCAGAAGGACGAGAGAAAATTCTATCCAAGGTTGCCGCTTCATTTTGTGGGTTTTATGTACGTGTTAAAAACAGGGGCCAACTTCATGTTGGGTTTTGTCGGGACCATTGCTCTGATGACATTGGAATAATTAAATGTCGTCAACGCATTAGTGGTTGCTTTCAGGGTAGCGGACGCAGAAACAAGCTTGAATATAAGCATGGGAATGGTCGCAGGTTTAAGTATCGTTAGATACAATAAAGCAATAAAAATACAGATAGAAAGGCATTTGATACCGTTTTGTTGGAAACGATGAATCAGGTTTTAAACGTAGAATGGCAAATTGGCTATGGATAGACTCTGGTAGTCAGGAAGATTTAATACGGCAGGAAAGCATTGCTGCCTTATGTTTGTTCCTGTCTTCCGGTGAGGCATCATTTCTGTAAACAGGATTGCCATTCCACCGGTATTAAAACCAGCTATATGAATAAACTGTATTCTTCTGCAAGGGAAGCGTTGCACGATGTACAAGATGGCGCAACACTGATGCTTGGAGGCTTTGGCCTTTGTGGTATACCCGAAAATTCCATTGCTGCTTTACAGGAAATGGGCGTTAAAAACCTCACCTGCATCTCCAACAATGCCGGGGTGGATGAATTTGGCCTTGGCCTGTTATTGCAAAACCGGCAGATCAAAAAAATGCTTTCGTCGTACGTGGGTGAAAATGCCGAGTTTGAACGGCAATTGCTTTCAGGCGAACTGGAAGTGGACCTGATTCCGCAGGGGACTTTGGCCACCCGCATTCAGATGGCGGCCATGGGCATCCCGGCCTTTTACACACCCGCCGGCTATGGAACAGAAGTGGCCGAAGGCAAAGAAGTACGCGAATTTGGCGGCAAGCAGTACCTGATGGAGCATGCCTTGCATGCCGATTTTGCCATTGTAAAAGCCTGGAAGGGGGATCATTACGGCAATCTTGTTTTTCGGAAAACCACACGCAATTTTTCAACCTCGATGGCCAAAGCTGGAACCATCACCATCGCCGAAGTGGAAGAACTGGTAGAGCCCGGGCAACTCGACCCCGATCAGATTCACGTTGCCAGTGTGTATGTGCACCGCATCTTCCAGGGCACCAACTATGAAAAGCGGATTGAACGCCGCACCGTAAGGCTATCCACAAACAAATAAGAACTTGTGAATTCAGCATACACGACTTTGAACGTTGAACCTTAAACTTTGAACTGAATCATGGCTTTAGATAAATTCGGAATTGCAAAACGCATTGCGCAGGAATTACGGGACGGCATGTACGTAAATCTGGGCATCGGTATTCCCACACTCGTTTCCAACTATATTCCCGAGAGCATGTTCGTGATGCTGCAAAGTGAGAACGGCATGATGGGAATGGGCCCTTACCCGCCTGAAGATGAAATTGATGCTGACCTGATCAATGCAGGGAAAGAAACCGTAACGGTTGTACCCGGTGGTGCCTTTTTCGATTCGGCGGAAAGCTTTGGCATGATCCGCGCCGGGAAAATTGACCTGACCGTTTTAGGCGCTATGGAAGTGTCGGAAAAGGGTGATATCGCCAACTGGAAGATTCCGGGAAAAATGGTAAAAGGCATGGGCGGAGCTATGGACCTGGTGGCATCGGCACGCAATATCATTGTGGCCATGCAGCATACCAATCCAAAAGGAGAGAGCAAATTATTACCGCAGTGCACCCTGCCGCTGACCGGTGTGGGTTGTGTAAAAAAAATCGTGACAGACCTGGCCGTTATTGACGTCACCCCTGAAGGATTTCTGCTCCGTGAACGTGCACCGGGAGTAAGCGTTGAAGAGATTCAACAAAAAACAGCGGGGAAGCTTAATATTCAGGGTGAAGTGCCTGAAATGACCTTGTAACAAGCTATAAAAGAAAGAGCCCCGGAAAGGGCTCTTTTGCGCATTACACCAAAATTCCACGTATCACACTTTATAGCGACATAGGGTTTGAACGGATTTGCGAAATGATTAAAGATTAGTAGTGGGGTTTCTTTTTGAAAGTTGAATCCTCTTGCTTCATACTTCCTGCTTGCCGTAAAAATCCCCAGTTTTTATTTCCCAAATGGAGTGCCATTTGGCGGCTAAACGGCGGGACAGGTTTGTGGCTGTTGCTCCTGTAGAGTTTTATTGTCATTTTGTGTAATGTTTTGTACATGGATAAACGAAAGACTTCAACGCCCATTCTGAAACAGGTTTGCGGCACTGGATTTGTGCAGATTTGGCTTTAAACAACAAATGCTTATGACGATCCAGCAGTTTAAGTCACTGCCCAAGGATATCCAGAGGAATGTGGTGAAACATTATGGTGTTTTTCTTTTCGGACGATCAGGCGTTGGTGTGAATGTGATACTTTACCAGGTTGAAGGTTTTTATGTTGAAATATATTTTGATGAAAAAATGTCGGAATGTACCCGGATACGCTCATTTGAAGATACCCGGCATTTGGAGCCTTACTTGCGCATGGTAGACGTTTCGGATTTACAACTCCTGCTGTAATTAGCTGCAGAGACATATGATTCCCACAATGCTTTCCGGTCACCATTGACCGGAGGAGATTTCTTTGCCTGTCCGCACTTCGTATATCACCTTTACATGTTCTCCTGCAACCGGGGAATAAATTCCTACGGGTCAGTTCCCGCTTTCTACTATTCTGTCACATCAGCCTTGCACCCGCCACCGCTTTCCCCTTATTTTGTGTCAACAACAGCAAAGCGTGAACATCTTCAGCAACTACCGCATCCGCATCATTGGCGCTCTCGTTATCACCGCCTTGCGGTTTGGTTTTCAGATGAGCGACACCCTGGCGGGCCTGCAGTTGCTCACCTGGGGCAGTGTGCTGAACAACTTTGTGTGGGCCCTGCTGACAGGCGTGATAACCTGGGAGACCAACCGCCTGGTGGTGCTGTATTTTAACCGGCGCAATCCGCTGGGCAAACTGTCGGCCCGCCGGCTGGGAAAAGAAGCGATTGTGGTTTTTGTAGTGAACGGGCTTGTTTATGGCACTTCTGTCGCGATCTTTTTTATTCTTAGTGCCGAAGCCGCACCGCCAAAGCTTTACCTGATCTTGGGGCTTTTCGACCGCTTTCTGCACGGAATGCTGGTGGCGGCCTTTTACGAGTTGCTGGTGTTTATGGAAGCGCTGCGCAGAGCCACGCAGGAAGCCGAACAGCTGAAAAAAGTAAACGTGATGATGCAACTGGAATCGCTCAAAAACCAGGTAAAGCCACACTTTCTGTTCAACAGTTTGAATACCCTGACCGGGCTTGTAGAAAAGGATACGCCGAGAGCGGTGAAGTTTATTGCAGAACTTTCGAAAGTGTACCGTTATCTCTTGCAGAGCAACGAAAAAGAACTGATCCAGCTTTCGCAGGAACTAACATTTACAGAGGCCTATTTTTTCCTTCTCCAAACGCGTTTCGGCGAAGGCATTCACCTGGCGGTGGAGGTGGAAGAAAAATACCTGACGCATTTTATTCCGCCGCTTACCCTGCAAATGTTGCTGGAGAATGCCGTGAAGCATAACCAGGTTTCGGCCCGCAAGCCGCTGCTGGTTACCATCAAAGCAGAGGGTGAGGAACTGGTAGTAGCGAACAATTTTCAACCCAAGCGAAGCGTAGCGACATCAAACGGCATGGGACTCACCAACATCGCCGCCAAATATAAATTACTCAACCAACCCGATGTGGTGATCCTGAGTGAAGAAGAGCAGTTTACCGTTCGGGTGCCCCTGATCAAACCCATTGATGTATGAACATATTTATTGTAGAAGACGAAGCCATTGCGGCCGAACGCATTCAGGAGCTTGTACGCAAAACAATGCCTGAAGCCCGTATTGTCGGACTCTGCGACAGCATTGAAGACAGTGTTGCCTTTCTGCAAACACATCCTATGCCCGACCTGGTGCTGATGGATATCGAACTGGTGGACGGACAAAGTTTCGAGATATTCCATGAAGTGGAGATTACCTGTCCGGTGATTTTTACCACTGCTTACGACGAATTTGCCTTGCGGGCTTTCAAGGTCAACAGCATCGATTACCTGCTCAAGCCGATCCAGCAGGAAGAGTTGCAGCAAAGCATTGAAAAGTTCAGAAAGCTTTCCGGTAAATACAATCGACACAACAGCGATTTTATCAAAGAAGTAGTGAAGGAATTGCAGGGTGCCGCTAAACCTGTCGTGGAGGCCTACCGCGAACGGTTTCTTGTCAAACAAGGACAGCGACTAATCTCTGTCAGCGCCGATGAAGCAGCTTACTTCTACAGCGAAGGGAGAGTAACATTTTTAAAAGCAAAGGACGAACGCTATTATACCCTGGACCTGCCGCTGGAAGACCTGGAACAGCAACTCGATCCCGACCAGTTTTTCAGGGCCAGCCGCAAATACCTGGTCCACCGCAGTGCCATCCATGGTGTGCATGCACACCTGAACGGACGCTATAAAGTGGCTGTGAAACCGGCCATCAAAGACGAACTGTTTGTAAGCCGCGACCGTGCGCCGGAATTTAAAAAGTGGCTGGGCGCATGAGGGGGTAGTGAGTGGTAAGTTGGTTTTCTCGATCTTTTTTTTATACAAAATTCAATTCTTTTCAATAGCAGGGATATTTATCCTGCATCTATACAAAACCTTAATCAAATACTACAATCATGAACAACAGAACACTGGGGACGCTGGCCCTGGCAGGGGCCCCGTTTTTCCTACTAAGCTCATTTTTACAACCCTATTTTTCATTTCTGCACCATCAGCAGTTTTATGGTTTGTGGGGCACCATCTACATCAGTGCCTGGATGTGTAGCGTCGCCGCCCTGCAACGGCTGAAAGCAACAGGGGAGGGCAGGTTCGGACGCATCCTGCTCTGGATGCAGCTTTCTTTTCTTTTGCTGGCCAATTTTTCAAATTGGATCCAGTTGGTCATGCCCGGTGACAGGTCGCTGCTGTTTATCGTATTAGACTCTTTTTGGCCCCTGAGTAACCTGCTGATGCTGGTGGTCGGTATTAAAGTAGTTATAGAAAACAGGCTGCAGGGTTGGCGGCGCTTTGTTCCCTTGCTGGTTGGTTGCTGGTTCCCGGTGATGATTATTTGCATGAATCTGTTTGGAAGGGGCGGTACCACCGGCACCATCGCCGCTGTGTATTCGGCCATTGCCTGGAGCATTCTGGCAGTAATGGTGTTGTTTACTGGGGAGAAGGCGAGAGAGCTTCCTTCAACTAAACTGGAATTTGCCTGATAAGGAATGAAAGGCGTCGAAAAGTTAACCGGAAAGCTTTGTTCAAAGAACAAGGCTTTTTCTTATTAAGAAACGAAGGCTTTGAAGGTTTTTATTTGAACGGGAACATGTATATTGTCGGTGAAATGAAAAATGCCCTGATGGGGCGACCATTTATCTTTTACCCGAAATGCATTTCGATTGCTGCTTATGCAACCCGTATTCAGAATTATTTTACTCTTCCTGATATGTTATGGATGCCAGTCGGGTAAAGACTATACCACCTGGGATCACTACAAAGGCTCGCCGGAAAACATTCACTATTCTTCCCTGACAGAGATGGATACGGCAAATGTAAAAGGCCTGCAGGTAGCCTGGGTGTTTCGCACCGGCGATGCCGATACGGTGCACAGTTCACAGATCCAGTGTAATCCGATTGTAGTGGACGGGCGGCTCTATGGCACCACGCCGCAAATGGCGCTGTTTGCCCTCAACGCAGCCACCGGTAAAGAGATCTGGCGATTCAACCCCTTCGATACAACATCCGGTGTGATGGGAGACAAAGGGTCGTTTTTCATTTTAAACAACTCCCGTGGTGTGGCCTTTTGGTCAGATGGAAAAGAGGACAAGCGGATTTTTTATACAGCCGGTTCGCACCTCTACTGCGTGGATGCCAACAATGGCCAGGTGCTAAAAACGTTTGGGAACGCTGGTCGTCTTGACCTGCACGATGATCTTGACAGGGATGTGACCGACTTGTTCATCACCGCCACCTCGCCCCCCATTATTTACAACGATCTCCTGATCATAGGCTCAAGGGTGGATGAAGGCCCTATGGCGGCACCGGGCCATATCCGGGCTTATGATGTACGCACAGGCCAGCGCCGCTGGATTTTTCATACCATTCCTCATCCCGGCGAAGAAGGTTATGCCACTTGGGATGATTCCACGGCCTACCGGTTCATTGGCGGGGCCAATAGCTGGAGCGGCTTTAGTCTGGATAAAGAGCGGGGTACCCTGTTTGCCTGCACCGGTTCGGCGTCGTATGATTTTTATGGCGGCCGCCGCACCGGCGATAATCTTTTTGCCAATTGCCTGCTGGCTCTGGATGCCGCTACCGGTAAGCGCAAATGGCATTTCCAGTTTGTTCATCACGATATCTGGGACCGGGATGTGCCTTCGGCGCCGGCACTCATTCGATACAAAAAGAATGGTTCGTGGATAGATGCGGCAGCGGTGACCACGAAAACCGGTTACGTCTATGTTTTCGACCGCGAGACCGGCAGGCCCCTGTTTGATATTGAGGAAAGACCGGTGCCCGCTGTTTCGGAACTAAAAGGAGAAAAGCTTTCGCCGACACAACCTTTCCCGGTGGCACCAGCTTCTTTCATGCGGCAGCGGTTTACAGAAAAGGACATCAATCCTTACCTGCCTGACAGCTCTTTTGCGGATGTAAAACAGCGGCTGACGACATATAAGAACGGTCACGTTTACGAGCCGATCTCACCACAGGGGACAGTAGTTTTTCCGGGACTGGATGGCGGTGCGGAATGGGGCGGACCCACCTTTGACCCGGAGACGGGAATGCTTTATATCAACGCCAATGAAATGCCCTGGGTGCTGCAGGCGGTGGATATCAGCAATCAGCCGGAAAAGACAGAGAATTATGAGCAGGCCGGCAGACGGTTGTATCAGCGGAATTGCATGACCTGTCATGGGCCAGAGCGGCAGGGTTCAGGAAACAACCCCTCGCTGATCGGTGTTGAGAAGAAGTACACCCCGGCTGCATTTCAGGCACTGGTACAATCGGGCCGCCGGATGATGCCCGCTTTCAAACAACTGAACGAGAACGAACGCGAAGCCATTGCCAGTTATGTGCTCAACAGGAGTGAGGCAAAGAGCAAAGCGTTTGCGGCAGCTAAAAGGGATGAACGGTTTCAACTACCTTATACCATTACCGGTTACAATAAATTTTTAAGCAAAGAAGGCTACCCGGCCATTGCGCCACCCTGGGGTACGCTGAATGCCCTGGATATTGCCAGTGGCAATTATGTCTGGAAGCAAACATTGGGACATGATACCGCGTTCAAACAGGCAAAGGAGCCAACCGGCACGGAAAACTATGGCGCTTCTGTTGTGACAAAGGGTGGTTTGTTGTTTATTGCCGCCACCAAGGATGGCAAGTTCAGGGCCTTCAATAAACGAAACGGGCAGTTGTTGTGGGAGACAGATCTCCCCGCATCGGCTTTTGCCACGCCGGCCGTATATGAGGTGGCCGGAAAGCAGTACGTGGTGATTGCTTGTGGTGGCGGTAAGTTGAAAACGAAATCCGGCGATAGTTATGTAGCATTTGCATTACCGGATAAGTAAACAGAAAATTTAAATACAAAATAGTTTTATGCCAGGTGATTCGCTGAATGTGGCCACAAAAGCGGCCCCGCAAAACCATTACGATGCAATAGTGATCGGCTCCGGTATCTCAGGCGGATGGGCTGCCAAGGAACTCACGGAAAAGGGGCTGAAAGTTCTGATGCTTGAGAGGGGCCGACCGCTGGAGCATGTAAAAGATTATAAGACGGCGCAGCTAAATTCCTGGGAAATGCCGCACCGCGGAACGGCTACGCCGCAGGAAAAGGAAAAGTACAAGGTTGTCAACCGCGGATGGGCTATTGGTCACCCCGACCTGAGTTTTTGGGCGAATGAAGAAGAATGCCCCTATACGGAAATCAAACCATTTACCTGGTGGCGCAGTTACCAGATGGGTGGCCGCTCCATTTTATGGGGACGTCAAAGCTATCGCCTGAGTGATCTTGACTTTGAAGCCAATGCCAAAGAAGGCATTGCGATCGACTGGCCGATCCGCTACAAAGACCTTGCGCCCTGGTATAACTACGTAGAAGGTTTTGCCGGCATCAGTGGATCGAAGGAAGGATTGACTCAATTGCCGGATGGTAATTTTCTGCCCCCGATGGACCTGAACTGCGTAGAGAAAGACGTGGCGGCACGCATCAAACAAAAAATGGGGCGTCACTTGATCATCGGGCGGACGGCAAACTTAACCGCGCCGATTGCCGGCAGAACCCAATGCCAGTTTCGCAACCGGTGCTGGGAGGGGTGCCCGTTCGGAGCTTATTTCAGTACACAATCTTCAACGTTACCGGCGGCACAAAAAACCGGTAACCTTACCGTGCGGCCATTTTCCATCGTTACCAGAATTCTATACGACAAGAACACGCAAAAAGCAAGAGGCGTCGAGGTGCTGGACGCGGAGACAAACAAGACGTACGAATACACATCCTCGGTAGTTTTCCTTAATGCCTCAGCATTGAATTCTGCCTGGGTGCTTATGAATTCGGCTACGGATATCTGGCCAGAAGGTTTGGGCAGCAGCAGTGGTGAACTGGGGCACAACGTAATGGATCATCATTACAACATTGGTGCCTCCGGAAAAGTGGAAGGCTACATGGATCAGTATTACTACGGCAAGCGGGCCAACGGCTTTTATATTGTACGCTTTGCCAACCTGTTTGGCGACAAGCGTGATTATCTCCGTGGCTTTGGTTACCAGGGCAGCGCCAGCCGACAGGGCTGGGCCCGTGAAATTGCGGAAATGAATATTGGCGGTGACTACAAGGATGCCCTCTGTGAACCCGGAGAATGGAGCATTGGCATGACCGGCTTTGGAGAAATTCTTCCTTATCATGAAAACATGATCTCGCTGGATAAAAGTCGCAAGGACAAATGGGGCCTGCCTGTTTTGGCCATGGATGCCGAGCTGAAAGAAAATGAATTGAAGATGCGGGAAGACATCAAGACTGAAGGCAAGGCCATGCTTGAAGCCGCCGGTGTAAAAGATGTTCATACCTGGGATAATGGGCATGCTATCGGCCATGGTATTCACGAGATGGGTACGGCACGTATGGGGCATGATCCCAAAACATCGGTGCTCAATAAATGGAACCAGGTGTGGGATGCCAAAAATGTGTTTGTTACCGACGGCGCCTGCATGACCTCCAGCGCCTGTCAGAACCCGTCGCTTACCTACATGGCACTTACCGCGAGAGCAGCCGATCATGCGGTGCAGGAATTAAAAAAACGAAATCTTTAATAAAAGGCTTTCTTATTTTCAGGCCGAAAATTGATAACCCATGAATAAAAAGTTGATTTTTTTCTCTGCGGCAGCGTTTCTGCTTTCGTGTGCCAATGCCCAGCAAAAAGCAAAGCCCGAGGATACGGAAGTGTACACACCCGTTCCAAAAATTGTTGATCCAGGCTCACCCTTGTGTGGCGTTCCATCCGATGCCGTTGTTTTGTTTGACGGCACCAGCGATGCCAAATGGGTCAATGCCAACGACACAACCAAGGCCTCTGGTTGGACGGTTCAAAATGGCGTGCTGAAGGTGAATAAACAGGCTGGTGACATTCGCACCAAAGATGCATTTACAGATTACCAGTTGCACCTGGAGTGGCGGGTACCCGAGCACATTACCGGCAAAGGGCAGGCCCGTGGCAACAGCGGCATTTTCCTGGCCTCGGTATTTGGTGGCGGCTACGAGATCCAGATCTTGGACAATTACAACAACACTACCTACACCAATGGGCAGGTGGGCAGCATTTACAAGCAACATGTTCCTTTGGCCAATCCGGTGAGGCCTCCGGGTGAATGGCAAGTGTACGACATCGTGTGGACGGCACCACGTTTTAAGGCCGATGGCTCCTTAGCCTCTCCGGCACGGGTGACTGCATTTTTAAACGGCGTGCTGGTACAGAATAATGTAGAACTAAAAGGCCGTACCGAATACATCGGGCAACCCACGTACAAAGCACATGGCGCAGCGCCGATTCTATTACAGTCGCACGGCGATCCCAGCGAACCGATCTCGTTCCGCAACATCTGGCTGCGGCCCTTGTAAGGAAAATTCAGGGAAATCGTTTTCGAAATGGGCCGGAAGAAACATCTACAGGAAAGGACAAAAAAAGTCCACTGTAGAAACAGCGGACGCTAACGATTGCTTGCTATATAAATAGTTTGTTGATTTCTGTAACAAAACTACAACGATTAGGTGCAGGAGCAGGTGCCAATTTCTGCCAAAATTACGTCGTTAAGGCCTTGGTGAGCAGGCTGAAATGCAGCACTGTAAAGGCTTTCGTCGGATTTTACTTACGACATCCATTGTCGTTTACTTTAATTATTACTGCCTGCAGGCCTGCCATACCGGATCATAACCGCAATCAGGAGCCCAATGAGGGCAATCAGTAGGAAGGAAATCCGGAGACTAAACACCCCCGCAATAATCCCGATCAAGGGCGGGCCAATCAGGAATCCCAAAAAGCCAATGCTGGAAACAGCGGTTAAGGCCATTCCGGCAGAAGTTGTTTTTGATTTTCCGGCTTCGCTGTAAATAAGTGGAATTACGGAGGATACCCCGAAGCCCACAACCAGGAAGCCGATAATGGAAGGCAAAACTTTGGGAATGAGCACCGCCAGCAGCAGACCGCCGGTGATCAGGAGGCCACTGATAAAAATGGTGCGGGTAAACTTTAGTTTGTTCGAAACCCAGTCGGCTACAAACCGGCCGCTGGCCATTGCGCACATAAAAGCCGTATAACCGGCGCCGATCCAGCTTTTTTCGGCCCCCACCACTTTCTGAAAATAAATGCCGCTCCAGTCGAACATAGCGCCTTCGCAGATCATACAGCAGAAAGCCAATATGCCTAAGCGCAGCAGTGTTTTGTCAGGCTTTACAAAAAGTGGCGCTGAACTGGCCGGTGCTTTTTCTTCGGTTATGAGATACTGGAGACAGGCGGCCACACCGGTTGCGATAATGCCGGTGATGATCACAAAATGTGTCAGCGGAACAATACCCTTGCCAATCATAAATGTACCGATGCCTGCTGCCACAAAACCCGCTGTACTCCAAAGCCCATGAAACGAAGCCATGATATTTCTTCCGTACCGGGCCTCCACATGGACCGCCTGCGTATTGATGGCGATATTGGCCAGGTTGCCCGCAAACCCAAAGAAAATTAAGCTTGTAATCAGCAGGGCAGGTGTGGAAGAAAAGCCAATGGCAGGCAGCAGGAGGCTGTAAAGAAAAAGGGCGTTCACTGCAATTTTTTTACTGCCGTACTTCGTTACCAGTTTACCGGAGAAGGCCAGCGAGATCATCGAACCTGCCGGCAGGGCAAACAGGATCACGCCCAAAAGCGATTCTGAAATGCCCAGTTGTTGCTGAATGCTGGGTATGCGGGAAGCCCAGGTGGCAAAACAAAGTCCTTGTAAAAAAAACAGCGTACTGACCGCGATGCGGTAAACTCTTTTTGTTCGTTCTATGGCGATAGTAATATCTGACATAACACACATTTGAAAATGCCTGACTGCACCACCTGGTGGCATTCAGTTCTTTTTTCATGTAGCGGGCTATCGTTAGGGAGCAGGCAAAAGAAGCAGTGGTTTGTGTGTTGCGAAGGGGCAAATATAAAGCCAATTCGGAACTTGATTAAGACTAGCAAGCCATGGGATTGGCTTTGAAACCGGACCGTAATGCGATTTTTCACAGTCACTGCTGTTATGGATTGATCCGTTTCCGGATAAGCTGAGATGAGTAACCGTTGACGCTTTCAATTATCAAAAAGTTTGCGGAAGAAAGCAGAAGGTGTGACCAAAGTAAGAGATTGAATTGCCCTGATGATTTCCGTTTGCTGCGACCCTTGAAATGGCCTAATTTCGGACCTTTACCATTTGATCAAACCATACGAAAACGATAATCCGGGCGAATGCCTAAACCATACAGCAATTCATGATCCTTATAGTTGACGACAGACAGGAAAACGTTTTTTCGCTGAGAACTGTATTGGAACAATACGGCTTTCGTACGGATGCGGCATTGTCCGGTGAAGAGGCATTGAAGAAAGTTCTGAAGCAGGAGTATGCACTGATCATTCTTGATGTACAAATGCCGGTGATGGACGGATTTGAAGTAGCCGAAGCTCTCACCGGGATGAACAAGACCAAGGACATTCCCATCATTTTTCTTTCAGCAGTCAATACACACAAGCGCTTTATCACCAAAGGCTTTGAGTCCGGTGCGGTAGATTACCTTACCAAGCCCGTGGACCCGGATATCCTGATGCTGAAGGTGCGCAACTTTTACCGCCTGTACGAAAAGAACAGTGCGTTGAAAGAGGCGGAAAAAGAGCTGACCGCAACCGTTAACGAACTGCATTCCACACTGGAGTCGCTGCCGCAACTGGCCTTTACCGCCAACCGCGACGGCGAGTTGCAGTTTGTCAATAAACAATGGTTCCTGTTTTCAGGTGCAAAAGACCGTTTCCCCGAAACTGGACCCGGCAGTGCATCGCTCCGCGACCGATGGCTGCAAAGTATTCAGAACGAAACTGCCATTGAGATGGAAGTATCCATCAAAAAGCTTGAAGACGGGCAGTTCTATCACCACCTGCTCCGGGCTACGCCGGTATACGTCAATGAAAGCATCAGCCGCTGGGTCGGCACGCTAACATCCATACATGAGCAGAAATTACTGAATGAAACCCTGGAACGAAAAGTGGCTGAACGTACAAAAGAACTGCTGGCCATCAACCGTGAACTGGAGATCAGTAATGACGAGTTGCAGCAATTCACGTCCGTTGCTTCACACGATCTGAAAGAACCGCTTCGCAAGATTCAATTTTTTGGCAGCCTGATTATGGATGGCGGTGTGCTGGATGAGAAGATGACCGTTTATATGGACAAGATCATCCGCTCTTCAAAGCGCATGAGTCAATTGATTTCTGACCTGCTTTCGTTTGCCCGGTTATCAGAAGAACTGGCCTTTGAAGAAGCAGACCTCAATGAGATCATCAGCGATATTCTTTTCGACCTGGAACTCGGCATCAAAGAAAAGGGTGCTGTTGTTTCGGTGCAACCTATACCTCTCCTGGAAGTAGTACCATCACTGATGCGGCAGTTATTTCAGAACCTGATCAGCAATGCGCTGAAGTTTTCAAAGCCAGGCGTAGCGCCGCAGATCCGGATCTGGGCCGAACAGGAAGGCCAAACCGCCTGCCGTATCGCTATTGCCGATAATGGAATTGGCTTTGAGGAAAAATACAAGGACAAGATTTTTACGCTGTTCCAGCGCTTGCATGCACGGGAGGCTTACGAAGGCACAGGCATTGGACTCACCATTGCCAAAAAAATCGTGGAAAAACACAATGGAACTATTTCCGTGAACAGCCAGCCCGGAGAAGGCACAACGTTTCTTATTACCCTGCCGTTACACCAGGCTGACAACCGGCTGCATGCTCACCATTCATCCGTCTATAAAAGTCATCATACATGAAAGGATTTTTCAAACGATTGACCCTGCCTGCCAAATTGGTTTTGCTGGGTGCTATCCCATTATTGTTTCTTATGGTTGTCGTACTACAGTACTACAACGAAAAAAATCAGAAGATCGACATGCTGGATGGCTATCGTAAACGTATTCAGCAGGCCATAGACATCAACAACCTGATTGATATCCTGCAGTTAGAGCGGCGCTATAGTTTTCTGTATGCATTGAACGGCACGCAACAAAACGAAATGATTCAGGAACGGTTAAAAACCGATAATGCTATTAAGGCGGTAAACGCAAGCAATGAAAGCATCAATGAAGGGTTTGAATCGTATACATTTTTAAACCAGTTACAAGACATTCGCAGGCAAATCGATAACAAAGAACTCAGTGCAGAGGCTACCATGTCCTTTTTTACCAGCAGCATCTTTCGTCTGAATACCATGAACTCTGTTGCTGCCGGAAATGTATTGTACCTGCAGCCGGTGATGCAAACTGTGGCCGGACAAAAGATACTTTCCGATATAATAACCTACAAGGGTATGTTGGTGGCGCAGCTGTACCTGCACCTGGAAACCGGTGGTAAAAACCCGCTACTGTTGAATAGCTCAAGACAACTGCGGGATATTATAACATCTTACATCCGCGAATTCACATTAAAAGCACCTCCTGAACGTGTGACCCAGTACAATGCATTACGTAATGGTGTCGATGCAAAAGAGGCAAGAAGGATTGAGGAAGAGGTACTTTATGGCCAGCGGCCGGATACGGCTTTTAGAGCTTCATATTATTGGACCGTGGCCACCAAAGCCGTCAATCAGTACAAGGACCTGCAAAACTCGATGATGGAAGAAGGCCGGCAGGGTGCTGATGAAATTTACAACAAGGAGAAACGGCAACAGGTCTGGAGTCTTGTGCTCCTGCTCCTGGTTATGGCTCTGGTGTTATCCTTTATTGTTTATACCATCCGGTTTATCACCCAGCGTCTGCAGAATTTGAAGGCTGCTGCAGAAAATCTTGCAGAGGGTAAAACGGGTTTGAAGATTTTACCCGAAACGGATGATGCCATTGGCTCACTGACAAGATCGATACTTGCCATTGATCGTAACGACCGCAAACTGTCCATTGCAGCAAAAGCCATTGGTGATGGTGATTTTAGCGTGGTGGTGGAACCCCGGAGCGAAGAAGATGCGCTTGGCAATGCCATTGCGCATATGAAAACAAACCTGCAGGCTTATGCAAAATCGAGCGAGGAAAAGCTGTGGGCACAGTCGGGCATCACACAACTGAATGACAGCCTGCGGGGAGAAAAAGAAATAACGGCACTAGGCCAGGATGCACTGAACGTATTGGTGCCATACCTGGAGTGCGAAAGCGGCTTGTTTTACGCTGCCAACGATTCGCATCTGCGTTTCGAGTGTGGTTACGCGGTAAGCAACCTGGCTGCCGTGCCCAAAGAACTGGCTTTTGGTGAAACCCTGATAGGGCAGGCGGCACAAACAAAAACGCCTTTGCTCCTGGAAGATGTTCCGGATTCCTTTCTCCAGATCCGTTCGGGCCTTGGAGCGTTGCAGCCCAGGCATACGCTGATTATGCCCCTGTGTGCCGATAACGTTGTTGAGGGTGTGATGGAATTGTCTTCACTCAGCAGGATCAGCGAAGCCAAAGTTGAATTCCTTCGGGAAGCGGCAAGTGATATTGCCATAACACTTCGTTCTGCCAAAAGCAAATTGCAATTGCAGCAATTGTTTGAACAAACGCAGGCACAGGCCGAGGAGTTGCAATCCCAACATGCCGAGCTGGAAAATATAAACGCCGAGCTGGAAGCGCAGGCCGAAAAACTGCAAACCTCAGAGGAAGAGCTGAAAGTTCAGCAGGAAGAACTGATGCAGGCAAACCAGGAACTGGAAGAAAGGACCCGCCAGTTGGAAGAACGCAATGCCCTGATTGTTGAACGTAACCTGGAGATACAGCAAAAAGCTGAAGAGCTGGCGCTGACAACGAAATACAAATCGGAGTTTTTGGCCAACATGTCGCATGAGCTGCGGACACCGCTAAACTCCATCTTGCTACTCTCGCGACTAATGGGAGAGAATAACGAAGCAAACCTGACCACTGAACAGGTTGAATACGCAAAAGTGATTCAGAGTTCCGGCCAGGGGCTGCTTTCCCTGATCGATGAGATCCTGGATCTGTCAAAAATTGAAGCGGGAAAAATGGAGCTGGAATATGGAAGTGTGATGGTGCAGGATATCATCAATGACATGAAGAATCTTTTTGCCCCGATGGCTCGTGAAAAGGGTATCCAGTTTGAATTGGCCATTGCCCCCGATGTGCCTTCGCAGATTGAAACCGACAAGCTGCGGCTGGAGCAAGTATTGCGGAACCTTCTTTCCAATGCCATTAAGTTCACTGCAGAAGGTAGTGTGAGCCTTACTGTAGATTCGTTACCCGACAACCAGTCTTTCCTCTCATTCACGGTAAAAGATACCGGTATCGGCATTCCGCAGGATAAACAATCGCTCATCTTTGAAGCATTTCAGCAGGCTGATGGCTCCACCCGCAGAAAATACGGGGGCACGGGCCTTGGACTCTCTATCAGCCGCGAACTGATCCGACTTCTCGGCGGCGAGATCAAGCTGGCCAGCGAACCGGGTAAAGGCAGTGAGTTTACTGTATATGTTCCCAAGCGGAAGGTAGCGGCTGCTCAAAAAGAGGCCCTTTTTACCAGGGAAGCAGTACCGGGGGTGCCCGAAGTGCCCGAAGAAAAACCGCAGGAAAAAGATTTTCGTGTAGAACGTATACCGGAAGGGGTGCCCGATGACAGGAGCAGTATTCAGCCGCAGGATAAAATCATACTGATCATTGAAGATGATACCGGATTTGCCAAAGCCCTCTCAGATTTTGCACACCAGAAAGGGTACAAAGCACTGATGGCTGTACGGGGTGATGAAGGCATAATGCTTGCGCAGCAATACCGGCCTGTGGGAATTTTACTCGACATCCAGTTACCGGTAAAAGACGGATGGGAGGTGATGGAAGAATTAAAAAGCAACCCGGCTACCCGTCATATCCCGGTGCATATCATGTCATCGCATGAAGCGAAAAAAGAAAGCCTGAAAAAAGGCGCGGTTGATTTTATCAGCAAGCCAATGGCGTTTGAGCAAATGCAGGAAGTGTTTCAGAAGATCGAGCATGTACTTTCGAAAAACCACAAGAAAGTACTGATCGTGGAAGAAAACCCGCAGCATGCCAAAGCGCTGGCTTACTTCCTGGAAACGTTTAATGTTAATGCGCAGATATCGGCATCGGTCAATGAAAGTGTTCAGGCCCTGCAAAGCGAGCAGGTGGATTGCGTGATCCTTGACATGGGCATACCTGATAAACAGGCCTATGAGACACTGGAAACCGTAAAGCAAAGTCCGGGTATGGAGAACCTGCCGATTATCATTTTTACGGGGAAAAACCTTTCCAAAACAGAAGAGTCCCGCATCCGGCAATATGCCGATTCAATTGTTATCAAGACAGCCCATTCATTTCAACGCATCCTTGATGAAGTGTCGCTCTTTTTGCACCTGGTGGAAGAAGGCGGCCGAAAGGAAAAACCGTCAGCCTATAAGCGGTTAGGTGCTTTGAGTGAAGTGCTGGCGGGGAAAAAGATCCTCGTGGCAGATGATGATGTGCGGAATATTTTTTCGCTGACCAAAGCCCTGGAATTACACAACGTAGATGTAGTGGCGGCAATGGATGGGAGGGAAGCCCTGAGAAAGCTGGAAGAGAACCCCGAAGTCAATGCTGTGCTAATGGACATTATGATGCCCGAAATGGACGGTTACGAGGCCATGCAGGCCATTCGCAAAAAGCCAAAGTACCGCAACCTGCCCATTATTGCCATCACGGCCAAAGCCATGACCGGCGACCGCGAAAAATGCATCCGGGCAGGTGCTTCCGATTATATTTCCAAGCCGGTGGACATTGACCAGTTATTGTCGCTGTTACGGGTATGGTTATACGATAAAACATTTTAGACATGGATACAACCAACATCCTGCTTATTGATGATGACAGCCGAAACATTTTTGCTCTTTCAGCCGTGTTGCGTGCAAAAGGATATAATGTGATTACGGCAACATCGGCAAAAGAGGGTATTGCCATTCTGAAAAAGGACAAAGGCATCAAAGTTGTGTTGTTGGACATGATGATGCCTGAAATGGATGGATACGAAGCGCTCAAACTGATGAAAGGTGATGAGGAACTCCGTCACTTTCCTGTTTTTGCGGTCACTGCGCAGGCCATGGTTGGCGACAGGGAACGTTGCCTGCAGGCCGGTGCCGATGAATACCTGTCGAAACCCATCGACGTGGATCAGTTGCTCCAGCTGTTGGCATTGTACGAAGGAAACGTGTAATATGAAGGACGAAGAGGTAGACATACTGTTGAATGACCTGATAGAGGTGTACGGTTACGATTTCAATGAGTATGCAAAAGCTTCTTTGAAACGCCGCATGCGGCGCCTTTACACGCTTGACAGTTTTCCTTCGTTTGCCGAATTCAGGTACCGTGTTCGCAACGACGAAGTTTACCTGAAACGATTTGTGGAAGAAATTACTGTGAACGTAACCGAAATGTTCCGCGACCCGGATTTTTACAAGGTGTTGCGAAAAGAAGTGTTACCAACGTTGGCCACATACCCGTTTATCCGCATCTGGCACGCCGGCTGCTCTACGGGGGAAGAAGTGTATTCAATGGCCATCTTATTGAAAGAAGCCAACCTGCTGCACAAGGCGTTGCTCTATGCAACGGACCTTAACCCGGATGTACTGGAAAAAGCCAAGGCTGGTATTTTTCCGCTGAGCGGGATGAAGCAGTACTCAGAGAATTATATTCTATCCGGCGGTGCAATAGATTTTTCATCGTATTACACCACCCGGTATGATTACGCCAAATTTGACAGTGAGCTGTCATCGAAAATGGTGTTTGCCACGCATAACCTTGTGTCCGATGGATCGTTCAACAGGTTCCAGTTAATCATGTGTCGCAACGTGATGATTTATTTTGAAAAAACCTTGCAGGACCGTGTGCTGCATCTCTTTGATCAAAGCCTGGAAACACTCGGTTTTATAGCACTGGGTGCAAAAGAAACCATGCGGTTTTCAGCAGTGGCATCTGGCTATAAACAATTGGGCAAAGAAAAAATATGGCGGAAAAGCCCTTAGCATATCGCTTATTGGTAATTGGCGGATCGGCAGGAAGCCTGGAAGCCATTCTCCAGTTTTTTCCATCGCTGATGCCGGAAAAAGCCCTGGCTATTGTGTTGGTGCTGCATCGTAGAAGCGGCGAATCGATGCTGACCGAATTGCTGAAGGATAAAACTAGCTGGCAGGTAAAGGAAGCCGAAGAAAAAGAACCCATTGAACCCGGAACCATCTACATAGCACCCGCCGATTACCACCTGCTGATCGAAAACGACCACACCTTTTCGCTGGACTATTCGGAAAAAATCCATTACAGCCGGCCGGCTATTGATGTTACGTTTGAAACAGCAGCAGAAGCATACGGTCCAAGGTTGATGGCTTTGTTGTTATCCGGCGCCAACCAGGATGGCACTGCAGGACTGCAGAAGATTAAGCGTGCCGGAGGGTTTGTGATGGTGCAGGATCCCGGAGAAGCCATAGTTTCCTATATGCCGAAATATGCGGTTGATCATGTATCAGTTGATCGCATGCTGCCGGCAAAAGAAATAGCCGCAGCTGTGCGATCGCTCATGAACGGAGTTGAATAATCTTCCTCCCATATCACTTTCGTTCACTTCTTCCATTCGGAAGAATAGCTGCGGAACTACATCAATTGGTTTTGAAATTTAAGTACAAGTCGAATGTTTCAAGCGGTTGAAGAGTACAGATTGAAAATGCGGATTATCCTGCCAGTGCAACTGCAAGCTCATCAATAACCCATTGATTATCAACGAATATTTTTACAGAATAAATTCTTTTCTCTAATTTTACGCAAACGATTGCGTAACCTGCTTTATGCGAGCTCCCAAAACCACGATCCAGGACATTGCGAGAGAAGTGCATGTAACGCCATCCACGGTTTCCCGTGCACTGAACAACCATGGCTCCATTAGTGAAGCCACCAAGCAGGCTGTTAACAGGGCCGCAAAAAAACTCAATTACCGTCATAATAAGATCGCTTCTTCCTTACGGCTTGGCCGCACCAAGATTTTAGGTGTGATCATTCCCAGCGCCGAGATCAACTTCTTTGGTTCGGTGGTACACGGCATTGAGAAAGTGGCCAGGCAGAAGGATTACAACATACTTATCTACCAGTCGAACGAGCAAACGGCTTGTGAACAGGAAGGCGTGGAGACTTTCTTACGGTCGAGGGTAGACGGAGTATTGGTATCCATCGCCAAGCAAACAACCAGTTTCTCACATTTATCTGAAATTAAAAAGCGTCGTGTACCGCTGGTACTTTTCGACAGGGCTAACGACACACTTGGTGTTCCGTCTGTTGTTGTGGATGATTACGCCGGTGCCTATAAAGCCGTTCAACACCTGCTGGAGCAAGGTTGTAAACGTATAGCCCATATAAGCGGTCCGCAGCATGTAGCCATCTTCAAACAACGGTTGGAAGGCTATACAGCTGCGTTGAAGGATGCAGGTGTTCCCCTGGTAAATGACCTGATTATCGAAGGGAGTATCAGCATCGAATCGGGTAGGTGCTGCATGCACCGGTTGTTGGCCTTACAAACACCACCCGACGGTGTTTTTGCAGTAGAGGATTTTACGGCGCTTGGCGCCATGCAGGCTATGAAAGAGGCAGGTGTGCAGATCCCGGCCGATGTCGCCCTGATTGGTTTTGCCAACGAAGCTTTTGGCGCTTATATCACGCCGTCGCTTTCTACAGTTGACCAGCAAACCATCCGCATGGGTGAGGAAGCCGCACGACTGTTTTTCGACCATGTTGAAAAAAATGATTTTTATAAATCCGCCCCTTCAAAAAAAGTGCTGGAACCGGTTTTGGTCTATCGCCAGTCGAGCCGGAAAAATGCAACCTGAATGCTAAAAATATTGCTAACTAATCCGGAAACATCTTGTGAAATAATGGGAAAACATTTTATGTATTAAAACCGCAAAACATGAAAAAGAGACGACTGCTCTACTCTGCTTTTCTTACAATTTTCGCGTTGCTGTTCGGCATGGTTATCATGGCGCAGCAACCAATCAGCGGGACCTTGCGTTCTGCTACCGGTGAGCCTTTGGCCGGGGCTACCGTTTCCGTTAAAGGCACCACCACTTCGGTTGTTACCAATGCAGCTGGTGAGTTTACCATCAATGCACCGGCCGGCAGTACGCTGGTGGTCAGCTATGTTGGCTATGCACCGCTGGAAGTGGCTGTATCGGGCACTGGTCCGTTGAACATTCAAATGCAGGCAGCCAACCAGGAATTACAACAGGTAGTGGTGATTGGCTACCAAACGGTGCGCCGCAGGGACCTTACCGGTGCAGTTGGTGTGATCAATCCTGCTGCTGCCAACCGGAATGTGGCCAATACGCTTGCTGAAAGCATTCAAGGCCTGACACCAGGTGTTACTGTTCGCAATACAGGACAACCAGGTGGCGGAGCCAAGATCGACATCCGTGGTGCCGGTACATTCGCCGCCAACAATCCTCTTTACATTATTGACGGGATGTACAGTGATGCTACACCTGATTTCAACCCGCAGGATATTGAATCTATCCAGATCCTGAAAGACGCTTCGGCGGCGGCGATTTACGGAAGCCGTGCAGCCAATGGGGTGATCATCATTACTACAAAGCGTGGCCGTTCCGGACCGCTGCAGTTCAACGGTAACATTAAACAGGGCGTTCAGTCGGTGCCAAACCGTTACGATATGATGAACGCAACCGAATACCGGGACCTGGCACTGCGACTTTACCAGGCTGGTAACCTCACACCACCTACATCACTGACAACTGATTTTGATCCCAACCTCAATACCGACTGGCAGGAAGAGTTTTTCCGCACCGGAGCTATTGGCGATTACCAGCTGGCACTTTCAGGTTCCATCAAGAATGCCGTCAACTTTTACATCAGTGGAAACCATTTCCGCAACAAAGGACCGGTGATCGACAACGAGTTTAGCCGCAGTGGTTTTCGTATCAATACCGATACCCGGTTCTGGCGCTTTACCATTGGGCAAAACCTGCTGCTTAGCTGGACAAAAGAAGACCCAATTGCCGGTGGTGGTGTGGGTGTAAATCCCTTTGTAAATGTGATTGCCATGCCGCCGGTGGTGCCGCTTCGGGGCAGCCGTTTTGTTCGTCCCGATAACCCGGAGGGATACGGCATTGGCCTGAATGATGCCTATCTCAGCACATTACAGGCAAATGTACCGGCCCTGCAATACCTCGACCAGTTTGAGCAAAAGAATTTCAAACTCCGCGGCAATGCTTACCTGGACTTCCGCATTCTGGAAGGGTTAACGTATCGCTTTAATTTTGGCCTGGAGAAAACAATCGACCGGGGTAACGGTACCCGTTACCCGGGAACGGTGCGGCAGGGAACACCTTCTCCCAATAACAATACGCTTGCCTTCTTTAACAGCACCGGCCGTTTTCAATCGGAATTGCTGGAACACACCTTGAACTTTGACCGTGCTTTTGGTGAGCACCGGATCAGTGCCGTAGGTGGTTTAAGCCTGCAATACTTCAATCATCCGATTCTCCGCTTCAGTACAACAGTGGGAAGTCCTACTACCGAGGATCCTTACACCAACCGCTGGAACCGCATTGGTATCCTGGGACGGGTGAACTATAATTTTAAGGATAGATATCTTACCAGTTTAACGTTCCGCCGTGATGGTAGTTCCCTGTTCAGCCAGAATAACCGGTGGGGTAACTTTCCTTCTGCATCGGTAGCCTGGCGTATTTCACGGGAAGCTTTCTGGAATGTAACACCGGTTAACGAACTGAAGCTCCGTGCTTCGTATGGCTCTCTGGGTAACGATGAATTCCTTCAGCCTTGGTTGTATTATGCACAGATCAATCCCTTCCCAAGAGCGGTATTTGGCCCCAGCCAGGTAGAGCAGATAGGGCAGATCGTCACCCGTTTGGCGAACAACGATCTTCGGTGGGAACGGAAGAAAACAACCAACATCGGTCTTGATGCCGGTCTGTTTAATAACCGCGTTACGCTGACAGCAGATTATTTCATTGCAGAAACAGACGATGTTTTGGTAAACCTGCCCATCAGCCTCACAACCGGTAATGCCGGTGGCGATCCCCCGGTCAATGCGGCAAGCATCCGGAACAAAGGTTTTGAACTGGCGCTGGGTTATCGTCCACGTGCCGGAAGGGATTTCCGCTGGGATGCCACGTTCAACTTTACAACGATCCGCAACGAAGTGGTAGCCTTTGGCAACCCCTCGACAACCTATACTCAAATTGGAGATGCCCGCACTGAACTGGGACGCTCGATAGGCGAGTGGTATGTGCTGAAAACGGCTGGCATCTTTCAAAGCCAGGCAGAAGTGGATGCCCACCGCGGTAAAACAGGACAGGTGCTGCAGCCCTGGGCCAAACCCGGTGACATCCGGTATGTGGATGTGAATGACGATGGTGTTCTGGATATAGCAGAAGACCGTTATTATGCCGGCAGCCCCTGGGCTGATTTTGAAACCGGCCTGCAACTGAACTTTGGGTACAAGGCGTTTAGCCTGAACATGCAGTGGTATGCAGTGGTTGGAAACCAATTGTACAACCGTGCACGGTATACAGTGGATGCGCTCAGTCAGAATACAAACTTCCGCAGGGGCATTGATTTCTGGACGCCACAAAACCCGAGCAACGAATTTCCCCGCGCCGCTATTCGCAATGCCACGCCAACAGACCAGGGACTAGACTACAACGAACTGCCCCAAAGCGACCGCTGGCTGGAGAGCGGAAGCTACCTGCGCCTGCGTAACCTGGAGATTGCCTATACGTTTGGCCAGACAGCGTTGCGTCGCATCGGTTTCCGAAACACCCGTGTTTTCATCAGTGGACAAAACCTGGTCACCTTCACCGGCTATTCCGGTTTCGATCCGGACATAGCAGGTGTGAACATTTTTGAACGCGGTTTGGATAATGGACAGTATCCTGCTTTGCGTATTCTTTCAGCAGGAATATCCTTTGGTTTCTAATCTTACAATCTTCAATTGATGACAATGAAAACGATTATAAAATATTGCCTTGCAGCCAGTGTTGTGCTTTCCGCATCTGCCTGCAAAAAATACTTTGACCTGGAGATTCCAAATCCTAACCGGATTGACGAATCCAACTTCTGGACCACGAGTGAACGTGCTGTTGAAGGCATCAATGCAGTTTATGGGAATTTTTACCGCAACGGTGCACCGTATTCCCGCTGGTTGCCTTTTTACATGGATGTACGGTCGGATGATGGCTATTCCACCAGTCCCTGGAATGAATTGCGTAGTGTAGGCGGCTTAAACATCACGCAGTATAGTTTCGAAGTGAATGCTGATACGTGGGGGCATCACTGGAGAGGTGTTTTCCGGGCCAACCAGGTATTGGCTTATGTGCCGAACATTGAGATGGATGAAACCCTGAAGAACAGGATTCTGGGTGAAGCAAAATTTCTGCGGGCCGTGTACTACTATCACCTTGTTACTATCTGGGGAAATATCCCGCTGATCCTGCAGCCCTCCAACCCTGCCGACAAACCCTCACAGGTACCCCAGGAGCAGGTATGGGCACAGATCGAAAAAGACCTGACAGAAGCCGCAGCCGCCTTGCCTGAATCATATTCAGGTGAAGAAGTCGGCCGTGCTACAAAGGGTGCTGCATACGGTTACCTCGGACGTGCCCACCTGATGCAACGGGAATGGCAACAGGCAGCGGATGCCCTGGCCTGGCTGGTGACAGGACCCGGCGCCAGCCGTTACAGCCTTGTACCGAACTACCGCGACAACTTCCTGCACACAACAGAAAACAATGCTGAATCGGTGTTTGAAGTGCAGTTCAAGCAGCGGGCAGAAAACTCGGGTGAAGATGGACCGATGTCGAACGTGGGTACCAGCCGTGCTCCGTTCTTTGGTCCTCCCGGCCATGGTTTCAATGATGCCAACATGCACCGTTGGGTGTTGAACCATTTTCACCAGGAGCGGACAGCAACAGGCGAAAGAGATCCGCGCCTGGCAGCAACCGCTTTGTATGACTCAACCGATGTAAGAGGACCCGAATTTACACTGGTATATGATAATGTGCCGCTCCGGTTAAATGCCAATGGCCAGCCCCGATGCAATGCGGGCTCCTGGGCAAATTCTTATATGAACGGCGCCTGTAATGATGATGCCATCAAAAACAGGGTGTACTACAGGAAGTACCTGAATGATTACCATATTGTAGATGGTGGTGAGCCGTTTAACAGCGATATTAATTTCCGTGCTTTGCGGTATGCAGATGTATTGCTGATGTATGCCGAGGCCTTGAACAACCTGGGGCAAGCTGGTGACGCTTACCAGTATGTGGACCGGGTACGGCAGCGTGCAGGCTTGCGGCCGCTTTCCGTGGTAAGGCCTAGTATGTCGCAGGCGCAATTCCAGCAGCAACTGGAGCATGAACGCATCACGGAACTTACCGGGGAATCGGTACGCTGGAACGATCTGGCACGCTGGGGCTATTTTGATGATGCAGCCAAACTGGCCATCCTGCGGGCCCGCGATCCGGAGTTCAACAATTTTGTGATTGGCCGGAATAAGTATATGCCCATTCCGCAGTCAGAGCTCGATATCAATCCCAACCTGGTGCAAAATCCCGGTTGGTAATATTTGCGAAAAGGTGCGGCCGCCAATGTAGCCGCACCTTTTCACCTATCCTTCTACGTTATGATGCAAATAGCCTTTACAGAATGGTGGCGCAGATTACCGGTACTCTTATTTTTTGTAGCAGCCGGTTTTGGCAGCTGTAAAAAATCAGGCAACCCGGCACCGGCGCCAAATCCCGTAGACCCTTCCACTGTTTTTCAAAATCCCTTGTTGCCTTCAGGCCCTGACCCCTGGGTGGCGCAAAAAGATAATCACTACTATTACACGCATACATTGGGTGACCGGATTGCGATCTGGAAAACGGAGAAAATGACGGAGTTGAACAAAGCCATGCCAAAAACGATCTGGACGGCTCCATCTACCGGTCCTAATTCACGCAATGTATGGGCACCCGAAATTCATTTTCTTGATAATAAGTGGTATGCTTATTACACCGCCGGCGCCTCTGCTGACCTGAGCACCCAACGATCGTTTGTCCTGGAAAATGCCTCGTCTGATCCAACCACCGGAACGTGGACAGACAAGGGCCAGATCAGGGATCCAGCGGCTGATTTTTTTGCTATTGACGGAACCGTGTTTACACACAATGGCAATCACTATTTTATCTACAGCGGGCATTCAACAGCTACCGATAACACACAAAATCTTTACATTGCCCGTATGGAAAATCCATGGACACTGGCAACCGGGAGAACACTTATTTCTTCTCCTACATATGACTGGGAGAAAGTAGGCACGCCGGATGTAAATGAAGCACCGGAGATTTTAAAAAATGCTGCGGGTCGTGTATTTCTCATTTATTCTGCCAGCGGCTGTTGGACAGATGATTATGCCCTCGGCATGCTGACACTGAAAGAAGGCGGCAATCCGCTGAGTGCAACAGACTGGGTGAAAACTGCAACGCCGGTATTTACCAAAAAAATGGGCACCAGTACATACGGGCCCGGGCATAACACGTTTTTCAAATCCAAAGACGGTACCGAAGACTGGATTCTTTACCATGCCAACAATGCACCAGGACAAGGTTGTGGCGATGCCCGTAATCCCCGCATGCAAAAGTTTACCTGGAATGCTGACGGTACCCCTAATTTTGGTGAGCCTTTGCCCATCAATACACCCATCAAAAAACCAGCAGGAGAATAATTGAAACAGCGTATCCTTTCCATACAATATTTCTTTTTTTCTGGGTTGCTGTTGTTGTCTGTAAACTTGTTGGGGCAGTCATCCAAAACATTTACCAACCCGCTGCTGCCTGCCGGTGCCGATCCATGGACCATTTATAAAGACGGCTATTACTATTACACCCATACGTTTGGCAACCGCCTGGTGTTGTGGAAAACAAAAAGCATTGCCGACCTGAAAACGGCGCCGCAGAAAACCGTATTTACGCCACCGCAAGGCACAATGTATTCAAAACAGGTTTGGGCACCGGAACTGCACCACATCAACAACAAATGGTACCTCTATTTTGCCGCCGACAGCGGCCGTAATGAAGATCACCGCATTTGGGTGCTGGAAAATAGTTCGAAAGATCCTTTGCAGGGTGAATGGGTTCTGAAAGGCAATGTTGCCGACCCATCCGGTAAATGGGCGATAGACGCTTCTGTGTTCCAGCACAAAGGTCAGTGGTACATGGTATGGTCAGGGTGGGAGGGAGACACCAATGGCCAACAGGATATCTATATTGCAAAGCTGAAAAATCCCTGGACCATAGAAGGTGAGAGAGTACGGATTTCCAGTCCAACCTATGCATGGGAGCGACACGGTGACTTAAATGACGCGGCCAATCCGCCGCATGTGGCGGTGAATGAAGGCCCGCAGTTTTTAAGGCATGGCGAAAAGGTGCACCTGGTGTATTCGGCCAGCGGTTGCTGGACAGACCGGTATTCCCTGGGTGTGTTATCTGCAAACGCAAACAGCAATTTGCTGGACTCTCTTTCCTGGACGAAGCACCCAGAGCCCGTGTTTCAAACATCCGTTGAAAACGGCGTGTATGCACCAGGGCACAATTCCTTTTTCAAATCACCTGACGGAAGGGAAGACTGGATTCTTTACCATGCGAACAACGCTCCGGGACAGGGTTGCGGACGTCAACGTTCGCCCAGGGCACAGCGCTTTACCTGGCGGAATGGTTTACCCTATTTTGGCGAACCGGTAAGAGTTGGTGAACCAATCCCTATTCCTTCGGAAAAGAGAAAGGTTATAAAACAGAAAGAAAAAAAGGTTATTCATTAACTTAAATCAAATTGGATATACGAAATGAGAATGACTTGCCTGCATCTACGATTGATTTGTTTCCTGATCATCACTGCTTTTCTTTCTGTTGCAGCACCTGCGCAACAAACCAAAGGATTCAACGGGTTGGATATGAACATGGGAACACTTTCCCGCCTTTCTGATGCAAAAACAAGATCGATCAGCCCTGAAAATTTTACCGGCACCAAAGGTCGTGGCGGTATGGCCGATCCTAAACTGGACAGCGGCAAACGCAACGTGGCCAATGCCTGGTATGCGGCACAGGACCTGGGCAAAGGGTGGAAGGTGAATCCATTTATTGAAGTGCTGGGCGGCGAGACCATCACCATTGCCGAAATTGATGGTCCCGGTGCTATTCAGCACATCTGGATGACACCTACCGGCAACTGGCGTTTTTCCATTCTTCGTTTTTATTGGGATGATGAAAAAGAACCGTCGGTGGAAGTGCCGGTTGGTGATTTCTTCGGGATGGCCTTTAATGAATTTGCGCAATTGAGCTCATTGGCGGTAACGGTGAATCCCGGCAGTGCATTTAACTGCTTCTGGAAAATGCCTTTCCGAAAAAAAGCAAGGATCACCATCGAAAACCTGAACAAGCGGGAGTCCATGCGGCTTTATTACCAGGTGGATTATACACTGACAGAAGTTGGTGAAGATGAAGGCTATTTTCATGCGCAGTTCCGTCGTTCCAATCCCACGGTGAATTCACTCCATACACTCGTTGATGGCATCAAGGGTAAGGGACACTATGTGGGAACTTACATGGCCTGGAATGTAAACAACAATGCCTGGTGGGGCGAAGGCGAGATCAAGTTTTACATGGATGGCGATACGCAATACCCCACCATCAACGGCACAGGAGCTGAAGATTATTTTCTTGGGTCGTACAATTTTGAAAATTCCAGGACAAAGCAATACCAGGAATTTACAACACCCTATTCCGGCCTGCACCAGGTGATTCGTCCCAATGGCCTTTATCTTTCACAACAGGCGTTTGGGATGTATCGCTGGCACATACTGGACCCGATCCGGTTTGAAAAAGATTTGCGCATCACTATACAGGATCTTGGCTGGCGTCACGACTGGCGGTATTACCCGCAGAAGTCCGACATTTCTTCGGTGGTATTCTGGTACCAAAGGGAGCCACATGCACCCTTCCCGAAACTGCCATCAAAGGACGATCTGGAGATACCAAAGTGGTAATAGAAGTAATGTGGGAACAGGAAAAAGCAAATAACGTTTAGTTTAAAAGAAATCATTGACGACAACAAAACCATTTATCATGCAAAAAATCATTTCATGGCTTGCTGCTTCTTTGCTGATCTTTTCTTCGTGTAACAACGAGGGAACGGAAACAACAGCAAACAACGATTCCTCAGCCAATGGGAAAGCTGCAAATTCAGCCCCGGTACTGCCCGACCGGAAAGCATTCCAGACAACGATAGACGGCAAGCAAACGGATTTGTATGTATTGAAAAACAACAATGGCATGACGGCGGCATTTACCAATTACGGCGGCCGTATTGTGAGTTTACATGTGCCGGACAAAGATGGCAAAATGCGTGATGTGGTGGTAGGCCACGGCAGCGTGATGGATTTTGTCAATTCGGGTGAAGCTTATTTTGGCGCTACCATTGGCCGGGTAGGAAACCGCATAGCGGGCGGCCGTTTTACACTGGATGGCAAAGAATATACCCTTGCAAAGAATAATGGGCCTAATACATTGCATGGCGGTAAAAAAGGTTTCCAGGCAGTGGTATGGGATGCAACGCAACCGAATGATACCACGCTTGTGCTGCACTACCTGTCGCCGGAAGGCGAAGAAGGGTTTCCGGGAAACCTTGACGTGACGGTTACTTATTCTTTAACCAGCGACAATGGCTTTAAATGTGATTACAAGGCCACGACAGACAAAAGAACTGTTGTTAATCTTACCAACCATGCCTTCTTTAACCTGAATGGTGAAGGCAGCGGCACCATCAATAATCATATTCTGCAGATCAATGCGGATCGTTACACGCCGGTGGATTCAACATTGATCCCCATTGGTAAAATTGAACCCGTTGCCGGAACGCCCTTTGATTTCAGGCAGCCGACTCCTATCGGCCAAAGAGTGGACCAGGACAATGAACAACTGCGCTTCGGGAAAGGATACGATCACAATTATGTACTCAACGGCAGTGGTATGAAAAAGGCAGCCACCGTAATTGGTGATCAGTCCCGCATCCAGATGGATGTGTACACCGAAGAACCCGGACTGCAGTTTTATGGTGGCAATTTTATGCAGGGAAAGAATACATTCAAAGGCGGCAGTAAAGACGAATTCCGTACAGCCTTTTGCCTGGAGACCCAACATTTTCCCGATGCGCCCAACCAGCCAAACTTTCCTTCCATCGTGTTGTCGCCGGGAGAAACCTATCAAACAACGTCTGTGTACAAGTTTTCTGTGAGCAAACCCCAATAACGATGAAACGTACTATTCACCCTTCCATACCAGTCGTTCTCTGTTTCGTATGCTTGTTATCCTTCTTTGTACATAGGGTTGCTGCCCAGCGCCTCGTTATGCCTGGAGATCATCCCGATCCATCTGTAGTGAAAATCGGCGACCGGTACTGGGCCTCCGCCACTACCTCCAACTGGGGACCTATTTATCCCCTTCTTTCATCAAAGGACCTGGTGAAGTGGGACCTGGAGGGACATGTGTTCAACCAACTACCCCAGTGGGCCGATTATTATTTCTGGGCGCCTGAGATCAGCTATGATAACGGCAAAGTATACATGTATTATTCGGCGCACAAAAAAGACGGCAATCTTTGCGTAGGCATTGCCAGCGCCGATAAGCCGGAAGGTCCTTACAAAGATCACGGCCCCATTATCTGCCAGGAAGTGGGATCTATTGATGCGTTTCCCATGCGGGATGAGAATGGCAAACTATACATGGTATGGAAAGAAGATGCCAACAGCGTAGGCAAGCCAACGCCGATCTGGATTCAGGAATTGAACGAAGAACGCACTGCATTGGTAGGAGAAAAAAAAGAGTTGTTTCGTAACACGGAACCCTGGGAGGCAAATCTTGTGGAAGGAGTGGCGATGGCAAAACACGGCGAATATTATTATGCGTTTTATGCAGCTGCCGGCTGCTGTGGTGCTGCCTGTACATATGGAACAGGTGTGGCCCGTTCGAAAACACTGTTGGGGCCCTGGGAGAAATACAACAAAAACCCCCTCATCACCAGCAATGAAAAATGGCGTTGTCCTGGGCATGGTACGGCGGTAGAAAAAGACGGCCGCTATTATTTCCTGTACCATGCTTATGATCCGAAATCGACTGTTTTCACCGGCAGGGAAGGATTGCTGATCGAATACCGGTTGACGCCGGACGGATGGATCGAATTTGTCCCGGATGAAAACCCGCAGCATATTACGCCGCCCCAAAAAGTGGAAGATGGTTTTAACCGGTCGCCACTGAACAATCGTTGGCAGTGGAGTGTGTTTCAGCAACCAAAGGCAGAAGTGAAAAACGGCGAACTTTATCTGCCGGCTGCAAACAATGAGTCCGGCAACTTCCTGGGTCGCCAGACCACGTCGGCCAATTACACGACCACAGTAAAAGTGCATGGGCAGAAATCAACCGCTGCTGCCGGTGTAGCCGCTATCGGCGATGAAAAAAATATCATCAGTGCCTTGTATGACAAAGGCGTTGTCCGGGTGGTGCAGGTAAGGGATGGAAAAGAAACAGAACTCGCCAGGAAAACATTTTCAAAAACTGCCAAACCCTATTTGCGCATGCAGGTTCGCAACGGTAAAGAATTCCGGTTTTCCTACAGCAACAACGGCCGTTCATTTACCCCGCTTACCATGAATGCAGTGGAAGGCGGTTATCTTCCACCCTGGGACAGGGCCGTACGGTCGGGGGTTATTGCAAAGGGTGCCGAAGGAAGTCATGGTGTGTTTGATCATTTTGAAATGGTAAATAATTAGGAGATTCTACGGTCTTCGTAAAGGAACTATTTAGCAGCCTAAGCGCCAAGCTATTTTCCTTCTTCCGGATGAAAGGGAAAGGTGACCTGTACAACCGTTCCGCTTCCTTTGGCAGACCGGATGCGGAAATCGCCTTTATAAAATTCCGCACGGTTTTTCATATTCTTTAAGCCAAGACCTTTGGTTGTTATTCGTTTGTCGAAGCCAATGCCATTATCGCTGATGATCACTTCCAGGCTGTGCATGTTTGCCTTCACCCCGATGTGTACAATGGAAGCTTTCGCATATTTAACAATATTATTTAATTGTTCCTGGATGATGCGGTAGATGGTTAACTGCAGGCTTTTTTCCAGGTGCTCTTCCTCTACTTTATAGTGAAGATCTATCTGGAAGAGGTTCATGGAAGAATAGTGGTTCAGTAGTTCGTCCAGTGTGGCTTTGAAACCAATGTCATTGATTACCGGGGTAATAAGCTGTTTGGAAATGCTCCGGATTTCATCGATGGATTTTTGCAGCAGGGCTATACCTTTCTGAGCAAAGGCATCTTTCTGCTCTGGGAAATAGTTGATGTTTTCAATGTAAAGCTTTGCCGTGGTCAGCAACTGGTTTACGTTGTCGTGCAGCTCTTTGGCAATTTCACTGCGTTCATTTTCCTGCGTGTTGATGATCGCCTTCGCCACTTCTTGCTGCGCTGCATATTTTTCCTCCAGCACCATTTGCTGCAAGGCAATTTTTTCAGTTACATCATCCCCAATCACGATATAATGGCGCCCGGTTGGAAGGTTGATGGGATGTGTGGTAATTTCCAGTGAGAATACCTCACCGTTCTTTTTTTGTTGCAGGATAATGTCTTTGTATCGCGATAGCTTTTCATCTGTGATGCTTTCCAGTTCATGCCGGTCGTCGTCAAATATCAGGTCGTGCAGGCTTAGTTGCAGGAACTCTTCTTTCGAGTAGCCAAAAAGGCGCAATGCCGCTTCGTTCACTTCCACTATCTGCAGCGATTCGCCGTTAAACATCCATTTGGGTGTAGGGCTTTGGTAAAAAAGCAATCTGAAGCGTTCTTCAGATAGTTTAAGAGCGGTTTCCGATTCTTTTTGCCGGGTTATATCCTGCATGGCGCCCACCATCCGAAAGGCTATGCCATCCTTATTCCGGATAAGAAAACCTTTGTCCAGGATATAGGCATAACTGCCATCGGCTCTCAGGAAACGGTATTCTGCCGTCCAGTAGTTGTTGTTGCTGTTGATCACCTGCTGCAAGCTCTCATTCACCCGAAAAACATCGTCAGGATGTATCAGTTCACTCCAGATTTCAGTGGCAGAAATTTCGTTTTTCAATGCATGGCCAAACAGCTTGCGAAAGCCTTCGCCCCAATAAACCGTTTTTGTTTGCAGGTCCATATCCCAGATCACATCACTGGTAGCTTTCGATGCCAGTTCGTACCGTTGGTTACCGATCTCTAAAGCCTCCTGGTCTTTTTTCTGTTCCGTTATGTCTTTAAAATAAACCGCCAGGCCTTCCGCGGAAGGATATGCACTGATGCCTACCCACATGTCTGCTGTTGGGTAGTACTCTTCAAAGTGAACAGCTTTTTTTTCATCTATAGCTTTCTGGTAACGGGCATAAAAGCGCAGGGTTATGGGATCGTTGTATTCTTCCCAGATGTTTTTACCAACAATATCCTCCCGTTTCCGGTGCAGCAATTCTTCCGCCTTCCGGTTCCAGTAAGTAACCACCCAGTTTTTATCAAGGGCAAAAAAACAGTCGCCAATGCTCTCCAGGATTGTAATGAGTTTTTGTTCAGATTGCCGCAGCGTCATTTCTGCCTGCTTTGTATCTGTAATGTCTTTGGTAACCCCGTGCATATGGAGCAGGGTTCCTTGCTTATCTTTCACCGATTCCACGTGATGCAGAACATAAATTACTTCGCCGGAAGGTTTGATCATGCGGTGCTCATACTGGTGTTGCGCTTTTATTTGGTTCTGCGAAACCGCTGCATGCACTTTTTGCAGATCATCGGGGTGTACCAATGACATGTACAACTCGGTTGTTAGAACGGGGTGCTCTTTTTTGTCAAGTCCATAGATTTCGTACAACTCATCCGAAACATTGATCGTGTTTTTCGCAGCATCCCATTCCCACCAGCCAATGCGCCCTAGTTTGTATGCCCTGAAGAGCTGTTGTTCATAATGCAAAGCCTTGCGTTCGCCTTCCTCTTTTTCCGAAGCTTTCCTGGCAACACAGTACAAGGTTTGGGATTGTTGGTCCCAGCGTGCAGACCATACAATTGGCACAGCTGAACCATCCTTACGGATACAACGGTTTTGGAAATGACTGACGGATGCCTCAGTCATCAGGTTTTTCAACTGCAATTGCATTCGCTCCCTGTCTTCTGGTACAATAAGATCGAGTAAGGCAACACCTGTCAATTCCTGTGGGGCATAGCCCCATACCTGGCAGGCTGCAGCCGATACGTGGATGAACCGGACCTCCGCGTCTATCGAGCAGATCACATCCGGCGATAAGTCCAGGAACTGTTGAACCTGCGATAGCTGCTGAGGATCTGTCGTCTGCCCAGGAAGTGAATAATCATACTTATCGTTACCCTCAATCATATTGAAACAAATTAGACCCTTTGCAATAGTGTTGAAACAACTGCGGCTTCTATTGTCTTACTGCAGACTCACTACGTTCACATGCCCCGTTGAATGAATCAAACAAAAAGTATGTCAATTGTTGCACAGTAGCAAACGTCTTTTGCAGTTTTCAAAAGCTTTTAAATAAAACGCCTTTTCATTTCGTAACCGCTTGTTTGCAGCAGAACATTCCTGCCAGCAGAAAGGAATCTTTGTGATGAGCGGTCAAAAGTTTTACGAAGCGCTACGTACTTTCGGTAAAATCAAAACCAGTATGATCAGAAAAATATGGGGTACGGCCCTTTTATCCTGCCTGCTACTGAAGGGTTTTGCGCAACAGGAGAAGAATGCCGGCACCGCACCAAAAGCAGTGGTGGCCTCAGCAAAAGGAGATGCCAGTTACATTGCCTTTTCTGCTGACACGTATAAAGCCGAAAAGAAATACACGGTGTTTAAGGTATGGAAGGAGGCCTCACCACTAACCGAAGCCAAAAATGCAGAGCTGCAATTGCTGAAAGAAGCCCTGGCAAAGAAAGGGGTAGAGATGGTGATGGTAGAATGGAAAACAGCAGAGGACCTGAAAGCAGCGTTTGCACCCTATAAAATTGAAGTGAGTACTAGCGATGGAAAACACATCCGATTGAAAAGCGGTACGGCGCAGTTGAACACAACAGCAGACAGCGCTTTGTACGTAATTGAAAATGATCGTCCGCTTTCACTTTGCTCCGGCACTAACTGCGAGGACAGGCTGAAATATTTTTTCGGATTGAAAGCATTTAACTAAAAACAATTCTTCCGAAAGGTGCGGACCGTGTGGATCGCACCTTTCTTGCAACATCTTTTGGCTGTTTCGTTTGGTGCATTGGGCTATCTTTAGTTTTCCGAATCAAACGAATCCCGCATGAAACGATTGTTCCTGTTTCTTTTTCTCGTAACACAACTGGCAGCACTTCCTGTTTGGGCACAGCAGGCGACCACGGAAAAGAGCGTCAAAGCTACTTACCAGAACCCGCTGCCCGTAAAGTTTGGCGATCCCTATGTGCTTTACACCAACGGCATGTACTACATGTATGGTACCGGTGGCGCCGACAAAGGCTTTGCAGCCTATTCATCCAAAGATTTGGTTAATTGGAAGCCGGAAGGACAGGTTTATTATCACAACAACCCCAACGGATGGAGCGATCCGAATACGGCCTGGGATGGTGCATACTGGGCGCCGGAAGTGTATGAGCGGGCCGGGAAATATTATCTTTTTTACAGTGCCCAGTGGAAGCAAAATCCGGATAAGGAAATGGAAAATTTCCGCATTGGTGTGGCTGTTGCCGACAAGCCCACCGGACCTTTTGTTGATCTTTTCGACAGGCCCATTTTCGATCCCGGTTATCCCATCATTGATGCCAATGTTTTTTTCGACAATGACGGAAAAATTTATCTCTATTACTCCCGTGTTGCCTACAAACATCCCGTAAAAAGTGAGGTGGCCACCTGGGCAAAAAAGAAAGGATGGTATGATGAAATTGAGGAAAGCTGGGTATACGGAGTACAACTAAAGCCTGATTTTTCAGGAGTGATCGGCAAGCCTGTGCTCTTACTTCGTCCACCCGTATCGATGAAAGATAAACAGGCGGAATGGGAAAGCCGCTCTGTCACTTCAAAAGAGGTGAACCGGCGTTGGACCGAAGGTTCTGTCACTTTCAAAAAAGACAATATTTATTACATCATGTATTCGGCCAATCATTTTGGCGGCGAACATTATGCCGTTGGTTATGCCACCGGAAAAACACCGTTGGGGCCTTTCAAAAAGGCAGCCAACAACCCTGTACTGCAAAAGAATGTACACAAGGGCGGTAAAGTAACCGGTACTGGTCACAACAGCATTACCTGGTCACCGGATGGCAAAGAAATGTTTTGCGTATACCATGGCCGCACGGCTGCCACCGGCGATGAAAGGGTTGTTTTTATTGATCGTATGGAAGTGAAGAACGGAAGGCTTATTGTACACGGCCCTACCACCACACCGCAAAAGGTTCCTTCTGGTACCGACAAATAATGATAGGATCTTCTTTGCACTGGTGCATAAAAAGCGGACGTCTCCTGTATCAAAAGCGAACAATTATCTCTGTCAGTAGTCATCGAATGGCTTTAGCATCAATGGGTTAAATTTCCGGCACTGCTTCTGTGTCAACAGTGTTTTAAAGCACTTTGTATGCTGCAACATCACCTGCTGATTGCCTTCCGGAACCTGCAACGTCACCGCGGTTCTTTTATCATCAACCTGGTTGGATTGTCCACCGGCCTTGCCTGTGCTTTTTTGATTTATCTCTGGGTGCTGGACGAACAATCCTTTGACAAATTTCATCAGACCGATCAGCAGCTTTTCCAGGTTATGGAAAAGAGCAGCGAAAACGGCAACATCATCGTGCACGAAGCCACACAGGGGCCGCTGGCTGCGGCCATGGCAAAAGATCTTCCCGAAGTGCAAACGGCGCTGCCGGTGATGTCGCTAAAAAAAGAAGGCATCTATGTGCAGATGCGCAGCGGTGAAAAAGCGGTACGCGGATCAGGCATCTTTGCCGGCGAAACTTTTTTCTCCACGTTTTCATTTCCGCTCCTGCATGGTAACCCGCAGCAGGTGCTTACCGATAAAAACAGCATCGTGATTTCCGCTTCGCTGGCAGAAAGCTTGTTTGGTTCCACCGCCAATGCTGTGGGCAAGCCGGTTGAATGGGAGTTGTTTGGAACAAAACGAATGGTTTCCGTTTCCGGTGTGTTCGATCATCTTCCTGCCAATACATCCATGCAGTTCGATTTTGCCATGACCTATGAATTGCTGATGACCGATCTTGCACCTAATTTCCAAAAATGGTGGAACGAAGGACCGGCCACCTACCTGGTGCTGAAGCCCGGGACCAACATTGAAAAGTTCAATGCCAAGATCAAAGATTTTATCAAACCTTATTTCAAGGAAACCATTTTCTCTCTTTTTGTAAAGCCTTACTCCAGCGGTTACCTCTATGGCCGTTACGAGAACGGTCAGCAGGCTGGTGGCCGCATCGAATATGTGCGGTTGTTTTCGCTGGTGGCTGTTTTCATTATCCTTATTGCCTGTATCAATTCCATGAACCTTTCTACAGCGAGAGCTTCACGCCGGCTGAAAGAAGTTGGCATTAAAAAAGTAGTGGGTTCTACCCGAAAAGCCTTGATCTTTCAGTTCCTGAGCGAAGCTGTTTTCATTACGTTTTTATCCCTCCTCACAGCCTGCTTTCTGGTTGCTGCCCTGTTGCCGCTTTTCAGCAATCTTACCGGCAAAAACCTGGAGGTTACAGTAACGCCGCAACTGGTGATTCTGCTGGCAGGTGTTACACTGATCACGGGCCTGCTTTCCGGCAGCTACCCGGCGTTTTATCTCTCCGGCTTCAGCCCGGTGGCCGTTTTGAAGGGAAAGCTGAAAAATTCTATAGGAGAACTTCTTGCCCGCAAGGGGCTGGTGGTTTTCCAGTTTGTGGTTTCGCTGGTATTGATTGTTGCCGTATTGGTGGTGTATCAGCAGGTGGATTATGTGCAGTCGAAACATTTGGGTTACGACAGAACCAACGTGATTACGTTTGACAAGGAAGGCGCCGCTGTGCAGAATTCCGATGCTTTTCTTACGGAGTTGCGCCGCCAGCCCGGAATTGTGGCTGCATCTGCAGTGCAACAGGGAATCGTGCAGGGCAGCAGCCTGGGAGCTTCCACTTATGGAGTTGAATGGCCGGGCAAAACAGAGAAGGACCTGGTTGATTTCGCTGTACGGGCCGTTGATTACGGCTTGCTGGAAACACTGGGTATTCAGATGAAAATGGGCAGGAGTTTTTCGCCGGAATTTGGTGCAGAAAAGGAGCGGATCATCTTCAACGAAGCTGCCATCAAAGCCATGGGGTTGAAGGAACCCGTTATAGGCACTAAAGTAACCATGTGGGGCGAAGAGAAAACAATTGTTGGCGTGGTAAAAGATTTTCATTTCACCTCGCTCCATGAAGCCATTGCACCCATGCTCTTTTTTTATGAGCCAAAGGGCGCCTCTACGATTGTAGCCAGGTTGGAAGCGGGAAAAGAAAAACAAACCATCGCAAACCTGCAAGCTTTTTACAAGAAGCTGAATCCCGGTTATGTCTTCGACTACAGTTTCCTGGACCAAACCTACCAGGCTCAGTACCTGGCCGAGCAGCGTGTATCTGTTCTCTCGCGATTCTTTGCAGGTCTTGCTATTTTGATTTCCTGCCTGGGATTGTTTGGACTGGCAGCTTTCAATGCAGAAGTACGTACTAAAGAAATCGGCATCCGTAAAGTATTGGGTGCTTCGGTCAACAACATTATGCTGATGCTTTCAAAAGATTTTATACGCTTGGTGCTACTGGCAATTCTTATTGCTTTTCCGCTGGCCTGGTGGGCTATGAATAATTGGCTCGATGGGTTTGCCTACCATATTTCCATTAGTCCATGGGTGTTTGTACTGGCCGGCATTGCCATACTGCTCATCTCCCTGCTGACATTGAGTTATCAATCGATTAAAACTGCGTTGATGAATCCGGTAAAGAGCCTGCGGTCGGAGTAGTGGGGTATCTTGTTTTACATTTTCCTATCCGTAGCACGCCGAAAAAAATTTACCTTGGTTTGATGAAAATTGTTTTGGCACTATGTCTGTCGATGATGACGATGATGGTAACTGCGCAAAAAAACAAACCCTTCGAAATTGCCATTGATGGCCTGACACATACCCATGTACACTGGCTGCTGGGTCGTGCCAAAGATGGTGATATTCGCATAGTAGGCATTGCAGAAAAGAACCGCGATCTGGCAGAACGATACCTCCGACAATACAACCTTCCTGTTTCGCTTTTATATCCTTCTTTGACGGAGCTTTTACAAAAAGTAAAACCCGAAGCCGTAGCAGCGTTCAATCCCATCAGCGAACATCTTTCCACCGTACAGGCCTGTGCACCCAAAGGCATTGCTGTTATGGTGGAAAAACCTTTGGCCGTAAGTCTTGCCCATGCAAAGGAAATGGAGGCGTTGGCTAAGAAGCACAACATCCAACTGCTTACCAACTACGAGACAACGTGGTACGGAAGCAATTATAAGGCGGAGGAATTGTTAGATTCATTGGGAGCGATCCGGAAAGTGGTTGTGCACGATGGTCACCAGGGGCCAAAGGAAATAGGCGTGAACAAAGAATTTCTTGATTGGCTCACCGACCCGGTGATGAATGGAGGCGGTGCCATCACGGATTTTGGATGTTATGGCGCTAACCTGGCCACATGGCTGATGAAAGGAGAGAGACCCACCACCGTGTTTGCCGTTACGCAACAGATAAAACCCGATATATATCCAAAGGTGGATGACGAAGCCACCATAGTGCTGACATATCCCAAGGCGCAGGCTATCATCCAGGCTTCGTGGAACTGGCCCTACAACCGGAAGGACATGGAAGTGTATGGGAAGAACGGGTATGTTATTGCCGATCGGGCTGGTGTGCGGGTGAAACCTTCAGCAGATGCGGAAGAAAGAACTGAAAAGATACCGTCACGCCCCAAACCCTATCATGATCCTTTTACTTACCTGGCGGCTGTTGTTCGGGGTGAAATTAAAATGGCCCATACCGACCTGTCTTCTTTGCCGAACAACATGATTGTGATGGAAATTTTGGAAGCGGCCAAACAATCGGCGAAGGAGGGACGGAGGATCAACCTACAATAGCCTGCTGTTTAACCTGTCTTTATTTGCTATACTGTAAAAACTGCAGGAAGAAAAAAAGGTAGCCACCTGCTACCTCTTTTCCATTCACACAAACTCTCTCTGCACCAAACTCTTATTTATTGCGACATAGGGCCGGATCAACAATTCTATATAGGATGATCCGTTTCGTAAGCCGGTTTCAGATACATCGGCTTTGTACCCAATAAGACAAACGCAATGCCAATTGGGATTTCATATCCAACTTAATTTTATTACTAAACTCAACCGTAGAAATAAATGCATGAACTGTGTACGGAAATGTGGAATATATTCTTTCAAAATCGTCTTAACATTTTATATAATAGATCAGGTCTGCACTGGCATGATTCTTCGAACCATGAGGTGAACGATTGAACAAAGGATAGGCTTGCTATACAGTAGGGAGTCTATCCTTTTTTTACATAAAAAAATTGAGTTATGAGCAGGAAACTAACGACTGTTGAAATTGAAGTTCCGTACAAACGTTCCGGTGGTATCATCAGCCAGCAAACAGTGGCCTTTGATGTTTTCCAGGTAGACGGACATTATCAATTAAAGCCTTGTCTTTCTATTGATGAGCGCCGTGTGGCAAATCTTCCGGAGACACTCAACTTTACAATTGAAGATGGAAAGCCTGTTTCGCTTCGCGGAAAAATGGATGGCAACTTTCATGTAATAGAAGATGCCGTTAGGCTGTTGCAGAAAAGAGAGCAATCAACATAGACCTTTGTAAGGTTCCCTGGAAGTCGGCGAAAATTATCTGAGAGGAGGCTGTAACCTTTTTGTTTGTGGCAGCATCCAACAAATAAAAAAATGAAAGCCTTCTCCCTCTTACCCATACTGCTGCTTACCGTCGTGACCTTTGCGCAGCAGCCATTGCTGCAAAGCCGCTTTGATAGTCTTACAAAAGCCTACGAGCAGGCCGGCTATCATGGCGTTATCCTCGTTGCCAACAAGGATCGTGTGTTATATGAAAAAGGCTACGGCCTTGCCAACTTCGAAGAAAAAATCCGGCACACACCCGAAACGATATTTAAGACAGAGTCCGTTGGCAAAATGTTTACCGCTACGGCCATTTTGCAATTGGTTGAACAGGGCAAACTGCAGTTAAGCCAAACAATAAAGAGCCTGCTGCCGGAACTAAACATCAGGAACAGCGATCAAATTACTGTTGAACAACTTCTTAAACATACATCAGGCCTACAAAGCCCCTGGGATCACCCGGCATGGCAATTCAAGAAAGATTATTCCAGGCAGGAACTGGAGCGAATCATCGGGGAAGTTCCGCTGGCTTTTGAAACGCCGGATAAGGAAATGTATTACAGCAATTCGGGTTATTTTATCCTGGGTTGGATCATTGAAAAAATAACCGGAACGCCATACGACCAGTATTTCCAGCAACAGTTTTTTTCACCGCTCGGCATGCGCAGCACCCGCCACCTGAATGATACCATCATGCCCTTAAAAGGAGGTGCGCAGCCTTACCTGGTTATCAGCAGCAAGCGCTATGTTTCGATGACTACAACGGTTGGTCCCAAATCCTCACCGGCTGGTGGCTGGATATCCACGGCAAAAGACCTGTACCGGTTTATGCTGGCCCTGAGTACGGGTAAATTACTGAAACCGGAAACACTGGAAATCATGCAAACGGCCAATGGTGCCGCACCCAAAGACAGTGTGCATCGTTTTTATGCTTTTGGACTGGAAACGTACCAGAACCAGCCGATTCCCGGCACCAGGTTGTACGGGCATAACGGTGGCGGTGCAGGATTTTCCGTTGATGCGTTTGTAGATAAAGAAACGGGCTATATTGTTACTTCCTGCACCAACCTCTATCAAAATAGTCGTCCCATAGCTATGAACTTTTTGAGCGTTGCCATAAACAAACCGTTGCAACCGGTGAGCCAGTCGTTTACCGTAAAACTTTACGACTTGTTGGATGCAGTAGGGATTGAAAAGTTTGTGCAAAATGAAAAGGAATATTTCAGGCAACTGGCCCTGCAACCACATCCCGGTGTGTTTGCACGCCTTTGCGATGCCATGCGCCAGGCAGGGGATTATAAGCTGTGCGCAAAGTGGATGGAATTGGGCAGAACCTATTTTCCCGAAGAAGGTTTTTTATGGGTGTTGAGTGGTGAAAACGAGGTAAGCGCCGGCAACAGGTTCGAAGCCCGGAAGATGTTTGAAAAGGCGAAAGAGCTAGGAGAGAAAAGAAACGATACAAGAGTAGTCGGCGCAGCCGAAGAAAAGCTAAAGCAACTGCTGTGAGTGGTAAGTGGACATTAGGGAGTAAGGAGTGAATAGTGTGCAAGTAGTAAATAGTAAGCAGCAAGTAGATAGTTGACATCATCTGCAATTCTGCTTTTGCCTTCTACCTACTCGCCACTTACAACTTACTACTTGCTAACGTCCACTCACCATTGCCGGAAACTCATCGAAACAAATCGCAGCACGTCAGGCAGTGATTCCCGCCAATAGGTCCAGTTGTGGGCTCCATCCCGTATGCGAAACTCATGCGGGATTTCTTTTTTCTTCATGGCAATGTGCACCAGCGAATTGCCTTCGTATAAAAAGTCATCATCACCACAGTCGATGTACCAGCGAACGGCTTTTTTACTGCTGTCAGGCATGTTGTTGATCAGCGCAAGTGCACTGTGGCGGTTGTAATAATTAGCGATTGCTGTGTCAGACAAATTGGGATTGTTGCGGGTTAAGGCCGTTTTTGCATCCGCTAGTGTAAGCGGGCCTGTGGACGCACTCAGGGGACAGGCGGCCGCAAAAAGATCAGGACGATGCAGGGCATACATAAATGATCCGCCGCCACCCATGGAAAGACCACTCACGGCCCGGTAACGTTTTTCAGCCTTGGTGCGATAGGTTTTTTCAATGTGTGGCATCAATTCCTGGAAGAAAAAATCTTCGTACCGCCAGTCACCTTTTACATCGTTGAAGTAACCACGCCGGCCGGTATTGGCATCGGGCATTACAATGATCATGGCGGTAGCTGTTCCTTCTTTGATGGCTTTGTCGGTAATGTTCTGTACTTCGCCAAACTGCACCCAGCCGGTCTGGTCGTCGCCACCACCGTGTAAAAGATAAAGAACAGGATAGCTGCGCTGGGAGGTTTCATAATCAGGGGGCAGGTAAATAGCAAACTTGCGATCCATGTTCAGGATCTTGCTTTTGATGGAAAGGTTGTCGAACACCTTGCCGCTTTGTGCCGCTGCAAGGAAGGGAATTGCGAAAAACAAAACGAGAATCTTTTTCATATTGCTGCTGTTGTTATGGGGATAGGTGCTGAAGATAAATCTTTGGTAACGTTTAGAAAAGTTGCGGTTGTGTATGTAAGAAAGCGCCCTTGTGTACACGGAAAGTACCGCATGGGAGTTTGCATGGCAAGATGTATATTCACGATACAAACTTTCCCCTTGTCAAAGCCACAAAACCAGGAATTAAAACGCACTTTAACGCCGCTCATGTTATGGGGACTTGGCGTTGGCTATGTAATCTCGGGCATGTATTTTGGCTGGAACCTGGGTCTTGAAAAGGGCGGTACACTGGGCATGGCCATCGCTACTTTTTTCATCATTCTCCTGTATGTGTGCTTTACCTTCAGCTATACCGAGCTGGCCTGTGCCATTCCCAAAGCCGGCGGTGCGTTTGATTATGCAAAAAGGGCGATGGGCGAAGACGTTGGTTTTCTTACCGGCATGGCACAAAATGTTGAATTTATTTTTGCGCCACCTGCCATTGCATTTGCCATCGGTGCTTATTTCAACCTGTTCTTCCCGCAACTGCCCATATTGACCACTGCTATTGTAGCCTATATTGTTTTTACGCTGTTGAATGTAACCGGTGTAAAAGCAGCCGCTACATTTGAGTTGATCATCACGCTGTTTGCCGTAGGCGAACTACTCCTGTTTGCCGGCATTACCTTGCCACATTTTGAGTGGGCCAACCTGCAGCAGGCCGCCTTTCCTAATGGCTGGCCCGGGGTGGCTGCATCTATTCCATTTGCCATCTGGTTTTTCCTGGGTATAGAAGGCGTGGCCAATGTTGCCGAAGAAACCATCAACCCGCAGAAAGCGGTTGTGAAAGGTTTTGGTTCTGCTATCCTAACGCTGGTGATGCTTTGTGTGCTCACATTTGTCAGCGCTGTGGGAGTGGGAGGATGGCAAGCGATTGTGTATACTCCTGCCGGTACAGCTTCCGATTCACCACTGCCGCTCGCCATGGCAGGCGTGGTGGGTACTAGCGGTTTGCTTTATCACTTGCTCATTGCCGTTGGATTGTTTGGTCTGGTGGCTTCCTTCCATGGCCTGATGCTGGCGGCGGGTCGCTCCAGCTTTGAGTTTGGCAGAGTTGGATTCGCTCCCGCCTTCCTGGGAAAGGTCCATTCACGGTTTCGGACACCCGCAAATGCTTTATTGGCAAATATGCTGTTGGGTGTACTCATACTGCTTACCGGCAAAACGGCTGAGATCATTACCATCGCTGTATTTGGTGCACTTACGCTATATATATTTTCCATGATTGCTTTGCTGCGCCTGCGCAGAAAAGAGCCCGGGCTGGAGCGACCTTTCCGGGTACCGCTATACCCGGTATTGCCCCTAGTGGCCCTGGTCATTGGCCTTGTTTCGCTCCTTGCCATGACGGTGTTCAATGCATGGTTGGCGCTGATCTATTTTTTGTTCATGGCTGCCTGTTTTATCTTGTTTAAGATCTTTCGGAAAAAAGCGGCTGTGCTGCCCTTACCAATCAAATAGAGTAATCTTTTATGCCGGCAAACAATATTCTCACCTATGTAAAAGAGCATCCCTCGCAAAAAGTAAAGATTGCCTTTGCCGATATCGATGGCATTCTGCGGGGTAAATACATATCGGCGGAAAAGTTTTTATCGGTTGCTGAAAACGGTCTGGGTTTTTGCGATGTGGTGTTTGGCTGGGATGCAGCCGATGCGTCGTACGACAACAGCCGTTTCACCGGCTGGCATTCAGGCTATCCCGATTGCCCGGCAAAGCTTGATTTGGCAACTTTTCGCAAAATTCCCTGGGAAGAAGATGTTCCTTTTTTCCTGGGTGATTTCTGTAACGCCGATGGCGAACCTTCTCCTGTTTGTCCCCGGCAATTATTGAAGAAGGTAACTGTTGATGCGGAGGGAATGGGCTATGCGCCGGTCTTTTCGCAGGAGTTTGAATGGTTCAATTTTGCCGAAACACCGCAATCGGCTTGCGACAAAGGTTACCGTGATCTGCAGCCCCTGACTCCAGGAATGTTTGGGTATTCTATCCTTCGCAGCACCTTAAAAAATCCATTCTTCTCCGATCTCTTTACACAGTTGAAAAATTTTGGCGTTCCGCTGGAAGGTTTGCATACCGAAACCGGTCCCGGCACCTACGAAGCCGCCATTGAACATGCGTCGGTGGTGGAAGCGGCTGACAGGGCCGTTCTGTTTAAGACCGCTGTAAAAGAAATTGCCTACAAGCATGGTATCATGGCTACGTTCATGGCAAAAATCAGGGAAGACCTTCCGGGCTGCGGCGGACATGTACACCAGAGTTTATGGAACAGGGAAAAAACAGAAAATCTTTTTTATAACCCCGAAGATGAACTGGGCATGAGTGGTGTGATGCGGCATTATCTCGCCGGTCAATTGTTTTGTCTTCCTTTCTTGCTGCCGCTTTTTGCTCCTACCATCAACAGCTATAAACGCCTGGTGGAAGGTGCTTGGGCGCCAACTACCCTGACCTGGGGAGTTGATAACCGTACGGTGGCCTTACGGGTACTTCCGGGCAGTAAAAAAAGCTGCCGGCTGGAAACAAGGGTTATTGGTGCAGATGTGAATCCTTACCTGGCTATGGCGGGCTGCCTGGCTGCGGGCTTGTATGGGATCCGGCAGAAGATGGAACTGAAACAGCTACCGGTGAAGGGAAATGGTTACCGTGACCTGTCGAACGGAAGCTTGCCGCGAACCTTACAGGAAGCAACCGCATTGATGAAAGAATCTCCCGTTGCAAAAGAAATCTTAGGCGAAAGTTTTGTGGAGCACTTTGTGCAAACACGGGAGTGGGAGTGGCGGCAACACCTGAAAGCGGTTACCGACTGGGAGTACAAACGTTATTTTGAAATTATTTGAAAACCTGAGACGTAAAAATGTCAAACGTCAAACGTCAAATGTGAATCGGTAATTTCAATACTAAATCTATTCTTTACTGTTCTGTTTATTTGGCCGCAAAGAAATGACCATGACTTTCGATACAATCTACCAATACAACTTTCCAACGATAATCCGGTTTGGTGCCGGCAGCAGCAATGAACTGGGCGATTACCTCATTAAAAACGGTTTCACCCGTCCCTTGCTGGTTACTGATCCTGTGGTGCGGGAACTTTCATTCTTCAAAAAAGCAGTGCAGCAACTGGAGGCAAAAAATTTCAGCGTGCAAGTATTTTCTGATCTGCACAAAAACCCTGTAAAGTCGGATGTATACAAGGGTACCGATGTGTACGATGGCACAGACCGTGATTGCATCATAGGCTTTGGCGGCGGTGTTGCCATTGATGTGGCAAGAGCCATTTGCCTCCGCATCAACCACCGCGAAGATCTTTTTGTGTATGATGATTTGATTGGCGGTGATGTGTTGGTCACCAACGAGGTGCCGCATTTTATAACCATTCCTACTACGGCCGGTACGGGCAGTGAAGTTGGCCGCAGCGCTATCATTGCAGATGATGAAACGCATCAGAAAAAAATCCTGTTTTCACCAAAGCTGTTGGCAAAAATTGTATTTGCCGATCCGCTGCTGACTATGGATCTGCCGCCCTTTATTACAGCCGCTACCGGCATGGATGCACTGACGCACAACATGGAGGCTTTCCTGGCAAAGATGCCGCACCCGCTTTGTGAAGGCATAGCGCTGGAAGGCGTTCACCTGATCAGCCAATCACTGGAAAAAGCTGTCAACAGTCCCGACCTGGAAAGCCGCAGCAAGATGCTGATTGCTTCGCTGATGGGTGCTGTTGCGTTTCAGAAAGGACTGGGTGTGGTGCATTCGCTGGCGCACCCCTTGTCCGCACTGCTGGATACTCACCATGGCCTTGCCAATGCAGTGAACATCCCTTATGGCATGCGGTTCAACATTGAAGGTTCGGAAGAAAAGTTCCGGCGCCTGGCGCAAACCCTGGGATTGCAGGATCAGTCCGGCGAAGCGGTGGTGCAGTACCTGTTCGATCTGAATGCATCCATTGGCATTCCGCACAAGCTGCGGGAGATTGGTGTGCAGCCGGAACATATTGAGCCGCTCAGTGAGCTGGCCATTGCCGATTTTGCGCATCCCAACAATCCCAAGCCGGTGAGGAGAGAAGATTTCTACAATCTTTACCAGGAGGCGTTGTAGCTGTTGATAGGTTTTAACGCGTTACATATAACGTTGTCTATGAAAAACAAGATTGGAATCAGTTATACAGAGCTCTCCTTTCAAAACTATTGGGATTGGTTCACGCCGGATGACCTGGGTGATGAGGTAGAACTGGTTGAACTGTCGTTCATAAAAAACAATGAGGAGGCTATTCAATCCTGTGATGGTTTTGTGTTGACAGGAGGAGTTGATGTACATCCTTCTGTGTATGGCGGTGCAGAAGATTACCCCAACAAAACAGATCCCTTGTTGCAACAACGCGACAGCTTTGAACAAAAGATCTTTTTGTATGCAAAGCAACACCAACTGCCAGTTCTGGCTATTTGCCGCGGCTTGCAACTGGTAAATGTGTTGCAGGGTGGCCGGTTGGTACAGGATCTTGGCGATAGCAACCAGCAGCACCGCAGGGAAAGGGGTGCCGACAAAAAACATCTTATCAGTATTGCAAAAACCTCTCTCTTACATTCCATTGTTGGTGAGTCAGCAGGTGTGGTTAACAGTGCCCATCACCAGTCTGCTGATACCGCTGCCATTGGTGAAGATCTAATGGTCAGCGCTGTGGCCAATGACGGCACCATTGAAGCAATTGAATGGAAGGATAAATCCGGAAAGGCTTTTTTGCTTTGTGTGCAATGGCACCCGGAGCGAATGGAGGCAAAAGAGAAAAGCCCACTTTCCAGAAACTGTAAAGCTGCATTCTTAAACGCAGTTAAAAATACAACCATGAAAAAGCTTACCATCATTAACCCCGCTACAGAGGAAGAGATTGCCGCCGTAAACCAGGATAACGAATCCACCTTGCAACAGAAGTTGAAGCAGTTGCAAATGGGGCAAAAGCGCTGGCAGGAAGTTCCTTTGTCAGAGAGGGTAACCATTCTGCAGAGGTTCTCGTCGCTGTTGAAAGACAACAGCGAATCACTTGCTGCTATCCTTACGTCAGAAATGGGAAAACCCCTGCAGCAGTCACGCAACGAAATTGCTGGCGCCTGTAAACGAATTCACTGGTTAACCAGTCATGCAGAAAGTTATTTGCGTGAGGAACTGATGACCGACGAAGATGGCATGCAGGAAAAGATCGTTTATGAGCCCCTGGGTGTTGTTTGCAATATTTCCGCATGGAACTATCCCTACCTGGTAGGCGTAAACGTTTTTGTGCCGGCGCTGCTGGCAGGGAATGCCGTGTTATATAAACCATCTGAATACGCTACGCTAACAGGCCTGCAAATTGAAAAATGGCTGAAAGAGGCTGGTGTGCCGGATGATGTTTTTCAAGTTGCCGTCGGTGCAGGAGAAGTGGGAGAGGTGTTGCTCGATCTGCCGCTGGATGGCTATTTCTTTACCGGTTCGTACAAAACAGGCCAATACATTTATGAACGGGTGGCACCAAAGATGGTTCCCTGTCAGCTGGAGTTAGGAGGAAAGGACCCCTTGTATGTGGCCGATGATGTGGCCGATATAAAAGCAGTAGCTGCCGCAACGGCCGATGGTGCATTTTACAACAATGGGCAAAGTTGCTGTGCGGTGGAACGCATCTATGTGCATCAAAGTATTTACCAGCAATACCTGGATGCCTTTGTTGCCGAAGTAAAGGGTTTTGCCATAGGACAACCAACGGAAGAAGGTATATACATTGGACCGTTGAGCCGGAAGGATCAACTTCTTTTCCTGGAGCAGCAGGTTGCGGAAGCAAAAGAAAAAGGCGCTACAGTATTGACAGGTGGCAACAAGGTGGAAGGGCAGGGTTTTTATTTTCAGCCGACCGTGCTGGCGGATGTTAACCACTCCATGCGTATTATGAAGGAAGAATCATTTGGTCCCCTCATTGGCATCATGAAAGTGGAAAGCGATGACGAAGCCGTACACATGATGCAGGATACAGAATACGGGCTTACCGCTGCCGTGTACAGCAAGAGTAAAGAGCGGGCCGAAGCCATATTGAAGCAACTGGACACCGGCACGGTATACTGGAATTGCTGCGACCGGGTAAGTGCAGCGGTTCCGTGGAGCGGACGCAAACATTCCGGCTTTGGTGCAACCTTGTCACATGCCGGTTTGCGGGCTTTCACCCGTCCAAAAGCCTATCATCTGAGAGGGGTATAGCGGAGACTTAATTCTTTCTTTCAAAGCAAGAATCATTTTACCGGTTGTGCTGAACGTACTACCTTAATAGGAGAAAATTGCATGCATTATGTCCTTAACACTTTCACCCGAACAAATTGCTGCCTATCATCGCGATGGCTTTTTGCTGATGAAAAGTTTCTGTTCTGCCGAAGAAGTCGACCGTTTGTACGGCACTGCTTTGCAGGATGATGCCATGCGCAAGAATGCACTGGACCTGAACGACCAATCCGGCAAAAAAACGCGACTTTCTCTTTGGTTTACGCCTGGTAACGATGTATTTGGCTATCTCACCCGCAGCAAACGCATGGTGGATGCAGTAGGACAGTTATTGGACAGTGATGCTCCGGTTTGTCATTTTCACTCGAAGCTTATGCAGAAGGAACCCCGTGTAGGTGGAGCCTGGGAGTGGCACCAGGATTATGGCTATTGGTACAAGAACCAGTTTATGTTTCCTGATCAACTGATCTCTGTGATGGTGGCGCTAACGCCTGCTACCAAAGAAAACGGGTGCCTGCAGTTTATCAGGGGCTCGCATAAAATGGGTCGTGTCAATCATGGCTTTGCCGGTGAGCAGGTAGGTGCCGATATGGTGATGGTGAACAACGCCTTGCAAACCATGGAACTGGTTTATGGCGAACTGGAGCCCGGTGATGCGCTGTTTTTTCATCCTAACCTGCTGCACCGGTCCGAAGCAAATTTGTCTGAGCATCCGCGGTGGTCTATCATCGCCTGTTATTGCTCACAATCCAATCTTGCTTATAATGAAACATCCACGTCCTGGAAAACACCGGTGGAGGTAGTGCCCGACGAAGCCATACTGAATTGGAAAGCTGCTTCGCTTTCCGAAGCTGATTTTCTGAAAAAAGAAGCCGATCCTGCTCTGAAAGAAACAGGCTGGGAAAAAGATGTAAAGGTGAAATAAGTGAAACGGCAAACGTGAAACATGAAAAAGGTCTCTGGTTGCACACCACTCGTTTGATTATTTACTTTCTTTCTGTTTCGTACCGTATCCACAGGAAATCTTCGTAAATCTTTTTTACTGACTTTAGTTTGAAACGGGTGGCTTTGCGTTTACCATAGCCTTCTTCTACTTCAAATACCGTAAGAGCACCGGTGGTGCCATCTGCAATGGGCGCCAGCACCAGGCTGAATTCATCAATCAACCCTGCTTTTAAGAAGGAGCCGTTTACGTGTCCGCCGCCATCGATGCGAAGGCGCTTGATTCCGAAAAGCTCAAATAATTTCCGTACAACAAGGTTCAGATCGAGTTCTGTCTTTCCGCCAAAAATATAGGACACGTTCTTCTCCCGGAGGTGTGCCAGGTAGCGGGAGGAAACTTTCTCCGTTAGCACTTCAATTACATGTTCGGTAGAAACCATGTTGGTGTCCCAGGTGCATTTGCCGGATGGGTCGATGACCGCGGCGAACTGCTTTGCTGGCTGGTTGGCCACAAAGTCTTCTTTGGGCAGGGAAATCCGGCCTTTCGATGGCGGTAATGGTTTTTTGCTGGAAAACTCCTGCATGGTAACCCGGCCCACCAGCCAGGCATCGGCTTTGATTTTAGCAGCCGGCTCTTCAAAATATTTGTGGTGGTCTTTCAGACCCCAGATGTTTTGTTTGATCTTTCCGTCCACAGAGCCAAGCATGTGACAAATGATATGCGGTCGCCGGGAAGTTTGTTTTGCCATTTGTAGATGATTTATCGTTGCACAGCGGTTAAAATAATCATACCCACTAATCCCTCCTGCGGCTACAGTTCATCTGCAAAAAATGCGGTCATTCGGCCGAAAAACTGCTATCTATCGGGTTTGTGTACCAGGAATAATTAAAAAAATAAATATTTGCTTATCAAAGAATTAAATAAATTCATAGGGAGGAAATTACCGCGAATTATTCTAGATTTGGAAACAACCAGACTAATGCCATTGAAACATCTTTTTGGTCTTTTCGTTTCGTTCTTCTTCCTAACGGCTGCCTTGGGTCAGCAATCGGAGCAGTTCGTGTTCACCCATTATCGTTTGGCAGACGGTCTTGCTTCCAACATCGTAAACAACGTGGTACAGGATGAGCAGGGATTTATCTGGCTTTCTACGCACAATGGCCTGCAACGGTTTGATGGCAATAAATTCATCACCTTTAAAAGCACACCGGGTCGCTCCAATACGCTGCCTGCTGATGAAGTGGCGCAGGTATATATTGACAGGAAGAAAAACCTGTGGGTGCTGACGGCGGATAACAAAGCAGGAATTTTCAATACGCAAACCTTCAGTTACCGGGAAGTGCCAATTCGCGAAGAAAGCCGCGAAAAACTGCACATTGAAAAAACATTTCTTGAAACGCCCAGTGGCGAGCTTCTCCTGCATTTTCGTAAATCGGCTAAGCTTTTTCAATACGATGAAAAAGCAAATGCATTTGTGCCTTCCTCGCTGCTTCCTTTTCCGGGCGGTCGCCCCGTCAATTATATTTACCACGATAAAGTGTCGCAGGCATTTTTGTTGTCTACCGATTCGGGGCTGGTGGTGCGATACGTAAACTCTCCTGGTTCACAGTCAGCCGAAATGAGCAAGCTGCTGAAAGCGGCAGCGGGGGAACGCTACCTGAATTATTTGCACATTGATGGCAGCCGCCAGCTGTTTTTTGAACAATGGCCAAAAGAGGCCACCCATCCTGTACTGAAAGTGTTTGATCCAAAAACAGGCAGGAAAAAGCAGATTGACCTGCAGATGGATTACGGCCTGGGTTATCACCAGATCAGGGCCATACTGGAGCAGCGAAACGGCAGGCGATGGATCTATGGACTGCCCTTTATTGCCGGTTATACCAATGCCCCCGGTAACCTGCAGTTTTTAAAGAAGGACTATAACAAGGAAAAAGAACTGAAGTTCAACCAGGTGCATTCCATGTACGAAGACCGGCAGCAAAACATATGGGTATGTACCGATTACGGCGTGTACCTTTTTAATCCCGATGCCCAGCTTTTTCATAACTATACCCTGACAACTCCCAACCGCTTTAAAGTGGAAGGCAAAGCGCAAACGGCGCTGCAACTGGCCAATGGTGAACTTTGGATTGGTTACCGCGATCTGGGCCTGTTCCGGTACGAAAGGAATATGCACCCGCTTCCCCTGCATGCAACATTGGCGCCACTGGTAGATATGCGATCGGTATGGGACCTGCACCGGCACAGCAAAACTGGCAATATCTGGATCACCATGCAAGGCGGGAGTCTTGTGGTTTTTGATTCGACTAAGCAAAGGGCCCAACTGTTAACACCACCGGCCTGTGAGCGCCGTGCCATTACCCAGGTAACCGAGGACCAGGAGGGCAATCTTTGGCTGGGAACACAAGGCGGCAACCTGGTGAAATGGGACTACAAAGCCGGTGCGAAAGACCTTGCTGCCGGATTTAGCCTGGCCAAAAGAACAGGTGTTGTTGAGAAACTGTTTACCGATAGCGAAGGCTACATTTGGGTAGCAACCGTTGGCGAGGGGTTGCTGAAAATAAATCCCCGTACATCCCGGGTTATTACACAGCTTACGATGGAAGGGGCAGAAGGTTTCCGCTTGTGGAACAACAATCCAAGAGATGTCATTCAGTATAACGACAGCTTGCTGATTGTTGCTGGCGGAGTGCTGAACCTGGTTAATCTGCATACAAATGCTGTTACGCATATCACCAACCGGGATGGGCTTCCATCCCATACCGTACAAAGCCTGGCTAAAGACAGGGAGGGCCTTGTATGGATAGGAACCATGAATGGTCTTTGTGTAACAGATCTGGCCAAGCAGTCGTTTACTGTTTACGATCAGCGGGACGGCCTGCTAAACGACCAGTTCAATGTAACCGGTGCCCATCGTTTGCGGGATGGAAGCCTGCTCTTTACGACACTGGAAAGCTTTGTGATATTTGACCCTTCTTTTGTTCAGAGAAAGCAAACCACCGGGAAGGCATCGATCACGGGTTTCACTGTTATGAACAAATCCCTGTCAGTAGATTCGCTGCTGAGGTTGAAGCGGATTGATCTTGCCTACAACAATAACTACGTAGCGATTGAATTCAGTGCATTTAACTATAGCCAGCTTACCAAGCTTGATTATTATTACCAGTTGCAGGGTTTTGATACAACGTGGATCAGGAGCGACAATCACCACCAGGCCATTTATTCTTACCTGCCCCCGGGTAAATACCAGTTCAGGATCAAAACTAAAAACCTGGCCGGCGAAGAAAGTCCGGAAGTTGCCTACCTGAACATCAGGGTTCATCCGCCGTTCTGGCTGACATGGTGGTTTTTTTGCATACTGGTGGCAGTGGTGAGTGTTGTGCTTTACATCTTATACCGCGAACGCATCAAGCGACTGGTTTCACTGCAGAATGTTCGTTCCGATATTGCCAGTCACCTGCACAAAGACGTCAGCATTACCCTGAACAACATCAATGTGCTGAGCCATATTGCCAAGTTGAAAGCCGATAAGGACATTGTCCGTTCCAAAGAACTGATTGACGAGATCAGTGGTAAAAGCCACAATATGATGATGTCGATGGACGAGATCCTCTGGAGCATTGACCCGGTGAATGATACGATGGAAAAAACACTGGTACGTATTTTCGAATATGCCCGTACGTTGGAGTCAAGTTTTGATACGACGATTGATATAATGGTGCATGATAAAGTAAAGCACCTGCGGCTGAACATGAAAGTGCGACACAACTTTTTTATCGTGTGCAAAGCGGTGTTGCAATACCTGGCCCAGTACGCAGCTAATAAAAGCATCCTGGTTGATATTGACCTGGTCTGGTCGAAGATTGTGTTAAAGGTGCTGCGCACCGGCGACGAGACCGATGGAAGCCGGGAACAAATGCTGGAGCTAAAAGAGCGGTTGCAACAGAAAGCCGGTGCTATCAATGCAAGCCTTGACTTTGAAGTTGGAAAGCGTGATACTTCTATTGTATTGTCTATACCCGTTAAATAATCTCATCCGAGTATAAAATTCTGTAATTGCCGGGCATACAGCTGCCATATAGTAAATGCAATTGCCCGGTAGGGGCCAGAAATTCTTGCATTGTAAATACTGTTGTGCAGTTAACGCATTGACGATTCGCGGATGATCAGCTCTGTTTCGAGCACCTTTCGCTGAAAATCCTCCACGGGCCGTTTACTTTCAATAATCTGGATCAGCATTTCAATGGCCGATTGCCCGATCTCGAATGCCGGCTGCCGGATGGTGGTGAGTGCGGGAGAGAAAAGATCACCAACCTGTGTGTTGGAGAACCCTATAAAGCCCCCGACGCTCAATTCCTTGGTTCGTTTTAAAATGCCAAAACAAACAATGGTCAGGCGGTCGCCGGCGGTGAAAAAAGCATCGGGCTTAACCTTTCCTTTGTGTAGTTCCTGCAGTGCATCTTCCACTTCTTTGGCAATCATGCCGCCATGCGGACAGTATTTCACCAGGTTTTCTACAAAAGGCATCCCGTGTTTTTGCAGGGCAGCTTTGTAGCCTTCCAGTCGTTCTTTGGTAATGGAAAGAAAAGGAGAGGAGGTGATATGGGCAATGTTTTGATATCCCTGCGCAATCAGGTGCTCGGTGGCTGCAAAGGCGCCATTGTAGTTATTGGCGGTTACCTTGTGCGTTTCAATCTCGTCGGTGATGCGATCAAAAAACACAATAGGCATACCTTTTTCGTGCAGTTCTTTCAGGTAAGATAGATCGGCTGTTTCACTGGAAAGTGAAACCAGCAAGCCATCCACACCTCGTGCAGCCATATGCTCCACGTTTACTTTTTCGCGGTCTCTCGATTCATGGCTTTGTGTAATAATAACGTGGTAACCGCGGTTGTAGGCAATCGATTCAATTCCATTGATGGCCTGCGAAAAAAAGTTATTGGCAATTTCACTTACCACCACACCAATGGCTCGTGTACGTCTTTCCTTCAGGGATAGGGCAATGGGGTTGGGGCGGTAGTTGATCTTTTCAGCATACTCCAGCACCTGCTTTTTGGTTTCATCGCTGATTTCGTAGCTACCACGTAAGGCCCTGGACACGGTGGACGTGGACAGGTTCAATGCCTTTGCGATGTCTTTGATAGTAGCACTTTCAAACTTCATGGGCGCAATGTCGGGGGTTGCTGTTCGTGAAAATTCGGGTTAAAAATATTGATTTTTGGCGGAGGGGCCGCAATTGCAATCGTTATCGGTAACGATTGCGTAAAAAAAGGCTTTCAATACGCTTGTTAGCAGGGAATAACTGTTTAGACTTGTTTACGAAAGCCAGTGAAAAAAGGTTGTTTGCTCTCCGGCTTTACCATATTATCATCCAATGATTGCAAAGCTGTTTACAAAAAAAGATAAGAATAACGTACGGCCGGTAACGCCGATCGTATCCGCAGATGAACTTGTCCCGGCCATGTCTGAGCAGGGAATAGAGTCTTTTCGATGTAACAGTGTGAATGTACCAGTTAAATGGTAACAAAGACACCCTACCCATGAAGCCGAGTTAATAAAGAAAAGGTTTACTGACTATAATAAAAACGACGACTAAACATTAATTCAATGCTTGTTTATGAAAAGTAAAATTGCTTTATCGCTTCTCTTCGCATTTTGCTGGACATTGGCATGGTGCCAAACCAGGCAGGTAACCGGCCGGGTAATAACTGACAGTACACAGCAGCCATTAGGCGGCGTAACCGTTACTGTAAAAGGCACCACCAACAGTACGGCCACCAATAACGATGGACAATACACTATTTCTGTTTCTCCCAATGCAACCCTTGTTTTTAGCTCGGTAGGCTACACTACGGAAGAAGTGGCAGTAGGTAACCAGTCTGTTATTAATGTAACGCTAAGGACGTCTGCAGGTGCCACGTTGAGTGATGTGGTTGTAGTAGGTTATGCAACCGTTAGGCGTCGTGACTTGACTGGTTCCGTTTCATCTGTCGGTGCCAGCCAGTTAAAAGATATCCCTATCACCAACGCAGCCGAAGCACTGACGGGTCGTCTGGCCGGTGTACAGGTCACAACGACAGAAGGTGCACCTGGTGCCGATGTAGTGATCCGGGTTCGTGGCGGTGGATCCATTACACAGGATAATTCACCAATTTATATTGTTGACGGCGTACAGGTGGAAAACGCATTGCAGTTTATTTCTCCACAGGATATTGCTTCGGTGGATGTACTGAAAGATGCCTCAACGACAGCCATCTACGGTGCCCGTGGAGCGAACGGCGTTGTTATTATTACCACCAAAGGTGGCCGTGCCGGTAAAACAGTTGTATCGTATAACGGGTCTGTTGGTTTCCGTGAAATCTTTAAAAAAATGGATGTGCTCAACCCATATGAATTTGTGACCTGGCAATATGAGCGTTACATGCTGGCAAACGACACCGGTACGTTTAAGCGCATTTACGGCAGTACCTGGGATACACTGCAGAACTACCGCAATGTTCCTTTCCTGGATTGGCAGGAACAGGTGTTTGGCAGAAAAGCAGGGTATCAAAACCACAACGTCTCTATGAGCGGCGGCTCTCAGAATACAACCTTCAACCTTAGCTTAACCACCAACAGGGAACAAGGTATTTTGCTGGAGTCCGGCTTTAAGCGCAACCTGGCTACCTTCAAGCTCGACCACAGGGCTACGGAAAAATTCCGCGTAGGTTTTAACGTAAGGTTTACCGATCAAACAATTGATGGTGCCGGTACTACCAACAGCGGCACCCGTACCACTAACCGTTTGCGTCATGCTATTCAATTCCGTCCGCTGGACCTGCCTACTGCACCACCGGTAAACCAGTTTGACGAAGAATATTACCAGCTGTCTGCCGGTATCTCCAATCCGGTCATCCTGATTGAGCAGGAGTACCGCAAGGCAAAGTCTACCGTTTTTAATATCAGTGGATATGCCAGCTATCAACTTCTTCGCAATCTTACTTTCCGTTCTACTGCCGGTTACGATCATAATGACCAGCGGCAGAACTTATTCTGGGGAACAGTTACCGGCACAGCCCGCAACTATAACAATCAGCCTGTAGCCCGTGTGTTTGATCTTACCAGCAAAACCATCAACGTTTCGAATACGCTTCAGTACATCAACCGTATAGGAAGCAAACACAATTTTGATGTGTTGCTGGGCCAGGAGATTTATGAAAGAAGGTTTGAAAACAATACAACCGAAGTTCGATTTCTGCCGCTGGAGATCACAGCTGAAAACGCGTTTGCCCGCCTTTCACTGGGTTCGCCTCCTGCCGGCTCTACTTTCCAGCAGCCCAATCCTACAAGTTATATTTCAGCACCAAGCCGCATCTTCTCGCTTTTTGGCCGCCTGAATTACAATTTCGATAACCGGATCCTGACTTCATTCACCCTGCGTTCCGACCGCTCAAGCAAATTTGCTTACGAGAACGGAAGCCTGGTATTCCCTTCCGGTACTGTGGCCTGGCGCTTTTCGCGGGAGAAGTTTATGGAAAATATTGGGTTCATCAACGACGCCAAACTTCGTGTAGGTTTTGGTACTGCGGGAAATAACCGGATTGACGACTTCCTGTACCTGCAACTTTACAACACCGCCGGTCTGTATGCGTTGAACCATGCCATTCAGCCTGGATACGAACCCGAAGGCCTGGCAAATCCAGCACTTCGTTGGGAACGGAACATATCACAGAACATAGGCCTGGACCTTTCTTTCCTGAACAACAGGATCAACTTTACCGTTGATGCATATTACAACAAGGGCAACGACCTGTTACTGGCTGTGGCCATTCCGCCAACATCCGGTTATACATCGCAGATCCAGAATATCGGAAGCACCAGCAACCGTGGTGTGGAGTTCCAGATCAATGCTACACCGGTAAGAGGAAGAGACTTCCAGTGGTCGTCTAACTTCAACCTTTCCTTCAACCGCAACCGTGTAGAAAGCCTGGGACCTGTAGATCAACTGGAGCGCAGTGCCGGCTGGCAGGGTTCGGATGGTGCCAATGATTACCTCGTTAAAGTGGGCAGCCCGATTGGCTTGATGTATGGTTTTGTAACAGACGGCTGGTACCAGATCGAAGATTTTAATTATGATGCCACTACACAGCAGTATACACTGAAAGCGGGTGTTCCGAATAATACCTTTATCAGCGGCCCTGTGCGTCCGGGTACTATGAAGATCAAAGACATCAATGGAGATGGCATTATCTCAACCGATGGCGATCGTACAATTCTGGGTAATGCCAATCCTTCTTTCATCGGTGGCTGGAACAACCAGTTTGCCTATAAGAATTTTGATTTCAGTGTATTTATGAACTGGGTCGTTGGCAACGATATTTATAATGCCAACAAAATCGAGTGGACCGACGGCAGTTTCCCGAACCTGAACGTTTTGGGGGTGATGCGTAACCGTTTCACCAACATTGATGCACAAGGTAACCTGGTTACGGATCCGACAGAACTGGCTAAGCTGAATGCCAATGCAACGATCTGGAGTCCTAATAATTCGAACCGCTTCTTCCTGACTGATTATGCAGTGGAAGATGGTAGTTTCCTGCGGGTAAACAACGTAACGCTGGGCTACACGTTGCCTGCAAAATTGTTGCAGCCTGTAAAAATCAGCTCGGTGCGGTTTTATGCAACAGTCAACAACCTGTTGACGTTTACAAAGTACACCGGGTTTGATCCGGAAGTAAATACCCGTCGCTCTGATCCTTTGACACCGGGGGTAGATTTTGCAGGTTATCCTAGAACTAAAACCTGGGTGTTTGGAGCGAATATCACATTCTAACGATTAAATTGACTACAATGAATCGCAATAAAAATAAATTCATGTTACTCTCCTTCCTGGTTGCATTAGCCATGTTGGGAGGATGTCGGAAATATATAGATCAACAACCTATTAGTGAAATAGGAGTGGGAGAAGCGTTTTCCAGTGTTGATAATACATTCAAATCTTTGATGGGCGTTTATGATGAACTGCAGGGTGATAATGGATATGGCATTCGCATCAGCCTTTATTATCCCTTCGATTCTGATGAGGGCATTGTAAGCGGTGGCCTGGATAACGGTCGCAGGGGCATTGGACGATACGATCTGCAATTGTCCAATTCAGAATTGCGTAACCCTTTTAACCAGCTATACCTGGGCGTTGAAAAAGCCAACCTGGCAATCGATCAGATTCCGAAATCTGAAGCATACATAAATGGTTCAGAACAGGAAAAAAGAGAAATGCGCCGCATGTTGGGTGAAGCGCTGACATTGCGGGCCCAGTTTTATCATGAGCTGATCCGGAACTGGGGTGATGTGCCGGCTCCGATGATTCCTTCTTACCAGAAAACAGACCTGTATGCCGAAAGAGCAAACAGGGACTCAACGTATGATAAGTTGATTGATGATCTGGCTACGGCAGTTGAACTGCTTCCCTGGAGAACCGAAGTGGCACGGGACGAGCGAATCACCAAAGGTGCTGCAAAGGCCCTTCGTGCACGCATTGCTTTGTATCGCGGGGGTTATTCACTGAGAGGCCGTGCACCGTCTCTGGGAACAATGGAGCGCCCTGCCGATTACCGGGAATATTATGAAATTGCCCGCCAAGAAACCGCCGATCTGATTGCACGCCGTGATCAGCACACGCTGAACCCGAACTTTGAGAACGTATGGCGGAATGTAACATCTTTTCAACCGGATCCTTTCGGAGAAATTTTGTTTGAAGTAGGCGCCGGTGGTGGTAACAGCAACTCCGACAGCCGCCAGGGAAATTACAATGGTGTGGTAACGAATACCTCTTCCCGTTATGGCCCCGGTGGTGGTGGTGTGTTTATGCTACCCATATATTTTTATGCATTCGATTCCATCGATACCCGTTTGCCGGTAACCATCGGAACGTACCAGGTAAACGCTAACAATAACAAACAGCCCAGGGTGCTGACGCAGTTGACAGACGGTAAGTACCGCCGCGACTGGCGGGTGCCGCTGCTGCCCAGCGGATTGAATGTGGGTTATAACTGGGTGCTGATCCGTTTTTCGGATGTTCTGCTGATGTTTGCCGAAGCGGAAAATGAATTGAACGGTCCAACTCCTGCAGCCATTGCCGCATTTGAAGAAGTTAGAAAAAGAGCATACAGAGGCAATGCGGACAAGATTGGCACTACGCCAACCAGTAAAGATGAATTTTTTACGGCTATTATGAATGAGCGTTACCTTGAATTTGGTGGTGAAGGTATCCGTAAATACGACCTGATTCGCTGGAATAAACTGGCAGAAAAAATGAGGCCGCAAACCGGCGAAGTGCGAGTAAAGTTGCGGCAGTTAGCTGATGCGACAGGTCCTTATGCCAATGTACCACGTTACCTCTTCTGGAGAAATGTTGGCGAAGAGATCGAATATCTCAATTCACGGTATGAGCCAAATACGTTTACAACTGCACCGACAGGGTGGACACGTTTGAACTGGCGTGAAGACATCTCCCGGACGAATAATACCTACAATGTAGGCGCCACAAGTGTACATTATATTGACGCGATCGGCTACTTCTTTACCGATGGTAAAAGCCAGCTTTTCCCCTTTGATCAGCAAACGATGGCTTCGTACCAGGGCAGGTTAGTACAAAATCCGGGATATCAATAACAGGTTACCAAACAATAGAAAGGCTGCATGGCAGCCTTTCCTTTTTACATAGCGGGATGGTTCGATTTTACCTCTTTTTTGCATGGCTGGCCGTTTTTGGTCTGAGTTGTTCGCAGCAACGAAAAGTACAGGAATCCGGTATGGAAGGTCTTCCCATCGCCTTCCCCGGTGCCGAAGGCTTTGGTAAATACACCACCGGCGGCAGAGGAGGCGAGGTTGTGATTGTGACCAATTTAAATGATGAGGGCGAAGGCAGCTTCCGCAAAGCCGTGCAGAAAAACTATCCCCGCATTATTGTATTTGCTGTGTCGGGAACAATCCATTTAAAGTCAAAACTGAATATCAAAGGCAATGTAACCATTGCCGGGCAAACTGCCCCTGGTGACGGTATTTGTTTAGCCGATCAGCCGGTATCGTTGTCTGGTGATAATATTATCATCCGCTACCTGCGTTTCCGTATGGGTGATCGTTACCAAAATGCAGGTCAAGCTGCTGGTGGCGGCAGCGATGATGCTTTTGGCGGGATTGGCCGGAAAAATATCATCATTGACCACTGCACGATGGGTTGGAGCACCGATGAAGCCTTTACGGTGTACGGTGGCGACAGCACCACTTTGCAATGGAACCTTATAGCGGAGCCCCTGAATTATTCATATCATTTCGAAGAAGGCGATAAAGATTTTGAGCAGCATGGGTTTGGCGGCATCTGGGGCGGACGACATACCTCGGCTCACCATAACCTGTTTGCACACTGTGTAACCCGTACACCACGGTTTGACGGTGCCCGCAATATTCCTTCAGAATTTGTCGACTTCCGGAACAATGTGATCTACAACTGGGCCACCAACAATGTGTATGCAGGCGAGGGGGGAACATACAACGTGGTAAACAATTATTACCGTCCGGGACCTGCAACCAGGAAAACAGTTCAGGACAGAGTATTGAATCCATACAATAAATTGCCGAAACTCGATTACGGTAGATTTTACCTGGCAGGAAATGTGTCGGAAGCATCTGCTGCTGTAACGGCCAACAACTGGAATGGTGTGGTGATGCATAACGGAACCGAAGACGATAAACAAAAAGCAAAAGTAGAAACACCGTTTGCAGCTGTGCCAGTGCCTACGCAAAAGGCAACAGAAGCATACGAGCAGGTGTTGAAGGAGGTAGGTGCCAGTTACCGCAGGGATACCCTGGATCAGCGCATCATCCGTGATGTGCAAAACCGGACCGGAAATATTATAGATGTACAGGGCGGATACCCACACGGAACACCGTACGAGCAAACAGTAACGGCCTGGCCTGCCTTGAAATCATTACCGGCGCCGCAAGACAGCGATAGCGATGGTATGCCCGATGAGTGGGAGCAAAAGCAAAAACTGAATCCGCAGGACGGTTCAGACGCTGTAAAAAATACATTGCATAAGCACTATACCAACATCGAAGTGTACATCAATGGTATCGTAAACGCTAATTAAACTAAAACTTTCTATATGAAACGCAGGCACTTTCTGAAAAACTCTTCCATGGCAGCAGCAGGCATCATGCTGGCACAAACACCCATAACGGCTCTTGCTTCTTCAGCCCCAAAGAAAAAACTCGCCATGATCGGAACGGGTTCCCGGGGAATTGGTTTTTGGGGCGAAACGGTTTTGAAGAATTTTAGTGATGTGGTGGAGTTTGTCGGCCTTTGCGATAGCAATCCCGGTCGTGTTGCCCTGGCAAAACAAAGAATGAAAGTGGCCTGCCCCACCTTTACTGATTTTGAAGCGATGATGAAAACGGTAAAGCCGGATATCGTTATCGTAACCACCATGGATTCAACACACGACAAGTTTATCATTCGTGCCATGGAGCTGGGTGCTGATGTTATTTCTGAGAAACCCATGACCACAGACGAGATAAAGTGCCAGAACATTCTGGATGCAGAGAAAAAAACAGGGCGGAAAGTAACAGTCGCTTTCAACTACCGACACGGTCCGCACATGATGAAGATTAAGGAAATGCTGGCTGCAAACAGCATCGGTAAGATCACTTCCGTTGACTTCAACTGGATGCTGAATGTATACCATGGCGCGGATTATTTCCGCCGCTGGCATGGGGTAACGGCCAAGGGTGGTTCTTTGTGGGTGCACAAGGCCACGCACCATTTCGACCTGCTGAACTGGTGGCTCAATTCGGAGCCGGTGGAAGTAACGGCACAGGGCGAACTGGAACATTATGGAAAAAACAATTCGTTCCGGGGCACCAAATGCCGGGGATGCCAGTACAAGGATAGCTGCAAGTTTTATTTTGATATCACCAAGAGCAAGAGCATGACAGAGCTCTATGTGGCCAATGAGCATCACGACGGTTACCTGCGTGATGGCTGTGTATGGCGGGAAGAGATTGATATCTGGGATAAAATGTCGGCGCAGATAAAATATGCTAACGGCGTAATGGTGAATTACAGCCTGACCACCTATTCTCCCTACGAAGGCTGGCGCATTGCCTTCAACGGTTTCGACGGGCGGCTGGAAAGCTGGGAAGATATTCCCTACCTGCAGCCGGATGCAACCGACCAGGCGGCACGTCATGCGGTGGAAATGTCGCAGGATAAAGACGCCATTCCCGGCAAGTTCAAGGAGCTGATGGTGATGAACAATTTCCAGAGAGAACACAAAATCATCGAAGTGCCGCAATACGCCGGCGGTCATGGTGGCGGCGACCAGCGCATGCATCACCGCATTTTTAAAGATCCTACCGATAATCCCTTCAATATCCTGGCCGGTTCAAGAGAAGGTGCCATGTCGATGTTGATTGGTGTGGCAGCCCGCAAAAGCATCAGGGAAAAACGTACCGTTTCTATTACGGAATTGACTGACCTGAAACCAATGGCCAAACGGCATGCGGTGTAGAGCGTGAAACGACAAACGTGAAATGTGAAATATGAAGGAGATGATACAACCTTCTTTTACGTGTTTCGCATCTCCTGTTTGAGGTGGTACTTAAAAGTATTTGCACATGAAAAAAAACCTGTTTCTCTTTTTCATTTTTCTGATGGCAACGGCTTTCCAGTCTTCAAAAGAAAAAACAACCGTTTACCTGATCGGAGATTCTACCATATCCATCAAAGAAACAAAGGCGTTTCCCGAAACCGGCTGGGGTATGCCCTTTGCCCATTTCTTTGATTCGACAGTGGTGGTTGACAACCGTGCAAAGAATGGCCGCAGCACCCGGACATTTATCGAGGAGGGATTGTGGGCACCGGTGATGGAAAAGCTGAAGCAAGGCGATTATGTTTTTATTCAGTTTGGACATAACGACGAAGTACAAACGAAAAAAAGTGCTACCACCGAGGCGCAGTTTACTGCCAATCTTACCCGTTACATTGCCGATACCAGGGCAAAGGGTGCGTCGCCAGTTTTGCTGACGCCAGCCGCCAGGAGAAAATTCAATGCCACAGGGAAGATTGAAGGAACGCACGATGTGTATGCCGCTTTGGTAAGAAATGTGGCTAAAAAGAACAATGTTCCCCTCATTGACCTTGATCTGAAAAGCCAGCAACTCATTCAAAGTTTTGGGGTAGACGGCTCCAAAATGTTGTTCAATCACCTGCAGCCGGGAGAGCATCCCAATTATCCCGAAGGGAAAACAGATGATACCCATTTCAGCGAATTGGGTGCACGAAAAATGGCGCAGATTGTACTGGCAGAAATCAAAAGCTTACAACTTCCGCTGGCGGCACATATCTACCAGCCGCCGGTGAAAAAATAATTTCGGATGACGCGACTTTTCTTGTTACTGGCAGCGTTTGCTGTTGCCTTTTCCATCCCACCCAAAAAGAAGATCAAGGTTTACCTGATTGGTGACTCCACCATGTGTGAATACGAGCCCCAACGGGCACCACTCACGGGCTGGGGTATGCCATTCCAATACTTTTTTGATTCTTCTGTTACCATTGCAAATCATGCCCGCGGTGGCAGAAGCACCCGCACTTTTTTATCAGAGAATCGTTGGCAGCCCATTGCCGATAACCTGCAGGAGGGTGATTACGTGCTGATGCAGTTTGGTCATAACGATGAAGCCAAAGAAGAACGGTATAAGGACCGCTATACGCCGGTACCGGATTACAAAGCCAACCTTGCGAAATTCATTACCGAAACAAGAGCAAAGAAGGCCATCCCGGTTTTGATCACACCAGTCACCCGCATGCGCTTTCAGGATGGCAAACAGGTAGAAACCCATACCGAATACACCGCTGCTGTTTTTGAAGTTGGAAAAGGAAATGGTGTTCCGGTAGTCGATCTTGATAAAATGAGCCGCGAACTGCTGAATGAATTGGGGCCGCAGTTGGCGAAACACCTGTTTATGCAACTGGAGCCGGGAGAGCACCCCGCTTACCCCGAAGGGCTGAATGATAATACACATTTTAATGCGTATGGGGCAAGGCGCATGGCGCAGTTGGTATTGACAGGTTTAAAACAGCAGAACATTGATCTGGCAGAACGGATCGTAAATCGGGGAAAGAAAAAGCCGGCGCAACTGACCGCCGGTTTGACAGGCATTCCCGACACCTCCTTTTCAGTTTTTAGTGATTACAAGAAGAATAGCAAAAATTATCCTTTTATCAAGCCGGTGACAGTAGCAGCGTTAAAGGGCGTAACAGATCGCAGGAATCTTGTTTATTGCCAAAGGGGTGATCGTAAACTTTTGCTGGATGCTTTTTTCCCTGCTGCCCGTTCATCCAAAAATAGACCGGCTGTGCTGATCATTCATGGTGGTGGCTGGCGCTCCGGGGACAGAACCCATCACTATCCACTGGCACAGCGGCTGGCAACGAAAGGGTATGTCTGTTTTACACCGGAGTACCGGTTGTCTACTGAAGCACTTTATCCTGCAGCGGTGCATGACCTCAAAGCCGCTTTGCGGTGGATGCATGCCAATGCAAGAATGTACAACATTGACACCGCTAAAATTGCTGTTTTAGGCTTCTCTGCCGGTGGCGAACTGGCCGCCTTCCTGGGAGCAACAAATGGCAATGCTGCCTTTGAAGGTGAAGGTTGTAACAATCAACAGTCTTCCGATGTAGATGCAGTCGTAGACATGGACGGTACACTTTCTTTTGTGCACCCCGAGTCAGGTGAAGGCGACGACAGCAAACGGATTTCGGCAGCGACGTACTGGTTTGGATATGCCAAAAAAGATGCGCCGGAACTTTGGACGGAAGCTTCGCCGCTGACGCATGTCGGGAGGCATACGCCACCCACACTTTTTATCAACAGCAGTGTCGATCGCATGCATGCCGGCCGTGATGATTTTATGAAGGTGTTGAAGGAGCATAACATCTATACCGATGTAAAAACCTTTGCCGATGCACCGCATACGTTTCCCCTGTACGATCCCTGGTTTGAACCTACGCTGAAATACATTGACGATTTCCTGAAAAAAGTTTTCCTGAAATAAAGCGGAGCAACCGATGATGCGATACCTGCCTTTTCTTCTTTGGATAGTTTGTACAACTGGTGCGAAAGCACAAACGGCTAACCCGCAACAATACAAGTACAATTTTACGGTAGCCAAAGATGGCAGCGGGGAGTATACTACCATTCAGGACGCCATAGACGCCATACGGGTATACCCGCTGGCACCCATTACCCTTTACATTAAAAATGGTGTGTACAACGAAAAGATTGAACTGCCTGCAAACAACACCGATGTGACCTTTATTGGTGAAAGCGTAGACAGTACCATCATCAGCTTCGGTGATTACTCCGGTAAGGGTAAACACACCACCTTTACGTCGTACACAGCAAAGATCTCCGGAAACCGCTTTAAAGCGCAGAACATCACCTTTGTTAATTCTGCAGGGAGGGTGGGACAGGCCCTTGCCCTGTATGTGGATGCCGACAAAGCGGTATTTGTCAATTGTAAATTCCTTGGTAACCAGGACACGATATTTACTGCCGGGGAAACCTCCCGGCAACTGTTTTACAACTGTTACATTGAAGGAACAACTGATTTTATTTTTGGTCCGTCTACGGCTGTTTTCCAGTCCTGCACCATCCGAGCTAAAGCAAACTCTTACATCACTGCAGCCAGCACGACTCCGGGTAAACAGTATGGTTATGTGTTTTTGGATTGTACCATATTGGCTGATTCCGGCGTAACCAAAGTATACCTGGGGCGACCCTGGCGGGCGGCCGCAAAAACGGCTTTTATCCGTTGCCAGTTGCCGAAAGCGATTGCTCCGGAAGGCTGGAACAACTGGGGCAATCCGGCCAATGAAAAAACGGTTTTTTATGCAGAATATAAAAATACCGGCGAAGGTGCAGCCACGAAAAACCGCGTTGCCTGGTCGCACCAGTTAACAGCAAAAGAAGCGGCGGCTTATACGCCGGAAAAGATTTTTAAATGGGAGAACAATTCGACTGAAGCGGCATCACCGGCCTGGTATGTCCAAACGGCGGTAAAGCCTTTTCAGTTCAACCCGGCAGACAAGCCAACCGTGTCGGAACTGCCACTTTACAAGGGTGCGGTGCCTAATTCCTTCCATCGTAATGTGAATGAAGTGACAACAAAAACAGGTGGTACTGTAACCCGTGTTGCCAAAGTAACCATTCCTACACTGACGTTGTATAAACCCGTAAAACCTAATGGGCAGGCCGTAATTATCTGTCCGGGTGGCGGCTATGCTTATGGATCTTTTAGCAAAGAAGGTACGCTTGTGGCGGAGCAGCTCTCACAACAAGGCATAACCGCTTTTGTATTGAAATACCGTCTGCCGGATGACAGCCTTCAACCGGATAAATCACTGGCGCCCCTGCAGGATGCCCAACAGGCCATCCGCTTTGTAAGAGCATCGGCTGCGACCTATAAACTTGATCCATCCAGAATTGGTATTATGGGTTTTTCAGCCGGTGGCCATCTTGCTGCAAGTGCTGCTACGCATTTTACCTTTCGTGCCGATGCAACAAACAAGGATACCACCTCCTCCCGTCCCGATTTTTCCGTTTTCATTTACCCGGTTATCAGCTTCGATAGCGTTATCACACACAGTGGTTCACGAAATAATCTCATTGGCACCAACCCTTCACCAGAGAAAGTGGTTTTCTTCTCCAATGAGACACAGGTAAGCGGCCAAACGCCTCCGGCTTTTTTGGTGCATGCGGGTGATGATAAAAGCGTACCGGTGGAGAACAGCATTCGCTACTACCAGGCATGCATTAAGAACGGTGTGCCCGCAGAAATGCACCTTTATCCGCGGGGCGGACATGGTTTTGGTATGTACAACAAAACTACCGGTGATGACTGGATGGAACGGCTATACATCTGGTTGAAGGGATTGAAGTAAATGCTGTTCCCGGCAAAAGAAAAGCCGGTTCCTGTAAGGGTTTGTATTTGTACAAAACAGCTTCATAGAATTTGCAGAAACGTAAAAAATCAAAGTGAAAATGGTAATTAGTACGACAAGTGGAAAAAGCGAGTTGATCGGAAAGCGTGTGCCGCAATCCGGTTTATGGACTGTGGTGGCAGTGGTGTGTTTAAGCCTGTTTTTTTCCTGTTCTTCCACCCAAAAAGCGGTTGTTTGGCAATCGGCTGACGGGCCGATGAAAGAGATTGCGGAGCTGCGGAAAAAGATTACGGTGCCCCGGTTTGCCAACAGGGAATTTCTGGTAACCGATTTTGGTGCCGTGGGTGATGGTAAAACACTCAACACGGAAGCGTTCAGAAAAGCCATTGAGGCCTGTAACCGTGCCGGAGGTGGTCGTGTTGTGGTTCCCTTTGGCCGTTTTTTAACGGGGGCAATTTATTTAAAGTCCAACGTAAACCTGCACCTAGCCGACAGTACCACCATCAGCTTTAGTGTTGACCCAAAAGATTATCCCATTGTGTTTACCCGGTGGGAAGGAATGGAGTTGATGAATTATTCGGCACTGATCTACGCCTATGGCGAGAAGAACATCGCCATTACCGGCAACGGCACACTCGATGGCCAGGCCAGCTTTGAAAACTGGTGGGGCTGGAACAAGGGCAGGCCTTCCAAACAGGTAGCGGCCCGAAACCGTTTGCACGAGCTGAATCATCAGCAAACCGATCCCAGAACAAGGGTATTCGGCGACAGCAGTTTCCTTCGTCCTAATTTTATTCAACCCTACAATTGCACCAATATCCTGATCTCCGGTGTGAAGATGATCAACTCTCCGATGTGGAATGTAAACCCTGTCTTGTGCGAAAACGTAACGGTAGAAAATGTAAAAATCATTGCACACGGTCCCAACACCGATGGCGTAGACCCGGAGTCCTGTAAAAATGTAGCTATCCGTAACTGTTATTTCGATACAGGCGATGATTGCATTGCCATCAAATCGGGTCGCGATGAAGACGGGCGGCGGATTGCCCGACCAGCTGAGAATCACCTGATAGAAGGTTGCGAGATGAAAGATGGTCATGGCGGTGTGGTGATCGGCAGCGAAATATCCGGCGGCGCCAAAAATATTTATGCCATCAACTGTACTATGAGCAGTCCCAACCTCGACCGGATCTTACGGTTAAAAACCAGCTCCAGCCGGGGCGGTATTATCGAAAATGTATTTATGAAAGATGTAAGGGTGGGTACGTACAAAGAATCTGCCGTGCATTGCAATATGTTTTATGAACAGCCGGGAAATTTTTTGCCCACCATCCGGAACATCTGGGTGGAGAACCTGGTGGTGGAAGATGGTGGTAAATACGGCGTATACATTCATGCTTACAAAGAGTCGCCGGTGCAAAATCTAAAAATGGTGAATTGCACCATCAATGGTGTAGAAATACCGATGCAGATTGATCATGTGGAGGGACTGCAGTTTACGAATGTTTCGATCAATGGACAGCACGTGAAAGCACCGGGTGCTGCGCTTTCTCAAAAAACAACAACACAATAAATAGCAGTGTAAATTCTTCGTGAGTTTTTCTGTTTGATGGATGGCGTCTCGCTGCTAAATGAACAGGGATTTGTATTACCAATGAAAAGGAAATGAAAAAACGAAACTTGCCTGTTTGGCTTTGCGTTATTGTATTAACGATTGGCTGCACTCAGCCAAAACAATTGACGGTTTCCAGGGAAGGTAATGCACGGTTCAGCCGTGTACAGGACGCTTTTGATGCGATTCCTCAACACAACAAAAAGCCGTACACCATCTTTATCCGAAACGGGGTGTATAAGGAAAAACTTTACCTGGATTCTACCAAAACAAAGATTACGCTTCTGGGTGAAGACCCCTTCAAAACCATCCTGACGTATGATGATCATTCGGGAAAGATCTCGCCGGCAGGGGATACGTTGCATACCTTCAATTCCTATACGTTTCTGCAGGAAGGGAATGACTTTACGGCAAAGAACCTGAGCATCGCCAACAGTGCCGGTTATTCGGCAGGACAAGCAGTGGCCATGCACATCATGGGCGATCGTGTAAAATTTGAGAACTGCCGTTTCCTAGGAAACCAGGATGTGTTATTTGCAGGCAGGAGGGCATCACGCCAGTATTTTTTGAATTGTTATATCGAAGGCACGACGGATTTTATTTTCGGTCCTTCCACTGCCTGGTTCGAGGGCTGCCATATCAACTGCAAAAAGAATTCGCATGTAACGGCTGCTTCTACGCCCAAGGAACAGGCTTTTGGATATGTGTTCAACAACTGTGTGCTGACGACGGATTCCGTCAATGTAAACAAGGTTTCTCTTGGCCGTCCCTGGCGACCGTATGCAAGCGTTACGTATATCAACTGTTACATGGGAGCGCATATTTTACCCGAAGGCTGGAACAACTGGCGCAATCCGGAAAATGAAAAGACAGCCCGATATGCGGAGTACCAGTCTTTTGGTCCGGGGGCTAATCCATCCGGTAGATATATGTGGACAAAGCAATTGACGGATGAAGAAGTGAAGCATTACACTATTGAAAATGTTCTAGGCGACTGGAACCCGAAAAATGAAACCAGATGAAGAAATTTTTTTTAGCGGCATCTGTATTTTTTGCCCTGCAGGGCTTTGCACAGAAAGCTACCGTTTCAAAAGTTTGGGTGGCAGACAATGGCAATGGTACCTATAAAAATCCGGTGCTGCATGCCGACTATTCCGATCCCGATGCTATCCGGGTGGGTGATGATTATTACATGACCTCCTCTTCATTTGAAGACGTGCCCGGGTTGCCGATTTTGCATTCGAAAGACCTGGTAAACTGGCGCCTGATCGGGCATGCTTTAAAGCGTTTGCCGCCGTACGAACATTTTTCTGTCCCCAGGCATGGAGAAGGTGTGTGGGCACCGGCGTTGCGGTACCACAACGGCGAGTTTTACCTCTACTATCCCGACCCGGATTTTGGTATTTATCTCACCAAAGCAAAGAATGCCGCCGGTCCCTGGAGTGAGCCGGTGTTGGTTGCTGGTGGAAAAGGTTTGATTGATCCCTGTCCCCTTTGGGATAGCGACGGACAGGTATATCTTGTTTATGCCTATGCAGGCAGCCGTGCCGGTATCAAAAGTGTGCTTGCTTTAAAGAAGCTAAACAAGGAAGGCACAAAAGCGGTTGATGAAGGAGTGATTGTATACGATGGGCATGATACAGATCCTACCATTGAAGGCCCGAAGTTTTACAAGCGCAACGGCTGGTACTACATTTTTGCACCGGCGGGTGGTGTGTCTACCGGATGGCAATTGGTGTTGCGTTCTAAAAACGTATATGGTCCCTATGAAAGAAAAAATGTAATGGACCAGGGCTCTACACTCATCAACGGTCCGCACCAGGGTGCCTGGGTTACCACGCAAACAGGGGAGGACTGGTTCCTGCATTTTCAGGACAAAGAAGCCTATGGCCGCATTGTGCACCTGCAACCAATGAAGTGGGTAGCCGACTGGCCGGTGATTGGCGTAGATAAAGACGGCGATGGAAAGGGCGAGCCGGTGTTGCGGTATAAAAAGCCGAATGTTGGCAAAACCTACCCGGTGCAAACACCGCCGGAAACCGATGAATTCAACGGCAATACCATCGGGCTACAGTGGCAGTGGATGGCCAACCAAAAAGCGACATGGGCTTTTGCCAATCCTTCAAAAGGAGCCTTACGGCTATTCTCTGATAAGTTGCCTGACAGTGCCAAAAACCTCTGGGATGCTCCCAATGTATTGCAGCAGAAATTCCCGGCAGAAGAATTTATGGTCACCACGAAACTAACCTTTACACCCAATACAAAACTGGAAGGTGAACGGGCTGGTTTAGCCGTGATGGGCCTGAGTTATGCTGCTATTGCCATTGAAAGCAGCAAGGATGGGAACAGCATTGTATACGCATCTGCAAAAGATGCAGCCAGAGGGAAAAAAGAAGCGGTAAAAAATTTAGGCAAGGCTACCAATGCAACGGTTTACTTCCGGGTGAAAGTAACGGCAGGGGGTAAGTGCCGTTTCAGCTACAGTTTCGAGGGCAACAATTTTACCGATGCCGGAGATGAGTTTACAGCAGAACCGGGACGGTGGAAAGGCGCTAAAGTGGGCCTGTTCTGTACACGGGAAAGTCAAACCAATGATTCGGGCTATGCCGATGTGGATTGGTTCCGGGTGGAACCGGTATCCTGATTTTATTCTCCTTTAATTGAAAAAATCATACGATAACTGATGTTTAGAAGTATAGCCCTGCTTTACTGTGGCCTTTTTCTCTATGCAACGGTACCGGCACAGCAGCAAAACAAACTTTGGTATCAGCAACCGGCAAGGCATTGGAACGAGGCGCTGCCCATTGGTAATGGCCGCGTGGCAGCGATGATTTTTGGCGGAACGGCAACCGAACAACTGCAGTTGAATGAAGAAACGGTATGGGCGGGGGAACCCGGCAACAATGTACCCGAAGGCAAGGCTGACAGCATTCACCGGATCCGCCAGTTGTTGTATTTAAAGAACTACAAAGAAGCACAGGAGGTTGCCAACAACAGTTTTCCCCGCAGGGCACCGGAAGGTTTGAATTACGGCATGCAGTACCAGCCGGTGGGAAACCTGTTCATCGATTTTCCAGGACATGAACAGGCTTCAGATTATTACCGTGACTTGGATATTGGGAATGCTGTTTCCACTGTGCAGTATACCGTTGATGGTGTACGGTTTCAACGGGAAGTGTTTGCCTCTTTCACCGATGATGTCATCATGGTTCGCCTGACGGCAAGCCGGCCTAACAGCCTTGCCTGTACGTTACGGCTGAACACACCGCATGCCCGTTATGCGCTGAAGGCGGTGCAAAACAAATTGGTGCTGAACGGGACCACCAGCAGTGCCGATAACAAGCAGGGGAAAGTCCGCTTTGAGGCACAGGCGCTACCGGTAGTCAGGGATGGAATGCTAACTGTTTTGGATTCTGCTATTGTCATAAAGGGTGCTACAGAAGCCATTATTTATGTTTCAATTGCCACCAATGTTCGGTCGTATGAAGACCTTTCCGGTAACGAAACCGGGAATGCTTCAGCCCTGCTGGCAAAAGCAACCCGGAAAAATTTTGCAGCCGCAAAAGCGGCACACAGCCAGTTTTATCAGCGTTATTTCAATCGTGTACAACTTGATCTTGGAACTTCCGATGCAGCCAATCGGCCAACTGATGTTCGGCTGGCGGAATTTGCAAGCAGCAACGATCCGCAACTGGTGTCCCTGTATTTCCAGTTTGGCCGCTACCTGCTCATTTCCGGTTCGCAGCCGGGCAGTCAACCCACCAATCTGCAAGGCAAATGGAACCACCTGCTCTCGCCGCCATGGGACAGCAAATACACTGTGAACATCAACACGGAAATGAATTACTGGCCGGCAGAGGTAACCAACCTGGCGGAGTTACATCAGCCACTTTTTCAGATGCTAAAAGAACTTGCTGTAACCGGCCGTGAAAGTGCTCAAAAAATGTATGGCGCCCGGGGCTGGAACATGCACCATAATACGGATCTCTGGCGCATTACGGGTGTGGTGGATGGAGGGTTTTACGGCCTTTGGCCAATGGGTGGCGCCTGGTTGACGCAACACATCTGGCAGCACTATCTGTATACAGGCGACAAAAAATTTCTTGCTGATTATTACGATGTATTGAAAGGCGTTTCTTTGTTTTATGCGGATGTGTTACAGGAAGACCCCAATCACCGGTGGCTTGTAGTGGTACCCTCAATGTCGCCTGAAAATGCATACCAAAGCGGCGTTTCTGTAACGGCAGGCGCCACCATGGATAACCAGTTGGTGTTTGATGTTTTTTCCAATGTGATTACTGCCGCAACTATCCTGAAAAAGGATCATGCGTTTGCCGATAGCCTCAGGCAACTCAGGGGAAAACTTCCGCCGATGCAAATAGGGAAGCATAGCCAGTTGCAGGAGTGGCTGGAAGATTGGGATCGTCCCGATGACAAGCACCGGCACGTTTCGCATTTGTACGGATTGTACCCTGCAGCACAGATCTCGCCATACCGGCAGCCAGCCCTGTTCGAAGCGGCAAAAAAATCATTGGTTTATCGCGGCGATAAATCGACCGGCTGGTCGATGGGTTGGAAGGTGAATCTCTGGGCCCGGTTACTGGATGGCAACAGGGCTTACAAGTTGATTGTTGACCAGCTAACACCGGCTGCCAATGAATCAAAAGTTGGCGATAACGGTGGCACCTACGCCAACCTGTTTGATGCGCATCCACCTTTCCAGATCGATGGCAATTTTGGTTGTACGGCTGGCATTGCCGAAATGTTGTTGCAGAGTCACGACGGCGCTATTGAACTTTTGCCGGCCCTGCCCGATGCGTGGCAGAATGGATCGGTAAAAGGCTTAAAAGCAAGGGGCGGCTTTACAGTTGATATGGAGTGGAAGGATGGCGAGGTGAAAAAGTTTACGATCCATTCTGCACTCGGTGGTGAGTGCCGCATTCGCCTGGGTAAGCCATTCCGGAAAGTAGCTTCACTACAATTAGCAAAGGGGATCAATACCAATCCTTATTATGATTTGCTGCCTGTAAAGGAGCCGTTGGTGTCTGCACAAGCAAAGCTGCAAAACACACAGCCACCACCACGCTTTGAGTACTCATTCAGCACGAAACCAGGGCAGATATATACGTTCTAGCGAAGAACGTAACTTTTTGCTGCTGATGACGTTTGTAGCTGCGCTTATAGCAGTTCTTCTGCATTGCCAAACTTCCCTTTATTAAAATCATCATAGGCCTGCGTGATTTCTTCTTTTGTATTCATCACAAAGGGACCGTACGCCACCAGGGGTTCATTGAACGGCGTCGCATAACCGAAAAGAATAACAGCGTCGGTATTGGCGCTAATGTTTACATCTGCTCCGTCATTGGCAAACGCTGCTATATGCAGCATGCCTACATCTGTTCCGTTTACGCTTACTTCACCTTTTACCACATAGAAGAAAATGTTTTGTTCTGCTGGAACAGTGAATGCTGTTTTGCCGCCTTCCCTGAAGTCTATCCAGGAAAGATGAATATCTGTCAGCGGTTGCACCGGGCTTTGAACATCTTCCCAGTTTCCCGAAACAGGATGCAAGGTCACATTGCCATTGTCCAGTGCAACGGCTGGTATCTGGTCTTTTTGCAGCCCTGTGTATTTTGGTTCTGTCATTTTATGCTTTGCCGGCAGGTTCACCCATAATTGCAGAATCTCCAGCGGGCCACCTTTTGCTTTAAACTCTTCTGAAGAAACTTCAGCATGGATCAATCCTTTTCCTGCCGTCATCCACTGCACGCCACCGGCCCTGATCACACTGTTGGCGCCGCTGCTGTCTTTGTGCGTCAGGTCACCCTCGAGTATAAACGTAACTGTTTCAAATCCCCGGTGCGGATGCGGCCCAAAGGGAAGACCGCTGTTCTTCGGAAGATATTCCTGCCACCCATGGTGGTTCAGAAAAATAAAGGGATCAATGGCATTCATCGGGAGAGAATTTGTTGGCATGGCCCGGTAAGTTACCAGGTTGCCAATGGGGCTGTATTGGGCTTTGTGTACTGCTTTGATCGTTCTCATTTGCTTTCTTATTTTATCCATAACAAAGTTGCGTAGAAACCATGTGAAACATTGTATTTACGGTGTCGCAACATCTCTTTAACAGTTTCAACATCTATGGCAACGTTTTCGGTAACGATTGCGTAAAAAAAGCCTTTCAATACGCTTGCTACCTCTGAATATCTGTTTAGACTTGTAATGAAACTAGTACCTGCACAGCGGGTTAACAGGCAGAATCACCAGCAATACACTGCCGGCTCAATTCTAATGATTGCGATATGAATAAAAATCAGCATAGTCTTTTTCTCATTTTTCTGGCGTTGTTTACGGGTTTTTTTGCACAGGGGCAAATGGAGCAAATTCCATTTTCGGTGAAACAACCTACGTTCAAAAAGGATTCCTTTTTCATTACAACATTTGGTGCAAAGGCCGATGGTGTAACCCTGAACACGGCCAGCATCAACAATGCCATTGCCACGGCTAACCAGCGTGGGGGTGGAGTGGTTGTTATTCCGGCCGGGCTTTGGCTCACGGGGCCGGTAGTGCTCCAGAGCAATGTAAACCTGCACCTGCAAAAAGGTGCGCTGCTGCAGTTTACCGATGATTTTAATCAGTACCCACTGGTGGAAGCCAACTGGGAAGGCTTGCCGCAAATGCGCAATCAGTCGCCGCTTTCGGCAACCGGCGCAACCAATATTGCCATTACCGGCTACGGTATCATTGATGGTAACGGCGATGCCTGGCGGATGGTAAAAAAGGAAAAGCTTACCGAAAGCAACTGGAAAAAGCTGGTGGCTTCGGGCGGGGTTCTGGATGAAGCGAAACGCATCTGGTATCCTACAGAAAGCTCGTTGAAAGGTTCAACCATGCAGAATCCAGGTGTTATCGACGGAAAAAAGACCCCGGAATTTTACCAGTCAGTAAAAGATTTTTTACGTCCCAACCTTTTGTTGTTTACTTCCTGTAAAAATGTATTGCTGGAAGGCGTGACCTTTCAGAACTCGCCGGCCTGGTGCCTCCACCCCCTGATGTGCGAAGACCTGACGGTTCGCAACATTACAGTGAAAAACCCCTGGTATGCACAGAACGGCGATGGTATTGACGTGGAAAGCTGTAAGAACGTACTCATCGAAGGCAGCACCTTTGATGTGGGTGATGACGGGATTTGTATCAAGTCGGGACGGGACGAAGCCGGTCGCAAACGCGGCATGCCCACCGAAAATGTTATCGTTCGCAACAACACCGTTTACAGTGCCCATGGCGGTTTCGTGATTGGTTCGGAAATGAGTGGCGGTGCCCGCAATCTTTATGTGGATAACAATACCTTCATCGGTACTGATATTGGTCTCCGGTTTAAAACCACCCGTGGCCGTGGGGGTATCGTTGAAAATATCTTCATCAACAACACCTACATGACGGACATTATTGGCGAAGCCATCCTGTTCGATATGTATTATGCCGCCAGGGATCCGGTTCCACTGGCTGGCGAAAGGCGTGAACCACCAAAGGTGGAAGAAAAGCCTGTAACGGAGGAAACACCACAGTTCCGGAATTTCTATATAAAGAATGTAGTGGTCAACGGTGCCGAGAAAGCCATCTTTGTACGTGGCCTACCGGAAATGAACGTGCAGAACATCTACATGGAAGACCTGGTGATGCAGTCGAAGCATGGCCTTGACATGACCGAAGGAACGAACATCGCTATTAAAAATGCATACTTTATTCCGCAGGATGTGAACCCGGTCATGAACATCCACAACAGCAAAAGCATTACACTTGAAAATATCCGGTACAACAATGCGGCTCTCCTGCTGAATGTGACGGGGCAGAAGTCTGCCAACATTCAATTGAACGGAACGGATCTTCAAAAAGCCGGTAAGGCTGTGAACACTGAATTCGGCGCACCTGCCGAAGCGGTAAAAGTGGCACAGGCAAAGACGGCCAATTATTCCCATGCCCAGGCTCTGGCCAATACAGCCATTAAAATGTGGCCGGATTCTTTCTCACTGAAGCCCAACAGCCCTGCCAAATGGAGCTACGACCAGGGTGTGATTCTGAAAGGCATTGAAGGCATCTGGTATGCCACCGGTGATAAAAAATGGTTCGATTACATTCAAAAGAGCATGGACCATTATGTACGGGAAGATGGTTCGATCAAAGGGTATCGCCCCGATGAATACAACATCGATCACCTGAACAACGGCAAGGTGTTGTTGCTGCTTTACCAGGTAACAAAAAAAGACAAATACCGCAAGGCGGTGGAGAACCTGTTTTCGCAGGTAAAAACGCATCCGCGTACCAACCAGGGAAGTTTTTGGCACAAGAAAATTTATCCCAACCAGGTATGGCTGGATGGGCTGTACATGGGGCAGCCCTTCTATGCCGAATATGCAAAGCTCAATGGCATGGATGAAGCTTTTAATGACATAACCCGCCAATATGTTTTAATTGAAAAAAATGCCCGTGATCCGAAAACCGGGCTGCTGTATCATGGTTGGGATGAAAGCCGCCAGCAGCAGTGGGCCAATAAACAAACAGGTCTTTCACCCCATGTGTGGGGTCGTGCATTAGGCTGGTTTGGTATGGCTATGGTGGATGTACTGGACTATTACCCCGAAAATCACCCGGGCCGGGATTCGGTTATTGGTATCCTGAACCGTTTTGCCAAAGCGGTAAGTACGGTGCAGGACAGCAAAACCGGTTTGTGGTACGATATTCCAAACATGATTGGCGTAGGGAAAAACTATCCCGAGGCTTCGGCTTCTGCGATGCTTGCATATACACTGGCCAAAGGAGTACGGAAAGGTTACCTGCCGGCAACCTATCTCGCCAACGCCAGAAAAGCTTACGATGGCATTCTGACACAGTTCATCAAAGAAGAAGATGGGCAAACCAACCTGCACGGCACCGTTAGTGTGTCAGGGCTGGGTGGCAAGCCTTACCGCGATGGGAGCTTTGAATACTACATGAGCGAGCCGGTGATTGTGAATGATCCAAAGGGTATGGGTGCCTTTATCCTGGCCGCCAATGAAATGGAAATGCTGAAGACCCTGCCCGTGGGAAAAGGGAAAACCGTTGTTCTGGATAATTACTTTAACAACGAGTGGCGCAAAGATGCCAATGGTCGTATGGTGCCCTGGCACTACATCTGGGACGAAAAAGACAATGATGGTTATTACACGCTGGGCCAGGTTTTCGAACGCCATGGCGCCAGGCTGAAAACCTTGAAGGCAGCACCCACCGCACAAAACCTGAAAGGGGCAGATGTGTACATTGTTGTAGATCCGGATGATGAAAAAGAAACAGCGAAGCCAAATCTTATTACAGCCAAAGATGCAACGGCCGTTGCAGCCTGGGTTAACGCTGGTGGTGTGCTGGTGTTGCTGGGTAATGACTCTGCCCGTAACAATATAAAAAGCATGAATGTACTGGCGTCCAGGTTTGGTGTAACGCTTAATCATGACCTGTTCAATACAGTGGAAGGAAGCCAGTTTGAGCAAGGTGCCGTGGATGTGTCTGCAGCAAATGATATTTTTCAGAATGCAAAAAAGATATATGTAAAAGAACTGGCTACACTGTCTGTAAAGCCTCCGGCAAAAACGATCGTTACAAAGGAAGGCAAGAACATTATGGCAGTAGCAAAATATGGTAAGGGAACCGTGTTTGTTCTCGGTGATCCCTGGCTGTACAACGAGTACACGGATGGCCGTAAACTGCCTTCGGATTTTCATAATTACGAAGCTGCCACCGACCTGGTAGCCTGGATAGCCAAACAAATTAAAAAATGACAAAGCCGCTAACCCGCTTTTTGTTGCTGATAGTGAGCTGTTTGCTCACAGCGGCTGCCTGGTCACAGGATGCTGTTGCCGATAACATGCTTTTGTACCAGCGCAGTATAGGCGGTTGGCCAAAACATTTTAATAACGTCAATGTTGATTATAATAAACCACTTTCGGAAAGTGATTTGGTTCGCCTGACAAGCGACCGTTCCCGGAAAGATGCCACCATCGATAACGGTGCTACCACGAAAGAAATTCGTTACCTGGTGAAAGCATACCAGAAGTCTGGCAACAAAACCTACCTGCAGGCGGCCGAGAAAGGTATCCGCTATTTGCTGCAGATGCAGATGGCCAATGGCGGCTTTCCGCAGTTTTATCCCGACAGTTCATCTTACCGCGGGCAAATCACCTACAACGATAACGCTATGATCAATGCGTTGAATGTTTTATGGGATGTGGCCTACGGTAGCGCCGGACTGGATGTAGTGGATGCTTCACTGAGAGAGCCAGCAAAGGTCGCGGTGGCAAAAGGAATTGACTGCATACTGAAAACACAGGTAGTTATCAATGGCAAGCCCACTGTTTGGGGTGCACAGCACGATAAAAAAACCTTATTGCCCGTCAACGCCAGGGCATTTGAACTGGCCTCGCTTAGCGGCAGCGAATCGGTTGGTATCCTGAACTTCCTTATGAAAGTGGAAAATCCATCACCAGCTGTAAAATCGGCTGTTGTTCATGCGGTGGAGTGGCTGAAAGCTGCAAGGGTTCGTGGTTATAAATACCAGGACGTGGAAGACCCTTCGCAACCCAAAGGCCGCGACCGTGTTTTGGTAAAAGATGATTTTTCTTCTGTATGGGCACGGTTTTATGACCTGGAAACCGGCAAGCCAATGTTTGCCGGCCGCGATGGAAAAAAGCGTTTTTCCTTGAGTGAAGTGGAAGTAGAACGCCGCACCGGTTATGCCTGGTATGGTACCTGGCCGGAAAAGCTGCTGCAGAAAACTTATCCCGCATGGCAGCTAAAAAACGGTTTAGTGACCGCAAAAACAACCCTGGTGGTTTCGCAGGATGGCAAAGGTGATTATACCTCCATCCAGGCAGCAATCGATCATCTGCCCGATAGCAGTGCCACGCCGCGTACCATCCGCATCAAACCGGGTACGTACAACGAAAAAATTTTTATCGCCAAGCACAATATCATTTTTGAAGGTGAGGACAGGGAGACAACAAAAATTGTTCAAAGCATTGCCCGCGACGAATGGCGTTGTGATCACGTCAGCGACTGGGGTGTGGCAACTGTTAACATCGACGGTGACGACATCACGCTAAAGAACCTGACGGTGGTTAACGATTATGGGTTTACACAAACGGCACCGCGAACGGTGGCTTGTTCGCATGATTCTACCGGCAAAAGACAGATTACCCGCAACAGTCACCAAATGGCCTTGCGCAGCATGAATGCGACCCGGCTGAAAGCTATCAACTGCCGTTTTCGTGCTTATGCAGGCGATACGGTAAGTCCCTGGAACCTGGCAGATGGCATGTTCTATTTCAAGGATTGCATCATGGAAGGCGGTGTCGATTTCTATTGCCCGCGGGGGTGGGCCTATGCCGAGAACTGCACATTTTATGCGCATTCGGGTCCTGCCGCCATCTGGCATGACGGCTCCACCAATCCCGATTACAAAACCGTGCTGAAGAACTGCACGTTTGATGGTTACAAAGGTTTTAAGCTGGGCCGCTATCACAAAGACGCACAGTTCTACCTGGTGGATTGTACGTTCTCCCAAAACATGGCCGACGAAGATATTTACCTTGTTCCCACCACAAATGTGCTGCAGTGGGGCCGGAGGATTTATTATGCCAATTGCCGCCGCGAGGGTGGTGATTATTCCTGGTTTGCGGATAACCTTCACAGGGCGCAAGGTTCGCCCAAGGCAGAACAGGTGAACGCTGCCTGGGTGTTTGGTAGAAAGTGGCAGCCTGAAAAAATTTTATAACCTTTCAATCGCTGAAAAGGCTTTATGATTTTATCGCGATATACGATACGCAACATAACCAATAATGATATAGCGATACCGGATGCTGCCCTCTTTAGCTTACCGGAAAAGGTGCTGCAGTTTGGAACCGGTGTGTTGCTGCGCGGCCTTCCGGATTATTTTATCGACAAGGCTAACCGGCAGGGCATTTTCAATGGCCGCATCGTGGTAGTAAAATCAACAGCGCAAGGTGATATCACCGCCTTTCATAAACAGGATTGCCTCTATACGCTTTGTGTTCGCGGATTGCAGGATGGTGAGCTTGTAGAAGAGAACAGTATCAATGCCTCTATCAGCCGTGTGCTTTCGGCAGCAACCGAATGGCAGCAGGTGCTGGAGTGTGCCCACAATCCTGAAATGAAGATCATTCTCTCCAATACCACTGAAGTTGGTATCCGGTTAGAGAATGATGATATCCGGCTGCATCCACCCAAATCATTCCCCGGAAAGCTGCTTTCGTTCTTGTACGAACGCTTCAAAGCATTTGGCGGCAGCAAACAAAGCGGTATGGTGATCGTTCCCACGGAAATGATCCCCGGCAATGGCAAAAAGCTGGAAGCCATAGTATTCGAACTGGCCCACCTTAACGGGTTGGATGATGCTTTTATCGAATGGCTGGAAGGCTGCAACACGTTCTGCAATTCACTGGTGGACCGCATTGTGCCGGGCAAACCCGATGCCGCTATGCAACAGGAACTGGAAAACAACTTCGGTTATGCTGATCCTTTACTGATTATGGCCGAGGCCCATCGCCTGTGGGCCATTGAAGGCGATGCCTCCGTGCGGGAAGTCCTCAGCTTTGTGCAGGCGGACAGCGGTGTTTTTGTAGAACCCGATATTGAAATATACCGGGAGTTGAAGCTGCGGCTGCTCAACGGCGTTCATACTTTCACGTGTGGGTTGGCTTATCTGGCCGGATGCGAAACCGTCAGGCAAAGCATGGATGATGCGGCTCTTTCTGGATACATGGCTGAACTGATGCTGGAGGAGATCTCGCCATCTATTCCATACCCGGTGGACCTGCAGAAGGCCCATGAGTATACAAGAACCGTACTGGCTCGTTTCCAGAATCCCTTCCTGCAACACCAATGGCTGAGCATTTCGTTAAACTACAGTGCCAAGATGCAAACCCGCTGTGTGCCGGTACTGCTCCGCCACTACGCACAATTTGGAACCGTACCCGAATTAATGGCGCTGGGCTTTGCAGCCTATCTCTGTTTTACCCGACCTGTAGTGAGAAGAGAAAATCAATTCTATGGTGAACGTAATGGTGAGACCTACCTCTTGCAGGATGCAGAGTCACCCGTTTATTACAGGCGCTGGAACGGCCTGACGACTGTAACACTGGTACAGGAAGTGCTTCGCGATAAATCTTTTTGGGGTTCTGATCTCAGTGAATTACCGGGTTTTGGCGAAGCTGTTTTGGAAAAACTGTCCCTGCTGCTGGAAGGCGATGTGAAAGCTGCACTGCGCAGCCTCGTAAGAGCCTGAACGGATAGAAAAAAGATGCAATAAAAAAGTGAACTTAGTGTCTCCCGATAAACAGAACCAGAAATGAAAAAATTTTTAGACGAAAACTTTATTCTGCATACCAAAACGGCCCAGGAACTGTACCATGGATATGCCAAACAAATGCCCATCATCGACTACCATTGTCACCTGCCACCCGACCAGATTGCGGAAGACAAGCAGTTTGACAACCTGACCCAGATCTGGTTATACGGCGATCATTACAAGTGGCGGGCCATGCGTACCAATGGTGTGGATGAAAGTTATTGCACAGGAGATAAGCCTGATTTCGAAAAGTTTCAGAAGTGGGCCGAAACGGTGCCGTATACACTTCGCAATCCCCTGTACCACTGGACGCACCTGGAACTGCAACGTTATTTTGATGTACATGATATTCTTAACGGGCAGTCGGCAAAAAGGATATACGAAGAGTGTACGGCCAAACTGCAAACGCCGGAATATTCCGTTCGTAACCTGTTGCGCAAAATGAATGTAAAGGTTGTTTGTACCACGGATGACCCCATCGATACGCTGGAGCATCACCAGAAGATTAAAGACGACGATTTTGATATCAGGATACTTCCGGCCTTCCGTCCGGACAAAGCCATGAATGTGGATAGTGCTGCCGCTTTCAATGAATATGTAGGCAAGCTCGAAAGTATCAGCAACTGCAACATCAGCAGTTTTCAGCAATACCTCGATTGCCTGAAATCCCGTCATGATTTTTTTGCAACAATGGGCTGTTCTGTTTCCGATCATGGCCTGGAGCAGATCTATGCCGAGGATTACACCGAAGCAGAGATCAAAGCCGCCTTCAATAAAATTCGTTCCGGCCGCGAACTGTCACCGGATGAGGCCCTGAAGTTCAAGTCGGCCATGCTGGAGATTTTTGCCGTGTGGGATTGGGAAAAAGGCTGGGTGCAGCAATACCACCTCGGTGCATTGCGCAACAACAACAACCGCCGGCTGCGGGAACTGGGCGCTGATACGGGTTGGGACAGCATTGGTGATTTTTCACAGGGCAGGGCCATATCCCGTTTCCTCAATAAGCTGGATAGCAGCGATCAACTGACAAAGACCATTCTGTATAACCTGAATCCTGCCGATAATGAGCTGATGGCAACCATGATCGGCAATTTCAACGATGGTTCGGTTGCCGGAAAAATCCAGTGGGGTTCCGGCTGGTGGTTTCTCGATCAGAAAGACGGCATGATCAAGCAACTCAATGCACTCTCCAATATGGGATTGGTAAGTCGTTTTGTAGGCATGCTAACGGATAGCCGCAGTTTTCTTTCCTATCCGCGCCACGAATATTTCCGCAGAATTCTTTGCAATCTGTTTGGCGAAGAGATCGAGAATGGCGAACTGCCGGCGGACATGGAATGGACGGGCAAGATCATACAGGATATCTGTTACCATAACGCCAGCAACTATTTCAACTGGAAAGAAGAGCCACAGCCGGCGCAATTGTATGTAGCATGACCAAGGTCCTTTGTTTTGGCGAATTGTTATTAAGCTTTTCACCTCGGTTAAACGGTGAATGGTTAAAGAGCGCCAACATGCCCGTTTTTATCGGTGGGGCTGAACTCAATTCGGCACGGGCATTGGCAAGTTGGGGTGTGCCGGTAGCATATTGGACAGCGCTGCCTGATCATTACCTGACAAAAGAGATTGTTGATTTTATCGAAGCCAAAGGCATCAAAGCCGATAAGATCCGTTTGTCTGGTAATCGCATTGGAGCCTATTATTCTCCGCAAGGCGCCGAACTGAAAAGTGACGACGTTATTTACGACAGGGATTATTCCTCTTTCTGGGAATTAAATGCGGGCCAGATTGACTGGAATGCCGTACTGGAGGATGTTTCCTGGCTCAACTTCAGTGCGATTAGTCCTGCGTTGAATCAACGTGTAGCGGATGTTTGCCTTGAAGCGGCAAAAGTTGCTTCGGAAAAAGGCATTACTGTCTCTGTTGATCTTAACTACCGGGCAAAGCTTTGGCAGTATGGCAAAAAGCCGGTTGAGGTGATGCCGCAGCTGGCTGAACAATGCAATGTGATTATGGGAAACATCTGGGCGGCTAATGTGATGTTGGGTACAACCATTGACGAGAATATTCACGTAAATGGAAGCAGGGAAAAATACCTCCGGCAGGCAGAACAGACATCGCAGGAAGTATTGGAGCGTTTCCCTAAATGCAGCTTGGTGGCCAACACATTTCGCTTCGACAGAGAAGAAGGAGGCATCAATTATTCTACCAGCTTGTATACGAACGGTGAGCAATTCAATTCACAGGAATATAACAGCGATACTGTTGTTGACAAAGCCGGCAGCGGCGATTGTTACATGGCTGGTATTATTTACGGATGTTATAAGCAGCACACGCCACAGGAAATTGTGGATTTTGCCACTGCAGCTGCCTTTGGCAAACTGCATGAAAAAGGTGATGCAACGAATCAAACGACAGAAACGATTTATCAAAATTTAAAGACCGGGATTGCTACTGCCGGTTCCTAAAATAAACGTATGCAAATAAATAAGAAGACATATGCAGGCTTTCGTACCTATCCTGAAAAGGTATTGCAATTTGGCGAAGGAAACTTTCTGCGCTGTTTTGTTGACTGGATGTTTCATGAGCTGAATAAAAAAGCGGGCTTCAACGGTTCGGTTGTGGCTGTGCAGCCCATCGAAAGAGGCATGGTGAACCTGCTGAACGAACAGGATGGATTATATACGATCTACCTGAGCGGACTAAAAAATGGCAAGGCAGAAAGCACACACGAAACCGTTGATGTTATCAGCCGCGGCATCAATCCCTATGAAGATTTTAGGACGTATTTGCAAACAGCTGAAAACCCTGATATGCGGTATGTTGTTTCCAATACAACAGAGGCAGGTATTGCCTACAATGAGGCCGATCAGCACACCGATGCACCGCCGGTTTCTTTTCCGGCAAAACTGGCCGTGTGGCTTTACCACCGGTATGGCTTCTTCAATGGCGATGCGGCAAAAGGTGTGCACATCATACCCTGCGAACTGATAGAAAAAAATGCTGATAATCTCAAAAAGATCCTGCTTCAACTGTCGAAAAATTGGGGCTACGAGGAAGGATTTGTAACGTGGTTAACAACTGCCTGCACATTCAGCAATACGCTGGTGGATCGTATTGTACCCGGCTATCCGAGAGAACGCATGGAGCAAATCACTGCTGAACTGGGTTATGAAGACAAACAGGTGGTAGAAGGGGAGCCTTTTCACCTTTGGGTGATTGAAGCGCCGGAGGCCCTGCAAAAGGAGCTGCCTTTTCCTTCAATCGGACTGGATGTTTTGTATGTAAATGATATCACACCCTACCGTACACGTAAAGTACGCATCCTGAATGGTGCCCACACCACCCTGGTGCCTGTTGCTTATCTCTATGGACTTGAAACGGTACGGGAATCGGTTGAGCACCCTGTAGTGGGACAATACCTGAAGGACACCATCTTTGAAGAAATTATTCCTACACTGGATCTTCCAAAAGAAGAACTGGAGCAGTTTGCAGCCGAAGTCATCGATCGCTTCCGCAATCCTTATATCAAGCACCAGTTGATGAGCATTGCGCTGAACTCCTGGTCGAAGTTTGAAACCCGTGTGCTGCCGTCCATCCTTGAGTATAAAAAACGAAAGGGAACAATCCCACAACGTCTTGCCTTTTCACTGGCCGCCACCATTGCTTTTTACAAGGGAAAGCGTGGTGAAGAAACCATTGCGCTGAATGATGATGCAGCGGTGATGGACTTGTTAAAGAACGCATGGCAGGCTGCTGACGGCAGCGAAGCCGGCATTAAAGAAGTAGTAACAAAAGTATTGGGTTACGAAAAAAACTGGAAGCTGAATCTGAACGAAGTGGAAGGATTAATGGAAGCTGTTACTGCGCATTTGATCAATATTGAAAACGGAGGCATTCCAAACGCCATTCAACAAATTCACGTACCTGCACAAGCAACACTGTGAGCTGGCCGGTGCACTGTTTAATACACTGTCAATTATGAAAGAATTAATTAAGATACACTCCCGCGATAATGTTGTCATTGCCCTGAAGCCATTTAGTAAGGGCGATGTCATTGAAGTGGATGGCAACAGCATTACGTTGCTGGATGATATTGAAAAAGGCCATAAGATAGCGCTGCAGGATATTGCTGCAGGCAACGATATTCTGAAATACGGTTATCCCATCGGGCAGGCGACAGAAGCCATTCAAAAAGGGCAGCATGTGCATGTGCACAACGTAAAAACAAAGCTGGGTGAAGTATTCGATTATGTGTACAACCCCTCGTTTACACCACTGACGCATCCCAAGCGCAACCTTTCCTTCCAGGGCTATCGCCGCAAGAACGGTGAGGTGGGCATTCGCAACGAAATCTGGATTGTACCAACCGTAGGTTGTGTGAATGGCATTGCCGAACAAATCATTCGTGAGTTTAAAGCCGAATATGGTGGCGACGAAGTTGAAGGCATTGAAGTGTTCAAGCATAACTATGGCTGTTCGCAACTGGGCGATGACCATGAAAACACAAGGCGCATTCTTTCCGACATTGCCCTGCATCCCAATGCAGGCGGTGTGCTGGTTTTAGGTCTGGGTTGTGAAAACAACAAGATTGATGAATTTGAAAAAGGCCTGGGCGAGTTCGATCGCAGCCGTATAAAATTTCTGGCCAGCCAAAAGGCGCAAAACGAGGTAGAGGAAGCGATCGTTTTACTGAAGGAAATCTACGACGTGGTGCGCCAGGACAAGCGGGAGCCCGTTCCTATCTCCGAACTGAAAGTAGGCTTGAAATGCGGCGGTTCCGATGGATTGTCGGGTATCACGGCCAACCCACTGGTGGGCTATTTTTCCGATTTTCTCATCAGCCAGGGTGGTACTACAATCCTAACGGAGGTCCCTGAAATGTTCGGTGCTGAAACCATCCTGATGGACCGTTGTGTAACGGAAGATGTGTTTCATAAAACCGTGCACCTGATCAATGATTTTAAGCAATACTTCATTGACCTGAAGCAGCCGATCTACGAAAATCCTTCGCCAGGAAACAAGGCGGGTGGTATTACAACACTGGAAGATAAATCGCTAGGCTGTACGCAAAAAGGCGGAAATGCTGCCGTGGTGGATGTACTGAAATATGGCGAACGTTTGAAGGTAAAAGGATTAAACCTTCTGAGTTCTCCAGGTAATGACCTGGTGTCTACAACTGCGCTGGGTGCTTCCGGTTGCCATATTGTTTTGTTCACCACTGGTCGTGGTACGCCGTTCGGTTCTTTTATTCCTACGCTGAAAATTGCCACCAATACCGAACTGGCTATGAAGAAGCCGCACTGGATCGATTACAACGCAGGGCCCCTTTCAGAAGACAAAACCTTTGACGAGGGACTGGAAGAACTGATTGATAAAATCATCCGTATTGCCAGCGGTGAAAAAGCAAAACATGAAAAAGCCGGCTTCCGGGAGATAGCCATTTTCAAAAGCGGTGTCACGCTGTAAAGGAAGATGGCAGATGACAGATGACAGTAAAGAAAGACCCTTGCTGGATCTATAAAAGAAAAGTGCAGAATGAACTTCTGCACTTTTTTGTTTGTGATATGTAGTGAATGGTAGTATAATCAAAACCGTCATCTGTCATCCATTATCTGTCAACTAAACTCAGATCCTGATCTTCACCACCAGCTTTTTTATCTCGCCTTCACCAATCATTGGCGCATGAACATCTTCGGGATAAAAGATGGCAAACTGTCCGGCTTTTAACTGAAAATACGTAGAGGGTTTATCGGCAAAAAAAGTAACGTCTTTCTCCGGGTTGTAAGGTGTCTTTACTTCTTTACAATCTTTACGGGCACTCCAGCCAATGGTTTCGCTGCCGGTGGGGCAAACCTGGATGTCGAAATAATGGTCGTGACATTCAAACTTGGCTTCTTCGGCTTTTACCCCTTCTTTGGCGGAAACAGATGCGTGAATGTCTTTGCCTTCAATTTCAAATTTGCCCACTTCGAGTGTTTCCAGGTTCTGGCTTTTTACAAATTCAAATGCTTTGGCAAAGCGGGGGTGCAGGCAAACGTATTTGTCAATGTTTTCAATGTTGTCGAGTATCATAATTGGTTGTTTTGAGCTATTCCATACCTACCAGATATGGAATAGCTATTTGTTGAATAGAATGACGAACGTACACTAGTGATTCATTTTTATTCTTCCACCGGAAAAATAAAAAATGAACAAATCAAAAATTGCAACAGGGCTTAAATAGCAGCACTGCAGCTGGTAATAAAAAAATCCGCCTCTCCATTGAAAGACGGATTCAGTTTTGTGGCAGGAACTTCGTTCTTCAATAGTTCCTTTTTCGTTTGTTCCTTAGCGTTGAACCCGTCCGGAAGCATCACCTTTCATCAGGCCTTTCACTTCGTCCAGCGTGGCGTGGTTCAGGTCACCGGGGATGGTGTGCTTCAGGGCAGAAGCGGCTACGCCAAATTCAGCGGCATCAGGCATAGACATGCCGGTAACCAAGCCGTAAATCAAACCGCTGGCGAAAGAGTCACCACTTCCGACACGGTCAACAATGCGTACTTCGTATTTGCGGGTGTGGTAGAATTCATTGCCATCATACACCAGGGCACTCCAGCCATTGTCGGAAGCACTGTGGCTTTCACGCAGTGACGAAGCAATGTATTTAAACCCAAACTTTTCTTTCATTTGTTTGAACACGTCTTTAAAACCTTCGAGGTGCAGTTCGCCTTTGGTTACATCTGTTTCACCGGCTTTAAAGCCAAGGGTGGTGTCGGCATCTTCTTCGTTACCGATACAAACGTCAACATGTTGGCAAAGCCGGGTCATCACTTCTCTTGCTTTTTCCTTGCTCCACAATTTTTTGCGGTAGTTCAGGTCAATAGAAGTAGTGATGCCTTTGGCCTTTGCGGCTTTCAGTGCAGCTTCTGTCAGGGCTGCTGCTTTGTCGCTCAGGGCCGGCGTGATGCCTGTAGTATGAAACCAATCGGCGCCTTCAAAAATCTTATCAAAATCAAATTCAGATGCGTCCACATCGGCGATAGAAGCACCGGCACGATCGTAGATTACCTGTGAGGCACGCATGGAAGCACCTGTTTCCAGGAAGTAGATACCAAGTCGTTTCCCACCACGGGCAATGTATTGCGTGTCCACTCCATAACGTCGAATGTGATTGATGGCCGCTTGCCCGATTGCGTTATCGGGAACTTTGGTAACAAATGTGCCATTCAGGCCATAGTTGCTAACGGCAACCGCCACGTTGGCTTCGCCGCCACCATAGGTAACATCAAAGCTGTCGGCTTGTACAAAACGTTCGAAACCGGGAGTGGATAAGCGGAGCATGATTTCACCCAGCGTAACTACTTTTTTTGACATGATTTTTTAGAATTGATTTATGAGGTAATGAGTCGAAAACTTGCGCAAGCAATCTTCGGGATGAACAAATTTAGTTTTTGCAAAGGATGAATGCTCCTATTGCGCAAAGAAAATGTACGGCAACGATTGCATAAGACGTCGGTAACGTTTGCGTAAAAAAATTGAATTGCCTGCAGGTGCAGAACAGTTAGCAAATGGATGAATTGTATCTTCATTCCCATAATCAACGAATTGCTCAATCAACCTTCACGTTAAAAATCCAGTTCGACATGAGTCAGTCTACTTCGACAACCGCCGACAAGAAATCAGAAATTTTGCAACTGACCCTTCAACAAGGTGTACTTCCGCTCTATTTCAATAAAGACGAAGAAGTCAGCATCAGTGTTTTAAAAGCGCTTTATGAAGCCGGTATCCGCACAGTAGAATATACCAATCGTGGTGAGGCAGCTTTGCACAATTTCAAAGCGTTACGTCGTGTTTGTGATACGGAATTAACGGGCATGCACCTTGGCATTGGTACCATTAAAGATGCCGAGCAGGCAAAAGCGTTTGTGGATGCCGGTGCCGATTATCTTATTAGCCCGGGTGTGGTGGATGCAGCAGCAGAAGTGGCTGCCCAAAACGGCCTGTTGTATGTTCCCGGTTGTATGACGCCAACAGAGATCATCAAAGCCGAAAGCTTTGGCGCAACGCTGGTAAAGATATTTCCCGGTAATGTGTTGGGACCCGGTTTTATCAGTGCCATCAAAGAGCTGTTCAGTGGATTGAAGTTTATTATCACCGGTGGTGTGGAACCCGAAGAAGCCAACCTGCGAGGCTGGTTCAGCGCCGGTGCCGCAGCTGTGGGCATGGGAAGCAAACTGATTACGAAACAAAGTCTCGAAACAAAGGACTACGCCAGGATCACTGCGCTGACAAAAGATTCATTGCAGCTGATACAATCCATCAAAAAATAAGTTATTGAAATGAGCTTGCTAAATGTAAAAGAAGGTGTTCAGACACCTGCTGCCTCCGAAGGTGGCAGCGGCCTGCAGAAAATAGGCAAATATCGCTGGACTATTTGTGGCCTCCTGTTTTTTGCCACTACCATCAACTACCTTGATCGGCAGGTGCTAAGCCTTTTGCAACCCACACTGGCTGAGCGATATAACTGGTCCAACGCCGATTACGCCAACATTACATCCGTGTTCCAGTTTGTTTACGCCATCTCCATGCTTTTTGCCGGGCGGTTCATTGACAGGCTGGGCACCAAAAGTGGTTTTACCTGGGCTATCATTATCTGGTCAATCGGGGCCATCCTGCATGCCCTGGCCATTCCGATGGGATCCGGTGTGGTTACGTTTTTCGGGTGGATCGGAATTTCAGCCCTTTCCGTTTCTGTAGTCGGTTTCATGATCGGCCGTCTTGTACTTGCTATTGGGGAAGCAGGAAACTTTCCTGCCGCCATCAAAGCCACGGCAGAATACTTTCCGAAGAAAGAGCGTTCATTTGCCACCGGCATCTTTAACTCAGGTGCCAATGTGGGTGCCATCCTGGCGCCGCTTACGGTTCCCTGGATCGAGGTGAACTGGGGCTGGCAGGCAGCCTTTATTGTAGTGGGTGCCGTTGGTTTTATATGGCTGGCCTTCTGGCTGTTCTTATATGATAAGCCCGAAGAGCAAAAGCGCATGTCCGCAGCCGAACTGGCTTATATCAACACCGATAAAGATGAAGTTGTCAGCAAGGAACCCATGAAGGGGGCAGGTCCCGATCCTGCAGCTGGTGTGGTTCCGCAGGAGAAAAAAGTGTCCTGGGCGGCCCTGCTTGGCTACCGCCAGACCTGGGCGTTTGTGTTTGGTAAATTCATGACTGATGGCGTTTGGTGGTTTTTCCTCTTTTGGTTACCGGCTTACCTCAAAGCACAATACGGTATGGAAAAAACAGAGATCATGTTGCCCCTGGCAGCACTCTATAGCATGACCATGATCGGCAGCATTGGCGGGGGATGGTTTCCTGTACAGTTTATGAAAAAAGGACTGCCGGTTTACGAGGCCCGCATGAAAGCTATGTTTGTGATTGCCCTGATTCCGCTGGTGGTACTGGCCGCACAGCCGCTGGGTTACATAAGTTTTTGGGTACCGGTATTGCTGATCGGTGTGGGTGCCTCGGCACACCAGGCCTGGAGTGCCAATATTTTTACGACAGTTTCGGATATGTTTCCCAAACGGGCCATCGGGTCTGTTGTTGGAATCGGCGGCATGGCCGGTGGTATTGGTGGCGTAGTGGTTTCAAAAGTGGGTGGTGCCTTGTTTGACTATTATGACAGCATCGGCTCTATCCAAACCGGTTACACGATTATGTTTTCGTTTTGTGCGGTGGCCTATATCATTGCCTGGACAGTGATGAAGATGCTGGTGCCGAAGTATAAACCCATTACGGAGATTTAAAAAATTGTATAAAAAGGGCTGTTGAAATCAACAGCCCTTTTTTTTGAAGGAGCCGGGTAATGCACCATTTTGCACGCCGAGAAATGGAAAAAGAGAGCTGGCATAGCTGTTTGCTGTTCGTTATTGAGATTACGTGAGTCGTTGCCCTCATTTGTAAAACCAGCTTGTTCGGCAAGACCAATGCTAAAATTCCTTTTCTTTGTTTGGAATGGCACAGGATCAAAAGCAGGAGGCAATCATAGACGCGGCGATAAAACGGTTTGCGCATTTTGGTGTGGCAAAAACCACTATGACGGAGATCGCAACGGATCTCTCTCTGTCCAAGGCCTCGCTTTATTATTACTTCCCGGACAAGCTGAATTTATTTGCGGCTGTCTTTACCACCATCACCAGTGCCGGAGCTGATGCACTGGATGCACAGCTGGAGCAGGAACCCGATCCTTTTAAGGCTATTTCCTATTTCCTGGAGCGCCGCACCGAGTTTATCATCAAATACCACAACATACTTGTTTACCTCCGTACGTTCAGCCCTTCTACTATTCCAGCCGAACTGCAGCCAGTTTTTGCCCAGTTAAAAAAGCGGGAACTGCAGCGCCTGACGATGATCATCGACAAAGGTGTAAAAGGCGGGCTTTTTCATATAGCTGATGTTCGCAAAACCGCCGAGTTGTTCTTCGACTTTCTTGAAGGTTTCCGGACTTCCCTTCTCCACAACAGTCCCAACTTTTTCCCCGACAAAAAACAGTTTCAGGCTATCCTGAAAAAGGAGCTGGAATTCGCTACCATTTTTTTCAATGGCTTAACAATTAAAAAAGGGTAGTCCTTTTTTTTGTTGTACTTTTGACTTTTAAATCAAAAAAGTCAGATAGTCAAAAAGTCAAAATGAAAGTGGAAAGCAATGTGAAGCAGGATCAGATTGTGGAAACAGCCCTCCGGCGGTTTTCACATTTCGGGATTGCAAAGACCACGCTGACGGAAGTGGCCGACGACTTATCTGTTTCCAAACAGGTGTTATCGTACTATTTCTCCGACAAGCAAAGCCTGGTCAATGCGGTCATCGAAAAACTGACAATTGAATACGGCCAGCACCTTAAAACCGAAATGGAGGGTTCCCGCTCCGTAGAGGAGGGACTGCTGAAGCTGACAGAGGTAAAAGGATTTTTTTTCGAAAAATATTTTATGCTGGTGATCCAGGCCGATCACCTGGAACTCGCCAGGAAGGCAGCCGGGCATAACTGGCGGCAGCATCTTGCCGACACGGAACTGGCGCTGGTGACAAATCTGTTTGAGAATGGTGTCGGAACGGGAGAATTAAGACCGTTGGATGCACGGAAAACGGGAGAGTTGCTGCTGGAAACGCTCTATGCATTTTCCCGCTGCGTGAAAGATAAAGGTGCGTTACCGGATGCGGATGCGTTCCGGGAAGTGATGACAAAGCAGCAGGAAGTGATCAAATTGTTTTACCAGGGATTAAAAGCAGAAAAATGGGTGAACTGATATTGATAAAGGCAAGGGAGCTTTTCTTCTCTTACGGTTTGCGGAGCGTATCGATGGATGACCTGGCAAAACTGGCTGGCATTTCAAAAAAGACCATCTACCAAAGCTTCGAAGACAAAAGTGCACTGGTGAACAGGATCGTAGAAGATTTGATCGACTGCCATTATCAACTCTTTCAGAGTTGCCAGACGGATGCCGCAGATGCTATTGATGAAGTGTTCAGGCAATCCAATGCTCCCTTTGAAACCTGGGCTTCCGTAACTCCGGGATTCTTTTATGAACTGGAGAAATTTTTTCCGGAAGCCTGGAGAAAGCTGGAAGAACACAGAGACAAGGTTATGCAGCCAGGCATTGTAAAAAACCTGGAGAGAGGACAGGCAGAAGGCCTTTACCGCGAGGAGATGAATATTGCTTTTATTGCCGATCTCCGCATACACCAGCTTATTAATGCCCTGCAGCCAACTGGCTTTATGAATCATAAGATAAGTGTCAGCCAATTAATGAAAGAGCTCACCATCTTTTACCTGCACGGTATCACAACAGAAAAAGGAAAAAAACGACTCACTAAATATTTAAAGAACAGTAATGAAAACAAGTAAAGTTGCTAACAAAATGAAAGGTGCAAAGCAATGGCTTTTGCTGCTGCTGGCTTCTTTTGCCACGGTTTTGGGCAATGCGCAGGAGCCGGTGCAATTGAACCTGAAGGATGCCTTGACATACGCTTTGGAAGCTAATCAGAACGCAAGAAAGGCAAAGCTGGATGTGGAAAACAGCGAATACCAGATTGATGAAGTTCGCTCACAGGCATTGCCGCAGATCAATGGTACCGGTGGGTTAACATATAACCCGCTTTTGCAAAAAAGTGCCCTGCCGAACATATTTGGGGCTAACCCCAATCCGAACGAAACAATCCTTGTTGCCTTTGGTCAGAAATGGAATGCCAATGCCGGGGTTTCTCTCACACAGAACCTTTTCAATAAATCGGTTTTCACCGGTTTGGATGCGGCCAAGGCTGCCCGTGAATTTTACAGGATCAGCCAGCAGCTGACCGAAGAGCAGGTGCTGGAACAAGTGGCCACCAACTACTATCAGGTGTTGGTACAGCGCCAGCAGGTAGCGGTACTGGATTCAACTATCCGCAACTCGCAACGGGTACAGCGCATCCTGGAAGGGCAATACAACAACGGTCTGGCTAAAAAGATTGATGTGGACCGCATTGCCGTAAACATCAACAACCTGCAAAGCCAGCGGCAGCAGCTCCTGAACGGTGTGGCCCTGCTGGAGAATCAGTTGAAGTTCTTTATGGGTATGCCCATCAATACACCCATCTCTATACCCGAAGCGGAAATACGCTCTATTCAGCCGCAGGCAGTTGCCATGAGCGAAACCATAAGCGCCGAAGATCGTACAGAAGTACGGCTGTTGCGCAAACAGGAGGATCTGCTGAACTTTCAGAAAGAATCTATTAAAGCGGAATACTATCCCAGCCTCTCCCTGTCGAGCAACTATTCGTACCAGGGAATTGGTAACAAAGTGCCCCTGTTCAAAGGCCAGGAAAAAGGGGTGAACTGGTTTGATGCTGCATCGGTAAGCCTGAACCTGCGTATCCCCATCTTTAATGGTGGTGCTACCAAGTCGCGGCTGAAGCAAACAGAAGTGAGTATCAAAAAAGTAGAAGAAGATATTGCCAACACATCGCTGGCACTGGATCTTGCTTTTGAAAATGCAAAAACACAGATCAACAACAGCATCATTACCCTGAGTGCCCAGCGCAAGAACGTGCAACTGGCGCAGGAAGTGTTTAATAATACACAGAACAACTATAACAACGGCCTCGCTTCGCTGACTGACCTGCTGAATGCAGAAACGTCGCTTACTGAAGCCAACAACAATTATTCATCAGCCCTGCTCAATTACCGTGTTGCGGAGATCCAATTGATCAAGAGCCAGGGAGCCTTAAAATCGTTAATCAACTAAAGCAGATATAAAATGAGAAAGAAGAAAATCATTCGTGCTTTCATCACAGTCGCTATTCTAGCCGGTGTATTGGTCCTGATAGGATCGGTGCTTGCCAACAACAAAAAGAAGAACGCTGAAAAGACAGCCGTTGTAGCTGATATGGCAAGCGGTGATGTAGCCGTACGGGTAAGCCCGGTAGGAAAGGAAACACTTTCGCTGGACTTCAGTGCCAATGGTAATTTTCAGCCGGCGCAGCAGATGAATTTTGCTGCCGAAAATTCCGGTCGTGTTACCCGCGTTTTAGTTGATGAAGGAAGTTATGTGCGCAAAGGCCAAACCCTGGCTATCATTAAAACCGATGTACTGAATATTGACCTGGAATCTGCGCAAGCGGCCTATCAAAATGCCCTGCGTGATAAACAGCGTTACGAGAATGCCTTCCAAACCGGAGGTGTTACGCAGCAGCAATTAGACCAGGCGAAACTTGCCCTGCAAAATGCTGAAGCAAGAGTGGCGCAGGCAAGAGTCCGCATCAGCGATGCCAATATCAGGTCCTCCATCAATGGTATCGTGAATAAGCGTTACATCGAGCCAGGTGCTGTAGTAAGTCCGGGTACGCAGTTGTTTGAACTGGTAAATGTATCGAAACTGAAACTGGCCATTACTGTGAACGAAACCCAGGTAGCAAACCTGAAAGTAGGCGATAAGGTAGATGTGAAAGCAAGCGTTTTCCCTGACCTGAATTTTGGTGGTACGGTAACGTTCATTGCACCGAAAGCAGATGCTTCGCTGAACTTCCCGGTGGAAATTGAAATTGCCAGCAACCCCGGTAACAAGCTGAAAGCCGGTATGTATGGTACTGCCATCTTCCGCTTTGGCAACACAGCACCGGTGATCATGGTTCCGCGTTCCGCTTTTGTGGGTAGCGTTAGTGCCAACCAGGTGTTTGTGGTAGAAGCCGGAAATACAGCCCGCCTGCGCAATGTAATTGCCGGCCGTGTTATTGGAGACAAAGTAGAAGTGCTGCAAGGTTTAACCGAAGGTGAAAACATTATCACCAGCGGTCAGATCAACCTGGCGGATGGCAGCAAGATCACCCCGATTAAATAATGGATTATGTAGGGACACGCCATGGCGTGTCCTGCCAAACAAACAAGACGAAAGAAATGAAACTAGCAGAAGTATCCATAAAACGTCCCACGCTGGTGATTGTACTGTTTACGGTACTGATCCTGGGGGGATTATTAAGTTACTCGTCATTGAACTACGAGCTGCTGCCCAAGTTCAGCCCCTCGGTTGTATCAGTGACCACCATCTATCCCGGTGCTTCACCGAGTGAAGTGGAAAACACGGTTTCCAAAAAAATTGAAGACGCCGTGTCTTCCATGGAAAACATTAAAAAACTCGACACCCGTTCGTATGAAAGTGTGTCGTCTGTAATTATCACCCTCAACAGCGGTACTGACGTTGACTATGCATTGAATGATGCACAGCGACGCATCAACGCCATCCTGAAAGACCTGCCGGAAGATATTGATCCCCCATCACTGAACAAGTTTTCGCTGGATGATCTTCCGATCATGACCATGGCCGCTTCGGCAAAAATGGACGAAGCAACGTTCTACGATCTGATGGACAAGCGCATTGCGCCGGTGCTGTCAAGGGTAGAAGGTGTGGCCCAGATCAACCTTATCGGTGGTCAGGAACGTGAGATCCAGGTAAGCATCGATGCCGATCGTTTGGAAGGTTATGGTTTGTCCCTTTTACAAGTTCAGAATGCCATCCTTTCTTCTAACCTCGACTTCCCGACCGGTAGTGTGCAAACCAGAGAGCAGGATGTATTGATCCGTTTGTCCGGTAAATACAAAACCGTGGATGAACTCCGTAACCTGGTGGTTGCAAATACCAATGGTGCACAGGTTCGCCTGATGGATGTAGCCGATGTGCAGGACACGCAGAAAGACGTTGAAAAGATAGCCCGCGTGAACCAGCAGAGCGCCATTGCCGTGCAGGTGATCAAGCAGTCAGATGCCAACGCGGTAGGAGTGAGTGAGCAGATCCGTGCAACCATCGAAAAGCTGGAAAAAGACTATGCATCGAGCAACCTGAATCTTGAAGTGGCAAACGACAGTTCGGTTTACACCCTGGCTTCAGCCGATGCGGTGATCTTTGACCTGATCTTGGCGATCGTGCTCGTGGCTGTGGTGATGTTATTCTTTCTTCACAGCTTGCGGAACGCCTTGATTGTGATGGTGGCCATTCCGGCTTCGCTGATTGCCACGTTCATTGGGATGGCCTTGCTGGGCTATACCCTGAACCTGATGTCGCTGCTGGCGCTTTCGCTGGTGGTAGGTATCCTGGTGGATGATGCCATTGTGGTATTGGAAAACATTTATCGCCACATGGAAATGGGTAAAAACCGCGTACGGGCTGCTTACGATGCCACCAAAGAAATCGGCTTTACTGTAACCTCCATCACGCTGGTGATTGTGGTGGTATTTGTGCCTATTGCCCTGAGTTCAGGTTTGGCAGCCGATATCATCAAGCAGTTTGCGGTAACGGTTTCCATTGCTACGCTGTTGTCCCTGCTGTCTTCCTTTACTATTGTTCCCTGGTTGTCGTCCCGCTTTGGTAAGCTGGAAAAGATCTCGAACAAAACCATTTTTGGTAAGATCATCATCGGCTTTGAAAAGATGCTGCACAACTTTACTAATTGGGTAACCGGCATTCTGAAATGGTCGCTGGCGCACAAGAAAACAACCCTCGCGGTGGTGTTCGGCCTTCTGATCGCTTCATTTGGACTATTGGGTGGCGGTTACATTGGTGCGGAGTTCTTTGCCAAGAGTGACCGTGGTGAGTTTTTAGTGCAGATTGAAATGCCGAAAGACGCCTCTATCGAACAGACCAATGCAATGACCCAGCGAGCCGAAGACTACCTGAAAAAGAAAAAAGAAGTGACGAAATTGATCGCTACAGTGGGTCAATCGAGTGAAGGTATGGGTGGCTCGCAGGCTACCGCTTACAAGTCTGAGATCAACGTACAGTTGGTGCATAAAAAAGACCGCGCAGATGCTTCGAACATCTATGCGGCGAAGATCAAAAAAGAACTGGAGCCGATTCTTGTGGGTGCCAAAGTGAAAACCGTTCCGGTGAGTATCCTCGGTTCTGCCGAACAGGCGCCGCTGGCACTGGTAGTAACCGGTCCGGAACTGGACAGTGTGATGACCTTCGCCAAAGCTGCCATGAACGAGCTGCGGACCATTGATGGTGCTACCGAGATGAAGCTTTCCGTAGAATCCGGTAACCCGGAAATCAATGTACAGGTTGATCGTGATAAAATGGCTGCACTAGGACTGAACCTTTCTACTGTTGGTGCTACCATGCAAACCGCCTTCAGCGGCAATACCGATGGAAAGTTCCGCCAGGGTGAATACGAGTACGACATCAACATCCGCTACGGCAGCTTCAACCGCCAGAGCATTGAAGATGTAAGCAATCTTCTATTCATCAACGATAAAGGTGAGCAGATCCGTTTGACCCAATTCGCTACTGTAAAAGAAAGCTCTGGCCCCAGCCAGTTGGAAAGGCGAGATAAGAGTACGTCAGTAACCGTGCAGGCACAAACCGTAGGTCGTCCTACCGGTACGGTAGCACAGGAATGGCAGGCCAAGTTTGACGAACTGCCCCGTCCGACCGGTGTAAGCTATGTGTGGAGTGGTGATATGGAAAACCAGAGCGAAGGTTTTGGTTCGTTGGGTATTGCCCTGCTGGCTGCCATTGTACTGGTATACCTGATCATGGTGGCCCTGTACAACAGCTTTGTGTATCCCTTCGTGGTACTGTTCTCCATCCCGCTTTCAATTATTGGTGCGTTGCTGGCACTGGCGTTGACCAACAACTCACTTAACCTGTTTACAATCCTTGGTATGATCATGCTGATTGGCCTGGTAGCCAAGAACGCCATTATGCTGGTAGACTTTACCAACCAGCGGAAGGCTGAAGGTGCCAGCACCTATGAAGCCCTGATCGATGCCAACCATGCCCGTTTGCGTCCGATCCTTATGACGACAATTGCGATGGTGATCGGTATGTTGCCGATTGCGATTGCCTCCGGTGCCGGTGCCGAGTGGAAGAATGGTCTTGCCTGGGTTATCATTGGTGGTTTGATCTCTTCACTCTTCCTGACCCTGGTGGTGGTGCCCGTGATGTATTCCATCTTTGATAAGCTGATCAACAAAGTGAAGAGAGGAAAGAAAGAAGATCCTATCACAGAACTAATGACCGCATCGTATAATTTGCGTGTACCGCATGAAAAGGAGTTTGATCCGTCACATATTTAAACAACAGGCAGGATAAATTTTCGTCTGGCATTTCGGACAGTTTGGTTTAGTACAGGAGGGTTGCGACCCTCCTGTTTTTTTGTGCTTGTTATGAAAGTGTTTCTGCCCTTCACATGACGGGAAGGGTGAGAAATTAGATTTGCTGAGAAAGCGAGAATAGCAGATTTTCGGTAATTAAATAGTTTACTATGAAAAAGACATTCTTCCTTTTCCTTCTGCTACCAGTTTTTTTTGTCCAGGCACAAACGCTGGAAAAAATCTGGGAAACTGAACCGATTGTTGCCACACCGGAATCGGTTTTGCCGGATGCAAAAAGCGGGTGGTTGTACATCACGCTTATTGATGGTGCACCCTGGGAGGCTGACGGAAAGGGTGGCGTTGCCCGCATAAAGGCAGATGGAACTGGATATGATTCTACCTGGGTTACCGGGCTGCATGCACCCAAAGGCATGGCCATCCATAACAACAAATTATACGTAGCTGATCTGAATAACGTGGTTGTGATCAACATCGCAAATGGAAAGATCGAAAAACGGGTACCCATTGAAGGAGCCACAGGTTTGAACGATGTTACCGTTACCGGTAACGGTGTTGTTTATGTATCGGATTCACGTACGGCAAGAGTATGGCGATTGGAAAACGATCAGCCTTTGCTTTACCTGGAAAATATGCAGGGTGTAAACGGCTTGAAAGCCGTGGGCAATGATCTGATTGTTGCATCGGGTAAAAACTTCATGAAGGTTGACGCTGCAAAAAACCAGGTCAGGTTGGCCGAATTGGCGCAGGGCGGCGATGGCATTGAACCCGTTGGAAACGGTGATTACCTGGTGACCTCCTGGGGTGGATACGTGTTTTATGTTGGTGCCGATGGCAAAGTAACCACCTTGCTGGAAACCCATGCCGATAAAAAGAATACTGCCGATATTGGCTACGATCCGCAGCAGCGTATCATGTATGTGCCTACATTTTTTGCCCGTACCGTTGCAGCCTACCGGTTAAAATAACAGGTGTTTTTTACCACTTTCAACCAATGTAAACCTGCTTTTAGAGCAGGTTTTTTTCTTTCCGGTTAAACACAAAACGTTGATTTCTGTCATATTTTCTGGTGCTGAAAATCAGTAACTATTAACTTGAAAGAAACAGCGAAAAAGATTAAATTTGGAAGAGTGACGGGAATAAATAACAATACGATTCATTTGCATCCGGTTGAGATCCTCATTATTGACATGAGCGATTGTTATACCTGGTCGTTTCCGGAATTTATCCCGTTCTGTCCCAAGCTTTATTACTTCTCCAGCTTTAAGGACTTTCATGCAAAAGGGTGATCCTTCCCAAAACCAACTCCTTGGAGTTGTTTATCATTTCTTCACCCATAATTAAATATCATGACGGGAAATACAACCGATGTTTCAGGCAGCGGTGTGGCAGCGATGGCAATGGTGCTTTGTAACACCATTGTGCTGAAGAATGCCTATCTCATTGACAAAAGTTGGTACTGGATGCTGCTGATCACCATACCCGCAATGGTCTACGCAATCTTTGATTTTCACCGGAGTAGACTGTAAGCAATTGTGCCCTGAAAACAAAAGGCATGACCGGAAAACAGGTGCTGTGCCCGTAAGTGCTCCACCTGTTCCGGCTATGCTGAAATCAAAAAACCATCTTACCCTGTTCCTCCGTAGACGTCACCACCCAGTCTCTCCAGCTATGTTCCACTACTTGGTATAAACTTTTATAGTCTCATTTGTCAACAATGAAACGCTTCAAATGAGCAAGGAAAAATTTCTATGGTGGCAATATGGGATCATTTACCAGGTTTATCCCCGTTCTTTTCAGGACAGCGACGGCGATGGCGTTGGCGATCTGAATGGTATTATGCAACGGCTTGATTACCTGCAGTGGCTGGGCGTTACGGCTATCTGGATCTCACCCATTTATCCATCCCCCATGGCCGATTTCGGATATGATATTTCCGACTACAAAGACATCCACCCGCTTTTCGGCAGTATGGCCGATTTTGAGGCATTGCTGCAACAGGCGCACGAAAGAGGCATCCGCATTATACTTGACCTTGTTCCCAATCATACCTCCGATCAGCATTCCTGGTTTCTGGAATCCCGTTCTTCAAAGGATAATCCCAAAAGGGACTGGTATATCTGGAAGGATCCGCTGGAAGACGGAGCTCCGCCCAATAACTGGCTTTCGGTTTTTGGTGGGTCCGCATGGGAATGGGACGAGACTACCGGTCAATATTATTACCATGCTTTTTTAAAGGAGCAGCCCGACCTGAACTGGCGCAATCCCGAAGTGCAGGAAGCTATGCTGGATGTAATGCGCTTCTGGCTGGAAAAAGGTGTGGATGGTTTCCGGGTAGATGTGATGTGGCATATGATCAAGGACGAACAGTTCCGGGATAATCCTGTGAACCCCGATTACCAGCAGCACATGGCTACTTATGAGCAGTTGCTGCCGGTATACTCCACCGATCAGCCCGAAGTACATGATATTGTCCATAAAATGCGGAAGGTGCTGGATGAGTTTGATGAACGTATGATGATAGGCGAGATTTACCTGCCCATACACAAGCTCGTTACTTATTACGGCATCAACAACAACGGTGCACACCTGCCGTTCAATTTTATGCTGCTCTCGCTGCCCTGGGAGGCGAAACGCATTGCTTCGGCCATTGATGAATACGAAGGTGCCCTGCCCAACGAGGCCTGGCCCAATTGGGTATTGGGAAACCACGATCAGCAGCGGATTACCAGCCGGGTTGGATTGCAGCAATCCAGGGTCGCCGCCATGCTGTTATTAACGCTCAAAGGTACACCAACCATTTATTACGGTGAAGAATTGGGTATGCGGGATGTGCCCATTCCACCCGATGAGGTGCAGGATCCCCAGGGCCTGAACATGCCGGATAAAAACCTGAGCCGCGACCCTGCCCGAACGCCCATGCAGTGGGATAACAGCGAATTTGCAGGATTTAGCACGGCATCACCCTGGCTGCGTGTGAGCACATCCAGCAAACGGGTGAACGTTGCCAGCCAGAAAAATGATCCCTTTTCGCATTTGGCACTGTACCGACGGCTTATCGAATTACGCCAAAGCGAACCTTCGCTGAAGTGGGGTGATTATAAGCCCGTTTATGCCGATCAGCAAACGCTTGCCTATGTTCGGCAGGCAGAAGGTGAAAAAGCTTTTTTGATTGTGCTGAACCTGAGTCACCGGCCCAGTTATATCACCATTCCTCATCGAACGATCACCGGTATCATTGTACTGGCAACGTCGTCAGAATTAGAAGGGACACATGTGAACGAACGCATGGAATTGAGTGGTGATGAAGGCGTGATCATTGCGCTTGATGAAAAAAACCAATTCTAAAACAGGCCCGGTGAAAACAGAGCAAAATAATGCGATGCAGTTTAGTGTGTGGGCACCGGCGAAAAAAGAAATGCGCTTGCACATCGTATCTCCTTTCAACCGGCTGTTTTCAATGGAAAAGGATGAATGGGGAAATTTTACCGTAACCATTGAAAACATAAAAGGTCCTCTGCGTTATTTCTACCAACAGGAAGATGGCCGGGAGTTTCCGGACCCTGCATCACCGTTTCAGCCGGAAGGAGTGCATGGCCCATCGGAAACAGTAGATCATGGATCGTTTGCCTGGCACGACAAAGATTGGAAAGGCATTCGTCTGGAAGAAGCCGTTTTGTACGAACTGCACGTGGGCACCTTCACACCGGAAGGCACGTTTGAAGCCATTATCCCACGACTGGAGGCACTAAAAGAAGCTGGCATCAACACCATTGAACTGATGCCGGTAGCGCAGTTTCCCGGCAGCCGCAACTGGGGCTACGATGGCGCCTATCCCTATGCCGTGCAAAACAGTTATGGTGGTCCGCAAGGATTAAAAACATTAGTGGATGCCTGTCACCAAAAAGGCATAGCCGTTTGGCTGGACGTCGTGTACAATCACATTGGACCTGAAGGGGCCTACCTGTCGCAGTTCGGTCCTTATTTTACCGATACCTATTGCACGCCATGGGGCGATGCCATCAACTACGATGGTGAATGGAGTGATGGCGTGCGGGATTATTTTTCCAACAATGCATTGTATTGGTTTGAACACTACCATATCGACGGCCTTCGCTGTGATGCGGTACACACTGTTTTTGATAATGGTGCTGTCCATTTTTGGCAATACACCAGCGAAAAAGTAAAGGCGTTGGAACAGAAGTTAGGACGACGCTTGCACCTCGTTGCGGAAAGTGATCTGAACAGTCCAAAAGTAATTACGTCTCCCGAACTGGGTGGGTATGGATTTGACGGCCAGTGGCTGGATGATTTTCACCATGCATTGTATGTAAAACTTAATCCTGAGGACAAGGATCGTTATTATGATTTTGGATCAATGGAGCAGGTGGTGAAAGCTTACAACGAAGGTTTTGTACACAGTGGCGAATGGGTCAGGTTCCGCAAACGAAAACATGGTGCCTCTTCAAAAGGGATTCCGGGAAACAGGTTTATTGCATTCAACCTGAATCACGACCAGGTGGGCAACCGTGCCGGGGGAGAACGGTTATGCATGCTCGTTAACTTTGAACGGGTAAAGCTGGCTGCAGCTGCGCTGTTTTTATCGCCCTATGTACCGATGCTGTTTATGGGTGAAGAATATGCTGATAATACGCCTTTCTTTTATTTCATCAGTCACAGCGACGAAGAACTGATCAGGGCAGTACAGAAAGGCAGGAGGGAAGAGTTCAAGGATTATGGTTTTGAGGGCGAGATTCCTGACCCACAGGATGAGCAAACCTTTCTGCGGTCGAAAGTTCATTGGGAAAAACGGAATGCGCCTGATCATCAAACTATCCTGCAGTGGCACAAAGCACTTATGGGGCTGCGTCAGAACAAAACACCGCTTAAAAATTTCAGCAAGAATGACTGCAGGGCAGAAGTAATCAGCGAAGATGCCTTCTTGCTGGTTCGCAAAGCATTGGAGAGTGAAGAGAAACTGGCCTGCTTCTTCAATCTTTCTGAAGCAGCAATTGATGTAGTGATTCCGGAAGAATTGACAGGAAGCACAAAACTGCTGGATTCAAAGGATGCCCGGTGGCTCCAGGAAAATACGGCACCGGATTACCGGCAACATCTCCTGGTGCTGGAAAAAGCTGCAACATTTCACTTATTGCCTCTGAGCGTTGTAGTATACGCCAAATAAGAAAGTGTCTCATGATAAGCGGCATTCAGCAGTACAGAATCTGAAATGTTACGGCCACATAGTTACAGGAACAAAATAGCATTACAAAGAACCTGGACCTATGCATCAGGCACCACCATGCCCTTTAACCCGATTAGAAAAGGGGCGTTCGGCTATATCCAAGTCCATACCAAGTGCATTAAACAATGGACTTGGTATGGACTTGATCCCTTTTTATAGACATAAGACTAAGACAAACCTGTATCCAGGGCAGAAATAGAGAAGGTCTATGCCCATGGAACTTTTGCTAACGTGGTTTCTCTCCAACAAGGTTCCGATATTTTATTTATATCGCGTTGCATTTTGGCAGGACTAGAGGTTACTAGAGTTCATTTCATAAATACCCTATGAGGTGGAGATTGGGTAATTTTAGGTATGGCACGCAGAGATGAGCTAACCGACGAACAGTGGGCTCTCATCGAACCTCTACTGCCTCCACAAGTAGTCAGAGAAGATGGCAAGGGACACCCCTGAGTACATAATGACCGTTCTGTTATGAATGGAGTTTTGTGGGTACTTCGAACCGGTACTTGCTGGATGGATTTACCTGACCGCTTTCCCTCGGGTTCCACTTGCTACCGAAGGTTTAGTCACTGGGTGAAAACAGGTGCATTACGTCTGGTGCTGGAAACACTAGCGCAGCATTTGGAGCAAAGTAAGAACATAGAGCTTTCTGAATGCTTCATCGACGGCACTTTTGTAGTCGCCAAAAAAGGGGGCCGGTGTGGGAAAGACCAAGCGGGGCAAGGGTACAAAGCTCATGGTGGTTGCGGACGCTGCAGGTCTACCACTCAGTGTGTACACGGCTTCTGCTTCACCTCATGAAGTCACCCTTGTCGAAGCTACCCTCCATGAAGCTTTCACGCTGGGACGACCCAGAAGAATTATCGGGGATCGTGCCTATGACAGTGATCCGCTTGATGAAAAGCTCTCGCAAATGGGTATTGAATTGATTGCACCCCACCGCTTCAATCGAAGTAAACCGCCCACACAGGATGGCAGACCTTTACGACGATACAAAAGAAGGTGGAAGGTAGAGCGGTTGATTGCCTGGCTGACCTCCTTCAAAAAAGTACATACCAGATCAGACTATTCTCTACTCCATTACACCAATTTCGTTTATCTCGCTTGCATCATGATCCTGTTCAGAAGGTATTTATGAAATGAACTCTAGCTCATTGGGGTCGTTAAAATAGCCGCCCAATCCAGAAAAATATAAAAAAATATGTATGTTATTTGCGGATAAAACCTAAATGCAACTGAACAAAACGTTTTACATACTGCTTCTTTTCCATCAACTCTTCTCTGCTAATATACTTTCTTATAATATTTGAAAAGTTAAGCCGGGGGTCAAGCTTAATTAATATTCTTGGGAGTAATCGGCTTCGCGAGTAAGATGCATCAAGCCATTGAGTATAAGAATCTCGTTGTTTCTTACTGGAAATAATATAGCTCAAGGCTTGTGAAACATTAAATGGCGGAGCAAATCTACGAACATTAGATTCCTCAATATTACCACTATATAAGAGATCTCCGAGCGTAGCAGCCACTTCGGGAGTGGCATCTTCTAACAACTCGATAAGAATGGGTGTAATCGCTGCATAAGTGGTTTCAATATCTGGATATGCGGCTAGTGATTGGCTAAGCGTACGTGAAAAAGTCCGGATACCTTTCTTATAACTCTCCAATCCCCACTCTTCGAGATGTACAGAAGTGGCTTTTAAAACTGGCTCGAATCGTCCGGTTTCATCCCGTTGATAAGATACAGTTGTTCCATGTTCGCATTGCAAAAGTAGTTCAAGGATAGGTCCTATTCCAGGTCTAATTGAGGGAAAAATATAGGCAGGTACTTTTCTATTTTCTGGAGTGGTGTTTGCACTGAAATGGGTTACCGCTAAATAGTAAGATGTGAGTTTAAAATCAGGTTTTTTACTTTTCAAAATCCTGAATATAGCATCTTGAAGCGTGCCCTTCCATCCTATATCAACAAAACCAATACGTTCATCCTGAAGAAGTCCTTCCTGTTCAAAATAGCCAATGACAGTCTCACGGTAAGCTCTCGCCTCTAATTCGACTTTAGCTTTTAGACTGGAATTACTCAAAAGTTCATTTTGCAAACGGCTTATCAAATTACTTGTGAGTCTATTATCCAAGCCGTGACTGACAAGGGATTGCTTTAAATCTGCTCCCAAATAATCAATTAGTGTGTTTGCCTTAAAATGTAAACGCTTTGCAACAACATTGAAAGTAATCACATTATCCATTTCTTGGAAAATCCACTGAAAGCTACCCGTTGTGAGACAAAAAATTGACGCGAAATAAGTTGACTGTCTAGAAGTATATAAATAGTGAATCTCAATATTATAGTGAAAACAGGCTATAATTTCTTCTGCTATAATCTTCAAAAGATAGCCATCACGTGCCAAGAAATAAAGCCGTTTAATCCCTTCGTTAACTGCCTGTTTTAGCAATTCATGGACAAAACCATAAAACATAGGTCCCATGAAACTTGCCCCAAGCCGATAAGACCGTTTTAAATTATAACCTTCAAGCCGTGTTTGCTTACTTGCACCAACAAAAAGTTGCAAGAAGAAATTCTGTTCTTCCCTAAAGTAACTTTTTTCAATTTTACTTAAAAAGGAGTCTTGGTAAAAGACATATTTAACCCCTATTGAAGCCTTACCCTTTTTAGGATGGTGCTAATTTAGACTTTGTTGATTTTGTTTTTGGTAATTATTTACTGTCATTGCTGGTGTTTTTCCATTCAGCGATTGGTGCGGATGAAAGTTATTGTACTGGTGCTGCCATTCAT
>DASYHD010000029.1:0-255541 GCA_035998945.1 Flavisolibacter sp. | reverse complement strand
AAAAATGAGCACTATCAATATTGTCCGAAACAAAATTGTCTACAGAATGTTTGCCGTCATAAAGCGGAGAACACCTTTTGTCGACAACTATTTACAAGCCGCCTAAAAAAACTTGGTCGCAACATAAACTTAGAATACGCTTTGTATTGTATGATCGGTCTAAACAACTCCAAACACCAGACCCCAAACTCCAAACCATCAAGGCCTTTCCTGTGCCCTTAGCCATCGCTCCGGCAATTCGTTGCTGCTGGCAGTGATATAATCCTTGTACGAGCAGGCGATGAACTGTTTGTCGGGCAGCTGCATCCACCAGCGGCCCGTTTTTTTGCTTTGCAGAAAAACCGTATCGATATCAGACAGCGCCATGTGAAATTCGTTAAAGGATTCCCGCTCTTCCAGTTTTGCTTCGCGTTTGTTGCGGCTGTAGCCATCCAAAAAATACCAAAGCATCTGGCTGATCTGTTTGGCCGTTAAATGCTCCACGTCGCGTTCGGGCCGGTAGTTATAAATGCCAATGCTGGCCATGTTCGGGCTCATGCCGGCATACTGCATCAGTACACAGGCTTCTTCGCCATTGAGTCCATTGGGTGAAATATGATTGGCCGGTGCAAAAGCCCGGGCAATGGCCGAAATATCAAACGAGAGGATGCTGCAGTTGCGGATCACCGGTTCCATTTCCTCGATATGTTCTTTTACCGTTCCCACACGAAAGCAATCGAAGCGCAGCTTGTCCATGGTTTCCAGCATCCGCGGGTGTACATAATAACTTTGAAAGCCGATGTGGTTGTAGTGCTGCATGTAATTGGGTTCCGCTGTCAGCAGCTCCATCAAAAAGTTTTCGGCACGGAACGGCGACTCCAGGTTGATGTCCACCAGGGCATCTACCCCTACGGCATCAATCGCCTTTTTATCATCGGCAAACGCCCCGTATTGCGCCAGCGTCAGGTCGTGTGAGCCGCCTAAGACAATCACTGTTTTGTTGGCCTGCTGCAGTTCGTGCAACACCATCTTCAGGGCCGCATACGTATCGCTGGAGGCTTTTCCCGTTTTTACGTCGCCGATGTCGGCAATGCGAACATCCTGGTGCCAGTAATAAAGGGCATAAAACTCGCTGCGAATGGCAAACGGCGCTGTACTGGGGTGCAAAAGGGCCGCTCCGCGTTGATCGGTACAGCCAACAATCACTACATCCACATCATCCAGGTCGGGAAATTCCTCGTCATAGATCTGGATGACTTTTCCTACCTGTCCTTCCTTATAACCGGTGTCGCCACTAATCTCCGATCGGTTCAGCGGATTTAAAAAATCAAGTATTGAGTCGTACATAGAATGTGCTTTTCGTAAGACGCGAAATGTCCAACGTGAAAAAAATGAATCGCAAAGTAACAGCATCTCCCGTCTCACATTTCACGTTTGCCATTTCACTTTTTTTGATATACCGCGTACCCCCAGGGTTCAATAGAAGTAAGTACGGGCTCCCTGTTTTGGAGGAAGAGGTTGTCCCATTCTTTTTCTGACGGTTGATCGAACCAGGAGAATTGCTGCGCCTTGTTGGTAAGATTGGTCACCACCAAAACTTTATTGCCATCTTTTTCCCGCTCAAATGCATAAATGGCTGCATCGTTAGAAGTGCGTAATTTTTTGAATGAAGCATTGGCTGCCAGCGCCGCATTGCTCCTTCGCAGGTTCAGCAGGGTTTTATAAAAAGGAGCCCTTCCCAGTTGGTTAAAAGAGATCGTGTCTTTGTAAAAAAAGCTGATGCTGTCAAGCACTGGTACTTCCTGCCCGCTGTAAATAAGCGGAACCGATTGCTTGATGGTTTGTGTAATTACTGCAAAGGGTGCATGGGAAGCACCGGGCATTGTGCCATAGTCGGCCTTGTTCCAGCTGTTCTCATCATGGTTGCTGGTAAAATGCAGAAAGAGAGCTCCGGGATCTTTAAACGTAGTATCGGCTTCCCGCAGTACTGAATCCAGGGAGTTGGCAGGCCTTCTGCCAGCGGCTACATCTACCATTTTATGAAAGAACTTCCAGGCATAGCTCATGTCAAAGCCGGCTTTGTAAACCCAGGGATCTTCGGCCTCTGCCAGCATCAGCAGCCCCGGTTTCAGTCCTTTTAATTCTGCGTTGGCTCTTGTCCAAAACTCCTGGCCCTGGCCTTGTGCGTGGTCGCAACGGAAACCATCAATACCTGTTTCGGTAACCCAGTATTTCATAATGTTAAGGGTGCTGTCCCACAACTGGCGGTTTTTGAAATCCAGTTTGCGGGTATCGGTCCAGTCGGTACCAGGTTGGTGAACGGGTGTCCCGCTGGAATCGCGGATAAAAAATTCGGGGTGCTGTTTTACCCAGGGATGATCAGGAGCCGTGTGGTTAGGCACCCAATCAATAATCACTTTCATGCCCATGCTGTGCACCTGCGCCACCAGGTCTTTCCAATCCTGCATGGTGCCGAATTCCGGATTCACGCTACGGTAGTCGGAAATGGCATAATAAGACCCCAGCACACCTTTGCGGCCTTCTTTACCAATGGGCTGAATGGGCATAAACCAAAGGGTTTGTACACCCATGTCTTTCAGGCGTTGCAGGTGTTGCCCAAATGCCTTGAACGTTCCTTCCGGCGTATACTGGCGTACGTTGACTTCGTATATATTGCCCTGCTGAATCCATCCGGGATGCCCATCGATCATGGTCACCGAATCGGAAGTAGTTGAATCAGCGGCGGCATTGGAAGTAGCAGTGTTGTTGCACGCAGCAAAGAAAAAAGACGCTGCCAGCAAAGGGAAAAAAAGTTTTTGCATGGCGCTAAAATAGGCAAAAGCAAAACGCCATATTCCATATCTGCCAGATATGGAATATGGCGTTCACAGAAGGAGTAGCCTTACATAAACCGACTCTTGTTCTTTTGCAGGTATTGCACAACTGCCAGCCGTACATCGGTTCTCGGGTCTGTTTTACCGGTTGCAGCAGGATAAAGCTTCACCACATCGGGATTTTGCGGGTTGAGAAAATCCATGTTGGCTTCTTTTCCCGTTACTAAAAATTCGGGCAGAGCCACCTTGTACGTTGCTTGCGGATCAATGGCTTTCCCCTCCAGGATCCAGTTACCGGTTGTTGCATCGTACCGCAGGTTTTCGTTGTAGTGCAAAAAGCCGCCAATACCAAAATTTTTGCGGCCGGCTTCCAGCATACGCACAACAAGACTTCCTTTCATATCGGCTGTACTGATGGCACCACCAAAGGGTAGGCTGCGCAAAATATCGTATTGCGAAACCGGCAGTTGCACCACATCATCCACGCGGATAGAACCACCATTCAAAACAGCAATATCAGCCAATGGCACGGCGTCTCGCATGGCTGCAATCACCAGCTGGGCCAAATTGGTGGAACGGGTACGCACTTCTGTTTCACGACCTTCCAGCGGTTCGCCTTTGCTGATCACAATGGCACCGGCATCAAAACCTAACGTACTGTAGGCTTCTTCGGCAATGCGGTTCCACTTCTTCACTACCACATTGGTGGCACTGTCCAGCGGAACGGTTTCGTTCAGTTCTTCCAGCGCCGTTTTTACTTTCACCTTGTTTTTCTTTGGTTTGATCTGCAGGTCTACTACATAGGCATTTTTAGCATTGGCCATGGCTTTGGTGATATAGACATCACCAATTTTTGCATAGCGCTGATCGTGTTCGTGCCCGCCAATAATGGCAGCCAGTTCCGGCAGTTCTCTGGCTAGCCGCTCATCCTCTTCCATCGACTGGTGGGTGATGGCCACCACTGCATCCACCGAATCCTTCAAACTATTGTAGGCTTCTTTGGCCGCCTGCAGCGGATCGGTATAGCTCACATAATCCGCTTTGTTGAAGGGAAGTGTAACAGCAAGCAATCCAATCTTTGCGCTGGTACCATCGGCATCACGCACCTGCAGAATGCTGGTTTTGGGAAAAGGCGTTCCGCCGGCTTTGGCAAACGGCACCACGCCAGCTCCTGTTTTGTGAAAGGTGTTTGATGAAATCCAGTTGAACGCCGACTCATTCAGCCGCTCTTGCAGTTCAGCCTCCCGGATATCAAATTCGTGGTTGCCGAAAACAGCAAGGTCGAGGCCTGCCGCATTTAGTGCTTCCACCATTTGTTTGCCACGAATGGCCTTTCCATTCTGCTGTAAGCTGTTGTACACGGATGGACTTAAAAAGTCACCGGCGATCACCAGGAATGTATTCGGGTTCTTTTGCTTGTATTGATTTTTCAATGTAGCCACCCGGGCAATGCCACCCTCGCGGCCTCCACTCAATGGAGCGATTTCATACACATCGTTGATCTGCAAAAACGTGACGTTGATCTTGCCATCGTCTGTTGAAGCGCCACCGGGTTGCGCAGTACGACAAGCAGAAAAAAAGACAACAGCTATAAAAAGGAAAACACGGGAAAACTGATTCATGACGGCGAAAGTTGAAGAGCAAAATAAAGAACTATTTGGCTTGCAATTGGACAACCCTGTTTTGCGATGAATGCAGCGGCAGCTGTACGGCACATTTTTTTATACTCTACTGTTTGTAAAAACTTTGAATTATGCTTTGGCGAGGACGAGAAGGCAGTGGTAATGTAGAAGACCGTCGCGGTATTGGTGGTGGCGGTATTGCAGTAGGTGGTGGTATCATTGGCGTTATTGTGCTGCTGTTTAATTTATTTACCGGCGGCAATGTTGATCCCTCACAGTTGCCCATTGGTGGCGGCACACAATCCCGACAAATGTCTGCGGAGGAAAAAGCAGCGCAGGATAGCCTGGCACAGTTTTCCAGCGTGGTGCTGCGGGATGCGGAAGTGATCTGGAACCGGATTTTACCCGAACAGGCTGGCGTTCCTTACCAGGAGCCAAGGCTGGTATTGTTTACCGATGCCGTTCAATCCGCCTGTGGCAGCGCCAGCAGTGCAGTGGGGCCTTTTTATTGTCCCGGCGACAGCAAGGTATATGTAGACCTTTCCTTTTTTAAAGAACTAGGGCAGCGCTTTGGCGCATCCGGCGATTTTGCCATGGCCTATGTGATTGCCCACGAAGTGGGACACCATGTGCAGAACCTGCTGGGAACATCGGCAAAAGTTTCACGGCTGCGGCAACAACTCAGCCAAGGTGAATACAACAAGTATTCGGTAAAGCTGGAACTGCAGGCTGATTATTATGCCGGTGTATGGGCACATTATATTCAAGGTAAAGGTTACCTGGAATCCGGCGATGTGGAGGAAGCGCTACGGGCCGCCAATGCCATTGGTGACGACCGCCTGCAAAAACAAGCGCAGGGTTACGTAGTGCCGGAAAGCTTTACGCATGGAACATCGGAGCAGCGTATGTACTGGTTTAAAAAGGGACTGCAGACAGGTGACCTCCGGCAGGGTGATACATTTAATGATCCGAGCTTGAATTGATGGACAGCCTTTCTCCGGATAAAACCAGTTACACTTCAAGATTGCGCATCTTGTACTGATTATTCTCTCCATTTACCATCTGAAGCCAGTCTGCTACAGTGTTGACTCTCCCTTGTCATTTCGGGGAACGGGGGATCTGTGAGATTTACTTTAGACAGCTTTCGATTAGTGGCCTGTTTTCTTTGGTATGTTTTCTACTTTTTGCCTTGACGCAAAAAGTAGAGCAAAAAGGTCAAGGCTGCCGCCATTGCTCCGCAGGCGCAGCCGGGCCGGCGCACATGAGGCAGGTATCATAGGTTGCTCTTTCCTTCTTTTCTGCAGTTATTCTCTTTGTTCATAATCTTCACTAAAGGTTGTGGGAAACAATACTTTCTTAGTGGCTGATGAAGCAAGAGCCTGCAGGCGCCTTATTGCGCCAGGCTGTCTTTACAGCAAAGAGAAGCGTTAGCCTATGCGCAATAAGGCGCCGGACCAGCGGGTGAGGGAAAGGAGAAAGGAGACTTGCGGACTAAGCCTTGTGAAGTGAGGGTTGTGCATTGAACAGTGGATGTTTGGCTCTGAAGGTGGAGATGATGCTGGTGAAGCAAAGCGGATGACCTTTCCTATAGGTCCTGCTAAAGCAGCCATACCTTTCTTCCTTGGCGGGGCAGCTTATTACTTGCCTGTGTTGGGAAGAACCAGGAGTGGGTCTACAAAGACCAATAGCATTCCTGAACGCTGAAGTGTGCGATACAACAAAAGAATGCGCAATGATGCTATTGCTGGTAACAAAAAGAAAAAGCGCAATCCATCAATTGATTGCGCTTTTTTATTTAAACACAGGGTTTGTTTTCTTTGGTTGGTCAGGAGAGTGAAGCGGTCAGGTGCAGGTGCTTTTTGATTTCTTCCAACAGCTCGGATTTGGTGATGGGTACACCCATAATCTTGTTGTAAGCTTTTGCATCCACCAGGTATAAATCGCGGATGATTTTAACCAACTGCCCGTTATTGATTTCGGGAATCAAAACCGTTTTATAACGCTTCAGCATATCACCCAGGTTGCGGGGAAAAGGCCGCACATACCGCAGGTGGGCATGCGCTACGCTGTGGCCTTGTGCCAGCAGTTCTTCCACGGCCGTTTTGATAACACCGTAGGTAGATCCCCAGCCCAGTACCAACACATCACCTTCCTCTGGTCCATTGTCCAATGTTTGCTCGGGAATGTTGTAAGCAATCTTGTCTACTTTTTCCTGGCGGATCTTCACCATCAACTGGTGGTTTTCCGGATCATAACTTACGTTACCCGTAATGTTTTCTTTTTCCAGTCCGCCAATGCGATGCTCCAGTCCCGGTGTGCCGGGCAGGGCCCAGGGACGTACCAGGTTCTCATCCCGGAGATAGGGCTGGAACTTTGTTTCATTATGCCCCAGTTCTGTTTTGAACTTGACATGAATAGCGGGCAGGCTATCGGTATTGGGAAACTGCCAGGGCTCAGCGCCGTTAGCAATGTAACCATCACTCAAAAAGATTACCGGCGTCATGTGCTCCACCGAAATGCGAACGGCTTCATATACAGCTTCAAAACAATCGCTGGGTGTAGACGCCGACACCACCGGCATCGGGCTTTCTCCGTTGCGGCCATAGTAAGCCTGCAGCAGATCGCTTTGCTCGGTTTTGGTGGGCAGACCGGTAGAAGGACCACCACGTTGCACATCTACAATCAGGAGCGGAATCTCCAGCATCATGGCCAGTCCCATGGCTTCGCTTTTCAAGGCCATACCCGGACCGGACGTTGTCGTTATTCCCAGGTGACCGCCATAGCTGGCGCCAATGGCGGAGGAAATCGCGGCGATTTCGTCTTCCGCCTGGAAGGTTTTTACGCCAAAATTTTTATGCTTGCTCAGCTCGTGCAGAATATCGGAAGCCGGGGTGATGGGATAAGTGCCCAGGAAAAGTGGCAGCCCGCTTTTTACCGATGCGGCAATCAACCCGTAGGCAAGTGCCTGGTTGCCCATGATGCTGCGGTAAGCTCCCGCCTGAATCTTTGCCTTTTCCACCTTGTATTGCGTGGTAAAAGTTTCGGTAGTATCGCCGTAGTTGTAACCGGCACGAAGTACTTTTAAATTGCTTTCAAGAATATCGGGTTTTTTACCAAATTTCTCTTCCAGGAACCGCTCCGTATTCTTCATATCGCGGCCATACATCCAGTATAAAAAGCCCAGTACAAACATGTTCTTGGCCCGGTCTTTTTCCTTGGTGCCCATCTGGAAATCCTTCAGGGCCTCACGAGTCATTTTGGTTACATCCATTTTAATGACCTCATAACCTTCCAGCGAATTGTCCTCAATGGGATTCACACCATCAGGGTAATTTGCAAGGCGGAGATTTTTCGTATCAAAGCCATCCGTGTTTACAATGATTTTTCCACCCTTCTTCAGGCTTTTCAGGTTAGTTTTTAAAGCGGCGGCATTCATCGCCACCAGCACATCCCACTGGTCACCGGGGGTATGAATGGCTTCGCTGGAAAAGCGCAACTGGTAACCACTCACACCCGGCAAGGTGCCTTGCGGCGCCCTGATCTCGGCCGGGAAATCGGGAAAAGTAGAAAGGTCGGCGCCCAAAAGGGCGGTATTGTTGGTAAACTGGGTACCGGTGAGCTGCATGCCATCGCCGCTGTCTCCGGCAAATTTTATCACTACGTCCTGCAGGACTTCTTGCTTACGATCCATCGGTCAAAGTTAGTTTGTATTGAAGTTACAGGTTTGTCATTTATCGTTAAGGTTTTTGTCTCTACCTGCTGCCACACTTGTACAGAGCAGTCAGCAAGATTGAACAATTGAAAAGAAAGCTTGTACCAGATAAGGCTTATCACTTATAGCGGGTTGACTTTTCCGCAACTAATCCTCTAAAATCGTCGGTTCATTCCCTTTCAGCTTTTGTTTGCCGTGCTGCTGTGTCAACTTCGTGTACGATAATTCGTTCTATGGCATACAAAAACAAGGTAATACGCAACCCGGTCACGGGACAGAGCATCCGGTTCCTGCAGACAAGCTGCGATACCGAAGGCCAGTTACTGGAAATGGAATCCAGCTTTGCACCACAATCGGTAGAGCCGATACCACATTATCATCCCAAGCAGCATGAAGTTTTTGTTGTACTGGAAGGCACACTGAAAGTGCGCATCCATGGCAAAGTATGGACCCTGCAGGCTGGCGATCAATTGGAGATCCCTCCCTGTACGGTACACTCCATGTGGAATGCGGGTGTTACCAAGGCTGTTGTTAACTGGAAAGTGCAACCTGCACTGAGCACCGAATACTTTTTGGAAACCGGGATGGGATTAGCGCAAAGCGGGATGGTTGACGAAAAAGGAATGCCGCCGGTTTTGCAGACAGCTTTACTTGCCCGGTATTACAAGAATGTTTTTCGCATTGCCAAACCACCTTACGCGGTGCAAAGGATTGTATTTGGCCTTTTGGCACCTTTTTCAAAACTGGCCGGATACAAAGCCGTGTATAATCACTACATCGATTAGGCCGCAATAATCCTGTTGGTACATGGTCAGCAGGAGAATTTCCTTTTTTACGCAATAGCTGGTTAGAATAAACCTTGCCAATTTGCAGGAGTAAAATAAAAGTCTTTAACAGCGCAATCAGTTATTCTGCATATTTATACCCTACACCTCTTACCGAATGAAAGTATTTGGGATTGCGGCTGTCTTCTTCAAAATACTTACGGAAACTCAGAATAAAATTGTCGATGGTACGGGTGGTAGGATACACATTATAACCCCACACAGCCTGCAGTATCTTTTCCCGTGGCACCACATCGTTTTTGTTTTCAATCAGGAGCTTCAGCAACATGGCTTCTTTTTTACTCAGGTCAATTCTTTCGCCACGGCTGGTAGTTGCCTGCTGCGCCTTAAAATCAACGGTATTGCCGCCAAAATTGTAGGTGTCGCCAACAGTAGACGTTTTTTGCAGCCGCTTAGCCTTTTCAATCAGCTTTTGCACACGCAACAGGAGTTCTTCCAGGTTAAAGGGTTTGGTGAGATAATCATCGGCACCCTTTTTCAACCCGGTTACTTTATCAACACTGCTGTCCTTTGCACTCAGAATCAATATAGGTACTTCGGTATTGGTGAGACGAATATTCTGCGTCACGCTAAAGCCATCCACTTCAGGTATCATCACATCCATAATAATCAGGTCGAAGTACTCATTCTGCACTGCTTTCAATGCTTGCAGGCCATCAAAGGCAGACGTAACCTGGTAGCCCTGTAATTCAAGATTCATTTTCAGGCTTTCGTGCAGGTTCTCTTCATCTTCCACTAACAGAATGGATGGTTTGGATGTATCAATCATACGGCTGGGTTAAATTGAACGATAAATTTACTTCCTGTTGGTTGATTGTCCTTGATTGTAATCTCGCCGCTATGGTCCTGCACAATTTTTTTACAGATGAAAAGTCCAAGGCCGGTGCCCTGCGTTTTGCGGGTGTGTTCGTTGCCGATGCGGTAAAACTTTTCGAACACCGCTTTTTTTTCTTCTTCCGGTATGCCGGGACCTTCATCGGTCACCACCAGGGAAATGGTTGTATTTACCGATAGGTCAATGTTGATGGGCCTGTCTTTGGGTGAGTATTTGTTGGCGTTTTCGAGCAGGTTACTCAGCAACAACTTCAGCAGCATGGCATCACCTTTCAAATCGATTTCTTCTCCGATGGAAGCCTGTAAAACCCTGTCGGGATAACGGTTTTGAAAACTGCGTACCACATCCTCTACCAGCGACGAAAAGTCTAGTTCCTCTTTGGCTACACGGTAGGCATTTCCTTCCAGTTGCGCAGAAATGAGAATGTTGTTGATGAGCGTATCCAGTCGCAGGGTTTCCTGCAAGGTCATTTGCACCAGCTTTTGCTGCTTGCTTTCTTCCAGTTGGTACTTCTGCATCGTCTCCAGGTTCAGCCTGGCTACGGCAATGGGTGTTTTCAATTCATGCGTTACCGCCATGACAAAATTTTGCTGTTGCTGTTGCAGCCTGAACTGCCTGCGGACAGCCCGGTAAACAAATACGGCTCCCACCAGGATCAGGAGCAGAAACGCACTGCCTTCGCCAATGTATTTGTACTCTCCCCGCTTTTGCTCTTTATTGATGTTTTCTAACCGGTCACGGTAATCAGCCGCTGTTAGATCAAGCGTTGCCCGGCGCTGGTTGAAGATCTCTGTGTTTTGTTGCAGCAGCAAAATGGCCCACCACACAAGGGCGGCAATAATGTAAAGAAGAAGCACCCAGTAAACGATGGTAACAAGGCGGAGTTTGCGTTTGGTATCGTTTGCCATGCTAAGGCCTTTTCTTTTCCAGCCGGAAGCCTATGTTCAGTACTTCAGGCAGCGGGTCATCCCGCATGATCTGTTCAAGGCTGAAAGTGTATTGACCCGGTCTTGTAAAATAGAAACCATCTTCGCCCATCCGTACAAAGCGGAACCGTTCCACTTCGTTGCCAATGCGGATGCGGTGTTCAAACACATCATCCATACCCGTACCCAGCCAGCCTTCTTTGCTGGCTAGCGGCAATTCCAGTCCCAGTTTTTGCGTGCTGTCTGCCGGACCGGTAGCATACAGGTTGACCCAAATGTTGTTGTATCTGTATTTGTTGTTGTGACGGAAAATCACAAACGCCTGGTAAGGAACGGTAGTATCCTTCACATCAAACGTAAACTGCGGCTTAAAGCTGCTTTGCCACTGATGCTTTGGTACAGGCACCACTTTTTCGTACAGGTCGATGGTGTCGCAGGATGCAAGAAGCCATACGCAGGATGCTACAAGCTGCAGGCAGAGAAAATTTATTGGCCGCTGAATGAGTTTCCACATGAAGCAAAACTAATTAAGTCAAAAGTAAAAAGACAAAAATCAAAAGGGAGTCCAGTTGCCCGGTAACTCCCTTTTACTGTAGAATTATTGATCTCTTCTCAGAGCACATTCAGAACCTGTTCTTTTGCTTTTTCCAGTTCATCCTTCATCAGTACAACTGATTTTTGAATAGTGGAATCGTAGGCCTTGGCACCGGTGGTATTGATCTCCCTGCCGATCTCCTGCAATACGAATGAAAGCTTTTTGCCTTTGCTTTCTTCTTCATCGCGAAGGATGGCAGTAAAATACTCGCAGTGGTTACGCAGCCGCACCTGTTCTTCGCTGATGTCGATTTTTTCAATGTAGTAGATGAGCTCCTGTTCCAGGCGATTACCATCATAATTTTCTTTACCTACGTTTTCTTCCAGCAGCCTGGTAACGCCTTCGCGGATCTTTTGCTTGCGCAATGGCTCCAGCCGCTCCACTTCTTCCTGCTGTTTTAAAATGTTGGCAATGCGCAGTTCAAGATCAGCCTGCAGCACTTTGCCTTCTTCCTGCCGGTGATAATTCAGGTTATCAATGGCCGCGCTGATCACACCGGTGAGGCCCTTCCACTCCTCGTCCGTCAATGTATCACTGGTCGGAGTAATCACTTCGGGAAGTTTGATGATGGTGCTTAATAAGGAGGATGTATCAAGACCCAGTTCGTCCGAAAGTGAACGCAGGGGTTGGTAATACGCCTTTGCCAGGTCCGTATTGATCGTAACTGGTTTTGCATTGCCTGTTTCTTTCAGGCTGATGGTACAATCTACGCTGCCTCTTGCCAGCTTTTCGGAAAGTAGTTTACGGATATCAAATTCAAAAGGCTTTAAAAATGCGGGGAGCTTTAACTGGAGTTCAAACTGTTTGCCATTGAGTGATTTGATGTCTACCAGAAACGTTTTATCGCCTACACTTTGTTCGGCCCTGCCGAAGCCAGTCATTGATTTTAACATGTACAGATTCTTTAGTCAACAATAAATGTATTCCTTTTCAACCAATCATTTGGTGTAAAGCTGCCAAACAAAAAGCCCTCCGTTTTGCGGAAGGCTTAATATGTAGATGGGTTAGTAAGTACAGGAAAATAAATTTCCTTACACAATATTAAAAAGATTTTTTTCTAACGAAAAAAAAATCATACAAATTTTATTCACATTTTTTATTGCAGTTGTTAATTGAGACCAACCCCACCACAGTTAAGTGTATGTTGTAACCCATTATTCTTTGAATGAACAAAGACGTTTGCCAGAAAGATTGCTTTTACCAGTATTGGTTTTAATGGCTCATAACCGAAACATACCTCATCGCATTTTATTGGAAAGATGTGCAAACGATTCGCTGTTACCTTTGAAAAAATTTTTTGAATGCGTTTTGAAGAAAAGGTACCGTTAACCGATATCGCCGCTTTGATCGGTGCCCGTATTGTTGGGGAGAAGGACCGTGAAGCAAGTGGTATCAATGAGATCCATAAAGTGGAAGAAGGAGACCTGGTGTTTGTTGATCATCCCAAATATTATCAGAAGTGCATTAACTCTGCCGCAACATTTATTATCATCAACAAGAAAACAGATTTTCCTCCGCATAAATCATTACTGGTGGTAGATGACCCGTTTGAAGCGTACCAGAAAATTGTAAGTCACTACCGTCCATTTTTGCCCTCACAAAAAGCGGTCAGCGATACAGCCACCATCGGCGAAGGAAGCATCGTGATGCCCGGTGCCGTGGTTGGCAATCATGTGCAGATCGGGAAGAACACCATGATCTATCCTAATGTTGTGATCATGGATCATTGTGTCATTGGTGACAATGTTATCATTCAAAGCGGAACCGTGATTGGCAGCGATGCGTTTTATTACAACAAGAAAACAAACAGGAAAGTTCATTATAAAAAAATGCTCAGCGGCGGACGGGTTGTGATTGAAGACAGTGTAGAGATTGGTGCCAACTGCACCATTGACCGTGGCGTGAGTGGCGATACTGTCATTGGTGCCGGTACCAAGATGGATAACCTGGTACACATTGGTCACGATACAGTAGTAGGTAAGAACTGCCTGTTTGCCGCACAGGTAGGCATTGCCGGTGCCACCACAATCGAAGATGAAGTAATCCTGTGGGGACAGGTAGGTGTAAGCAAAACATTAACGATCGGTAAAGGTGCCGAGATCTATGCACAGAGCGGGGTACCCTCCAGCCTGGAAAGCGGAAAAAAATACTTTGGTTCTCCTGCAGAAGATGCCATGCTAAAGAAAAAAGAGCTGGTATGGATGAAACGTATTCCGCTGTTGTGGGAAAAAGTGTTTGGAGAACAGAAGAATAAATAAACAGATCAAAATGGTTTGCATATCGAACAGATGAACAAGGAATGATGAATGCAGAAGGGGGTCCTCTGTTCAGCCATTCTTTTAAAAGCAGGCTAACTGCAAGTAGTAGGAAAAGATAAATGCAAAGTACTTCTTCATTTTACATTCCTTGTTCATTATTCTGCGGTTCAACTCCTGTCACTTATTCTTTACCTCTTTCACCAGCCAGGTGCCGATGGCTTCCAGCGCTTCCGGTGCAATGGTTTCTTCCAATTCTCCATACTCCTGGGGAGTACATTGGCGGCAGCGCTGAAGCAAATGGTTCAATCCTTTTAACTCAACAATATCGTATTGAGGTGATGGGCTCTTTTTCAGCGATGCCCGCAAACCTGCAAGATTGGCTGAAGGTGTTACCTGAACATCTTTTTCGCCGTTGAGTGCAAGCACTTTTGCCTTCAGCTTTCTAAGATAGACATCAGGGTTATACTGCAGAAAATGTTTAAACCAAGGATGCCCCGCCTGCTTGCTGAAGGCTGCTGCCCATTTTTGTTTACCCGCTTCATCGCTGATGCCGGTAGTAGCCAGTACTTTTTCTTTGGGAGTTTTCTTTATCCAATTGTCCACGATATCCCTAGTCATCTTCGCTGCCTGTTCAGCGGGTGCAAAGGCAATAGCCGCAATCAGTTGGCGGTAAAGACCCAGATACGCTTTTACAGCTTCTTTGTCGACGCCGGCTGCAAGCAACACTGCCTCGTTTTGCAATGTCATTAATTCCGTAACCGGAATGCCCGGCGCCGCCAGCATAACAATAAACGCCAAATCATTTTGCTCAGCACCTACCATTTGTGCAATCATGCCCCCTTCGCTGTGCCCCAGCAAACCTATTTTGGTTTCATCCACTTCAGGTAAGGATCGCAAAAAGGCGAGGCCGGACTTTACATCATCGGCAAAATCTTTCGAGGTAGCAGACCCGTGATCACCGGTTGTTTGACCAACACCACGATCATCAACACGCAACACCAAAAAACCCCGTTTTGTCAGGTCATCAGCGATGACCGCAAACGGTTTGTGGCCAAACAATTCTTCATCCCTGTTTTGCGGGCCAGAGCCGGTAATGAGCAAAACCGCCGGGTAAGAACCACCACCAAACGGTTTGGTAATTGTAGCACCAAACCGGATCGACCTGTCGGCATTGTAGTAGGTAACATCTTTACTGTCGTACGGGAATGGCGGCTGGGGTGTTTGGGGCCGCTTTTGTGCCGCGGCAGCGTTGTTACCCGCTGTGGTCTTTTTCAACTCAATGGGAAAAGCGGCGCCGCCTTGCTGCCATTGCCCGTTTAGTGTAGAATCATTGATCAACCGGCCGGAAAGTTTTGCCCTTGCTACTGCTACCTCCAGGTGCAGGCTATCGCCAGTCGAGAGCACACTGCTGACGGGAATACCTTTTGCTCCCTGGTCGGGGCTGTCAAGCGTAGCTGAATAAGCACCGCCCTGGCCTTTAAGATGAATCACCAGCCGCAAAGTGTTACCAGCCACAGCGAGTTTACCTTCCCAGGTTCCCTCGATGTTCTTTTGCGCACGGGAGGTTAGAGACAGGAAAAGACTGAAGATGAAAAAACAGAATTTCATATGCCAACGTTTTACGCATTATACCATTTCACTTGCAGGACTTATCGTCTATTGAAAATTGCTACACAACTATACGTGCTGTTTGAAAAGCCGGTACGAATAAATCACAGGGATCAGCACCATCACCGCCAAAGCACCAATAAAAACCGGGAAGGCGGCAGTTGCAGGAAGCACCAGCCCCAAGATGGCAATCAACACGCCGCCTGCAAACCATATTTTACCCGCCAACTGGTGGGTACGGCGCCAGTTTTCATCGCTGCTAAGCGTCCAGGGCAAACGGATGCCGGCGAAATAATTTGGCTTGATGTGGTTCATGTAATTGCCAATGAAAGCAAACATGAGTCCCATCAGCGGGAACATGACTTTTTGAATATCGATTTCGCCCTGCGCTGATGCAATGATGACACAGTTGAGTATTGCCATAAAGATTACCAATCCAAAAGCCAGCTTGTTGAATGTAGAAGACGGCTTACTGTTTTGGCGCTTGGGATCAATGCGGTTGATATTGGTAAGCAGCAGGTACACCACTACCGATGCCGCGGCAATGAGGCTGCACACCAGCCACAATTCCGCTTTATCGCCCATCCGGTCAGGTTTCATGTCCGTACCATAATGCAGGGCCACCTGTTGCGGCAGGCTGTCATAGATTGTTAGCAGGTAGCCGAACGGCAGCAAAGCAATGAGAATAACAGCCAAAAGAAATGCAGTTTGTTTTTTCATATCACTACTTTTTTTTCGTTTTAAACTGGATGAACCATTGCGCAATCTCGTCCACCACGGTGGTGTTCAGCGAGTAAAGGATAAACTGCCCCTGCTTCTCCGCTTCCACCAGGCCCGCCTGTTTCAACAAGTCCAGGTGATGCGAGATACTGGGTTTTGAGATGTTGAAATGATCTGCAATCTCACCGGCCGTTTTATCCCCTTCCTTCAGCAAGGTGAGGATCTCTCTCCGGGTGGCATCGTTCAGTGCTTTGAACAGAAGGTTCATACAACTTTATTAGGGTTGACCACAAAAACAATCCGGCGCAGCCAACGAAATATTTTAATATTTAGACAAACATCTAAATACTGGCAGGATTTCCGAAACTTTTTATACCAACCGGCTATTTCCCGGTACATTCCGGCGAAGAAAAAAAGGCATTTGGCTATGGCCTCTTGACAGCAAAAAAAATTGGCAGCAATTTTAGCTACCAATTCAAATCTTTATGCAAAACCTGATCAGCTCACACACATTAAAAACTGCTATCCGTCTTATTGTAGTAATTACGGCTTCGTTTATTCTGGTGAACCTACTGGCGTAATTTATCCAAGGTCCCGCTCCCCTTCGGGAGATGATGGAAACTCGGACTGGTCGCCGGGGTTTTTAATTTTAATCTGCGGGGCTGCCTGTGGCGGTTTTTCGTCTGCCGTTGCAGTTCCTGCTATTGCCGGCTTGCTTTTTTGGTAGCTGATAAAGGCTGCCGCCAGAAAAAGGAGCAGGCACAAGATAAACCAGAATGTTGGTGAAGCCGATATATTTATCATAGCGGAAAAACGGTCATCGGGTTGTGGACCGCCTTGCGACCTTGCATTCTCACTGACATATGAACTCACCTGTATCCAGGATCCGATCAGGGCCAGGGCGCCCAAACCGCCGATGTACATACCCGGTCGCTGGTTTTCACCCTTATTAAAAATCGAATAGAGCAATCCGGCCACACCCAGCAACAAGGCAAACAAAGCTGTAATAAACAACTGTCCCTCGCCATCTACCGACGCAGATGCACGCCTCCGCTCACCCGGGAAACTGTTTTGCATGTCCTCCATTTCGCGGCTTAAACTGGGTTTGCTACCGGTGGCCATGTTGATGCCACTCAGTTTTGCCATGGAAATATTGTTGCACTTGATATCAAAAAAAGGCAGCAGGAAAAGCAGCAAGGCAAGTGCATACGCGGCCGTGGTAAGGTAGGGCTTTCGGTAAAAATCCGTTGTGTTGGTTGTGGCCATAACAATGACTTTAAAGTATTAAGGTAAGTTGTTTTCATTACCAATGTACATTTACACCAATCATCGCGTATGACAACCATTTGTATTTGTGGTGCCGGCACCATGGGAAGCGGCATCGCACAGGTTTCGGCATCGGCGGGTTTTCGCACCCTGCTTTTTGATGTATCGGAAGCCGCCGTACAGCATGCGGCAAAAAAATTGGAAAGTGATCTGGCAAGATTGGTGGAGAAAGAAAAGATTGTGCAGCAGAAAGCTGAAGAAACCCTTGGCAATACTGTTTTTGTTTCGGACCTCCAACAATGCAAGGCTGATCTTGTAATAGAAGCCGTTGTAGAAAAACTGGACGTTAAGATCTCGCTGTTCCAGCAACTGGCTGCTATCAATAGCAGAAAAACCATTTTTGCATCCAATACGTCTTCGCTTTCCATTACGCAGATCGCGAAGGAGCTGCCCTGTCCCGAACAGGTGGCGGGCCTGCACTTTTTTAACCCGGCGCCGCTCATGAAACTGGTAGAAGTAGTAAAGGGTGAAAAAACTGCCGATGATGTAATAGCACAACTGGTGGCCTTCACCAAAGCAGTGGGAAAGGTTCCGGTAGTTTGCAAGGATTCACCTGGTTTTATTGTGAACCGTGTAGCAAGACCGTATTATATTGAGTCGCTCCGGCTGGCAGAGGAAGGCACTTCCTACGATGTAGTGGATCGTTTGCTGGAAGCTGCGGGCTTCAAGATGGGTCCTTTCAAACTAATGGATCTTATCGGCAACGATGTGAATTATGCCGTAAGTTGTTCGGTGTATGAGCAGCTTGGCAAACCCGAACGGTTACAACCTTCCTACATTCAAAAAGAAAAAGTGGAAAAGGGAGAATTGGGCAAAAAAACAGGGAAAGGGTATTATGGTCCCCTATCTCCCGGTGGGGGAACCTAGGTGCATGCAACTGTTCTTTGTTCAGCCATTCTCTTACGATTCACAAAATAATTTCAGCCATCATCGTGTTGCACACTTGTACATTCATATGCCCGTTGAGCAAAACATGCTTTTTATAAGATTGAGCAAAGGAAATGATAGAAGATAAAAAAGAAAACATTGACCGAAGTTCCCCCACCGGGGGACAGGTGGCCGTTTTTATCACCGGCGGCACCGGCTTTTTAGGTGCTTACATCATTAAAAACTTAGTGGAAAAAGGACATGCCGTAAAGGCCCTGCGCCGCTCCACTTCCCAATTACCGTTTTTTATTCCGCCTGCCGTTTGGGAAAAGGTCGAATGGATAGAAGGCGATGTACTGGATGTGGTAGCGCTGGAAGAAGGTATGCAGGGTGCCGAAGCCGTTATTCATTCCGCAGCGATTGTGTCGTTTGCCAAAATGGACCGCGATGTGATGTACAAGGTCAACATAGACGGCACGGCCAATGTTGTTAACATTGCCCTGGAAGCCGGCGTAAAGCGATTGCTGCATGTAAGTTCTGTGGCGGCGCTGGGCCGTACGCTGAATGCCACTACCGTTTCGGAAGAAAAAAAATGGGAAGCTACCAAGGCCAACACGAACTATGCAATCACCAAGCACCAGGCCGAAATGAATGCCTGGCGTGGCTTTGCCGAGGGCCTGGAAGGGGTGATCATCAATCCCAGCACCATCCTGGGTTATGGGAACTGGCACCAAAGCAGTTGCGCCATTTTTAAAAATGCCTACAAAGAATTTCCCTGGTACACCAAAGGCATCAACGGCTTTGTTGGCGTGGAAGATGCCGCCGAAGCCGCCGTACAGCTGCTCCTCTCCAACATTACGCAAAAGCGGTTTATTGTAAATGCGGAGAACCGCAGTTTCCAGTGGTTGTTCACCACCATTGCCGAAGGTTTTGGCAAAAAGCCACCGCATCGCTACGCCAATAAAACCATGGGCGAAATTGCCTGGCGGCTGGAGGCAATCAAGGGAGCACTGACCGGGAAAAAGCCCCTGCTCTCGAAAGAAACAGCAAAAATTGCCCACAGCCATACCTCTTTTGATAACAGTGCCTTGTTGAAAGCCCTGCCCGGCTTTGCCTTTCAGCCGCTGGAAGTTCTGATAAAAAAAGCCTGCGCACAATACCAGCAGGCAATGAAAGAAGGTAAATTAGCGTTATAACCACCATCGCATTTCTTATGAAAAAAACCTTTCTGCTCTTATTTAGCTTACTGGTTACCATACTTTCCTTTGCGCAGGGCACCCTTTCGGGTACTGTAAAAGATGCCGAAACCGGTCAGCCACTCGAAGGTGCCTCCGTGTTTGCACAAAACACCACCAAAGGAACCCTCTCCGATAAAGAAGGCGCATTTAAACTTTACCTCGACCGGGGCGGTTACGAAATCGTGATTTCATTTACCGGATACATGAGTCGCACCATCAACCTGGCGGAAGTGAATGGCGACAGGAATTTCACCGTGGACTTGCAGAAAGGCGATAATACCCTGGGAGAAGTTATCATCAGAAACACCAACGAAGTGCCGGATGGCTGGGAAAAGCACGGGCAGTTTTTCCTGGAGCATTTTATCGGTGCCTCTCCCAATGCCGACAGCTGTACTTTGCTGAACCCGCAGGCGTTAAAATTTTTATATTTCAAACGAAACGACCGCCTGAAAGTGCTGGCCACCGAACCCCTGCAGATCGAGAACAGGGCACTGGGATATAACATGCGTTACGAGCTGGACTCGTTTGTTCATTTTTTTAAGACGGACCTGAATTCTTATCGCGGCAAATGTTTGTACCTGCCGATGGAAGGTGATGCCGAGCAACAAACTGCCTGGGCCAAGGCCCGCAAAGAAGCCTATCTTGGCTCACGCCTGCACTTTCTACGGGCTTACTACGACAGTACACTGATTAAGGAAGGCTTTACGGTGGACATGTATTCAACGGGCAGCAGCACAAAATTTGCCCGCCTGCGCAACCCCTACGATACGACTTTTTATTATTTCGATGATTCTACCGCCAATGCCGAATTGTTCTTCCCGCAAAAGGCCAGTATCACGTACACGAAAAAAGCCCCCGAGAAACGCTACCTCCAAAAAAATAAGTTACCGCTGAACGTACCGGTACAGATCTCATACGTTGATATTACCGAAACCATCCTGATCAAACCCAATGGCTATTTTACGGACCAGAAAAGCTGGATTAACCAGGGCTATTGGAGCTGGAGAAACCTGGCCGACCAGTTGCCGTATGATTATGAGCCGCCGGGAAACTAAGTAAAATTGAGAGGAAAGACCTTTCCTAAGAGCAGCCAAACTGGTGTAAACAATCGCAAAGGTTCCTTATATAGATTAAGCACTAAACACTGACGAAAAAGGATCAGTGTTGAAGGTTTACAATAATAGCCAAATTTTGTCCGGAAAGCACTGTGTCTTTGCTCACACGGAACGAAGTTGAATTCAGTTCTAATATCTTAAACCTTCCGTTTAGTAAGGCATAAACATTATTGCTCATTACAAGTGTTCCTTCATTGTCGGCAAAGCTCCAGTTAAAGGAAGTTGACTGTGGATCATTAGCATTGCACTTGGTAGCGCCTTCTCCTGAAGTGCCGGTACCATTTTTTTCAAACTTCAGTGTGTTATCTATACGGCAGGCTTCGATCGTACCAGGCGGGAAGGGAAGATCAACTACACCATCCTTGGTTCCATCAATACCCCCATCTTTGTAAACCCATGCTGAAGTTGAAATATGATCGGCTTTAGTAGGTTCCTCGTTATCATCCTCTTTTTGACAGGAAAGCAGAAACAGGCAGAAACAAAGCACACCGGCAGTTGAAAAGATTTTCATAATTATACAATTTGTGTTGCAGTAATTTTATTCAGGCAAACTATTTGTTAATCCTGCGGGACGAAATTTTTCTATGACGACATCCGAGCAAATTACGCACCTCACGAATTTAATCAAAGACAGGCACAATTTACGGCAAAAGCTCTTCTCCGAACTATCGAAGACAATCGTAGGCCAGGAAAAAATGCTGGAGCAGTTGGCCATCGCCCTGCTTGCTAACGGCCACATCTTATTGGAAGGCATTCCGGGTTTGGCCAAAACACTGGCCATCAAATCGCTGGCACAGGCCATCCAGGCAAAATTCAGCCGCATCCAGTTCACCCCCGACCTCTTGCCGGCCGACGTGATTGGTACCATGATCTACAACCAGCAACGCAACGAGTTTGTGGTACGCAAAGGCCCCATCTTTGCCAACTTTGTGCTGGCCGATGAAATTAACAGGGCCCCGGCCAAAGTGCAAAGCGCCTTGCTGGAAGCCATGCAGGAACGGCAGATCACCATTGGTGATACTACCTACAAGCTGGATGAACCTTTTCTTGTACTGGCTACGCAAAACCCCATTGAGCAGGAAGGGACCTATCCGCTCCCCGAAGCACAGGTGGACCGCTTCCTTATGAAGGTGGTGGTAAGTTATCCCACCATGCGTGACGAGCAGTTGATCATTCGCCAGAATGTAGAAGGTTCGGCACCGCCGGTAATCAATCCAATTCTCTCCACCTACGAAATCAACGAAGCCCGGAAACTGGTGCGCCAGATCTACCTTGATGAAAAAGTAGAGCAATACATTTTAGGACTGGTGTTTGCCACCCGTGACCCCAACCAGTTTGGCCTCGCCGGGTTAAAGCCAGTGATCTCCTATGGTGCGTCGCCGCGGGGAAGCATAGCGCTGGCCCTGGCGTCAAAAGCGCAAGCATTTTTAAACGGCCGTGGGTATGTAACGCCGGATGATGTACGGGCCATTGCCCACAGCGTGTTGCGTCACCGCATTGGTCTTACCTATGAAGCCGAAGCAGAAAATGTATCAACAGAGAATGTAATTGACCAGATTTTGCAAAAGATAAATACCCCCTAACCGTGAGTGGTGAATGGTCAGTTGTGAGTTTTTCTCTCACTATTCACCATTCACCACTCACCACTCATCATCATGCTAACACTACAAGACATACTCAAAAAAGTCCGGCAGCTTGAGATCAAGAGCAAGCAGTTGACGACGAATCTTTTTTCCGGCGAATACCACAGTGCATTCAAAGGAAAAGGAATGCACTTCAAAGAAGTAAGAGAGTATGCAGCCGGTGATGACATTCGCTTTATCGATTGGAATGTATCGGCACGTTTTGGGCATCCGTTTTCAAAAGTTTTTGAAGAAGAGCGGGAACTTACGGTGATGCTGCTGGTGGATGTGAGTGCATCCTCGCTGTTTGGCACCATCAATACATCCAAGAAAGGATTAAGCACCGAGATTGCAGCGGTACTCACCTTTTCAGCCATTAACAATGGTGATAAGGTTGGGGTGATTTTTTACAGCGACAAAATTGAAAAATACATCCCGGCCAAAAAAGGCCGCGATCATGCGCTTTTCATCATCCGTGAGTTGCTTTCCGTTTCATCAACAAAAAAAAGTACAAAGCTGAGCACAGCCCTGCGTTATTTCACCAACATCAACAAGCACAAAAGCATTGCTTTTATTTTGAGTGATTTTATTGATGCCAATTACGCTGACTCTTTACGGGTAGCCGCTGCACGGCACGACATTGTTGGTGTGAAGATTTACGACAAGATGGATATGCATCTGCCAAAGGTGGGTATGCTCCGGGTAGAAGATGCCGAAACCGGCGAGCAAAAATGGATTGACACCTCTCATGCTTATGTGCGGCATGAATATGAAAAAGATTTTTTTAACCGTACCGAATACTGCACCCGTACCTTCAAGCGGAGCGGCTCCGACCTGTTGCACATCCGCACCGATGAAGACTATGTAAAAGTGCTGCAGAAGTTTTTTATCAGCCGCCACAAACGATGAAACTAGTTTTTGCTTTTTGCCTTTTGTTTCTTTCTCTTACACTACCGGCACAGGTGGTGAACCTTTCCTACGACAAGCAGCGCATTTTGTTGGGGGAACAGATAGGCGTAACCGTAAAAGCATTTGTTGACAAAGGCGCCACGCTGACTTCATTTCCTATCGATACGCTGCCACACCTCGAAGTGTTGGAAGAGTCCAGGATCGATACAACTATGGTAGGGGAAACGATGCAGCTTTCGCAAACCCTGATTGTGACAAGCTGGGACAGCGGCCGGTGGAATATTCCAACTGTTATTGCCAATGGCAATCCTACCAGAACGGTTTCACTTGACGTGGCTTTTACCTCACCCTGGAACCCTAACCAGCCTTACCACGACATCAAAGGCATTGTGCCGGTAGAAAATCCCGGCCACTCCACCTGGTGGTGGTACCTGGTAGGGCTGGCTGTGCTGATCGCCCTTTTCCTGCTTTTCTTCCCCAAAGGAAAAGGCGAGAAAAAAGAGGTGGAGCTGGATAAAAAGGCCTATCGCAAAGCCATGGAAGAACTGGCCCGTCTGGAAAAAGAAAGTCCCGCCGATGCAAAGGTGTTTTATACGGAATTGGTTAATATTTTCAGAACTTACCTGAAAGGTGCCAAAGGCATTCAGTCGTTTTCAAAAACAACAGACGACCTGAGCATACAACTGCAAAGCCAGAAGCTTCCGTCTGCCGATTACAATGCGCTGGTGCAAACACTTCGACTAAGCGACCTGGCAAAATTTGCCGCGTACAGGCCCGATAACGGCATGAGCAAACAATCTCTTTCCATCATCAAACAAAGCATTACAACCATAGAACAGGCCCATGCTGTATGATTATTTTCAAAATATCACGTTTGCCAATATCTGGGTCTTGCCCTTCCTGATCCTGCTGCCCATTATTGCCTGGCTGCGTTATACCACGCTTGGCAAACTGAAATCTGCTTTTACCCTTTCTACTACCAGTGGGACGCAATACCGCACGGCAAAAAACTACCTTGTACATGTTCCGTTCTGGCTTCGCCTGCTGGCACTGGCCTGCCTTCTTCTTGCACTGGCACGTCCGCAGATACGCAATGTGCAAAGCCGCAACAAAGGCGAAGGCATTGATATTGTGCTTTGCATTGACATCAGCGGCAGTATGCTCTCGCAGGACTTTGCACCCAATCGAATGGAAGCTGCGAAGGCCGTTGCTGCTGAATTTGTAAAGAGCCGTCCTGTGGATCGTTTTGCACTCGTTGCGTTTTCCGGTGAGAGTTTTACACTGTCGCCGCTTACAACCAATCACGAAGTTATCTTGCAACAGATCAAAAGCCTGAAGAGCGGAATGTTGCAGGATGGCACACTCATCGGTGAAGGCTTGGCCAAATCGGTGGAACGCCTTTCGTCTGTTGGCAGCGCCAAAAGCAGGGTGGTGATCCTGCTCACCGATGGTAAAGAAGAAGCACCGGATACCCGCATTATTGATCCGTTAACGGCCCTGCAGATTGCCAAGGTAAAAGGTGTAAAAGTGTACACAGTGGGCATGGCCGGAGATCCGATGGCGCAACGCTTTACACAAAACTTCACCCCTACCAGCAACCTCGATGATGCCTTGCTGCAACGCATCGGCCGCGAAACCGGTGGTGCTTATTTCAGGGCAAGAGACAAAGAAGCACTGAGCATTGTGTATGCACAAATTGACCGCCTGGAAAAATCAAGCTTCGAACGCATTACCAAAACCCGGGTAGAAGAACAATTCATGTACCTGCTGGCCGCTGCACTCCTCTTCCTTTTTTTGGAAGTAATTTTGCGATACACCGTCCTGCGGTCATTTCCGTAAGCATGACACGGTTAAGTCAAACGTAAAAAGGCAAAGCTGTTGCAGACAAAGCCGCCGTTTTTACTTTTTACTTTTGAAGTATAATCATTATGACAGGAATTGTTTACAAATCAACAGGCAGTTGGTACAGCGTAAAGGACGAAAGTGACCGGTTTTGGAATGCCCGCATTAAAGGCGTTTTCAAATTAGATGAGATCACCTCCACCAACCCAATCTCTGTTGGTGATAAAGTTGATTTTGAAAAAGAGAATGAAACGGAAGGGACGGTTACCATCACCAAAATTCACGACCGTAAAAACTACGTGGCCCGGCAATCACCGCGAGCTAAACACCAGCACCATATTGTAGCCGCCAACCTCGACCAGTCGCTGTTGCTGGCTACCATCAAAGATCCCCGCACCTCCCAGGGTTTCATCGACCGCTTTTTAGTGGCCTGCGAAATGTATCACGTACCGGCTATTGTCGTGTTCAATAAAACAGACCTGTACAAAGAAAAAGAATGGACTCAATACGAGCGGCTGAAGGCTGTATATGAAACCATCGGGTACAAGGTATTTCCCATCAGCATTAAAAAAGGCGAAGGCATTGACGCCGTCAAGGCAATGTTGCAGGAAAAAGTTACGCTGATCAGCGGGCATAGCGGTGTGGGTAAATCTACGTTTATCAATGCGATCATGCCGGGAGCAAAGATTCGTACGCAGGATGTAAGTGGCTGGAGTGGTAAAGGACAACACACCACCACCTTTGCTGAAATGTACGACCTGCCATCCGGTGGCAAAATTATTGACACACCGGGTATGCGGGAGTTTGGGTTGGTGGATGTGGAAAAGGAAGAACTCTCGGGCTATTTCCCCGAAATGCGCCAACGGCTGAACGACTGCCAGTTCAACAACTGCCAGCACATCAACGAGCCCGGTTGCGCCATCAAAGATGCGGTAATCGAAGGTGAGATTGATGAAGACAGGTATGTGAGTTATGTCAATATTCTGGAGTCGTTGAAAACGGAGAAGTGGTAATGGTAAACGATTATTTATTACTGATTATTGATTATTGTGCAAACAGTTTTGCTGCAGGAATAATGAGTAATAAATAATTAATAATTAAAAGTTATGCTGATACACGTTCATCCCGATAATCCGCAGGACCGGTTGATCAAACAAATAGTAGGCGTGCTGCGCAATGGCGGTGTAATCATTTATCCCACTGATACCATCTATGGTTTGGGCTGCGATATCACGCAACAAAAAGCGGTGGAACGCATCTGCCGCATCAAAGGAGTCGATCCGCAAAAGGCCAACCTTTCATTTGTGTGTTACGACTTAAGCGACCTGAGTCATTATGCCCGGCAGTTGGAGACATCCGTGTACCGAACACTAAAGCAATATTTGCCAGGACCATATACTTTTATTCTGGAGGCCAGCCGGCAGGTACCCAGGATTTTAAAAACAAAAAAGGATACGGTCGGCATTCGTGTACCCGACAACAACATTGCCCGCAGCATTGTAAAAGAGCTGGGAAACCCAATCCTTAGTGCATCGCTGCCGGGTGAATACGTGGAAGAATATACCGATCCCGAAAGCATTCATGACAAGTTTGAAAAGTTGGTTGACCTGGTGATTGATGGTGGCCCCGGCGGCATTGTGCCTTCTACCATCATCAGCTTTGTAAACGGTGAAGCTGAATTGATCAGGGAAGGTGCCGGCGAAGTTTTATAGAGAGGAACGCTTGACGAATTACAGTACAGGAGCTGAAGAATGAAATCAACCACAAGAGCACACATTGCCGTACTCCTTACCAATTTATTTTTTGCCGGAAACTATAGCCTGGTCAAACTCATTTCCCCAAAACCCATTGGTCCGTTTGCTATTAATCTGGCAAGGGTAGCCATTAGTCTCCTCCTTTTCTGGGGCGTTTGGACCTTTGGTAAAACAGCCGCAGGAATCGAACGAAGAGACTGGGGACGCTTCCTGCTTTGCGCCATTACCGGCATTGCCATCAACCAGATGCTTTTTATCAAAGGACTAACGCTTACGTCTACCGTTCATGCAGCCCTGCTTACATTGGTCACACCCATTGTAGTTACGCTGTTTGCTTTATGGGTGTTGAAAGAACGCTTTACCCTTTACAAAGCTGCAGGCCTTTCGCTGGGCATTGGCGGTGCGGTGTTCCTTATCCTGCAGCGGGAGGCGGGTCATCATGCCAGTAATTATTTGCTGGGCGATGTGCTGATCATCATCAATGCCATCTCGTATTCGCTGTATTTTATTTTGGTAAAACCACTGATGGAACGTTATTCGGCCCTGCACGTGATCCGCTGGATCTTTACAATCGGATTTTTTCTCCTGCTTCCTTTATGCTGGCAACAGACGGCGGAAATTCCCTGGAATAGCCTGAACTGGAGGCAGGTAGCGGCGCTCTTGTATGTGGGCACTGCCGGCACCTTTCTCGCCTATTATTTCAATGTGTACGGCATTGCAAAACTCGGCGCATCGGTTACCGGCAGCTACATTTATACCCAGCCTGTATTTGCTGTGGCCATTGCCATTTTTGCTCTCGGGGAAACTGTGACTTGGCAAAAGCTGGTAGCTGCTGTACTCATTTTTGCCGGCGTTTTTCTCGTTAACCAAAAAGGAAAATCCAGAATCCAATAAAGAGGTTCAAGAGAAGCCAGCATTCAGCAGAACACATTTCTACCTAAAGATTGGCCAGCGGATTTTTAGGATAATCATAAAACAGGAAGCTTTTTTCTGCTTTTGCAAACGCCTTCCAGCTTTCCACTTCGGCCTGCACGGCAAACACACCACAGGTAGGAATGTTATCGGTACGTACATTGGTAAGCGTATTGGCATAATCGGTAATACCGGGGTTATGCGAGAAAACAGCCACCGTGTTGTATTTATCTTTCAAACCGGCTATGACTTCTTCAAAATGCGAAGACAGTGCACCATACAGGGCTTTTTCCACCTGGATATCATCCTTCTTAAAATCATATTCTTTGGCAAAGAAGCGTGCCGTACGAAAGGCTCTTTCAGCCGGCGATGATATCAATGCGTCAATCGGCAATCCACGTTTGTGCAAGCGCCTGGCCATTTCGGGTGCATCTTTTTTTCCACGGTCATTCAGAGGTCTTTCGCTGTCGCTGAGGCCTGCTTCATCCCAACTGCTTTTGGCGTGCCGTACTAAGATCAGTGTCTTCATTTGTTTTGATTTCGTCTCTTGGAAAATACTTATTTCTTCTTCGCTTTGGTATTAATTTTTCCGGGAGCCTCTGCCTGTTTTGCTGCCAGCAGGTAAATCAATGAAGCCGTACCGTCCATGGTGGGTTCGTTGGTGCTGTAGTCACCATAATCGTCATGGTATACGGCCAGGTTGCTTTGAAAAAGCGCATATTCATCAGGGTTATAGAGGGTAATGCCAATCAGGCTTTTGTAAATACTGCCATACACCGGGCCATCCACCAGTCCGCCATCGATGGGATAATTTTTTAAATGCGTGAACGCCGAATGCGGATCCACCGGTGTATCACCCCAGGAAGGCAAACCATACACCATCGACGTACCCCAGGGATTCAGGCCAAATAACCAGTCGAAGTTGGCCTGCTCCAGCTCGTCAAAAGTATGATCGCCGCTGAGATGCCTGTACCATAGGCATTGAATGGCAAAAGACGTTGTCAGATTATTGCTGCACCAGATAAAAGGAACACCGCGATAGAAAGCGTTCTGTTTTGCTTTGTCCCACACCTTTTGAATGCCTTGTTTATAGTAACCAACGATCGTATCCCTCCTTGTCCCCTTTAACTGCTTTGCCAATTCGTAGTGTCCTACATTGATGAAAGGATACCATTGATAATGTTTGGCGGTATCATCGCCAAGCCAAGGAGTATGCTTTTCCTGCTGCGCATATGCATACGCATCTGAAAGTTTATTGCGATGTACAGCCGCAAGTTCCATATCATCCACCCAGTTGTCCTCGGCATAGATGTAGGGTGCTTTTACGGAAGCCGTTTGTGTAACGCCTAATTTTTTATGTGCATACTGATAAGCAGAAGCTGACCTTTCTTTCAACCTTTCTGCATACGCTGCATCCATTGCAAACGATTGGCTGCCCAATGAAAACGCACTGGCAAACTTCGCTGCCGTAGAAGAGGTTCCTTTTGTATCGTTCATAAACTTGCCCCTTTGCTGCGGCTCACCGGTTACAAAATACAGGGGCCGCTGAAACCCTCTTCCATACTGGCTATCCAGCTTTGGAATGCGCATCGAAATATGGTCACGGTCATCGGCCAGTTGGTTGAACATCCAGTTTTCGCGGGGATGCATTTTCAGGAGCCAGTCCAGTCCCCACCGTGCTTCATCCAGCACATCGGCCACGCCGTTTTTTCCATCCAGCCCATTGACCGCCTTTTCATCGCTAAACACCTGCGGAAAATCGCGGTAGGCCATCAGCAGGTGATAGGTAGCATTGGCCGAGGTGGTCACATATTGCAGGTAGTCACTGGCATCGTGCCAGCCGCCAATTGCATCCACAAACGTGCTGTCTTTCAGTCCGGCTTTCTCTCCATACAAGGTATAACCATCATGGGTATGACAACTGTCTTTTAAATAGGGATTAAACCCGCAGCGCTGTTGCCGCATGTAGCGCAGGCAAAAATCAGCCGCGCCGTCGTACACAGTATTGTCGATGGTAAATTCCGGCGACTCCACACCACCGGCCCTGATCCTGAATTTTCCACTGTTGTTAAAGGCCGTAAAATTCAGCCGGTAAGTTTGTACAAACGGGCCATACGCACCAAAGGATTTGCTGGCACGGCCTTCGTACGCAACTTTATTGGTAGCCGCATTTATCAATTGAAAGGTTTGCAGGGGTACATTGTTTTTGGAACCCCACACGGCCACTTTAACACCGGCAGGCTTATATCCTAACTGGTTGATCCGGATCCATGCTTGTGGCTCATCTTTAGAGCGGAAAGCAAGCAGGGTTGTTGCAAGCAAGCAAACAAATGCGATAAATAGTTTTTGCATACAGCGGTAAAACTCAAAAGTAAAAATTCAAAACGCCATCGGTAACAAAAGATAACCTTTTCTCTTCTATTATCTGCGCCATACGGCGTTCGGTTTCTTTTCCAGGAAATCAACGTAGTCTTTAGCACCCAGGCGAATAAACACCGGAAGTGAAGTGAGCTTTTGCAGCTGCAATTCTTTCTGGCAAAAGAAAGAAAGCTCTTTATTGTAGAAATTTTGCGGCAAAACCCGAATAAAAACAGGTTTGAGCAAGCTGTCCCTCACTGGCTGCAAATGCAGCTGTGCTGCGGCTTTGCCGACATTTAACAGCATCGCCAAAAAGAAAACGGCCGCTATCCTGCCCATGGAGTCAGTTTTGCTGTAAATTTACGGCTTGATTTTTGTGAACATGGCGCACTTTTTTTGATAGTGAAAGAAGTAGTGCCACAGAGGAGAACCCAACATGAGCCTTAGCCAGAATTTACAACAGAAACTTTTACAAAAGCTGTCGCCCCAGCAGATTCAGTTAATGAAGCTGCTGCAAGTGCCAACGGCCAATCTTGAAGAGCGCATCAAAGAAGAGCTGGAAGAAAACCCTGCCCTGGAAGTGACCGATGAAGACGGTGCCGATGCCTACGAAGAAAAGGATGAATTTGCCGACAACACGCCTGCCGAAGAAGAATACGATAACGAGGAACGGGACCAGGACGACCTGTATGAAAATATTGACATCTCGGATTACGTACAGGAAGGTGATGATGATATAGCCGACTATAAACTTCGGGATGATAACTACGGCGAACAGGAAGAAAAGACCACCATGCCTTACCGCGTGGAAACGTCGTTTTACGAGGTGCTGGAGAACCAGCTTGGTATGCTAAACCTTGATGAACGCCAATACAAAATAGCGGAACAAATTATTGGAAGCATTGACGAAGACGGCTACCTGCGCAGGGAAACATCGGCCATTGTAGATGATCTCGCCTTTCGACAGAACGTTGAAACGACTGAGCAGGAAGTGGAAGAACTGATCCAGCGTATTCAAAACTTTGATCCACCTGGTGTTGCTGCCCGTACGTTACAGGAATGCTTACTGCTCCAGTTGGCCCGGCAGAAAGTGGATGGCAAGGAGGTGGAAACCGCTATCCAGGCACTCACACGTTACTTTGACGAGTTTACTAAAAAACACTACGAAAAAATTCAACGCGGATTAAACCTGACCGATGATGAACTGAAGGATGTGATGATACAGATCACCAAGCTGAATCCAAAACCCGGCGGTAATGTAGGTGAGATCAACAAAGCGGAAAGTTATATTGTTCCTGACTTTTTTATTTACAACAATGGCGGCAAACTGGAGCTGACACTCAACTCCAAAAATGCCCCGGAACTGCGCATCAGCGAAGGCTACCGCGATATGCTGAAGGAGTACGACCGCGGTGCGAAAAAAGACCGCCGGCAGAAAGAAGCGGTGCTCTTCATCAAACAAAAGATAGATGCAGCCAAATGGTTTATTGACGCCATTAAGCAGCGCCAGCATACGCTGCTGAGCACCATGACAGCCATCATGAATCACCAGTATGATTTCTTTCTTACAGGCGATGAAACCACGCTGAAGCCGATGATCTTAAAAGACATTGCTGAAAAAACAGGATTGGATATATCCACTGTAAGTCGTGTGGCCAACTCCAAATTTGTGCAAACGGAGTTTGGTACCTACCGCCTGAAATTCTTCTTCAGTGAGTCGCTGACAACAGATACAGGCGAAGAAGTTTCAACCCGCGAGGTGAAGAAGATCCTGAGCGACCTGATAGAGAACGAACACAAGAAAAAGCCCCTGAGCGACGAACGACTCACCGAATTGCTGCAGGAAAAAGGTTATAATATTGCCCGGCGCACTGTAGCCAAATACCGGGAACAGCTGAACATTCCGGTAGCACGACTGCGGAAGGAATTATAAAAACAGCTAAATGCTTTGCAAAGACACGCCGCGGCGTGTCTTTTTTTATTCTGATGAAATCCTTTCCAGAGAAATTTAGGAAAACTAAAAATTGCGATTGACTGTTCACGGTTTCCAATCAATTAAGTTTGCGCCATGAACGACCTTCCGGCACAGCAAGACAGCTCTTTTCATCCCGCTATCAGAACCGCAGCAAAGGTGATTTCATATGTTTTCCACCCGCTTTTCATTCCTGTTTATGTAGGCTGGTTTCTGATCAAAGGACTGCGCCTGTTCTCAGGCCTTGATGAATGGCGGCAAACGCTCCTGCTGATCCAGTTTTTCGTTAACTACACCCTGCTTCCCCTGATTACGGTACTGGTGGCGAAGGGGGTTGGCTTTATTGAAACCATTTATCTCAAAACCCAACGCGACCGCATTATTCCCTACATTGCCGTGATGATCTTTTATTTCTGGGTGTGGTATGTGTTCCGGAACCAGGGCTTTCCAAAAGAAGCAGTAATGTTCAGCCTGGCGGCTTTTCTTTCTGTTTGCTTCGGGGTTTTTGTCAATTCTTTTTTTAAAATCAGCATGCATGCGCTTTCACTGGGTGTGGTCATTTGCCTGCTGCTGATTGTTTCACTGCAAAGCAGCACCAATATGGGTCCTTACCTTTCCGTTGGCCTGCTATTGGCCGGGCTGGTTTGTACCTCAAGGCTTATCCTGAACGATCATAAACCGTTTGATGTGTATGCGGGGTTGTTTTTGGGAGCCCTGGCGCAGGTGATTGCCTGGCTGTTTGTCTAAAAGCAAAACTCACCTGGAAACGGTTGTTTAGCGCAGGTGAGTCTTTGGAAAGCTGTTAGTCTTGACTGTTGAGAAGGCAAAAGTACACCACACCAGTCCCTCAAAAAATAACCACAAAGTGGTATTTTTCTATTCTAGATGCATCATTTTAGCCATATCTGGCGTAGGTTTCACGGGTTTTTACTTTTTTTCACAACTCCAAACCGCTTTCCTTTTTCCTGAAGAATCAGGAATAAAAAAGCCGGTGCTTTTCCGTTCATTATTCAGAAAAAGTACCGGCTTTACCCGACATGCCAATTTTAACCCAACAACTCCATGGGAGGCGTAGGTGTCGGTTCGTCTTTGGGTTTTGAGGAGTCTTTCCCCAGGTATTCCGGCAGGTTCATACCGGCCATATCAAAAATATCTTTCAGCGGCGGCACAGCTTTGTACAGGCCCGACACAAAATTGGCGGTGGAGTTCTTGCCTTCGCCATTTGCCTGCCCGTTTTCCCAAACAGTGACCTTGTCGATCTTGATGTTTTTGATGGCATCGGTCTGCATTTTCACCAGTTCCGGCAATTTGTCGGAGATCAGCAGCAACACGGCATCTTTTGGATTATTGCCTGCTGCTTTTACAATGCGGTCAAGACCTTCTGCCTGCTTGGTCAGAATCTCATACATACCTTTCGCTTCAGCTTCCATTTTAGCGTAAATGGCATCGGCTTCACCTTTGGCCCTTTCGCGAATGCGTTCGGCTTCAGCCTGTGCCTCAATGATGGCTTTTTGCTTTTCAATTTCAGCGCTTACCACGATGTTGGCGTTCTGCGACGCTCTTTCCCTGTCTGCACGGGCTTCTTCCGCTTTGCGTTCTGCCGTGTAGGCCTCTTCCAGCGCTTTGGCGGCCTGCACTTTTTCAGCCGCGGTAGCCCGCTTCATGGCTTCCGCTTCCCGCTCCCTTCTTTCGGCCTCCGAAGCGGCAATCCGGATCTTTGACTGGTTTTCGCCCTGTACGGCAATGGCGTTGGCTTCAGCCGTTTTGATACGGGTATCCCTTTCGGCTTCTACTTTACCAATCTGCTCATCGCGATGGGCGGAAGCAATGATGATCTCTTTGTCTTTTTCAGCTACGGCAATCTGCGAGTCGCGGTCACGCTGTGTTTCGGCAATCTTTACGTCGCGGTCTTTCTGCGTTTGCTGGATGATTACATCTTTTTCGCGTTCAGCAGCCGCTTTACCGGTTTCACCAATCTTGTCCTGCTCGGCTACGCTTTTCTTGGCTTCGTTGATGGCTTTGGCAGCCGCTTCCTTACCTAACGCTTCTATATAACCGCTTTCGTCTTTGATATCAGTGATGTTTACGTTGATCAGTTTCAAACCGATCTTTTTCAACTCCGCTTCCACGTTGGAAGCCACGTTGGAAAGAAATTTATCGCGGTTGTTGTTGATCTCTTCAATGTCCATCATGGCCACTACAAGACGCATCTGTCCCAGGATGATATCATTGGCCAGGGCATGAATGTCCTGCGGCTTTAATCCTAATAAACGCTCGGCGGCATTTTCCATCACACCAGGTTCTGTAGAGATACCTACGGTGAATTTGGAGGGCACATCGACGCGGATGTTTTGTTTACTCAAGGCCTTGGTAAGATTCACTTCGATGGACATGGGCGTCAGGTCCATAAAGGAATAATCCTGGATGATGGGCCAGATAAAGGCCGCACCGCCATGAATACATTTAGCACTCAGGTTGCCCTCTGTGCCTTTACCCACTTTACCATACACCACCAGCACCTTATCGGATGGACAACGCTTGTACCGGCTGAAAAGAGACATGACCAGCACAAACACAAAGACCACTGCAACGGCCACTACGACCAATAAATAACCCGTCATATTTTATACGATTTAGTTGTTTTGATTTTGATAGAGGTTCGATGTAACGAGAAGAATGCGTTCGTTTAGCGTGCTCACCACTTTGATCGGTTTGCCGGTGGCAATATCCTCGTTATCGTCGGTCATGGCTTCCAGTTCTACCAGGCGACCCTGCACCTGTACCTGCACCTTACCGATACCATTACGACGTGCAGGTATGCGCAGGTAGGTTTCGCCAATCTGGCTGATTGCATTTTTGTGCTGCAATGTACCGCTCTGGCGCAGGCGGGTTGCCCTTGTCATAATGTAATAGAGCATAGCAACGGTAAGCACACCGGATGCCACGGCGATAACGATAACCCAGGCATTGGGAATGCCGCTTTTGTAAGCTGCCAGTCCCGACCAGCCAAACATGGTAAAAAAGGCAATCATGTTTCGGATGGTGAAGAACTGTGTAGCATCACCATGACCGTCGTCGCCCATGGCATCAATATCACCATCACCGCCGCCAATAAACAGGGAAATAACAGTTTGAATAACAAAGAGAAAGGAAAAAAGAAGTGCGATGCACCAAAGGATCAATTCAAATCCTTTTAGCTGGAACAACCACTGTATAAACTCACTAAGCATGTTTGGTTATTTGTAGTGGTGAAGATAATAGAATTGGCGAGATCTTACGCATTTCCCAAAAGAAATAAAATTCGCTGAAAGCTGCTGCTGCTGTGGGTTTCAGCAAATCCTTCAGCAGTAAAAGACCACCTGAAGACACAGGAAATACGCTGCAGTACTACAGTCGCAGATGCAACAGGAATTCACAACCTCCTGTACCGGGTATTTACCTCCTTTAAAATTTCCACCGGCAGTAAACGAGTCTCTTTAAATTGCCGTTTATTTATTGTTATGCGCATGCAGAAGATCATTGTACTCTCCGCCCTCTTGTTATCGGCCACATTATCGTTTTCGCAAGCCTTACCGGTGCCGCGAAATATACAGGCAGCGTATCAGAAAGGAACGCGGTCAACTGATGGCCGCCCGGGAAAAGCCTATTGGCAAAACAGGGCTGACTATACCCTGCGCATCCAATTTGATCCCGAAACAAGAATGGTGTCAGGTACCGTTGACATCAACTACACCAACAACAGCCCCGATACCTTAAAGCAGATCTGGTTCAAGCTTTATCCTAACCTGTACAAAGCCGGTACGCCAAGGGCTTCGGTTGTTTCGCCCAAAGACCTGGGAGAAGGTGTGGTGATCGACTCCCTGTGGATCAACGGGCAATTGGCAGACAAAGCACTAATTGGCATCAATGGCACCAACATGACCGTGAACCGGCAATTTGTTCCGGGCAGCAAAAACATTCAGTTCCGGATCAGGTATCACTATACCCTCAACAAAGGTTCGCATATACGTACCGGTGAGGTGGAACCCAATGCGCATTTTATTGCTTATTTCTTTCCCCGTGTGGCCGTGTATGACGACATCGATGGCTGGAACCGCCTGCCGTATAACGGGCAGCAGGAGTTTTACAATGACTTCTGTGATTTTGACGCCTACATCACTGTTCCGAAAAACTTTGTTGTATGGGCAACCGGTGACCTGCAGAACTGCAACGAAGTGCTGAACGGCACGTATTGCCAGCGCATTCGTGAAGCTGAAAGGAGCGATGCACTTATCAATGTGATCGATTCAACTGATGACAAACAAACGATCACTGCTGACAAGCCTCTGAACACCTGGCATTACAAGGCAGCCAATGTTCCGGATTTTGCTTTTGCCACCACCAATCATTACATGTGGCAATCTTCCTCGCTTGTTGTAGACCCGCAAACAGGCAGGAGAACAAGGGTGGATGCCGTATTCAATCCAAAACATAAAGACTATTTCTGGGTAGCGCCGGATACACGCAAGACGGTGGAAGGCATGAGTTATTATTTTCCGAAATGGCCTTTTCCTTATTCGCACATGACAGTGTTTGACGGGTTGGATCAAATGGAATACCCAATGATGGCAAACGACAACCCGGTGCACTCCAGGGAAGAAAGTGTAACACTGACCACACATGAAGTTTTTCATACGATGTTCCCGTTTTACATGGGCACCAACGAAACCAAGTATGCCTGGATGGATGAAGGCTGGGCAACGATTGGCGAATGGCTGCTTTCTGCCTATATCGATTCCACTATTGTTGACAACTACGGCGTGGTACCCACGGAACGACACCTGGGCACAGAGGCCGACCTGCCTATTATGTCGCTTTCTACCGAAAACAGCGCAGCCTATTTTACCAATGCCTATCCAGAACCGGCCATGGGCTACCTGTTTGTGAGAGACATGCTCGGTGATTCGCTTTTCAACAAAGCCTTGCATCACTACATCACGCTTTGGAACGGCAAGCACCCGATGCCGTTTGATTTTTTCAACAGCATGAATGTAGGTGCGGGCAGAAATTTAAACTGGTTCTGGAAGCGCTGGTTTTTTGACGGGGGCTTTGCGGACCTGGCCCTTACATCGGTAACAAAAAAAGGAAGCAATCATGTTATCACTGTCGCTTCAAAAGGAACCAAACCGGTACCGGTGGATCTGACCATCACCTATGCTGACAATTCAACAAGCAAGGTACACCGCAGCATTGCGGTTTGGGAAAGGGGCAACAGCAGCATTGCCATTACGGTGCCTTCAACAAAGGCTATTCAAAAAATTGTATTGGGTAGTACCTGGGTGCCGGATGCAGATAAGAAGGATAATGTTTACGTGGCGAAATAATACCTTATTCAGTTTGATGGACCGGTGAAGCGGTATTGGGATATTGGGATAATGCGATATTATCTTCAGAATGGAGCATGCGTACACTTTACTTGCAAGAGATCTATCGTTCAACAGATCTCTAAATACTGATGTTCCGTAACCATTTTCATTGCAGAAATAGCAGGCCAGCACTATGCCTGAGACAACTAAAAAGTTATGGGTTGATTAAACGTCATTTGAACAGCCTTACCATTTTGCTTTGCCGGCTTCCATTTTGGTGAACTTTTCATCACACGAATAACTTCTTCATCCAATAGTGGGTGCAAGCTCTTGACGATTTCAACATTGCTGACTGCTCCGGTCTGGTCAACAAAAATCTTTGCGATAACTTGACCATTGATTTTTTCCTTTTTCAATGCTTTGGGATATTTCACGTTGTCACCCAGGTAGGTGAGCCATGCAGTCCGTCCGCCGGGAAATTCTGCTGTCTCTTCAATCATCTGGAAGAACCGGGTATCTTCAGTAGTTTCTGCACTCCACTCTCTGATCACTGCCCCATTGTTGTAAACTTGATAGGCTGTTGTATCTCCCTTTCCGTTGTAGTTCACAAAATAACCATGAAGGCGTCCGTTTTCATAGCATCTCGACTGTTCTAAATCACCTGTTTTCTCATTGAAGTATTTGTGGCAGAATAGTTTTCGGATAAACATGGTGTCTGCATAAAAGCTCTCAGCTACAAGAACTTTATTGCTGTTATAGTCCCAGGTATGAAAATAGTCGTTCTCCTTTATGCACTTCCGCAAGTAACTACCTGTTGCTGATTTAACAGTATTCCACGGATTCGACAGACGGAAGTACAAAGTGTCGTTTGCAATTGCTGCCATACAGAGGAAGAGTGCCAGCAAGAGGAATGGAGCCTTTCGTTTCATGTTGATTATTGGTTAAACAAACAAATGACCAGTTTAACATGCTAACACGTTTCAAAACGCCTTCTTCTCCACCACCGCCGGTGCGGCTGCTTCTGTTTTTTTCACCACCAGCTTTTGCGCTTCATCGGCGGCTACTTCATCAAAAAAGGCTTTTACCTTACCATAATCCGCCGCGGCAATTTTATGTTTTTTCAGAACCAGTGTTGTTGCGGTGTAAAACGATCTTTCCTTTTCATCAAACCAGGTTTTGGCCACATAGCTGGTATAGTCAGTGTCCAGCTTTTTTTCTTTCGGCAATACTTCCGGTATATATCCTTCCGGAAACTTCAGCACCGTAGTATCGGTCTTGATAAATGGATAGCGGAAATAATAATCCAGCTTACGGTTCTCCGCCGAAGGCAGCTTGCCTGGCCATAGCTTGTGTATCCGCGGGTTGAAAAAGTATTTACTGCCTGCATTAAATTCATGCAACTTGCGTACAGCCATCTTTAGTGATGTTTGCTGAACCTCCTTTTCCTCGGTAGCTGAAAGCTCAAATTCGTCAGGTTGTTTGTAACCCAGGTAAAACACCAATGTTTTCTTTTGTTCATCACGGGGTTCTTTGATAATATCATTCACCATTTCGGAATACTCGCCGGTGGTATGCATACGGGTTTCGGTGGTGGCGGAAAGATCTGTTTCCAACTTCACTACTGAATGGGTGGTGATGGTATTGGCTGCAGCATTGCTACGCGGTGTTGTAACCAGTACACCGCCATCTTCTGTGATCAGCAGTGCGTTCCGGTTTTCGGTAAAGGCACCCAGGCGATTGAAGTCTGCCGTATTACTGGTACATTCCAACCAGATCGAATCCTTTCCCGGCACACAAAGCACAACATGGTTAAAATTGCTTGCAGGAAAAGAAGCATCCACCGGCTCTTCGTTATACCCTGCATTGATGATGGCCACATGACTGCGGATGCCCACTGTTTTCAGGGCTGCTTTCATGTAATTACTTAGTGCTTTGCAGTCGCCGTATTTTTTTTCATCGGTGAATTGTGCCGAAAATGGACGCAGTCCGCCAATACCCAGTTGAATGCTGACATAACGAAAATTGTTTTGCAGGAAATGATAAATGCGCCGCACTTTCTCCCGGTTATCCGGCGCATCTTGTACCAGTTGCTGGAAAAACTGCTGCCGTTGTGCCGGCAGTACATCCAGGTTGTTATACAACTCGTTGATCCAGGTACCAAAGCTTTTCCACGACGACATATCACCCCTAAATCCATAGTGCGAAAACTGGTTTGCCACAATGTTTACATAGGGAAAACGGTCACGCATGGAGCGGCTGCCTTCTTCATCTTCCACGGCCGCCAGGTCTTTTACATTCCACTGGTAAGTGGTGTATTTCTCACCTTCTGTCACTGCCGGTTCAAGGGAGCAGTATCGTGCCTTGTAGCGCAGCTTCAGCCCCGATGGAACTTTGGCTGTGTAAGACGATTGTACCACCGCTTCTCCCTTGCGGATAAACCGATAGTCAGGAAAATAAAACGTGCTTTTCAGTTTCTGCTCATAGTTAAATTCAACCGTTACCGGGTACGACGCAGGCTTTACCTGGAAAAAGGTAACGTACCCTTCTTCAATCAGACCTTCGCCTACAGCTGTGGTCATCATTTCTTTTTTCTTGTGCTTTTGCACCACCTTGCCCTGCTGATCGTACACTTTGATCTCCGCGTCATTCAACAGCAAGAACTTGGTGGAATACTCATTAAAAAGAAGCGATTCTTTACCGTCTTCATTAAGCACGGTAAAGACCTTTCGAACGTTTATCCTGGCATCATCCAGATCAGAAACCTCCAGGTTGATGGTCTCTGAATGAACAATCACCGAAGCGCCTTTTTTTAGTGCCTCGGGAATCAGTGCAGCATTGTAAACTACCGGTTGCCCAAACGCACAGGCAGTGAAAAGCACAAAGAGGAAAGAAATATATTTTTTCATAGCAGATATTCAGCGAAATAGTGAGTGGTGAGTGGTGAATGAGAAAAGCTGAATACTCACCACTCACAGAAAGGTTTCTAGCTTTTTTTACGCACAACAAATTGTTCGTTCAGAATATCGAAAAGCCGCTTGTAAAACTCCTGCAGGTCGGGGTATTCCTCAGCCTGAAACACCGGCTTTCTGAACTCCACATCAATCTTGGTCTGAAGAAGATTTTCGGTTACCTGCGCTAAACGGGTAATGACAATGCTGGTGTCGGGCATAATCATTTTAACGTTCTTTGGCAGTTCATCAAACTGGTATCCTTCCGGCAATCTGTAGTTGCCATAGATCTCCACTTTTTGATTGTAACCAAAAAACACATCCGACAAACGGTTATCGGCGACAAATGGGTTTTTTTCCAGGCCGGTCAGCACGTTTGCAGAAAAATAGTTGTAATCGCCGGCTGTGTTCATCGACTGGCTGAACTTGATTTTCTGCAGCAAGGGCAAGCTGTCCGATTCAAGGTTATCAAATTCGATATTATCCACTGTTACGTTTGCATTCGACTCAGAAATGTATTTGGCAATGAATTTTTCTTTTCCGCCCTTAGCGCTTCCAATGCGACTGAGTCGTGCGTAATCGTAACTGGCGATACTCGCATCACCGCTCATTTTACCTGTAGGCTCAATGGTAGCATTGATACGGATAATGTTCTTCGCCAAAGCTCCCTGATTCCAAAGCTCTTTCCATCCCCAGTCGAAGGTTTCATATTTTTCTATCACCAAACCTTGTGTGTACAGAATTTCAGCAGGTATCAGGTGCACCGGGTTATTCTTTTGCGAGGCATCCAGTACAAAAGCTTTTCCATCCAATTCAAGATAGGCCATCACTTTGTCAAACTGGTTGTAACCGGGGTACTCATATGTGCCGGCATCAACCGTGTTCACCACGCCATTGTTATGGGTACTTACCAATATCGGGTGCGCATTCAAACCCGCATCTTTCAACAGGTTTACCAATATCAGGTTGATCTCACCCACCGTTCCTTTTTTGTCTTTCCAGGCACTTTTTACACCCTCCATAGCCCATATGCTGGTGTACTCATTCCATTGCATATTTTCCTGTACATACTTGTACACGGTTTTCATGCGATTATAGGGAGAGCTTATCGTTTTCAGCTTTTCATCCAGGTCAGCTGTACGCGGAATGTTCTTTTTTACCTGCACCCCAAAATCTTCATCGTCCATCAGGGCTTTCACCACTTGGGGCCAGTTGATGGTGCGACTGGTGTAGCGACCATTGATATCATACGCCACCACCTTTGTTACCAGGCGGTCGCGGTAAAAATCCTCATTAATGATAAAAGGCTCATCGTGCAGGGCCGGCACGCGGCTCATGGTGTAAGTGTTTATTTTACGGGTAGACGTGGTTTCGTCTTTCTTTTCAAATGGGTTTGATGTAAACGGCGTAACAGCTACCTGTACCTCCTGCGGGAAGTCAAGCACAAAACGGCTGTAACGTACCGGGATTGAACGCTGGAAATACCAATCAATCAGGCCTATTCCGTTATGGCTGTAACGGTATTCAATCACCGATCCCACTTTTGCTTCGGGGAAAGTGAAGACTTTTTCAGCGTAACGCTTATTCAGCTTTTTTTCATAAATCAGTTTTTTTTCCACCTTGGACGCAACTACATTGCCGGCTGCATCCAGGTTATAGGTTTGTGCTTCCAGGTCTGAAATGTATTGCGAACCGCCAGTTATGAGCCGGTAGGGAAGATGTACGTTAGCCCAATCCAGGCCTTTGCTGTTCAGGATCTTGATGCGTATTCTTCTTTTCAGTTCCATACCGCTTCCGTAAACAAACTGCAGCACGCCATCATCCAGCAGCACCATGGCCTCCGCTTTGTCATCAAACTCACAGGTTTTCAGTAACAAGTCTTCTTTAGACACCTGTCCAAAGGGAGGAACGTTCGGATCTTTATTTTTTTGCGCTGATCCAATAAACTGGCAACAGAGCATTACAGCCAGGAACAAGAATTTTCTCATGAACAGGCAGGAAATAACAGGAGCTTTCATAAGCATTAGTTTGGTTATGTTTATTTACGTTAGTTGAAGTATTGGCGGGAGAAATATAGAAAACTTCAACAACAATTACAATGATGCCCGTAAAAAGAAAGGAAAGAGGGAGAGCACAACATCAATTTTATTGGTAAATAAAACAACCTACCAAAAAAAGATTTGTAACAGAAATATTTGAATGCAGAAATAGTAAATAAAGCGAAAGCGTTGTTACATAGCAGGCGAATTATCCTGCTGTGGCCACTGACTTGTTTGGCTGAACACTCATCTTTGCCTGTAATTCATTTTTCAGCAATAAAAGCGTTACGATGATGGCTTCTTTTTCTTTTTCCCTTTTTCGGCAGCATCGCTCTTTTATGACAGCAAGCCGTTGTTGCTCATCCGGGCCCAAACCTGCGAGAAATGTTGTGCTGAAAAGCGAAATGGAAACACAGCAATCCTGGTAACTACCCAACCTTTCAGCGAGCCGCAGGCAATTTGCTTTTGTGAGAAAAAGGGGTGGGAAAGCTTCGGCCATTACGCCATCAATCCATGGCCATACATACAATAGATCTTTCAGCAGCTTGCGAATGTCGTGCAGTACTGCATCTGTAACAGATGCGGCAGCCAGGTATCCGGCCAACTGCGTTCTTTTCTGTTGGACAAAATTTTCCGCATCCCTTTTACGCAAGGTTGCCGGCAATGCTTTCACCAGCTGTTGGTGAAGCCATGGTACTGAAATTTCTTTTGCTTTCTCCCGCACCTGCTTTCTTGCTTTTTTTTCGCTACTGGCCAATACCGCCATATAACCTGTTGGTTCAGGGCATGCAAGTTCCTTGCAAATGGATTGTACCCAGACTCTTTGTAATTGCAGGCTTCTTACATCACCCACAGCTTTATAAAATTGATGAAAGGATCTCGGAAGATGCAGTTCTGGCGGGCATGCTTGTGTTTGTTGCAGTAAGCGCAGGAATGCCCGTAGTTTTTTTATCTCTACGCGAAAGTCGTGATTGGCTTCTGCATTCAAACCAAAGCGTAATTGCGCTTTGTGTTGTTGCAGATTGCGGCATCGTTTATCCAGTACCCGAACCAGTTCGCTCTTTTTCATATCCACATTACGTAAACTATACTGCCTTAAGTTAGACATTTTTCCAAAATAAGCTTTCAGCAAATCGGCAATAGTTTATAGCTATTTATCACCGGTTGCTTTTACGGATAAACGATAGAGAAGCGGTTGGAAGGATGGAGCGAAGATCAATAAAAACGGCTGATCATAAGGTAGATCACCGGACCGGTTACCGCCACATAAAACCACATTGGCCAGGTGATCTTTGCGATTTTCCTATGCCTGGCGTTGTCGTTGGTCAATGCCCTATACGCCGAAAAAAGGATAAACGGCAGCGAAATACCTGCTAGCAGAATATGCGTTCCCAGCAGCACACGGTATACGGTTCGCATCACTCCGGCACGGAGAATCTCTGCATCATCAACCACCCCGCTTTTATCATAATCGCCGTAGAGTGTAGAGCCGGAGAATAAATGACCTAAAATGTAAAATACCAGAAATAAAATAGAAAGAAGGATGGCGGATAGCATGATATTTCGATGTGCCGTAAAGGAACCATTTTTCGCCGTTACCAAGCCAGCCACCAGCAAAACGGCTACAACAGAGTTGATAGCCGCACTGCCCATTGCAAAAATGCGCGGATCAAAGCCAAGGTCAACATCCAGCGTAATGCGTTCCAGCACGGTAACGGCAATAAATACAACAGCGGAAAAACTAAGAATAAGGATTCTTGCTCTTTTATCATTTTTTGCCAGGGAGAAATTCATACGTTTTTTTTCTTACGTAAAACAAACATCAGGAGCACCACACCAATTGCCGTCACTACCAATACAATTCCAATGATGGGTAGTTTATCTGCAAGGAAAAACTTTCGTTTTTTATCCTTTTCCACCGTCAGTAAAATAATGTCCTCTGCTATATTTTTGACATCATTCGAGTCAAGGCCATCATACAACTTTGGGTTACCAAATTCATCTTTTCGTGCCCTGATAACACCTTCCTTATCGATCAATATTAACTTCTGCGGATGAATAAAAGCCGTATCCACTTCCGTATCATTGATACCCAGTTTCATGCCCTGCAAGGCAAGATCATAAATCTCCTTTTTATCACCGGTTAGCAACCACCAGTTTTGCGGGTTGATATTGAATCGATCGGCATAGCGCTTCAGTTGCTGCACACTATCATGTTCAGGATCCACTGAAATTGATAGGAAATGAATAAAGTCCGGCTCCCGTGAACCTGCCCGGTTATTATTTTTTACCGCTTCCTGGAGACGCTTCATGTTTTGGGTCATTTTCGGACAGACAACTGGACAACGGGTAAAGAAAAAATCGGCAACAACAATCTTTCCTTTCAGATCACTATAGGAAACTTTCTGCCCTAACTGGTTAGTCAAGGTAAAATCAGGCACTTTACTCCAGATCGTATCCTTTACCTCTTTTCCATTCTTTACTGTAGTTGCTACATCTTCATAGAAAAGACGGTACGGCATTACATTCGCTGGCGGAATAAACCGCATGACCATATAGGCTGCTACCGGTACAAACAGTCCTAGAAGCAATCCATAAAATGCCTTTTTATTCATACTTTCCGAATTGACGGCTCTTTTTCTTAGTTAAAATTTTGTAAGGTGCTGCAGAACGACAACTACTAGCAATAAAAAACCGCCGCAAAGGTATGCGGCGGTAGAGCTTTTTTAACTGATATAACAAACTCTTAAATCAGTTTTATCTCAACTATTTTCTATTAATACAGCGGGTTCGTAGCAGTATCAGCCTTTTGTTGTGGAGGCTGCTGCAGTGTTTTATTTTCCATGGAAGGATCGTAACGGTTGCGCATTGTACGATAATAATTACCATCCCACAAAAATGCTCCGATAAACCAGATGAAAAGCGACAACGGTACAATGATGGTCATAATCATGTTGCGCAATTCATCACCCAGATGCATAAAAATGCTCACAATGTAAAAGGCCTTTGCAAGGGTAAGGATAACCATCATCCCCTTAAAGAAAAGGATCAGCCAGCCAGGTATGGATTCCTCAATACTATACAGCAAGAGGCCAAGACCTACTTCCACTACCGTTACAATTAATAAGATCCAGAAGGTTTTCCAGATACGTTTTGTATTATCCGACGGCTCGTGGTGAAACGTAACTTCTGATGATTCTGTATGATGTTCCATTCGTTTTATTAATTGTAAAGGTTAGATAAGATAGAAACAAAGGAATACGAATACCCACACCAAGTCTACAAAGTGCCAGTACAAACCTGCTTTTTCAATCATCAGGTAATGTCCTCGTTTCTCAAATACATTCTTTTGTGTCATGATCAGCATCACAATGTTGATGATCACGCCGGAAAATACGTGGAAGCCATGGAATCCTGTAATTCCATAAAAATATCCACCGAAGGCAACTGGTCCCGGTTCATTAACATGAAGCTCAGCGACATTGATCATGCTGCGCAAACGATCATCCGGCATAGCCGCCAGCTGGGCATGTCCCATTTCATGGTGCTGACTGCTTACCAGCGACACCAGTGCTTCATGCGAGCTATTTTGTAAAGCCGTTGCTACCAGTTGCGTATCAGCTTTTGGTCCCCAGGGATTGTGGCTGGTGGTTTGTCCCCATACTTCCAGCTGATTTCCGTTCAGCACCACATGCTCACCACCAATCAGGTGCGCCCATTCCCATGCCTGGCAGGCCAGGAAAGCAAATCCACCTACAATTGTCCAGGCTAACCATTTTACAACACCTTTTTTATTGTTATGATGTCCTTCGTGCACTGCTAATACCATGGTCACCGAACTCATAATTAAGATAAAGGTCATTAAGCTCACAAAGGCAAGTGGCAGGTTGGCATGCCCCGCACCAGGAAATGCGTTGAACACCTCGTTCGGGTTAGGCCAATAGTTTTGTGAAAAGCGGATTGTTCCGTAAGAGATAAGGAAGGCTCCGAAAGTGAATGCATCACTCATCAGGAAATACCACATCATCAGCTTTCCGTATTCCACATTGAAGGGACTTCTTCCTCCACTCCACCAATTTGTTCTTGTTGCCGCAGCAGTTGCCATAATTAAGTTTCTAGTTCAAAGTTTAAAGTTCAAAGTCAGTTGCTCAAAGTCGGCTGTTCCTGTTTACTATGAACTTTCGACTTTGAACCATTTTATCCTAACCAGATAAAAAATACCAATAAATAAATCCAGAGCAGGTCTACAAAATGCCAATAGATGCTCATGATTTCAACGGGAGTTGCATTATACGTACGGAGGTTACCAAAAAAGTTGCGGCCAATGATAATCAATAATGCCACTATTCCCCCAATTACGTGCAATGCATGTAACCCGAAAATGATGTATAAGAACTGCCCAGCACCGGAAGAACCTTCAAAATGAACGCCTCTTTCCCACAACCACATAAATCCTTCATACTGCATGGTCACAAACGCTATTCCAAGACCAAGCGTCACCAGCATCAGTGTCCGGTACGCTTTCATAGAGCGTTGCTTGAAACTACGCACAGCAGCCTGTATGCACACACTGCTGATCAAAAGAACTATTGTTGAATACCAAAAAATAGCCGGTGTTTTCACTTCATGCCAGCCCGCCTGGCCACTTTTTACAATATAGGCACTTGTTAAACCGGCAAACATCATGATGATGCTTCCGATGGCTACCCACAAGGTAAACTTGTGCGGATGTATTTTATTTCGTTGTTCTGTACTCACTATCACTGTTTCTTTCACTTTTAAACGGTTTTATTCGATCGCTTCCTCGTTTCCTCCACACTCCCATCAGACTTTACCTGCCAGCAATGCCAGTAATATTATCGGCAGGTATATATAGCTGCTGAACATTACCCGCCGTGCTGCCTTTGCATTCATCTCCTTATATAATCTTGCGCATTGTACGATTAAAAACACATTTGCAAGAATCACCAACACTAGACAAATAAGGCCTTTTGTTGTTTGCGCTTCCGTTAGTCCAATGATGTATGGCAGCAAACAGACCGGCACCAAAAGAACTGCATAAATCACCGTCTGCATAGCCGTAAAATTCGTTGGCCCTTTTTCCGCAGGCAATAGCTTAAAACCTGCCTTTGCATAATCCGTATGTGCTATCCAGGCAATTGCCCAAAAATGCGGAAACTGCCACAGAAACTGGATCATGAACAGTACCCATCCCCCCCAGTCTTTTGCTCCGCCGCCAGCAGGAAAAATTGCATCATTACCAGCTGCCCATCCTATCAGACAAGGCAATGCACCGGGAAAAGCACCAATGAGTACGGCAATGGCATTCACCTTTTTCATGGGTGTATACACAAATGCATAAAGAAACAAACTAAACGCCGCCAGAGCTCCACTCAACAGGTTAAAGAAATAGGATAGAATAAAAACTCCTATAACTCCTGTGATAATGGAAAACGCCCAGCCTTCGCTTACCGAAACTCGGCCTGCTGCAACCGGCCTGCTCGCTGTTCGTTTCATCATGGCATCCGTATCTTTTTCCACCGTTTGATTGATGCCATTGGCGCTGCCTGTTACCAGGAAACCTCCCATAAATAAAAGAACGATCATCAGCCAGTCATATTCCACCACCTTAGGTGCCAGTAAATACGCAATCACACTGGAAAAAACCACCATTATGTTCAATGATGGTTTTGTCAATTGCAGGTAGTCCCGCAATTTCAGACTGATGTTTTTGTTTGCCCCGTTATCCAAATCCTCTTTATTTATATGCGTTGCAAACAAAACTATTTCAAATAACTTTTCAATTTTGTTTTACAAGATGCCTTCTTCTCCGATCCTAAGCCCTCTGCAATTAATGCTTCGACTCATTTGCACCAATCGGTTCTGTTTGCGGAATAAATTCACGGCCATCTTTTCCATAATCATATGGCCAGCGATGTACTTCCGGAATTTCTCCCGGCCAGTTGCCATGGCCCGGATTGATTGGTGTTGTCCACTCCAGTGAAGAGGCACCCCAGGGATTTTGCGTTCTTACTTTTCTTCCTTTGAAAATAGAATAGAAGAAGTTGAACACAAACATCAGGTTTACTGCAAATACCACCATTGTTACCACAGAGATGAACTGGTTCAGCCCGGGGAACTGGTTGAAGGTCTTCCAGATGGAAAAATCCAAATAACGACGTGGCACACCAGCCAGACCCATATAGTGCATCGGCCAGAAGATCAGGTATGCACCCACTAAAGTTACCCAGAAGTGAATGTAGCCAAGCGTATTATTCAGGTAACGGCCGTACATTTTCGGGAACCAATGGTAAACGCCTGCAAACATTCCAAAGAAAGCTGATACACCCATTACTATATGGAAGTGTGCAACGACAAAATAAGTATCGTGTACATGGATGTCAATGGTAGAGTTACCCAACCAAATACCTGTTAAACCACCTGATATAAACAGGCTCACAAAACCAATGGAAAACAGCATGCCCGGTGTAAACCGTACATTTCCCCGCCAGATTGTTGTGATCCAGTTGAACACCTTGATGGCAGAAGGAATGGCAATCAATAACGTTAACAGTACGAATACTGATCCCATGAAGGGGTTCATACCCGAAACAAACATGTGGTGCGCCCAAACAAGAAAGGCCAGTACGGCAATGGCGAAAAGTGATCCCACCATGGCCATATATCCAAAGATTGGCTTACGGCTGTTCACACTCATCACCTCACTTACCATACCCATTGCCGGAAGGATAATGATATAAACTTCAGGGTGTCCCAGGAACCAGAAAAGGTGCTGGTAGAGAATCGGGCTTCCACCTTCATTTGGCAGTGCCTGACCGGCTACAAAAATGTCGCTCAGGTAGAATGATGTTCCTAAGTTTCTATCGAACAGCAAAAGAATAAAACCAGCCAACAATACAGGGAAAGACAATACACCCAAAATTGCTGTAAAGAACAAGGCCCAGATTGTCAGTGGCATACGCGTCATGGCCATTCCTTTTGTACGCATGTTAAGGATGGTGGCTATGTAGTTCAAACCTCCCAATAAGGAAGAGACAACGAACAATGCCATACTGGTGATCCAGAGGTCAGTACCGAGGCGGGAACCCAGGTTAGCCTGCCCCAATGCACTCAGTGGCGGGTACATAGTCCAACCCCCTGAAGCCGGTCCGGTAGAAATGAACAATGACGATATCATCACGATACTGGCAAGGAAAAAGAACCAGTAAGAAAGCATGTTCATAAATGGCGATGCCATATCACGGGCACCTACCTGCAAAGGAATCAGCAGGTTGGCAAACGTTCCGCTCAAGCCGGCAGTTAATACAAAGAATACCAGGATAGTTCCATGCATGGTCACAAGGGCATAATAAAATTCTGCTGAGATACGACCACCTTTTGCCCACTGGCCAAAGAATGTTTCCAGGATCGGAAATGATTCATCCGGATAGCCCAGCTGCAAGCGGAACAACACAGAGAACAGTGCACCGATAACCGCCCAGATTATACCAGTGATCAAAAATTGTTTGGCAATCATTTTATGATCCTGGCTAAAAATATATTTTGAGATAAACGTCTCTTTGTGATGATGCCCATGGCCATTCCCATCATGGTGAACATCGTGTGTCACCGCTCCATCATGCACATGTATTTGTGATTCGTTGTTCATATCAGTTTCTTTTAATCAGTCTTAGATCGATTCTATCTTTTAGTTACTGATGCTCCTGCTGCATTGACAGGAGTGGTCTCTTTCTGCTGTGTGCTATCACCAGATACTGCAGGCACATTCGCCGGACTTGTCTGCGATGCCGCATTGGCAATTGCATATTGCGGCTTTTGCTTTGCCATGTATTCATCAAATTCAGCCTGTGTCTCCACAATCACCGTTCCACGCATACTATAATGGCCAGCTCCGCACATCTGGTCGCAGGAAATTTCATAAGCGAAATCTTCACCATATTTCTGCTTCATTTCCTTTGTTGTAAACTTCGGTGTAAACCACATTCTTGTGGGCATACCCGGCACGGCATCCATTTTCATTCTAAAATGCGGCAGACCCACATCATGAATAACATCTTTCGCATAGATGATCATTTTTACCGGCTTCCCAACAACTACGTGAACTTCCTGGCTGGCAACAATATCATCGTGGTTGGCAGGATCGCTCCAAACCTGTCCAAGCGGATTATTCTGCAGCGGGTTGATATCGCGGTAGTACTTCTTTCCCAGTTTGCCGTCAGCACCCGGGTAGCGATATTCCCATTTAAACTGGCTTCCGGTTACCTCTACCACCTGCGCATTTTCGGGTGCTTCTCCTGTGATCTCAAACCAGTAGTACAACCCCAATCCTACCAATACGGTAAGGGTAATTGCAGGGATAACTGTCCAGATCAATTCCAATTTATTATTATGCGGAAAGAAGTATGCTTTGCGGCCTTCTTTTTCCTGGTATTTCCATGCGAAATAGAACAAGCCAACCTGCGTCAGTACAAATACAAAGAAGGTAATGGCAAGCGTTATCCAGATCATTGTATCAATCTTTTCGCCATGATCTGAAGCCGGTTCGCCAAGGATTTTATCCTTTAGTAACTCATTGCACCACCACACACCTATTAATCCCAGGATCAGGAAAGCCAGGAGCAGAAAGCCATTGATGCGATTTGATTCGCGGCGGGTTCTTTCCTCTCCACGCAATATGGCCACATATTCACTTGCCTTGGCTATCTGAAATACGATCAGAAAACCTAATATAAAAGCAACTATAATCCAGATTGATGACATAATCTTTTCAATTAAAAATCATTAGGCAAATTTCCATGCAGATCGTGCTGTATTTCTGCCCTTTTATAATTTTCACATTACGTATGATGAATGATACTTTCTTTCAGGAACGGGTGGTTTTTTGCCAGCAGTGAGTTTTTACTCAATGCCCGCCCTGTAACAAAAAGGATCAATCCAATAAAACCAAGTGCGATACCTATATCCGGTAACATATTCGGAACATATGTTACCCCTGTTTCTGATTCGGCTACGGCCGTTGGCATCACCATCTGGTAAAAATCCAACCAATGCCCGAAGATGATCAGCACTGCCATCATGGTAATGGTTCCATAATTGCGCTTTGAAGCTCTTTTCATGAGGATCAGTAAAGGCGCCAGGAAATTGATGATCAGGTTCAGGAAAAAGATTGTACGGTACGGACCCTGCACACGTGGTTTGAAATAAATAGTTTCTTCCGGTATGTTAGCGTACCAGATCAGCATGAACTGGGAAAACCACAAGTAGGTCCAGAAAATTGAAAAAGCAAACATGAACTTACCCAGATCATGCAGGTGTTCTTTCGATGTCAGCTCCAGGTAATTGTTGTTTTTCAGGTATACAACAAATAAGGTAATCAATGCCAGACCTGAAACCCAGGAAGAAGCAAACGTATACCAGGAATACATGGTAGAATACCAATGTGCATCGATACTCATCAGCCAGAACCAGGGAATGGAAGAAAGAACCGTAAGGGCAAACAGTACCGCGTAAAGAGCTGCCCATACTGTATTTTTCCAGATATACCTTTTCCCTTCTTCTACACTTAAGGGCTTATTGTCAATTTCCGTTGAAAGTGTACGCAATTTCTTGCCCAACCATGACCAACCTACGATAGTAATAACTGTCCAGATAGCAAAGAACGGCTTATTTAGAAAACCAACTTTGTGCTGGAGTACTGGATCATGAGCTACAGCGTCTTTATCGGCCCAGTGGTAAATAGTATGGTTTGGACCAAACACCAAGGCAAGAAGTATGACACCAGAGATAACACCAATCACCGGTACACAGGCGCCGATTGCTTCCGGTACCCGGCGAAAAGACATTTGCCAGCCACCCCATGCCAATGTTGTTGCACAGATAAAAAACAGGGAAGCATTTACCGTCAATAGAAAATATACGCTGTTCAAAAGCAGGGAGGCCCAGAAGCGTGCATTTACATGCTGATCGCTGCTGGTACCATGCGTGAAAAGTAAAATGATGATGGATAGAACACCAATCGCCATTAGAACCAGCGACAACGTGTTGTATCGTTTTGGTATTACAAATTGCTCTCTGAAAGTGGTCATTAGTATCGTGCTTTTATTCAATGTGCAAATAAAATATTACATAGTCACGGATCCGCCCTGTTCTGCCGCTGCCGGGTTACCTCCTGTGGTTGTATCAGCAGTGGCTTTTCCTCCTCCTTGCTTGCTGCGGATGTAATTGATGACCATCCACCGCTGCTCCGGATCCAATTGCGAAGCATAACTTCCCATAGCACCTTTACCAAAGGTAATCACATGGTAATAGTGACCATCTGTCCAGGCGGCTGCATTGGCATCATTCAACACCTGTGGCTTAGCCGGGTATGGACCTTCACCACCTTTGTACAAAGGACCATTTCCATCCAGCGCCGTACCATGACAGATACCGCAGTTGATCTGATACAACCGCTCGCCTTCACGCAAAAATGTTCTATTTGCCTGCAGGGAATCGATGGGGTTGCGCAGTCCATCTGCTTTACGTAATCCAGCCGAATCGTTTGTCAGGTGGTAAGGCAATACTTCACCACGGGCAACCGTCCCCGGAACCGTTAAACCATTGTATCGAATGCCCCGGGAGGCCAGTGAATCATACTCACCATCCACCATGTTATATCCGTATGCTTCGTATGCACGGGCATAATACATGTCGGGCATGTAGGCACGACCAGGATCTTCTCCTTGAGCGCCACCACAACTCAGCAAACCCAGGCTCATTGAAAAAATTGATGCAGCTATGATTATTTTTTTCATGAATTGCGAATTAAGCATTTACAACAGGTTCTATCGGCTTGCCAAAAACTTTTGTCTCCTGATCATAACGGCCAATCCACCAACCTGTCTCTTTGTATTGCGTGGATACTTCTACGGCTCCAATATTCCGCAGGAAATCAGAAACTTCAACATCATTTGTTTTCTCCGTGCACTCAATTGCCATCACAAAAAGGTCATCGGTAGCACGGGGATGGAAATGATCTTTTTTTACAAAGGGAGCTAATTGGCAGAGGTAGCAAAAAGTAAGCACCATTCCAACGGCCGAAAAAAGTACGGTCAACTCAAACATGATAGGAATCCAGGCTGGTAAGGAAAAGAACGGCTTACCACCAATATTCATCGGCCAGTCGTATGTCAGTGCCCAGGTAATAAAGGTAAATGCTGTAGTTGTACCGGTGATGCCGTAGATAAAACCTGCTGTGTGCAGGCTAGTATCCCGCAGCCCCATCGCAGCATCCAGTCCATGAATGGGCATGGGCGAATACACATCGTGTATTTTATAGCCTGTCTTCCGCACATTTTTTACAGCCGGGAAGAGGGTCTTTTCATCATCAAAACACGCTACAACAAACTTTTTTACAGCCATGATTTAGCTTTTAGCTTTTAGCGATTAGCTGTTCGCTAATCCCTTTTATTTTACAACAATTCTTTTTTTATGCTCAAATGTTGCTAATAGCTAATAGCTAACTGCTACCAGCCAACAGCTGCGCTAGTGTGCATGTGTATGTGCATGCACAAAATCTTCTACTTTCTCGTTCTCTACTACTGTCATTTGTTCTTTGTAATTCTCACCATTCTTCTTCAGGATATGCTTAATCTCCGCAATGGCGATTACCGGCATGAACTTACTGAAGAGGAAATAACAGGTAAAGAATAAGCCAAATGTTCCGATATAAAATCCAACTTCCCAAATGGTAGGTGTATAATACACACTCCAGCTCGATGGAAGATAGTCGCGGTAAAGAGAGGTAACGATGATCACAAAACGTTCGAACCACATACCGATGTTTACCAGGATTGACATAAAGAAGGTCAACACAATGTTGCGGCGCAGCTTCTTAAACCAGAAGATCTGGGGCGATAATACGTTACATCCCATCATCAACCAGTAGCTCCAGCCATAAGGGCTCGACAGGTCCAAACGGTTATAGCGGAAAGCGAACCACTCATATTCTACGTGTGAGTACCAAGCCATGAACAGTTCAGTGAGATAAGCGATACCAACAATGGAACCTGTCAGTACAATCACCTTGTTCATAACCTCGATGTGTTCGATGGTAATATAGTCTTCGAGGTGCAGTACTTTTCGTGTTACCAACAGCAGGGTTTGCACCATCGCAAATCCAGAGAAGATGGCACCCGCCACAAAGTAAGGCGGGAAGATGGTAGTATGCCATCCGGGGATAACCGACGTGGCAAAGTCAAAGGATACAATCGTGTGTACCGACAGTACCAGTGGCGTTGACAAGCCAGCTAAAACCAGTGATAGTGCTTCGTGGCGCTGCCAGTGTTTTGTTGAACCTGTCCAGCCAAAAGCGGCCACACCATAAAATGCTTTTCTCCATTTTTCTTTTGCACGATCGCGGAGTGTTGCCAGGTCAGGCAGAAGACCAGAGTACCAGAAAAGAAGAGATACCGTAAAATAAGTTGAGATGGCGAATACGTCCCACAGCAGCGGTGAGTTGAAGTTTACCCATAATGGACCACGGGTATTGGGATAAGGCAAAGTAAAGAAGGCATTCCATACACGTCCCATGTGAAAGATCGGAAACTGGCCTGCGCACATTACCGCAAAGATGGTCATGGCTTCTGCCGCACGGTTTACACCCGTTCTCCATCCCTGTCGGAAAAGCAACAGGATCGCTGAGATCAGGGTCCCGGCGTGACCAATACCTACCCACCATACGAAGTTGGTGATATCCCAACCCCATCCAATCGTTCTGTTCAGGTTCCACTGACCTGTACCATACCAAACTTCACGACCTACCGAATAAATACCAAAAGCCAGACATACCAGTGACAAAAGAAAACCAATCCACCAAAGCTTGGAAGGCCTTGATTCAACGGGGCGGCAGATATCTTCTGTGACCTGGTGATAATCCTTGGCTCCATCTACCAGTGGCGGTCTGACCTGCGATTCGTATTTAAGTAATGCCATAAGAATTAGCTATGAGCTGCCAGCTTTCCGGCTGTCAGCCTTGTTCTGTTAAACGCTTTTTATTTCAATGCCTGCTTTCACAATCACTACTGCTGATTGCTGACAGCTGTTTTAATGTTCTGTTGCCGGTTCGTTCTGTGGCGTTACTGGCTCTCCTTCCTTCTGCCGTGCATGTTCATTGGCACCGGCATCATTCTGGATCAGTTCTTCCGTATTCCTGATCTTCGCCAGGTAGCTAATGTTCGGCAGCGTGTGAATTTGCTCAAGAACATAGAACAACCTTCTTGGGTTCTCTGTCCGTGTTTTTGTCACCGTGCTGTTCAAATCATTTGCATTTCCAAATATGATAGCACCGGTTGGGCAAGCCTGGGCACAGGCAGACGTCACTTCATCACCACCCAGCGGACGGTTTTCCATCTTTGCTTCCAGTTTACCGGCTTGTGTACGCTGAACGCAGAATGTACATTTTTCCATCACACCGCGACTACGGGTGGTTACATCCGGGTTCAACACCATTCTTGTCAGTTCATCATTATACTGGTGAACGATCGGATCAAGTTTACCCACACCGCTATCGGGGCCTAAACGGCCATGGGTGCTGGCGCCGGTATAATCACCCCAGTTGAATCGGCGTACTTTATAAGGACAGTTGTTGGCACAATAGCGTGTACCAATACAACGCGGATATGCCATTTGGTTCAGACCTTCTGAGTTGTGGAAAGTAGCAGCTACCGGGCATACGTTTTCGCAAGGAGCGTTGTCGCAGTGCTGACAAAGCATCGGCTGGAACACAACTGCTTTCAGGTTATCCGGATTCTGATCATCAGTAACAAAATAACGGTCGATGCGAAGCCAGTGCATTTCGTGGTGACGCAGCACTTCGTTTTTACCAACTACCGGTACGTTATTTTCGATGTGACAGGCCACAACACAGGCACCACAACCATAGCAGGCATTCAGGTCGATTGACATGCCCCATTTAGGTCCTGGCTGAACGTGATCGCCGTAAAGTGTTGCTTCTTTCCGGTAGTCTCCGCTCTTCTTCGCATATGTTTCGGTCAGATTTTTCCGGAAATTCAGGAATGCATCCGGGTTAGCTTTGAAGGTTGCCAGCGTGGTTTCTTTTACTACCTCTGTACGTCCTTCGTACGAATTGTGCATTTGAATGCGGGCAATCTTGTGCTGGTCTACATCAGCATTGGATACCGTAACCTGGTTATAGTAAGATCTTGTTCTTGAATTTGCATCCCAGCGTACGAAAGGAAATACATTCTGGCCCATTCCTTCTGCAGCCTTTGAGAAGTTAGCGCTTCGGCCATATCCCACCGGAACGGCAATTGTATTGGCGTTCATACCAGGAACAACCATCGCAGGCAACGACACACTCTTACCACCAACAGCCAGTGTAATCACAGGCTTCTCCTGGTAGTATTCGTAATCCATGCCCTTGTAATCAATACCCAGTTCTTCCGCTTTTTTCGTTGAGATCATCGCATAGTTCTCATACGTAGTACGGGTAATGGGATCAGGCAGTTCCAATAACCAGGGGTTTCCTGCTTGCTTGCCCGACAACATATTGACCTGCTGGAACAGCAACACTTCATCCTTGCCTGCGCTGCGCTGGCCGGAGAGTGCAGTGATTGCTGCAGCCAAAGAGCCGGTTGTTGCAACGGTTGGCGTTGTTGTCGTGGTCGTGGTTGGTGTTACCCGCGGAGCAGTAGTTGCGCCGGTTGTATCAGCAGAAGCTGTTGTTGTTTGAATAGGAGTGGCAGGGCCAGCCTGTACACGGGCATTGCCCAGTACACCATCCTGCAATGCTCTGTCAAATGCAGCATCACCACCCAATCTTCCTGTCCAATAGGTGCGGAAGAATGTTTCGTAATCCTGGTTGTTACCGCTCCACTTCAATAAAGAAGTCTGGAAGGGACGGGTTTTAAACAGTGGGAAAATGGTTGGCTGAATAAATGCGAAATAGTTACTTCTTGGCTCAGCATCACCCCAGCTTTCCAGGTAATGATGCCCTGGGATAATCCACTGGCAAAGCTCTGATGTCTCATCCATCTTCTCATTAAAAGAAACAGAGAGTCTTACTTTGGCCAGGCCATCTGCAAAACGTTTGGCATCAAAATAATCATACACCGGGTTGGCATCATGAATCAACAATGCACCAATACGGCCTGCATTCATATCTTCCACCAAAGTAGCCATGGCAGCATCATCGCCCTGGCGGGTCAGGATAGATGCACCTGTATCGAGAGTTGTTCCGAATGCTCCCGCCAGGCGGTTGATTTCACGAACAACAGTTTGAACATTGGGATCGTTGCTGCCACATACCACCAGTGAACGGCCATTGTTGGCTCTCAGGTCGGCGGCAACTTTATTGATAGCGGCTGTCAGCGGAGCCGGAAGTGCTGGTGCTGCTCCGCCACCACCCATAGCTGCCAGCAGGGCAAGTGCTACGGCACCCGTTTCAGACGGACGGTGTGTGAAGCGTTCATCGGCACTGGCACCTGTTGGGCTCAGATGGCTTTCAAACTGGTAGTGTTTGCTCATGCCATCTTCCGGGTTCTTGAGTTTTCTTTTGTAAGAATACTGGCGGGCAAATTCTACCGGCGCCAACCAGGTCGTCAGGAAATCGGCACCCAGACTTACAATCAGATCAGCCCTGTCGAAGTTATGAACAGGAATACGGCCACCATGTGCTGCCAGCATTCCGGAGTAAGAAACGGCATCGTATTGTACATGACGGCTGCCGGGGAAACGGCCTAAAAAGCCGGCAATAACTTGCTTGGTCGAAGGAGAAACTACAGTACCTGTGAGCAGGACAACCGGTGCACCGCCCAATCCAGCCAGCGCAGAACCAATCTGCTGGTCTACCTGGTCGAAAGTTGGCACTTCCTGGAAGGCGTTACCTGCTTTACGCTTGGGGTGTGGAATGCGGTAAGTATCGTAAAGATCCAGCACAGAAGCCTGTGCACGGGCCGATGTTCCTCCCTGGGTATAGGGATACAGCGTATTTCCTTCAATCTTGATCGGGCGGCCTTCACGCACTTTCACCACTACCGGTACCACTTCGCCATCCTGTACATAGGTACTTGCATAATATTTTGCTACACCGGGAACGAGATTTTCCGGTCTGTTCACATATGGCATCGCCTTGCGTACAGGCATTTCGCACGATGCAGCAATGGTGGCAGCTGCTGTGCTGAAACCAACATATTTAAGAAAGTCGCGGCGGGCAGTTTTGGCACCCAGAAGAGAATCATCCAGGTCAGCAAAAGGCAGCTCCTCTTTGAACTCGTCTTTATTCAGCTTTTGCAGCTGGTCTTTATGTTTAAACTCAGCGAAACTTTGCCAGTACTTTTTATCGCTCATAGTATAGTGTGATAATTTGATAATTTGATAATGTGATAATGGTTGTTTCTCTTCTACTTCTTATCACATTATCCCATTAGCATATTGGCTAATTAATAGTGACATTTCTGACATTCCAGACCACCGATATCCTTCACAGATACACTATCCATTTTACCGGACTTCAGGTCGTTGTGGAATTTTTCGTAAATGCTGTAATATTTGTTTCCGGTGCTGTCGTTGTAGTTGAAGGCTACTTTCGCTTCGCGGTGACAGTTGATACACCAGCCCATGCTCAGCGCTGAAGCCTGATATACCTTATCCATATCCTGGATATTGCCATGACAGCTTTGGCAGGCAACACCACCCACTCTTGTGTGCTGTGCGTGGTTAAAGTATACGTGGTCGGGCAGGTTGTGAATTTTTACCCAGGCTGGTGACTTTGCTTTGGAAGGATCCCACTCGGCACCCGGACCTGGTGTAAAGCCGGCGTATTGGTAAAGCTTGTTGATTTCTGCCGTACCGTTAATTTCTTTTCCGTCTTCATCCACCAGTTGCGGGCCTTGTTCGTAAGTGCTGATGGACTTGTGACAGTTCATACAGATGTTGAGCGTAGGAATACCGGCATGCTTGCCTTCCCACGCGGAGTTGTGACAATAAAGACAGTTGATCTGGTTGATGCCTGCATGCACTTTGTGCGAAAAGTAGATGGGCTGCGAAGGCTGGTAACCTTGCTGGCGTCCCAAACCAATAGCGCTTTTGGCTACAAAGAAACCACCCACCACAAAAGCAATGACAGCAAAAAGGGCAATGTAAATTTTGTTTCTCCAGAACGGAACCGGCTCCGGACGCAGGATCTGCTCTTTATCGTCGGAAAGTTTTTTCAGGTTACTGTTTACCTGCATCAGGATCAGCGCAATGATAGCCAGCACGATAGAGATAATACCAAAGATCAACTCACCGTTGCCGCCGCCATCCTGCATTCTTGTGGCATCGCCAGCCGGGCCACCGCCACCCTGGGCGCCGGGAAGAGGCGCTGTATTGATATAATCAAGGATAGAAAAAATCTCTTCTTCACTCAGCTGCGGAAAGCTGGGCATGATCTGCCCGTTGTACTGTGCCGCCAATTGTTGTGTATACGGGTTTGTTGGAATGTATCCACCCGGGTTATGAATCCATTTTACCAGTTCCTGGCGATCCGTCCAGGGACCACGGGTTTCCAAACCACGTAAAGCTGGTCCTGTCAACTGTTTATCCAGTGCATGGCAGGTGGCACACTGGGCCTGAAAAATCGCTTTACCGTCTTGTGCTTGAAGAGTGATATATGAAAGAAAAAAAAGCAGTCCTAGCAGAGCACCTTTTCTAACAGTGGATGGTAAAAAATTCATAGAAAATTATTCGTCTGAGATGTGGATAAATTCCAAATCGGACGCAAAAATATGACAGGAAAATTACAAAAGCACAGGAACGCTAACTTTTTTTTGAGCATTGTCAGTACTGCATTTGACGCTCGTCATATTAATTTTCAATGCAGTACAAAAAGGTTCAACAAAGTTACAGCCGATCAGGAAAGTGATGTGAATATCCTGAAAAATACTGCATCTTGCAATGCGTTCCGCAGGCAGGTTTCTTCATTAAAAAGTTTTCCCGTTTATGTTCTCTTCGTTGCAAAAGCGCTGGAAGGTTAGCAAAACAGATTTGTTGCTCATCCTTTGCGTGTTTGCCATAACAGGCACCACTACGGCTTTTTTGTCAAGGGCACTTCCTGGCTGGGTAGGTTTTACCGAAGATACACATTGGGCACCCAAACTGCTGCTGCGGCTTACCGTGTTGATATTTGGTTACCAGGCTATCCTGCTCTGTGTTGCATTTTTGTTTGGACAATTTCCGTTTTTCTGGCGTTTTGAAAAAAAGATGCTGCAACGCTTAAAACTGCTCAAAGAAGAGGAGACGACGGCAACTGATAAAACAAATAAACAACCCGATGGAAAGGACTGAGACCACAAACGCAACCAACACCGCACCTGTGAAGATAGCTGTATTTGCCTCCGGCACCGGCACCAATGCAGCAAAACTGATCGACTATTTCAGCGACTCGCCGGTAGCCCGTGTGGCATTGGTGGTGTGCAACAAACCCGGCGCCGGTGTACTGAACATTGCTGAAAAAGCCGGCATACCTTCTTTATTGATAGAAAAGGAGGCGTTCTTTCGCGGCGATGCCTACCTGTCAAAACTCCGGGAGACCGGAATCGGCTTTCTTGTGCTTGCCGGATTTTTATGGAAGATTCCACAGGCACTGATCGACGCCTTTCCCCGGCGTATCGTAAACATTCACCCGGCCCTGTTGCCAAAGTTCGGCGGCAAAGGCATGTACGGGCAATATGTACACGAAGCCGTTCTGCAGGCCGGTGAACGGGAAACCGGAATTACGGTGCACTATGTAGATGAGCACTACGACAGCGGCGACATTATTTTTCAAACCGCCTGCCCCGTAGTGGAAGGCGATACGCCGGAAACCATAGCCCAGCGCATTCACCAACTGGAGCATGTGCATTACCCGAGAGTGGTAGAGGAAGTGATAAAGAATTCCCCCTGAACACTTAGGGGAATTATCATTCTATTTAGAATTCCTTTCGTTACTTGCCCGTCACTTGAAGACTTGTCTGCGCCATATTAGCTTTTTTCTTGTTCTCTTCCTTGCCCTGGCAGTCAACAACGCTTCCGCCCAATACCGGGTAAAAGGGCATGTGTATGACAGCTCCCGTGTTTTTCCTATCGAACGGGTAACGGTGCAAAGTACCGGTGGACAAATGAGCATGACCGATTCTGCCGGCGCTTATACTATATATGTAAGTGAAAAGGACTCTATCTGGTTCTCTTACCTTGGCAAACCAACTCCCAAATACCCCGTACTGAAAATTTCTGATGTAGCCCAGTTTGACATTGCCTTGCACCTGAAACCCGATGTAATGCGGGAAGTGAAGATCCGCACCCGTAATTACAAAGAAGACTCGCTGCAGAACCGCCGCGACTATGCCAAAGCATTCGAGTTTCGCAGGCCTTCACTGGAAACTATGACGTCCGTTACCTCCTCCGGCGTTGGATTTGACGTGCAGGAGATCATCCGGCTTTTCCAGTTCCGCAAGAACAAGAGTATGGAGCGCTTCAGAGAACGCCTTGAACAGGAAGAGCGGGACAAATTCGTTGACCGCCGCTTCAACAAAGGCCTTGTGAAACGCCTCACTGGTGCAGAAAAGGATGATGAGATTGCGGAGTTTATGCACCGCTACCGGCCCACTTTCGAATTTACCGCCGGCACTTCCGATTACGACTTTCAATATTTCATCAAGATCGCCTACCAGGAATACAAGAAAGACAAAGCATTACAGCCAGCGTTTTAGGAAGGTGAAACGCCAAACGTCAAACGTGAAACTGTAGTGTCATTATTTACTAATCTGTTTTACAGTACCCTGTTTCAGCTCATCAACCTCTCAACTAGTGAACCCGAGAACGGCCCCTGTTTCACGTCTAACATTTCACGTTTGACGTAAATGCCCTATTTTCCATACATGATCCTTTTTATGCGGCTCCTGCTCCTGTTTTCAGTTTTTCTTTTCTCCTGTCAATCGTACAAGCGGCTGCACCGCAATGCGGTGGTTGTAGATACGCATAACGATGTGCTTTCCACCGCTACCATGCGTGGACTGAATATTGAAGCTGACCTCACCGGCCGCACCCATTCCGACATTGCACGCCTGAAAAAAGGTGGTGTGGATGTGCAGGTGTTCTCTATATTTTGCGATGAGCGTTTTGGAAAAGACACGGCATTCAAATACGCTAACCGCGAGATTGATTCGCTTTATGCTATTGTGGGCCGCAACAAGGATAAACTCGCAATGGTGACCAACCCAACCCAATTGCAGCAAGCCGTTTCGCAACAAAAGATTGCCTGCATGATAGGTGTGGAAGGCGGCCATATGATCGAAGACAACCTTGCTTACCTCGATAGTTTTTACAAACGGGGTGCTCGCTACCTCACGCTTACCTGGAACAACAGTACGGCATGGGCTACATCGGCAATGGACGAAACCACGAAAAATGATTTAGCCCATAAGGGTCTTACTGCTTTTGGCAAACAGGTGGTGCAGCGCATGAACAGCCTTGGGATGATGGTAGACGTTAGTCATGTGGGTGAGCAAACATTTTGGGATGCCATCAGAACCACCACCAAACCGGTAATTGCTTCGCACAGTTGCGCACATGCGCTGTGCCCGGTGTTTCGCAACCTGAAAGACGACCAGCTCAAAGCCATTGCGCAGAATGGTGGCGTTGTACACCTGAACTTTTATTCCGGCTTCCTGGACAGCAACTTTATAAAACGGATGCAGGATTTTAATCAGCGGCACCGGCAGGAACGGGATTCGCTGCGTACGCTGAAGTGGCCGAACTACGAGATCGAAGAATACTTCCTTGCCACTTATCCCGAAGAAGCCAGCACCCTGCGGCCACCACTTTCACTCCTGCTCGATCATATCGATCACATTGTTCGGGTGGGAGGGATCAACCATGTAGGACTGGGCTCCGACTTCGATGGCATTTCTTCGGCGCCCAAAGAACTGCAGGACGTTACCGATATGCCGCTGATCACCAAAGGCCTGCGACAGCGTGGCTACAGCAAAGCTGATATCCGCAAAATTTTGGGAGAGAACTTTCTACGTGTGTTCAAAGCCAATCAACGGGCAGAATAGTTATTTTACTTTCTTTATCCATTCAAATGATTACCGTTATGTCGAAAGCAGTTTCGCTTTTTTCTTTCTTTCTTTTGTGCGCTATCGCGGTCGTTGCGCAAACCAAATCAGCCACATTGCAAGCTGCTCCTCCCGAAACAGCAGGCTTCTCAGCCGAACGACTGAAACGCATCGACACCATGCTGACCGGTTGGGTGGAGCGGGGTCGCACCAATGGCGCTGTAGCCCTCATAGCCCGCAACGGCAAAATCATTTACCACAAAGCCTTTGGTTTTGACGACCCGGAGAAAAAAGATCCCATCCGCACCGATGATATCTACCGTATTGCTTCACAAACAAAAGCCATTACCTCAGTGGCGGCGATGATGCTCTATGAAGAAGGCAAGTTTTTGCTCGACGATCCACTCTCCCGCTACATTCCTGAATTTGCCAAGCCTGTTGTGCTGGATAAGTTCAAAGCAGCTGATTCCACCTACACCACAACACCGGCAAAAAGCGAGATTACCATCCGCCAGCTGCTGACCCACACTTCTGGTATCGGCTATGCGCAGATCGGCAGCAGGGAAGCCAACGCCATTTATGCCAAAGCAGGCATCACCGCCGGCATTGGTACCGAAGGCGGTCACCTGCTGGCAACCGATATCCGCAAACTGGGTAAACTGCCCCTGATGCACCAGCCGGGCGAACGCTGGACCTATGGCCTGAACACCGATGTACTGGGCTACCTGGTAGAAGTGCTCTCCGGTACCACGCTGGATGAATTTTTCCGCAAGCGGATCTTTGAACCGTTGGGGATGAAAGACACCTATTTCAATGTGCCGGCCGCCAAACATAACCGCGTGGTGAACCTGTATGTTGAACAGGATAAGAAGCTGCAAAAGGCACCGCCCAGTGTTAACCAGAACGGGGTATTTATCACGGATTATCCCAAAGCCGGCACCACCTATTTTTCCGGCGGCGCAGGCCTTTCTTCCACGGCGCTGGACTATGCCATTTTTTTGCAGATGATGCTCAACGGCGGTACCTACAACGGAAAGCAGATTCTTTCCCGCAATACCGTGCGGCTGATGACGATGAACCAGATCGGCGAGATTGATTTTGGTCTCAATAAAATGGGCTTAGGCTTTGGTATCACTACTGAAAAGGGAAGCGCCAAATTGCCCACGCCGGCCGGTGTGTTTGAATGGGGTGGTGCTTTTTCCACCACCTATTGGGCCGATCCCAAAGAAGGTCTGGTGGGCATCCTGTACAGGCAGTTGTGGAGCACTACCCATTGGGAAGCCTCCGATAAATTCAAGGTGCTGGTGTACAGCGCCATTGCTGACTGATGCCTTTCTATGTAGTGAGTGGTTGAAAAGAAAACCGCACACAAACAAATACAATAGAAGTACAATCTGCCCTAAGATTTCTAATCAAACAGTAAAATGAAAGCTTTCAGGGTATGAAAAATATATTCATTACAGCGCTTGCATGCCTGGTTCTTTTATCCTCCAGTGGGCAGCCTTCATTTGTCAGGGACAGCCTTGACAACTATGTACAAAAAGCTTTGGCCGACTGGCAAATTCCCGGTGCAGCCGTTTGCATCGTCAAAGACGGTAAGGTTGCGCTGATAAAAGGCTTTGGTGTAGCGGAGGAGGGCACACGAAAAAACATAGATGCAGCCACCCTGTTCGGCATTGGCTCCAATACCAAAGCTTTCACCGGTACGCTGATGGCGCTGCTGGATGCTGAGAAGACGTTATCCATTGACGACAACGTGCAGAAATGGCTGCCCGACTTCCGGCTTTATGATCCCTGGGTGAGCAAAGAAGCCACCCTGCGTGACCTGCTTTGTCACCGCCTGGGTTTTGAAACCTTTCAGGGTGACTTTATGTATTTCGACTCTGACCTGAACAAACAGCAAGTATTACAAAAGCTCGCCCAGGTAAAACCGCAATACAGCTTTCGCAGCCGGTATGGCTATACCAATGCCGCCTTCCTGGCTGCCGGCGAAGCCATGGCCAAAGCCACAGGAAAAAGCTGGAGCCAACTCCTGCAGGAGCGCATCTTTTCACCGCTCGGCATGAGCCGCACGGTTTCTTCAGATAAAGATGTGGCAAGCGCCACCAATATCGCCACAGCACATACGGTTGTCAACGGTGTTTTACAAAAGATTGATTACGGTAAGCTGGATAATATAGCACCGGCAGGCAACATTTACTCCAGTGCAGAGGACATGAGCAAGTGGTTGCTGATGCTTTTGGCAAATGGACAGGCAAAGGGGAAAACTGTTATCCCTGTCAGAGCCATTGAGCAAACACGGACACCCCATACCATTATCGGCAATGGCGGGCACCCTTTCAACAGGGCACATTTTGCATTATATGGACTGGGCTGGTTTCTAGAAGAATACAGCGGCCGCAAGGTTGTGTCGCACACCGGTGGCGTAAATGGCTTTCTGACCAGTGTAGCCCTTGTGCCCGAAGAGTCGCTGGGCATTCTTGTTTTTACCAACAGCGATACCAATAATTTTTTTGAAGCGCTGCGCTGGGAGATCCTGGATGCTTACCTGGGATTGGCCTACCGGAATTACAGTGGCGTGCAATTGCAACAGTACAGGGCTTCTGAAAAAATGCAGCGTGACTGGCTGCAAAAAAAGCGGGATACAGTTGCTATGAACCCGGGAACCACGGTGCCTCTTTCCGCACTGGCCGGCCGGTACCAACATCCTGTGTATGGCTGGATGCAGATTGCGGTAAAAGACGGAAAAGCCACAGCAACGTTTCAACATCACAAAGGACGTTATGCTACAGTTGAACCATTGGGCGGCAACCGTTATCTTGCACAATTCAACGAAGCGATCTACGGCAACAAGGTTTGGCCGGTTACCATCACCAACGGAAAGGTTCGTTCGGTAACCGTAACAGTGGCTGACTTTGTGGAATTTACGCCGTACGTATTTGTAAAAACAAACTAACATGGAACAACTGACTTTAGGCATTGGCACCCGGCTGCAGCACACCCAACATGGCCCCGGGGTAATTGTGGGAGTACGGTATGCAACCTATCTTATTTCCTTTATCTACCACGGCACCAAGGAGATTGATAAAAATGATCCGAGTCTCGAAGAGATCATACCGGAAAATGTAACCGAAGAAATCGAGACGCATTCGGAAGTGGAAAGAAGTTTATTGAAAATATTACGGCTCTGGGGCGGTATTTCGGAGGTTGTTCCCCTGGGCGACCGCTGGCAGAAAGGCACCATGATCCTGCAACCGGCCGATAAAACCTTAAAGCCCAAAGAGGTTCCCATTGAAGATTTCTTTCACAAGATTGTGATGCTGCGGGACCGCTTGCGGGTGATGGAGCAACAGATCAATGCACACAAAAGCTTAAGCGACGAAGAAAAAGTAAACCTGCAGCAATACATAACCCGCATTTACGGTACGCTCACTACATTCAATGTTTTGTTCCGGAACAAAGAGCAATGGTTTGTGGGTGAAAAAGGAAGCGGGAGCTGATGACCGTCTTGCAAACAAATGGCCGCACCTTACTGCGGCCATTTGTTTGCTCCCATACAAGAAGAAATGCTTACTCCTTTTTTTGCAATGCCTTGGTAATGCCTCTTTCCACCAACGGTGCCATGACACGGTAACCGGCAAGTGTGGGATGCACCCCATCATAGCCAAAATCAGCTTTTAGTCCATTGCGTTCATCGGCCATGGCCGAAAAATAATCAACGTATATGTGGTTATTTTTTGCAGCATAGTCTTTCAGCATTGCATTCAGCTTCACCACTTTTTCGGCAGGCTGCAAACCGGGTCGCCAGGGAAAGTCAAAGGCGGGTAGCACCGAGCAAAGTACAACGGCAATGTTGTTGGCTTTTGCCAGTTCGGCCATGGAAGCAATGTTGCCGAAGGTCTGTTCCAGGGTCATGGGACCTGTATTCTGTGCAATGTCATTGATGCCGGCAAGAATAACAACGGCAGCAGGCTTTAGGTCAATCACATCGGGGCGAAACCGTACCAGCATTTGCGGGGTCGTTTGTCCGCTGATGCCGCGGTTGATATACGGCTTTCCTCCAAAGAAAGCGCTGTCGGTCCGCTTCCAGCCTTCGGTGATAGAGTTGCCCATGAACACCACCCTTCTTTCTCCTTCTTTTAACGGCTGCAATGCTTTGTTTTCTGCTTCGTAACGTTTGAGGTTGGCCCAGTCGGTATGAAACCGTTCTTCTTCAAGCCTTCTTCGCTCTTCTACCTGGGCAGAAGCAGGAGCGGATTGCTGTGTCCGTCCATTCAGATTGAATCCTGTCATTAAAAACAAAGCTACCAGCAAGCGACGAAAATAGAAGTTCATGATCATCATGGCACGAGGTGTTGCAATTGCAGTGGTGAAATGAAAATTACCGTTTCAAGATAAGTATTTTCTTCTGTCGCAAGCCTACACTTTGAATGCAAAGTGGATAATGGTGTTCGATCAACAACGGCCGTTTCAAACAGGTGGTGAAAACAGGTAGCGCAACTTTGCCCTGATGCCTTTGATCTTCGGCACTGCCTTTCCTATATGCACAAACTCGTGAAAGATGATGGTAGCCGGATTGTGCGTATGAATGTTGTGCGTAATGCCATACATCACCGGTGCTTTTTCTTTGGCATAAGTACCAAAGAGGTGATCAAAAAGCATGGTGATGCCGCCCAGGTTTTTATCGATATACTCCGGGTTGGAACCATGATGCACCCGGTGGTTGGAGGGAGTGTTGAAGAGCCAGTCGAGCACACCCAGCTTTCCTACTTTTTGCGTATGCACCAGGAAGTTTTGCATGGCAGTAAGGGATTCGATAAAGAGGATCATCGATGGTGGAAAGCCGATAAAACAGAGCGGTGCCCAAAACAGGAAGCGGTAAAACAGGTGCAGGAAATTGGTGCGCCAGCCGGTGGAAAGATTAAAATACTCAGAGGAATGGTGCGTTACATGCGCCGCCCAGAAAAGCCTTGTTTTGTGCCCCAGCCAGTGATAGAACCAGTGAATAAAATCGCAGCACAAAAAACCGGTGAGCCACAGCCACCACGTCATGGACGGCTTGAAAACGGATACGTTGTACAGCGCTGAAAACACGGTTAGCTCTACGCCCTTCATCACCATACCGGTAAGCAGGATCAAGCCGCCCAGCAGGAGGTTGGACTTCATGTCCTGTACCACATCCCTTCCGGGGCGTTCCAGCAGGATCACTGCCGCTTCTATCAAAAAAGCTATCATCAGCAAAATGGCGCCAACGACGTCAAACGAAAGCATACGCATTAATTTATGTCAACAGATAACCAGGTGTATTTTGTAAGAAGTGAATTGTTTGCCGGATACCTTCCTCCAGCGGTGTGATGGAATATCCCAAATCCCGGACTGCCTTTTCACTGGAATAGGTATTGTTACTGAAAAGCAGGTCTACCGATTTGACAGTAAAACGAATGTCCGAACCCGTAATAGCATGCTGCAACCATTGCCACCCGGCCCAGGCTTTAACAAGCGCTTTCGGCACTTCGAGTATACGGCCTTTGCCACCTGACAGCGTTCGGATGGTATCAAAAAAACGAAAATAACTTTCGTTCGGTCCTCCCAGGATATACCGTTCGCCATTGCGGCCCCTTTCCATCGCCAGCAGGTGGCCGGCCACCACGTCATCGATGTAGGCAAAACAAAGCTGGTATGTACCCGGCGCAGGGATCACCGCCACCCCTTTTTCCAGAAAGGTCTGAATGAGTGCATTGGTGGTCAGCGCATGTGAGGTATGTCCCGGACCATAGACTTTAGCCGGACTCACTACCACAGCTTCAAGCCATTTGCCTGCAGCAAACAACACCAGGTCTTCCGCTTCTTTTTTGGACTGTTCATAATCGGTGAAAAAGGGGAGTCGCCGCTGATGAGTTTCGGTGAGTGGTGTAGCCGGCGTAGGCCCCAGCACACCAACTGAGCCCGTAAACACCAGCTTTTTTACACCCGATGCTGCGGCTGCTTCCAGCACATTTTTGGTACCGGTAACATTCACATCGTAAAAATCCATTGGTCGCTTTGCCCAGGCTCCAACCCTGGCAGCGGCATGATATACCTGCTCACATCCTCGCATGGCAGAAAGCAAGGATCCCTTGTCCCGCACATCGCCTTTGTATAAAACGATGTTGGGGTGCTGCAACACAGCCCCTGCGGCATCGGACCGCACCATACCATGTACAGTGTAGCCCAGGGAAGCCAATTGGTGCGCCAGTTTATGACCGATGTAGCCCGATGCGCCGGTGACGAGGATGTGCATACAAAATGGTTTTAGTGATCCTGTTTTTCACAAGGGCCAGTTCATAACCCAGTGTAAGGGCCAGATGAATAAAAACGGCGGGCCATGGGGTTTGCTGCCATACACACAAAATGCAAAGCAGGATTCCAAATGGAATGCAGAGCATGCATTCCGTTTTACCATTTACAAGGTGCAGCAGGGTGTATAATACTACATTCAACACTACTGCCCCGTACAATGGAAGGATAAGCAAGGTGCCTTGCAATAGGAAACCGCGGAACCAAATTTCGTAGCTAACTATGAAAAGCGTCCGCAGGAAAAAATAGCTGCCGAGATAAATAAATGACGGCGCTATTACCGGTTCACCGGAAGAAAATTTTGCTATTTGTTTTTCCCCAAGTCGTGGCCCACACCAAAGCGTCAGAAGGAAGAGAGCCAGTGAAACCATTGTCGGCATTTGCAACCCGCTTTCTGTGCTTGTAAATAGTGGTCGTGGTACAAATGAAAAACAAAATGGTAGCATCCCAAATAACAACACACCTGCCAGGTGCAGCCACAGCAAAAGTGGTGCAGCTACTAACCTGCCTTTTCCTGTGGTGATCCGGTTAGCGTTTATCTTTTTTGCCACCAGCAAAAAGAAGAAAAACAAAAGATAGCTGATGGTGCAGAGGAGGATCGTTGGCAGTTGCATGGTCAAAAAGATTAAAAGCATTTTGGTGTCAGATATGGCACTGTCTCCGGAGTTTTTGTTGCACACCTGATCGGCCAGCGAAGCGTTAAAGCTGGCATCCAGAACGATTGTCCCGGTGCTTTCCAGTAGCTTACACCACTGATCTCGGCGCAGGCCCTTTTCAAATGGGAACCACCCTGGATTAATTTGATTAAGCCCACCAAGCCTATCCCTCCGCTCAGAAGAAAAACGATTTCTTTATCAGATGGACCGATACGAATACCACCTGTAGATTCTTTTACGGACATCATGGCACCAATCAGGGTGCCTGCGAGACCTGCGCCCAGCAGGATACCGCCTACCGTAGTATTTCTTTTTCCTTTCTGATACAGTACGGATGCTTGCAAAAGGCTATCGGGCACCGGTTGCTGCGCCTTGCATGGCTGCAATAGGCAAAACAACAAGAGAAATGCAATTGCCGTTCGTTTCAATTTCATTTTGTATTTCCAGCACATGAGTATTGACTTTCAGATTTATCTTTTTATCGCTACGGATTCGCGGGTTTTATGTTCATTTTGCCAATGATCAGTTTAAGAACAAGACCAGAAGCAGATTGAAGGCTGTTGAAATGAGCAAAACCACCAAGCCCCAACCCTGCGAAACGCAGAAAAGCCCAATGGAGATTAGCCCGTATAACACCACCTACCGCTGAGCCATCTTCTGTAGTGGTTGCGTAATTGCTGGGTGTATACAACAGGTTACCAGATAAAGACTGTCGCTGAAAGGTCATTTTTTCACTGCTGACAAATGATACGCCGCCTTCGGCCGTCAGCCAGAACCGCCTTCCCATTGCCATATTTCTTCCACCGGTAATGCTGATCATATTCAGCTCCACTGCAGGCCAGGGATCGGGAAAAATAAACGTGTAACCTTGTTTGTAATCTTCGGGAAGATTCTTTGGATCAGCCTCTCCCATTTGTGCATATAAAGCTGTGGTCCAGTTGTTTTTCCATACCGCTTGAAGACCTACTTCAACAGCATAACCGTTCTTATGCACCGGCCCTGTACCTAGCGTTGCGTAAATTTTTTGAAGGGCAGATGGTTGCTTCTGTGCAAAAGAGGCCGTTGTTCCTGTAATGAGTAAAAGCAGTACCATATTCTTTTTCATATACAAACAATTTGGTAAATAGTATTTATAAATAAGCATGGTTCTATTCTGCTCTGTAACCCGATCAAATGCGTAGTTATTTATTAAGGGTTGCGTTTAATATGAAAAGCACCGTTGGTTACTGTTTTCTTTACTGCAGTTCCAGGTCCGGTTATCATGGAGGCATCAAAAGAAAAACGGCCTTTGATATACCGATCGTCAACTTGCTCAATGATCAGTTTTGTATCAGCACCACGGGCAGAGTAGGTTCCTCCGGTTAGAAGAGAACCGTTCAGGAACTCAAGCCAAAGCGTGGCGCCGCCAGGGCTCTCCAGTTGCCATTCACCGGTTGTGTTGTTGTAGTTAAACAGTTCCAGTGCAATAGAGCCTGCTTCCTGTACTGAGGTTGTCCAGTCACCACTGATAGTAATGACCTGGGTATTCAGGTTAGTACCACGTATGTAGTTCCCACTGGCTTCGATGTTTCTGCTGCACTCGATGGTTTTACCATCCATGGTGAACCGTAAATATGAGGAGAAAGCTTCCTCTTTTTTGCGACAGCCAACCAGCAGTAACAAACAAAGCAATAGCGTACAATAAGCTTTCATTTCTTATTTTCTAACATGTTACAATGGCACGCTTACAACAATTGATGGATAAGCGACCTGTCTCCACCGGGCAGGTTCCAGCACCGGTGCCTGCTGCATGCGCAAGCTGCCTGTCATAGCGGCCGCCCGGTCTTTGTTTTTGCCGGCGCTGATAAAAAGTGGAATGCTTCCAACCATCATACCCAGTCCAATAAGCATTAACGCCCCACCTGCAGGCTTATCATCAAACATATGGTTCACTGCTTGGCCCAAGCCAGCGAGGGAAAGGATGGCACCACCACCGATAAGAACAAATGCGCTTGTTCGCTGTACTCTGCTTTTTTGCAGGTAGTCCGATGCCAGCTGTTGCGGTGGCGGTACTGTTTGCTGGCCCCATGCAGCTAAGGAAAATACAACCAGTAGAAGTTGAATACCGAGCTTTTTCATTGGTGTGTGTTTAGAAAGTTTGTTCTGACGATCAATCTGTCTGACGTAAAACTATTCTCCCTGACAAGGGATTTCTAATTGAATATTGCTTCGATATTTTTGGCGTTTGCAGAATTTGCAACAACTACTTTCTTGTGCGAGGCCTGCAGTAGATGCATTTTATTTAAAGACATCCCTTCTGTCATACAGCACGAAAAAGGCAGATGAATAGTAAAAAGATGAATCCGGGTTTTGATTGTGCTTTGATCTTTGATACGGAAATATTGTAATTGACTGCTGTTGTTGTGGTATTATTCTGCTCCTGTAAATAAATCGAATAGAGCACTGTCTGCTGATAAACAGTAAGCGAGAAACAGGCAATTTGGTTGAGAGAGGAAAGGGCCAGTTGAGTGGGCAAATAGGGCATGCCGACCAGTAAACAAAAACCCTACACTAAAAAGAGAGGCCATTCACATCACCCGGACCGCCGTTCCCTCGTAGCTGCTGCTTTTGGTCTTCTTTTATTTTATCTTTAAAAGAGCGACCAAACGGTCTTTGTTCTGGCGTATCTCGATCCCAAAAAATAATTTGTACGGAACAAACCATTCCATGAACCTAACAGCCCATCAACTTCATATTATTGTAGCGCACTTCAGGCAGGCAAACAGTCTTTTTGCAACACTGACCCTTTTCCTTTGCCTGGTTGCAAAAACAACAGGGGCGCAGGAAACACAACTTCATAAGATCTATATTCCCTCAGAGCCCTTACTTAGCTACAGGTTCCAGGAGGTTAAAGCATCCAATCTCCCGATCAGGGGTACAAAAGCCATTTATCAAAGCAGTGATGAAACGGTATGGATCAGCACCGAACGGGATGGACTGCTTGCGTATAACGGCGGTGCTATCAGGCACTACCGGTTTGACCCCAACAATGAGAATGCATTGCCAGGAAACCGTGTTGAAGAAGTATGGGAAGAGTCGCCGTACATTTTGTGGATCACCACCCATGACCGCATTGTAAAACTCAACCGCCTTTCCGGGCAGATGAAGCGTTTTCCAGTAAACAGCCGTTATGTATGCAAAACACCCGACGGTACCCTTTACACAACTGTATTGGGCAAGGGCCTGTACCGGATTGACACCACTACTAACACCCTGCATCGCGTAAAGGGACAAAGTGTACACAGCGACAAAGGTGTGAGTTACCCCGACGAAAACATCACATTTGTTAACAATATGAAGGTTGCCAATGACGGAACAATTTGGGCCATTGGTAAAACAAAAACCATTGAAGGGCTTTTTCATTTTGAGCCTGCCAGTGGCAACTGGATCTGGCATGCACCAACAGCATATTATAAGAACAAAAACAAAAAAGAAATTTTAAAGATCGATAAGGAAACCAATACAAGAATCATCAGTACAGCGGCCATCTATATTGACGATGTCGACAGGGTGTGGTTTGGTGGATGGGGAGAGGGTTTATTGTGTTATACAAAAAAGACAGGACTTTGGCAGCAGTTCTATTTCTACAGGAACGCCAATGCTTTTTTTGACGATAATATTTTTCTTCACATTGCACCACGAGGCGACCAAGAGTTATGGATTAAGTCAGGAACCAATGGCTTTGTTTTCAACCACCGGCAACTGCGGGTTTACGATTTTACTTTCCTTCACGGAAAAGGCGCAGCCTCCCTTTTTCAATACGGGCCTGTTTCGCATCTTACCGACCATAACAGCAACTGGTGGATTGCCGGTGAGTACGGGGTATTCAAATACAACCCAAGGCAGGACTATTTTTCACCCATCATCAAAAGCAGGCTTCCCATAACAGCAGACCAGCTTTTGACAGCCGTTTATCAAATGGCAAACGATCATTTTTTACTCGGTGTTGGCTATCCTGATTTCCTTGATCCTGATATAAAATCAGAAATACTGGAAATTAAACAAGGAAATGTCCGCCGCCGTATCCGCATCAGCAAAGAGACTGATAATTTCTGGCCCCAGCAGTTTATACAGGCAGGAAAGGATGAATTGTATTACTGCGCCATGAATTTACACAGGCTAAAGCTTTCAAGCGATCGCCTGAAAACTATACCGGTTACTATCACCAATGAACCAACCTATGATCATATTGATTTTTATAACAACATTCTTTGGAATGATTCCACATTGTTTAGCTGCCGGCGCACATCAGCCAATGCAGGCCTGGTGAAAGTAAACACCCGTACAGGCAAAGCATTTGTCTACAAAAACAACAATGAGCAGCTGTCGGCCAGTATGCCCCAGGACAACAGTCTCTTGCGCATCATGCGTGACAGTTACAACCGTATCTGGTGCGGGGTAACCGGTGGTATCGATATCTTTTACCCCGATACAGAAACATTCGAACACTATTCCCAAGTAGAGGGTGATTCCACTTCATTACTGGGCATGCAGCCACGCTTTGTTGAAACACCCGACCGCACCTTTTACATTGTATCGCAATCAGGCGTTTGCGCCACCAAAGCCGTACCGGGAACAAAAGCCAGGTTTACACGCATTGCTTATCTGGATGGTGCCTGGATTGTTGCCGATAAAGCCGGCAAACTATGGGTTGGAACAGAAGAAGGCGTAGCCCGCATTGACCCTGCAACAAAACAGTACAAAATCTATAAGGAAAAAGACGGTTATTACTGGCATCCCATGCGCAGACCCCACGTATTGGCCAACGGACTTTTTATTATGCACGATGGAGCGATTATCGATCCTACTGCCATCAATGGCAACAAAGAAAAGCCCGTGGCCCGCCTTACCGGTTTTTTGGTGGCCGGTCAGCCCCATGCACTGGACACAGCCATTGAATTTAAAAAGCATATCCGTCTTGCGAACGATGAGAACTTTTTCAGTTTCAGCTTTCGCTGCAACAATTACATCAATGAAGAAGATAACAGGTACCGCTACCGGCTAGCAGGCGCGGATAGAGCCTGGGTGGAAGCCGGTAATCGCACGGAGGCCTATTACACGGCACTAAAACCAGGAATGTATCATTTTTATGTGCAGGCAGCCAACAATGACGGCGTTTGGGGTGAAGCCCAAAACCTGGTGACGGTTACCATTGTACCGGCCTGGTACCAAACTGTCTTTTTCAAAATTGCTTTGGCCCTGGTACTGGTGCTGACGGTCTTTGCATTTTACCGGCAACGGATGATGCATCTCCGGACAAAGCTGCTGGCTGAAAAACAAAAAGCTGAAGCCAAACAAAGGGAGGCGGAACTAAAGAGTTTAAAAGCAAATTTTGAAAAGCAACTGGCGCAAACCGAAATGGCGGCCCTTCGATCGCAGATGAACCCGCACTTTATTTTCAACTGCCTCAACTCTATTAAGCTGTACACGATGCAAAACGATACCGAAGCCGCCACGGAATATCTCACCAAGTTTTCGCGGCTCATGCGACTGGTCCTCGAAAACTCACGGCGCACCTGTATACCATTGGCAGCTGAACTGGAAACACTGCAACTCTACATTGACATGGAGGTGATGCGTTTCAAAAAGAAATTGTCTTATGCCATCAATGTTTCCGATAGCGTGGACTTAGAATTTATTGAGGTTCCACCGCTGCTGATTCAGCCTTACGTAGAGAATGCCATCTGGCATGGACTTATGCACAAAGAAGAAGGCGGGCACATTGCTATTTCCGTTGCTATGGAAGGGGCCAATTTGCTGAACATTACTGTAGCTGATAATGGCATCGGCCGTGTTCGTGCAACGGAATTAAAAAGCAAAACCGCTACGGCTCAGAAATCATTTGGCATGAAGGTTACCACCGAACGCATTGCCCTTATCAACCAGCTTTACAAAACCAACACCACCGTTGCTATCCACGATCTGGTTGACACCGAGGGTAGCCCGGCCGGCACCGAAGTAAACATCAAAATACCACTACCATGATACCACTCCGCGTAGTCATTGTTGACGACGAACCCGATGCCGTTCAGTTGTTGCAAATGCAACTGGAACAGCACTGTCCGCAGGTGACTGTAGTGGGCACTTTTACCAGTTCGGTAGCCGCGGTGAACGGCATCAGAGACCTGCAGCCTCATCTTCTTTTCCTTGATGTGGAAATGCCGGTAATGAACGGCTTTGAACTGCTAGAAGGCCTCCGTCCGCAGGCTTCTAGTATTGTGTTTGTCACCGCTTATAACCAGTTTGCCCTGAAAGCATTTAAGTTCAATGCGCTGGATTTTATTGTGAAACCAGTGGATACACAAGAGTTGGTACAGGCCGTTGCCAAAGCCGAACGCCAGGCAAAACCCACCACTGATCAACTCTCGCAACTGCAAAAAGGCCTGCGTGGCGAACCCATTACCAAAATAGCCATTCCGGGACAAAGCGGTGTTACCTTCATTGACCTCAACGACATCGTTTATGCAGAAGCCAGCAACAATTATTCAAAGATTATATTGAGCGACGGACGCAACTTTCTGATCTCCAAAACACTCAAAGACGTACAGGAAGTTTTGGAAGAAGAACATTTCCTTCGTGTGCACCGGCAGTACATCATCAATCTCAATCATGTGAAGCAATTAAACCGCAACGAAGGGGTCCTCACCATGGATAACGGCGATCCTATTCCCATTGCCAGGGCACAGAAAGAGCGGTTGGTGGAGCGATACCGGTGGCTGTAAGCAAAGGCAGAAAAGCACTCATCCGCATGCAAACGAACGCCTTCCTATTACTGTTTCCTTACCGGTTGTGACAGGAATTTTTTAAATTTAAAGGAGAAGCAACCCTTTCCTTGCAATTGCGTATGTATTATTAAGAACAGAAACATTGGAAGATCTCTCCATCGTAATACAGGGCTGTGTTGCCAATGACCCAAAGCAACAGAAGGCTCTTTATGAGCACTACTTCGGCTATTGCCTGAAAGTGGTGTTTCGTTATGTGTACCGGTACGAGACGGCCGTGGACATTGTAAACGATGGTTTTGTGAAGATCTTCCGCAGCTTTGGCAAATTTGTGGTGACCGATAAAGAGAACGTGCAGATGCTGCTCATGGGCTGGATGCGCACCATCATGATACATGCGGCCATTGACCACCTGCGAAAAAACAGCTTTCTGCCGGAGATTGGTTCCTTATCCGATGCGGCCTGGGAGCTCGAAGACAAAACCGGGCCGGCCGACAAGAACGTTCTTTACAAAGAACTGATCCTGCACATTAAAAAACTTTCGCCAGCTTACCGGGCCGTTTTTAATCTGTACGTGATAGATGGCTTTTCGCACCAAGAGATTGCCGAAGCGCTGGGCATATCCGTTGGCACGTCCAAATCAAACCTTTCCAAGGCAAGAGTGATCTTGCAAAACATCCTCAGACAAAATGAACACGGAATGAAGCATGCAGTATCACAATAACGATATGGACGAACTGTTCCGGAAGGCCGCGGAAGCGTACCCTCTCAACACCGGTACTGCCAATTGGGATGCCGTGCAGGCCATGCTTGGCGCTGAGGAGAAAAAAGAGCAGCCGTCAAAAGGAAACTTGCGTTGGATAGTGGTGTTGCTGCCATTCCTGTTGCTTGGCCTCCATCTCGACAAGGCAATTGTTACCAGCCGTACAAAGGCTACCCCTACGGAAACGCTGACACAGAACCTGGCAGTACCCGCTGGTAAGGGCAATACCGGGGCTGAAAAATCTGCACCGCTTGTCTCAACAACAGGTTCCGCTTTGCCGGCAAACCCTGCGCCACCCCGGCAGAATGGGGGCACAGCCATGCTGCGTTTACTACCCTTCCGGCTATCAACATCTCATCCGTACCAACAGCATGCTAGGAGTGAAAATCCACCCGATGAAGAAGCGCTTGTATTTACCCCACCAGTTGCTGCAGCGTCTATCACACCACAAAATCCAGGCACTGCAGAACAGGTTACCGACCCGGCAGAAATTGCTGTTGAACCAGAAGCGGTAGCAAACAAATCTTCTGTTGATAGTACTCATCAGGCACTAACAGCCTCAGATAATCGTGAAACAACAAAGCCCCGTTCCCGGAGAAAGCATTTTTATGTTGGCCTCGTGGGCGGGCCGGATATCAGCACTGTAAAATTCCAGCGGTTCAGCAACATCGGCTTCCAGGCAGGCATATTGGTAGGTTATGCATTTAACGACCGCATGGCAGTGGAAGCCGGTGCACTGACATCGGAAAAGCATTATTACAGCGATGGTGCACATTACAAAACAGATGGCTACTATTCGCCAAGCTATGCCAGGCTTGTTGCGGTAGATGGCAGCTGCCGTATGATCGAGCTTCCTGTTGCACTGCGCTATACCATCAGCCGGCAGAAAAAAGGAGCCTGGTTTGCCACGGCCGGTGTTTCTTCTTACCTCATGCAGCGGGAAGATTACAGTCTTGATTACCTGTATCCTTCCAGCGGCAACATTGCAACGCACAAACACACTTATACCGAAAAAGACCAGTTCTGGCTGGCTGCCCTGCAGTTATCGGTTGGCTACAGTACAAAGGTGGGCAGCCTTGGCAACGTCCGCGTTGAACTGTATTATGCACTGCCGCTGAAAGGCATGGGGCATGGCCGCCTGCCGGTGAGCAGTTTTGGAATCCGCTTCGGTATCACCGTACCGCAGTTTTAAGCATGAAGCATAGCTTACACATCAAATGCTTGGGCACTATTTTGTGTTGAGGAAACTATTTGCTTTGCTCATCCTTCACCACTCACAAAATGGCTTGTGTGAAAGCGCAAAAACTTAATCGATCCGCCGCTTCTTCAGCTGAAAGGTCCGGGAAATGTTGAACCCAAATTGAATGTCACCGTTACCCCAGCGGTTGATGGTTTCGGTAAGAATAGCCCGTTCATTCATACCAATGGCATTGGTAAAATGCAGCTGGAAAACGTGACCGCCGGTTTCAATGTCGAAACCAACAGAGAGAGGGAAATAAGTGTCAAAACTTTTTTCTGTATTGAAGATGGTGTAGTGATCAATGTTCAGCGAAACACGGCGGGACAACCGAATACGACCGGCGGTACCAACAGCAAAAGTATTGTTGTCGTCCCCGGTCGCCACCAGGTTGCGGTGCACCACCGTTGGTGCGATTTGCAGGGTAAACGCATCACTGAACTTTCTGCCAACAATCAGTTGTGTGTAATACGCCAGCCGGTTGGTAAAGCTTTCATCAGCCTTGTGGCCCGACCAGGGAGCCGTTTGTACCGCGGCACCGCCTGCCAGCAACATCGAAAACGGAGCGCCGCCAGGACCCGTTGCCTGCTGCACCGCCCTGAACTTTAAAAAACCATCCAGCTCTTTTCGATAGCTGCCCCGTCCTATACCAATAGTCAGGCTTTTGGAAATGCCATAATCAAGCCCCAGACGAATGGTGGCATCGTCTAACCCGAAAAACTCACCAATGCCCTGGTTGATGTTGCCAAAACGGTGAAGGATACGAAAGTCCAGCACACCGGGATTCAGCATCTCCATACTGTGCGTCATGATCACCCTGGTCGATTTGAAGGCTGCTGTTACGTATTCTTTTTTTGGTGTGGTGTCTTCAATCTGCGACAGCAGGTCCTGCGCAGCCAGGCGACTGGTGCAAATCAGTATAAAGAAGAGAGCAAAAACGTTGTATCTCATTTACGTGTATTTAATACAGTTAGGATGAAAGCGGATCCAGTTTTACCTGCACCGTTACTTTTACGGTATTGCTGATCTTGTCTTTCATCAGGGAAGGAATCGTAATGCGGTAATCGGCAACACGGACATGGAAGGTGGCGGTGCCATCAATCTTGCCGCCTTGTACCTGGAGGGAAGCCGGCACCTCTATTTCACGGGTAACACCATGCAGGCTCAGTTGTCCTTTTACCCTGACGGGATAGGTGCCATCTTTTGTATAATCCACACTGCTGTTGTTCACTACCTGGCCGCGAAATTCAGCCTTGGGATACTTGTTGCTTTCCACGTAGTTCTCATTGAAATGTTCCTGCATCAGCGCTTTCCTGAATTCAAAACCTTTCATCAACACAGCAAACTGGATTTGCCCTGTTCTGGCATCCAGCACGGCACTGGCGGTTTTGTTCACCGCTTCGATATCTTCCAGCGGAGCATTGGAATAAAATGTAATCCGCCCTGTTTTGGTAAAGTACCGTCCCTGCGCCTGCACCGTGGCAAAGGCCGTAAAAAACAGCAGGACGATAAACCATATACGCATCTGCATCATTTCCTGTTTTAGGGTTTTTCCGTTTCCAAAAGGCAGCGGGTCAGCTTTACATCGGTACCAAACATTTCCCCGGTAATGGCACCTGTACACACACCTTTCACCGTAACCTGTTTGCCCACAACGTTTGCGGCGGTTACTGGGTGTGTAGAATCCATACTGCATTGTACAGACGACATCGTGCCTTTCTCACCGAGAGAGATCACTACCGGGTTGTCTTCAGCCGCTATGCCGGTTACGTAGCCTGTAACCCTTACTACTTTGTCAACATATTGCTGACGGCTTTTGGCAGCATTGGTTTCAAATGCGGTGATCAGTTGCGATGCGGAGAGATTGGCAACCGGCGCCTCTCCCGCCAGGTCATCATGGGTACGGAAATATTCCTTTACCCCATACAAACCGGCCACAGCCACCAGTAAACAAATTGCAATGATGATCTTTCCTTTCATGCATCCGGAACTTTATTGCGGCATACCGGCATCAACCCATGCCTTGATCTTTGAAATATCGCAGGTGCTAATCTTGTTTCCACCCTGCGGCATGTGTGCAAAGCCGCTCAGATGAGCAACGGCACCATAAAGCACGGAGTTCCCGTTGCGGGTTTCCGACGCTTTGGCTTTTACCTGGTCATAAGTCTGTAAAGCAAAAGGCGCCGTTGGTGTAGCCCCGTGGCATCCCAAACAGCCATTTGCACTGATGATAGCAGAAACGCCGGACGTGTAGGTAACATTGGTGGTGGTGCAGGTAGGGTTGTTTCCGCCACCCACCGTATCCTGCCGTGCTTTGTTACTACTGCATGCTGCGGCCAGGCAGGCAATGCCTGCCAGATAAACAAACCGTATCATATCCTGATGATTTTAAATAAACAGATAATGGCAGCAACGGCGGTTGCCGCTGTTGGTTATTCCCGGCGATCTGCAGTACTACATCGCCCTGGTGATTGTAAGCGCTTATTCTATTGTAAACGGGAAATCAAAAAAAGGGTTGCCTGCAGAAGAAAGCAGGGAGAAATTTTTTCTTCCCCAAAGACAGGAATTGCTTTTCTACTGAACGATATTCACTTCATATTTTCCAAACACAATGAGCACAAACAGGAACGATGATTTTTAGCCTAACATCTGATAAAAACCTCACTCTGCTTACCGCTGGCTTTACCGTTACATTATACCTGTCTCTTCTCCGATGCCGCTTTTTTCTCAAAGTCCGCCTGTCGCAATTCCCCCTTCTTTTGCCGGATTTGCACACAGCCTGTCATAAAAACCCGCCGTAGGTTTGTGTTATCTTTCAAACATCAAAAACATTCGCTATGACCACTACTGAAACAACCCTCGTTACCGTTGCCGCCACCATCCAGGCACCTGTACAAAAAGTATGGACTTTGTGGACCGATCCGCAACATATTGTCAACTGGAATTTTGCTTCTGAAGACTGGCATTCGCCGAAAGCGGAAGCCGATCTGCGGGAAGGAGGCCGGTTCAGCTACCGGATGGAAAGCAAAGACGGCAGTATGGGCTTCGACTTCAGCGGAACATTCACCAGGGTTGACGAAAACAGGGAGCTTTCCTTTACCATTCATGATGGCCGGAAGGTGCAGATCTTTTTTATTCCTTACGGCAACGAAACCACCATAAAAGAAACCTTTGAAGCCGAAGGGTCTCACCCGGTAGAGATGCAGCGGCAGGGCTGGCAGGCTATCATGCATAATTTTAAAACCTATGCAGAAGCACCAGGTACCCTGAAGACCATTCACTTTCAGACCATCATTAAAGCGCCGGTTGAAAAGGTGTACAAAACCATGCTGGACCAGGAATCTTACCAGGAATGGACGGCCGTGTTTAACCCGGGTTCCCGCTACGAAGGCTCCTGGGAAACCGGGGCCAAACTGCATTTTATTGGCGAGGACAAAGAAGGCAACAGTGGCGGCATGGTGAGTCGCATCAAAGAAAATACACCCAACCGTTTTGTTTCCATCGAGCACCTGGGCATTCTGCAAAACGGCCAGGAAATCACCTCCGGGCCCGAGGTGGAAGCCTGGGCAGGGTCGCTGGAAAACTACACCTTTACCGAAGAAGACGGCCAGACCCTCCTGTCGGTTGATGCAGACAGCAACAAAGAGTTCCATGCTTACTTTTTCGAAACCTGGCCCAGGGCATTGGCCAGACTGAAAGAAATCTGCGAAGCCTAAATTATTCCCTCACACATTCAACCTTCTACCATGAAACAGCAAATCTATCCCTGCCTTTGGTTAAACGGCAACGCCAAAGAAGCGGCAGCATTTTATTGCTCTGTGTTTCCAAACAGCAGCATCACGGATGACACGCCAATGGTTGTCACCTTTACTTCTGCCGGTCAAAAGTTCATGCTTCTCAATGGAGGGCCGGAGTTTAAACCCAATCCTTCCCTTTCTTTTTTCGTGGTTTGTGAAACAAAGGAGGAAGTGGATGCCGCCTGGCGGAAACTAGCAGATGACGGCAACGTACTGATGCCGCTGGACGCCTACCCCTGGAGCAGCCGCTATGGTTGGGTGCAGGACCGCTTTGGTTTTAGCTGGCAACTATCGTATGGAAAGTTGGAAGATGTAGGACAGAAATTCACGCCAACCTTGATGTTCACCGGTGACAATGCCGGCAAAGCCGAAGAAGCCATTCAGTTTTATACCTCGGTGTTCACCCCTTCCTCGGTTACCGGTATCTTACGGTATGGGGCTAACGAGGGTGATACCGAAGGCCGTGTAAAACATGCCCAGTTTACCCTTAATGGTTCGGTGCTGATGGCTATGGACAGTTCTTTTGCGCATGGCTTCAGCTTTAACGAAGCCGTTTCGCTGGTTGTGGAATGCGGGAACCAGCAGGAGATTGATTTTTTCTGGAATGCACTGACGGAAGGCGGTGCGGAAAGCATGTGCGGCTGGCTGAAAGATCGTTATGGTTTGTCGTGGCAGATTGTGCCGGAGGTATTGAAAGACTTGATGAATGATCCTGAAAAAGCACCAAAGGTTGTGGAAGCTTTTCTAAAAATGAAAAAGTTTGATATTGCCGCACTGGAAAATGCAGCGGCAGTAGCCGTGTGAAAAAAGCCATCTTGCAAATGCTTTTTGTGAGTGGTGAGTGGTCAGTGGTGAGAAAGAAGTGACCGCTCACAACTCACGAGCGTAAAGACAATTTGCAAAGAAAATTAACCAAAAGAGGGCTGTCAGAGGACGGCCCTCTTTTGTTGATGGCCATGCCTGTAGTCTTTCTTTAATACTTGAATTGTCTTGTGTCCAATCCCAGCAGGGTGTACAAGGGGCAGCGGCCGGCCAGGGCAGTAAAGATGAAAACAACAGCTACTGATAGCAAGCCAACATTAGCGCCAAGCGAATAATCCTTGGTGAAAAAAGAATTGCCATCACAAAACCCAGCACCAGGGGGACAAACCGGTCCAGAACGGCCATGTTCTTTTTCATATGAAAATCTTTTTGACCGAAACTAGCGGCAGCCACAAAAAAATATTATGATTTCCGTCAATGCTACTTGTGATAGAAAATCGAGTAGCTTTAATAGGATCAATCAACTTCTTCCCGCTAAAACCACGCTTATGTTTGCCACGCTTATCAAACTGCGAACGAAACGCCCTGCACAAGCAGAACCGCTGCAACGAACCGCTTACCGCATCGACAGCATTGATTTTTTGCGTGGCCTGGTGATGGTGATCATGGCCCTTGATCACACCCGCGATTTTATACACAGGGAAGCCATGATAGAAGATCCGCTGAACTTTGCTACCACATCGCCCTGGCTTTTCCTTACCCGCTGGATCACTCACTTCTGTGCACCGGTGTTTGTATTCCTGGCGGGCACTTCGGCTTTTTTCCAAAGCCTGCGAAAATCAAAAGCCGAACTCTGTAGCTTCCTTGTCAAGCGTGGTCTTTGGCTTATTGTAGCAGAAGTTACGATCGTCACCTTTGGCATTACGTTCGATGTTCATTTCAGTGCCTTCTTCCTGCAGGTGATCTGGGCTATTGGTATCAGCATGGTGCTGTTAGGATTGGCCATTTGGCTGCCGTTCAAAGCCATACTGGCCATAGGATTGCTGGTTGTGCTAGGGCATAACAGCCTTGATTATTACGAAGTGGGGCTAAAAGAAAGACCGGGGCTCTTTTATTCGCTCTTGCACACGCAAAACTTTATCCCATTTGGGGAAGGCAGGATCCTGGGCATTCTTTATCCCTTCCTGCCCTGGACGGGCCTGATGTTCCTGGGGTATTGTTTTGGAAAACTCTTTATCCGCTATGAAGGCGCAGAAAGAAAAAAACTGCTGGCCTGGCTGGGCGCCGGCATTATCGGGACTTTTGTCCTGCTGCGGGCCTTTAATGGTTATGGCGATCCCTCGCACTGGGCGGAGCAAAAAAATTCGCTGTTCACGTTCTTTTCCTTTATCAATACCACCAAGTACCCGCCATCGCTGCTTTACCTGTGTATGACCATAGGCCCGGCGATCCTCTTCCTTGCCTTTGCGCAAAACATCCGCAATGGCTTCTCCAGAGCAGTGACCATCTTTGGACGGGTGCCATTCTTTTATTACGTGCTGCATTTTTACCTGATCCACGTAATCGCTATGCTGCTTTCTTTCACCCGCGGCCACAGCTTTGCCGAAGGTGCTGCAGGTGCGCCGGGTGCTCCTTTCAAGTTTATTTATCCTGGTGAGGGGTACTCGCTGACCATCACTTACCTGGTGTGGATAGGCGTGGTGCTGCTGCTCTATCCCCTGTGCCGGTGGTACAGCCGCTACAAGCAAACACACAAGCAGTGGTGGCTGAGCTATGTGTAAGGTGAGTGGGTGAGTTGTGAGTGGTCAGTGGTGAGTAGCCCTTCTAGTAGCTGATTGCTGCTCACAACTCACCATTCACCACTCACGATTTCTGCCCGCTGTTCCGTATTTTTAGGTATGCGTGATGGTATTACTCTCCTGTTAGCCCTTTTCCTTTGTACAGTTTCCCAGGCCCAGATCACCGCAGATGTGGTGATCCGGAACGGCCGCATTCTCGATGGCACCGGCAACTCCTGGTTCCGTGGTGATGTGGCGGTAAAGGATGGCAGGATCCTGAAGATCGGGAACCTGCAAAACATGCCGGCAACAAAAACAATTGATGCCAAAGGCCTGCTGGTAGCTCCCGGATTTATTGATGTGCATACGCATATCGAAGGCGATGAAGTGAAAAATCCTACAGCTGACAATTTCATTTATGATGGTGTGACCTCCGTTGTCACCGGCAACTGCGGCTCTTCCGAAACAGACATTGCCCGCTATTTTCATCAACTCGACTCTTTACGATTGTCCGTAAACGTGGCAACGCTGGTAGGACACAACAGTGTGCGCCGTGCTATTATGGGAACAGCCAACCGCAAACCCACGGAAGAAGAAATGCAGAAGATGGAAGCCCTGGTGGAAAAAGCCATGCTGGATGGTGCGGTGGGTCTGAGTACAGGACTGATCTATATACCGGGTACCTACTCCACTACCGAAGAAGTGTTACGGCTGGCGAAAGCAGCTTCCCGTCACAACGGCGTGTATGCCACGCATATGCGGGATGAAGGCGATAAGATAACCAATGCGATCAATGAAGCCCTGCAGATTGGCCGCGAAGCCAGGATGCCGGTGGAGATCTCGCATTTCAAGTTAAGCGGACAACAGAACTGGGGCCGCAGTGCCGAAACCATTCCCATGATCATCAAAGCAAGGGAAGAAGGATTGGACGTCACCATTGACCAGTATCCTTACACCGCCAGCAGCACAAGCCTCAGTACATTGCTGCCTGACAAGATTCTTTCTGATGGGCAGGATTCCATCCGTGCACGACTGGCAAGGCCGGAGGTACGCAAACACGTTAGCGATTACATGCTCAAGCGGCTGAAAAAACGCAAACTGAAACACTTCAGCTACCCTGTTGTGGCTTTTTACCGTGCCGATACAACCCTAAACGGAAAAAGCATTGAAGAAGTCAACCGGCTAATGGGCCGCAAACACAAAGCAAAAGAAGAAGCCGAGACCGTGATGGACATGATGATGAAGGGCGGCGCTTCGATGGTGTTTCACGGCATGGGCGATGAAGATGTAAAGCGCATCATGCAATACCCCTTCAACATGTTTGCTTCCGATGCTTCCATCCGGGTATTCAACCAGGGGGCACCACACCCAAGAGGCTATGGCACCAATGCCCGTGTGCTGGGAAAATATGTACGGGAAGAAGGCGTGATCCCGCTGGAAGAAGCCGTGCGCCGCATGACCTCCCTGCCGGCACAGAAGTTCGGGCTCAAAGACCGTGGCCTGCTTCGGGAAGGCATGGCTGCGGACGTGGTGGTGTTTGATGAAAAAGAAGTAGCCGACCTGTCGACATACGAAAAGCCGCATGCCTACTCCAAAGGATTCCGGTATGTGATGGTGAACGGGGATGTGGTGGTGGATGAAGGAAAACACACCGGGGTACGAAGTGGAAAAACCCTTTCACCGGTGCGTACGCTGAAAGGGTTTTAAAAAGCCCGACAAGAGATAAAATACCTGTCAGGCCTTAGATAGAATTTCTTTTATATCACCTGCTTCAATATTTCGCGGTGGCTCCGCTCCACCAGTGGCTTAAAGCGATCGTACCAGCCCTGCCAGTCCACCCCCTGCAGTTCACGGGTCAAGGAGGTCTCGTAATTTTCCAGGCTTTGGTGGCCTTCTTCAAAAATGAGCCGGTAGCTGTCGCCAGTGAAATCGGTGTACATACGGGTGGATTGCGATTCGGGCAGCATGCCTTTTTCCACCGCTTCATCCACCAGTTTTTTAGCAGCCCTGTACTGGCCAAATTTCAGGTAAAAAATATCCCGCACCAGGTAGGTGGTATTTACCTTGAACGCAGCCTGCTTGCAACCGAGCTGCCGCAGGATAACATCGTTCATCATGTAGATGTGCGCCTCCTGTATCAGGCCATTCTTCAGCCGGTAGGTTACGCACAGGGGCACATTGATCTCCTTGCCCGTGGCCGGTATTCCCATAAATTCTCCGGTGTGCCTGCCGCGGACGACACCTTCTACCATGGCTGTTTCTTCGGTGATAAAATGGTTGCTCATTTCGGCCTGGGCATCAAAGGCCACGCGGTAAAAATAGTGTAGCATGGCGCCAATCTCGGCCCGGCCGCGGTAGGTTTCGCCGGTGCCCATGTTCCGGAACACACCATCTTCGGCAATGTACTTTACGTCATGCGTGGTAAAATAATCGAGCATGTTTTTCTCAGCAAGCTGCAAGGCTTCGTTTTTCAGCAGCATTTCTTCCATACATAAAATTTTAAAGGTGAGAGAATGCGTCTCCAGGGGGCGTGGTGCGTATCAGGGGATATGGAGGTGAGGAACTGTTCTCTTAAAGATAAATAATCGAAATAAAAATCAGTAGGAAAAGTGGTTCAATTGGCAAGAAGGTAGCAGGAATTGAAAGTTTGGCGTTTTTGCTGGTTGTTGTGTATTGCCGGCTTAGCCTTTTAAAATAGTCCTGATATGCCGAATGCTACCAAGGACGAACTACATGCAGGTGACCCGGTTGCCTATAGCGTTAACGCAATAAAGCCGCTCGTCCTTGCAACGAAACTTATATTTTATCTCTACCGCATGGCTTACTTATAACTGTGTACGGCTCCTGCAACCACACGCCATCAGTACATAATCATTCTCCCTTTTCTATCAATCACTGAAAACAAGAAGAGGAAAGGATCGGGTAAACGGCGAGGCAAGCTATTTCAGTTAAACAGCATATTTATGTGACAACAGTTCACCGAACTACCAGCAATTTCACACGCTTATGGGATTTTTTCAGGTGTGTTGGAAAGGCATTTTTGCAGTACAAAAAATTAATACCAACCAACATGAAAAAATTAAAACCCTTAGCCCTGCTTTTCCTCGGCGCCCTGCTGTTCAGCAGTTGTAAAAAATCAGTGGAAAATGAACCCGACCTTGCAGAGTATGGCAATCACCCCCGCTCGGCTGTGCCTCCCGAAATGGTTGGCCAATGGATTTACGGAAGCTTTTCACTCAGCTCGATTGTGGACAACAACGGTACCTGGAGTTCCGAGTACAGCCTGACCTATGTGCTGGAACCTAACGGCACCTGCCGCGAATATTTCCAGTATGCCAACCAGCCTTCGTATGGCTTGCTTTATCAGGTAAGGGGCCTGCGCAAAGGCACGGTGGTGGTGGACACAGACGCCAAAACCATCTCCTTTTATGCCGCTTCGGGCTGGTACGATGTGCGGAGGAATTATGGCAGCGTAGAACGGAAAACATATGGCGAAGCCGATCTTTACCCCACCTATTTTCGCGAATACCAGTACGAAAACACAACGGATGATAAAGGCCGCCCCGCCCTGCGCCTGATAGACGTTAACAGCAGCAATACATCAGGACTATTGTACACGAAATCCTGATGCTGCCCGGGCTTTCTACCCGCATTCATAATCGCTGTCAAACACGATTTATGGTTCAGACGTCAAATGTTTCAACCGTTGGCAAATTGCACTGGAAACATATGATTGCGCAGGTACAAATTGTTTTCGAAAGAGAAAAGCCGACTGGTACTAAAATGATAAAAGTACCAGACGGCTTTCCTGCTTTCCTAAATGAAGGCCTTATTTGTTACGGGCCCTCAAAGCCGATTCGCTGACATAGATCCGTTTGCCACGGCCATTGACCCAGTAATAGCGATTACCACCCGTTACATAAATGGTTTGTCCTTCGGGCCCGATCCAAACATCTGATTTTTGATCCGCGACTCTGGCGGCTCCTTTGGAACTTACTTCGGCAGTTTTATGGGCAGCTTTTTTGGTACCCTTCTTCGTGCCTTTCCATGCTTTCTTCGCTCCTTTTTCTACTTTACTGTCCTGCGCAAAAGCCGGTGCGGATAGTCCCAACAGGGCAACGATGGCTATTCCAAAAAATTTTTTCATGACTCGTTTTTTTAAGGTTGAGGAATCCAATTTTCGGACAGGATAAAACGAAAACAATGCCAAGGGCAATGCACAAAGGCTTTTGTGAGTGGTGAGTGGTCAATGGTCAGTGGTGAGTTATGGCAATCCTCATTTACTACTGCCGTGCTCTTATAACAATTGATGAAGCAGCTTTCTTACAGCTTTTTGCTGTTGCGGTAGGCTTTCAGGCTTTCACCGAGATAATCGAGGAGCTGTTCGCGGTAAGGATGGCTTCGCAGCCATTCGTAAGAAGGTGTGTATTGCCGCATAAATGCCAGTAGGGCATCGCCTTTCAGGCCGGTGTAAAACGAGACCATGTGGGGCGAAAACCGGAAGCGTACATAGGCTTCCTTTTCCCGGGTATTGAGGGCTACTTCTGCCCTGTTGCCATCTTTGTCCTTATTTTTAAAAATGCGGTCGAGGTTAAAGGTGAGCCCGAATGTTTTTTTGTTGTAGGACCTGTCGATTACCGGTAAGCGGGTACCCCGCGTCTCTTCAAACGCCATTCTGCGCTGCAGGCTGTCCAGCTGGTACTTCTGGTAACCGGTTTCTATCGTTACTGCTTGCAGCACATTTACCGGCGACAGGAAAATGGTAATGGTGTCCTGGAAAAGCAGGGAGTAGCGGAGCGTATCGTAGTGGTAGCCGGTTGCCAGTGCGTACAACAGGTCGTTGGGCGAAACGATGATGCGGAAAAAGCCCTTGCCGTCGGTGCTTACCTTCTGCCCTTTTGTGCTGTTGGAAAGCGTAGCACCCAACACCGGCAGGTGGGTAAGGCTGTCCCTGACATAGCCATTGAGTGAAATGGTTTGCGCCGTTGATCCGTTTGCACAAAAGACAAAACAGGCCCAGAGCAGCAATAGCTTCTGCATGATAGCGTTCGTTATACACGGAAGGTAGGACAGCCGGCAATAAGAAACTGTTAAACACCTGTTCTTTTGCCTATACTCTATCTGCAATCTTCAGAGCAATACCTTTAGCGCAACGGCTTTTTCTCGCAACCCCTCCCGTAGCTTTGCCGCCTAAACCCTTACCATGAACCCAACAAAAATTGCTCTTGTGACCGGCGGCAGCCGCGGACTAGGCCGGGATATGGCCCTGAGCCTGGCCCGCAAAGGACTGGATGTTGTGATCACCTACCGCAGCAAAGAAGCCGAAGCGGAAGCCGTTGTCAGAGAAGTTGAAAGCCTGGGCCAAAAAGCCTTTTCCCTGCACCTTGACATGGCTAACGTTACCTCACTGGAAGCTTTTGTCAAAGCCCTTTGCATTGAACTGAAAAGCCGATGGCAGGCCAATGGTATCGATTACCTGGTAAACAACGCCGGCATCGGTGCTACTATCCCGTTTGAACAGGCCACCGAAGCACATTTTGACGAATTCCTGAACGTGCATTTCAAGAGCGTTTATTTTCTCACCCAGAAACTACTGCCTTACCTGAAAGAAGGTGGCGGCATTGTCAACATCTCCACCGGCACCACCCGTTTTGTGAACCCAGGTTACTCGGTGTATGCATCCATGAAAGGTGCCATTGAAGTATTGACAAAGTATTGGGCAAAGGAGTTGGGGCCCAAAGGTCTCCGGGCCAACGTGGTAGCACCCGGCCCGATTGAAACGGATTTTAACAACGCCGCCATCCGCAACAACCCGCAACGAAAGGAAATGCTGGCATCGGCAACACCGCTGGGACGTGTGGGCACAGCCGAAGACATTGGGGGTGTGGTGGCCTTCCTCTGCACCGACGAAGCCCGGTGGATCACGGGGCAGCGGATCGAGGTAAGCGGGGGGATCAATATGTGAGTGGTGAGTTAAGGAGTGGTCGTTGAAGGTTGTTCGTTGCTTACAAAAAGCGTCGGGTAATGGAAATTATTTGTTGTTATTGGAGGCGGAAAAAGAAATTACGGTAGCGGAAGCCATAAACAATCGCAGGGCTTTTGCATGTAATGGGCCGACAGTTCCCGCACCGGTCTTGAAGGGACAACCAAAACGTTACCATTCCGGATTCACATTTACCAGGAGCCAACTACAACTTGCGAATGAAGTTGCCGATGAGAGCAGCCAGTGCTGCAAATACAGCCGTTCCTAATATGGCGAGATTCTTTTCCTTGTTTTTCATATTGCAACAGCTGCAAGTTTCATTCCTGCTTCCTTCAGCCATTCTGGTGGGGATGTCTGTTTTATGAAGGACATGCCGGGAGTTTACCTGTACGGGTGTTGTCCTTTATTTTACATTGGTGTTACTGCTTACTGTCTATAATTTGGCCCCGCACCACTTGCAGAAGGCAGCACCGGCATCGTGGCCCTCGCGGCCGCAGGCAGGGCAGACGTTGGGATTATGGCCCTTGAAGCGGGTCCTGCTTACCATCTCGGAAGTAACAATTCCAGTGGGCACGGCAATGATGCTATAACCGATAAACATGATCAGCGAGGCGATAAATTTTCCAAGGGAAGTGACCGGTGTTATATCGCCATAGCCAACAGTGGTGATGGTAACAATCGACCAGTAGATGCTTTCGGGAATGCTGCGGAAACCGCTTTCGCCGCCTTCCACCAGGTACATCACCGATCCGAGGATCACCACCAGCGTAAGTACAATGAGCATAAAGATGAAAATCTTTTTCAGGCTGGCCCGCATGGCTGATCCCAGAAAGGCCATTTCGGAGAGAAAATGCGTCAGTTTGAAGATGCGGAAGACCCGCAACAGGCGAAGGCCCCGTAAAACCAGTAAGGACTGTGCGCCAACAACAAACACACTGAGGTAGGTAGGAATGATGGCCAGCAGATCAATGATGCCCAGGAAAGACGTAGCATACGAAAGGGGCTTCCTGATGCTTAACAGGCGCAGGATATATTCGATGGTGAACAGGGCGGTGAAGATCCACTCCAGGGTGTAAAAAAGTTCGCCATACCTGCTGTGTAGCTCGGGTACACTATCGAGCATAACCACGGCTATGCTGATCAGGATAAAAAGGAGCAGCGCAACATCGAATAGCTTACCTGCCGGCGTGTGACTTTCGTAGATTATTTCGTGCAGTTTATCCTGCCATGAAAGTTTGCTGGGTTCCCTGGTCATAGCTGTAAGGGCGGATGCAAAGGTTTTGCCGCCATACAAAGAAAGGCTATTGCTCCTATACATTCCTGTTACCAGGAAATTAGTGAACCATTGCTATGATTGTACTGCCTGTTGGTTTGAACAATCAAACCGCCATAGGCGATGGTTTGCCGTATTATCTTTAGCACATGAAATTCCTGAACATCTATTGCGAAAACCGGCAAGCAGAAGTGTATATCAGCCTGGATAAGATTGTGCTGGTGCAAAAGCTGGATGAGGAAACCAGCCTGCTGGAGCTGGAGGGTGACAAACAAACCGTAAACGTAAAGATGGCTGCCGATACACTGGTACGGAAGATCAACGGTGAGGACAAGGTTACAATTGGCTTCCGGGCAGGGCGGTAAGATTGCATCCCCCGCCAGCCAACTTGTTTTTCGCCGGGTTTTGGCGAAGCTTTTACAGGAATTGGTAGTTTATGGGCGCATTAAACGACAGCTGGTTTCCCTTTGGGAAACCAGCTGTTTCTACACACCATCACCCTGCACTTTGCCCTCCTTTATCTAATATTGACAAGTTAAGCCTGCCATCTTACTTTTTGTAAGCGAAGAAGGTGCTTAGTTCAATGTGTAAAAGCGACAAATGCCTTGCTTCAGATAATAGTTGTCGGTATTAAACTTGCGGCAGTCATTGGCTACCGTAACCCTTACGGTATGATTGCCAACCGGTGCAATAATTTTCACCAGTTTGCCTTCAATTGGTTCGTCGGTACAATTGCTGAAAGAGCCGCTGTAATCATCTGTAAGATAGCCGGCGATTTTATCATCGATCCAGATGGTAATTTTTCCACAGGCACCAACAGTCGTTTTTGACATAAAGACAAAATATCCGACTTCCGTATCGTCAGCCGATTCGATTGCCACATTGCCTACAGTTTCCACAAAGGATTCCTTGTTACATGCTGTCAGCAAAACCAAACAGGAAAGAAAAAGAAAAAGGGGTTTCAACGAATATGTTTTCATCATAACAGTTTTCAAAGGTTGATTAATGTGTTTTTCCGATGGTCCATATTTTACCAACTGAGAAGCTCCAATGATCGCGGGTGGAATATTTCCGCATAAAGTATTTTGCTTCGCCGGCCACCGGGTAATTCTGCGCATAGGAACCCATAAAGGAGAAACCGCCACGCATCATCCAGAGTGCGCCAAACGAAACAACCGGCCGGCTAAAGTTATAGTTCTGGTAGAATGATGGCTTTTCGGCATACGTCATCAAACGCAAGTAACCGTCTCCATATTCATCGCCATATTGGATGTGCAAACCGGCACCCGCCCGCAACACGGAATAATTCATTTCACCTTTCCAGATCAGTCCTGTATTCTGGCGCCATTGATTGTCCTGCTGCGCCACGTCATCATCGTATTCGTAAGAGCCGGAGCGGTTATGCCAGTCGGCTTCCAGCGCCAGTTTCAGGGCTTTAAAGCCCAGGTTCACTTTCGCGTTGAACCCGTAGCTGACATAAAAATTCTTTGAACCAAGCATGGGCAAAACGCCCAGTGTCAGATCGCCGGTTAACCCCAGGTCCCATACCCTGCCCCGGCGTATCCACCAGTCGAAGCCGCCGTTGAAAGGCATGACGGCCAGGTTATCGGTACTGGAGCTCATCACATAATCATCGTTGTCTTCCGTATTGGAAACCACGGGATAGGTAAGTCCGCCGGTGAATGCAAAAAGATTAAATCCCATTGCACCTTCGCCGTAAGTGGCAGCCACTTTGTTTTCATCAACCAGGGCACCCACTGCCAGTTGATGTGTCATACCGGTTACGGCATTGTCCTGTCGTAACTGCTGGTCGGCGGCATTAAGACGATTTTCATAATCAAACTGCTTTTGTATGGCCTTGCTGGCATCGGGTCCTTTGTAATTGTGGTTGGGATACAGGTATTGCTGCCTGAGGTGTTGATAGGCAAGTTGTGACCGCACTTCATTTTCCCGCCGGCGGTTGATCACCTTCCACACCTTGGCATCTTCATAAGCCTTCTGGCGGATCTCCTCTCCCAAACGGCTCGCTTTAATGGCGGTGTTCTGCATGTCCAGCAAGTCGTTCATCATTTTCATTTTACTCATCAGGTACCTGTACTGGGAAGAGCCCTCGTCGGTGTATTGCACCGCTTCCATGTAATAATATTTGGCAATGGAAAACTGGTGTTCCTGATCAAACAACAGGGACTGCGATTTTTTCCAGGCCTCCTGCCGGCGAGGTTCATTAAGATCATCGCGGAAGCTCTCCATGAACATGTTGTTATCCCACCACTCTTTTTTTAGGTCCAGTGCACCGTAAGGGTCAATTTGCATTCCTGCCTGGAAAAAACTGTCCGCCTTCGCCCTGGCCTGGTTGTACCGCACGGGGTCCCATTCCATTCCGTTTTTAAAGCGATCGAGCAGTTTTTTGTCACGGTTATCCCGGTCCTGCTTTTCCTTCTTTGCTTTGTCCTGTTCTTCTTTTTGCTTTTTTTCCCACTTTTCCTGTTGTTCCTGCAGCTGCTTTTTCAGGTTTTCCTCGTACAGCTTCTTCTCGTTAGCTTTTAAAGCCTGGGCTTCCTGTTCCTGCTTTTCAGCCAGTTCCTTTTGCAGGGCCTCTTCTTTTTCCCGCAGCAGGCGTTCGGCGGTTTGTTTGTCTGTTTTCAGTTTATCAGCAGCGGCTTTTGCTTCCTGCTCATTTTTTTGCTGTTCCGCCAGCAGACGCTGCTCTTCCTCAGCCTTCAGCTGGTTTAAAGTTCGCTGTACCCGGCTGGCACTTTGTGCGGCACGGGAATCATCTATTCCCAATTTTGCCGCTGCGCTGTATTGACGCAGGGCCTGTGCATAATCTTTTGCCGATTCGGCTGCGGTTCCTTCTTTCATCAACTCATCGAAACGCTGGGTGCCCTTTTCTTTTTTCAGTGCTTCTCTTACCTTTTCTAATTGGCGGGAAGGATAGGTATCGGCCAGCTTGTGGCGGGTAGCCTTGCTGTACAATTCCTGTGCTTTCACCAGGTCGGTCCGCGAAAAAGCCCCGTCGGCCTGGTAAATCAGTTCTTTATAGTCGGCAGCATCCTTTTTCTCCCGTTCGTATTTCTCAATCAGGCTTACAGCGGTGTACCACCAATCCACGTTATTAAAGCTGGTCATTTCAACGGCTTCCAGGCGGTAAGCCGGATTTTTGAGCTGTGCCTCCGTTGCCTTCAGGCGAATAACATCGCCGAGCAAACCCAGGTTGTTGGTTTCGGTGATAAAAACCGTACGGGTATCAATTTTAATGTTGTTGTAGTATACATTAAATTTTACAGTAGGCGCCGAACACTTGCCGGTCCGCAGTAACTCAATAAGGCCCGGCACTTCGCTTTTATAGAGTTTGCCATTGTGCCAATAACCGGCTTCGGGGGTCACTTCTATTTTTGAATAGGAGACCGGGATCCAGATCTCTCCATCAAATTTCCGGATAGCATAATCCAGATAAGCGGTGGCGGTGGCCACACCTTTCCGGTCGTCCGTGTTTCGTACCATAAGCGACCGGCGCTGGTCGTACTGCGCAACCATTTGAGAGGAAAAAAGCAGCAAGGCCCCCAGGAGGGTGGTCAAACGTTTCATAAGGTAGTTGTTGATTTAAAACAAGTCGGCGAAACTATACTGCATTTTCCAGAAATGCAAGTAGCGGAAAATGCCACGGCATTTGCCGGGCAGGGAGAGAGGGAAAGAAGTTGTATGAACGTGGTGCAGTTTCGCCGCCGCTGCTTTACCAGCGCCGTTCGGATCTGCTATGCTTGTAATGCATCAGCTTCAGTAGTTCACCAGTTTCTGAATCGCTTCATCCAACCGGCTTTTTGCCAAAAACGCTTTTTCCAATTCAATATTGAACGGCACTGGCGTATCCAGCGAAGCGCAGCGCAGGACGGGTGCATCCAGGTATTCGAAACAGTTCTCCGCTATCCAGGCCGCCAGTTCGCCACCGATACCACCTGTCAGCGTGTCTTCGTGCAATAGCAATACTTTGCCGGTTCGTTTCACCGAAACCCTAATGGCTTCGTAATCGAGCGGAAGCAGGGTTCGTAAATCCAGGATATCGAGTGAGAGGTTGCTGTGTGCAGCTGCATAGTCTGTTGCCCAGTGTACACCGGCACCGTAGGTGATAACAGAAATATCTTCACCCCGTTGCACTTCTCTTGCTTTGCCTATCGCCACTTCGTAAATCTCTTCGGGCACAGTACCGCTTACACTTCGGTACAGCGCTTTGTGCTCGAAATACATCACCGGGTTGGGATCGTTGATCGCTGCCATCAATAGTCCTTTGGCATCGTAAGGAGTGGAAGGATATACCACTTTCAACCCGGGTGTATGCACAAACCAGGCTTCGTTGCTTTGGCTGTGAAAAGGCCCGGCACCCACACCGGCGCCGGTCGGCATGCGAATAACCACATCGGCGTTCTGTCCCCACCGGTAATGAATCTTCGCCAGGTTGTTCACAATCTGGTTGAAGCCTTCGGTCACAAAATCGGCAAACTGCATTTCCATCATGCTCTTGAAACCTTCCAGCGATAGGCCCAATGCAGCACCCACAATAGCGCTTTCGCAAAGCGGCGTATTACGAACCCGTGCTTTGCCAAACGTCTCCACAAAACCTTCGGTTATCTTGAAGGCTCCGCCGTATTCCGCAATGTCCTGTCCCATCAAAATCAGGTTGTCGTGCTTCTGCATCGACTGGTAAAGTCCTTCTTTGATGGCGTCGATAAAACGAACGGAACGGTCCCCCCGCCCCTCAAGGGGGGAGTGGCCCTGCTGCGGAGGAGCGCTTACCGGCAACTCTACATCACTCGTTTGCTGTCCTACAGGCGGAGTATTTGTTTTGTTTTCGCTACTGTGACTTTCCGTCACCAAAAGGTCTGCGTTCAGGAAAGCATCGCTCACAGGCATGGGCTGTGCGTCTGCCACTCCCCCGTTGGGGGGCCGGGGGGCTGCATACACATCCTTCAACTCCTCTTCTATGTTGACAACAACCGGCTTGCTATCGAAACCAATGCGCAACTCTTCTTCAATCCGCTGCCGCATTTCATCCCGTGTGGCCGCAATGCTTTCTTCCGTGAGAAGGCCTTCACCCAGCAGCCATTCTTCATAATTTTTAATGGGGTCCTTTACCTGCCAGGCTTCAAACAATTCTTTGGGTACATACTTTGTGCCGCTGGCTTCTTCGTGTCCGCGCATACGGAAGGTAAGGCACTCAATGAGGTAGGGCTTCTGGTTGCGGATGCAATAATCCCTTACCCCTCTTACGGTTTCATATACCTGTAAAATATTATTGCCGTCAATGATGACAGATTCCATGCCGTAGCCTTTGGCCCGGTCGGCAAGAGTCTCGCAACGGTATTGCTCACTCACCGGCGTACTTAATCCATACCCGTTGTTCTCGATAATAAAAATCACGGGCAGGTCCCACACGGCGGCCGTATTCAAGGCTTCATGAAAATCGCCTTCCGATGTGCCGCCGTCGCCGGTAAAAGCAAGGGAAACTTTGTTCTGCTCTTTCAGCTTATATGCTAACGCTACGCCATCGGCGATGGCCAGTTGCGGCCCCAGGTGAGAGATCATGCCGCAGATGTGGTGTTCTTTCGAACCAAAATGAAAACTGCGTTCGCGGCCCTTAGTGTAACCATCCTGCGCTCCCTGCCACTGCTTGAACAGTTTGTGCAGCGGCGCCTTGCGGGAGGTAAACACACCGAGGTTGCGGTGCAGAGGCATGATCCATTCCTCGGATTGCAGTGCCAAGGTAGCGCCAACGGCAATGGCTTCCTGCCCGATGCCGCTGAACCATTTGGAGATGCGGCCCTGGCGCAGGAGCACCAGCATTTTTTCTTCAATCAGCCGGGGCCAGAGAAGGTTATGATAAAGCGACAGCAGCGTATCGTTATCAAGGTTGTTTCTGCGGAAATCCATGCGTAAAAATTACGGCGAAAGTAGCACCGCTCTGGTGTTTTGTTTGAAGCTTTTGAAAAGAAAGCGTGATGGGATCAGTGTTCGTTCAGGATCTTCAGCACTTCTTCGTCGGAAAGTTCCTGGTCGTTGGTGATGATCAAAACAACGGTGCTGCCAATCTGCTCGCAAAGGTCACGCAGGATGCGTTTTTCTGCTTCGGATAAAACCTCTTCGTAGACCTTCATTTGCTGCACCATGGTCTTTAAGGAACGGCCCGAGAGACGCAGTTCCTTGACAAGTTCCCTGCTCAACCTTTCGGCAACGCCATAGTTGGCTACCACCATGTACGAATTGGAAAAAGGCTCCGGTGCCTCACCCCGCACCGTTTCACCTGTTCGCAGGTTAGTGATGGAAACAGCATTGGGGTAAATCTTGAAATACACTGGCGTCCGCCGGAAGAAGCGAAGCATGATATGACTGTTAGCAGTGGTTCGTTTATTCTCAGTCCTTATCGCCAACAATGGCGTTGATGAGTCCACTCACCCCCGATACAATAAAGCTAAAGAGCAGGGCCGTGAGCAAACCTTTTACTTCAAAACCTTCGATAAGGTAATCGGTCAGTTTTACAATGATGATGTTGATGATCAGTAAAAACAATCCCAGTGTTACAATCGTAATGGGGATGGTGAGCAGCACCAGGATGGGGCGTACAATGGCATTTAAAAGGGCAAACACCAGGGCAACAATAATGGCTGTTCCCACCGAGTCAATGGTAACGCCAGATAGGATCCAGGATGCTACATATGCGGCAACGGCGGTGGCGAGAAGTTTAAGGATAAAACCCATAATATTCGTTTTGTTGTTCGATGTTGATGGCTAGAGCCACTTGCTTTCTTGCTGATTGTCCATTGCCTGTTGGCGTTTCACACCCGCTCCTCTTCCCAAACTATTTTTACCCGTTCCGCCCTCTCCCCGAAATCAGTGCACTCCTCCATGCCGGTATAACCACCGCCGGGTACACAAATGTAGTTGCATTCGGCATCCACCACTTCATTGTACCGGTTGCAACCGTTAGTGCTGAACAAATAGATTGTGCGGCAGCCGTAATAATTTTCCGTTACAGAGGCGGAGGGTTCCGCCGAAGTTAGTTCCTGATTTCATCAATTCTCGCCTGCACACAGGAGAGAATGCTGTTTTCGGTCTTTTTGCCGCAGTCTTGCGACAGCACCATCAGCAAAGAGAACGCGGTTGTAAAGGATAGATTCAGGAAAGCGGGTGTTGGGCCTTTATCTTTGCAAGGCAAAAACAATAATTTGGAGAAAAGCAATTTTGTTGACCAGATCCGGGTTTACTGCCGGAGTGGTCATGGTGGGGCAGGTATCAAACATTTCCGGAGAGATAAATTAACCGCGTTTGGCGGGCCCGATGGCGGCGATGGCGGCCGGGGTGGACACATTATTTTAAGAGGTAACCGCAACCTGTGGACCCTGCTGCACCTGCGCTACCACAAGAATGTGCTGGCAGAGGACGGCGAGAAGGGCAGAGATAACAACCAGACAGGCCGCAATGGAAAAGACATTGTACTGGAGGTGCCGCTGGGCACCATTGCCCGTGACGAAGAAACCGGTGAGAAGGAAGCCGAGATCCTGCATGACGGTGAAGAGATCATCTGGTTGCCGGGTGGAAAAGGAGGACTGGGCAATACCAATTTCAAAACTGCCACTAACCAGGCCCCGGAACATTCGCAACCGGGACTTCCGGGCATAGAAGGCTGGAAAGTGCTGGAGCTGAAAGTGCTGGCCGACGTGGGATTGGTAGGGTTTCCCAACGCCGGTAAGTCCACGCTGCTTTCGGTGATGACGGCCGCCAAACCCAAGATTGCCGATTATGCGTTTACCACCATCACACCCAACCTGGGCATGGTAGAGTACCGCGACGGCCGCAGCTTTTGCATGGCCGACCTGCCCGGTATTATTGAAGGTGCTGCTGAAGGAAGAGGCCTGGGACACCGCTTTCTTCGCCATATTGAACGCAACTCGGTTTTGCTGTTCCTGATTCCTGCCGACAGCAAGGATCACCGCAAGGAGTTTGATGTGCTGGTGAACGAGCTGGAAGAATACAATCCGGAACTGATGCACAAACAGTTCATCATAGCCGTTTCCAAAAGCGATATGCTGGATGAAGAACTGGCAGAGGCCATTGAAAAAGAATTGCCTGAAAACATTCCGCACCTGTTCATTTCATCCATGACCAATAAAAACATCCAGCAACTAAAAGACCTGTTGTGGAAAACATTAAATACACCCAGTTCTAACGTTTAAGCCTATCCTTTATGGAAATCCTCTTTCGCCTTTTCATGTATATTTTCCCTTATGCCGTTTCGCTTGCGCTTTACATCTGGATTTTTCGCAAAGCGCTGAAGGTGCCGCACAAGAGTTATCGAATTGCCGCCATTGTTATCGTTGCTGGCGGTTTAGCGTACACGCTTTACGAGATTGCTACCACCATCACAAAAGCACTTACCGATGACAATTTCCATTTTGCGGTACTGATCGTTACCATCATTGTCCTGTTCTTCGCCTCCATGGCCATGGCCTTTGGTGAACCGGAGAAATAAGTTGACGGAATAAGCTGCTGTCTTTAGATTTCCCCTCATTGATAGCAGAAATACCTGAGCAGGAAAACCAGGTGCAATGTTCCTGTTGTATTCACAGCTGCCTGTTATTGAATCGTCACATCAAATCTTCCTTCTGTTACGGTGATGGGTGCACTGCCGTATTTGGCATTGCCAGTAAACTGAAAGGTTCCGGAAATGATCCGGCCCGGTATGTCAAGTTTGGTGACCACCACTTCGCCGGTGGCTTCACTGCCGGTCATCCACTGGTCTTCGATGGTGACATTGCGTTTTACATAATAAGCATACGAAGCGCTTTGCGATGGGTATCGTGCGGTGTTCTGATTGAGCAGGTATGTACCGGGAGCTGTTGCATTTTTCAAATAGATTTCCATCTCGGTTTCGATGGGCGTACGGCTGAAGTTGCGGGCTGTAATAACAATCGATTGATCGCCGCTGAAGCGGGCTTCCAGCAAGGGTGCCGTGGGAAGAATGCCGGCCTTGAGCGGGCCCCAGTTCTCACCATTTACCTTTGCACCAAATGTGTTGGCTCCGGTTTGCGTTTCATCGGGAAGGGTTTTGATTTCTTTTTTGCAGGCGGCAATAGCAACAACAATAACGGTCAGCAGCAACAGTTTTTTCATGGAAAGACTTTTCGTACGCTTAGCATAAACTATGCTGTTTTTGCAAATTCAAAAGTAGTTTGCCCTCTTTTAACGTAATTGCACTTTCAAAAACCAACCCATGCAAGAAACCTCCATCCAGGCTGTTGAGCTGTACAAGCTTTTTATCCCGCTGAAAGAACCGTTTGTGATTTCGCTGGGTCCTATTCACAACGTGCAAAACCTTGTGGTAATCATCCGAACAGCCGATGGCTGTGCCGGTTATGGCGAGAGCAGTCCGTACATGACCATCAACGGTGAAAGCATTGACACCTGCTTTGTGGTAGGACAATACTTTGCCAAGGTGCTGAAAGGAACGGATGCGCTGGACATTGCCGGTTGCATTGACGCCATGGATAAAACCATTTATGGCAACAGCAGCATCAAGAGCGCCTTTGACATGGCCCTGCACGACATTGCCGCGCAACATGCCGGTGTGCCGCTGTACAGATTTTTGGGTGGAGAAAAAACGAAAGTGCTGGAAACCGATATGACCGTCAGCATTGGTGATCCACAGAAAATGAAAGCGGATGCCGTGCGGTACAAAGCGGAAGGTTTCCCTGCTATCAAAATAAAACTGGGTGGCAGCCTGGAAGATGATGTGGCACGGATTCAGGCCATCCGTGAGGGCATTGGACCTGAGGTGCCGCTGCGCATTGATGCCAACCAGGGCTGGGGCACAGCAGAAAATGCCATTGCCGTGTTGCAGGCCCTGGCACCCTTCAACATCGAGCATTGCGAAGAACCTATTTCCCGCTATCGTTTTATGGAACTGCGCAAAGTGTCGGAGGCTTCTCCCATTCCTATCATGGCCGATGAAAGCTGCGGCGATCACTGGGATGCCGAAAGGTTGATTGACCTGAAGGCTTGTCAAATGTTCAACATCAAGCTGGGTAAGTCGGGCGGTTTTTACAAGGGGAAAAAAATTGCCGAACTGGGAGCGGCTGCCGGCATGCACATGCAGGTTGGCGGCTTTATGGAATCGCGGCTGGGCATGACGGCAGCGGCACACCTGGCGCTGAGCAATGATCACATTCACCACTGCGATTTTGATACGCCGCTGATGTATACCGAGGACCCGGTAATTGGCGGGATAACCTACGGGGCAAATGGAGTGATTGAAGTACCGGACGTTCCGGGATTAGGTGCGGTAATCGATGAGAGTTATTTGAACGAAGCCGATAGCTGGAAGTTGTAAACCGCAGAAATCAGGAGCGGCAGAGGATTACGCAGCGGTAAGATTTATTCTTTGCGAACGCCTCAGCGTTCTCTTTTCTCGGCGGTAAATAAAAAAGAAAGGGGCCCCGAACCAAGGCCCCTTTTACAAGCCACCATCCTCTTCCACCTAAGAGGTCGTTTATACTAAGTTTGTAAGATTAAGGGTGAAGCATTATCGCATTCGTATTGGTTTGAAACAAACGCCATACCAAACAGGTTTTCAGCGTACAAGCAGCCTTACCCGATCATTTTTCCCCAAAAAATTGTTGAAGAATAACAACACATGAGCCTGTGTAAAGAAATTTTTTACCCAATTCCCCAATCTTAAACAGAAAATTCCTTTCTGCGCCTATTTCTTTGTGCGGAAGCAAACGTAAACATCCATCTTTTTCGCAGTTACCTTTGCCGGCCATGATTGTTGGAGTGAACACCCGGTTTTTACTGGATAACCACCTGGAAGGCTATGGTTATTTCAGCAAGGAGGTCTTGCGGCTGATCACCCAACAGCGTCCCGAACACCAGTTTCATTTTTTCTTCGACAGGCCCTTTCAGCAGGATTACCTCTTTGCTCCCAACGTTACCGGCCATGTGCTTTCTCCGCCGGCACGTCACCCCCTGCTGTGGAAATACTGGTTTGATATAAAAATTACCGGCAGGCTAAGAAAAATAAAAGCTGATGTTTTTTTGTCTCCCGACGGACAATGCTCCCTGACAACCGGTGTGCCCCAGTGCCTGGTGGTGCACGACCTTGGTTTTTTACATTACCCCGAAGGATACCAGAAAATACACCTGGCGTATTACAAGCGGTTTACGCCAAAGGCTATCCGCAAGGCGAAAACAGTGGCCACGGTTTCGCAATTTTCAAAGACGGATATCATTGAGAAGTACGGAACCGATCCGGCAAAGATTTCGGTGGTGTATAATGGCGTAAAGGAAATTTTTCATCCCCTTTCATTTGATGAGCAGATGGCTGTAAAAGAGAAATACACGGGTGGTGCTGAATATTTCCTCTATACCGGCGCTATTCACCCCCGAAAAAACCTGGTGAATCTTTTAAAGGCCTATTCTGTTTTCAAACGCCGGCTGCAAAGCTCCCTGAAACTGGTAATGGCGGGCCGGCTGGCCTGGAAAAACGATGAATTTCTAGAACTGCTGAAAACCTATAAGTACAGGGATGATGTGGTGCTGACCGGTTATGTAAAGGAAGAAGAACTTGCCGCAATCACGGCTTCTGCTTATGCCGCGGTTTATCCATCCTATTTTGAAGGTTTTGGTGTGCCTGTTGTGGAAGCCATGCGCTGCGGTGTGCCCGTGCTCACATCAAAGGATTCGGCAATGGAAGAAATCAGTAAAGGCGCTGCGCTTTATTTTGATCCCTCCAATGTGGATGATATTGCCTATAAGCTGATGTTCATCTATAAGAATGAAGGTGAACGAAAAGCGCTGATCGAAAAAGGTCTGCCCGTTGCGAAACACTATACCTGGCAACGAACGGCAGACTTGTTGTGGGAAAGCATTGCGAAAGCGTCAAACGTGAAACGTGAGACGTGAAACTTTAAAATCCCTAAAGTTTTACGATTCGTTACGCTAGTTTGTTGGGGCTACGCAACTTGTGAACTGTTGAACCCGTGAATATGTAAACGCTCTTGTCTCCCGTTTGCCGTTTGATGTCCTCCCTGCCTATCTTCGCCGCCAAATTCAGAGATATGGCAAAATCAACAATCAAAATAGATGTAGAACTGGATGAGCAGAAAGTGCCATCCGCTATTGAGTGGACGGCCACCGACAGTACCATCGAAAGACCGCAGCAGGCAAAAGCCTTTATGCTTTCGCTGTGGGACGGCGCCGACAAAGCCGCGCTGCGCATTGACCTGTGGACGCAAAAAATGATGGTGGACGAGATGGCCGATTTTTATTATCAAACACTGATGACGATGGCCGATACCTTTCAGCGGGCCACCCGGATGACAGAGCTGACAGATGAAATGAAATCCTTTGCCCAGCAGTTTTACCAGAAGTTCCAGGAAATCCAGATGAAGGAAAACAAGGCAAGTTAATGCAAGGCTGAGGTTAAGGTTGAGATTGAGGTTAATGAGGTAAATCTACCGATAGAAGCTTTGTACACGCAATAACAACAAACTACCAACACAAACTTTATATATGAACCTGGAACAACAAATTATGGCGGAAATGAAAGAAGCCATGAAAGCAAAAGACGAAGCCACCCTTCGTGGACTGCGGGCTATCAAAGCCGAGATCATCAAAGCCAAGACCGAGCCCGGTGCCGGTGGCGAAATTTCGGCCGAAAAAGAACTGAGCCTGTTGCAAAAGATGGTAAAGCAGCGTAAAGACTCGCTGGAGATTTACCAGCAGCAGGGGCGTGCCGACCTGGCCCAAAAAGAAGAAGAAGAGATCCGCGTGATTGAAAAGTTTTTGCCCAAGCAGCTAGGCTCAGAGGAGTTGCGGACAGAACTGCAGCAGATTATTGCACAAACAGGCGCCACCTCACCCGCCGATATGGGCAAGGTGATGGGTGTGGCCACCAAGCAGTTGGCCGGCAAGGCGGATGGCAAATCTATTTCTGCAGCCGTAAAAGAATTGCTCGCAAAATAAGAGTAGGCAGTAAGCACTATGTTGTTGGCAGTAAGAGCACCGACTGCATATTGTTTACTGCCTACTGCATACTTTTCACATGCTGATCGATATTATCGCCGTCATTCTTCTAATCATGGCCGCATTTAAAGGTCTTAGCAGAGGCCTGATCGTGGCTGTATTTTCGTTCCTGGCTTACCTGATCGGGCTGGCAGCGGCGCTTAAGCTATCCACTTTTGTAGCAGACTATATCGGCACCAACGTGCAGGTCTCGCAACGGTGGTTGCCGTTTGTGTCGTTCCTGGTGGTTTTTGCACTGGTAGTGCTGCTGGTGCGTCTCGGTGCAAAAGCTATCGAAAGTGCCGTGAAGATGCTGCTGCTGGGGTGGCTGAACCGTATCGGCGGCATGTTGTTCTACATCCTCATCTATTATTTTATTTACAGCATCATCCTGTTTTATGCCGCGCAGCTGTCCGTACTGCAGCCCGATACCATTGAGGCCTCTATTGTTTATCCCTATGTTGCCCCACTTGCTCCCAAATTGATTGCCGCCCTTGGCACAGTTATTCCTCTCTTTCGGGATATGTTTGCTGAGCTGCTTCGCTTTTTTGAAGAAGTGGGTGCCGATAAGGCAACATAATGATTGGCCGTTGCCAGCATGTAACAACCTTTGTTCCGCCCCATCCGACAACTGCAAAAACCAGGGGGACATTTATCAGAATATTACAGGCAATAGAAGGCGGTTGGTTACTGACTTCCTGCAAATTGCCTTAACTAAAAAACAGTTACTTTAGCAACATCAGAACACAGATTCATGCAATACCAGGTAAAAGAATTAGGAAGGTTTAAATATGTTGAAGAGGGAGAAGGTGAACCCCTCGTATTGCTTCACGGGTTATTCGGTGCTTTAAGCAACTTCAAAGATCTAGTGGAACATTTCAGGCACCAGTACAAAGTGGTGGTACCCCTGTTGCCACTGTTCGAACTGGATATTTTACATACAACCGTTGGCGGGCTGGCCAAGCATGTACACAAATTTTTGGAAACAAAAGATTACAAAGGTGTACACCTGCTTGGCAATTCTCTTGGCGGCCATGTTGCCCTGGTACATACGCTGAAGCACCCTGAGCGGATCAAATCGCTGATTCTTACCGGTTCATCGGGGCTTTTCGAGAACGGTATGGGAGATACCTACCCCAAACGGGGCGACTATGAGTACATCCGAAAAAAAACAGAACTAACGTTTTACGACCCGGCAATGGCTACCAACGAACTGGTGGATGAGGTGTTTGAAATTACCCGGAACCGCCTTAAGGTCATCAAGATCATTGCTTTGGCAAAGAGCGCCATCCGCAACAATCTGGGTGAAGAACTCAATAACATTCAACAACCCACGCTGTTGGTGTGGGGAAACAACGATACCATCACCCCTCCTTTTGTGGCACGGGAATTTCAACGTCTGATACCGAAAAGCGAACTCCATTTTATTGACCGTTGCGGCCATGCGCCGATGATGGAACAACCCGGGGAGTTCAACGTGATCTTAGAAAATTTTTTGAAAAAACTGGCGACCACTGCAACAGTTGCATAGGTTCGCTTGTCTAATTGAATATATCACCGTGCTATGTTAACCCGTGATCTCATATCGAACGCCATTCCATATCTCCATACAGATGATACGGTTTACCATGCCCTGCAGCTGATGAACGATTATCATGTGGCGCATCTGCCGGTAGTGGAGAATGACAGCTATCTTGGGATCATCAGTGAAGAGCAACTGCTCCAAAACGACGAGGAAACAAAACTTACCAATCTTCATATTTCTGATGGCAGCACGTCGGTTCAGGCCAACGAACACTTTTTAAAAGCAATTCAAACGGCGGTGGTCAACAAGCTTAGCATTGTCCCGGTGGTGGAAGAAAAACAACTCCTGGGCATAGTTACCTATACCGACCTGTTGCGAAACGCTTCGGATTTTATGAGCCTTAGCCAGCCCGGCGCCCTGATTGTGCTGGAAATTGACACACATCAATACTCCTTTACAGAAATCAACCGTATTGTGGAATCGGTTGATGCCCAAATTACACAGCTCAACACTTTTGTTGATCCCGAAAGTGGGACTATCCAGGTTACGATCCGTGTCAACAAAGTAGAAGTATCGGATCTGGTCAGTACGTTTCAACGTTACGAGTACAATGTGAAATATTATTTTGGCGAAGAGCTTTATCAAAACGAGCTCAGGACCAATTATGACAACCTGATGAACTACCTGAACATTTAGAATAAAGGATAAACTTTTGTAAGCGGAAGGTTCTACATTTTACATCTTTCCAACACATACATTCCGGAGGGTTTGTTTAAGGCGCCATGAGCTCAAACCCGTGATTTATAGCGGTCTGCACAAAGATTGTCGGCATTTTGTATTGTAATTTCATTAACTTCCTTTTCACTTACACCAGTTTTGTGGGTTCGGTACGTTATTTTAATACATTTTTTGTGAGGTAAGCCGCTAATGAAAACTTGCTTGCTGATATTGGGATGTTGGGTGTTGCTATTGTTGAGCAGGCAACTGGCCGCACAGGAGGCTTCTTCTGTGCAAAGCTTTTTTTATTCTACCAAAAGCCCCGAAGAAGCCATTCTGGATACGTCTTCCAATGCTGAATTTACTATTCGCGAAATTTCGGTGAGCGGTATCAAACGCACCCGCAGATCAACTGTATTGCGGGAGCTTTCCTTTTCGGATGGTGAAGCCTATCCCCTGCCTGCAATCATTGAAAAACTGGAGCAGTCGAAACGGCAACTAATGAACACATCCCTTTTCCGTACGGTGGAAGTTACGCTCCGCAGCTTACAGGGGCAGGATGTATATATAAATGTCGATGTGGAAGAGCGCTGGTACTTCTATCCCCAGCCTTTTGTACGGGTGGCCAACGGCACATTTTCGCAGTGGAACGAGAGAGGCCGCAAACTTGAGCACCTGAATTACGGCATCAAGCTTTCACAATTCAACTTTTCGGGTCGCGGCGATAAAATGCACCTGCATCTTGCTAACGGTTACACCAAAAAATTTACACTGCAGTACCAGGGTTTTTTCCTTGATAAAGAATTAAAGTGGTCATCAAGCGTCAATTTTACCCATGGCAAAAACAGGGAACTGAACTACGCTACCGAGAACAACAAGCTTCTGCCGGTAAAAAATCCGGATGGTTATCTCTACGAATTTGTGGAAAGCTCGGTGGATGTTATGTACCGGCCGGCCATTAAAACGAAACACACCTTTACCGCAGGTTTCAACTACAACCGCGTAGCCGATACGGTAATGAAGCTGAATGCCTCCTACGCTCCGGCCAACAATTCGTTCAGCTACCCCTACTTTACTTACAACCTTTCTTTCCTGGACCTCGATTTCAATCCTTATCCTACAAAAGGTCGCAGGGGTAACGTAGCCCTGCACAAGGCTGGTTTTGGCGGTGCCATCAACTTGTGGCAGCTAACGGCAACCGGGAGCAACTATTGGACGTTGGGTTCAAAAAGTTATTTTGGCCTGACTGTCGGCGGTGTGGTGAAGCTGCCTTTCCGCCAGCCTTACATTACCCAGCGCTTTATGGGCTATGGCGATGCTTACCTGCAGGGCTACGAAAACTATATTGTAGACGGGGTGGCCGGTGGTTACACCAAGGCAATGGTGGGATATAACGTATTAAAAACTGAAATTCCACTGCCCACCAACAAGTTGTTTAAATCGCTGCGCAGCGTGCCGCTGAAAGTATATGCGAAAACATACGTGAATGCCGGTTATTCCTACAATCCCAATAGCTCGCAACACTTCAACCAACTTAACAACAAGATGCTTTATAGCGGTGGTTTTGGCCTGGACATTATTGCGTTTGCCGACCTGATTTTCAAGATCGAGTGGAGCTTTAACCAGTTGGGCCAAAACGGTATATATTTACACCAATAGAGAAGTTTACCGTTCATAGTTTGCAGTTGAACAAGTCTTATAAACGGTAAACGGCAAAACGGTAAACTGTAAACAATTTGAAAGTAGCGATCTATAGCCGTGTGCTGGAAAGCACGCAACAACATAACATACAAATCTTTTTTGACGAGCTTGCAAAGGAAGGCATTCAGGCTGTTGTCTTTTCGGAATACTACGAACAGCTGACCCGGCACCTGACCCTGCCTCCGGATACGGAAACATTCTCGCACCACTCGCAATTATCCGGTGATATTGATTTTCTTATTAGTTTGGGCGGTGATGGCACCCTGCTGGACACGGTTACACTTGTTCGCGAAAAAGCAATCCCTGTTGTGGGCATCAACTTCGGGCGACTTGGCTTCCTGGCCTCCATTGGTCCCGATGAAATGGCCGAAGCGGTGAAAGCCCTTGCCCGCCGGTCCTATATTATCGACAAGCGTTCACTGATCCACCTCGATTCTAATATTCCCCTTTTCAACGATGTGCCTTATGCGCTGAACGAGTTTGCCATACACAAGCGGGATATTGCCCCAATGATCAAAGTTCATACGTACATCAACGGGGAATTACTCAATACGTATTGGGCTGACGGTCTTATTTTGGCTACCCCAACGGGCTCAACGGGATATTCGCTGAGTTGCGCCGGCCCCGTGGTATTCCCCGAATCAGGCTCTTTTGTGCTGACGCCCATTGCCCCGCACAACCTCAATGTGCGGCCTATTGTTATCCCGGATAATACCATTGTATCGTTTGAAGTAGAAAGCCGGGCAGACGAGATTATCTGTGCCCTGGACTCCCGCCGCGAATGGGTGGACAAAAACGTATTGCTGGCAGTTCGCAAGGAAAACTTTCCTATCAACCTTGTCCGCCTGAACGAGAACAACTTTTTGCAAACGCTGCGCAACAAATTATCGTGGGGACTGGACAAGCGGAATTAAACGGTGTGGAAAATAAGTTTCCTCCGGTACTAGTTTTTTTGCGGTTTGCTTTTGAATTCTGGACTTGAATAAATACATTGCCTTCAATTCCTCCCGACGCCAATACCAAAAGAACCTTTTTTTCGTTAACCTTGTAAGACACGAATTTGTATTGTGATGAAGAAACTTTTTGCTGCTTTATGTTTGAGCCTGCCCCTATCGCTTTTTTCGCAGAATAGTATTGTGCAGGAAGGAGAATTTGGCTTTGGCTTAGGTGCTGGTCATTATTTTGGTGATCTGAACACAAGGGCGAAGCTCAATCGTCCGAAACTGGCTGCCGGTCTTTTTTTCCGGAAAAATTTTGGCAACTACATAGCCCTGCGTCTTGCCGGCAACTTTGCGCAACTGGGGTATTCGGATGTGTACAACAAGCATAACGAAGCCATGCGCCGGCGTAACCTGAGTTTCAATACCAATGTTTGGGAGTTGGCGCTGCAGGGCGATTTCAATTTTTACCGCTTTATGCCCGGCGACCCTGATTTTAGCTTTACACCATACGTAACACTGGGAGTTAGTGCTTTTAGCTACGATCCTTATGCCTACCTGAATGATGAAAAATACAACCTGCGCCAGCTGGGCACCGAAGGACAAGGCAGCACGCTTTACCCCGAACGCAAACCTTACGGCACCATGGCATTGGCCATTCCGCTGGGTGTAGGATTAAAGTATGCACTGAACGACCGCATTAACCTTGGCTTTGAGGTGCTGTACCGCTTTACCAACACCGATTACCTGGATGATGTGAGCAGAAGCTATGCAGATCCCGCCGCATTTCCGCCCAATCCTGACGGTACACCTTCCGTGGCTTTCCTGCTGCAGGATCGCTCGTATGAAACCGGCACACGCATTGGCGGAAAAGATATTCAGCGGGGCAACAGCCAGAACAAAGACCAGTTTGTTACGGCCATGTTTACCATCAGTCTCAACCTGCAATCGTATAAATGCCCAACGGCCAATTAACAACAGGCAAACCAAAGCATTCATGGCACGGATACTCTCCGTGCTTTTTTATTTCGAATCGTAAGAAAATCCTTTTCCCATGCGTGGTAGCAGTAATTTACCTTTGCGCTTTGTTCACTGCAGACAATCAACCTGAACGCAGGTGAACGTGTAAACTTGAATTATGGATCTTCTGGAACAAATTGACAAGGCCCGCCTGCCCCGCCACATTGCCATTATCATGGACGGCAACGGACGCTGGGCAAAAGAGCAAGGCCAGGACCGGCTGTTTGGTCACTACCACGGCGTGGAAAGCGTACGGGATATTGTGGAAGGCTGCGCCGAATTGGGTATCGGCTACCTGACACTCTATGCCTTTTCTACCGAAAACTGGGACCGGCCACAGTACGAAGTGATTGGGCTGATGGAGCTGCTGGTAAAAACCATTCGCGGCGAAGTGGAAAGCCTGAACAAAAACAACATCCGCTTGCACGTCATCGGCGATATCAATATGTTACCAGATTATGCACAGCGGGAACTGGCAGAGGCCCTGCAGATCACCAGGGACAATACCGGCCTGCAACTGATCATGGCCCTGAGCTACAGTGGCCGCTGGGAATTATTGAATGCCGTAAAAAGCATTGCCCATGAAGTAAAAAGCGGGCGGCTGGAAGTAGAGGAGATCGACCAGGACACCCTGCAAAAATTTCTGACCACATCGGACTTTCCCGACCCGGAGCTAATGATACGCACCAGCGGTGAATACCGCATTTCCAATTTTTTGCTGTATCAACTGGCGTATGCAGAACTTTATTTTACCCAGGTACGCTGGCCCGATTTCCGCAAGCAGAATCTATACGAAGCATTAATTGATTACCAGAACCGTGAACGGCGTTTTGGCAAAACAAGTGAACAGGTAACAACAAGTCTATAGTTTATGGTTTATTGTTTGTAGTGCTTACCGCTCACCAAGCAATGAAAGGATTCAGTATGCCCTCATTTCTTATCCATCGATAGAGCAGGAATGTCATACATTTTTTCACATTTTCAAATTATCTCATTTTCACATTCATATCATGACAGCAGCATCATTTGAAGTTATCGGCGGGAAAAAGTTACAAGGCGAGATCATTCCGCAGGGCGCAAAGAACGAAGCCTTACAGATCATCAGTGCGGTTTTGCTGACGGATGAAAAAGTTACCATCACCAACATACCCGACATCCTCGATGTCAACAACCTGATTGAACTGCTCAAGGCCATGAACGTAAAGGTGGAGCGGCCCGACCGCCACACCTGCATTTTCCAGGCTGACGATGTGGACCTGAACATTTTGCGTAGTCCGGAGTTTAAAAACAAAAGCGGTATGCTGCGGGGATCCGTCATGCTGGCCGGCCCCATGCTCGGACGGTACAAAAAAGCCTTTATTCCCAAGCCCGGTGGCGATAAGATTGGCCGTCGCCGGTTGGATACCCACCTGCTGGGTTTTCAAAAACTGGGAGCGGAATTCATTTATTATCCGGAAGATGCCTTTTTTTATTTTTCAACGGAAGGCTTAAAGGGAACCTATATTTTACTGGATGAACCTTCTGTGACCGGTACCGCGAACATCATTATGGCGGCGGTACTGGCCAGGGGCGAAACAGCCATTTACAATGCCGCCTGCGAACCTTATATCCAGCAGCTTTGCCGGATGCTGAACAAGATGGGCGCCGATATTCAGGGTATTGGCAGCAACCTGCTGGTGATCTCCGGTGTGGAGAAACTGCACGGAACCTCGCACCGTATTCTGCCCGACATGATCGAGATTGGTTCTTTCATTGGCATGGCGGCCATGACGCAGAGTGATATTACCATCAAGGATTGCAGCGTGGAATACCTGGGTGTGATCCCCGAAAAATTCCGGCAACTGGGTATCCAGATGAATATTGTTGGCGATGATATTCACATTCCGGAGCAGGAGATCTACCAGATTCAAACCTATATGGACGGCGGTGTGCTCACCATCTACGACCACCCCTGGCCGGGCTTTACGCCTGACCTGATCTCGATTGTGCTGGTGGTAGCCACACAGGCAAGAGGTTCGTTGCTCATTCACCAGAAGATGTTTGAAAGCCGCCTGTTTTTTGTGGACAAGCTGATCGACATGGGCGCCCAGATCATTCTTTGCGACCCGCACCGGGCTGCTGTGATTGGATTGGAGCGAAAGCACAAACTGCGGGGTATCACGATGAGCTCACCCGATATTCGTGCCGGTGTATCGCTGCTGATTGCTGCGTTAAGTGCTGAGGGAAAAAGCATTATTCAAAACATCGACCAGATTGACCGCGGTTACCAGTATATCGATAAACGCCTGCAAAGCCTGGGAGCGGAGATACGCAGAGTATAGATTATCTGATACGTATAATTTTCCCTTCTGAAAGGATAGCATCGGGCAACACACCACTTCTGATCCCAAAAAAGATGGTGTATGTTCCCGGTGCTATTTCTTTTTTCGGAATAGAAACAGTTTGCTCCGTACTTCCATTTGGTGAAATGGCATCGGCGGGGGAAAGCTGTTGTGCAATGTCTGCCTGAACAATTTTGCCTCCTTTCTCCAGCGAATAGACCAGCGCTGTCGTTTCGCCCTTTGGACCTTTTTCAAAAACAAGGTTGCTGTTGCGGTGATTGTTGATCCTGATGGCCGCAACGATACTGTCACTCGTCTGCCGGAGCGAAATAACCTGAATGGTAATCTTTGTATAGTAGGAACGAAAGGAGGGGATAGTGCTATAATGCACCGGCCGCATGGCTGTCTCCGTTAGCTGGCTTTCGTGAAAGGGATAGTTTGTTACAAACAGCACTTCCTTTCCCTGAAGGCTGTCTTCGTACCCCCATAATTCGTACTGCGATTTTTTCTCCGGACGGTTATACAGTGTTACCCCGGTTTTATCAGAATAATACGCGTATAACGAAGCCTCCCGCAGGTTGTTGGGCATAAACACAGGCCTGTTTGCTGCAAGCTTTGAAATTTCTTCTGCCCAGGCTTTTCTGCCGTGGTAATAATCTTCACCCACGTGCATGTTTGGTATCAACGGAATCATCAGCAAGATGCGGGCAAGAAAGAATAAGATCACAAACGGGAGGACCAGCCAGCGAAACAGTTTTTGTTTTACGGGCTGCTGATAATACGCTACCGCAAAATAGAGTAACGGATAAAGAGCGATCGATGTCCAATGAAAATGCACAAAGGTCTTGAAAGAACTCACCAGAAAGAAAGCAAAGCTGCCAATGATGATACTCTTCAGTGTTCGCTCAAATACGTTTTTTGTTTTAACGACAAACGGAATAAAGATCAGTCCCGGCCCGATGGCAATCAATTGTTGCGAAAGATATTCACCTACGTGCCGAAAGCCCCATTGCCCTGTGCGTCCACTGAGATGATAGTTAAGGGTAGGAAAGCCTTCCTTGTATTGCCACCAGAGGTGCGGTGCAAAAAGCAGTAAGGCTATCAGGAGCGAAAGATAGAAATAACCACTCCTGAGAAGTTTTGGATTAGCTACGATTGTAAACAGCAACACCAGCGCACCATGGTATTTTGAATAGGCCATCAGTGCCAACGAAACACCCAAAAGAAGTGCAATGGAAACACTTTCCTTTTCTAAAAAATGTTTGTACACCACCAGGAAAAGCAAACTGAAAAAAAGCAGCGGCCCATCGGGGAAAAGCAAGAACGTCAGATAGTGGAGCAAGGGCGCCGACAACAGGACCGAGTATGTTTTGCTGCTTTGCTTAAACTTATCTGGGAGTAAGGAAAAGAAAAGCGCCAATCCACCCGTACTCAACACCACATTGAAAAACCGCACACCCAATTCGCCCGGTAAGAAGGCTGTCCCCATTTTGATCAGCAGGGCAATCATCGGTGGATGATCGTAATAGCCCCACTGCAGGTGCTGCGCATAAAACCAGTAATAGCCTTCATCGCTGGTGAGTTCCATGAGGCCTACCTGCAAAAGGTTCAACACGGTCCAGAAGAGTAGAAAGAAGTGAACTGGTTTTGCTGCAAGTACATCCTTGAAACGGTGCAACGCATGCTTATGAGAGAGGGAACTGGCTTGAGACATTCATTTACAATTAGAAATTCCGGCAGGAGTGTGAGTGATGAGTGGTCAGTAATCCATCACTCACCACTCACAATTAACTGCTTACCGTACCCATTCCACTTTTTCTTCCAGCGGCTTGCGTTTGCTATCCGGCGAAGGCACGGCTATATGCGCCACGTAAAAAAAGCCCATCAGCTTATCATCCTCGCCCAAGCCAAAGAACTCCTTGGCACTGGGTTTATAAGTAGGCCCGCCGGTAGTCCAGTAGCCACCCAGGCCATAAGCGGTAGTGGTGAGATACATATTCTGCACGGCACAGGCCACGGCTGCAATTTCTTCCTGCTCCGGGAATTTTTTATTGGGATCACGTTTCAAACAAAGTGCAATCACATGCGAAGCTCGCAGGGGATTGGCCAAAAGATTTTGATACACCGGCTCTTTGAAGTTTTCACCGGCTTCCTTTTTATAAAGCTCAGCTTGAAAGGTAGCCAGCTTTTGCAGGCCTTCACCGGTATATACGATAAACTTCCATGGTTCGATGTTGCCATGACTGGGCGCCCAGGTGGCATTTTCCAATATCTGGGTTATGATGGCATCATCCACCTTTTGTCCTTCAGCATATTGTTTTGGAAAAACAGAACGGCGGGCCCGAATCAAACGGTTGATCTCTTCGATATTATATTCCATGCTTCTACATTTGAGTTGGCAGCAAAATTCAGGCTTTTGAGAAGAAATCGGAATGAAAGTTTGAAAACAAGGGTGTCCAGTGGATTGAACCATAACTTTAATGATCAGCGAGCAGAACCTGAACAGCATTGCATAGAAAATGAAAAGCAAAAAGAGAATTAGGCTTTCAAACGAAGATGAGGAGATGCTTCCGGCATGGCTCCGTTATGCAGTAATTATACTTGCCTTCGCATGGCTTCTATCATTAGCCTTCAGACAAGGCGCTCCCCCGCGAGCTGATTTTCCACCCCATGTCCCCCGAACAGTAAAATAGTTCTTGAGGCAAGCAGGATTTTTTCCAGAAACCTTGATAAGATGTAAAAAAACGACACGATATTTTTCGTAATACGTCAGCTTTCCTCCGCCCATCGACATCATCCTGCAGCTAACGGAGTTTCACTTCGTTGCGCTGTAAATCCGGTGCTTCTTTACAGGAAATATGTGAATAATGAAATCGATGTTTACCCTTTTTATTTCCTGTTTACTTGCCTCCATTTCGTTTGCCCAAACAGGCAAGGGAACGGTTACCATAAACGTGCTGAACGAACAGCAGGCGCCGCTGGAAGGTGCTACCGTTGAACTGCTGCGCAGCAAGGATTCAGCCCTGGTGAAAACGGCCATCTCTGACAAAGCCGGAATGGCTTTGATTGAAGGCGTTGCACCGGCATCTTACTTTTTCCGCATTTCATCCGTTGGCTTTGCCACTTCCTACAGCAAACCTTTTGATGTAAAGGAGGCTGAAACCACAAAGCTCCCATCGCACAGTCTTGCCAAAACCGAAAATGAAATGCAAGGCGTAACGGTCAGTGCCCGCAAACCTTTTATCCAGCGGCTGAATGACCGGCTGATTGTAAACGTGGACAACAGCGTGGTGAATGCCGGCAGTGCTGCTTTTGATGTACTGGAGCGTTCACCGGGTGTAACCATTGACCAGAACGACAACATTGCCCTGCGCGGCCGCCAGGGTGTGATTATCATGATCGACGGAAGAGTGTCGCCCATGACCGGCGCTGACCTGGCCAACTACCTGCGGGGTCTTCCGGTAAATGCTATTGAGCGCATTGAAATCATCACCAATCCTTCCAGCAAATACGATGCAGCGGGTAACTCAGGCATCATTGACATCCGCCTGAAAAAAGACCAGCGGCTGGGGTATAACGGTACGCTGACAGCCGGTTACGGACAAGGGGTTTATCCCAAGTGGAATGCCGGCACCACGTTTAACTATCGCAACAAAAGCGTGAACGTGTTTGGCAATTACACCCACAGCTACCGCGAAAACCTGAACCACCTGATCATCAACCGCAACTTTTATACGAACGGTGTCTTCAACGGTTCCGACGACAAGGACAATTATGCCCGTATGCCCTTCCGGTCGAATACGGTGCGGTTGGGAGCGGATTTCTTTCCTTCCAAAAACACTATCATCGGCTTTGTGGTGAATGGAAACTACAACGGCTTTGAGCGCCTGGGAAATGTCACTACCATTGTGAACGATCTTTCCGGCAAGCCTGCATTCCGGTTCGATACCCGGAGCACCAACAACGATGGCTTTAACAACACGGTGGCCAACATCAACCTGAAACAAAAATTAGACACGACGGGGAAAGAACTAACGGCTGACGTAGATTATGGCGTGTTCAACAACAGTTCGCTCACCCGTACTGCTTCTTACTTCTTTAACCTCAATGGCGACAAACGTCGCCCCGACGATATTCTCGATGGCGACCAGCAGGGCAAGCTGACGCTGAAAACGGCCAAGGTAGATTTTACCAACCCGATAAAAGGCGGCGCCAAGCTGGAAGCTGGTGTCAAAACAAGCTATGTTTCTTCGGACAATGACGCAAAATTTTACAATGTATTTCCTACCCAAACGCTTGTTGATGAAGGCAAGACCAACCGCTTTTTTTACGAGGAGTATAACAATGCCGCCTACACGAACTTTAGCAAGGAATACAAAAAGTTCAATGTACAGGTAGGCCTGCGTGGGGAACTGACCAACCTGCGTACCCGCCAGGTAAAGGGCGACCGCCGGTACTCGAATGATTATTTCCAGCTTTTCCCCAGCGCATATTTTAATTACAAACTGAAGCAGGACCAGACACTGGGTGTTTCGGTCAGCCGTCGTATTGACCGGCCGGGTTATCAATCGCTCAACCCCTTTCTCTTCCAGGTTGATGCGACCATCTACTCCACCGGCGAGCCCCTGCTGAAGCCGCAAACCACCTGGTCGTATGAAATGAATTATACCCTGAAGAACCTGAACTTTACACTGGGTTACAGTCGCACCCAAAACACGCAAAATTTTGTACTCGCCAAAATCCTGGATGTGATCCCAACATTTGAGATTCAACCTGGCCAGGACAGCAATATTACGGTGCAACTGCCTGTAAACCTTGGTCTATCGGAATATGTTGGATTGACCGCATCAGCACCCATCCGCATCAGCAGCTGGTGGAACATGATGAACAACCTCAACGTGTTCTACAACAAGTTCAACGGCAACATCAGTGGTGCACAATTGAGTGAAGGTGCCCCCGCGGCCAACATTCGCACCAACAACACCTTCACCTTCAAAAAAGGCTGGACGGCAGAAATGAATGCCAACCTGAACACCGGCGGACGCTACGGCTACGCCACGTTCAAAACGCAATGGGGTATAGGCGCCGGTGTGCAGAAAACAGTGCTGGAAGGAAAAGGCACCTTGCGCTTTAACATCACCGACGTTTTCTGGACCAACCGCCCACGGGCAAAAGTGGAATACGAAGGCAGCTACGTGGAGAACTGGCATGCCTACCGTGAGTCGAGAGTGGCTAACCTTAGTTTCACCTATCGCTTTGGCAACAGCAAGGTGCAGGCAGCCCGCAGAAGAACCACCGCTTCCGAAGAAGAGCGGCAACGGGCAGGAGCAAATTGAGGACGTGAAACGTCAAACGTGAGACGTGAAAATGGAAAAACTTTTCGGCACAACCCTTCTAACGATAGGTTGTGCCTTTTCTTTTTGATGTATGTATTGTAAGAAAACCTGAGATTGTAAACGACTCTTCTTTCACGTTTCACGTCTCACGTTTGACGTATTCAGTAATTTCAGGTGCGGCTGAATGATATCAACGGTGTGGCTGCAGAGGAACTGCTTCAGGTGTTTGTGAAAATGGCTGTAGTCGTAGTAACCAAACTGCGTGTAATGAAAATCATCTGGTGTATTGGCCAGCTTTTCTACGGCTTTGCGAATGCGTAGAATCTGCAAAGCCTGTTTGCTCGTGATGCTGGTGGTAGCTTCAAAATAACGCTGCAATGTTCGGGTGCTGATTTGATACCGGTTGGCCAGATCTTCGATGGAAAGATCAAAGGAATTCGTATCCACACATTCCTGTAAAATCCCGGTAACGATTTCTACCTGGCTCAGGGAGCCTGCATGTTGCTGAATGATGTCCTCGTAATAACCGGTGAGGATCTGCACCCTTTGCTCAAACGACCCTGCAGTTTTTATTTTTTCCACCACACTTCTTTCAATCAGGTAAGCCAGGGGAAATATGTATTCGCGGTATTCCGAAAAGTTGATCTTCTTCTGAAAAATCACCGGCGATACATTGAACTTGATGCCAAAAATTTTATTACCCGTGGAATGATGACAAATCATGTTCTTGTGCCGGGGCAAAAAGCCATCACCTTTCACATCAAACTTTTCATCTTCCAGTTGCATGACGAAGGGGGTGCCAAGATTAATAAGGTATGTGTAGCCCACGTTTGGAAACAGGGCATCGGAAAAACCTTTTGGATATTGATGGTACAGTTCATCAAAATCCGTTTCCCAGAAATAGTCGATAAACTGCGAAAGCGATCGCTTTGCTTTTTGCCGGAAGTACCGAAACTCGAAATGCTCCTTATGAAAAAACTCTACATGCTGCACGAATTAAAGTTAGCAGTTTACCGTTTACAGTTTGCCATTGCGGCCTGCAGATATTCTTCTGAAAGTTCTGACCAGCAGAAGTCAATCGGAGATCGAACAATACCTTTGAACTTTAAACTGTGAACATTGAACGCTTCTCCCATTGGTGTTTTTGATTCGGGCTATGGTGGCCTAACCGTGCTGCGTGAAATTGTAAACGCCCTGCCGCAATACGATTACCTCTATCTCGGCGACAATGCCCGGGCACCATACGGCACCCGCAGCTTTGAAACCGTTTACCGCTACACCCTGCAATGCGTGGAGTGGCTGCTAAAGCAAAATTGTCCGCTCATTGTTTTAGCCTGTAATACTGCCTCGGCAAAAGCCCTGCGCAGCATACAGCAAAATGACCTGCAGCGCCTGCACCCTACCGCAAGAGTGCTGGGAGTAATCCGGCCCACAACAGAAATCATTGGTAAAAAAACCGCTACACAACACATAGGTATTCTGGCTACAACCGGCACCGTACAATCGGGTTCCTACGAAATTGAAATTGAAAAATTCTTCCCCGATGTCAGCATTACGCAGGAAGCCTGTCCTATGTGGGTACCGCTGGTAGAAAATAATGAACACCAAAGCGAAGGCGCCGATTATTTTGTACAGAAGCATATCACCACCATTCTTTCAAAAGACAAAGACATTGATACGTTGTTGCTGGCCTGCACGCATTACCCGCTGTTGAAAGAAAAAATTGAGGCGCACCTGCCGCCGCATGTCAAGCTTCTTTCGCAGGGAGAGATCGTAGCACACAGCCTGCAGGATTACCTGCAGCGCCATCCGGAAATTGAACAGAAAATTTCCAGGCAGGAGCAACGTGTTTTTTATACCACCGATTCTGCGGAAGACTTCACGAATAAAGCTTCTCTTTTCTTTGGACAACCTGTTGAAGGAAGACATGTAGATTTGTAGCCTTTTTTCAACCACCAGCTATCCACTGTTCATGAAAAAAATCGTTTTTACCGTTTGTTGGAGCTTGTATTTTCTTTCTCTTGCTGCACAGGATGAAACCGTTAAAAAGCTGCGGGAAGAAGCCCGCAAGGAAATCAAAAAAGTAGGCGCGGACACCATTGCCTGGCGGCGTGGGGGTATATATAACCTGAACCTGGCGCAGGGTTCGTTGAGCAATTGGGCTGCCGGCGGTGATGATTTTTCGCTCACACTGACATCGTATTTCCACCTCTATTCGTTTTATAAGCAGGGCAAAAACAGTTGGGACAACACGCTTGATTTCAACTTTGGCTATGTAAACACTACCAGCCTGGGAAGCCGCAAAAACGACGACCGGCTTGATGCTCTTTCAAAGTATGGTTATGCACTGGATTCGGTTTTGAATCTTACAGCACTGGGCAACTTTCGCTCACAGCTTGCCAGGGGCTACACCTATCCCGAAAACGTAAAAACGTTTTCCTCTGCCTTTTTATCACCGGCTTATTTACTCACCAGTATCGGTTTTGATTACAAACCCGGTCCCAGCTTTTCGTTTTTTATTTCGCCCATCACCAGCCGTTTGGTGATTGTAAAGAATGATTCGCTTTCTGCAAAGGGCGCCTATGGCGTTGATTCCGGCAGGCACATCAATGCCGAACTGGGAGCTTTTGCCAGCGCCAACTACATCAAGGATTTTACCCCGAACCTGCAATACCGCGGCAGGCTTGACCTGTTTTCGAACTACCGGCACAATCCGCAAAACATCGATGTATTTATGACCAATGTGATCTCGATAAAAGTTGCAAAGTTCTTAACAGCTAACTGGAACCTTGATCTGATTTACGATGACGATGTGCGCATTTTTGGCAAGGAAGGGGCCTCGCCGGCGCTGCAGGTTAAATCACTAATTGGTGCAGGGTTGCAGATAAAGTTTTAGGAAGATAACCTTGCAAGTTCTTTCTGTATTAACAGAAAGTTCTCGTCATCAAAGCAAACGAAGATTACCTTTTCCAGGCCTTCGTTCTGTTGCAGAAATGTGTTTACTGTCTGCACCGCAATTGCCGCCGCTTCGGGCTTGGGAAACCGGTACACACCGGTGCTGATGTTGGGAAAAGCAACGGTTTTGCAGTTGTTGGCAACAGCCAGTTGCAGCGAGGCCCGATAACAACCGGCCAGCAATTCTCTTTCATTTCGATTGCCACCATCCCAAACAGGTCCAACGGTGTGTATCACAAATTTTGCGGGCAGTGCACCGGCAGTGGTGATCACCGCTTCGCCGGTTTTGCATCCACCCTGCCGGACCACGATCTTTTTACATTCCTCTAAAATTGCAGGCCCACCAGCCCTGTGAATAGCGCCATCTACCCCGCCGCCACCCATCAGCGATGAATTGGCAGCGTTGACAATGGCATCCGCTTCTACCTTGGTGATATCGCCTTTGATAACGGAGATTTTGTTTTGCATACCGGTTGGTTTCATGCAAATGAGAATTGTTAACGAATACATCGGGCCGATACGGCAACTATAACCAGCTGCTCGTTTTTTTCCGCCTGCGGGTTGTGCCTCCAAGTCCTAACACACCCAAAAGCGACCGGGTTAAGATGGAAGCCGCTGTGCGTCCGGCCTGCTTTACGGCAGGATTGTCCATCCACGACTTTTCCGGTTTGGCAGCAGCCCGCTTTTCTTCCCTGGCCTCGGCTTTCGCCTGCGTTTCCAGCTGTGCAATTTCCTGCGAACGTTGTTCGGCCAGTTCAATCTTTTTCGTCAGGATCTCGTGGGCACTTTCACTGTCCACATTCTGGTTGTATTTCTGCACCAGTTTGGAACTACCGGTAAGGCTTACTACTTCTCCATCTGTTAAGACATCCATCCGGCTGCGGGGGGGCACCATCATCACATGCACCAGCGGTGTGGGAATTCCTTTTTCATTCAAGGTGGTGACGAGAGCCTCACCAATGCCCAGCTGTGTGAGCAGGTTTTCTGTTTTATAAAACTCCGTTTCTGGATAGTTTTCCGCCGCCTGTTTAATTGCCTTGCGGTCAACAGCCGTAAAGGCACGCAGGGCATGCTGTACTTTCATTCCCAGTTGTCCCAGCACCCCTTGCGGAACATCCATGGGGTTTTGCGTGCAGAAGAAAACACCAATTCCCTTGGAGCGGATAAGCTTGATGACAGTCTCAATCTGATCGAGCAGCACTTTGGAAGCTTCATCAAAAATGAGGTGAGCTTCATCAATAAAGATCACCAGTTTGGGTTTATCAAGGTCACCTTCTTCCGGAGCCGTTGCATACAGTTCGGCCAGTAGCTGCAGCATAAAGGTGGAGAACATCTTGGGGCGGTCCTGCAATTCGGCTACGCGGAGAATCGAGATCACACCCCGACCGTCATCAGCAATACGCATGAGATCATCCACTTCAAAGCTTTTTTCACCAAAAAAATCATCAGCGCCCTGCTGCTGCAGCTCGATCACTTTGCGCAGGATAGTTCCGGTTGATGTGGTGGAAATTTTTCCATACGCTTTTTCAATTTCCCCTTTTCCTTCCTGTGTTGCATATTGCAGCACTTTGATAAAATCCTTCAGGTCGAGAAGTGGCAGTTTATTATCATCGCAGTATTTGAAGATCATGGCTACGATACCGCCTTGTGTATCGTTCAAGCCAAGGATTTTGGAAAGAAGCACCGGGCCAAATTCACTAACGGTAGCCCGCAACCGAACACCGGGTTTGTTGGCACTCAACGTGAGCAACTCCACCGGGTAAGCCTGGGGTTTGTAATTGATGTCAAGCGTTGCAGCTCTTTCATTCAGCTTTTCATTGGGAGCGCCGGCGGCGGCAATGCCACTCAGGTCACCCTTGATGTCGAGCAGGAGTACCGGCACGCTGGCATCACTCAGGCCTTCGCTGATGGCCTGCAGGGTTTTGGTTTTACCCGTACCCGTGGCACCGGCAATCAGCCCATGGCGGTTCATGGTTCGCAAGGGCAGGTAAACATCCGCACCCTCCACCACCTGGCCGTTCAGTATTGCACGACCAATCTTCAGGGTTTCTCCTTTAAATGTATAGCCTTCGTTTACACGTTGCAGAAACTGATCGGTTGTTGCCATAGCGATTTTGTTTGAAATGAATGTAAGGTAAAAATAAATTCAGGGGTGCAATACCCTTCGACAAGCTCAGGGTGACAGCGCTGCAGCAATCCTTAAAATAATACGATTGAAGATCAAAGCAAATCCGCAGCACGTTGCAAGTCTTCCGGTGTATCAATCTCCACACCCATAAAAACAGTAACCACCATCCGAATGGAAATACCGTTTTCCAGGTAACGAAGACACTCTACTTTCTCCGCATCTTCCAGCGGCGATACAGGCCAGGTGGTGAAATCGATCAGCGCCTGCCTGCGGAAGGCATACACACCAATATGCTCGTAATAAGTGATAGCAATGTTTTTGTTGCGGGGATACGGAATGATGCTGCGGCTAAAGAACAGCGCATTCATCTTTTTGTCCACACAAACCTTTACATAGTTCGGATCAGCAATCAAGGCCTCATCCTCCAGCACCTGCATCAGGGATCCTACCTGCACGGTAGGATCATTAAACTGCTGCAGGAGTTTTTCCAGCGGTTCCCGTTTAACAAACGGTGTATCACCCTGTACATTCACAATCACATCTGCTTGCAGCCCCTGCGCCGCTTCGGCAATGCGGTCTGTGCCACTTTCGTGGTTGCCGGTGGTCATTACGGCTTTGCCGCCGTTGGATGTGATTTCATGAAAAATGATTTCACTGTCGGTTGCCACAATCACTTCATCAAACAAGCCGGTAGCAACCGTGCCATCGTAGGTATGCCGGATAACGGTTTTGCCTTTGAGCTCCTGCATCAGTTTGGCAGGAAAACGGGTGGCAGCATAACGGGCGGGAATAAGGGCAATGCATTTCATGCAACGAAAGTAAGGAAGGTCAAACGTGAAAGGTGAAAGGTCAAACGGAAGCCTTTGGTTGAGAGGGTTGGTTCACATCGATATTCTTTCTGGTTTCACCACTCACGTCTGGCGTTTGACGTACAGAAAACGGGCTTTTCAGCAGCATCCAGAAATTCTCGTCCTGTTCATTCGGATAATAACGGTCGAGGCCATACCGTATCTCGGATGGTGCCAGTTGACGATAGGTACCGAACAGGCGGTCCCAGAAGGAGAGCACAGCGCCATAGTTGCTGTCGGTATAAGGCTGCACCCAATGGTGGTGCACTTTGTGCATGTTCGGCGAGACGAAAAAATACGAAAGCGCCTTATCGAGTTTAGGCGGCAGGCTAATGTTGGCATGGGTGAAAGCGGTGAAGAATACCAGGAAGGTTTGGTAAATCATCAGCGTATAAATGGGTGCCCCGGCAACAATGGTTGCCAGTAAAAAGAAGGTTCCGCGAATCAGGCTTTCCACCGGGTGGTGGCGAAGCCCGGTGGTGGCATCTACGTTGTTATCGGCGTGGTGTACAATATGAAAACGCCAAAGCGTAAACGATTTGTGCTCGACAAAATGTGCCAGCCAGCCAATAAAAAAATCATAGACAAAAAAAGCCAGAACGATGGCTCCTACCACGCCAAGGTTCAGCCAATGAACAAGGCCAAAATCAGCCCGTTGGCACCAGTCGGCCAACAGCACAATCAGTACGGCAATACCGGTTTGAATCACCAGGTGAATGGCGGTGAAGGAAAAATTAATTACGGCGTGCCGGGCTTTGGTTTTTTTGTATTTGGGTTCCAGCAGGGGAATGGCGCCTTCGAGGATCCAGAAAAATAGCAGGCCGCCCACAATGAAGGCCATCCGCTCCACCGGCCGCTGCTCAAGGGTTTCAAAATAAGAGAGGATGTTTTCCCACATAGGATGCAATTGACTGTTTTATTCCTATGAAAATAAGCAATGCCCTGTGAACCGGAGAATTGAAAAATGCAACCAGTATTGACGAAAAGTAAAAACTGCCAATCCTCAAAACAAAAAGCCTCCGTCAGCGAATTGACAGAGGCTTGAATAGTATCGTGCAAAAGCAAGGGTCTGTGCTTAGGTCACCCTTCCACCGGAGGGGCAGGGAGGCTTTTATTGGTTCAGCATCAGCGGCATTACCAACATCAGCAGGTCCTCGTCTTCGTCTTTTTCAGTTGGTTTGATCAGGCCAGCCTTGGTGGGTGTACTCAATTCCATCCGAACCTCATCACTATCCGCAGCATTGAGCATTTCAATCAGGAAGCGGGCATTGAAGGCAATGGTGAGGTCTTCTCCATCGTACTGGCATTTCATGCGTTCGGCCCCTTCAAAGCTGAAGTCCACGTCCTGTGCCTGTAAGCCCAGTTCGCTGCCGCTGATCTGCAGGGCTACTTGGTTGGTGCTTTTGTTACTGAATATGCTTACCCGGCGCAGGGCACTCTGGAAATCGCTTTTCGGCACCGTCATTTTGTACGGGTTATCGGCCGGAATCACCACTTTGTAATCAGGGAAACGGGCATCGATCAGTCTACAACTCATTTGTGTTGTACCATGTTTAACAAACAGGTGATTGCTGTTGTAGCTGATGGTGATCTCGTCTTCATTTACCGGAAGTGCTGCCTTCAGCAGGTTCAGCGGCTTTTTGGGAACAATAAATGAATCCCCTTTCGGACAACTTACATCCGTTCGCTTGTAGCGCACCAGGCGGTGTGCATCGGTAGCCACAAACTGGATAAAATCTTTGTTCAGCTCGAAAAACACACCGGTCATGGCAGGGCGCAGATCATCGTTGCTCACAGCAAACAACGTTTTGTTGATAGCCGTAACCAATGCCGATGAGGTCATTGTAAAGGAGGTGGTATCATCTGCAGCGGGCTCTTTCGGAAAATTGTCAGGGTTCTCACCCATTACTTTGTATTTACCGTTGTCGCTGGTGATTTCAATGGCAAAATTTTTATCGATGTTGAACGACAGGGGCTGATCGGGGATGTTCTTCAGCGAGTCCATCAGGATCTTAGCCGGGATGCAGACCTTGCCGGTTTCCCTGGCTTCCACATCAAGTTGAATGCGCATCACAGTCTCCAGATCGGTGGCTACTACACTCAGTTTGCCTTTATCGATCTCAAATAAAAAATCTTCCAGGATTGGCAGAACAGTATTGGCGTTGATGACGCCGGCTATGTGTTGTAATTGTTTGAGCAGTTGGGTAGAAGAAACAATAAATTTCATGAACATCCGGTTTCAATGGTGGCGAAACTAAGGAATTTTAGAGCAAAGTTATTTGTTGTTTATCAACGGGTATCTGTGGTTAACTTTCCGCTTTGCCGAACACCGGATGCGGCCCGTATTTTGAAGTAATGGATTGCTTTTGCGGTTGGCAGCTGATTTCCGTAGCCGTCATTTCTGCTCCTGCCAGCGGAAAGATAGCTCCAGAAACAGTTTACAAAAAACGCCGGTCCGATACTGTCCATCCGCGCAGAAAGATTGTTTGTTTAAAACAAAATATGCTGGAAAAATTGTTTACCTGGTCAAAGAAAAAAGAAGAAGAGGAAGGATTTGTACAGGAAGAACCTGCCATCCGTTTTGGCCGCTACTCGGACAACAACAAATCGGTGGCCAAGGTGGAGCGCTGGAATGAAGCCGAAAGTTTATACAAGGAGAAAAAATACAGGGAAAGCATCCTTGCTTTTTTTGATTACCTGCGGGATGAAGAAGAAGATAACGTAAAGCTGGAGCAGGAAGGGGAGCGGCACAACTTTATGCTTTGCCAGGGCTCTAAGATCATTCGTGGCTTTTTTGACGATAAGACCTTGGAGGCCGAAGTGGTGCTGGCCAAAATGCCCCAGCCCAGCGTACCCGTCATGCGGCGCCTGCTGGAGATGAACTTCAACCTGTATTACACCCGCTACGCACTGCACGAAGAAAAAATCTATATGTTCTTCGACAGTGATATTGAAACTGCCAATCCCAGCAAACTCTATTATGGTTTAAAAGAACTGGCCACCAAGGCCGACAAACATGACGACTTGCTGGTGCAGGATTTTACCACCTTGTTGCCTTTCGATACGGATCATGTGATAACTATACCCAATGAAGAAAAGGCAATTAAATTCAGGTTCTTTAAAAAATGGATCACCGAAACACTGGAGCTGATCGGCACTATCGACAATGATAAATACTCCGGCGGCATTGCCTACCTCCTGCTGGCACTTGCTTACCGCATTGACTACCTGGTAGTACCCGACGGCAGGCTGCTCTCCGACCTGGAAAAGATCGTTGAAATTTATTTCCGCAAAGACAACCGGCAGGTAACGGAAAAAAACAGCGAAATGATGGACTGCTTCCAGAAAATGGCTGCCCGTGACGAAGCAGCGTTTTATCCTTACCTGTTCCGTTCACGCTATACATTTTCCATTGTATCGCCACAGAATTATAAAACGGTGGCGGACGCCATCTACAATGCCAACCAGAACATTGCCTGGTACAAAGAGCACAAAATGCCCAAGGTGGCAGCGCAGATCAGCGAGTACGGGTTTTCGTACTGCCAGTACTCGTACAGTTTACCCCGGCCGGTGAGCGAATTGTTTCACCTGTTTATGATGATCAACCATGCTGATTATTTTAAAGCGTTGGGTATAAAAGAGGATTATTTCGATACTGAAAAATCCGAGTACCGGCAGGAAAAGATCACCGGTGCCATAACCGCCATTATAGAAAAATGGAAGGAAAAATATCCCGAGCTGAAGTTTGATACATCGAAGCTGAAGTTTGACAACGCCGTTGCGTTCAATCAAACCTTTACCACGGAAGTGGAATATTTAAACTTAGAAACCAGATAGTGAATACCCAACAAATCATAGAACTCTATCGACCGGCAATTATCCAGATTGCTACGCAAACGAGCACGGGTACGGGCTTTTATGTAAAAGAGTTCGACCTGATTGTGACCAATGAACACGTGGTAGGCAAAAATGCTGAAGTCACGGTAGCAGGGCGCCTGTTTGAACGTCGCCTGGCAAGAGTATGGTACACCGATAAAAAACACGACCTGGCTTTTTTGCAGCCACCCACCGATATTGTAATGCCCGAAGTAAAGCTGGGCGATTATGAAGAGATGAAAGACGGGGAGGTGGTGGTAGCAATCGGGCACCCTTTCGGATTGAATTACACCGCCACGCAAGGTGTAATTTCAAAAGTGGATCGCGTCCGGGATGGTGTGAAATACATCCAGATCGATGCGGCTATCAACCCGGGTAACAGCGGCGGCCCGCTGGTGAGTAAGCGGGGCGAGATCATCGGTATCAATTCGTTTATTATCCGCGGTGGCGACAACCTGGGCTTTGCGCTGCCGGTGAGTTACCTGCGGGAAGCCCTGAAGCTATATGAGACACACAAAGGGCAGGCTTCAACCCGTTGCCACAGTTGCAACAACCTGGTGCTGGCATCGAACATTGAAGCCACCAAGTACTGTCCTTATTGCGGCACCGAAGTGAAACTGCCGCAGCCACCCGAAAAAGAAAGCAAACCGGTAGGCGTTGCCAAAGCCATTGAAGAAATTCTGGATGAACTGGGGAAAGATGTAAAGCTGGCCCGCGATGGCAATAACAACTGGACCGTGAAAGAAGGGGGTGCCAAGATCAAGATCAACTACAACCCCGACAATTATTTTGTTGCGGGTGATGCCTACCTCTGCCAGTTGCCCACCGACACAACAAAGATCAAACCCCTGTACCAGTTTATGCTGCAGGAAAATTATTCGCTGGACGGACTGGTACTGAGTTGCGTGAAGCAGAACATTGTGCTTTCCTGCATTATGTACGACCTTGACATGACCAAAGAAAATGGCATTGACATGTTCCGCGAACTGTTTCAAAAAGCCGACTTCTACGACCAGTTGTTTGAAAAGGAGTACGGATGCCAGGAATTACTGGAAGAATAGTTCATCAGTTCACCGTATACAGTTTACGGTTGAAAGCTCCGGAACGGTGAACGGTAAACAGTGAACTGCAAACGTTATATCGTGCAGAAAAAACATCTTACAAAAGAACAGGCCATACAAAAACTGCGGCAGTACTGCGCTTACCAGGAGCGCAGTCACAGCGAGGTTAAGCAAAAGCTCTGGGAGCTTGGGGTTTGGCGTTCGGAGCATGATGAGATCATTGCATCCCTGATTGAAGATGATTACCTAAACGAGGAGCGGTTTGCAGTTCAGTTCGTGGGTGGAAAGTTCCGGATGAAAGACTGGGGACGTAAAAAGATTTATTATGGCTTAAAAGAAAAGGGCATCAGCGATTACCTGATCAAACGAGCCATGAAAGAAATTGATGAAGACCTGTACCAGAAAACGCTTCGTGAACTGGCCCAGAAAAAATACGAGAGCCTGAAGGGCGAGCAATACCTAGTTCGAAAGAAAAAAACAATGGATTATTTGTTGCAGAAGGGCTACGAGCCGGAGCTGGTATCGGGCGTTGTAAACAGCTTTGGCAACAAAGAATAAATTTGCCTGGCTATAAATCTGACGTACATGAAATTTTTTTTATTGTTCAGCCTCTCCTTCTTATCCCTTGTTTGCTTTGCACAAATAGATTCTATCCGTGTTATTGAACCAGACAAAGAAACCAGCTTTGAAAATTATGAACTGCTGGCCATTGCGGTGGTTGGCTTGCTGCTGCTGATTGGTATCCGTTTTTGGTTTAAGCGAACGCGGAAACATTGAATCTATTTACATTGCGCAGTGAGAACACAGCCAGCTCGGTAGATGACGGTTGTGAAGCCACAAACCGTAGTGAACAAAATTTACTGCTTTCTCTTTTTTTCTTCTTCATCTATCCACGCCGCTTCATAGATCAATTGGCTAAGGCTTTCCCTGTTGATTTCTTTGATGGAGTAAAATGTTCTGGTGAAGACATGCTTTCTTTTGCCTATCTCCAGGTAGCTCACGTCGCTTAGAAGATGGCCTTTGCAAAACCCGATCAACACACCCTTTTGTATGCCTCCCCAGGGTACGGAGGCAGGCCAGATAAAACAAACACGGGACTGCAGAAAATAATACGGCACGTTGTAAGAGAGTTTCTCTTTTGCATGGGGCAGACAAGTAAAAATAATTTCCCGTAACTGTTCAACGATCAGGCGTTCTTCCGCAGGTAAGGTGTCCAGCAATTCTTCTACGGAATGAAAGGAAATATTTTGAAGCTTGTTCATACAAAGGTTTGTCTGTTCAAATATCGAACATCAAATTTCAATTTTCAAACTGCTTACCGCACCTTTGACGGCGTAAAAACATTGCCGGTGCGAAGACTTCCCGCAGAGCTGATTATTGTCCTTGGAGCCACGCTCCTGTTTGTTCCCTTCCTGGGCACCACTCACCTTTTCGACTGGGACGAGATCAACTTTGCTGAAGCAAGCCGTGAAATGCTGGTCACCGGCAACTACGCCATTCCGCAAATTGGCTTTGAGCCTTTTTGGGAAAAGCCACCGCTGTTCTTCTGGCTGCAGGCTATCAGCATGAAGATTTTTGGCATAAACGAATTTGCCGCACGGTTTCCCAATGCTGTTTGTGGCATTCTAACCTTGTTGCTGCTCTACCGCCTTGGCAAAAGGCTGGTGAACGAACAATTCGGCTGGATGTGGACACTCATCTATGCCGGTTCGCTCTTGCCACAGCTTTATTTTAAATCAGGCATTATCGATCCCTGGTTTAACCTTTTTATTTTCCTGGGCGTTTACCAACTGGCAGCCTACAGCGATCACATTAATGAGAGACCGGTAAAACGAATCCTGCTCGCTGGTCTTTTTACGGGGTTGGCCGTAATGACCAAAGGGCCGGTAGCACTGCTGATTGTTGGCCTGTGCTACGGTGTCTTTGCCCTTCTTAACCGGTTTCGCAATTTTATGAAGCCGCTGCACATCTTGTATTTCCTGCTGGTGACGGCACTGGCCGGCGGCGTTTGGTTTATTGCCCTCCTGCTAAACGGGCAGCAACACATCATCACCGAATTTATTGTTTACCAGATCCGCCTCTTTCAAACCGAAGATGCGGGTCACGGCGGCCCCTTCTTTTATCATTTTATTGTCCTGCTCATCGGGTGCTTCCCGGCCGCTGCCCTGAGTATTTTATCCATGCGCATTCGCAAACGCACCAACGAAACACCCCGGCATTTCCTCCTGTGGATGTCCATTCTGTTTTGGGTAACGCTGCTGCTTTTTTCGATCGTCAAAACAAAGATTGTTCATTACTCTTCACTTTGTTATTTCCCGCTCACCTATTTAGCCGCTGTTAGTTTTTACCATTTGTACAAGCGCAAATGGAGTCTTCCTGCCTGGAACAAATGGCTGCAAGCCGGCACTGGGATTTTGCTTTCGCTCCTGCTGATCGTGATCACCTTTATTGATCAGCTAAAGCCTTACCTGCTGCAACCGGGCCGGGTGAAAGATGAATTTGCAAGGGCCAACCTGGCAGCAGAAGTGGAGTGGACAGGCTGGGAAAAACTACCGGGATTGCTGTTGCTGACGGCTGTTGTTCTTTTTCTTACCGGTGCCCATAAGAACATCCGCCGTGCTTTGGTAGGATTGTTCTTTCTATCGATGATTGCCATTAACCTGCTCATTAATCTCATCACTCCCAAAGTAGAACCTTACTCTCAAGGCGCAGCCATTGAATTTTACAAAAGCAAGCAAAGCGAAGCCGCCATTGTTGAGCCGCTTCGGTATAAAAGCTATGCGCACCTGTTTTATACCCGCCGGCAGCCGCAGTTTACCCGTTCGCTGGCCGATAGTATCAAACAGTTCAACACCCATCCCGAAATACCGGTTTATTATGTAGGCAAGATTCAGAACCGTGAAGAAAACGAGCGGGACATGCCCTACCTGGAAAAGCTGTATGAAAAGAATGGCTTTGTTTTTTACCGGCGAAATACCAATGAGCAATAGGCAAAGAGCCACAGGTTAGTGCTGATAGCAAGGCCAATACAAGTTTTATAAACAGAAAAGACAGAAACAGCCTCCGCTCTTCCTTTCTGTGAGCCGGCAGTAAGAACAAGGAATATTTGTTCTGGAATCTTTATGGAAGAATAGCCTCCTTGCGTCTTAACCTGAAAATCACTTTTATGAAGAAAGTATTTCTGTTGGCAGCTCTTGCAGTTTCAATAGCCGCATCAGCACAAACAAAAAAGAAGGTGCCACCACCACCGCCGCCTGTTGAGGCGTTGAATGACATTCCACCCCCTCCTTCCCCCAAACCACCCCTTCCGCCACCGCCACCCGCTTTACCAAAAGATTACACGGACTTTCTGTCGCGGAACTCCTCGGTGAAATCGCTCCACTGGCAAAATGAAATCCTTGTTATAAAAAAGAAAAATGGACAAACCGAAAGGTACGTATTGAATGAACAAGGTATTCGCGAAGCAGAAGCAAAATACGGCAAGCTTCCGCAAGCGCCACCACCCCCACCCAAGCCGCCGGTTCCACCCACTCCTCCGCATGCACCCGATCCGGATGGGGAATGGCAATAAACAATAAGCAATGAACAATAGGCAACTGGCAAATGAAAGCGTGTTGAATTTTTTGAGAGAAGCCCGTTGCTAAAATGCAGCAAACAAAAAGTCCCGCATTGTTTCGGGACTTTTTGTTTGCATTGTACGAATTAGCCTACATGATTTTTGAGGAGGCCAACCTGCTTGCCATTGCGGTTGACAATCTTACCACTGGCGTCAACAAACATCTGCGTGTTCTGTCCATCATAAATAACATACGGAAAACGGCTGCTGTTCAAGCGGGCAAGTTTCCCCAATACATTCAAACCATTCGCCCCCACTTTTACCAGGTTGTAATTGGTGGTAACATGGTAGCGGCTCGAAGGATCCGCAGTGAAGTACACATCGCCCAGGATGTAACGCGAATCCAAACCGGTTCGGGAAGCCGTTGTTGTACGGGTATTCCGTGCTACATCGCGTGTGGTAATGACAGGTTCTGTCCTTGGCATTGTAACCGCCGGGGCTTCCCGCTCTGTTGAACGGCCGGCCAGTTGATCATCGGCATGGCTCCATCCCTGTTCAATAGCTGTCAGGCGGTCGTACTTTGCCGGGTGGGTACGACTGGCCCTGTTGCTGGCCAATGTTCTCATGGCTGCCTGCGCTTCTGAAAGGTTCGCACCCATTTTGCGCAGCACATAACCCGAAAATTCGTCGGCTTCCAGCTCCATTGAAGGCTGGCTGCCGCTTCCGCTTACGGTATGGCCGTTCAGGTGGTGACCAATTTCGTGTGCCAGCACACTGATGGCAGCCCACTCGGTGCCGGTAGTTTTTATCAGGTTATTGATAAAGGTTGGATTGTATAAAACATATCGCTTGCCACCATAAACAACAGCAGCGGCATTTTCAATATTGGCCGGACGAATGTCGAAATTGGTGCGCAGCCCTATTACATCAATAATGCGTTCGGCGATCTGTTTACCCTGTTCAGCCGTGGTGATACTTTTGGTAGGCGCCGTCCATTTGGTGATGTTGGTATGCTCTCCCACTCGCCCCGTCTGCGCCATCGCAGCACCTGACAAAAGGATAGAAAATAAAGCGATTAAAAGTCGGTTTTTCATAGCAAAGTCCTTTTCGTTTTTGGCTTTACTACCGTCAATTTTAGCGCCGTATGTTGTTAAGGAGAACCCGTGCTGAAGAGATTAACAAGGGCTTTATTAATTAAAGTTAATGCCAAGGTGAATGGTGAGTTGTCAGTGGTGAATGGAAAGAAACTTTGGCTATTTGCTGCTATTTCTTCTTTGTGATAGGAACTATCGCTACTTAGCTCACACTCACAACTCACCACTCACCTCCTCAGCTCCACTCCCTCGCCTCTTCTTCCTGCTCCCGCTTTTCGATGCGGCGGGTGAGAACGATACTGATTTCAAAAAGAAGATAGAGGGGAACGGCAACGGTCATCTGGCTGATAACATCAGGACCGGGAGTAATTACGGCGGCTACGATCAGGATGATCACAATGGCATATTTGCGCTGCTTCCGCAAAAAGGAACCTGACACGACGCCGATCTTAGCCAGTAGGATCATGAGCAGGGGCAGTTGAAAGGCAAGGCCTGTACCCAGGATCAGCGGGATCATGGTATCGAAATAACTGGCGATGGTCCAGCGGTTTTCAATGTTTTCATCCAACTGGAACGATCCGAAGAAATTCAGCGTATAGGGAGCGATCACAAAAAAGCCAAAGAACACACCTAGGAAAAACAGGAAGGATACCCAGAAAATAAGACCGCGGGTATTTTGCAGCTCCTTTTTCGTCAGCGCTGGTTTTACAAACCGCCAGAATTCCCAAAATATATAAGGAAAGGCGATCACAATGCCGCCGATCAGCATAATGGAAATAAAGGTGCTGAACTGCGTAGCCACACCGGTACTTTGCATCTGGATATTCAGACCGCTCATGCAGAGGGCTTCTTCCAGGTTTATAGCCTTGCCAATATTACAGATCACACCATAGGTTGGGAAGTCGGCATGGGTAGGACCCAGCAAAACTTTCTTTACAAAAAAGTCCTTGAAGATCGCGATCACAATAGCGCCGGCAAGGATGGCCAGCACACTTCGGAACAGGTGTCCGCGGAGCACTTCCAAATGATCCACAAATGACATTTCTGCCCTTTCTTCACTGGAGTTTTCGCGTCTGAAAAATGATAATGCCATTTTGAAAAAGTGGGGCAAAGATAGGAGGAATAGCGAGTTGTGAGTGGGCAATAGCAAGTAGGCTTTTTAGTTCAGTTTTCTTTTTATTTTAAGAAGAAAAATAATGTTAGAATTAAGTCATAAAAAGCTGATTGCCTGGCAGAGGGCAATTTCCATGATGCCACTTCTTTACAAAGTGTGTGAAAAGATGCCGAGAGAAGAAATCTACAACCTGGTGGCACAAATGAAACGGGCGGGCCTTTCAGTTTCTAATAACATTGCAGAAGGCGCAGCACGAAAGTCAAAAGCGGAAAAAGCCCGCTTTTACGAGGTAGCTCGTTCTTCTTTAGTTGAAATCGATAATTGCCTTGTGAATTGTCTCGAATTGAATTTTTTGACTCCTACCGATTTAAAAGAGTTAAATCCTGTGCTACTGGAAGAATTCAAATTATTAACCGGTCTTATTGACGCTAACAACCAATAAAGAAAAATTGGTTAAAGGCTACTCGCTACTTACCACTCGCTCCTCACTACTTCAGCACTTTCATCTTCACCATCTCAATCCTTGTATTGCTTACGCTCAGAATATCGAACTCAAAATCATCAATGATGATGCGTTCTTTTTGCTGGGGAATGGTTTCGTGATGCGAGATGATAAAACCCGAAAGAGTTTCCGATTCGTTTTCAGGAAAATCAAAATCGTATTTTTCAGAAATGTAATCCAGCTCTAACCGGCCGGAGAAAATGTATTCGTTCTCCGAAAGGCGCTTCTCCACAAATTCCTCGCTGTCGTATTCGTCATGAATTTCGCCAAAGATCTCTTCCAGCACGTCTTCCATGGTGACAATGCCTGCAGTGCCGCCAAATTCGTCCACCACCCAGGCAATGCTTTTCCGCTCCTTGGTGAACTTCCCAATCAGGTCGGTGGCGCTCATGCTTTCGGGCACAGCCGGTATGGGGAGCAGTATAGCTTGCAGCGATTCGGGGTGCTTGAACAGGTCGAGCTGGTGAATGTACCCGACAATGTTGTCGATTGTTTTTTCATACACTACCAGTTTACTCAACTTGGTTTCAATAAACTTCTGCCGGGCCTCTTCCACAGTGCAGTTCACCTCTACCCCAACCACTTCTTTGCGGGGCACCAGGCACTGACGGATCTTTACCCTTGGTAACTCCAGCGCATTTTCAAATAATTCGGTGTTCATTTCTTCCGATTCGTAATCAGGGCTGTCGTTTTGCTGAAAAAGGGTTTCCAGCGTACCGGGCGGCAAGGCTTCTTTCGACTCCTTCACCTTGATGTTGAAGATGTATTGCAAGGTCCAGTTGGCCATTGCCAGAAATAAACGGGCAATGGGTTGCAGGATAATATGAATAACGTTGATGAGCCACACGAGCCGCGTAAGAATAATGTTGCTGTGTGCACGGAACATGGCTCTTGGTACAAACTCTCCTAAAACCATTACAATAAAGGTGGCGAGCACAATGTCGAGAACGACCCGTGTCGCTACATTATTCAGTCCGGCCGCATTCCAAAGGTGCTCGGTGATGGTATTGAACAGCAGGGCAAACCATACCAGGAAGATGGTGAACCCAATGAGCATAGTGCTCAGAAAAAGCTCCGGGTTCTCAAAGTATTTGGAGAGCAGGATGGCATCCGGACTTCCCTGCTTTTTCCGCAGCTCAATGCTGAAGCGATTGACGCTGTAAAAAGCCATTTCTACCCCGGCAAAAAAACCCATCAGCAGCAGGGTAACAATAAACCACACGATGATATTCACTTCTATCATTGGAATAAAGATAGTTGATACGTCAAATGTAAAATTCAAAAGATAAAAGAAGAAGGGTACCAATAACAGCGGTTCGGCAGCTTACTAATATTTTTTGAAACCGGGTTTTGACCGGTTATTGAAGAAAAGGCAAAATCACTTCTTCCGCTTCTCTGCAGGCCATTTCCAGGTCGGCATTGACAATGATTTTATCAAACGAGTTTTTGAATGATATTTCGTACGCCGCTTTATTGACCCGTGTAGCCAGCGACTCCTCCGATTCGGTACCACGACTCATGAGCCGGCGCTTGAGCTCTTCCACCGATGGTGGTTCTATAAAGATGGCCAGCGTTGTTCCGGGGTACTGCTGTTGCACATGAATAGCACCTTTTACATCAATATCCAGCACCGGCGCTTTGCCTTCGCTCCAGATGCGGTGAATCTCCGACTTCAGCGTACCGTAATATTTTCCTTTGTACACCATCTCCCACTCTACAAATTCTTCGTGCTGAATTTTATTGGTAAACTCCTCCTCGCTCATAAAATAATAATCAACGCCATTCTTTTCGGCTCCTCTTGGCTCCCGTGTAGCGGCCGACACGGAAAACGCCAGCTTGTCGGGGTACTTGTTCAGCAGGTAACGGGTAATGCTGGTTTTGCCGGCGCCGGATGGAGCCGTAATAATTACGATCTTTTGCTGCATATTCATGGTCATGTGGCAACAGAATGAATAAGCGGCGAAGGTAGAAGAAAGTTTACAAGTTCACCGTTTACCATTCCCGGTTATTTGGTGCAACATGCCCCTTCAACGAAAACAACTTTTAAACTGTTGTACCACACATTTACCCGGGAATCCTCACAGAAACCGACAAACTGTAAACTGCGAACGGTAAACTGTATTCATGCAAAAAAGAAGTCCCGCCTAAAAAGGCAGGACCGTATTTATTCACTTTTAAATACTTTATTACTGGCGACGGTTACCGGCCGGCCTTGCACCCGAATTGCCGCTGTTGGCAGCTTGCGGTGCATTTTGTGTTGGCAGTTTAATATTCAACTTTTTAGCAACCAGCGGCAGCAGGTTATCGCTTGGTGGCGCTACCAGCAGCACTTCCTGGTTGTAAACAAACGAATAATTATTTTCTTTGGCTACATCGTTGATAGCTTTCATCACTTTCTGGTAAACAGGGGCCAGCATTTCCTGTTGTTTGTTCTGCATTACATTCTGCGAGATCTGCTGCCAGTTCTGTACCTGGTAAGCAATCTGCTCCAGGTCCTGACGGTGTTGTCTTTTTACAGCAACAGGGATCTTCGATGTATCTGTTTTATTCAGAATGCTGTCCTTGTACTGGTATTCCTGTACCAGTGAAGCAAATTCAGCGTTCAAAGAATCTGTTTGAAATTTTTGAAGGGCGGTATCGATCTTACCTACCTCAGGCATCAGGTATACAACCTGTTCTACACTGATGTAGCCCGATTTTTGGGCCTGTACCTGGCTGGCACCGGCTACAAACAGGGCTGCCATTAAAAACATTTTGATCTTGCTCATTGAGGTTTTTTTTGTGGTGTTGTTTTAAGATTATTGTTTCAACGCATCCGTTGCGTCTCGTTTTTTGTTTTTGCTATTTTTTATTTTACTCCCAGTTCCCGCAAAACATCTTCACTTTTTTCCAGTTTGGGGTCGGCAAATATAACCGTTATCCCTTCACTTTTATCTAATATAAAGTCATATCCGCGCTGCACGGCTAATTTTTGCACAGCGTTATAAACTTTGTCCTGTACCGGCTTGATCAGTTCCTGGCGCTTTTTAAACAATTCACCTTCAAAACCAAAGCGGGTGCGCTGCAGGTCACGCAGGGTTTTTTCTTTTACAAATAACTGGTCTTCGCGTTTCTTCTTCAGGTCATCACTCAGCATTACCTGTTCGGCCTCGAAGTCCTTGTACATTTTATCCAGTTCCTGCTGCATGCGGTCAATCTCTTTCTGCCAGGTAGCAGCAATATCATCCAATTGTTTTTGTGCCGTTTTGTACTCCGGCATTTTGTCCAGGATGAATTTGGTGTCGATGATGGCATATTTCTGTGCCTGTGTAGTAGCGGCAACTGATAAACTGATAGCAGCAAGCAGAAAGAATTTTTTCATCAGCATGAGATTTATATTCTTAAGACGATTAAGATAAAAGATTGGTCATTTTGTTTATGCGGCGAATCAAAATTTCCCGTTAAAACCTTTTATTGTTTTACATGTTTACGTTTACCAGGACCTGCCACGGCATGTCCCTACGCATTGTTCATTATTCCGGTTCTACACCCAGCATGAAGGTAAAGCGGGAAGCATTCTTCAAACCTGTTCCCGGCCCGATGCGATCCAGACCAATACCGTAGTCAAAGCCTAAGAGGCCAAACATCGGCAGGAAGAAGCGCATCCCCACACCCACACTGCGGCGCAGGCGGAAGGGGTTGTAATCTTTAAAGTTGAACCAGCCATTGGCCGCGTCAAAGAACGTCAGCGCATAGATGGTGCTGGCCGGACTGGTCACCAGCGGGTAGCGCAGCTCCAACTGGTATTTATTAAAGATGGTAAAGAACCGGTTGGTGCTGGTTTGATCAGGGTTGTTCACTGTCGGATCGGAGTTATCGAACACCGGATAGCCACGCAGGGCAATGATGTCGTAACCCAGGATACCGTTGTTATTGGTCAAACCATCGCCACCCAACTGGAAGCGTTCGAATGGAGAAAAGTCAATCTTTTTGTTATAGCGTCCCATGAAGCCATATTTCGCGGCCAGCTTCAGTACAAACTGGCGGCTGCGTTCGGCTCCCATTGGTTTACCGATTGGTACAAACCATTCGGAAGTGAAACGCCATTTGTGGTACTCCGGATTTTTATATGGGTTTTCCGAACTAGCCAGGTTTTTATTGAAGGACGAATACGGCGGCGTAAACTGCACCGTAGCCGAAATATTGGAACCACTGCGCGGGAACGTCGGATCGAAAACAGACGAACGCTGCAAGCCCAAACGGAAGCTCACGTTGTTGGATGTACCCTTATTCAGTCCCTGGAAGATCGCATAGTTCATGATATCGTACCGGGTATAGTTCAGCGAGTAAATCAGGCTGAAGTAATCATCCGGCCAGCGAAGCTGCTTGCCCAGCGAAACAAACACCGTAGTTGCCTTCAGGTAGCTGGTATCGGCGGCTTTTGTGTCAATACGACCCGTGAAATAGTTATAGCCTGCATTGGAGAACTTGGTAGAGCTGGCACCAATGGTAAAGGAGTTCCGCTTCTTACCACCCAGCCAAGGCTCCGTAAAGGAGAAGTTGTACGAACGATAATAACGGCCGTTCGACTGGTAACGGAGGCTCAGCTTTTGACCGTCGCCCATCGGCAGCGGATCCCAGGCTTCTTTCTTCAATATGTTTTTAATGGAGAAGTTGTTGAAGGTAACACCCAGCGTACCGGTAAAACCAATCCCTCCACCAAAACCGGCAGAAAGCTCCAACTGGTCAGAAGATTTTTCTTCCAGTTCCCAGGTAATGTCTACCGTACCATCATCCTGGTTGGGCACTACGTTCGGGTTGATCTTTTCCTGGTTGAAATAGTTCAGGGCGGCCAGTTCACGCTGCGAACGAATCAGGTCCGAGCGGCTGAACAGGTTACCAGGCACCGTTCGCAGTTCGCGCCGGATAACATGGTCTTTTGTTTTGTCGTTACCGGTAATGTTTATGTTGCGGATGCGGGCCTGCGGGCCTTCTGTCACACGGATCTCGTAGTCGATCGTGTCGTTGTACACCGCTGTTTCCACGGGATCCACGCGGAAGAACAGGTAACCTTCATCCATATACAGGCCGCTGATGTCGCCCCCTTCGGGGCTCAGTTGTTTACCCAGGCGCTTGTTCAGGAGGTCAATGTTGTAGGTATCGCCTTTTTTGATGTTCAGGATGGCAGTTAATACCGAGTCGGGATACTTGGTGTTTCCTTTCCAGGTAATGTCGCCAAAATAATATTTGCTGCCTTCTTTCACTTTAATGTGTACCTGCATGCGGTTTTTTTCCGCATTGAAGGTGAGGGTATCGTCTACAATCTGTGCGTCGCGATAACCAAGGGAGTTGTAATACGCCAGCACGTTTTCTTTGTTTTCCTCGTACTTGCTTTGGTTGAACTTGGCACCGGTGAACGGACGAAAACGGAAATACGGATCTAAAAACTGTTTTGTTTTGGTAGGATATAAAAAGCCATAGTTGCTCAGGTATTCGCCCAGCGAAGGATGCACGATCTCGCCATAAGGCGTAGGAATGGAATCAGGCGTAAAATCCAGCCGGCTTTTTTCCTTTGTGTCCGAAAGTTTCTTTTTCAGCGTAGTGGAAGGCACGTCTTCGTTGCCATAAAACACCACATCAGAGATGCGCACTTTCTCGCCTTTGTCGATATAAAATGTAAGTGAACGGGAATTGGCCAGGCTGCGGTCAGCCTGTTCTTCGATGCGCACCTGCGTATTGAGGAACCCTTTTTCGGCAAAGAATTTTTTGATCACCTCCGTGGCATTGCGCTTCATGTTTTCGGTGATGATGGTAGATTTCGCCAGACCAATTTTCCCCTGCAGTTCTTCGGCCTGTCCTTTGGTGGCACCCACAATTTTAAAATTGGCAAGTCGGGGCCTTTCCTGCACACTGATCTCGATATCTACGTTGTTACCTTCTACACGGGTAACATAAATCTGCACGTTGGCAAACAGGCGTTGTTTCCACAGGTTGTTGATGGCCCGAGAAAATGCTTCGCCGCCGGGCAGCAAAACCTTATCGCCGGGCAGCAACCCGGAAATGGACTGCACGATGCCCGTATCCAGGGTATTCAAACCGGTAACCGCGATGGAGCGAATGGTATATTCTTTCGGAATTCTGTTAGAGTTAATGTTCAGAAGATCGGGGTCAACCGATGTAACTTCGGACGTATCCTGCGCAAACGTAATAGAGCCAATCAGCACGAAAAGCAATGCGAAAAAACCGGATAGATATCGTTGCATGTTATAATGTTCTGTCTGTAAAGGATAGATCAAGAGCAGTTAAGCAAGGCAAATTAGTAGTAAAAATCAAATGGGATTGTTAAATGATACGTGGCGGGAAGCAGCCAACAGCAGGTGATTGCAGGGATCTTTCCGTAAAAAACGAAATAACCTCCCAACGGTTCAGGAGGTCATTGTATAAAAAGACTTATCTGTTCAAAAAGGCTGCCTGCCTGTTGCTATTCACAAGTCGTTCTATTTGAACCGTTTCTTTCCGCCGTGACGGTTGCGATCGTTGCGCTGGCCACCGCCGCCGTTTCCATTGCCACCGCCCCGTTGCTGAAATTTGCCACGCTGTTGCTGACGGCCGTAACCGCCGCCGCGTTCGCCCCAACCTTCTTGTTGCGGACGGTATGCTTTTACATAAGGGGTATTGGTAAATTCAAGTTGTCCTTTGGTAATGGAGTTCAACTCGCTCTGGATGGCATCGTCGTGCACCGTGTCTTTGTGCCAGTTATTGTACGCCAGTTTCATGTAATAAGCAATGGCGTTGGCAAAACCCTGGCGTTTTTCCGGGCTTTCTTCTTTCAGGGCCTTGTTGATCACCAACTCCAGGTTTTTACCCAGGTGCGAAAATTTGGGATAGCGCTTGGGATAAGGCAGCGGATCGGGTTTGGCTTTATACGTTTCCTTTTGCGGAATGGGATAAGGTGAATCCACATCCAGTTTGAAGTCGGATATATAAAAAAGGTGATCCCAGAGTTTATGACGGAAATCTTCAACGTTTTTCAGGTGCGGGTTTAAAAACCCCATCAATTCAATTACCGCGTAGGCATTGGCCTGCCGGCGGTCACGGTCTTCAATTGACATGAGGTGCTCAACCATCTTTTGAATATGACGGCCATACTCCCGCATGGTCAAGTGGTTCCTCGTAGTGTTATATTCCATTGCAACAAATGTAGGCAAGAGCGCCGATTGGACAAGGGTATTCAGAAAAAATTGGCAATTGGGAGAAGCCAGTAGCCAGTAGGCAGTACGCAGTATGCAGTTTGATGGTGAATTTTTGCTGCCGGCAATCTATTGTTTACTGCCTACTTCCTCATCCTTCATCTTTCCACTGCCAAAGGTGCAAACAGGCATAGGTGCGGTAGGGTGCCCACCTGGCAGCAATCTTTTGCATGGCCGCTTTGAAGTCTTTTTTATTGCTGTCATCCAGCTTGTAAATGTTCCTCATCGCCACCTGGATGCCATAATCATCCACCGCAAATATATCCTCGCGGCCCAGGGTGAACATCAGCAGCATTTCCACGGTCCACCGGCCTACCCCTTTAATCTGTGTAAGCAGATTGATGATCTCTTCGTTGGTCATCTTTTTTAGTTTCCTGTCGGTCAGCTGGTGCTCTATGCAGAACTGCGCCACGTTTAGGACATATTGCGCTTTTGCATTGCTAAGTCCAATTCCCCGCAGTGTCTCCAGTGGAGTGGCGGCAATTTGTTCCGGCGTGGGCTCTTCCCCGCCGTAAAGGGATAGAAAGCGGTGAAAGATAACCTTCGCTACTTTGGTAGAAAGCTGCTGGCTCATGATGGAAGCGCAAAGCCGCAGCGGGATGTTCTTATGTTGCGAAAGTGTAAGCGCATCCTGGCCGGATAAAACTTTGCGCAGCCGGCTGTCTTTTGACAGGTGATCGATGTAGGCGGACATGGATACGAAGATAAGGGACGTCAAACGTGAGACGTCAAACGTGAAACTGTGGAGTGATTAAAATTTGGAATTGCTTGATGATAGCCGGGTAGCTTCTTCAACCTGTGAACTTGTGATCACGTGAACCTGTAAACTTGCAAACGTTCCTTTAACGTTTGCCGTTTCACCTTTCCTGTACTTTTACGCCATGCGTGAGGTAGTGATGACAAAAGACGGCTCGCATACGATTGCCATCCCGGAGAAAGGTGTTACCTACCATTCGGTGCATGGAGCGGTGCAGGAGTCGATGCATGTATTTATTGAAGCCGGACTGGGTGCTTTACTGACGTCAGTCAACAAGCAGGATTTAAGTGTGTTTGAGATGGGGTTTGGTACCGGTTTGAATGCGTTTTTAACGGTGCTGGTTGCCCAGGAGCAACACGTTTCCATTTTTTATACATCTGTTGAAGCGTTCCCGCTATCAGCAAAAGAAGCTTCTTTCCTGAATTACGCCGATGTGCTGGGAGCCGGGGATCTTTTCCAGCGCCTGCACCAATGCGGTTGGAATGAAGAAGTGACGTTAAATGAATTCTTTACAATAGAGAAAGTACAAACAGAACTTACCGCCTTTTCGCCTTCCCGGCAATACGACCTTGTTTATTACGATGCCTTTGCCCCTTCGGCCCAGCCGGAGCTATGGACGAAAGCGGTTTTTGAAAAGCTGTATGAGATGATGCATGGGAACGGCGTGTTGGTGACGTATTGTTCCAAAGGCGATGTACGGCGGGCATTGCTAGCCGCAGGGTTTGCGGTTGAAAAGATTCCAGGCCCGCCGGGAAAAAGGGAGATGTTAAGGGCCCGGAAGCCGTAAAAACTACCCACTAGAAAAGAAAGACTGATCCATGAGTGTTTTGCACTAGCATAGCGAGGAATGTCTCTTCCTTCTCCTATTTGCCGGCCGAGGCAAAGTCGTTCCGGCGCTATTGTTCTTTCGAAGGAGGTGTTTGCATGATGAAACACCGGCCTTTTCCTAAGCTTATCTAAGGCGTATCTCCGGTATAAGTTCAGTATAAGTCCGCTATAACTCCGATATAGGTTTGGTATAGCTTACACTGTCTTGTGTACTTGTTTGTTACAACAGTATGCGTACTGAACTACCGGAGGCGTTTGGGGAGAACAATAAAAAAGGATGCTCCCCCGGAGCATCCTTGAAGAATCATGTATTCTTAAAACTTACTGTTTTAACCCTACCAGTTTACCGGTTGTGGTTTGATCGCCTACGCGGAACAGGTAAATCAGGTTGGTGCGTTGAGCACTTGGTACGACGTACTCAATGGTTTGCACCTGGCCTGCTTTCACCTGACCCTGGAAGACGGTTTTTACTTTTTGGCCCAAAGTATTATACAGCTCCAGTGTTCCCTGACCGGATACATCGGACTTCAGGGTGAAGCGGATGCGGTCATTGAAAGGGTTGGGAGCTGCGGTGACTTTTGTTACTGGATTGAGATTAATTGCCACATCATAGGTCTTCTGTTGGTTTGATGTTCTTACATTCGAGCCTCTATTCGCTTCTCCTTGACAAGTAATTGATGCAACACATGTAGGATCACTAATTTTTCTAACATAAAGATTATAACCTGCACCAGCAGTGAATGAGAATTCAGGATTATCTGTATAGGTGGTGCCATTGTCACTGAATTCGTAAATTGAATTATTGTAATCCTCGCCAGAAGAAGCAATTACTATCTTAAGAATTCCAGTAGATGATGCACAACTAACGTTGGAAATAATCTCAACTTTCGGTGCCGGCGTCTCAGACGGTTGATCATCCATTGTGCCTGATGCTGCACCTGTTGAAACACATTGAGATTCTTTTCTTCTTACTTTGATACTGTATGATGCTCCTGCGGCAACAGTAAAAGTTGTGCCATCTTGGTAATCTCCATTATTGTTACTGTATTCATATTCACTACCCAACGGTGCTGAAACGGTAACTGTTCCGTTAGCATTCTCACAAGTAGGCAGTGTTGTTATACTAGCCGTGGGATTATCCGGTGTTTGAGTCACCGTTACACTAACTGAAGAGCGGCTGCTTTCACAATCGTTCGATGTAGTGGAAACATAATACGTATTCGTGCCTACCGGGATCAAGGTTGCACCAGCCAACGGACTGCCTCCAGTTTGTGCAATATAGTATTTATATGCTCCACTGCCTTGCGGTAGATCGCTAATGGTTTTGCCTTCGATGCTGCAGAACGGCCCTGCGGTTACGGTCGGTGCATTGGGTGTTGGTTTTACAGACACTGTAATTGTAAATGAATTGCCTGTACAGGCACCGGACTTTGGTGTAACAGTATAAACAACGTTGATTGTTGAACTGGTTGTATTCGTTAACGTGCCGGTGCTAAATGAGCTTGCATTGCTTCCTGATGCCAATCCAGTTATTCCAGGAGCAGAAGGTGCCGACCAACTATAAGTTGTACCTGTAGGAATCGTATTGGTTCCGGTAAAGTCAGATGCACTTAATGTAACACTACCCGGACTACAAAAAGCTGCCGGTGTTTGATTTCCAACTACTGGAGTTGTACAACATGGTTCAGCGTTTACTCCGGACTTAACTTCACTGTCAGTTTGTTGTCCATCCTTATCAGAAACTGTTAGACGTATGTAGTACGAGGTTGCATTATTGGGAGACCAGGTTGGATTCGCAAGGGTAGAAAACTGACTCCAAACACTATTTGCGTCATTTGTTGTTGAATACTCCCATTTATAAGTATAAGGCGTTGTGCCCCCTGTTGTTGAATTGGTAAATGAGAGGGTTTGGTATGCTGCTCCATTAGGGCAACTACCTGCAAAGGAGTAATCAGCTACCAATGGCGATTGAATCACCTGGGAAGGATAACTTCGGCATTTAGATTTGGTTGTTCCTGAACAGCCTTCTATACAAACAGGTCCAGAAGCTGAATTCCAACCTGTGAAGCCGTTCTCCAGCGTAATCGTTTTGCCACAAGTCCATTCAAATTTATCCGGAGCAACAACCACCTTGGCCCTTTTCTTAGGTAGAATTTCGTTAAAACAATAAGCAATATTACGAGTGGTACTGTTAGATGAAATGGTGCCGGATAAGAAGATCCCGTTCCTATCTGAACTTGTGTTGTTGGTAAACTCAATAGCCAAATACACATCAACAACAGTTCCAGGACTAGAACAAAAAGTGGACGTCAAAGGATTACCAATTGCATCAGAGAGATAGATTTTAGAGATGATAAAATCCCCAGATGTACAATTGGAACCAGCCCAACAGGAGGTTTTGTCATCTGTACTTTGGGCGTTGCTAGTTGTAATTAACCCAATTAAAAGAGCAAAAAACATTAAACAACGTCTGATATAAAACAGGAAAGAAGGCCTAGTTTTTGTGGAAACTAACTGACGGTTGATTGTCAAATTCGTTCGCATAATCATTAGTTTTTAGTTATAAAATTTTACAAGAGACAAATTGAATAAGCTCTTCATGGCGGTGACGCATCACCCTGCAAGCAGTAGTGCGTTTGTGAAACTTCACTGACAGGAAAAAACAAAGTCATGACATGGCACATACGTGCATGGTGGTTGGTTGTTAACAATAGAAGGTTTCGTATATGTCCGATGCGTCAGGCAATCCCTCTTTTGGAAGAAGAGGCAAGGCTTGAAAACCAAGTTGTCACATCATTGGTAGCGCCAATCAATATGAAACCCAGAAGCTTTGCAGGCAACTGCAATTCAGGCCTGGTTTGCTAAACGTTCACGAGTGAATTGTTATTCGAAGGATATCAAACGGACAGGTAAAAAGAAGGGTTGCAGATAAGTAGTGGTTCAGAGGATTAGATACTTAGTAAATATATGCTGACGGATAACAGATTCCAAATTTTTTATATAGCATATTCATGTGATACGAACGTGTGTGTTGCTAAATGAACAATGGGGCTAAAAGTCAACTTAAAATTAGTTCTAGCTCTTGGTAGCAGGTACAAAATAAAAAGGATGCTCTGTGGAGCATCCTTGAGAATATGCTTAAAGTTCACATTCTACTATTTTGGTCCAATAAGCTTTCCAGTGGTTTGTTCGTTACCAACCCGGAAAATATAAATCAGGTTAGACCGCTGCTGTACCGGTACTGCGTATTCAACAGTCTGCACCTGGCCTGCTGTTACCTGGCCTTGGAAAACGGTTTTTACCCGTTGGCCCAGTGTGTTGTACACCTCCAGCGAGCCCCTTCCAGAAACCTCTGATTTCAGCGTAAAACGGATGCGATCATTGAAAGGATTAGGGGCAGTGTTGACAGTAGGAAGTGATTTTTTCTGCAGGGTAATGTTCTGTTCCTGTATGTTGCCTGGTTTTGCAACACTAGCACCCGGACAACTATTCTCGTCATAATTATCACAATTGGTAGGGTCAGAAATGCAACCATCCGTGGTAACTGTAATGCTAAAGCCTATACCGGGTTTGACTGGGAATACAAGTGATTCACTTCCTGTATAAGTTTTTTGCTGTAACTGTTCACCCGGTTGTGTTAATTTATAAATTCCATTAACCGGACAAGAAACCGTAACAGTTGGAGTGGTTAATGTTCCGCAGATGGATGCCTCTTGCAACGTCACAACTGGCCTGTCTGGGTTTGCGGGTGCTCCACCTATGGTCTTACAAGCTGGTTCGGAAGTACAATCAGCATTTTGTGCCCGAACACAATGTTCTCCTGAACTTAAGCCACTCCAGCCACCTGGTGGATAATCAGTAAAGTCACCGCCGTCCAGGCTAAATTTCAAACCCGCTGTAGCGGAAGTTACTCTAATGGTACCAGTAGATAACGTACAGGTTGGATCAACTTTCTCCAGTGTGGGTGGGCCCAATGGACCAACGATAGTGATGGAAGTCGCTGTGCCGCATTTAGGAGCAATGTCAGAACATTTGGTTGCGGCTGCATATATTCCGCATCGAGGGACAGTCTCTCCTGATGCATCCGTCCACGCTAGGAAGTTATTTGAAAGCGTCAGGTCCTGACCACACTCAAACGTAATGGTTCCTACAGCAAAGGTCTGGTTACCAGGAGCATCTTCACCATCTAGAAGTTCATCTGACTTCACTGTGATTTCACCCACACAAATAAAGATGTTACCTGATTTTCCGTTGATGGAAGCACCGGAGCTCAACGTTCCGTAAAGGGAAAAAGAAGTCCGAGTAGATTTGGTTCCATTATGTATGGTCATTTTTAATGGATAGGTTACCGTTGAGCCAGTTTGACAGCCCTGGCAATTAGCACCATCTATAAACACGCTGACTACTTCCAGGTCTTTGGACGTACAAGGATTTCGATTTGAAATATCGCAATTTAAGTTGTGATTTGTTACTGTTTGTGCAAATGCTGTTCCGGCGAACAGCAGCACAAAAAGCAGGAAGACACCGGAAAGCAAATTGGTACTGTATCTCTTAACTCCGATTTGTAGCTTAGGGTTTATGAGTAGAATAGATAATTTCATAATTGTAGTTTTAAAAACTTTAAAGCTGTAACAACTGGCTTTTCAGGGAATCAGTTTTGGTATCAGTAACATAGGCATGTAACTATTATGATAACAAGAATTGAGGTGGTGAGATATCTGAGGATAAGATGACCCGACAGGAATATGGCACATACTGAATTGTATGATTTTGATATGACATTCTCATAGCAAACGCTTTTAGAGGACAATAGCAATGAGATAGGATACCCTACTTAACGCTTCAATAGGGTACAATAAATAGGAAAGTCAGCTGAAGAAATCAAACAAATCCTGCTATCAAAAAGCTCTATTGTTTGGATAAGGTCCAGACGGAAGAGAGGTAAAGGAGCTCTGGTTTTTGAAGGTCGTTTGGCTTACAGTACGTAAATTAAATCTTTTTAAGATTAAATAATATATTTATTTGTTTTTATTTTAATTAAAGTGTTGCTCTCGTTCCTGATAGAATATGGTTTAGAAAATCTATTGCTTATCAATCCACTTATAAAACCATTCATTTTATTACACTAACAAAAGAGCCAACTGCTTAGCAGTTGGCTCTTTATAAATGATTCTGTTTTGTTGATTTATGACAGACTCCAGCTCATTTCACCACCCTTTTCATCTTTCAACTGAATGCCTACTTCTGCCAGTTGGTTCCGGATCTTATCTGAGGTGGCCCAATCACGTTTTGCACGGGCTTCTTTGCGCAGGCTAATCAATACATTCATCACGCCTTTCAATTTATCTGCTTCGCCGGCCGTCTCACTGCGCAGGCCAAAAATGTCTTCCACAAAGGTTTTCATTTTGGCTTGCAGCAACTGCACCGTTTCTGCCGATAAGGCGTCCGGCTTAATTTGTTTGTCTTTGAGTGAATTGATCACCGGTACCAGCTCAAACATATTGGCCAGCACTTTAGCCGTGTTGAAATCATCATTGATGAAATCATCGAACTCATTCACCAGCTTCACTACTTTTTCTTCCAATTCTTTGTCCGTTGCCAGTTGTCCATCGCCGATTGCGTACTGCTTCAGCCATTCATATGCTTCCATCAGCCGCTTTAATCCCTTCTCCGCTGCCAACAGCGCTTCGTTGCCAAAGTCCAGGGTACTGCGATAATGCGTTTGCAAAATGAAAAAGCGAATCGTCATAGGCGAATAGGCTTTTTCCAGCAAGGGATGATCGCCACTGAACAACTCCGTTAGTTTGATCACGTTGTTGTAGCTCTTGCCCATCTTGCGGCCGTTGATGGTGATCATATTGTTGTGCATCCAGTACCGAACCGGTGGTGTGTGGTTGCAGATGGTGCTTTGCGCAATCTCGCTTTCGTGGTGCGGAAACTGCAGGTCCATGCCACCGCCGTGAATGTCAAAGCGGGCACCTAAGTATTTTGTTGCCATGGCCGAGCACTCAATGTGCCAGCCGGGAAAACCTTCACCCCAGGGACTTTGCCAGCGCATGATATGCTCCGGCGGCGCTTCCTTCCAAAGGGCAAAATCGGCTTTGTCCTTTTTTTCGTCCTGGCCGTCCAGGATTCGGGTGGTTTCCAGCAGATCGTCGATAATACGACCGCTCAGTTTTCCGTAGTCGTGGCTTTCGGCATATTTCTTAACGTCGAAATACACGCTGCCGCCAACCACATAAGCATAGCCGGCATCAATGATTTTTTGGATCATGCCAATCTGCTCCACAATATGACCTGTTGCCGTAGGCTCAATACTTGGCGGCAGGCAGTTGAACTGGTCCATAGCCCAGTGAAAGAGGTTGGTGTATTTCTGCACCAGCTCCATGGGCTCCAGTTTTTCAAGGTGAGCTTTCTTTGAAATTTTATCTTCCGCTTCACGGCCTTCCTCCTCAAAATGGCCTGCATCGGTAATGTTCCGCACATACCGCACTTTATAACCAAGGTGCATCAGGTAGCGATACACCACATCAAACGTGATATAAGGACGAGCATGGCCAAGATGACTTTCGCCACTCACGGTGGGTCCGCACACGTACATTCCTACATGGCCTGGCACCAGTGATTCAAATTCTTCTTTTTCTCTTGTGTAAGAATTGTAAACTTTCAGCTTGCTCATGCGGCAAAAATAGTGAGTGGTGAGTGGTCAATGGTGAGTAGACGAGACATTTATGTTTTAGTTTATAAATAAAATTCTGGTAAAGACAGCCATTTGCCAACAGGAATGCATCACTGAATTTCAGACACCCTACTCACCATTGACCACTCACCACTCACCTTTTAAGCTGCAGGTCCGTTACCAGCATGTAATGATCGGAAAGGTCCTTTACAATGCGGTTAAATTGCAGCACCTCGAAATCTTTGGTGGTAAAAATATAGTCGATGCGAAGGGTAGGAGAAATGGTGTTAAAGGTGCGGCCAATGCCAAAGCCTTTCTGCAAAAAAACATCCTGGAACTTTTCGCCCTTGATGGTAGCGTAGGCAAAGGAGTTGGGTACATCGTTGAAGTCTCCGGTTAAAATGGTAGGATGAGGGTCGTTGGAGACCAGCTCCCTGATCAGCAAAGCCTGTTCTTTGCGCAGCATCATGGCATTGCGCACTTTGCTGAAAATGCCTTTTGAATTCTGGATAATATCGCGTCGCTGGCCTTTGATCTCCTCGATGTTTTCGTAGTCTTCTTTTTTGAAACGCAGGGAAGCCAGGTGCGTGGTATACACCCGTATAGTATCGCCATGAAAATCGATATCAGCATGCAGCAACGATTCGGGGTAGCGTTCGTTGGGAAAAAGAAACTTGCCGCTGTCTACAATCGGATGCTTTGAAAAGATAGCGTTGCCAAACCATTGCCGGTCGCCATCGTCGCGCCAGGCAAAATAATAGTAGGGGTAGCCAACTTCTCTCAGCATATGATGCAGGTTGTTGTAGTAGGTCGTATCAGTAGACGTAAAAAATTCCTGCAGGCAAAGCACATCGGCAGCCTGCTCTTTAATTTGATCCATCATCTTCAGGCGCACCTGGCTGCCCTTGTTGTTGTTGCGTTTCCATTCCATAAAACGGGCAACGTTCCAGTCGGCCACCCTAAGCACCTGAGGGCTTTTCTGGTAGTTGAACTTTTCAGAAACACGTACGCCAAAAAATACAGCAATGCTTTTGTAGCCGATCAACATCGGTACGAGGGAGATGAGAATAAAACGCGGCTTGATCACCAGCCAGAAAAGAATAAAAGCAATCAGTGTGATCACAATAAACCCAAAGCCAAGCCCGAGCAGTGAAATGGTCCACCACTTCACCGGATCGAGGCCGGATGCAAGACATGCCAACAGGAATGCAACAGCCGCCAGGATGTTCAGCAGGAGAAAAACAATCTTCGTTATGCGTCGGACGTTGGCAGCCATGAATTTGCAAGATATAAAAAATGCGAGTGGTGAGTGGTGAATGAAACCTAGGTATTACAGATTTATTACAAACGCTTTCATTCTTGTATTATTACATAAAAAAAGCTGTCTTAAACAAGACAGCTTTTTTGTCATTCGTTTCTAACCTTGATTTTAAAGCAGGTCTTCTTTGCTTGCCCGCTTCAGCATTTCTTTTTCATCGTCGGAAAGAGAGTGATAGCCTTTCTGCGAAATCTTATCCAGTATCTCGTCGATGCGCTGCTGCGTAATTACATTGGCTTTTTTATACGGCGGCACTTTACTGTTGTAGTACAGTGTGGTTTTGGGGGAAGTGCCCTTCTTCGGTTTATCGGGATTGAACAGGTTATTTACCCAATCGAAAAAGTTATTGATCCATCCGCCCCAGTCCTGGCCTCTTTGCAGCGCCAGCACAAACACATAACCCATGGCTGCTCCGGCAATGTGTGCTATGTGACCACCCGGGTTGTTGTGCGGGATGGTCGCCAGGTCAATGATCAGGTAAATGATGGTAATGACCCAGATCGGAATGCCACCGTTGATCATTTGAAAAATGCGGTAGTTGGGAGCCAGGGCGGTGGTTCCAATGGCAACGCCCATTACACCGGCAGAGGCACCAAAGGCCTGCGCATACGGCAGATCAGCCTTCAACGGGCCAATCACGTTATACGCCAGCATATAGGCAAACGCACCCGCCATAGCACCGTAGAAGTAGAGCGGAAATAATTTTTTATTTCCGGTCAGGTCCTGCAGGATGGTACCAAAGGCCCAAAGCCAAAGCATATTGCCCAGGATGTGCCAGATACTTACGGTGTCATGCACAAACATATGTGTGAGCAGGGTCCAGGGACGGGTAATGAATGTGCCCAGGTCGGCCGGCAGGGTTAGCCATTTAAAGATCTGCTCCTGGAACAACCCCACTCCCTGGTCGCCAAAGCTGAAATAATAAACGACTTTGATGAATGCTAAAATTGCGAAGACACTCAGGTTGATGACCAACAACATGGTGAGCACATTGCCATCCTGCCCTATCGAGAGTCTTGATCTGTTTTGTTGTTGATAGTAGCTCATACAAAATTCATTTCTGCAATTTATCTGCCACGTTAATAAAACCGGTTACGGTTTCCTTTGTTCGATAGCAGTACTAAAATAAAGCCCGTCAGGGCACCACCCAAATGAGCAAAATGCGCAATATTATCGCCACTGAAGCTGGCAAAACCTCCAAATAAATCAATCAGTACATAGCCAATCACCGCCCATTTTGCTTTAATAGGAAACGGAATAAACAAGATAAACAATTCTGTATTAGGGAACAAGTAAGCAAATGCCACCAGGATACCCATTACAGCACCGGAAGCGCCTACCGCCGGGGCAATTCCGCCCTGCAGGTATTCCACCGCTAAGTGCACAACGGCTGCGCCAATGCCACTGATCAAATAGAAATTCAGAAAGCGCTTTGGCCCCCAGATATTTTCCAGCGTCTTACCAAACATATACAGGGCAAACATGTTGAAGAAAATATGGCCGATAGACCCATGGGAAAACATGTGGGTGAAAATCTGGTAAGGCTGAAAATAAGGTGAGTTGATTGGCCAGAGGGCCAGGCGTGCCGTTAACTGGTATTGGTTATCAAAAACACTCTGGGCGAAAAAAACCGCAACATTGATAATAATCAACCATTTTACAACAGGGGGGAAATTATCCGGTCTGTGGTATCTGAAATTACTCATTGATCTCTTCTTTTTAATTGAACAACATTTTCAATATGGTGCGTATGTGGAAACATATCTACCGGCTGTACTTTGGTCACTTTGTATTTTTCATCGAGTAGCGCCAGGTCTCTTGCCTGCGTGGCCGGGTTGCAGCTAACGTATACTACCGTTGGGGCTTCTATTTCTAAAATCTTTTCCACCAGTTTCTGGTGCATGCCGGCCCGCGGCGGATCGGTAATGATCACATCGGGTTTACCATGAGCGGCAAAAAAAGCATCGTCGCACACTTTAATCACATCACCGGCATAGAACTCCGCATGGCCAATGTTATTCATGGCTGCGTTTTGCTTTGCATCTTCCACAGCGGCATCAATGGCTTCTACCCCCACAATTTTTTTCGCGCCGCGGCTGCAAAAAATACCAATGCTGCCGGTACCGCAATACAGGTCGTATAAAATCTGCGACCCATCGAGTTCGGCAAAATCCCTTGTCACCCGGTACAGCCGTTCACCCTGCCGGGTATTGGTTTGAAAGAACGACTTTGGACCAATCTTAAACTGAAAGTCTTCCAGGCTTTCCACCACATAGCCTTTGCCCTGGTAGGCTACTGGTTCTAGGTCAAAAATGGAATCGTTCATTTTGGTGTTGACCGTGTACAGCAGTGTTGTGATGCCGGGAAAATTAGATTGAATAAACTGCATCACTTCTTCGCGGCTCTCCCCATCATCTTCGCCAAACACCACGTTCACCATTACTTCGCCGGTGGTGCAGATGCGGAACTGCAGGTTTCGTAACAGGCCGCGATGCTCGCGGTAGTCGTAAAAGCTGTAGCCTTTCTGTAGGGCAAACTCCCGCAGCGCATTGCGCAGGCTGTTCTGCGGCTCCGGCTGCAGCCAGCACTTTTCAATGTTGACGATCTTATCGAAAAACCCCCGGGCATGAAAACCAAGCACCGGGTTGAATGACCTTTCCTTGTCGGTTTTATCAAAACTGCCTTCGGGCAGGTATTCTTTGGTGCTGAAAGTAAACTCCAGCTTGTTGCGGTACCACTTGTCTTCTTCGGCTCCAATGATCGGGAAAAAAGGCGGCAGCTGCACCTTGCCGATGCGGGTAAGATTGTCAACTACCTGCTGCTGTTTGTACACCAATTGTTTTTCGTATGGCAGCATCTGCCATTGGCAACCACCGCAAACGCCAAAATGCTGGCAAAAGGGGGTAGCCCGTTCTTTTGAATAGGCGTGAAAACGAAGCACATGTCCTTCGGCCCAGTCCTTTTTGTTCTTTCCCAGCCGCACATCCACCACATCGCCGGGAACCACGCCTTCAATAAAAACCACCTTGCCGTCTGTACGGGCCAGCGATTTGCCTTCGGCGGCGTAGCTCTCCACCTGAACCTGTTCTAAAACAATGTTTTTCTTCTTTTTTCTCACCGTGTAAAAGTAAGGCCAAATAGAAGTGGAGCCTGTTGAAAAAATGCATCCGCGCCGTTTTAACAAGTGGTTTGAGTTTGAAAGTCACACCCTTAGCTGCCGCCTGCCGTTCAACCTCAATCAGTCACCGTCAGAATAGGGGCATTTAACAATTACGCTGCTGGTGGCCGTCGCTTATACATCTTCAAACCTTAAATTTGCAAGCACAAAATTCACCATCGCTATGAAGTTTGAGAAAATCCATAATAAAGGACAGGCAAGGCTTTTTGAGAATCCGGTACTGGAGTTTTTCACAAAAGGACATCCACTGGTGATCTGGGGCATGTATCTTCCTTTTATTATCGGGCTTCCCATTTATGCAAGCACAAAGCTGGGCTTTAGCGGGGGGAAGATTGCAGCCTGGTTTATCGGCGCCATGTTTTTCTGGAGTTTTTTCGAATACCTGGCTCACCGCTATGCATTTCACCTTTCACCGAAGAGTGAAAGCGCCAGGAAGATTGTGTACATTATGCACGGTAATCATCATCATTACCCTCGTGATCGCCAGCGCCTGTTTATGCCGCCACTGCCCAGCCTCATCCTGGCATCAGCACTGTTCGGCATTCAATACGTGATTCTGAAAGAGAATTCCTTTGTTTTTTTCCCGGGCTTTATTTTGGGCTACCTGATTTATGCGTCCATGCACTATGCCATCCATGCCTGGAACCCGCCTTTCAAATGGATGAAACCCCTGTGGAGAAATCACCACCTGCATCATTATAAGGATGAAGAAAAAGGATTTGGCGTGAGCTCCACCATCTGGGATGTTGTCTTTGGTACCATGTTCGATCTGAAAAAAGAAAAAGAAGACAAAGAGAAGGTAAAAGCCCTGATGTTTGAAAAACCAAAGCAAAAAGTGAGTTAGAGAAGGAATCAGGAGTCAGGAGTTTGGAGAACGAAACCGAAAAGCTGATATAGAAAGCGGCCTGTTCGAAAGAGCAGGCCGCTTTGTTTTTGTAGGGGTAATTTTCGTTGTCTTCCTCCTGACACCTGTCTTCTTACTTCTTCTGTAAGGGTGATGATGGCCGTCTTCCTCCTGAATTCCGGCTCCTGACTCCTGTATTCTTTTCTACATTTGCAGGCTCAAAGCTTACAGCAAAAAAGGGAGTTAATCATTATGGGACAGAAAAAATTAGTACGCTTTGCAGAGTTGGAAACGTTCACCAATGTGTTGCAATACCCGGAAGGCGTGCAGGGTACCTGGAACGGGTTTTTCGAAAACCGCAACCCGATTGTACTGGAACTGGCCTGCGGCAAGGGTGAGTACACGGTAGGGCTGGCCGAAATGTTCCCGAACAAAAATTTTATCGGCATCGATAAAAAAGGCAACCGCCTTTGGGTCGGCGCTAAAAAAGCCATCAATCACCGCTTGCAAAATGTGGCTTTCCTCCGCATCCAGATTGAACAAATCGAACAATATTTTGCCAACGAAGAGATAGACGAGATCTGGATCACCTTTCCTGACCCGCAACTGCGCACCTCCAAAGCCAAAAAGCGGCTGACGCATCCCCGGTTTCTGCGCAGCTATTACCAGATCCTGAAACCCGGCGGCAAGATTCATCTGAAAACGGATAGTCCCGATCTGTACAACTTCACCAAAAAAGTGGCAGACATGTACGGTTGCACCTTGTGCAAGGACATACCCGACATTTACGCCGAGCCGGGTATCCCGCCGGAGCTGCACATTAAAACCCATTACGAGTCGCTGGACATTGCGCAAAGCAAAAGGGTGCATTACCTCTGTTTTTCGCTACCGGAAACGCTGCCATCGAAAGAAATGGATGCCACGTTACAACAGCTATTGAAAGATGAAACACCAATGGATTGAAGGGGAAGATTATTACGTGAACGAAGAAGGCAGGGTTGTCTTCACATCAAAATATCTGCTTGAACGGGGCTATTGCTGCGGCAACGGCTGCCGGCATTGTCCTTACGATTACAAAGCGGTTCCGGAACCCAAACGTTCGGCCTTGTTGCAAAAACGGGCTAATTTGAATGCCGATAACTAACTTTTATGGCAAAACAAAAACGCCCCGGCCACGAAGGCCTAAAATCCATCAAACCCTCCGGCAAAAAAGACGAAACTTTTTTTGAGCAGGTGTTTGAGGTAGTGCGGCTGATTCCGAAAGGCCGCGTTACCTCGTACGGTGCTATAGCAGCCGCACTGGGCACGAAGCTTTCGGCCCGCATGGTCGGGTGGGCTATGAATGCTTCGCACCTTGTAAAGCCAAAAGTACCGGCGCACCGGGTGGTGAACCGCAACGGACAGTTATCCGGAAAAATGCATTTTGCTTATCCCGAACAAATGCAGGAACTCCTCGAAAAAGAAGGGGTAAAAGTGGTAGAGGATAAGGTGCAGGATTTTGAAAGGTTGTTCTGGAACCCGGCGGAAGAGCTTTCGTTGTAGTTGCTAAACAAAAGAAGCAGCTACCGGTTCGCTTTCGGTAGCTGCTAAAATAGCATTGTTCAATAGACCTTTCCTTTATAAAAGTGGCCGCAGTTTTTATCCAACCAGGTTCTGGTAGGCTGCGCTGTCCATCAGGGTTTCCACATCAGCGGGATTGGCAACCTTTACCTTCACCATCCATCCTTCGCCATACGGATCGCTGTTTACCAACTCGGGGCTGTTGTTCAGGGTAGGGTTTACTTCGGTAATGGTTCCGGCTACAGGCAGAAAAAGATCAGAAACGGTTTTTACAGCCTCCACGGTTCCAAACACATCGCCGGCAGCCAGTTCCTGGCCAACCGTTTCCACTTCTACGTACACGATATCACCCAGTTCTTTTTGTGCAAAATCGGTAATGCCAATGGTAGCGGTATCGCCTTCCAGCTTGATCCATTCGTGTTCTTTCGTGTAGCGCAAGTTATCGGGGTAGTTCATAATGCAGAATTTGCGTGCAAAGTAAAGGGTTATTGAGATATGCGGATGTGTGGATATGCGGATATGCGAATGAGGAATAATTAGTTAAATGGTTTGATGGTTTTTGCGGATGAAATAACTTTTCCGAGTACTCGTTGGATTGAGGCAAGAGTTTCCAATAATTCATTTGTATCTGGATAGTTTTCAGAAAGGAGACATAACTCCAACCAGTACTTTGCTTCTTCTGCCTCTTTATAAGCAATTTTCATTTTGTGCAGAAATTCTGCTTTGCTTTCACAACCTTGTGCTTAACGGACATTTGCTCCGATGGATGTACCACTTCGAAAAAGCTGATTGGCAAGATTGTACTTGCGCTGCTGTTCCAATTTTTCAGCGAACACAATCACATCCGGCGCAAACTGAAACGTCAGTTGCAAAATCAGATTGTCTTTGGCTGGCGTATGCATAGCCGACATTTACAATAAATCAGCAACTCCCATCCGCATATCTGCATATCATTTCTTCCGCTTGATCAATTTCACCGAAAGAATCCGCACATCGGCCAGTGGCCGGTCGCGGTCAGGTCCTTTGCTGGTCTCCGTGTCGGCAATTTTGTCCACCACTTCTAACCCTTTCACCACTTCGCCAAAAACGGTGTAGTTGCCATCCAGTTGCGGCGTACCGCCAATGCTGCGGTAATATTCTCTACGTTCGGCCGGAATCTTTCTTCCCTGCAACCGCGCTACTTCAATAGAGTCCATTTGTGCATCGGTAAAGGTTCTGCCTTGTACAATATAAAACTGGCTGCCGCTGCTGCGCCGCTCAGGATTCACATTATCACCCTGCCGGGCAGCGGCTAACGCTCCTTTTTTGTGAAAGAGCGAGGGCACCATTTCGGCCGGTAAAGTATAATTGGGTCCGCCATTGCCCAAGGGCACACGGGCGGTGGCACGAATGCTGGCCGGGTCGCCGGCCTGGATCATAAAGCTTTTGATAACGCGGTGAAACAACATGCTGTCGAGGTAATGTGATTTTACCAGGCGCAGAAAATTGTCGCGGTGCTCTGGTGTGGAATCCGATAGCCGCAGCACCATAGTGCCTTCGGTAGTCACCATCTCTATGTCGCGTTTGCGGTCCTTTTTTTTGATCCTGACATCTTGTTGCGCAGAAACCATCAGCGAAAAGGAGGTGGCAAGCAGCAGGAGCAGTTTTTTCATTCTTGTACCAGTTCGTTATTCTGAAAATAAAGTAAGATATGGTCTTTTAAAAAATTCTCCTGCTCGATAGGACTCATCTCCGGCATGGCCTTCAGTTGCTTAAAATGGGGCCAGCCATCTTCATCCACCCGTTCAATTTCGTAATAGCCGCTGGGCATCAGTACCGTGCATACAGCCACATGCATCAGGTCCTGCTTTTGTTCTTTGGAAAATTTTTTCCGTATATCGCCCAGCTCCTGTATGCCAATCAGGAATAATATCGTTTCCACATCAGGTTTCTTTCCAAACCGCTCCACCAGCTTTGCTTCCAGGTTCCACCAACGGGTTTGCAGATCATCACTAAAATTCATTGTTCTATTTTCGTTTAAAAGGCGAAGTTAGCCTACCTGCAAGAACAGGTTTCATCTTTTCACAAAATGGAATGGACAAAAGACGATTATCGCATCAGTACCGATAACGAAGAGATCAACATTCACTATGTACACGGGTTTCTCAGCCGCTCCTATTGGGCAGAAAATATTCCTATTGACGTGGTGCGCCGCTCTATCACTGGCTCGCTTTGTTTTGCCGTTTTTCATGCAGAAAAGCAGGTAGGCTTTGCCCGGGTCATCACCGACGGCGCCACCTTTGCCTACCTGGCCGACGTGTTTATTGACGAGGCCTTCCGTGGCCGGGGGTTGAGCAAATGGCTGATAGAAGTGATCATTGGCCATCCCGACCTGCAAGGGCTGCGTCGGTTTTTATTGGCAACAAAAGATGCCCACGGCCTGTACCGCCAATTTGGTTTTCAGCCCCTGAACTTTGTTGACCGCTGGATGCAGATCCATCAGCCGGATGTATACAAGGAGAAAGTAAATAGTCAGTAGTAAGTAGTAAGCGACTCCACTCACCATTGACCACTCACCACTCACCGCCTCCGGCAATTGCATTTTCAATCCCGCCAATCAGCGGTTATCTTTGCCGCTCAAATTTTTAAGCGTATGCTGCAACTGGCCGTTTTGCGTAACAACCCGGAGGAAGTAAAAGAGCGTTTAGCCGTGAAGAACTTCAAGGAAGTAAACCTTGTGGACGAGATTATTGCGCTGGATGATACCCGCAAAAAACTGACTTTTCAGTTTGATGACACCAAGGCAAAGATCAATGCAGCATCCAAAGAGATTGGCGCCCTGATGGCGAAAGGGCAAAAGACTGCGGCTGAGGAAAAGAAAAAGGAAGTAGAAAGCTTTAAAGCGGCCCTTGGCCCGGTGCAGCAGGAATTAGACGCAACAGAAAAGCAGTTGAGTGAGCTGTTGGTTCGCCTGCCCAACCTTCCATCTCCACAAGTGCCCCGGGGCAAAACACCTGAAGACAATGAAGTGGTTCGCACCGGCGGCAGCAAGCCGGAGTTGCATGCAGGCGCTGTTCCGCACTGGGACCTCGCCAAAAAATTTGACCTCATTGATTTTGAACTGGGTAACAAAATCACCGGCAGCGGTTTCCCGGTATACAAAGGCAAAGGCGCCAAGCTGCAGCGGGCCCTTATTCAATATTTCTTAGAATACAACACTGGAGCAGGTTATACCGAATTCATGCCCCCTTTGCTGGTGAACGAAGCCTCTGCTTATGGCACCGGCCAGCTGCCCGATAAAGAAGGGCAGATGTACCACGCAACGGTAGACAATCTTTACCTGATTCCTACAGCCGAAGTACCAGTGACCAATATCTACCGCGACGTAATTCTGAAAGAGTCCGACCTGCCCATCAAAATGACGGCTTACACACCTTGCTTTCGCCGCGAGGCAGGCAGCTATGGAAAAGACGTTCGTGGCCTCAACCGCCTGCACCAATTTGATAAGGTGGAGATTGTGCAACTTGTGCACCCCGACCGCAGTTACGAAGTGCTGGAAGAGATGGTGGCGCATGTGGAAACGCTGATCCAGTCGCTGGGACTGCATTACCGCATTTTACGTTTGTGCGGCGGCGATATGGGCTTTGCTTCGGCACTTACATACGATTTTGAAGTGTACAGCGCAGCGCAGGAACGCTGGCTGGAGGTAAGCTCTGTTTCAAACTTTGAAGGGTTTCAAACCAATCGCATGAAGATGCGCTTTAAAGATGCAAGCGGTAAAACACAACTGGCACACTCGCTGAACGGAAGCTCCCTGGCGCTGCCCCGCATTCTGGCCTGCTTACTGGAAAACTACCAGGACGAGAATGGCATTAAACTGCCGCAGGCCTTGCAGGGCTATTTTGGCGGTGAGATGATCTAGGATGATCGCTGAACAGCCGCCACCAGAATCATTACATTCGCGACAGCTATTCAATGCAGGCGCAACCCACGATATTGCCGCTTGGCGATGCAGCCCTCGTCGTACAGTTTGAAAACGGTATTGACGCTGCCGTGCACCACAGGGTTATGCAGCTTTTCCATCAATTGCAAGGAGCACCGGCGTTCATCAAAGACGTGGTACCCGCCTATGGTTCGCTAACCATCCATTACGATGTTGCCGCTTTATATGAAAGCAGGAAACCGGCATTTGAAAAACTAGTAGCGTTTTTACAGCCATTGCTTCAAAACAGCACCTACACAAAACCGTTAGATCAAAGAAACATTCATATTCCTGTTTGTTTTGCCGAACAGTTTGGGCCGGATTTGCAGGAGCTTGCGGCACAAAAAGAACTTTCTGTTGACGAGGTCATCCAGTTATACACCGCTACTGCCTACGAGGTCTATATGATTGGCTTCCTTCCCGGCTTTGCCTACATGGGAAAAGTGGACAGCCGCATTGCAATGCCCCGAAAGAGCAGCCCGCGAAAAACCATTAACGCCGGCTCCGTAGGCATTGCCGGCGAGCAAACAGGCATTTATCCATTCCCTTCTCCCGGTGGCTGGAATATCATTGGGCGGACACCGCTGTCCCTGTTCAGCAAATCGGAACAGAATCCAGTGCTGCTACAGCCTGGCGACAGGGTAACATTTTATGCAATTACCGAAGATGTGTTTGAAAATTACCAGGGCAGGACTGCTTGATACGATACAGGATAACGGCCGCTATGGCTTTCAGCATCTCGGCATTAACCCGGGCGGGGTAATGGATTGTTTTGCAGCCCCTCTTGCCCATGCCCTGCTTGGAAAAAGCATGAATTCACCGGTGCTTGAACTGCACTTTCCCGCCGCACAATTCCTGTTTCAACAAAGCGCCCTTATTTGTATGACGGGTGCCGATTTTACCCCTTGCATTAATGGTGAAGAAGTACCCATGAACCAGCCGATTGCCGTTGGGCAAAACAGTGTTTTATCCTTTCAAAAAAACAAAGGAGGTGCCCGGTGTTACCTGGCAATGCTGAATGACCTGCACATAGAACCCTGGCTGAATAGTTATAGCACAAACCTGAAAGCGGTGGCGGGTGGTTTTATGGGAAGACTCTTGCGGCGTAGCGACGAGATTGCATTTGCAAAGATCGATTTCCACATAGAAGAAAAATATGTTTTGCTTCCCTGGAAATACAAGGCCGAACTAGCAAACAGAAATGATATAGAAGTTATCGCTGGGCCGGAATGGACCTGGTTAACCGAGAAAAGCAGGCAGGCATTTTTGCAGCACCTGTTTACCATCACGCCGGCCTCGGACCGCATGGGTTATCGCTTGCAGGGCGGAGGTTTGGAACAGCAACAGAAAGACCAACTGGTTTCATCGGGGGTAACTTTCGGTACGGTGCAACTGTTACCCAACGGACAGCTGATCGTTCTTATGGCCGATCATCAAACTACCGGCGGCTATCCCCGCATTGCCAATGTGATTGCTGCACATTTACCCAGGCTTGCACAAAAAGGCGCTGGCGAAGGGCTCAGGTTTTCGTTGACAACAACAGAAGCTGCAGAAGAAAAATGGATGACACAACAGAATTTCCTGACCAACTTACAGAACACCTGTAAATTGAAGCTGCAAAACTGGCTGCAGCAGCATGCCTGAAAGCAACCCCAGAAAACAATAGAAGACGGACATAATGCAGAAAAAAGACATCCCACAAAGTGGGCCTTTGCAGCCTGGCCACTCCCCCCTTGGGGGACAGGGAGGGTTCATTGATATCAACTGCGATATGGGCGAAGGCATCGGCAACGACGAAGCCATTATGCCGTTTATTACATCGGCCAACATTGCTTGCGGCGCCCATGCCGGTGATGAAGAAACAATGCGAACAACCATCCTATTGGCAAAGCAATACGGTGTGAAGATTGGCGCTCATCCTTCTTTTCCTGACCGGCGGAATTTTGGCCGTACCGAAATGCAAACAACGCCCCAGGAAGTGTACAACCTGGTAAGTGAACAGCTGGCTCTTTTCCAAAAAATTGCTGATGCAGCTGATGCCGCAGTACACCATGTAAAGCCACATGGCGCCCTGTACAATATGGCGGCACGGGATGCAGCCCTTGCCAAAGCGGTGGCACTGGCGGTGAAAGATTTCAATGCGACCCTTGTTCTTTTTGGGTTAAGCGGAAGTGCTTCTGTTACCGAAGCAAGCTTGCTCGGTTTAAAGGCCTGGAATGAAGTGTTTGCCGACCGCACCTATGGGGATAATGGCAGCCTTACACCGCGCTGGCAACCCCATGCAATGATCGAAGACGAAGAAAAAGCCGTGGCACAAGTGCTGCAGATGGTGCAAAAAGGAACGGTGACGGCAGTCTCCGGAAAAGACATCCCTATTGCTGCCGATACGGTTTGTATTCATGGAGATGGAAAGCGGGCAGTAGCGTTTGCAAAACGATTATCTGAAACACTAAAGTCAAACAGGTGAAGCCGAAACCATCCGGAGCCATTCTCGGTGCTGCTTTTCTCATGGCAACTTCGGCCATTGGCCCGGGTTTTCTTACCCAAACTACACGCTTTACTGAAGAACTGCTTACATCGTTTGGCTTTGTGATTCTTGTATCACTGCTGATCGATATTGGTGCACAGGTTAACATCTGGCGGATTATAGCGGTAAGCGATAGGCGTGCACAGGACATTGCCAATGCGATTCTACCGGGGCTTGGTATTTTCCTGGCTATTCTTATCGGTTTTGGCGGACTGGTTTTCAACATCGGTAACATTGGCGGCACAGGCCTTGGGCTAAATGCGCTTACGGGACTGGATGAAAAAACCGGGGCGGTGATCAGTTGCCTGCTTTCACTTGGCGTTTTCTGGTACCGCGAAGCCGGCAAAGGCATCGACCTATTGGTAAAGGTGCTTGGCCTGCTCATGATCCTTTTTACCCTGTACATTGCCGCTAGTTCGCAGCCGCCCGTAGGAGAAGCGCTATACCGTACCGTGTGGCCCGAACGGATTGATGTGCTGAAGATCGTAACCCTTGTGGGTGGTACGGTAGGTGGGTATATTTCCTTTGCCGGTGCGCATCGCTTGCTGGATGCCGGCATAAAAGGAGCCGAAGCCCTGCCACAGGTTACCCGCAGTTCGGTCAGCGGCATTGTGATCACCTCCATCATGCGCTTTGTGTTATTCTTTGCGGCACTGGGCGTGGTATGGAGCGGCGCCCAACTGGCTGCCGATAACCCGGCGGCATCCGTTTTTCAGCAGGCTGCCGGCACAATCGGTTACCGCTTTTTCGGCTTTGTTATGTGGTGCGCTGCTATTACATCGGTGGTAGGTGCATCGTATACAACCGTCTCGTTTTTTAAAACCCTTCATCCTGCTATTGAAAGATGGAGCCGGGTGCTGGTATCCCTTTTTATTCTTTCTTCTACCCTGATCTTTCTTTTGCAGACAGGCCCCGCTGTCAATTTACTGATCCTTGCCGGTGCCGTAAACGGGCTGATCCTCCCGATTGCATTGGCCCTGATCCTCATTGCGGCCAGTCAGAAACGCATTGTTGGTGAGTACCGCCACCCGGTATGGATGCAGGCGGCCGGCTGGCTGGTGGTGGCCATCATGAGCTATATGGGCGCCGTTTCTTTAGCAAAGATTTTCTAACAGTTTTCGAAGAATACTTTAACGCCCCTTATATTTATCAACCCTGATATTTCTGTTATTTTATAAAATTTTTTCTTCATGAAGAAAACCTGTCTGGCATTGACGTTATTTGCAATTCAACAAACTGAAGCACAGTTTCAATACCCCGCTACCCGCAAAGTGGATACGGTGGACAACTATCACGGCACAACTGTAGCCGATCCTTACCGTTGGCTCGAAGACGACAACAGCGAGGAAACCAAAGCCTGGGTGAAGGCGCAGAACAACGTCACCCAAGATTATCTTTCTACTATTCCCTACCGCGATAAAGTGCGCAAGCGCCTGCAGGAGTTGTGGAACTACACCCGGTACGGCGCTCCGTTCAGAGAAGGTGATTTCTGGTATTTCACCAAAAATGATGGCCTGCAAAACCAAAGCGTTTGGTATCGCCAGAAAGATTTGAACGGCAAAGCCGAAGTATTTCTCGATCCGAATAAGTTATCCGAAGACGGAACCGTTTCCCTGGGTTCATCGGCTTTCTCCAAAGACGGAAAGCTGCTGGTGTATGCCATTCAGAAAGCGGGCAGCGACTGGCAGCAGGCTCACGTGATGAACGCTGTTACCAAAGAAAAGCTGACAGACAGCCTGCAATGGCTGAAGTTCACCGGTTTTTCCTGGAAAGGGGCCGAAGGCTTTTTCTACAGCCGCTACCCCGAGCCCAAAGCAGAAGACAAGCTGAAAGGAAAGAACCTTTATCATTCGGTTTACTACCATAAGATTGGTACCCCGCAATCGGAAGATGTGCTGGTGTACGAAGACCGCGAACATCCGCAGCGCCTGAATATGGCCGGTGTAACAGAAGATGGCCGGTACCTGGTGCTTTATTCTAATGAAGGATCCAGCAGCGGAAGACAGATCCGTATCAAAGATCTTAAAAACAACCAGAGTGACTTTACCTTTCTGGTAGAAGGGTTTGGTGCACAGGCCAGCGTTGTTGACAATGTTGGCGATAAATTTTTGGTTCGCACCAATGATGGCGCATCCAATTATCAACTGGTCCTGATTGACCCCAAAAACCCTTCAAAAGAAGCCTGGAAAGTGGTGATTCCTGAGCAGGAGAATGTGTTGCAGGGTGTGGGTACCGGTGGCGGTTTTCTTTTTGCTTCTTACCTGAAAGATGCATCCACCAAAGTTTTCCAATACACGTATGAGGGTAAACAGGTTCGGGAGATCTCGCTGCCGGGTATTGGTTCTGCGGGTGGCTTTGGTTCCAAAAAAGATGAAAAAGAGTTTTATTACTACTTTACTTCGTACAATTATCCCACCTCCATTTTTAAATACAACATTCAAACAGGTACAACATCCCTGCACAAAAAAGCGGAGGTAAAATTCAATCCTGAAGATTATGAAGTAAAGCAGGTATTCTTTACCAGCAAGGACGGTACAAAAGTGCCCATGTTCCTGACGCATAAAAAAGGCCTGGTGCTGAACGGTCAAAACCCGACGCTGATGTATGGTTACGGCGGTTTTAATGTGAACGAAACACCATCCTTCAGCGTATCCAACATCTTCTTTATGGAGCAGGGTGGCGTGTATGCTGATGTTGTATTGCGTGGTGGCAGCGAGTACGGCGAAAAATGGCACAAAGCCGGTATGCTGGAAAACAAGCAGAATGTGTTTGACGATTTCATCAGCGCTGCCGAATGGCTGGTCAAAAACAAATACACCAACTCCGGTAAGCTGGCCATCACCGGTGGTTCCAATGGCGGTCTGCTGGTTGGCGCAGCCATGACGCAGCGTCCGGAGCTTTTCAAAGTGGCCATACCAAGAGTAGGCGTAATGGACATGCTTCGTTTTCACCGCTTCACTATTGGTTATGCCTGGGCCAGTGAATATGGCAGCAGCGACAAGCCCGACCAGTTTCAGTACCTGTATAAGTATTCGCCGCTGCACAACCTGAAGAAAGGGGTTTCCTACCCGGCAACCATGGTCACCACCTCCGACCATGACGACCGCGTGGTGCCGGCGCACTCCTTTAAGTTTGCCGCTGCCTTGCAGGAAGCGACTGCAGGACCCAACCCGGCGCTTATTCGCATAGAAACAAATGCTGGTCATGGCGCAGGCCTTCCTACTTCAAAGGCTATTGATGCCGCTGCCGATGTATGGAGCTTTATCATGACCAACACCGGTATGAACTTCCGTGAGACTTTTCCCGGGAATGGAAAACCGGAAGCGAAGAAAGTGTTGTAAGCAAATGAGCTGTATTAAAATTGCCCGTCGACATGGCGGGCAATTTTATTGGATAAGTGTCCTCCCTTACCCTACTGTATAGGTGTAAATGCTATATTTGAGACTTATACCTCCATGCAAGTAACCAAATGGCTGCAGCATACCGATGACGAAGATTTACAACGGGCTGCCGATGAAAAAATAAGGGCAATTCAGGCGATAGAAGATAGTATTCCAGGCGTTATTATTATTCACAACCTGCCGGCAGATTCCATTGCTTATTTATCAGAACGTGGCCGAAAGAATTTGAACGTATCGTTGGAGGAAATCAGGCTGCCGCATTTCGATTACCACCAGCGCTTTTTCAACCCGGAAGATACTCCCAACTATGTTCCCAAAATTCTGGGCATGTTGCAACGTAACAAGGTGGATGAAATGGTAACCTATTTTCAGCAGGTGAGACCTTCTGTCAGTGAACCCTTCCGCTGGTACGCCAGCTCATCGAAAATTCTGTTGCAGGATAAAGACGGCCGGCCGCTGCTGGGTATTACCATCGCCATCCCCATTGATGCCGAACATTTCTTTACGCCAAAGATCGAACGGCTGGTGCAGGAGAACACGTTTCTCCGTGAGAACCACGCTGAATTTTCTTCCCTTTCCAAACGGGAAAAGGAAGTGTTGCGCTGCCTGGCAAAAGGCCTTAATTCGCAGGAGATAGCGGATGAATTATTTATTTCGGAAGCCACGGTAAAAACCCACCGTCGCAACATCCGAACCAAGCTGCAGGCAGATTCGGCACTTGACCTGATGAAATTTGCCCAGGCATTCAACCTGATCTAGCGACGTGGGACAGGAAACGGGAGAGTTTACATGTTTACGAGTTCACCTGTTCACAAGTTGCAAGAAACAGGCTATCGCAAAACAGACAAAGAACTTAAAGACACCACAGTTTCACGTTTGACGTTTCCCGTTTCACGTTAACGTATCAGCGTCACCATTCCCTTTTGCTCAACTTTCTGTTTAGTATCACGGTTGGTATAGCGCAGCAACCACACGTATACGCCGGTAGGTTGCAGGTCGCCGTTGATTTTACCGTCCCATCCTTTTTTCCAGTCCCTGGTTTTGAAAATGAGCTGTCCCCATCGGTTGAAGACAAGAAGTTCCAGGCTTTCTGCTTTCACGGCATTGAGTACCCGAAAAGCATCGTTCTTACCATCACCGTTTGGTGTAAAGGCTGTCGGCAGTGACAAAAGGCAGCTGGAAAATACATTGATGTTCTTTACCGCTGTTTGCCTGCAGCCAAAATCATCCACCACCGTGTAGCGCACAGGGTAAATGGTATTTTGTTGCGGGCCGGCATAGGTATAGGTGGGGTTCTGGACAGCCGTGTTGCCTCCATCGCCAAACTCCCATAAATGGGTCGCAATTCTGCCTTGCGCCAGGCTGGTGAACGCTACCGGCTCGTTGGGACAGTTGTCTTCAAACACACTGAAATCAGCCTTCAGGAAATTATCCAGTACTAGGGTTTGCTCGCTGGAGTCAGTACAAAAGCCATTGGTGACCGAGAGCTGGATCTTCTTCTGGTTGAAAACAGAATAGATGCCCACAGGGTTTTGAGCCCCGCTTACCTGTCCTTCATCCAGGCTCCACTGCCAGGAGGTTACCCCATTGGCGCCCGGGTGAAAAAAGAGGACCGTATCTTTTTCGCAACCATACCGGATGGTGTAGGTAAAATCAGCATCCACGGTGTCTTTAACCGAAAAGGCCAGGCGGGAGCCAACCGGTGTTTCTTCGCCACATTCATCGAGCAGTGTGTTGCCATCGGTGCCCTTTTGTAGTACCAGCTCAAAGCTGCCTTCGCTCACCAGGGCTTGTGAAAGCGTCAGGACTAGTTCTTTGGTTGTGCCGCTGTTGCTGCAAGTGGGATTGACCGCCGTTACCGAAACAGGATAAGTTCCATTCACCACAAACTCACTGCCGGTGGCTGATATGCTAGAGCACAGAATAGGCTTTTTAAATAGCAACCTGAGTTCAACCGGTGAGCAAGAAAGCGCCACCATGCTGTCCATCAGCGTTGGCGCCTTGGGCGGAATGGTAAATGTCAGTGTCTCGTTTTCGGCAATGGGACGATCACAGTAATCAAGAATGGTATTGGCATCATCGCCTTTTTTAATATGCAGGGTATAGTTGCCCGGCGGTAAAAAAGAAGCTAATTGCAGGTTGAGCGAATCGGTATCAAATTGCGCCGAACAGCCAATACCGGTGCTGCCCGTCACCGGAATATTTCCGGGCATCAGGTAAAAATCAGAACCGTTAGCGGCAATGCTGCTGCACTTCATTTTTTTATTCAGCTTCAGACGCAGCACATCACCGCCGCAATTAGCTTCTACCTTTTGCAGGTGAGGCGTGGTACTGTCGGCAATAACAGCGGTGCCGCCGCCAAAATCCAGCTTATAACCGCTTTGGGTATTCGTAAAATGGCTCACCAGCAACAGGTAATTGTGGCCGGCAATCAATTGCGGCCGCTGGCTGAACAGAGGCCTTCCATACCCCCCGCACACAAACAATTGCGTACCGGCAGCCGAAGCCCCTGTAATGCCGGCTTCACCGCTCCAATTGTTGCTGATTACAAGATTGGCATCGGTAAATACATCATCGGGGTTGCGGCCGGTAATATCATAGAGTTCCCAGTCGTAGTCTTCGTTGAGATCGAGCGGTGTAATGGTAAAACCCAATGTACCGCTTTGAAAGCAGGTGAATTTATACCAGTATGGGTTGATATCAGTAAGCAGATCGTTGCCGCAATTTTTATAAGCCATTCTTCTGCCCCCGCAAAGCGGAACCGAAGCCTGCGAAAACGTGCTGGTGCCGCAAACCGGAAAAGCGGTAGCAGGCGTTTGACCCGGGTTGGTGCAGGTTGTTTGCGCAGATAGCGCCAACGAAAGAAAAAACAGGAAAAGGGTCAATACACCTCTCATAGCATTGTTGATTAAGTTTTCGGGGCAGAACAGGGCAAATATCCAAATTCTGATGGCAGCCATCTGGTATTTTGTTAAACAGGCCAGCGGATTTTGTACGCTCCATCAGGGTTTGTATAACAATCCTGTTATGAAAAACGCTGCACCGGCCATCCGCCCCGCGAAAAATAAACGAAAAAAGGCAACATTTATGCTGCCTTTCTTTTTAGGGTGTTAGTAGGTGTGTATGGAATGACCGGAAATACCTGATTGCCGGTGATGACCTGTCAGTCAACATGCTGACGGTTACAGACGGACACACCGCTTGTAGCTGGTCTTTCTGTAAACTTTTCTCTCGGTAATCGTTTGTACGTTGGCTGATTTTTGCTTCGCAAAACTGATGGGAAAGCCCAGGCTTAGCCCCCAGGTGGAGGTTCTTTGCTCAAGGGGCGTTTGTATGATTTTGCTTTCTACCTGTGTTAAGGCCAGTTCCTCTTTCTGTCCCAGTGCACGGGTGTAAAATGCCGTAAGTGTGAATAAAGATTGGCTTCCTTTAGCAAAAGCAAAACCCATGGACGGCACAAGGGCGGTCCTCCAGGTGCCGACGGTGTAGTCAAAACCATTTGTGTTTGGCTTTATTCTTTGTTCGGATGAAGGTATATACGCCAGTGCCAGTGCCGGTTGCAGGCGCATGTTCAGCGTTTTGTTTTCCGAAACTTTCCGGACGGTTTTTGTTGTGGTGCCGCAACGCGATCTGGAGGTGTACGAGCCGCAACTGCTTTTACGTGTGCTGGTAAATGTTACTGTTTCTGCGGCAGGCGGTATAGCTCCTCTTTTCTTTCCCAGTTGAATGGGCTTGCTGTTGTACAGGTAACCTGCTTCAAGGCGCAACTGCAGATTGCCCCGAACGGCATCGGCTGCATTCAGGAGCGAGCCGGCCCTGTCGAAACGGAAACTAACAGGCGCCGGACTGGTAGTAAGATTGAAGAACGGACTGTGACCACCCTTCAACCGGTAATCGGCACGCAAACCGGCCTTCAGGTTTCCGTTAACGTCGGAAGCCGAATACCCGCTGCCATAACGGAGCGAATTGTTGGATTGTTCAAAACCGGCGTAGGGCAAAAGCGAAAATTGTGCATGTACGGCTGTTCCTGCCAGCAGTGCGCAGCCAATGAGTAGCGTTGGTTTCATAAACAAAGGTTTGCTTTAAGTTACGAATAGATTCGTGGAACTAGCAAAAAAATACAGGAGTGGCAAGCTCTTCAGCCGATTATACAAGCAAAAGGAGCACTATTCTTTGCTTCGCTTATATGCATAGATAGATTACTCCGGACACATGCTTCGCTAATTTTCGCCAACATTATGTCCCATGAACTGGCTAGAAATTCGTCTTTCGAATGCCTCTTCGTTTTTGCTTTCCAATTGTTTCACCATTGAGTTAACGCAAGAAAGACATTCCTATATGACAAAGTAGAATCAATACTGTTTTGTCTAGAGAAGGAAGACCGTGATTACCGGTTGGCGGGCTTTTTTACGCTGGCTTGTTTGCGAATGCGGCTCAGCGTTTCCGGTGTAATGCCCAGGAAAGAGGCCATCATGTGCTGGGGTACCCGCTGGGGAATACTTGGACAGGATTGCACAAGGTCATTGTAACGCTTTTCAGCCGGCTGGCTCAGGGAGCTGACCAGGCGCCGCTGGGTGGCAATCAGACTGTTTTGCAGCAGGAGGCGAAAATAGCGTTCCGTTTTGGGCACCTTTTCCATCAGTTCTTCTTCGGCGGCCTTGGTGAGAAGCAGGAGTTCGCATTCTTCCAGCGCATCGATGGTATAAGTGGAGGGTTCACCGGTAAGAAAAGAATACTGGTCGGCGATCCACCAACCTTCAAACGCAAACTGGATGATATGCTCCAACCCCTTTTCATCGATCGAATACGACCGGAGCATACCCTTCTCTACAAAGGCAACATATTTACAGGGATCGCCTTCCTGCAAAAGATACTGTCGCTTGCGCAGCTTTTTGGGCAGAAAAAAGGTTTTGCACAGCTCTTTTTCTTCGGGAGTGAGCTGCACTTTTTCATCAAATTTCTGGAAGAGAAGTTCAAACATGGATTGTGGCAAAGAAACAAAATATTAAGGCGGGGACTACCATGTTTTCTGAAAAATAGCCCTGCCCTGCCTGATCAAAGCTTCCATTTCAGCGCCACGGCCGGCACGTCTGACATGCTGGACATGCCCAGCACCAGACCTTTTTTGTTTTTGATGCGATGCGTTTCGGGCACCAGCACACCAACTGATCCACCGATGATCAATCCTACCAGGCAATCGGTTGGGAAATGAAACAGGGCTTTTACCCGCAGGTAGCTGATGAGCAGCGGTGGCAGAGTAGCCAATCCATACAGCAGGTATTTTTTTCCGCCCAGTTCGGGGTGATAATCGCTGTACACCTTGGCCATAAAAAACGTGGAAGCAGCAGCGTTAGCCACATGCCCGCTGTAAAATGAGTTGCGGGAATTGCCGTCTTTGCGCAGCTCCAGCGGGAAGTTATCGTAATACGCAAGCGGACGAATTTTGTTATTGAACAGGGCTCCAAACGGCGACCAGTTGTAAAAGCTGAAGGCAACGGCGCTGGTTTCCACGTAAAGGGTAATGATCCTGAGCCAGTCCTTCCGGATCTTTCCATCCAGCAGCAGGGCCGCCGCCCCTACACTGGTCAGCGTGAGGATGCGATCCGAGGTGACATCAATCTTTCCGCGCCGCTCCTGGTTCATGTCCAGCCGTAGGGCCCATTTGTCCAGGTCTGTGAAAATATTTGGGTTCAGGGCCTGCAACTCCGCATCGGTAAGTGGTTTTTTATCCTTGATCAGGTTTGGAATGGCCCAAATATTGGCTCCCGTAGCCAGGGCGATGAAACCCACCGACCGCCAGTAATTCATGCGGTACACATGGCCGCTGTCGCGGTCCTGCGGCAAAAGGTTCAGGCGTTCTTTTGGAAGCTCTTCGGCAGCACCAGAAAGTTGCTGTGCCTGTACAGGTGTAAGAAAAAAGCAGAAAAGACAGAGCTGCAGAACAATTCCGGTAGTGATAAGCGAGTGACGCACAGTGTTTTTCCTCATTTTTTTGTGTTTAGAACAAATCCATTTCGTAGCAACGGCTGTTGATGGGTTGCCTAAAATAAATGTGCCAGCACATGGATCGGGGGTTCCCGGAATTACCAGCCGATGGCACGGTTTCGTCCTGCCAATAACCAATTTGGTGAAACAGATTTTTCCTCCCCTCCTTGCTTTTTTACGTTTGTTGTCCAATAGAACGAAAACCAATTGATTCACTAAACGACAAAGAAAATGAGACTGTTTTTCCTCTTTCTGCTTCTTGCTGGCTTTACTTCCCTGCAGGCACAAACTATCACCGGCGTTGTAAAAGACGACGGGGGCGCCGCACTTTCCGGTGCAACCGTAGCCCTGGTGAAAGCAAAAGATACATCTGTGGTAAAACTGGCGGTTGCCGGTAGCAATGGTGCGTATGCTTTTCAGGATATCCAGCAGGGCGACTACCGCATTATGGTCAGCCATGTAGGCCACGACCAAACGCTCTCGGCTCCATTTGCTGTTACCAGTGGCAATGTAACGGCACCAGCACTTGCCGTGAAAAAAGCCAGCGGTGACATGGCGGCCATCACGGTTTCGGCCCGCAAGCCCATGATTGAAGTAAGAGCCGACAAAACGGTACTGAACGTGGAAGGCACCATCAATGCCGCCGGTTCCGATGCGCTGGAACTGCTGCGCAAATCGCCGGGGGTAACGGTGGATAAAGACGAAAATCTTTCGGTGAATGGAAAAAACGGTGTGCAGATCTATATCGACGGACGCCCCTCCCCTCTTTCCGGGTCGGACCTGGCCAACTTTCTGAAGTCCACACAGTCCTCAGAGGTTGAAGCCATCGAAATTATCACCAACCCCTCAGCCCGTTTTGAAGCGGCTGGTAATGCAGGTATCATCAATATCCGCATGAAAAAGAACAAGGCGTTCGGCACCAATGGTTCGGCGAATGCCGGCTATGCTGTTGGCGTTTTTTCCCGTTACAATGCCGGTGTTAGTCTGAACCACCGCAACCGGAATATCAACGTCTACGGTACCTACAGCCATGCGCAGGGGCCTACCAATAACAACATGAATTTTTACCGTACGGTGCTGGATACTGCATTTGAACAAACGGGCCGTATGATCTTCGATAACATGAGTCATAACTTCCGGATCGGTGCCGATTATACCCTGGATAAAAAATCTTCGCTGGGTGTTTTGTTGAATGGCAATTTTTCCGAACCAGAGATGAACAACCGGAGCCGTACCCCCATTTCGTACGTTCCCACCGGGATAGTGGACCGTATATTGGTAGCCGATAACACCAGTGACCTGAAACGTAACAGCTATAACGTCAACCTGAACTACAGCTTCCAGGGCACTGATGGAAAAAGCCTGATGCTGAATGCCGATAAGGGACACTATAAAAACAACAACGACCAGTACCAGCCAAACTATTATTACGGGCCCAACGGAACAACCTTCCTGCGTTCCGTGATTGTGCAAATGATTGCCCCCACTACTATCGACATTCACTCGGGTAAAATCGATTACGAACAAAATTTCAAAGGCGGTAAACTAGGCCTGGGCGGAAAGGTTTCTATTGTGAAAACCGACAATGATTTCCGCCGCTACGATGTTACTTCCTCGGGCAATGTATTTGACCGCGACCGCAGCAACCGTTTCGTGTATGATGAAAACATCAACGCCGTGTATGCCAACTGGAATAAGGCGTATAAAGGATTGATGGTGCAGGCCGGCCTTCGGGTGGAAAACACCAACAACAAAGGCGTTTCCACCGGTGAGCAGAAAGAAGGTTCAGGCTATGTGCCTATGGAAACAGGCTTCGACCGGAACTACACCAACTTCTTTCCCAGTGCCGCGGTAACGTTCAATAAAAATCCCATGAACCAGTGGAGCGTCAGCTACAGCCGCCGTATCGACCGGCCGGCTTACCAGAACCTGAACCCCTTTGAGTTTAAGCTGGATGAATACTCGGTGATGAAAGGAAACATTAACCTGCGTCCGCAATTCACCAACAGTTTTGAGCTGACCAACATCCGCAAGTTCCGTCTTACTTCCAAGCTTGGTTACAGCCACATCTCCGATCTGTTCACGCAGATCATTGATACTACCGAAGGATCCAAATCCGTGATGATGAGCCGCAACCTGGCCACCCAAGACATTGTAAGCCTGAACGTAAGCTACCCGCTTCAGTACAAGGCCTACAGCCTGTTTGCCAACCTGAACGCCAACTACAGTATGAACCGGGCCAACTTTGGCAATGGCCGCATCATTGATGTGAATGCATTCGGTGCTACCCTGTTTGCCCAGAACAGCATCCGCTTTGCCAAAACATGGACGGCCGAACTGAGTGGTGTGTATATTGCCCCGACGGTGTTCCAGGGAACGTTCAAATCAAGAGGTTTCGGCTTTATGGATATTGGCCTGCAGAAGCAGATCTTTGGTGGCAACGGTACGGTGAAGGTATCGGGCAGCGATATCCTGGGCACCTTTAAGATCCGTGCCACATCGGATTTTGCCGGGCAGGTAACAAGGGTAAATATTCAACCCGAAATGCGGCAGTTCAAGATTAATTTCAACTGGCGCTTTGGTAGCAGCACCGTTAAAGCTGCCAAGCAACGCAGTACCGCAGCCGAAGAAGAAGCGAAAAGAGCGCAGCAAAGCGGCGGCGGTGGAATCAATATCGGACAATAAAAAAGCAACTAGTGAAACGGCAAATGGCAGACGTGAAACCGGAAAGTGTATATGTTTACAAACAGGTTTATAGCCGGTTGACCCCAGGTTGTAGGCGCATAAACGGTACGCTGGTTTTACGTTTTGCCTTTTATGTTTTACGTACAAGTATCCCTGTATGAAAGTCTTTGCCCTGCTTCAGAAGAAGCGCTTTGGTTTTGGTCGTGTGTTTTGGGTAACATTGGGCATCTACCTGTTTTTTACGGTGGTAGGGTTGGTAGCCATGTATGTGTCGCCAGCCATGAACACCGGCCCTAATTGGGAGAAAGTCTTCAGTCTTTATAACCTGCTGAACCAGGCGGGTAGTATAATTTTCTTTGCGACCTATTACTACATAACACTGAATCTGTTTCACCGCCTTTTTGCCGGAAAACACAAGCTGGTTCAGTATGTGCGGCCGGTGGTCATCAGTTTGTTGTTACTGGCGGTATACTACAGCCTTTCCTTTTACTTTATGAAGGTGACCAAGTTTCATTTTTCCGTAAAGAATTCACCTATCGAAAGTGAAATGACAATTGGCATCATGGTCTTTTCGTATGTCATCTCTTCGCTTTTCATTACCGGCTCTTCCCTTCTCATTGCCTATCTCACCTACCTGCGTGATGAAAGAAAACACCGCAAAGTGCTGGAAGAACAAAAGATGCAACTGGAGGTAGAAAAGTCACAGGCCAACCTCAACTTCCTGAAAGCACAAATCAACCCGCATTTTTTGCACAACACACTGAATTTCCTGTACGCCAAATCGCTGCCCTATTCCGCTGAACTCTCGGAAGGTATTCTTACCCTTTCTGACATTATGCGCTATGCATTGGGTCCCGCGGCAAAAGATGGCCGTGTAGCACTCAAAGATGAAATTGAACACGTACGCAATGTCATCAAGATCAACCAGCTTCGTTTCTCCAACAATCTCAATGTAAAATTTGACGTGAACGGTGTGGTGAACGGCGCTACCATAGTTCCCTTTGTGCTGATCACGATTGTTGAAAATGCCTTCAAACACGGCGACCTTAAAAACACGCAAACCCCCATTGATATCCGTCTCGATATGCTGCATGGCCAGATGCGCTTTTTCTGTCGCAACCGCAAGAAGGCTGGCCCCAAGGAAATCTCCACGGGCATTGGACTGGATAACATCAAAAAACAGTTGGATCTGACCTATGGTCGCAATTATTCACTGAATGTGCGGGACGAAGCCGAATTTTACACCACGGAACTAACCATCAAAGCGTATGATCAATTGCCTGATAGTCGATGATGAACAACATGCCATTGATATTCTGAAACATTATATCGACCAGACTCCTTTTCTGCACCTCTCCGCTGCCACCACCAATCCTGTTGAAGCCCTGCGGCTGCTGAACGAGCACAATATTGAGCTGGTGTTTCTGGATATTCAGATGCCGGAACTTTCGGGCATTGATTTTATCAAAGCCATACAAGGAAGCGTAAAAGTGATTCTGACTACGGCATACAGTGAATTTGCACTGGAAAGCTACGAATTGGGTGTGGTGGACTACCTGCTGAAGCCTATCCGGTTTGCCCGGTTTTTACAGGCGGTGCAAAAAGTGTCGCAAGGCAAAGAAGAAGGAAGTATTGCTGCGGAAACCATTCAGCCCGAAGATGATTATATTTTCGTCAAAACAGAATCCAAAGGAAAGCTTCTCAAGATCAACCTGGCCGATATTGATTATATCGAAGGCATGAAGAACTACGTGGCCATTCATTGTGCCGGGAAAAAAACGCTGGTGTATACCAGCATGAAGGAACTGGAAGAACGCCTGCCGCAAAAAAATTTTCTGCGTGTTCACAAGTCTTTCATCATTCCTGTAGCCAAGATCACCGGTATTGAAGGCAACCTGCTGCGCCTCAAAGAAGTGAAAGAAGAGATCCTCATCGGCGAAAGCTACAAGGCCGACCTGATGGAAATTATCCGGAATAAGATGATTCAATGAGAACGTGAAACGACAAACGTGAGACATGAAACGGGGGTAGATTCAAGTAACCAAAACGAAACATTATATGTTCATTGCTTTGAATCACAAAAGCCTTCAGGTTTATGGTACAACTCGTGAGTTGATAAAAGAAATTTATGCAGTCACCTTACTCCTTCCTTCTGATGAAAAGTTTAACATGGTGCAGCAGCTTAGAAGAGCTGCCTTGTCTGTAAAACTAAACCTGTCGGAAGGTGCCAGCCGGAAATCAGTGGCTGAGCGGAATCGTTTTCTGGAAATTGCAAGAGGCTCGGTAGTAGAAATTGATGCTGCTCTTGAAACTGCTGTCGATTTGAACTATTTCACTTCTGAACAACTACGGTCCGCAGGTGAACTATTGAACAAAACATTTGCCATGCTGTCAAACATGATCGGGTAAGAAGCGACCCTGTTTCACGTCTCACGTTTGTCGTTTCACGTTCTCACGCTGCCGGCTTTCCGCTCACCGCAACCCCGCTGTAATCAACCTTGGTAGCCGTGGGATGATCGGGGATGGAAATGGTTTTTGAATCTTTCCCGCCTACTTTTTCAAAGCTTATTGTCTTTTTTTGGAGCAACTGGTTGTCATCATCAAAATACTGCACTTCTACCGTGGCTTTCTGGATGGTTTCATTGCTGCGGTTGACCAGGGTGGCCCTGGCACCGTGTATACCCATCATCCATTCATTGGGAACCGTAAAACGGACGTGCACCATCTGCGCAAGGTTGGCGCTTTCATCCCTGCGGGAGGCGGTACGTTCGCCAGTGGTTTTTTCGGCTGATCCTGCTTCTTCTTGCCGGGATGTTTCAGGTTTTTTCTTGAACAGGTCAAAAATCTTGTCACGCAGCTTTTTCTTTTTCTCTACCGGCGCCGCGTTTTCCGAATTTGCGTCTTCACTAACTTCTTCATTGCTCTGAACCACCGGCGGCTCTTTTTCTAAACCCGGATTACCAGCTATTTCCCTTACGGGATCATCCCAACCTGTTGATGACCCGACGCTCACCGGAACGGACGTTATTGTTGTCTTGTTTGCTTTTGCACCTGTGCTGGTGTTTCTCCGAACAGGTGGTGTTGAGGATGGTGTTGTTGGCTTTGGATCAACAGGATTATTTGCAGTGCCGGCGATTTCAGCCGGGGCCGGGAGGTCAGCCGTCATTTCCATGGGTGTTTCTGCAGCGATGCTGTCTTTCCTGTTCAGGATCCAGGAAGCGGCAAACACGCCACCCACAATCAGGATAGTGGTAAGACCCACAACGGCAGAATTCACCTGCTTTTTCTTCACTGGCGTCGCTGCCTGCGTGCTTGAAACCGTTTCCGCTTTTTCGGGTCTCTCCCTGAATTGTGCAAACACGGCTTCTTCCAGGGCTGCAGGGGAAGTGGAAGTTGCCGCTTTGGCCGCCGTTTCTTTCAGCGGATAACTGGAAAAAGAGGAAGCCGCTCTGGACGTCTCTACCGGCTGACTGGCAGATGGCGCCGCTACAAACGGAGGTTTGGCTTCGGCTGCAGGCGCCTGCTTTTTGGGCAGAAAGCTTAAGTAAGGGTGAAGCGCTGCAATCTCTTGTGGATAATACCAGCCGGCACTGCCGCCCTGTATCCAGATAAGATCATAAGGCTTCAGGTCGAATTGAATGATCTCTTCAAGGCTGTAAGGGCCTGTTTGCCGATCATTGCGCAGGAGGACGTAGATCTTTTGCATACGTTCCGTTTTTTCGTTGAGGGATGATAAGCGGATAACGAATAAAAATGGCGAATCGTATGCATTTTATCCTTAAAGGAACGCTAATGTGATGAGCGGAGAAATTCGCCGCAGCCACGGTAGGTCTGCCCTTTGTACACCAGCTCCAATCGCCTGGTGTACAGAAAATCGCTCATTCCATCACTGCAGAAATAGGGATATACCACCAGGCGAAGCGAATCCTTGTCAGCCCGGAACACGGCACTGTCGCCGGTAGCCCTGGATTCCGTGATCCTTACCCGCAGGGGTGCATTCCAGTCGGGCATATTCACCACAATAGAATCATTTTTTGTGATCTCCACGCTCCAGAAAGGTTCTGTGCCGACGCCATACAGTTGTTGTCCTTCTTTTTGCTTGGTTTGCCACACGGCGTTGACCATTGCCGGTGTGAGTTTGTACATGGAAAAAGTTTTGCTCAGCCGCGGGCTGAAATACTGCAGCGTATCGCCTTTCCAGGTATAGCGGCCGCGAACCACCTGGTCTTTGTACAACCAGATAAAATCACGGGAAGGCGCCCAGGTGCCTTCCGTCACCACAATACTATCCCTGTTGTATTCTTCCTGCAGGCGAAACGTACCAGGATAAAAGGCAACCGTGTGGAGGATCTTTTTTCCGCCTTCTGCCGGCAGCAAAAACTGGTAGGTGCCAGAGGGTTTTTTAACCGGCGGAATCACTTTTGGCTTTTCCGTGACGGTGTCCCGGGCAAAGCTGACATCCGTGTCCGTCGGCATAATAACCGGGTTTGAATTGATTACGCTATCGGCTGGAATGGAAGCCATGCTTTCTTTTTCCTCCGGCGCAGTATCGCAGGAGGCCAAAAGGAAGCAACCATACACTATCCAGCTTCGCATGACAAATCTTTACGGATGTGGTGAAAAACTTATGCCACAAACAAAAGAGCGGAGCACAACACCGGACGCTGCGTGTACCTTGTTTAATTTGGGGAACAGCAAAAGAAAATCCCCACCTGTGGGGATTTCAAAAACGTCTTCTGCAGAGAACAATCTGACATCGGAAAGCTTTTTACCGGCCGCTATTCTTCAGCAGTTGTTGCAGGTACAACAACTCCGGATCACGGCCTGCCCTGATATCTTCGATGGTGGTTTTCACAAAGTGATCGGGCTGCACGCCAATCTGCTCACCATCGCCGCAGGCTGTTGTGTACGCAGCAACCGGTATCACGATCTTCAACCCGCTGTTGGGTGCTTTATAAGTCAGGATCTCTCCGGTAAGGTTCAGGCGTTCGCCTGTGGGTTGACCAATGATCGTTCCCAGGCCGCCGCATTTAACAGCCAGTGCGGTCATATGCGCAGATGAATAGGTTCTTGGGCTTGTAAACAGGAACAGGTTTCCTTCAACAAACAACGCCGGATCTTTCAGCGTAGCGCCACGTTGAGGGTTAAGTTGTGGCGACTCCAGAAAAGCGCCGTTCCGGGTGTAGGTCTTCTTTGCATTTTCAACAGATTGCCTGAGCCAATGCTCATTGCTCAACTGCAGAACCATTGGGCTGAGATGCCATTTTTTGGCCCGTACCGTATTGTATGGTTTCTGACTGATGTGTGCAATGAAATAGTCGCCAATATAAGAGTTGCCCCCACCATTCTTTCGCAGGTCCAGTGCCACATTCCTGATTCCTTTTTGTTTGATCACAGCAAAACAGGAATCAATAAAATGATTGGTTTTTTCAACACTGCCGTACGAGTTGATCTCCACAACAGCCAGGCTGTAGTCTGGGTACAGGTGCAATTTGCGGATGGTGCCGCCGCTGTTAAATGAAAGGCGCAGGAAGTCTTCTTTTCCGATGCCGCCAAGCAATTCCTTTTTCTCTTTCCCGTTGCTCCTGTACTCCACCAAAACACGGGTTCCCCATTGGTATGTCGTCCAAAGGCTGTAGGAGAAGAGTCGTTGTGCAGTGACAGTCACACCTTCTACGCCATCAGCTGACCACATGTTTTGCAGGCGATCGATGATAGCGGACGATTTTATTCCATTCAATGATATGATCTCATCACCTTGCCGGATGGCTGTTGCTACCAGGTCTGTTCTGCCTGCATACAGTTTCCCATCCAAGATGTAAACGCCAAGTGGAAAAAACCGTCCGCCGCCACTGCTGTAGCGATTAAATTCCTCGCTTTCAAAATCCACATCAAGGCTGGTATGCCCATCGCGGAAAAGGGCAATGAATGGCGCTACCAGGCGGGTAAACTCAATCCGGTTCATTGATTTGCTTACCTGTCTGCGCAACTGTTGAAATGCTGCATCTGCATCGGCTTTACTGTGGTAGGCAAAGAGGTGGGGATGGTTCCACTGCAGGTTGAGGTAAATAGAGTCGAGGTCCTGCTGTAACTGGGTTGCGGTGAACTGCGGATAGGTAGTGGTATCGGTCTGCGACCAGCTGTTCAAGCCGCCTGAAAGCAGCACGAAAAGAAGAAGTTTTTTCATTATAACCCGTCTTTGAGAAGAAAGGTACCACGGCTTACCGATAGCTACGGATGGAAGCCTGTATGAACCGGAAAAACAGGTGCATGAAACGGCGTTCCTGAGGCTCAAAAACACTCCTTTCTTTAACCTATTCTTAGGCTTAAAAAGGCTATTTTTTTGCCCCTGATTTTGCTAAAATCATTAGCTTTACACCCTAATAAAAAAATAAGAATGGCTGCTGAAAAAGCCTAACTTTAAATCACCATTCTACTCACAAAAAATCAAAATCATAAACATGTCAAACGCTGAAAAATTAAAAGCACTGAAACTGACCATTGATAAAATTGACAAGGACTTCGGGAAGGGCAGTGTGATGATGATGAACGAACGTGCCGAAACAACACAGGAGGTGGTTTCTACCGGCTCTATCGGCCTGGATGCCGCTCTTGGCATTGGTGGTTTGCCACGCGGCCGTGTGGTGGAAATCTACGGTCCGGAAAGCTCCGGTAAAACAACCATCGCCACCCATGTGATTGCAGAAGCACAGAAGAAAGGTGGCATGTGTGCGATTATCGATGCCGAACATGCTTTCGACAGCGCATATGCGCAAAAGCTGGGTGTTGATATCGATAACTTACTGATCTCTCAACCTGATTATGGTGAGCAGGCACTGGAAATTGCCGATCGCCTGATCCTTTCCGGTGCACTGGATGTAGTGGTGATTGACTCTGTTGCCGCCCTGGTTCCAAAAGGTGAACTGGAAGGCGAAATGGGTGACTCGAAAATGGGTCTGCAGGCCCGCCTGATGTCGCAGGCCCTGCGTAAGCTGACCGCCACCATCTCCAAAACAAATACCATCTGTATTTTCATTAACCAGTTGCGTGAAAAGATCGGTGTGATGTTCGGTAACCCTGAAACTACCACTGGTGGTAATGCCCTGAAGTTTTATGCTTCTGTGCGCCTGGATATCCGTCGTATGACGCAGATCAAAGACGGTGACGAAGCCGTAGGTAACCGTGTAAAGGTGAAAGTGGTGAAGAACAAGGTAGCGCCTCCGTTCCGCACAGCCGAATTCGACCTCGTGTTTGGTGAGGGTATCTCCAAGATTGGTGAGATCCTTGACATGGGTGTGGAAATGGGCATCATCAACAAAAGCGGTAGCTGGTTCAGCTATAATGATAACAAACTGGGCCAGGGTCGTGAAGCCGTGAAGCAATTGCTGAAAGACAATCCAGAATTGTCGAATGAGCTGGAAACAAAGATCCGCGAAAAAATCTCCGATCTGCAGACAGCTTAAGTAAATATCTTTCCAACAAAAATCCCGCTAAACAGCGGGATTTTTTATGTACGGCTACCGTTAGCGTCGCATTTGCTTTGCGCTCGTTTCAACAGGGCGGATGTGCTTTCAAAGGGTCCTGTTGGTTTTTCATATTCATTCGTTCCCGTCAGCGGTCTCTAGTTTTACCATTCATTCATCTACATCATAAATGAAACAAAGGTTTTGCCAAAGAGGCTATACAGGCCATAAATTTTTCATTGTTGACTGCAGCAGGCTTCGCTTTTTTACCTGTTCGTCCCCGAAATTTTTGGTCTTTAAAACTTTCGTTCCGCCAGTACGCAGCTTTTGTTAGGCCCAACCCTGTAGGCCATGTAGTAACCACTGCTGGAAGGCAGGTGATGGAACCGAATCTCGTCGCGGGTTTTGCTGGTAGCAGCATGGGCTTCCGTGTTTTCGTAAACGGTCCAGTCAAGGCCATCAATTCCTTTCAGGATCGTGATACCCGGAAGACCTTCACGGTGCTTCCACGTGCCTCTGATTACCTTGTTTTTGCTGACGGTCCAGGTGTAGGTTCCGTTTGCCTTTATCTCGAGTGGCGGCAGCTTCATGCCACCGGTAATGGTTGTATACTTTTTTCCCTCTTTTTCAGACGAGGTCATCGCACCGGACACATACACTTCCCATTTACCAATAAAAAACTCGTTGTTTATTTTTTCGCCGGGGTGGAGCACTTCATAACAGGCATAACTGTATTTCCAGGAGGGGTCCTTTTCATCGCGGATTGTATAAAGCCGGGTACTTGCATTATACGACACAACCGTTCCGTAACTTTTAGTTGCCAAGAAGCCGACATCATCATACATCACCCTGTCACCAACCTTGAACTTTTGTCCGGCTGCCGGCTTGTTCACAGGCTCTGTCACTGATTTTGTTTCCTCCTGCTTCGTAAAAACCGGTGCCTTTGCCGATGAACGGACCGAAACCTCGGCAATCCATTCGGTGGTGGGAAAACCATTTTTTTCGTAACGGATCTCGTACTTCTTTCCGTCAATGCCAATGATCTCCCCTTCGTAAACAACATCATCCCAGCGGCGGAATTCTACCCGGTTGCCTACGGCAAAAGTTTTAGCCGCATCCACACGGAAAAGCGGCCGCACATATTTTGAATTGATTCTTGTGGAGCCCTGGTAATCGTCATATTTTACCTCGTAGGTGCTGCCAAATTCATTTTCCTGAAAGCCGCCGACTACAACAGCCCGCAGCCAGTCGCCGGCGTAGGAGGCTTCTACCCGGTCGCCAATCTTAAATTTCGGTTGTGCAGAAAGTACTGTATAAAAGCAAAGAAAGAAAATTCCTAGGAGCGTTCTCACATTGTTGTACATAAGGTGTTAGCTATTGGGTTGTGAAATTCGGTTGCTGACGCTTGCTGCCACCGGAGTATGGCAACAGGCGAAAGTGAAAGGTAAGAATTTAATCAGGTACCGGATTTGGATAGGTCTTTTTACACAAAAGCTTAGCAGATTAGCACGCCGCTTGCGCTGTTTCCTTTCGTAAATTTGAAGTCTTCACAATGAAATTTCAACTACAGGCTCCTTATCAGCCGGCAGGCGATCAGCCCACGGCCATCAACGAATTGACCGAAGGTATCTTGCGTGGTGAAAAACACCAGGTGTTGTTGGGTGTAACCGGTTCGGGTAAGACCTTTACCATGGCGAACGTGATCAAAAACGTGCAAAAGCCAACCCTGATCCTCACCCACAACAAAACGCTGGTAGCGCAACTCTACGGTGAGTTTAAGCAATTCTTCCCGGAGAATGCCGTGGAGTATTTTGTTTCGTATTACGATTATTATCAGCCCGAGGCTTACCTGCCTACTACCGATACCTATATTGAAAAAGATCTTAACATCAACGAAGAGCTGGACAAGCTGCGGCTTCGTGCCACAACTTCGTTGCTCTCCGGACGACGCGACATCATCGTAGTGGCATCGGTGAGTTGTATCTACGGTATGGGGAACCCTACCGACTATGAAAGCGGGATCATTCGCATAGCCAAAGGTGATATCCTGTCGCGACAAGGTTTTTTACATGCATTGGTCAATTCGCTTTACAACCGAACCTCCATCGAGTTTACCCGGGGTACTTTCCGGGTTCAAGGCGATACGGTAGACATCAATCTTCCTTATGTTGATTTTGGTTACCGCGTTACGTTTTTTGGCGATGAGATCGAAGAAATTGAAAGCATCGATGTGCAAACGGGTAAGCGGATCGGCAAGCTTGAAAATGCAGCTATCTTCCCTGCCAACCTGTACGTGGCACCAAAGGATATGATCCAGAACGTGATTTACGAGATACAGGATGAGATGCATGCGCAGGTAGAGTATTTCAAAAGTGTGGGCAAGTTTATTGAAGCACAGCGGTTGAAAGAACGGGTGGAGTATGACCTGGAAATGATCCGCGAGTTGGGTTTTTGTAACGGTATTGAAAACTATTCACGGTTCTTTGACCGGCGGCAGCCCGGCACAAGGCCTTTCTGTTTGCTGGATTATTTTCCAAAAGATTTTATCTGCATGATCGATGAGAGCCACCAGACCGTTCCGCAGGTGAGCGGCATGTACGGTGGTGACCGCAGCCGTAAAATAACGCTGGTGGATTATGGATTCCGTTTGCCATCAGCGCTGGACAACCGTCCCCTGAATTTTCATGAATTTGAAAACCTGCTGAACCAGGTGGTATATGTCAGTGCCACGCCGGGTGATTACGAACTGGAACAAACTGGTGGTGTGGTGGTAGAGCAGGTAGTTCGTCCCACAGGTTTGCTGGAGCCACCCATTGAGGTTCGTCCTTCTGTGAACCAGATTGATGACCTGCTGGATGAAATTGACAAGCGGGTGAAAAAAGGCGACCGTGTGCTGGTAACAACGCTAACCAAACGCATGGCCGAGGAAATGGACAAATACCTCAAACGGATTGATATTAAATCACGCTACATCCACAGCGACATTGATGCTCTGGAGAGGGTCGTGATCCTGCGTGACCTGCGGTTGGGCAAGATTGACGTACTGGTGGGAGTAAACCTGCTGCGGGAAGGCCTGGATCTCCCGGAAGTTTCGCTGGTGGCGATACTGGATGCAGACAAAGAAGGTTTCCTGCGCAACGAACGGTCGCTGACGCAAACGGCCGGCCGTGCGGCCCGCAACGTGGAAGGACTGGTGATCTTTTATGCCGACAAAATCACGGAAAGCATGCAACGCACCATGGATGAAACGAACCGGCGCAGAGAAAAGCAGATTGCCTATAACCAAAAGCATGGTATCACGCCAAGAACGGTAAAAAAATCCATCGAGCAGATCATGGGACAAACCGCGGTGCTCGACATCAAAGGGTATGATCCCGATTCGCCGTATGCAGTGGATGAAATTCCGGTGAGCAAGGCAGCGGAAGACGGCACCGAATACGCAACCATTCCGCAATTGGAAAAAAAGATTGCTTCCACCAAAAAAGAAATGGAAAAAGCTGCCCGCGATATGGACTTTATGGAAGCCGCCAGGCTGCGTGATGAAATGTTCTCGCTGCAGAAAAAGCTGGAAGGCATGAAAGCGTAAAACGTGAAACGACAAACGTAAAACTGTAGTACCGTCTTTAGTCAACTTGTGAACTGGTAAACAGGCAAGCCTGCAAACTGCGCCCTAGTATATCTACGCTTCGTGCTGCCGTATTCTTGCGCTTGCAAGCCTGCAAAAGACTGTTTACTTTTGTTTTTCATTAATCCGTATTGTATGAAGAAAATTGGCACCCGCCTTCTTTATGTCTTTTCGTTTTCGCTGTTGTTTACGGCGCTTTACCTGAACTTTTCACCGCAAGAAAAAGAAAACTCTTTCCAAACGGAAAAGAACCTTTCTCCGGCTGCCCTTACCGGGAGCAATGCCGTTGCTACACCTGAAAACACCGTTCTGAAGTAACCTGGTATGCTTATCGGGTAAACTATCGCAAAGCAGGCCTGCAAAAGGGCCTGCTTTTTTGGCTTTCTGTCGGAAAGCATTTATCCCTTAAGAGAAAGCTATCGCCACAGCAGCAAATTTCATTTTTCCGTAAAGGAAAAAATACCTGAAAGCCTACCTTCGCTGCTATGGACAAACGCCTGTTTTTACTCGATGCCATGGCCCTGATCTTCCGGGCTTATTATGCGCTGATCCGCAATCCCCGCATCACCTCCAAAGGAAAAAACACCAATGCCCAATTTGGTTTTACCAATACACTGCTCGAACTGATCAACAACCAAAAACCAACCCACATGGCCGTTTGCTTTGAAGGCGGCCGCCCCTCGGACAGGGTGAATGATTTTGCCGATTACAAAGCCAACCGCCAGGAAGCACCGGAAGACCTGATGGCAGCCATGCCCGACATCAAACGCATTATTGCCGGTTTCAACATCCCGATGATGGAGTACGATGGCTTTGAGGCGGATGATGTGATTGGCACACTGAGCAAGCAGGCGGAAAAGCTGGGTTACGAAGTGTACATGGTGACGCCGGATAAAGACTATGGTCAATTGGTAAGTGAAAAAGTAAAGATCTACAAACCCGGTTACCAGGGTGGCGATGTAGAGATCATGGGGCCAAAAGAAGTTTGTGAGAAATGGTGCATTCAAAACGTTGACCAGGTAAAAGACATTTTGGGTTTAATGGGTGATGCCGTGGATAACATCCCGGGCATTGCCGGTGTGGGACAAAAAACAGCCTGCAAACTCATCACAGAATACGGATCGGTGGAAGCTATCCTGGCCAATGCTGATAACATCAAAGGTGCCCTGGGAGAGAAGATCCGTGCGGGAAGAGAAGACGCCATCATGAGCAAAAAATTGGCGACCATCATCACGGATGTACCGGTGGAATTTCACGAAGAAGATTTCAGGCTGAAAGAGTGGAACAAGGATGGCCTGCGGGATATCTTCACCGAGCTGGAATTTAAAACGCTGGGCAAGCGCCTGCTGGGTGAAGATTTTGGCGGCGATATTGTTTCGCAACGAAAACAAGCTGCCGGCGTGCAGGCAGACCTGTTTGGCGGCACTTCCGCAAATGCCGGTGAAGAAGCCGGGGAGGAAACAGTCATTCAATCTGGCAAAAACATCAGCAATGTTGAACACGAGTACGAGCTGGTGGAAAGCGAAGGGGAGTTTGCCAGCTTGCTGGATGCGCTATCAAAGGCGCCAGAAATTTCCTTTGATACTGAAACCACCGGCATTGATGCCAACAATGCGCAACTGGTGGGTATGAGCTTCGCCGTACGGCCGCACCATGGCTGGTATGTGCCGCTGCCGCCGGATAACGTAATGGAGGCAAAAGAAGTGCTGGGCCGCTTCAGCCATCTTTTCACAGATGAAAAAAAAATGTGGATTGGCCATAACATCAAGTACGACCTGCTGATGCTGAAATGGTATGGTGTGGAGATAAAGGGAAAGTTGTTTGATACCATGCTGGCCCACTACCTTATTGAACCCGATGGCAAAAGCAACATGGATTGGCTGAGCGCCAAATACCTTGGCTACGAGCCCATTCACATTGAAGACCTCATTGGCAAAAAAGGAAAGGGGCAGGGCAATATGCGGGATGTGGAATTGGAAAAGATAAAGGAATACGCTGTGGAAGATGCCGACATCACACTCCAGTTCAAAGCTGTATTTGAACCACAGTTGAAAAAGCATGAAGTGGAAAATGTTTTCTGTGACGTGGAGAACCCGCTGGTGCCGGTGCTCACGGATATGGAGTTTGAAGGGGTGCGCATTGATACGAATTTTTTAAATGAATACTCCACTGTACTGGAAACAGAAGCTCGTGTACACGAAGAAAAAGTATACGAAGCGGCCGGTGTACGTTTCAATCTGGGTTCGCCCAAGCAACTCGGTGAGGTGTTGTTTGAAAAATTAAACCTCGATCCCAAAGCCAAAAAAACAAAGACAGGGCAATATGCCACCGGTGAAGATGTGCTGCGCAAGCTGGCATCGGAACATAAGATCGTGGATGATATCCTGGCCTACCGCGAATACACCAAGCTGAAATCAACCTACGTGGATTCGCTGCCGCAACTGATCAACGCCAGAACGGGAAGAGTACACACCAACTATGCACAGGCTATTGCAGTGACGGGACGTCTTTCAAGCAACAATCCCAACCTGCAAAATATTCCTATCCGCACCGAAAGGGGACGGGAAATCAGGAAAGCATTTATCCCGCGGGATAAAGATCATGTGCTGCTGAGTGCCGATTATTCGCAGATTGAACTGCGCATTGTGGCCGCATTAAGCAGCGACCCTGCCATGTGTGAGGCCTTTCTTCAGAACAAAGACATTCACACCGCCACCGCAGCACGAGTGTACAATGTGGCCGAAGAAGCCGTTACCAAAGACATGCGCCGCAAGGCCAAGAGTGTCAACTTCGGTATCATCTATGGGCAAAGTTCCTTTGGCCTGGCGGAGAACCTGAACATCAGCCGCAGCGAGGCCAAAGAGATTATTGACAACTACAAGATCCAGTTTGCCGGCATTACCCGCTACATGGACGAGATGATAAATTATGCCCGGGAGCACGGTTATGTACAAACGGTTTTAGGCCGCAAACGTTGGCTGCGTGATATTAATTCATCCAACTTCACCGTTCGGGGTTATGCCGAACGCAACGCCATCAACTCACCCATCCAGGGAACGGCAGCGGATATGATCAAACTGGCGATGGTGAAAATTCACAAAGCCTTTAAGGAGCATAATTTCAAATCGAAGATGATCCTGCAGGTACATGATGAATTGGTGTTTGATGTTACCCGCGATGAAGTGGAGGCGGTAAAGCCGGTGATTCTCGATTGCATGCAAAGTGCCATGACACTTCCGAACGGCATTCCCATTCTTGCCGAAGTGGGTACTGGCGACAACTGGCTGGAAGCGCATTAGAACAGATGAATTTGAAGAAAGGACATGCCGCGGCATGTCCTTTCTTTTTAGAAAATAAACACAGGTAAATAAACATTTATAAAACCCTGTTAACCTTGACCGGTGGATGTTGTATCTTATCCGCCCAAAATATCTTTAGCCAAATTCTTCTTTCTGCAATGAAACAATTAACCGTTCTCGGGCTTGTTTTCTTCTGTTTCGGTGCTACGGCATCGGCACAAAAAGCAGCCCGTATTGATTTCGAGACCTATAATCCACCCTCCTCGCTGGTAGTGGAAGAGCACCCGCTGCGTAAAGCGAAATTTCCCTTTATTGATGTGCACAATCACCAGGGAAGTATGCCCACGCAGGACATCCCGGCATTGCTGAAACAAATGGATAGTTTGAACATGCAGGTGATGGTAAACCTGAGTGGCCGGGGCTTTCGCAACAACAACGGCGTGTTTGACGTAAGCGACAACTCGCACCTGGTGAATGCCATTCAGAATGTAAAAAAATCAACTCCTAACCGCATTGTTGTTTTCACCAATATTTCCTTCAACGGCGTTGGTGAACCGGACTGGGAAAGCAAAACCATCAAAGGCCTGGAGGCGGATGTAAAAGCCGGCGCACAGGGGCTGAAGATCTACAAAAGCCTGGGTTTTTCGGCTAAGGATAAAGATGGAAATGTATTGCGGGTAGATGATCCAAGACTTGACCCGGTTTGGGCCAAATGTGGCGAACTGGGCATCCCGGTGCTGATTCACACCGCCGATCCGAAACAGTTTTGGGAAGAACCCAACGAGAACAACGAACGCTGGCTGGAGCTGCTAACCTACCCTGGTCGCAAGCGCAGTTCTACCGACCCGGCGCCCTGGGAAGACATGATCCGGCAGCAGCACAACATCTTTCGCAAACACCCCAAAACAACCTTCATCAATGCACATTTCGGGTGGTATGCCAATGACCTGGCGCACCTGGGAAAACTGATGGATTCGTTCCCGAATATGTACGTGGAGTTTGGCGCCATCATTGCCGAGCTGGGTCGCCAGCCAAGAGCGGCGAAAGCCTTTTTTGAAAAATATCAGGATCGCATCCTGTTTGGTAAAGACAGCTGGGTACCGGCGGAGTACAGCACTTATTTCCGGGTGCTGGAAACTGAGGATGAATATTTTCCCTACCACAAAAAATACCACGCATACTGGAAAATGTACGGCATGGGGTTAAGTGACAAGGTGCTGAAAAAGATCTATTATAAAAACGCCCTGAAGATTATTCCCGGCATTGACAAAACGCAGTTCCCCGACTGATCTCCGTCTCTTCAGATGCATAAAAAAAGCAACTACCATGTGGTTGCTTTTTTTATTCTCTCCCTAAGCCGGCGGCCGGTTATCATCATGGGTGGTGCGGATCAGGCTGATACCAGTAAAAAAGAAAATCGCACCCAGTAAACCATACACTACCAAGCTTTTAATCTGGCGTTCTGTGCCGCTGGCTTCCATAAAGATGACGGCAAAATAGATCAGCCCGGCAATACCGAGCAGGGTAAGAATAATTCCGAAAACACGCTTTATGTTCATACAATTCCTTTACCCGGTATTTGCAAAAGGTCTGCCAGTGTGAAAGACGGACAACCGTTTCACACCTTCAGCGTTCAACAGAAATAAGTGTCAGGCAATTCTACCGCTTTATCCTGTCTTAGTTTTGCGGGCAGAAACAAGCTGCGCCATCAGGATTGATGGCGTTTGTTCTCAAAAGAAGATGATGGCGAATACAATGCAACCGACGATCTATTATTGTTACGATGCGTATTGCGGATGGTGTTTCGGCTTTAGCCCTGTAATAAATAAGCTTGAAGCGGAATACAACAGCCAATTGGCCTTTGACGTATTGTCCGGCGGCATGATCCTTCCGGATAAGCCCCAACATTTTGGAAGCATGGCAACTTATATCCAGGGTGCTTACAAGCGGGTGGAGGAGCTTACGGGTATAAAATTCGGCGAGGACTTTTTATGGCATGTATTTAATCCTGATAAAACCGACTGGTATCCCTCATCCGAAATGCCGGCCATTGCACTCTGTATTTTGAAAGAATATCATCCTGACCAGACCGTACAGATTGCCTCTGACCTGCAGTATGCCTTGAATTACGAAGGCCGCGATCTCACCGACAAAGAAGCCTACCGTCACCTTTTACCAAAATACAATGTGCCGGAAGAAGATTTTTATACCAAACTCAAAAGCGAAGCGTACAGGGAAAAAGCGCACTATGAATTTGCCCTGGTAAAGCAATTGCGGGTAACCGGTTACCCCTGTGTGCTGCTGCAGGTGAGCGGTGCCAAGTTTTACCTGCTGGCACAAGGATATACGGACTACGATACACTGAAAACAAGAATGGAAAATGTTCTTGCCGAAATCAACTAAAACAAAAAGGCCGTTCAATACTGAGCGGCTTTTTTATTGTATGCAGCTCTTTATCCTGCCTGTTGATACACCTTGCGCCTGATTTGCGAACCTTTTGAAGTATTAACTATGTTATGGGGTTTACATACAGAGGGAAACTTCGCAAGTCTATTATCACCTTTCCTAAAAGAAAGCAGTATATGGTACAAATAAAATCAGCCCCGTTGATGGGGCTGATTTGAAAAATCTGCTTTAGAATCGGGGCGGACCCTGGTTTCCACCTTGTCTTTCAGCACGGTTCTGCTGGCGGGCCGCAGCGGTACCAAAGTTGCGCAGGTTATAGGTAAAATGCAACATGAAATATTGCTGCAACACCTGGTTCTGCACGTCTTCAATATATTCACCCGTGATATTGCGGGAGATGCTCTGGTTTTGCTTTAGCAGGTCAAATACGCTGACTTTGATTTCACCTTTCCGGTCTTTCAGGATTTTTTTACCGGCACTCATGTTCCACAACACATAATTCTGGTTAAAGCCCTCCGACAAACCATTATAGAACTGGTTGTTTACATCATTCTGGAAAAACCAGCCGTTCTTCGACAGGAGATTAAACTGCAGGCTGGCAACGTGCTGGAAAAAGTCATTGTTCGCTGTAGGCAATACCTGGTTTCTTACTTTATTAAAATTGGCTGAATAAGAAACATTGAAATCAACATACTGGCTCACGTTGCTGGCAATGCCGCTGCGCAAGGTATAGACCGTAGACTTTGTTTCATTTAACCGGCTGTTGGTAATCCCTGGAGTTTGCGTGTATGAAATACCGGCATCCAGGTTCAGGTTCGATTTGATAAAGCCAACCGGCACCGCAAATGTTATCATTGACCGCATATTCCGATAGCCATCCAGGTTAACAGGTGTAGTTAAACGTGAACCCGGCGACAGCGTAACACCACCCACCACCGTGTCTCTTACCAGTGTATAGGTAGCATTGGAAATATAGTCCTTGGCTGTCTGGTAAAACAGGTTACCCACCAGCAACAATCCTTTTGTGGGGTTGGTATAGGTGTACTGAAAGCTACCAAACTGTGTGTATTGTGTATTCAGATTCACATTACCGATCCTGTATACCGGAGCATTGGCAATGTCGATTACGCTTTGCAACTGTGTTACCGAAGGTTCATTTACATTGGTGCGGTAAAACAGGCGCAGGTTGCTGCGGGTAGAGATCTTGTAGCGGATCATGGCGTTTGGCAAAACGTTGCTGAACGACTTATTAACCGTTACCGCCTGCGGAAAGGTTTGGTTGCTTTTCAGATTGGTGTTCTGGTAATTCACACCAAAAGAGATCATACGATCACGATCGCCCCAGCGATAGGAGAGACCACCGTTTTGTGCCGTAGTGGTATTCTCCAGCACATTGGAAAGGTTAGCACGGAAAAGGGAGTATTTATTGTCCATCGGATCCTGCTCAAACGTTTGTTGATCTGATTTGCTTTTTGCGATCCGCGGATTGTACGAAAACTGTAACTGTGAATTTTGACCTAACGGTTCTGAATAAGTGATATTTGTAGACACCTGAAACGTATTACTTGCCTGGTCAGTAAAGCGATTTGAAAGTGTATCGTCGAAACCACCCGAAGCAAAGGAACGCTGGAAGGTATTCACATAAGCCTCTCCTGTTCTTTCGTTATATGATGTGTTCAGGTTGATGGTAAAAGCGCGGCCACGTTTGGCAAACGACCGGCGGTACAAAATAGAGTTGTTCAGGTTTGTGGCGTTGCGCTTATCGTCATTAACGTTTGTATTCAACGTTTGCACAAAAGGATTGTTGGGCGAAAAGAACGTTGCGGTACCCACACTCCTGTTTGCATTGTTATGCTGGATATTAGCACTCGGCGTAATGATCAGCTGATTCATAGAGTCTATCCGGTACTCAAAGCGCAAGTTCACCCGGTGGTTCTGGTTGTTGCTGACAGATGCTGTCGTATCCACAATGTTGGTAATGGAATTGGTAAAATATTGCGTGCTGGCCAGCTGCCGTGTAGTGTTTTTGCTGTCATTGAACAAATAGCTCCCTGTCACGGTCAGCTTTTTACCCCAGACATCGGAGAAATTAATACCCAGCGCATTGGTACGGTTGATACCGTTTTGCGTACCCACCATAAAGTTGCCGGCACCGCCACCACCCCAGTTACCGCCACCACGAGGACCACCACCGCCGCCGCGGAAGCCACCGCCTCCACCGCCACGGCCACCACTGCTGGTTACACCCAAAAGATCCTGTTGCGAAAAATTCTGCTGGTTTACATTGTTGAAGTTGCCCACAATAGAAATACGACGATTGTCTTTCAGAAACGTGGTGTTTCCACCGGCCAGGTAGCGTTCATCTGTACCATAACCAGCTGTAATTCGGCCAAATTGCCCGTTGCGCATGTTGGCCTTGGTAACGATGTTGATGCCCTTTTGTGTATTGCCATCATCCACACCGCTCAACTGGGCCTGGTCGCTCATGCGGTCGAAGATTTGAATCTTATCGATGATCTCTGCCGGCAGGTTGCGCAAGGCCGCCGTGGCATCATCACCAAACAGTTCACGGCCATCAATCGTTACTTTCTGTACGTTCTCGCCCTGGGCTTTTACCTGGCCGTTCTCAATGGTAATACCCGGCACTTTGCGGGCTAAATCTTCCGCGGTGGCATCGGGGTTTACTTTAAACTGGCTGGCATTAATCTGCAGCGTATCGCCTTTTTGTGTAGCCGGTGCGATGCGGGTGCTGATCACCACCGTCGCCAGATCATTGGACGAACTGGGCGCCATGGCTACATCCAGGGTTATCATACCCGTTCCGGCAGCGTCGAAACTGGCTGTTGTGGAATCTACCCGAACACCCCTGGTTACATCTTTAAAACCAACAAAGGAGATTGCAACCTGGAAACTATCTGCAGGAAGATTTTGAAATGAAAAACGCCCCAGCGAATCGCTGAGCACATTGCGGGCGATGGCTCCGTTGGAAACACTACTTAGCCGAACACTGGCGCCACTGAGCGGGCTGGCCGCCTGTTGGTCACGGATGGTTCCACTGATACTGAACTGTGCATTGATGACCTGTGCAAAGAGCAAAGCCATGAATAAGGGTAAAACTCGTCTGATCATAAAAATGATGTTCTTCAAAAAGGCAAAACTCCTAAAAATAGTGCCGCTCCGGCCGCCGTTCAGGTTAATTAAGGCTAATAAAAATCAATAGGTAATAAATAATATGCAACAGGCAAGCTGTTTCTTAAAGATGCGTTCCCTTGCCGATTGCCCCTTGCTGATTGCCAATTGGCCTCTGCCTACTCTTTCTTATCTTGCAGCCCCAAATTTGTTGATATATGGAGTATAGCAGAATTGTTGCCGTAACCGGTTTACCGGGTTTATTTGAGATATTAAGCAGTAAAAGTGATGGTGCCATTGTTCGTTCGCTCGACGACGGAAGCACCAAGTTTGTTTCAAGCCGTGTGCACAACCTCTCTCACCTGGAAAGTATCGAGATCTACACCACCGGCGACAATGTTTCGCTGTCGGATATTTTCATGGCAATGAAGGCCAGCGGCGAAGCCCTGCCCGATGTAAAAGATAACAAGGCCCTGAAAGGCTACTTCGAAAACGTATATCCGGAGATGGATTTTGAACGCGTTTACACCAGTGATATGAAAAAAATGGTGAACTGGTTCAGTGCACTCCAGAAACACAATATTGATTTTACCCCGCAGGAAGAAGAGGCTCAGGATGAGACGGAGACTGAGACAGAGGAGAAGCCGGAAGCTGAAGCCAAGCCGAAGAAGGGCGGCAAAAAGAATGTAGCCGAAACCCTGGAAGACGCTGGTGAAAAAGTGGTGCTGGATGTACAGCCGGACGAAGTACCGGAAGTTGCCAAAACCAAAACCACCCGCAGCCGGAAGAAGAAAACAGACGAAGAATAAGATGATTGTTGACAGATGGCTGATGACAGCATAGAGTTCATACGGTCATCCATCATCTGTCATCCTTATCACCCTTAACCCCAAACAATCTATAACGATGGAGTACACAGCCAATATCACCGGCATACCCCGGTCCTATTTACCAAAGGATTTTAAGGTAAACGACTGGGAAGGCCTGGAGCCCTATTTCAAAGAATTGCTGGAGCGGCCGCTGAATACAAGGGAAGACCTGGAACAGTGGCTGAAAGACGTGAGCGAACTGGAAGCCGTGGTAGGCGAAGATGCCGCCTGGCGGCAGATACGCATGACCTGCGACACGGAAAACAAGGAACTGGAGTACGCGTTTACGTTTTTTGTAACGGAGATTCAGCCCAAGATGCAGCCCTATGCAGATAAACTGAATCGCAAGCTGATGGAAAACGGATATACCAAAACGTTAGAAGGCGATGCGTACAAGGTGTACCTGCGCAATGTGAAAAAAAGCATTGAGCTGTTTCGCGAAGAGAACATCCCGTTGCAGTCGCAGATTGCTGTGCTGGCACAGCAGTACGGCGTGATCAACGGCAAGATGAGCGTGGAGGTGAATGGGCAGGAATATACTTTACAGCAGGCCTCTAAATTCCTGGAGAATCCGGATCGCAACCTGCGCGAACAGGTTTACCGCAAGATCCAGGAGCGCCGCCTGCAGGATAAAGAGCAGTTGAATGAACTTTTTTCCAAGCTGGTTGACCTGCGTCACCAGGTGGCAAAAAACGCCGGCTTTGAAAACTACCGCGATTACAAGTTTGCCGACCTCGGACGGTTTGACTATAAAAAAGAAGACTGCTTCCAGTTTCACGAGGCGGTGAAAACGCAGGTGCGACCCTTGGTAGATTTTATCTATGACCGCAAGCGGCAGAAATTGGGATTGGAAAACCTCCGTCCCTGGGATACCGAAGCCGAGCCGGATGGTGTACGCCCCCTCACACCGTTTGCCACCGGTGAAGAACTGGTGAATAAGACCATTGAGTGCTTTAACCGCATCCATCCCTTCTTTGCCGAGTGCCTCACCAAGATGAAAGAGATGGGCCGCCTGGACCTGGACAGCCGCAAAGGCAAGGCGCCGGGTGGTTATAACTGCCCGCTGCCCGAAACCGGTGCACCATTCATTTTTATGAATGCCGCCGGCCAGATGAGCGATGTCACCACGATGGTGCATGAAGGTGGCCATGCTGTTCATTCCTTCCTGGCACATGATCTTCCGCTCACCGCGTTCAAAGAATACCCCATGGAAATTGCCGAAGTGGCCTCTATGACGATGGAGCTTTTTAGCATGGATTACTGGGATGTATTCTTTGATAATGAGGACGACCTGAAAAGAGCCAAGCAACACCAGCTGGAAAGAGTGATCACTATCTTCCCCTGGATCGCAACCATTGACAAGTTTCAGCATTGGCTGTATGAAAATCCATCTCACACATTGGTGGAAAGAGAAGAAAACTGGCGGAGCATTCTGAATGATTATACTTCCATTGCAATAGACGTTTCAGGGCTGGAAGAGTATCGTCGTTATAGCTGGCAACGCCAATTGCACCTGTACGAAGTGCCGTTCTATTATATCGAATACGGCATTGCCCAACTGGGTGCCATAGGCCTGTGGAAGCAGTTTAAGGAAGACAAGCAGAAGGCCATCAACAATTATATGAATGCTCTGCAACTGGGAGGCACCAAAACGCTGCCGCAGTTGTACGAAGCTGCCGGACTGAAATTTAGCTTTTCACCGGACTATATCAGTGAGCTGATGTTATTTGTGCAGGATGAAATGGAGAAAATAACGCACCCGGTCGTGAAATAATTCACCGAAAAAGACCAGAGAAAAGCCTCTGCCTTTGCCAGGGGCTTTTTTATTCAAAAGCTTTCTTTACTTTTTAAGAACAATCATTATTTACTAACACAATACGATTTATGCAACTTACCGCCAAACTAGTTCAACTGCTGCCCCTGCAGACCGGTACAGGCAAAAATGGCCAGTGGAAAAAGCAGGACATCATCGTGGAAACCGATGGCCAGTATCCAAAAAAAATCTGTATCTCCGTGTGGGGCGAAAAGATCAACGAAAGCCAGTTAAAAGTAGGCAACCGGCTGAAGATTGATTTTGATGTGGAAAGCCGCGAATTTAACGGGCGGTGGTACACCGATGTAAAGGCATGGAAGATTGACGTGGAAGGCACTGCTCCGGCAGCAGCCGGTGATGACCCGTTTGGACAAAGCTTTACCAGTGATGATGAAGAAAGTCTGCCCTTCTAAAGCACCGCAATCCGCTTGTATAGATTGCAATAGGCTGGTGTTATCAACGGGTCACCAATAGTGAAAAGTGTATTTTTCACTCACCATTCACCACGCACTACTCCTAAAAGGGCCGTTATGCAAGGGTTTTCGTAGGTTAATAGACGTTACAACTTATCTTTAAACGCCTTGAATGACTTCAAGGCGTTTTATTTTAGCACAATTCCAAAAGATTCAAACAACATTCAACATGAGAAGATTTTCCATTGTCCTTCTTTTGCTTTCCTGCATTGGCACAGGCTATGCCCAAACCGACAAGGGATACCAGATGCCAGCCAAAGAGGTAGCCGACCTGCTGCTGGCCAAACCCACGCCTTCTGTCAGCATCAACAGCAAAGGCGAGTGGATGCTGCTGAGCGAACGCAATCCCTATCCTACCGTTGAGGAACTGGGTCAGCCCGAACTGCGGATTGCCGGCCTGCGCATCAACCCCGCTAACTTTTCGCCCAGCCGCCAGGTATTTATCAACAACTTTAAGCTGAAGAACATCAAGAGCGGCAAAGAAGTTACGGTAACCGGCCTGCCGCAGGACCTGCTGGCCTCCAACATTAGCTGGAGCCCTTCTGAAACAAAGATTGCTTTTCTGAATACCACCAACAACCGCGTTGACCTGTACGTGGTGGACGTAGCCACGCAAAAAGCAACCAGGATCAACAAGCAGGCGGTGAACAACACTCTGGGTGCTGCCTACACCTGGGCCGATGACAACACGATCCTGTACAAGGCCACAACCGCCCCGGCTACAGCCGCTCCTAAAAAAAGCATTACACCCAAAGGACCTGCCATCCAGGAAAACATGGGCAAGGCCGCACCGGACCGCACTTACCAGGACCTGATCAAATCGCCTTATGACGAAGACCTGTTCCAGTTTTACGGAACGGCGCAGCTGGTGCAGAACCGGGCCGGCGTGGAAACAAAAATTGGCAGCCCTGCCATTTACCTGACCGTAAGCCTGTCGCCGGATAAAGCCTACATGATGACCCGTACCATCCGCAAGCCTTTTTCTTACCTGGTGGGAGCTTATGGCTTTCCTACAACCGTAAATATTACCGACAGAACCGGGAAGGTGGTAAAACAATTGGCCCAGCTTCCCTCGAGCGAAGGCACACCAAGCGGCTACGATAATGTAAAAGACATTCCTCGCGGCTTTGAATGGAGAGACGATGAAGCCGCCACCGTGGTGTGGGCACAGCCGCTGGACAGTGGCCTGATCAAAAAGCAGGTGCCGTTTCACGATGTTGTGTATGCCTTACCGGCGCCGTTTACCGGTCAGCCGAAAGAGTTGTTTAAAACGGAAATGCGCTATCGCGGCGTTACCTGGGGCAATGCAACGCTGGCGCTGGTAAGCGAAGGCCTGCGTTCGAAACAGCTTGTCCGCGTCAACCGCTTTAACCCCACCACCGGCAAACTGGAAACGCTGCACGAAAGGGCACAGACCGACAGCTACAATGATCCCGGCGATCCGGTGATGGCCAAGAACAAATGGGGCCGCAACGTGATCATCACGGTGGACAACGGCACCAAACTCCTGATGAACAACACCCAGGGTTCATCCGCCAAGGGCGACCTGCCTTTCCTGGCCAAGTTTGACCTGAATACAAAGAAAAACGAGATCATCTGGCGCAGCGCCGAAGGCACCTACGAATACGTGGTTGATGTGCTGGACCCGCAGAACCTCACACTGGTCACCCGCCGCGAAACTGGAACCGAAGTGCCGAACTATTTTCTGAAAGACCTGGTGCGCCGCATTGCCGATCGTCCGCTGACGAAGTTTGAAAACCCTTATCCCCAGTTGGCCGGTGTCAGCAAGGAAAAGATTTTTTATAAGCGTGCCGATGGGGTAAACCTCACCGGTGACCTTTACCTGCCTAAAGGCTACAACAAGGACAAAGACGGACCGCTGCCCGTGTTTATGTGGGCCTATCCCCGGGAGTTTAACTCGGCCGATGATGCTGCGCAGGTACGCGGATCAGAGCACCGCTTTACCTCCATCAGCTGGGGCTCACCCATTTTTTATGTAACGCAAGGTTTTGCGGTGTTGAACAACGCCGAGTTCCCGATTGTGGCAAAAGGCGAGGGTAAACCCAACGACAATTTTGTAGAGCAGTTAAAGCTGAACGCCGAAGCCGCCATTAACAAACTGGCGGAAATGGGTGTTGGCGACCGCAACCGTGTGGCTGTTGGCGGTCACAGTTACGGCGCTTTTATGACGGCCAACCTGCTGGCGCATACCAACCTGTTTAAAGCCGGTATTGCCCGTAGCGGTGCATACAATCGTACGCTGACGCCGTTTGGTTTTCAAAATGAAGAGAGAACCTACTGGCAGGCCCCGCAGTTGTATTATGAAATGAGCCCGTTCAGCTATGCCGATAAAATCAAATCGCCGCTGCTGCTGATCCATGGCGAAGCCGATAACAACCCCGGCACCTTCCCTATCAACAGCGAACGCCTGTTCAATGCCGTAAAAGGCCATGGCGGCACCGTTAAACTGGTGATGCTGCCTTACGAATCACATAGCTATAGTGGCAAGGAAAACCTGCTGCACATGCTGTACGAGCAGGGGCAATGGCTGGAGAAATTTGTAAAGCAATCCAAATCAGCATTTTAAACTGGGATGAACTGAGGTTGATTGGACGAGAGGAGTATTTTAAATAAAAAAGTTTCCTCATAAAAAAGTCGTTCTGTTCCGGAACGACTTTTTTATTCTTCCCATTCGTGTAAAAATTCGGCGGGTGTAAAAACCGGCAGTTGGGGGATAGCCGCTTGCTTCAATTTTTTATCGGACGAAATAAAATGTGTTAGCTTATGTTCTATCGCTGTAAAGTATTGCAACGCATCTTCGATATCGTCAATCGTAGACTGCAAAGCCATGGTAGCGATAGCATGGTTGCAGTCAATCACCTGCACATCCGCCAGTAAAGCGGTGAGCAATTGTTTTGCTTTGGCGGAACCGTATTCTTTGCTTAACCAGTAGCCGGCAATGTGAAGGACAGAAGGCGTAATAAAGGCACTGATTTTTCCTTCAACTGCTTTTGCAATGATTGTTTTTGCAGAATCTGCTTGTTGGCGTTGCAGCAGAAAGTCCAGGAGAACATTGGCATCCAAAAACACCTTAGAAGCCATACTTGTGCCTTTGCTCTTCGTAATATTGTTTTTTTAGATCTGTCTCCGGTACAATCTGCGGCTGGCGGAGTTTTTCAACTAGCGTTATGATATTTTCTTTCGATGGCTTTTTGGTAAGCGTTTTCAGGTAGGATTCAATCAGCTGCGACAAAGAAGTTTGGTGCTGCTCGGCATATCGTTTTGCCTTATTCAACAGATTTTCTTCAATTGTAATATTCAACCTGTTCTTCATAAAGGAAAGATACGTATAAATTCAATTAATGCGCACTCCCGTTGCATTGCGCACACACGCCATGAATCACCACCTGCACATTGTCGGCTGCATAACCTTCCGGAAGGTCCATCTTTGGTGATACCACATCATCCAGGCAAATGGTCTTCTCGCAGTTGCGGCAGATAAAATGTACGTGGTCATCGTGGTGATGACCTTCCTCGCATTCCTTGCACAGTGCGTAATGCACCGAGTTATCGGCTGTGGGAATGGTGTGAATGATTCCTTTTTCCTCAAAGGTTTGCAGAGTGCGGTAGATGGTCACCCGGTCGTATTTGTCGCCTACTTCTTTTTCAATTGCACCATGTGTCAGCGCATCGTTGCTGGCTAAAAAAAGCGAGAGGATCTTGCGCCGGCTTTCCGTAGAACTAAGCTGGCGGCGGTGCAGGATATCATTCAAACGGGAGGTAACACTCTTCGGTTCCATTAGTCATTCAGTAGGTTTTTGATGTCTTCATCCAAGGTCTTTAATTCTGACGGCTTCAGCCCATCATAGATCTTTACAACTTCGCCTTTCCTGTTTACTAAAGCGACAAACTGCGTGTGCAAAAAATCCACGCTTTCGTTGGTTACAAAATTATCCGGATCATCGATCCGAAAACTGTAGCGGGCTGTTTTATACAGGCTGTCCTTCCGGCCGGTGAGAAACTGCCATTTGGCGGTATTCACCTGCATGGAGTCGGCATAGCGTTTCAGCACAGGCACCGAGTCACGCTGCGGATCGGAGGTAAGCGAAACAAACAACACATCCGGGTTGTCCTTTAAGTCATCGTACTGCGTTTTGATGTTGTTGTTCATGCGGGGACAAACCGATGTGCAGGTGGTAAAGAAATAATTCACAACGGCTACTTTGCCTTTCATGTCTTCATTGGTGAACGGCTTTCCATCCTGGTTGGTAAAGCTGAACGGCTCTACTTTGCTGATTGGCGGAATCCGCTTTTCTGTAAAACCCGGGATGGTGGAAGAAAGGGCTACATAAAAACCCAGCACCAGCACCGAAAAGAACACCACGTAGAAAATCATTTTTTTGGACATGCGGCAAGATTTTGCACCAACAAAGGTAACAGCAGATTGGCAGGATCGGTGGAGGATTAACAGAGGGTTTAAACAAGAATTTCCAGCCAAATGGTACGAATTGACGGCGGGAGGTGCGTGATGGTTCACTTTAGTCAGTTCATGCATGCTCTCATTGGTGCTGCTGTTCTTCCAAATAGGGTTACCTTATCTTTCCGGAAAGAAAAGACATGAAGAAAGTTTTGCTGGCCCTCTTTCTTTTTACCGCTAGCGCAGCTGCTGCACAAAATGGTGAAGAAGGTGAAATAAAAAACCTGCTGCATACCCAAACTGAAGCCTGGAACCGCGGCGACCTGGAAGGTTTTATGCAGACCTACTGGAAGAGCGATTCGCTCATGTTCATTGGCAAAAACGGCATCAAGTGGGGTTGGCAGGAAACCCTGGCTAATTACAAGCGGAGTTATCCCGATACGGCCGCAATGGGCAAGCTATCGTTCGATATACTGGTAGTTAAAAAGCTTTCGCCGGATTATTATTACGTAGTCGGTAAATGGATGCTGAAGCGCACCATCGGTGACCTGAGTGGTCATTACAATCTGTTGCTGCGGAAAATAAAGGGCCAATGGGTGATAGTGGCTGATCATTCATCCTAAAGCTAAAGCCTGGCGGCGCTGCAGGGCCGAAATGCAGTAATACGAGAACAGCAATCCCACTGCCGAAGAAACAATATCGAAATAATCGAATGTGCGGCCAAAGACCGGAATCTTTTGTAAGTATTCGTTAACCACCAACAGGCCAAATCCTCCCAGGCAAACCATGCGCATATCAGCAAAAAAAGAATAGCGCAGCAGGCGGCCATCAGCAAAATACGGGTGGGTAAATAACCAGTAAGCGCCAAAAGGAACCAGGAAAGAGCCCAGCAGGTTGGGAGCAATGCCCAGTAAAAAACCGGTGGTGCCGGTGGGGTGCAAATACGGACGAATCAAAAATTTAATCAGCCAGATCAGGAGGGTACCCGCCACCACGAGGCATTTGCAAAATGTTCTCAACTGCATTGCAGAAAAATAATCAATTCTTCTGCATCCGCATTATTTCTTTCGCCATTGCCGGTAAAGAAAAAGGAGCAGGAGCGGCAAGCTGACCAGCAGCAAAGCATAAAAAACGATATTGTAAACGTCCACCCGGTTGTATACGTAGCCCATACGCAGGAAAAGTCCCAGCGTAGACATGAACAGGAGCCACAGGACTGCAACCCCAAACGAGTTTAAAATTTTACGGAAGTAGCGTTTGATCTCCGGGTCCCAGCCCTGGTTGTATTCATCCATACGGCAAAGGTCAGGCGTTCTCTGTTCACACAAACTGAGATTGGACATCTCCCTGAACTTTTTAACAACTGTTGCGTTGTGCATGCACTAAGGTACCAGCAAAGCCCGGAAGTCTGTCGAATCACCATTGAAAACATTAAAGTCAACTTTGGAACGTATCCCATTTACCCGGCCTTCTTCGCTGTGCTGCCAGAACTGCCAGGGGCGTTTGATGCGGGGGCTGTTGGGCTGGTAATAATGGGCTATCCACAACGGGTAATCGTCAAAGGCACCTTTCAGGTATTTTTCGTAAAACGTTACGTAGGTGTAAATGATCGGCTTTACCCCATACGCTGCTTCCACTGCATCCAGCCAAACCTTCACTTCCTGCTGAATTTTTGCTTTGGGAATGTTCCAGCCTTTTTCAATGTCCAGGACCGGCGGCAGGTCACCGCTTTCCAACTTTACCGTGTTCAGGAACTGTTTGGCTTGGCTTTTCCCGTCTTTCCGGGGGTTGAAAAAATGATAAGCACCACGGGTCATACCGGCTTCTTTGGCCCGCTTCCAGTTGCGCTTGAAAAACGGATCGACCAGGTTGGTGCCTTCCGTTGCTTTAATAAAAGCAAAACCAATCCGTACATTCCGCACCTTCATGTCCTTTACCATCTTCCAGGAAACGGCATGCTGGTAGCGGCTCACGTCGATGCCATGGATCTCGTACCGGGCAGGAATGGAAATGCCGAATTCATCATAACGGACTGAAGCCGGACCCGGTGTTACCGCCCAGAGGTAAAACAGGTAGGCAAAAAAGCAGCCAGCCGAAATAAGGGTCAGCAAGAGAAAAGGACGCAGGGAACTATTTGATTTTCGTTTTGCCACAGGTAATTCGCCTGCAAATAACGATCAATCCTGTTGATGAATTGTTAGAATCGTTGACAAGTGGTGAGCAGCCAGGCATTCAACAGAACCGGTTTCTCCCTGCGTAACCGGCGGCAGCACAGTTTCTGTATCTCTTTGGTTAGCTTTCCAATAACCGTTTAACGGAATATTCAAATTGTGGCTGGTACATAAAATCGTTCGCGCCTTTCCCCTCAACAATGACATTGGGTATCTTATAGTAAACTTCCAGCAGGCGGGTTGTCTTCAACCCTTCTGCCAATGAAAAGGGAAAGGATTGATTGCCGATAAAAAGTTTGCAGCTATTTATCACTGTAGCCATTTCCAGGAAATCACTAACAGGTTTGTATTGCAGATCAGGTAAAACTTTCTTCATCTCGTTATACTCTTCCTTTACACCAATAAACAATTTGTCGGGATACTTCTTTAAAAAGCGATAATCGATCAGCGGCGAACGGTAACGATGGCTACGGGAGATAACAATATTGTTTGCGTATTGCGCATCTTTGGGTGCAATAAGCCAGGGTTGACTGGTATCGTAACTGACGCCATATACATTAAAGTACCACCGTATAATATTTCCTCTGTCCAGCTTAAAGCTGTATTTCCTGAATTCATCCAGATCATAATCAACCGCCGAAGAGTAATATATTTCTACTTTTTTTATTTTGGGTTGATAGAGCAGCAGCGGTTTTAACAGCTCCACCATTTTTTCTGTCAGCATTACATTGCCCAGGGGGTGGTGATAATAACCGTATTCGCCTCTTTGACCCACCTGTAGGTAGAGATGTGCTGTGCCGTTTTTAGAGAGTTCAAATACCGTGGGAAGGGCATAAATAATGTCGCCACTGTTGCCGCTGTGTTTAAAGGTCGTAACTGCTTTGTAGGGATGGTCAAGGCAAGGGTGTTTGATACTTAGGGTATGATGGAAAAAATCATAGTCCCGAAGCATTCGTTTATAAGCCAGATATTTTGGTCGGTCTGTATATTTCAAATACCATTTTTCGATATTTGAAAGTTTCCTGTACTTCATCTTCGCAGTTTCTCTTGGTGAGAAAATTTGGTAAGGTGTAGCCCTTGCCTGCCAAATAATTTTCTTGCCAAACATAATATTAAATGATTAACATTGAAATGACCTCTGCTTTGATCACTGCTTCTCGTATGGCAAACTATCATACTTTAAGAAAAAGTAAACAGACCAGCTGACCATCCCCACATGAGCAGGAAAGAAACTTTTACGCTTTTTATAAATCTTTGTTACAGTGCCCTAATTTGCCGGGAGAACAACGGTTTCCTGTGACAGCGGATGCTTCCTGGTTTGCAGCATTCTGGTTACAGTCTCCTCTTTTTCTTGATCCAATTTGCCGATATGAAGTATGCGTATACAATCTGCTCTGCCAATTACCTACCCTACGCCAAAATCGCTGCTGATTCCTGTATAAAGCACAACAAAGGATATACATTTATTATTGTATTGGCCGATACCTACAACATTGATGATGTTTCCTTCTTTTCGCCCCATGTTATACTACCTGTTTCACAGATCCAGATTGATACACTCGCAGAAATGAACAGCAGATATGACATGTTTGAATTGAGCTGCGCCCTGAAACCTTATGTTGCCGAGCATCTTTTTAAAACACGGCCCGATTGTGAATTGCTGTTATATTTTGATTCCGACATTGTGATTTACAATTCACTGCATTACGTAGAATCGGTATTAGAAAATCACCCAATCGCATTAACGCCGCACGTTACATCGGCTTCCCCGTACGCTGTTTCAATCGATGTTGAAATTGACATACTGCGTGCCGGCATCTATAACGCAGGCTTTTTCGGGTTAAAAAGGAATGAAACGGTTTTTTTGTTTTTGAATTGGTGGAAAGACCGTTTGCGCTTTCACTGCACCAATACGGCAATGAACGGGTTATTTGTTGACCAGATCTGGCTGAATCTTGTGCCGCTTTATTTTGAGAGCACCTTTGTTCTGTCTGACCCCGGTTATAACCTGGCCTACTGGAATTTCCATGAAAGGACCCTCATGCAACGCAACGGTAGCTATTATGTGAACGAGGTGTATCCCCTGGTTTTTTTTCACTTCAGCGGTTTTGATATCCATCAACCGGAAAAGATCTCAAAGCATCAAAAAGATTCTTCCTTCACCCGCTGGCCGGTGTACCACCCCTTGTTTCGGGATTATGCTTCAAAAGTGAACAAAAATAATGTGCATGCACTTCTGGACCTGGTGCCGGCAATGGGTAAATCGACAGTAAATACCAAGGATCGTCTATCCTTTCGCCGGATCGGTCGTTTTTTCAAAAAATAATAGTCTGGTTAAGCAATACTTTTGCGCTTTGAAAGTTATAGGCGCAGGTTTTTACAGCTTGTAAAAGCAACTGTGTAAAACCGCCCGTTGTTGACAGCAAACCTATGCCAGTGTTAGATTTTGTTAAATTTTTTTAGCACTTGCGTAAATGCGGCGACGATATTTTTTCTTTACGTAATTATTTCGCTGTCTGTTGTAAACGAATGGCTTAGCGAAACATCTGTGAATTCCGACCCTTTGCAACATCAATAGTAAAACATTGAGTTTAAAGGATTAATTCTCCAATATTTATGAACTGCTTACGAGACTTTCTTTTTGTGCTTCTATGCTCGTTTACCCTTTCCGCTTTTGGACAAGCTCCCTCTGATTTAAGCACGGTTAAAGCATCGCAAATCTCGGATGTTCAGTTGCAACAGTATTTAAGCCAGGCAAAATCCAATGGCTTAACCGTTGAACAGTTAGAAAATGAACTGCTTCGTCGCGGCCTGCCGCCTACCGAATTGGCTGAACTGCGGATCCGGATTCAGCAGTTAGGTGGAAATACGGAAGATGTAACTGCAGACGCTACTCCGGCAACGAATGAGAATACAAAAAGGCAGACGCCCAAGATAAAACCCTTGGAAATTGAAACTGAAGCAAGCCTTAAAAAACGTTCCCGTGTTTTTGGTACTGAACTTTTTTCCAACACCAATCTGACATTCGAGCCGGATCTGCGCATGGCAACGCCCAAAAATTATATCATTGGCCCGGATGATGAACTGATCCTTCATGTTTATGGTCTGAACATTTCGCAGCAAACTCTGAAAGTAACTCCCGACGGCACGGTGAATGTAAAGTATGCCGGTGTGATTAATGTCAGCGGGCTGAATATGGAAGCCGCTACGGCCCTGATCAGAACCCGCCTGCAACGGTATTACCCTGGCCTGAGCAGCGGGCAAACCAAAATGCAGCTTACGCTGGGCAACATCCGCAGCATTCGGGTAACGCTGATCGGAGCCATCAACAAACCAGGAAGTTATACCCTTCCCTCTTTAGCCAGCCTTTTTAATGCCTTGTATGTAAGCGGCGGACCTACCGAAAATGGCTCCTTCCGAAATATTGAATTGATTCGTAACAGTAAAGTGGTTCAGGTAGCAGACCTGTACAATTTTTTAGTGAAAGGTGACATGAGCGGCAATGTTCGTTTGGAGGACAATGACGTGATTCGGGTGCCTTTTGCAAAAGTGATGGTGACGCTGAACGGGCAATTGAACCGTCCGGGAATTTTTGAGCTGCACGAAAACGAGAGCCTGAAAGACGCCATTGAGTTTGCCGGCGGCTTTAAAAGCAAAGCGTTTCGCGGCCGCGTGACCGGCAGCCGCTTTGGCGATTTCAATAAGGAAATATTAGACGTTGCCGGCGATCAGTTGCACTCGTTTAAACTTCAGAATGGCGATGAGTTTTTGATCGATTCGGTTGTAAACCGTTACCAGAACCGGGTAGTGATCAATGGTGCTGTTTTCAAACCAGGTGCCTATGCCCTGGAAAATGGCATGTCGCTGAAGCAGCTGATTCAGAAAGCACAGGGACTGAAAGAAGATGTGTATACCGGCCGGGCCCTGCTGGTGCGTACCCGCCAGGACCTTTCCAAAGAGTATATAGCGGTTGAATTAAAGCCAATTATTGCAGGCGCTGAAAATGGATTGCTCCTGCAAAAGGAAGATAGCTTGCATGTAGCATCCATTTTCGATATACGGGACACGGCAAGCGTTACTATCAACGGTGCCGTACGCAAACCCGGTACCTTCCGTTTCGAAGAAGGACTTTCGCTGAAATCCTTGATCCTGAAAGCAGAAGGCTATGCCGATAATGCCACCGGATCCGGAATTGAAATTTCCCGCCGCAAACGCGATGTTGAGGTGAATAAATCCGGAAGCAGCATTGTAGAACTTATCAGGATTGACGGCAATAAAGAGCTTTCAGGTACTTCTGCTGATATACAACTGCAGCCCTTTGATATTGTCACTATCAAAGAAGACCCGTACTATAAAAAACAGATCAGTGTTACCGTTAGCGGTGAGGTGCTCATGCCAGCTGTTTACACCCTGCAAAGCCGCGAAGAGCGCCTAAGCTCTCTGATTAAACGTGCCGGCGGATTGCTGTACACAGCCAACATTGGTGGCGCCAAACTGATTCGCAAGAAGAAAGAAGTCATTGATTCTTCCGAGGTTATTCGTCTTTTTCAATCGGTGGTGAAGGACACAACCAAAACAAAAGTGACCATTCCGGAAAAGAACACAACCGACGTAGCCATCGATCTGAATTTTATTCTGAAACATCCCGGCAGTGCCGATGACATTACACTGGAAGAAGGTGATGAGCTGGTGATTCCCCGTATCAACAATACAGTGAGTGTAAATGGAGAGGTTTTCCGTCCGGTCGATATCATGTTTGAAAAAGGAAAGAGCATGACCGATTATCTGTCCGATGCCGGGGGTGTAACTGAAACGGGTTTGCGCAGAAAAGCCTTTGTGATTTATGCAAATGGTCGTTCGGCGAAAATCAGAAGGACTTTGGGACTATTTCCAAGCTATCCGAAGATAGAGCCAGGTGCAAACATTTTTGTGCCGGTAAAGGCGAAAAAGGAAGGCGGGTTTGATACGGCGAAAGCAGGGATATTGGTCTCGGCAATGACGGCGTTGATTACGGCTGTTTCACTTCTAAAACGATAATCAATCAAGCACCTCCTTTTATGGATTCTCATAACATTGTAAAAAACAGCAGCGAAGATTTTTATACACTCGGTGATATAGCAAAAAATGCTGGTGAGTTTTTCAGGTACCTGTTACGTAAATGGCCAGTTATGTTAGTTATGACCTCTTTTGGCATTGCAGCAGGCTTGGGTTTATATTACATGCAAAAGCCTAAATATGAAGCCGAGTGCTCTTTCATCCTGGAAGAAAAACAAAGTGGGCTTGGGGGATTAAGTGGCCTCGCCAGTCAATTTGGTTTAGATGTAGGTGGTATTGGAGCCGGTGGCATGTTCTCTGGAGACAATATTCTTGCAATTCTTACCTCTAGAACAATTCTGGAAGGAGTACTATTGACAAAGACAGACAGTACAGCTAATGCACCAAAATTAATAGATATCTATTTGGAGTTTTCGGGCCTTAAACAAAGATGGATGGAAAACGCTACACTCAATAATGTCAACTTTTCTCAGATCAACAGGCCTTCCGACATGACAATGACACAGGATAGTATCATGAACATAGTCTATGGAAAAGTGGTGGAGAATCATCTTGCAGTAGAGCGTATTAGTAAAAAAGGAACTATTATCAGTGCTAAAGTAGTCTCGGAAAACCCAAGTTTTTCAAAGCTTCTTGTAAAGCGGTTAGTAGATGCATCGAAAGACTACTACATAAGTGTGAAAACCTCAGTAACCACAGCCAATGTTGAGAGGTTGCAACAGAAAGCAGACTCGCTACTAAGATTGTTAACAAACAAAACATATCAGGCAGCACAGGTGCAGGGTGTTGATTTGAACCCGGCTCTCCGGACCTTACTTGTGCCAACTGAAATTGCCAGCCGTGATAAAACCGTTCTGGCCACACTTTATTCCGAAGTTGTCAAAAACCTGGAGATAGCAAGAACCACATTGATGATGCAAACACCAGTGCTGCAAATTCTTGACGTTCCTTCGTTATCGCTTTATGACAATAAAAAAAGGAAACTGTTTTTTATTGTCATCGGAGTATTTGCTTTTGGGGTGCTGACGACTTTTGTTTTATTGCTACGTTTTCGATTTAAACACTAACATCTCACCGCCAAATTGTTTTAGATGAAGATCAACTTTGTCTCGTTTCTAAACCCTTTCACATTTCATGGTGGCGGAGAACTTGACAACCGTATGTTGCTTGAAGAAGGGTTTCGGTTGGGGTTTGATATCAGGTGCTTTCATCGTGTCAATAACAAATACATTAACCGGATTATTTCGCCGGGAGTAAAACTTCACAACAAACCAGACCTTTGGATTCTCTCTGATCTGTTCAACGTACCAGAATATAAGTTGTCATATAAACAAAATTTTCTGGAACAGATTATCCACAGTGAGCCTTATATTCATTTGGATAATGCATATGTTGACATTTGCTCGCAGGGCGCTCTGCCCTGCGGTGGCGATTCCGGCAAATGTGCCGGGCCGTGTGGCCACAGGCTGCGAAACGACCTGTACGAAAAGTCTTTGCTGAATGTGTTTCTCTCACCTCTGCATGCAGATACAGTCAACCTTTTTTTCGGTGACGCATTCAGGGAAAAAACTTTCATTGTGAGGCCATTGGTTGATCCCAGCTCCTTTTATAATGCACAACAGGAAAGGGATATTGATTATATCTATGTTGGTACTATCTCCAACTACAAAGGGTATCAGAACATTACAAAGCGATTTTCGCAGGAAAAGAATTTTCTGTTTATCGGTAAAAATGCAACCGGTGAAACATTGTTTGGAAGACATATCCCACATGTTGATAACAAAGAACTGGTGCATTACTTCAACAGGACGAAAAACTTTGTGCATCTCCCCGCTTGGAAAGAGCCAATGGGCCGCACGATCATAGAGGCTGCACTTTGCGGCTGCAACATTATAGCCAATGAAAACGTGGGCGCCTGCAGTTTTGATTTTGACATTGCTGATCCGGACAATATTCAGCATTCAGCAACAATATTCTGGGGGCAAATAGAAAGTCTAATATTAAAAAAAGCGAACAAATATGCTTAGCATCATTATACCGGTCAACCAACTGATTAAAAAAATAAACCCCCGCTATTTCTACAAAAAGCGGTTTTGTCTTGATGAGACCATCAACAGCATCGTGAGCAACATTAACGTGCCTTACGAGATTATCTTAGTGGTCAACGATTATTCTAATAAAGAGCTAGTTGAGTATGCTGTTACCCATCAATATATAAAAAAATACTGCATCAACTCGGTTAATGTTGGTGTGGCTCGTTCGTGGAACCTCGGTGCACATTTAGCAGAAGGCGATTACCTGTGCTTTTGTAACGATGATGTGGAGTTTACCAAGCCGGCAACATTCAGTCAGTTGCTTACAATTTTTTCTAATCACAATAATGTTGGCGAAATAGGTCCTGAAGGAGGACGATGGCATCGAGCAATAAGTGGAGAAAGAACTGGTCTAACAACCATTGAAGAAGCCGACGAAATTTCGGGCTACTTTTTTATTATACCAACTTCGATTTATCACCGGACTGGTGGATTCGACAACTACTACACGCCTGCCGGTTGTGAAGAGATTGACATGTCGTTTAAAATACGAAGCCTTGGGTATAAGTGCCTAGTAGTGCCTGACACAGGTATCGTTCATCATGGAAGCCACGGCATCAGTTCAAAAAAAGTGGTGGTACGCTACTTCGATAAAGAAATTGACACGATAACGCTGGATAAAAGAAACAAAGAATATTTTATAAATAAATGGTATGAATAATACAGTTGAATATTACAGTTTGCCGCGGCGCGAAGTGTTTCAACTCATCAAAGGTCAGCCTTCCAACATATTGGAATGCGGATGCGGTTTTGGCGAGCTGGGAAAACATATTAAAAATAGCTGGCCGTGCACGCTGAGTGGAGTGGAATTAAACCCGAAAGCAGGTGAATTTCTTAATGATGTATATGATAAATACTTTATTGCTGACGTAGAGACTTTTGATGCGTCTGTTGTAAATGAAACGTTTGACTGTATCATTTATGCAGATGTTCTGGAACATCTACGCGATCCGGAAAGAGTTATAAAGGAGCATATAAAGTTCCTGAGGAAAGAAGGGCAGGTGATTATCAGTATTCCTAACATCCGCAACCTGAAAGTCATTGCTGACCTGCTGGTAAAAGGCGAATGGAACTATGGTGATTCAGGTATTCTGGATCGCACCCATTACAAATTCTTCACACTAAAATCTTTGAAAGAGTTGCTCAGAAAGTGTGGCCTTGAAATAGAAACCATCAGCAGTAACAAGGACGAGTTCAAAGGCCTTAAAAAAACGGCATCACTGCTTCCATATTTTTTTATTCCAGAACTGAAAGTTTGCCAGTGGCTGATCCGGGCACGTAAAGTATAATGTTACCCAGTCTTCTGAAAAATAGCACCGGTGTGTTTGCCTTCCAGATCATGAGCAGGGGTATTTCTTTTCTTGTCTTTATTGTGCTGGCCCGGATACTTGGTGTAGAAGCCATTGGGAACTTTGCTTATATACTTTCTCTCTGTGCCCTCCTGATGCTTTTTATTGAATTTGGTACCAACCAGTTTATCATCAAAGAAGTTGTGGCTGGAGATAATGCAGTTCCTGCTGCTACTATTGCTCACATTGTGATGCTCAAACTAGTACAGTACACTATCGGCATCCTTCTTTTAGCTGCTATAGAGTACCGCACATTGGTGGCTGACTTTCAGTTTTTGAATCTTACCCTGTGTTATGTTCTGTTTGAAGGGATAGCGCAAATTGGTATTACAGTGCTCAATGGTCAGAAACGCTTTATCAAAGCCAATTCTTTTGTTTTCTATTATGAAACGGGCCGCTCATTAGCCTTGTTATGTATTTTGTTCCTGACGAAGAGTATCAGTTTTATTCCGGTTGTTTACATAACCGCTGCATTTCTGTATGCTGTATCAATATTGATTTATCTTCTCAAGGATCACCAGGTCTTCAATACTTTCCGAAGAGAGCTCCGCTTTTCAAAACGCATCCTGCTTTCCAACTACAAAAAAACATACCTGTTCTTTATTTCCGCCATTGCTTACCAACTGTATTTCCGCGTAGACATGCTTTTATTGAAGCGCTTGTCTACTGGCGTTGAGTTAGGACTGTACAGCACGGCTTATAAGTTTTTTGAAGTGTTTCTATTTATCCCTGCAATTTTATCAGGGATTATTTTTCCATCGGTTATTGCTTTTTACCAGAAAAGTCAACAGGCTGAACTGAAGAAATATTTGGAAGATATTCAGTTGAAAGCCGTTATGCTGATCTCTTTTGCCGTTCTATCTATTATTATTCTTAGTGAACTGATAATAATGTTATGTTTTGGCAATGCTTTCGCTGGTGCTGTGCCTATAATGCAAATGCTTTTCCTGACGTCTTTTCTGTATGCATTTAATTTTATTTATCCTGTGCTAAACAATTCAACAGGAAATGAAAAAACGGGGATTATTGTTTTTTCAATTGGCTTTATTTTGAATTTTACACTGAATTATTTCTTTCTGCCGCTTTATGGCGCAAAAGCCGCAGCTTTTATCACTTTTATTTCTGAGCTGCTTATTACCATTCTTTATTATGATTTCCTGCGGCGTAAATCATTTGATATTATCAATCAGAAAGCGGCCATTCTTCTGATATTTTGTCTTTTGTTAGGAATATGCAGAATCATGTTGGCGGAAGTACTAAGTGTTTTTTTGCTGAATCTTCTCATCTGCTTTGTCTTTGTGCTGGTAGTGTTGCTGTTTTACCGGAAGGAATTAAACCCAAAACTAATAATTCATGTTAAGCAATAGACTCTTAGTAAACTTAGGAGCAGCTTTGTTCGGAGCTATCATCCTTTTGGGTGAGGCCTTTAAGCTGAACGTAGGGTTTGCCAATATTAGTCTTCCATTGCTTCTATTAGGAGTCATATTTCTGTTAGTATTTAACAAAAGACTACGGATCTACAAAACCAATGTTGATTTCGTTGTTTATTCTTATGGCGCTGTTTTTCTGCTCTTCACTTTTTTTGGCCTTTTATCAGGGCATCATCTCGGAGATATTTTTGAAGATTTGTATCCCACCTTTGTTTTTTTGCTCCTGTTTGTAGTTTGGCGCTCCTTTTCGGTAGAGCAACTCGCGTTTGTATGGAAAGCTGTTATTTTATTTTCTATTCTGGCGGCATTTAAAGTTTTTTTGATTGCTGTTGTGCCTTTTGAAATATTGTGGGATAATAACTGGCAAGCTATGAAAGAGGCGCTACCCCTAGCGGGTTTTTACAGAATTATTTTACGCGGGGGTGATGTATTCTTGTCATTTGCACTTGTCTTTTTGCTGATTAATGTGCAACGTAAAGACTCTTTTAGTCTGTACCGAAACCTTTTGTTGATTGTACTGCTCATTGCTGCTGTTTTTATTTCATTGTCCAGAAGCTCATTTTTGGGCATTGGTGTAGCCTTGATCACAACTTTTATTCTGTGTCATCAGTACTTTTCAACTAAAAAAATGGCCATTTTTTCAGCTGGCGTCGTTGTGATTTTGTTGATCTTGCTTCCTTTTTTTAACACCATCTCACTGGCAGCATCCATCTTCGAAGCCCGGACCGATGCCTTTGATGCTGATAATATTTCAGTTGATTTCCGCAAAGACGAGCAAGCAGCAATCTTAAAAAAAGCCTCAACGGTTTATTACATGGGAAATGGGTTAGGGAGCTATGTTTATCTTGATTTATCGGGAAGCGATAAAAAAGATGAACGCAGCATTTATGCACATGATTTTAATACCTGGCTTGTGTTCAAAACCGGCATTTTAGGATGGGTTTTATTTTACATTATTTTTTTTAAGTGTTCTCACCATCTTTACTGGTGCCTGAAACAAAAAGTTCCATTAAACAACCAATATCAGTCACTTCTTTTAACCTTATTGGCAAGTGGAATTGTGGTGGTAATAATCTCATTTCTGGCGAATAAATTAAGTACTGTCAGCGGCAGTGTCTTTTTTGCTTTTTATGCAGCCACTTCTGTAAAGCTGAAACAAACCTATGAAAGTAGCATTTGATATAAAAAATCTTTGGCTATACGGTAAGGGCATTGGTGCCTTTACCCTGAATCTGCTTCAGGATATAGCAACAAACCCTCCAGCATTTGACGGCTATGTGCAGCTTTACTCGCCTTCGTTTGAGCCTGCCAGTTTAAATTTTGTTCAATCGCAGCCCCTTTTTCAGAAAGTCACAACCCGACTGATTGATAAAAAAAGCCGATTAGATAAAGTGCGGTATGACCAAGTGAGTTTCTTATCCAGTCTGCAAAAGCAAAAGCCCGACCTATTGTTTTCGCCGTATTTTGATATTCCGCTGTTTTGGAACAAACCCACCATAACGACTATCCATGATCTGAGCATTTATGAAGGAAAAGGTAGTTACGGAAAGGGGTTTTATACATACTACAACCTACTGATAAAAAAAGCTGTCAGACAATCATCATTCATTATTACAGTTTCTGCGCATTCTAAAAGAAAGCTAATGGAGACGTTTCATATACCGGATGAAAAAATAAAAATCATTTATAACAAAGTACAGCCTTCATTTCTAGTGAAATCCGCTGAAGCGGACAAAGAAAAGCTATCACGAGTGAAAGCAACCTATCAGCTGCCCGATGAATTTATTCTTTACACTGGAGGACTGGAAAAACGAAAAAACATTGGTTTGCTCGTACAAGGTATCACCAATGCAAAAAAGAAATGTGCAGCCATCCCCAAACTGGTGATAACAGGAGTGGGAAAAGACAACATACCGCCAGCTTTTCGTAATTGGTTGCAACAAGAGAATGTTATTCTGCTGGATTATTTACCATATGAGTCTTTGGCCGGGGTTTATAAACTTGCCAGTCTTATTGTCAATACTTCAGGAGATGAAGGTTTTGGTATACCGGTGCTGGAAGCACTTACCATGCAGAAGCCTATTCTTTGTTCGGACATTCCAGTATATCAAGAAGTAGGTCAAGAGTATGCTTTTTACTTTCGCAACAATGATAGCAGCAGTTTCGAGCAGCAGCTAATACAGTACTTTCAAGGAAAACTCAAGTTGCCCAATCCAGAGGCGATGAAAATCCGCGCTGATTTCTTTAATCAAAAAAACTATAGTCATACTTTTTTCCAACTCGTAACACATAGCTTATGAATGAGCAACCGTTGGTATCAGTGCTGATAACCGTATATAACGACGAAAATCACATTGCACAGGCAATCGAGAGCATACAGCAGCAAACATACCAGCATTTTGAGATTGTTGTGGTGGATGATGGCTCCACGGATGGTACTGCTCATATTCTCACTGTTTTCGCGGGTGAAGATGCACGCATTAGAGTGATCCGCCAGCCCAATGGGGGTACAGCCAATGCTGCCAATAATGGTATCCAGTTTTGTAAGGGTAAATACATTGCTCGTCTTGATTCAGATGATATTTCATATCCAAACCGTTTACAGGAGGAAGTGAACTTTTTAGAAGCCCATCCAGAAGTAGGTTTAGTGGGCGGGGGCTGCCATATTGCAGATGCTAATGGGAGGATAATTGGTACACGAAATATTATCACAGCCAACCCTTCCAAAACTCTTTTGAATCGTTGTATATATCAACAAAGTGATGTAATGTTTCGAAGAGATGTACTGAAGAAGTTACAGAGCGGTATTGTGTACAGAAGCAAGTTTAAAGGTGCTGAAGATTATGACCTGTGGTTGCGAATCAGTGAAGTGGCAGCTATCGCTAAGCTTGATAGCATTTTTGGCATCTGGAAGCTAAATACCGGAGGCTATACACTATCCAGAAAACAGGAACAATTAGAAGCTATCAGGGAATTGAAGAAAATGGCTAAGGTTCGGCGCAAGGGGAAGCATGACTGGTATGATGAGTTCCGGCCAAAGGTGAAAGATGCTCAACACCGGACACAAATGAAAAATTATGCCTATGACAAAGTGGTGGCACAGGTGCTGTTGAAGGAAACCCGTACCAGTGATGTGCGGGAGCAGTTGAAAAAATACAAAGCTGATCAGGAAAGTTGGAAAGCTGTGAACCAGTGGTATTATTTGTCCTTTCTGCCAAAGCCAGTTTTACAACTGCTTTTTGGGTGCCGAGAGTACCTTTTGAATAACAGTTTTATCGAATTAAGATAGTTATGAATGTTGTGATAATTTTAGAAGCAACTCTCGGCGGAACACGCAAGCACGTTGTTGACCTTATCATGGAGCTTAAACGACAAGGTTATGTTATAACTTTCCTATATGCCGATCAACGGGCAGATAGCTGCTTTGAAACAGACCTTGAGCACTTGAAAAAAACTGGTATTCATTGCATTCATATTCCAATGACCAAAAACCTTTTTCATCCAACAAATGTTTATTCATTGATGAAGATGGCCAGGATCCTGTGGCGTACAAAGCCTACTATAGTCCATTTGCATGGAGCTGTGGCCGGCGCCCTTGGCCGAATGGCAGTAATGGGTAACAGCCAAATCCGGCGTGTCATTTATTCACCCCATGGTGGCGTACTCCACAAGATAAATAAGAGTTTTGTCGGCAGGATTTTTATTTTAATTGAAAAGTTATTGAATAGCCGAAGGGTGTTTTATGTAGCCGTTTCGTCTGACGAAAGAGAGAAGTTAAAAAACTATTTTCAACTCGCCGCTTCCAAAGTCAGACTCATCCACAACGGCATCGATGCAGATGTTTTACAAAAAGAGAAATATTCAATACAGCAGATACAAAAATTCAGAGCGGAACTGCAACTGTCAAGTAATGATTTGGTGTTGTTGTATCCGGCCCTTTTCTTGGAAGCAAAAGGGCATCTGCAATTCTTTCATGCTTTCAAGAAACATCAGTTAATGTTAAATTCGAAAGTAAAAATTCTTTTGGCTGGTGATGGTCCTCTTCAGCCTGCCGTGCAGGAACTGGTTAATTATTTCCCCTTTCGGGAGCAGATAAAATTTTTAGGGTTTGTAAATGATATTCCAAAGTATTTCCAGTTAGCCGATGCTGTTCTCCTGCCCTCTGTTAATGAGGCATTTGGCTATGTTTTACTTGAAGCAATGGTATTTGCGAAGCCAATCTTTGCCACAAGTGTTGGTGGTATAAAAGACATTGTAGAAAATCAGAGGAATGGTTTCTTGTATGATCCAGATGCCTTGCATTTGATGATCCGTGATATCAATCGTTTTGCAGAAGAAAAAAATCAATTGAAAAGCCTTGGCTATAATTCAGAGAATCTGGTTCGACAGAAGTTTTCTAAAACAATCACAATGGCTAAACTCGAAGAATTCTATAATGAAGCAGTTATATAATTATCAGAATTTGATTAAAGGTTTCGTTCAATATCTAATGAAGCTCGTTTTAAAATGCTTTCAATGGTTATCACATCCTTGTGAATGTTTTTTAGAACAGCTAATACAATAGGGATTACATGAAAATGCATCCTGGGTCAGTAATATTTGTATGATGTAACCTTCTAATTTACGCTTTTGCTGTAGACAAAGAAGACTTGGGGTTTATCTATAAAATGAATAACCAATCAGTGCCAGCTAGTGAACTACTTAGTGATCTAAAAGATATAGGAAATTGAGAAGCCTGCATGTAAATTCTGTGCGTCGGTGTGTTTCTGCCATTGGTAGTTATATACTTTAGTCCACGAAAGCCGTATATCGTACAAAAATTGTTGATGGCGCCAGCTTCGATTAAAGTTTACAGATAGATCAACCCAGTGACTCCAATAATCTCTGTTAGGTGAGAAAGCGTTGTAATAAAAGTCATTGTTATGAACTACTCTTTCCAAAAAGACCCCTGTTTTTTTCATTCCCTTAATATAGTTTATGCCTATTACCTGGTTATTGCCACCTGTGCCGATACCAGCACCAATCACTTGTCCACGGTGAGTGTAACCATCACGAACCTGATAATGCGCATACCAATTCCCCTGTTCACGAAGCAAAAATGTTGCAGGCATTTGTAGGTGTGTAATTTCTGCAAACAATTCAAGCTCAGATTGATTTCTGAGCGAGCAAATTTTTTTCAACCCAATGATAAAAGCCCGGGAGTGTTCTGGTTCCAGCATAAGATCTCTCATGTCTCCGGCAAAATCGTTTCTGCCGTATTCTGCATAAATTTCTGCTTTTTCTTTTGGCATCAGCCAACGGAAAAACAGACTAAGCATTTGATCCCTTTTCAATGAGTCCTCCTGAAACGAGCGTCTTTCACTTCCTTTGAAAACTTGTCCTATCACAGGAAGGTAACCGGCGAAGGAGGTTTCCACATCGGAACGATACAAATAAAAAACTCGCGAAAAACCAATAAAAAAGCCTTTGGTCCATCTTGGTTGCCACGAAATCACTAAACCGTTCAAATACCTGTCTTCATCTGGTTTGGTAATGAATAACGGTTGATTGTTGAACCTTCTTGCTGTGTCTGGTGGTAAAAAGCCAGATTTGTTAAGGAAGCCACTTATTAGTTGCCCTTCAAAAGAACCTATCGGAGTTAGAACCGGAGCAGTCGTGTTCAGTGTAAAATGTTGAAATCCCGGAGCGTTATTGCTCATGAGTAATGAGTTTCTAACGCCAGGCCCCCACCACAGGTTTTCAGTAGAAAAACCAAGAGAAAATTTTTTGTGATTGATTCGGATACTTGACTGACCAGGGAATATTTTAGTATATGAACGATTACCAAAACGCTCTGGGGCATCAATCATGTTCAATACAGTCATATAATAACTGTTCCATACACTGTCTGTATGTGTAGAGGGGAACGTACGAAAAGAAGCATTCTGAGCATATATAATTTCGGGCATTACCTGCAGTGATAGTGGCCCTGCTTTAGTGTAAAAGCCAAATGACAGTTGGCTTTGAAAACCTTTAGCTGGAACCATCGGACCATCATTCCAGCCGTACGGCATATCTGAGTTGAACTGTTGCTTAAAAGTGCTATTAAGAAACCCAAACTTTAAAAATGATTTGCCAGAAAGAAAACGTTGTAATGTTTTGTTTTGAAAAGAAGCATCACTTTGAGACTGCAGTGAGTCGGATCCAATTTCTTTCGTTCTGAAAAGTGGTCGTATTGTAAAAGAAATATCTTGATTATTGTTTCCGTTCAATTGGCTTCTGCGAAGTGTTTCTTCTAATAGCGGAGTGCCAACAGGTAGCGTTTGTCCAGTAGCAGGCACGAGGCCCCACAGGAAAAATCCGAAAAGTAAAATGCTTGGGTTTTTCATAAATAATCGAAACTGTTGGCTAAGTGCTAAAACGCACTTTTCTCTCCCTTTATCATATTGATGAGCGTTTGTAAGATTATCTGTAGGTCAAGCCAATGAGACCAGTTTTCCATATACCAAATATCATGCTCCACACGTTTTTGCATTAAATACGGCTTATTTGTCTCTCCCCTGTAGCCATTTACTTGTGCCCAACCAGTTATACCGGGTTTCACCCAGTGTCGCGTCATATATCCTTCCACAGAATCTTTTGATATTTCGTTCAGCGGCAAAGGATGTGGCCTTGGACCAACAACCGACATAGACCCAAATAGTACATTGAAGAATTGTGGTAATTCATCCAGGTTTGTTTTGCGAAGGATGCGTCCGACGGGCGTCACCCTTGGGTCGTTCTTTTTAGCTTGCTGATAATTTCCCTTTGCATCAACATCACGGCTGGAAACATACATAGAACGAAACTTATAGCATGTTATTGTTTTATTGTTAAGTCCCCAACGTGCCTGTTTGAAGAATACCGGCCCTCTCGAAGTAAGTTTGATTAATATGGATAAGATCGGAATAAGCCAGCTAAGGAGTAATACAATTACCACAAATGAAAACCCAATATCAAAAATACGTTTTTGTATTTTGTTGTCTATAGAGTCAAGCGGAAGAGAGCGTAATGTTATAACGGATAATTTTCCCAAGTTATCAACATGCATCTTTCCATCACTAAAATTCTCATAATTAGGAATGATACGAACCCGTTTACCTTCTCTTTCTGCTGTTGTTAATATCTTTTTTATTTGTACCTCGTTAGTAATGGGCAAGGTTACAATAATATCATCCAGTTCGTATTCTGTCACAATTCTATCCAATTCATTTACCTTTCCAAGGTAATGTCCATTTAAGGTTGGCTGCCTTTCGTCATCAATAAAACCAGCTAGTACATAACCATACCGACGCCCTCTAATATAATGCTCATAAAAGTCAAATCCTGTATTGTTTGCACCAACAATTAATACTTTTCTTTGGAGGTTCTTACTATTACGAACCTTTTGTATAAATTTCCTTACCAATAGTTTTTGAATAGGAAACAAGAAGAAAATAACGCCACAGTGTAATAAAAACTGGTGGGTCCGGAAAGAAAGCACTGAAGAAAGCTGGAAAAAAATAAATGATAAGAGCAGGGAATAAACAACAAGTGCTTTTCCAAAGACGATCCATTCGATCGAAAAAGGCTTGAATGTAAGATCCTCCCAAAGGCCTGTTGTCCTTCCTGCAATCATCCAAACAACCAATACAGTGGCAAGAACCACTAGGTTGGGCAGCGATAGAATGTTTTCGTTTTCAACTAAGAGGTTTCGCGAAACGATAATAATTAATGCCAAAGTCAACAAATCGGCAATAAACTTCCCGCTTTCAAACAATTTCGAATTCCGCTGCATTTTTCAAAGTTTCACGATTAGGTGATTTCATGAAATCACTAATACGTTATTGCTGCTCTCAATCGTAATGCAACTGAGAGTTTGGATTTATAAATCAATAACTTGTTGGAGAAAAACACAAGGTTTAGGTGAGGTTTATCTCTTACAAGCAGTTTGGTTGATGTGTGAACTCTTAGCTAACTGCACAAATATATATGCCAAAGTTGGAACAAACTACATATTGCTAATTTTTTTCAAAGCAAATGGATCACAAATTTGTGTGATTGATACTTTTATTGCGATTGAAAGCTCCTTAAAAAATATTCTGAATTGCAGAATTGAATATAAGTCACAAAAACATGTTTGTCATCATGTAGATAGGCTAGTGCGTTCAACCATCCAGCCAAATTGCCTCCCTCAACGCAGCAATAAAATTCCCCACAAACGCCTCCCGCTTCTCCTCGCTAAGCACGTCGATCGATAAAAAAGGATTCAAGTCCTCCAGTTCCACCAGCAAAAGCGATCCGTCTTTCAGCCGGCAGGCATCTACCCTTACAATTCCTCTTGCCATGTTGTTCCAAAGAATGAACCTCTCTGCAAAGGCCAGGTCATCTGCCGTTGCTTCGTAAGGTTTCAGGTCCCAGCGCTTTTGGTTGTCGGGTGCATACAAGGCATACTGAAACCGGTTATTCAGGTAGTAAAATGAAACCTCATATTCAAACGGTATCAAAGGCTGAATCAGCTGGCCTTGCAGCCTGCTTTGTAACAATTCCTCTTTCGACAGCACCTGCATGCCGATAGAATCCGCTCCTTCTTTCAGCTTGACAACAAATCTGTCAGTACTTCCCAGCCTCGAAAGATCTTCCATGCAATCAACAGTAGGAATCACAGGATAGCCCTCCTGGGTTAAATGCAACAGGTAGTTTTTTCCCTGGATATCCGCTTTACCGTCGAAGGAATTGAATGTAATGATCCCTTTTTCCTTTACCTCCTTTAGAAAACGCTTGAAATAATCCTTGTACCACATTACCGGGCCGGTATTGCGAAAAACAACCACGTCGGCACAATCCAGGAATGTGATAGCCTGCTGCGGGTGACCAATCAATACATCAAAATGGTCTTTGATTCTTTCCGTTATGTACAGGTCTTCTTCGTAATATTTTCTTCCTTTTGCTTTGTAATAGAGATCAGATAAGTATAAAATGGTGGCCACGCTTGTTTAATTTGGAGCCGCAAGGTAAGGGCAGAAAGAGTGCTTCTTCTTATGATAGGGTCTCCTTAGCGGAGGTTCTACAGGTGCCGGTTGGGCTTTCCTTCCAATCTACCCCAAATAGGGTATTGTCAACCTCATGAATTCTACCGAAATTGCGCTGTTTTAATGACGCTGAGGAAACGATATAAACCAGAACTGACAGAGGAGGAAAAAGAAAAGCGCAGACGCTTTTTTATCGGTTGGACCTATGCTACTGTGTCATTGTACATGTTGTTTTTCTACCTTTCACAAGGCAATCCCTCATCTACACAGATCCTGAAGTTTACGTTTTCATTTGTTTCTACAGCCGATAGCATGACAACCTACTTTTTACAGTTCCTCACGGAGAATATCCAACCGGTGAAGTAAACCCTGGCTTCAACGGAAGAATACCCGGGTCTGTTATTTTCGACTAGCGGCAATTTTTAGATGTAAGCGCTCATTTGTTAGCTTTCTTGGAAAACTTTTTCAGTACAATACGCCCAGCTTATGCGCTGGCTCCTGCATACAGGTGCAAGTCGCTTACATTTGCTTTTATGGACATCACCCTTCGCTATGCTACCCTTGAAGATGCTGCGCTAGTTGCAGACATCAGCCGGCAAACCTTTTACGACACGTTTGCAGCCGATAACTCACCGGCAAATATGGAAAAATTCTTAACCGAACAATTCACCAAAGGCAAACTGATGCTGGAGGTAGGCACAGCGGCAAATACATTTCTTTTGGCTTATTGCAATGATGCTGTTGCCGGCTATTTAAAGCTGCGGGAAGACAAAAAGCCGGCGGCCCTGCAACCTGCATCTGCTATGGAAATTGCAAGGCTCTACGTGGTGAAAGACTACATTGGCAAAGGTGTTGGAAAATTGCTGATGCAGGCAGCCATCGATATTGCAAAACAAAAAGACAAAGAGGTGGTATGGCTGGGTGTATGGGAACACAACCAGCGGGCCATTGCTTTTTATACCGCATGGGGCTTTCATAAATTTGATGAAGTTGACTTTCTGCTCGGCGATGACCTGCAACGCGACTGGCTGATGAAAAAAGACGTGAATGGTGAATCGTCAAACGTGAATGAACAATTTTCACAGGCAGGCGTAGGATAGATGGTCTTACTTGGAATACACGATCCACCATTGACAATTGACCATTCACGTTATCAGCGAATTACCTTCTTCAACAACTTTAGTTTACCGTTGAAAGGAGGGTATTTGATTTTCGGATCGAACCAGGTAGGTGTTTTCATCACTGCTTTCTGGTGACTGAAGACATCAAACGAGTACTTGCCATGATAAGCGCCAATGCCACTGTTGCCACGACCCCCAAAAGGCAGGTTGAAATTGGTTAGATGCCAGGAGGCATTGTTCACACAGCCGCCGCCAAACGGAATCTCTCTTAGCCACCTTTCTTCTTTTTCCCGGCTGTCGGTGAAAATGTAAAAGGCAAGCGGATTGGCATTGCGTTCTATTACACTTTTGGCTTCTTCAAACCTATCAAAGGTCAAGATGGGCAGCACCGGCCCAAAGATCTCCTCCCCCATTATAGCTGCCGATCTATCCTGCATGTCAAGCAAGGTTGGTTCAATGTAACGTGCAGTCGCATTGGTGCGTCCGCCATGCAGGATGTTGCCTTGTTGTATATATCCAATAAGCCGGTTGAATGCCCGTTCGTTGATGATCTTACCATAGCTTTCATTTGACGAAGGATCATCGGAGAAAAATTCGCGGATAGTACTTTTCATGGCATCTACAAACGGCGCTTTTTGACTGCTGTGCACCAGTACATAATCCGGCGCAACGCACATCTGTCCCGCATTGGAAAATTTAGTGACTGCAATACGTCGCGCCGCCACCGCAATGTTGGCATCGCTCTCCACCACGCAGGGACTTTTTCCTCCCAACTCCAGCGTAACCGGTACCAGTTGCCTGGCTGCCATTTCGTAAACTGCTTTTCCCACCGGTATGCTACCGGTATAAAACACATGATCGAACCGGAAGTTATTCATCATCTGCGGTACCACTTCGGCACCTTCGCCTTCTACGTAAAGAATAAAATCCCGGGGAAACACGGCTGCTACCATTTTCTTCATCACAGTGGCAGTAGCCGGTGCGGCTTCACTGGGCTTGAGCACCACGCAGTTGCCGGCAGCAATGGCACCCACCAGGGGCGCAAATAATAATTGAAAAGGATAATTCCAGGGACCAATGATAAGCACCACGCCTAACGGTTCTTTGTACACGTAGCTCTTACTGGGCAGGTTCAGCAGGTTGGTGCCTACCTTTTCGGGCTTCATCCAGCCTTTCAGGTGTTTCAATGTATGCCGGATCTCGGCCTGTAAAAACCCAATCTCCGTCACCCAGCTCTCTTCCCTGCTTTTTTTCAAATCATCGTACAGGGCCTGCATCAGCTCATCTTCAAACTGCAAAATGGCATTACGCAGCTTTTCCAGTGCGTTTTTGCGAAAGCTGTACTCTTTTGTAACGCCGGTGGCAAAATAGGATCTTATCTGCTGAAGATTTTGTTGCAGGTCTTGCATAAAGGATGTTATGAACCGCAGAGAACAAGAGGTGCAGAGGCTTTCGCAGAGATAACTATTGCCTCTGCGAAAGCCTCTGCGGTTAAAGCTATTCAAAATGCTCCCAAACGAGCTTTGAGAGTTTACGGGTCAGCACCCAGGCTTCGTTCTCGTCCTTCCAGCTTTGGTCTTTATTGTTCTTGGTGCAAACGCAAAAAATGTAACGGGCACCGCGGCCGTTTACAAACAACACTTCGCTGCGGCTTTCATCCACAGCGCCATTCTTGCTCGCTACAAATACATCAGCCGGTATCTGAGAGATGGCATTATCATCCCAGTAATTCCGGCTCAGCATACGAAGCATGGCATCACTCCTTTCCTTGTTGATAATCTCACCTTTTACAATGCGTTCAAACAGTGTGGCCATTTCGCGGGGCGAGGTTTGTCCCCAGCCATAGATACTTCGAATATGTTCCCTTCCCGGCGTACGGGAGTTGACTCTGGTAACGTCAAATCCAAGACTATCCATGATCTTGTTGATACGTGTACCGGTGCCGGCTAAACTTTGCAGCCAGAGCGAAGCGGTGTTATCGCTCATGGTCAGCATCAGCATCGCTACTTTGCCCAGCGCAATTTTTTCATCCTGCTTAAAGGAACCCAGGATATCAACGCCGGCATAAAGCAGCGAGTCGCGATAGGTCAGGTTTTGATCTAAAGACAGTTCACCCTTCGCCACCTTGTCCATCACTCCTACCAGGATGGGCACTTTGATCATGCTGGCCGTTGGAAAAACCGTATCGGCATTGATGGCTACAATTCGTCCGTTCTCCAGGTTTTTAATGTACACGCCTATATCACCGTTGAATCCTTTGATCAGCGCTTCTACCTGCCGCTGTAAGCCTTTGTCCACCTTTTGCGCGGAAAGGTTTTGCAGGAGAAAAAGAGCAAGAACAAAAAACAAGCATTTTCTCATTTGGCAGAACTGAGTTTTTTAGCCGGTGCAGATCCTTTGCTTCCGGCACTGTTCATATAATCGGTTACCAGGTACAAAAAAGCTTTGATACCCGTTTGCATGGCGCTTTCGTCAATGTAAAAATCAGGTGTGTGGTGCGAAGGTGTTTTGTCCGGGTCTTGCCCTTTGGGCATGCCGCCAAGGTTGAAGAAAAGCGCCGGAACCTTTTCTCCAAAAAAAGAAAAATCTTCTGCGCCCATTTTGGCTGCAATGGTAGATACATTCTCGGCACCAGCCGCTTTTTTCAGCGATGGCAGCATTTGCGCTGTCAGGGCTTCGTGGTTAAACGTAACCGGGTAATGCGAGCTGTAAGGTGCTTCTACCGTAGCCGTCGCTCCCATGGCTTCGGCGGTTTTTGTGACGATAGTTTTAATGCGGTTTATCTGGTAAGCTTCCTGTTCTTTGGAAAGCGAACGAATCGTACCCAGCATCTCTACCTGCTCGGGAATGATGTTGCTGCGTACACCGCCATTGATGGCACCGATGGTGACCACACCAGCGCCTTCGGTAATGTCCACATTACGGCTGATGATGGTTTGCAATGCAGTTATGATCTGTGCCGATGTTACAATGGGATCAACGGAAGACCAGGGAGCGGCGCCGTGTGCCTGGCGGCCTTTTACAGTAATCTTCATATCACTTACGCCGGCATAAAAACCACCGGGGCGATACGTGATCTTTCCCACTTCTGTTTGTGCGTTGATGTGCAGGCCAAACATCACATCTACCTTTGGATTTTCCATCACGCCTTCTTTGATCATCAGTTCCGCACCACCCTCCTCTCCTTTCGGTGCGCCTTCTTCAGCGGGTTGAAAAACAAATTTGATGGTACCGGCAAGATCTGCTTTGTTAGCCGCTAAAATTTCGGCAACACTCATCAGCATCGCCACATGTGTATCATGACCGCAGGCATGCATCACACCCACCTGCTGCCCGTTGTATTCGCCCTTGGCTTTGGAGGCAAACGGAAGGTCCACTCTTTCGGTTACCGGAAGGGCATCCATATCAGCACGCAGCCCAATCACCGGCCCGGGTTTGCCGCCTTTCAACACACCCACCACACCCGTATGCGCCACGCCTTCTTTGACTTCTATTCCCAGTGAACGAAGATGATCGGCCACCAGTTTGGCAGTTTTGAATTCACGGTTGCCCAGCTCCGGGTTCTGGTGAATGTGCCGGCGCCATTGAATGCATTTGGGTTCTATTTTGGCGGTAGCCGTATTGATGACTGACTCCCAGTTTTTTTGGGCAGAGGAGGTTAGCGCAATAGCTGCTAAAAAGCTTACAGCAATTGTTTTCTTCATGGATAACTTCTTTTCAGGGAAGATAATTGTTCTGGCGTATTTGGGTTGAAAATTATTGGTGGTAGTTCGGCCGGGAAGTTGGAAAGGCGGGTAGTAGAAGCGCCTATTCCCGTTATCATCTTCCTGCTTTCTCTGTGTATTTCTTCTCTGCGAAAACCTTTGCCTCTCCCGCTCTTTGGGTTTATAAATTCTTTAACCAAAGAAATTTGCAAAGCCCTGTCTGCGTATTCTAAATTCATAACAAATACGTCAACAAACATGGAAACTTCATCCGACGACGAGGGAGACAGTACTTCCCTCCTCACCAAATCCACACTGATCGTTCTTGTTCTTCTTCCCTTTGCACTTTACAAACCCAAACAACAACCTGTAAAAATTCTTTCCGCTGCTACCGCTTCACCGCCGGTGGTGCAAACGGCAGCCCCAATGGTAGAAGTGGAAAAGCCAAAGCCAAAAAAGAAAAAGAAAAAACTCTACATCACTTTTGACGATGGGCCCAATAAAGGCACCAAAAACGTAATGCACATTGTAAAAGACGAAGCTGTGCCGGTATCGTTCTTTGTCGTAGGAGAACATGTTTTTGCTTCACCCACCCAGGCTCGTCTTTGGGACAGTTTGAAAATGATGCAGCAGATCGACATCTGCAACCACAGTTATTCGCATGCCCATAGCCGTTACGAACGCTACTACCAGCAACCCGATTCGGTGGTGAAGGATTTTCAGCGTACCCACGACAGCCTGCAACTCACCAATACCATTGCCCGTACACCGGGCCGCAACATCTGGCGGATTGATACACTTCATTTTACTGACCTGAAAAGAAGCAGCGCTGCCGCCGACTCCCTGCAAAAGGCCGGCTTTGCACTTATGGGCTGGGACCTGGAGTGGCACTTCGATCATAAGAAAATGAGCGTTAGCACACCGGCTGAAGCAATGGTGGCGCAGATTGATTCGGTTTTCAAGCACCGGCGCACCAAAAAGGAAGACCACCTTGTACTACTGGCGCACGACCAGGTGTACCAGAAAAGTGAAGACTCGTTTCAGTTGCGGCAGTTCTTTCAACTGCTGAAAAAGAAAGACGATTATGAATTTTCGCTGGCAACAACTTACCCCGGTGCCATGCCGTTGCATGATACGTTCAAGCGTAAGCCTGTTGTTAACATGCAATAGGCAGGCGGAAACAAATAAAAAAAGCTGCTTCCTTGTGAAGCAGCTTTCATTTTAAAGGTCGTCAGATTACCGGTTGCCAATTGTTCAGTGCTTATTGGCTTGATTGCCCCGGCACTTTGATCAGCATACCGGCCGGCACCTGGTCGCTCAGGTTCATACCGTTCAGGATAGCCAGTTCAGTATGCCGTGCAGCGGGTATACCCCAGCCGCGCAATGCCTGTTCAAGCGTGGTAGCCGTATTGCTGCTCCGGAGCCGTATACGCTCCGGCTGGCGGTTAAGTTTTGATGCATCCGTCAGCGTTTTGAAATTCTGCATGGTGTACAAAAAATACTGGCTGTACGCATTGTAATCAGCAGCCGAGGTTACACCCAAGATGTGATAAATATTGTTGTTGTACTGGATAAAGGTCGACAAGGTGCGCAGCACACCACCATTCTGCTGTTGCTGTTGTGCTTCTACCATCAGTGCCGACAGGCCATTGATGGTTGTTTCGCGGGAGCCTACCACCTGTAACTGGTATTGTTGCATGGTGGCCTGTGCCGCCTCTTGTAACGAAGTGCCCTGGGCCAGTGTCAGCATCATCAGAGCACGGCCGTCCTGCGGCGCCATTTGCACCATTTGCGGCGAGTTCTGGTATTGCCAGCCTTGCGGTATAGGATACTGGAAACGCAGTTCGGGATGATAAAAAACGGAAGCTTCCACAAATCCTTCCCTTGGATCTTCGCCATACACCATGCCTTCAATTCTTCTTAAATAGGTTTCGCGGTTAATCTGGGGATTAGTCAATCCTACCTGTTGCTTCCATTCCGCAGCCAATTGCGCTACGGTCTGGTTCCGTTCACCAGGATCAGGGTGGGTAGAGAGCAGGTTGGGAAGGGCCTGTCCGCCGCTTTGCTCACCCTGGCGTTTTAGGGTGTTGAAGAACTCGGCCATTTCTGTCGCATCAAAGCCAGCTTTGGTGGAGTATTCTACACCCAGGCGATCGGCTTCCCGCTCGTCATCGCGGCTGTTTTTGAGCAGGAGGAGCTGCAAGCCCTGCATGGCATTTTCGGCAAACTGGCCAAACTGTGGTGAAATGATGGCGCCGGCAATAATGCCTAACTGGCCCAGCATCTGGTTTCGCTGCTGAATTACCGTATGCCGTGCGGCAATATGTCCCAATTCGTGCCCCAGCACGCCCTGAAACTGGGCTTCATTATTAAAATGCGCCATAATGCCGCGGGTAAAATAAACGTAGCCCGGGATAGCAAAGGCATTGATTACATTGGAGTTCAGCACACGAAAGCCATACTGTATATCGGCACGGTGCGAAATAGCAGCCATTTGCTGGCCTTCCTGGCGCATGTAGCGTTGCAGTGCCGAATCGGGGTAAAGCCCAAACTGGGCAATGATTTGTGGATCGGCTTCCTGCCCCAGGGCCAGTTCCTGTTCGGTAGACATGGTTACGATCTGTCGCTTGCCGGTAACGGGGTTACGGGAGCAGTTGCTGCCAACGGCAGTGACCAGGGCTGCCAGACACACTGCAAAAAATGCATTTTTCATATTTATCATTTATCGGGTGAGAGATTACACGTAGCAGCATGCAAGCCGGATGCCACCGGCAAAAAGAAAAAAGGTAGTCGGGCGACTACCTTTTTTGCGATTATCCACCTTATCCAATACACACAAAAAACACAAACACGTCTTCTGTACCGGAACAGAAAATATCTTTCATTTTCACCAGTCCTGTTCCCCTTTTTCTGTCAAATACATCCGCTGGTATATTTCCAAAAGCAGTGCCAATCAGCATTTTAAGCAAAACAATCGACCTGTACCAGAGCCCGGCTGTAGAGAGGTATAACCGTATTGTGTAATCCTTTGCTCAAGCGAGGGTACAATATTAAACACGCCTGTTTAAGGAATTAAGGTATCCCTTTTGCCGCCATAACTATATCAACCTTCCGGTTATGAACCTGCAACAATTCCGCTCGGCCTCCCGCGAGGTACAGGAAAAACTGGTGAAGTGCAAAGGGGTATTTTTGATGGAGAGAAAATCACTGGGTATATCGGTTCTTCTCTACCAGATCGATGGATTTTATGTTGAAGTATTCTACAACACAGCCACCGATCTTGTAAGCTTCGTCAAAAGCTTCGAAGACATGGATGGCATTGAGGCTTACCTCTACAACATAGACATTACGGAAGTAACAGCCATTTTATAACGCCGGCAGTAAAGTAGCCCCGGCAATTTCCTGCCTTTGCTATGAATGGCTGGCCGGACAATCGTTGCTGCCTGTTCCACTTTTTTATTTTTATCAAAATTGTGTCTTTTCCCCCTTTTAACGCCCTTTAACTCCTTTCTAATCAGGGGTTAACCACGCTTTAATAACTGTGTCGTAAGTTACAAGGTGAACGTTAATTCAGAACGAAAAGGAGGTAAATGATGGTTGCGAAGGACATTTTAAAAGCAGATTTCCTGGACCTTTTGTTTGACAACAGGAACAAACAATATGGTGCCTATATGTTACGGAAAACCTATCCAAAACGCCTGTTGATTGCTTTGGCGGTAACGGTATTCCTTGGTTTTACATCTATGTGGCTGCTACAACCGGCGCAGGCAGATACGCAAACTGCTATGGTGAATGTAAGAGATGTGGTGCTGGAAAACATTGAAGAGGTAACGCCACCACCTCCTCCTCCACCCCCGCCGCCTAAACAGGAGGCTCCGCCACCAAAGAAAACAGAGATGGTAGCAGCAAAGCCGAAGATTGCCGAACCCCAGCTGGAAAGAACCAAGTTTACACCACCCGTCATCAAAAAAGATGAGGAGGTGAAGAAAAGCGAAATGCCGCCGGTGAAAGAGATTGCCGTGGTGGATGTGGTTTCAACAAAAGGCGTTGACCGGGACGTACTGGCTGCCAACGTGCCGGTGGTAGCTGACGCGGTAAACGGTGTGGATGGCGGAAAAGGCATAATTGAGGTCAAAAAAGAAGAAGACGAGAACAAGATTTTTGAGAAGGTGGAGATCGCGGCCAGCGTAAACATTTCGCAATGGCGGCGCCACCTGGAACGTAACCTGATGCGCTACATTGAAGAAGCAGCTTATGATGGAATGGAACCGGGCCAATACACAGTGAACGTACGGTTCCTGGTAGAAAAAGACGGCAGCATATCAAAGGTGCAAGCCCTGAATGACCCTGGTTATGGCCTGGGGAAAGGTGCCGTACAAGTGGTGAAGAGTGGGCCTAAATGGAGCCCCGGAGAACAGAACGGACGCAAGGTGCGGTCGTACCATACACAGCCCATCACGTTTGTGATTATGGAAGTATAAGCCAATAAACAATTAGTAATAGCAAGGGTTATCATAAAAATAGCCGGTGTATGCAAAGCATATCGCCGGCTATTTTTTAAGACCTGGTGTGATAACTGTCGCCTCCCTGGTGTTTTCCATTCAACAAAGCAATTAGATTGTGAAGAAACAGCAGTTAGTTTTGGTTGCGATAAAGGGAGGCGATCAGCCACTTGGTTTTGTTAAGGGCTTCGATTTTATTGTGTACGTCCAGTTTTCGGTAAATGTTCTTGGTGTGTTTTTGCACGGTGTGCACACTTAGGTGCAGGGATGCGGCAATTTCCTTGCTGCCCTTGCCTTCTGCTATCCAATAGAGGACCTCCAATTCACGTGGTGTAATGGAAGAAAGGCCGGTCTCGATCATATTTGCTGCCGTTGAATTCATATGTTGGTTTCAATACCCCAAAATTGGTACATACAGGCGCAGAAGTCAACCGGTTTTCTACGGTTTGCAGCACCGTTTTTCTACGGTAACTTTCCGGGGAGGTACCGGTACATTTTCCGCAAAAACCCGGTTGCTCCAGCGAAGGAATTGTGGCACCTTTGAAATCCGCAATATTTTTACCACCTAAAAAAAATATATGCCTCACAACCTAGAATTCGTTTTTCGAACCGAAGACATGCGGAAGCTGCTGGAAAGCGGCCGCGAATTTATTGTTATCAAATCGCACCTGGAAGCCGCTGTACTGAAGGACGGCCGCAAAGCCGGCGTACTGAAAGTAAAGGCAAAAGCTGTAAACAAAGGCGGCAAAGACCTGGAACGAAGCATTCAGGGAGAAACCTACGAAGTAGAAGGTTGCCCTAAACCACCTTGCTCTACCGACGACGAGGAAGAAGGCGACTCGATCTAATCACCATCTTAACGTACCAAAGTGACCCTGTACAGCTTCATCAATAACTATCTGGAACCAACAGGCTATTTTATTTACCTTATAGCCTTATGGCTGTATGCAAGGCGGTATAGCGAGAAGCATATTACCGCCTTGCTGGCCTATTGCTTTCTTACGTTCGTGGTGATGCTGATTGCCAGTATCATGGTTCAAAACTCCAGTTATCCCAACATCTGGCTGTATAATATCCATGCTTTTTTAACCATCGTCTTTCTTGGATTTTATTTCCGCAACCTTTTCCAATCACGGTTTAAGGTTATCGCGGCCACTTTGCTTTGCGCCATCATTGTTGTTTACCTGCTGGTGAAGAACATTGTTTTGCAAGATTTCCAGCTGTTCGATTCAATGGGTTACAGCCTGGTTTCCGCAGCGGTTGTATTTTTTGTGCTGATGTATTTTCACCAGCTCCTGAGCAATGTTACCGATCAGAATATTTTACGCAATTTTAATTTCTGGCTGGCCTCGGGGTATTTGATTTATTTTGCCGGCAGTTTCATTATTTTTCTCAGCTATTATTATCTTACTACACAAATATTGGCAACCTATACCGCGCAGGAAAGAGAACTGCTCACTACGCTCTGGGGCGTGCATAACATGCTGCTTTTTGTGAGTGCTTTTTCACTGCTTATCGGAAGCTTATGGCTAACTTATCGGAAGAAGTCAGTATCATCGTAATCAGCTCCGCCTTTTTTCTACTGGTGGCTATCGGCATTATCATCCTTGTACTGGTTTACCAAAAAAAACAAAGCCAATACCTGCAGGAAAAGGTAGCCTTGCAGGCTGCGTTTGAAAAGGAAATCCTCGAAGCGCAGCTTGATATGCAGGAGCAAACACTCAAAAACATCGCCCAGGAAATTCATGATAATATCGGGCAAACACTGAGCCTTGCCAAGCTAAACCTCAACACCATCCGCCCAGAAAAAGAAAATGCACCGGAAAAGATTGCCAATACCAAGGAACTGGTAAGCAAGGCCATTGCCGACCTGCGCACCCTTTCCAAAACCCTGCATACAGAAGCTGTGCTTTCGTTGGGCTTAGCCGAATCCATTGCCATGGAGTTGCAGCTCATTGAAAAAGCCGGGGTTTTTGAAACCAGCCTACGGGTAATTGGCATCCCATCTCCTGTTGACCCGCAAAAAGAACTGATTCTTTTTCGTGCCGTTCAGGAAGCATTGAACAATGCCATTAAGCACAGCGAAGCATCGCAGATCATGGTTAAACTCCGTTATGCGCCGCAGGAGTTGCAGGTTATGGTAACCGACAACGGGAAAGGCTTTGAGTCGACAGGCATCAATGGCTCTGAAGGTTCGGGGATGCGCAATATGCGCAACCGTGCTAAGCTCATCGGTGGAACGCTGCAGGTTGACGGTACTAAGGGTGGCACTGAAATCCGGCTGACCCTTCCTATTATTGCAGCATGAAAGCTGACATCGCCTTAGTGGACGACCACGCATTGTTGCGCAGCGGGCTGGCCAGTCTTCTGAAAGATTTTGGTTATACTGTACTGTTTGAAGCAGACAACGGCGCAAGGTTGCAGGAAAAGCTAAAGACACACCCGCTTCCGAAGGTGATTCTCATGGATATCAACATGCCCGTAATGGATGGCATTGAAACCACGCTTTGGCTGAAACAGCATTACCCGCAAATTAAAGTGCTGGCTCTTTCTATGCTGGATGAAGAGGGCACCATCATTGCCATGATCCGCAACGGTGCAAAAGGCTATGTGCTGAAAGATTGCGAACCCGAAGAGCTGAATACAGCTATCACCTCTGTGCTGGAAAAAGATTTTTATCACTCCGAATTAATCAGCCGCAAACTGATGCAAGGTCTTTCCAACGGCACGGAGGACATGCCTTTACAAGGTTCCCGGAAATGGCCGTTCAGCGAAAAAGAACTGGAGTTCATCAACCACTTCTGCACAGAGTTATCGTACAAAGAAATTGCTGCCAAGTTAAAAATTAGTCCGCGTACCGTTGAAGACTACAGCGCTACCATCCAGGAAAAAATGGAGGTAAAAAGCCGCATCGGGCTGGTGCTGTTCGCGGTGAAGAACGGGCTTGTGAAGCTGTGAAAGTTGAGCCATGTGCTTTCAGCAATTTAATTGTGTTCATCGCTTCGGCTTATTATTCAAGATGGAATTATCCCATTCACTGATCCGCATATCCGCTCATTAGCATATCCGCACATCCACCTATTTCTTTACTTTGGCGGCATGAATGATGACTATTTTATGCAACAGGCCCTGCGACAGGCGCAAACAGCATTTGATGCCGATGAAGTGCCTGTAGGTGCGGTGGTGGTGATCGACAAGAAGATTATTGCCCGCGGGTACAACCAGGTGGAAACCCTGGCCGATCCGACGGCGCATGCCGAAATGATTGCTCTTACCTCCGCTTTCAATTTTTTGGGCAGCAAATACCTGCCAGACGCCACTTTATATGTAACGGTGGAACCCTGCCTGATGTGTGCCGGTGCCCTGTACTGGAGTAAGATCGGCCGCATTGTATATGGCGCCTCCGACCCCAAGAATGGTTACCTGCATATTACCAGGGAAACCTGGCCTTTTCATCCTAAAACTGTGCTGCAGCACGGGGTTCTTCACGAGGAGTGTGCCGGGCTGATGAAAGCTTTTTTTCAGCAAAAACGATAGTTACAGAGAATATAACATCTGTTAGAAAGAACATCTCTTATTTGACAAGGTACCGATGATACACTCTCGGTAGGATGATAACGTTTGATTCAAAACATTCGCTAAAAAAGAGAGCCGCTCAAAAGAGCAGCTCCGTCTTTACATGAGAAGTGTGTGCTATTTCACCCACCACATTTTTCCATAATTATCGTCTGTGCCACCTAAACGCGATACTGCATCATTGTAATTGGTACCGTTCAGGGTTGATTCGTTGGCAGGATATCCTACACGCAAGGGTATACCACGGGCATCCACGGCATCTGCCGCCGGCGTCAATACCGGGAAGCCGGTTCTTCTCCAGTCGTTCCAGGCCTCCCAACTGTGGTTCAGGTAACCATGCACCCATTTTTCTGTCATGATCTGGCGATAGCCGGTAGCAGGATTATAAGCTACGTCGGGCAACATGATATATGTAGTGTAAGCAGCTTGGTCGAAGACGCCAAACTGTTCCCAGGAAGCTTTGATCGCATTTTCATAGTGTATTTTGGCTTCTGCATCACCACCAGCTGTATACCCAATCTTTGCGGCTTCTGCACGCATAAAAAGTACCTGTGCGTATGACAGCAACACCAAAGGTGAACCGGCACTACGGAAATAACTACCAATACGGCTGTAGGCAGCCGGGATATTTACCGCTACGTTCCGACCAGGATTCAAGCCTTTTACTTCGCCGCCGGCCAATACTTCAGCATAAACCGGCAGACGGGGATCGCTTTTCGGCTTCATATAATCTGTCATGGTCGTGCTGATAGCATAATCATTACGATTGCTAATGGAGTAGTTGTTATACCAGGGATTGTAATTGTTGGGATCATCTCCAAGAAATTTATACGAAATGTTTTGTGCATTGCTGGTAATGACACCCGCCGCATCGGCGGCGGCGTATTCTATTTTTCCTTTTGTAGGATCTACTTTGGAAAGACGAAGCGCCATCACCATACGCAGCGTATTAGCAAATCGCTTCCAGGCAGCCATATCACCGTTTAGTATTACGTCACCCACCACTTTATTCTCACCGGTTTTGATCTGGGCCTGTGCTTCGGCCAGTTCTTTGAACAGATCCGTGTAGATATCCTGTTGCTTGTCGTACACCGGTGAGAAGGCTTCATTTCCTTTCAGCGCCTGCGAGTACGGAATATCGCCATACCGGTCTGTGAGATTTAAAAAGTAAAATGCTTTCATGATCCGGGCAACGGCTATTTGGTTGTCTTTAGAACCATTGCCAATAGCGGCCTTGTTGGCTTCAAGGTTGTAGTTGATGATGGTTTGCAGATCGTACAAAGGCCCGGTGTACCAACCTGCAAATGAAAGGTTGCGGTCACTGTACAAAGAAGGTCCGGGATAGGGTCCCTCTGCAAGATGTTGTATATATAAGGCAGGCAGGCGACTGGCTGCCGTGTTACCAAGCATCAGGTCCGACATGGCCTGCTGTGCATTGGTTAAAAGACCTTTTGTTGATGCTGATGTGAGCAAGGTGGGGCTCACGTTCATATCCTTAAATTTATTACAGCCTGCCATCAGGATACCAGCTGCTGCTATAATGAAGATTTTTTTCATACCTCTGATAATTTTCATGTTTGAAAGAATCACCGGAACAATAGGTTGCTGCTGTGTTTCTCTTATCAATGTTTCAGTTTTTTAATTAAAAGATCACACGCAGGTTCAAACCAAACTGGCGGGTTGAAGACAACTGGCCGCCTTCGCGGTAGAACACTTCCAGTTCTGACGGATCCACACCGTATTTCTTGGTATTGGCCCAGATCAGCCATGCATTGGATACAATAAAGCCAAGGTTAGCCGACTTAGCGTATTTAACAGCACGCAAAACACTCTGTGGGAACGTGTATCCCAGGCGAACTTCTCTCAGCTTTACATAGGAAGCATCCAGCAACACGTTGCGGGCATCCCGCTGACGAGCCGTATACCAGTAAGCCCTTGCAGAAATGTATCGGTTGTTTTCCTGGCCATTGGCAAACACACCCGGAATACGGATACCGCCGTTGCCGGTATTGCCGCCAGCCAGGGTATAAGAACCGGGGTAGTCTCTCCAATCATGCCCTTTATCATTCACGCCAACTGTTTCTTGTGTTAAGCCGGAACCTGTACCGAAGTTTCGGGTTTCAGAATAAAACAAGCCGCCGCTCTGGAAGTCCAGGTTGAAGCTCAGGTCGATGCCTTTGTAGCGGATGCTTTGGTAAGTACCGCCGGTCCAACGCGGGAGAACCTGGCCAATCGGCTGGTTGATGTCATACTCGGGCTGACCAGAAGCATTGATAATGGTTTTGCCGGTCTTTTCATCCACTCTCCATTTGCGGCCGTAGTACATACCCCATTCGCCGCCAACACGGTGCTCCAGGCGGGTATCGTAACGGTTGGTTGCATAGAGATAACTATTCAACCCTGGATACAGCTCTTCAACTTTGTTTCTGTTCTTTGCCCAGTTAACCGTAACATCCCAGGAGAAATCCCGGCTTTGAACAGGTGTACCGCTCAGTGAAATCTCAAGTCCTTCGTTCACAATATTACCGGCATTGATCTGGGCTGTGGTAAAGCCACTGGCCGGTGATACGTCTACGGCTAGAATCTGGTTAATGTTGTTGTTTTTGTAAACCGATACATCGAGACCAATCCGGTTAAAGAATTTCAATTCAACACCAAATTCGTAACCCTTAGTCAGGGCAGGCTCAATGGCTCCCCCCCTGAACTGGTTGCCAATGGTTACTGAAGGGTTGCTGCCGTAGAAAGATCCGTTGTTGATGGCCAAGTCAAGGGAGTGCGGGTCCAGGTCGGCACCTACCTGGGCAAAGTTTCCGCGGATTTTACCATAGCTCAGCCAGGGAAGTGCCATCTTAGTCAATTCAGAAAAGATGAAGCTACCGCTGATGGATGGATAGATGTAAGTGTTGTTATCAGCCGGCAGGGTAGAAGATGCATCGCGTCGTATGGTGGCATCAATAAAGGCCATATCCTTGTACCCGAAAGAGGCTCTTGCATACTGGCTATTTACCTGGTATTTATTATAAGTCCGGGCAATATCCGGACGGCCAACAGAGGCCCTGATATCGAAATAATTGGCAGAGCTCAAGCCACCGGTTGTGTTTTCACGTAGCTGGCTATAATAGTTGGTGCGTATGTTGGCACCCAGCATACCATCAACTGAGAAATCACCAAACCGGTTTCTATACATCAGGTTGCTTTCATAATTCATTTCGCGATAGGTGTTCTGGAGAATTTCATAATAATCCTGATTCAGTCCACCGGAAGCAATACGGGAGTCGTTTTCGTTGGAATATGTGTTGGTTCTTACAAACGATTGCAGGTTAAGGTGGCTGTTGAATTTGATATTCAATCCCACATTACCTACCAATCGATTGTGGCGTTGGGTGCCAAAATTCTCTTCAATGACATAGTAAGGGTTGTCCCAATATTGCGGTTTGCCATAGGTAGCAATATCGCTTGCGTTGTTGGGATCACCAATGTTCCAGGAGTTCAGACTGCCATCGGGTTCGCGGTAGCGCTTCATTCTTTCCAGGTCCAACTGCCGCTGGAACCATTGGTTAAAATTCTGTGTTACGTTCAAACCATCCAGCCGGTAGCCTTCCCGCGGCTGGCCTTTTGTGTATGCATTTGTATAAGTTAAATCGGTAGAAAGAACGATGGCTTTGCTCATGTCGAATGAGCCATTGACCGCCAGTTGGTGCTGATCTCTTTTGGCGTTGGGCACCACCAATGTTCTGTTCTGGTTACCGTAAGTAAACCGGAAGTTATGGGTTTCTCCTCCGCTTGTTAGTGAAACGGAGTTATTTAGGTTCCGGCCGGTTTGAAAAAAGTTTTTTATGTTATCAGGCTGCGGAGTTAAAGGCGTCAACTGGCCAAACTCTGCTCCCGGGTACCAACTCCAGTAAGCACGGTACTGTTGGCCTTCCATTTTGGGTCCCCAACTTTCATCGGCACCGTACTCCAACATGCGCTGGCCATCGAAGGCTGCCCATGAGGCCGGGTGTACAGATGGACGGTATTTAAAAATGTAGAAGCCTTGGTCGTCCAGGTAACCAGCACCCAACGAATTCTTGCTGGTGTAGGAAGAAGAGTACCCTCCGGCATACTGGTTCTGATAAGGCGGCAGCAGTGCTATTTTCTCAATCGTAGCACCAAGGTTTACTTCTACGCTGGTGGAGCGTCTACGGGTTCCCTTCTTGGTAGTGATAACCACAACGCCGTCACGGGCTCGTTGTCCGTAAAGAGCGGTAGCAGCAGCACCCTTCAGTACAGATACCGATTCGACGTTATCCATAATGACAGCGGACTGGTTGGTTGGCGTTCCATCAACAATAAAAAGTGGGGTAGATACGCCAAGACCAGTAACGCCCCGGATGATGATATCCGCATTATCAAACGTTGAACTGGGAGAGCCAACCAGTTGCACGCCGGCTACTTTACCGGCCAGCGATGAGCTGACATCTGTTGATTTGGCAATGGTCAGGTTTTCGCCTTTTACTTCCTGAACAGCATAACCCAAGGCTTTTTTCTCACGGCGGACGCCTAGAGCTGTTACAACAACCTCCGACATTTCCTGGTTTTGCCGCGTAAGCCCTACGTTGTAAGTAGTGGTGTTGGCTGTCACTGGAATTTCTCTTGTAGAGATTCCTACAGCTGAAATCACCAGGATATCGCCGGGTTGTGCGCTAAGGCTGAAAGAACCGGTGGCATCAGCTATGGTTCCTTTTTGTGTGCCTTTTACTTTGACTGAGGCCCCAGGCACCGGCTCACCGGTGGCATCGGTGATTTTACCTGAAATTGTTCGCTGTTGAGCATAGGAGAGGACGGTACTTATTGTGATAAGTACCAACAGTACAAATTGTCTCATGTGGCGTAAGTTTTTGTTGAGAAGCTAAATATATAGATTTGCCACAGATTCGTTAATTTTTTTTTAAATTTTATTTACGGTACTCAAATGTTCTTTTCTGTTCTTAAAACCTGATAAACGGCTTAAAGAACAGAAGGCTGGTTTCAAGGACTAACAAAAAAGCCCCGTACAAACTGTACAGGGCTTTATAAAATATGTTAATAGAAGGCTTACTGATCCCACCATAGCCGTTGTATCACACTCCCCACTTCCGGCACATTGGCTCCATTACGGCTCAACTCAACATTAGGATAAACTAACCGACGGATCGGAGTAGTCTGTACGGCATTCAATGGTAACTGAAAGCCGTTGTAACCATAGTTGAAGCGGCGGGCATCGTCCCAGGTTACCGGGTGCAGGAATAGCGCTTTCCATTTTTCTCGGAAAATCAGTTCCAGCGTCAGGTTATTGGCACCTACCGATACAGCAGGGTTATTTATATAGGCATCTCTTGCCGCGGGAGTCACACCCATTTTGTTCATATTGGCACGAATCCCTTCCAGGTAAGCATTGTAGGCCCTTGTCATATCGTTGGTACGGAAGGCCACCTCCGCTTCGATGAACTTCAGCTCATCATAGGAAATAATATAAAGCGGGGACTTGGGGCTGGAGTAGAATCCAGTGGTGCTCAGGTAAGATTCTTCCTGGTTAATACCGGTACCGATACGGCCGGCACCGTTACGTGTACCGCGGTAATCGCCAAACTGTGTCAACGTAGCAATCAGTGGCAGGCGGGGATCGCTCACACCAAACAGGGTTCCGTCCATGGCATCAACATAATATTCAGAAAGCCAGCCTTGTAAAATTTGTCCTGCATTACTTACGGCTACAGCATTCCAGGGGTTACGTACATCAAACGTAGTGACAAATGCATCATCAGCATTAGAGGTATAAGCTTTTGACAAGGCGTCGAAAATAGCCGTTGGATTGTACTGCTGTGTTTTACTCAACTGATTCAGCAATCTTGCTTTCAGAGCCCAGGCCGTTTTGATCCAGTTCGCTGTTTTTCCCTGGTGAATCAGGTCGGGACTAGTGGCGGCGGCCATAGGAATGGTGATGGTACTGCCGCTTTGTCCCAGCAGCGTTATAGCTTCGTCAAGCAGGGTAAGGCTGCGCTGGTAAAGCGAATTAGCGTCGTCAAAGCTGGGCGTGAGCACATCTCCGGTGAACGCCTCAGAAAACGGAGCTGCCCCCCATACATTGTGAATCAGACTAAGGTTGATGGCCATCAGTATATTGGCCACGCCCTGGTATTGGGTAGCACCGGCTGCCTGGGCCTGCTGCTGCATGTCGTAGATGTCGGTCATCGCATCATACAGGTTGGTCCAGGTGTCGCTGGCATCAATCTGGTCGTAGGTGTCACTGGGTGAGGCCGCGTTGGGTGAGGCCAGGTACTGCGTGTAGTTGGACACGAGGTTGCCCACGCTAAACACATTGATAGCGGTTCGATTGGTGGCACGCAGCAATAAACCGTTGATAGGCGCCGACGTCGGAGCGTTCGGGTTGGTGTTTACATCCAGGAACTTTTTACAGGATGTTACTCCCCCGATCAAAACAAGTAAAAAAACAAAACGAAATATCTTTTGCATAGCAAATGGTTTAGAAGTTTAAGTTGATGCTGAGCAGGTAGCTGCGAACGGCCGGGTAAGCAAAGCCGGTAAAGGCATCCACGTTGCTTCCGCTGTTAAAGCTGCTGGCATCGGGATCGAAGCCACTGAAATCCGTCCACAAGAACAGGTTGTTACCTGTAAAAGTTACGGTAGCATCTTTTACAACATTACCCCGTATAAAGTTCGTAGGGATCTTGTAGCTCAGGCTCAGGTTGCGCAGGCGCACCCAGGAGGCATCTTCTACAAAGTTCTCGGTCACGCCGCGGTGAACGTTGCGGTAAAAACCATCGGTATAGTCACGACCGTCTGGGCCCACGCCTTGGCCCAGCCAAACCAACTGGGTGTTGGGGGTGCCATCGGGCAGCACGCCTTCAAACACTTTGGAGGTATTGCGGTCCAGCGTATAGGGCGCCGTACCAAAAGCCGATTGGTAGTTGCCTAACTGGTTGTAGCGGTCTTGGCCCTGGTGTGTTTCAAACAGGAAGGAGAGGCGCAGGTTTTTATACGTAAACGTGTTCATCAGGCCACCGGTCCAGTCGGGCTGCGAGTTGCCTAGGATGCGTTGCGTAAGATCCCGAACCGGGAAACCACGGTTGGCACCGGTGCTGGCAATGACAATCGGCAGGCTTCTGTCAACGGTCATTTTATCATCGGGCTTGTTGCCGTAATAGCGTTGGTAAGAGGTTCCGTAAATACTTCCCACCGGCTGGCCAGGGATGTATTTCATGGTGGCGGTGGCGCCCACGTAACCAAACCAGGAACCCACGGTAATTTCTGTAAGACCTTCGATAATACTTACCACTTTATTGCGGTTGCGGGTAAAGTTGATGGTGGCATCCCAGCTAAAATCACGTCCTTTTATGGGTGAGCCGTTCAATACAATCTCGATGCCTTTGTTTTCCAGTTCACCGGCATTGGTAATAATGCTGGTGTAACCAGAAGTTGGAGAAATGAGTACAGGGATGATCTGGTCGCGGCTGTTCAGCTTGTACCAGGTAAAGTCAAGCCCAATGCGGTTGTTCAGGGCCCGCAATTCGGCTCCCAGCTCCAGCGTGGATGTTCGTTCTGGCTTTAGGGTTTGCTGGCCGCGGCTGTCGGCCCGGGTCCAGACTACCTGTTGGCTGGAGGTCAGCACCAACGGGGTGAAATAGGCATTGGTTTGATAAGGATCTGTGTCCTTGCCTACTTCGGCTAAGGAAGCCCGGAACTTACCAAAGCTCAGCCAAGGAGCTCTGAGAAAATGATCGGTGAAGACATACGAAAGGCTCACCGAAGGATAAAAGAAAGAGTTATTTCCTCTTGCCAGCGTGGATGTCCAGTCGTTGCGGCCGGTCACATTCAGAAAGAGATAATTATCCCAGCCGATGTTCAGATCGCCATAAGCACTTACAATGCGATAATCTTCTTCATATTGATCTGTTCGGCGATTTTGTGTGTTGTTTATAGTTAGCAAGGTAGGTACATCTAACCCGTATCCTGCAGAGGAAAGTCTAGTGAATCTTTGTGCTCTGACATCATTCCCTACACGTAATACAGTATTCAGACGGGTGCCCCAGTCTTTTTTGAATGTTCCAAAAATGTTTGAGGTTAACAAGCGATTGCTAATACGATACTCCCTCACAAAACCGGCAAACCCTTCATATACATTGTCACTAAAGTTCCTTTCATCAACCAAACCCCTAGGCCCAGGCGCCGTCTGTCTTCTGAAATCTGTATAAAAGTCCATACCGCCACGGTAGTCAAGGTCGAACCATTTCACCGGCGACAAGGTGGCGGATACATTGGCGATAATACGGTTTACATTATCCTTAAAGCGATTGGAGTAGGTACCATAGATTGGATTGTCGCGGTAGCCCTTCATGGTGCCGTCTTCTTTGATATAGTCTTTTACATCGTGCCGTGGCGACCAGTAGCTTAACTGCTCATTATAGCGCTCCGAGTTAACCCGCAGGCCGCCGGAATTAATGTAGTTGAACGAAGGGGTAAAACGGAAGATATTGCCGGCCCTGAACTGACCATTCAATCGAACAGAGATATTCTGATAGTCTGAATTGGGAATCACACCCGTTTGTTTGAAATGTGCGAACGAAGAGGTAAGCAAAGCATTTTCCGTTCCGCCTGACAACATCAATGTGTTGCGTACCTGACTTCCCTTTTGGTAAGCCCGGGCATAATTATGAAATAACTCCGCAGGGTGGGTAGGGTCAATCGCTCTTGCTTCTTCCACAGTAGGACCCCAATTAGTAAAGATGGTGATTGGATCATAAACACCCCGGTAGCCCTGTGTGTACACGGTCTGTACATCGGGAAACTTGTTCACTTCATCAATGCCGTACGTGCTGGAGAAATTGATACGCATTTTCCCGACACGTGCCGATTTGGTGGTGATGATAACTACACCGTTGGAGCCGGCCTGTCCGTAAAGTGCTGTTGCCGCACCGCCCCGCAGCACCGAAATGGATTCCACATCGTCGGGGTTGATGTCTGCCGCCCGGTTTGACATACCCCGAAGCTCGGTTTGTCCCGAAGCATCGCCGCCAGTGATGGTGCTATTGTCCATCACAATACCGTCAATTACAAACAAAGGCTGGTTGTTTTTTCCTGGACTCAACGATTTAATACCACGGATAATGATGCGGGAACCTTGTCCGGGTGCACCACCGCCACTATTGATCTGCACACCAGCCACCTGTCCGCGAAGGGCATTTACAATGTTGGTTTCTTTGGTACGTGTCAGCGCCTCCCCTGAAACTTCCTGTGCCGTATAGCCCAAGGCCCGTTTTTCCCTGCGGATACCGAGCGCTGTTACCACCACTTCCGACATGGCGCCACCCGGGAGCAACCGGACATCGTAAACTGATGCAGTACGTACAGGCAATTCCTGCGGCTGCATGCCGGCATACGAGAATACAAGAACAGGACTTGCTCCTGTAACTGTTAAGGTATAAGTTCCGTTTTCGTTCGTAACTGTACCTGTGGTGGTGCCTTTTTGCGTAACAGAGACGCTGGTTAAAGGAGCCCCTTTGTCGTCGGTAACCGTACCGGTCACCTGACGCGTTTGGCTAAATACAAGCAAAGGAATGGAAAGAATCATCCATGCCAACAGCAGTGATTTTTTCATAATGCGTGGTTTATTGTTTTTGTAAGCAGTAACACCTATGTAATCGGTTCAGCAAAGTATGGAACCGGTAAATACTTCGTTTAAAAATAACAAGTTATAAATCAATCGAAAAGAGAATTTTAAAGACCCGTTATATATAGTCCTTTATAAAACACAGAACAATGCCGAAATGCTGCATCAGGCAGCAAGAAAAGTGGAATTTAAATGACAGCGCCAAGATTCCCTTACCGCCCTGTAACTTTGCCGGCACGTAGGACAAATCTTTAACCAATCATCTAAAATCTGAATGTTATGGCATTTACACTCCCCGCACTACCGTATGCACCTGAAGCACTGGAACCACACATTGACGCACAGACCATGCAAATCCACCACGGCAAGCACCACCAGGCTTACGTGGATAACCTGAATAAAGCCATTGCCGGCACCGAACACGAGAACAAAAGCCTGGAAGAACTGGTGGCCAGTGCAGGCTCTATTTCGCCTGCCGTTCGCAACAACGGCGGCGGCCACTGGAATCACTCTTTTTTCTGGGAGATCCTGGGACCAAACGCCGGCGGTCAACCGACAGGTGCCCTAGCCGAGGCCATCAACAGCACCTTTGGCTCCCTGGATGGCCTGAAAGAAAAAGTAAATGCCGCCGGCGCTACCCGCTTTGGTAGCGGCTGGGCATGGCTGATTGTAAAGGACGGCAAACTGGAAGTTACCTCCACCCCCAACCAGGACAACCCGCTGATGGATGTAGCCGAGGTGAAAGGTACCCCGATCCTGGGCATTGATGTGTGGGAACACGCTTATTACCTGAAATACCAGAACAAGCGTCCGGATTATTTAGCTGCCGTTTGGAACGTGATCAACTGGAATAAGGTGAGCGAGCATTTCGAGAACGCATCAAAGTAATCTTAAAGAAAGATTAAATACAAACCATCCTCCCGCAGGATGGTTTTTTTCTATCCGAACAACCTAAGTTTAAGCTTTCACCACAAACCATGTTTATGAAAGCATCTTTTACCCTTTTTCTTTTCCTTCTCTCGGCCTCATTTGTACAGGCACAAACCAGGCAGCAGGTTTCTCTTGACCTGAACCGCTCCTTTCACGGAACTGGCGACATGCGGGGCGTTGGCTTTGCCGTAGAATACGGCCGTTATCTTAGCAAGAAACTGGAATTAACAGGTGGCCTTTCCACCAATTTGCATAACGACGTGTATCCTCTGTATGTCACAGACCTCGGCCAGGTGCGGGATGCCTCTTACCGGATGGTTACCGGTGGCATTCAATTAAATGGGCTGGCCAATTACGCCCCACTGCACACAACAGCACACGAATTAAAAGTAGGGGCCGGCACACTTCTTCGCTATCAGGTGTCTTCTGTTGCCGATTCATATGGCATTTATCATCCCCCGGCCACCAACTTTCCCGAGCCCTTATTTTCTTTCCGAAATAGTGAAGACCAGCAGCTTTTCACCATCGGCTACCAGATTGCCGTTTCGTATGCTTATACTTTTCCAAGCCGCTTTTTCCTTGGCGCCAAAGCATCGTTTCAAAACGACAGCAATGCAGACGTCATTACGCAGTACGGCCTGAGGATCGGGAAACGTTTTTGATGAAAGCACACCGATTTCTATTTGATTTCTCCGATTATATACGAAAAGCCTCCACAAGGGAGGCTTTTCGTTGTCATTCTTATTTGTTGTATTTATCCGGAAAGATCTTGTGCCAGGGGCACCTTACTTCCGTATTTTCTTCTACATCTTAACCTCAGTCTCAGCCTTAATTCCCTGCCGCTGTTGAAACAGCCGTTGGCTTTTTGGGCAGCCAGGGCATTTCGGGGACGGAAACCCGCTCGTTATAATATTGATTGCGCAGGATGTCGTTCCAGCCATTCGGGTTTTTATCAAAGGTGGTACTGCTGAAGTAGATCTGTCCCTGCACATTGGGCATAGCCCGGGTGGAGTCGATCTGTCGCGGCAATTCGTTTACGTTTCGCCAGGCCACATTGCTGCCGGCCCGGTAAATACCCATACCAATATAGCAATGACGGCCGTAGGTATGTTTGTTCCACCATTCCAGGATGGGCTGAAAGGGTGCGGCCTTGTGCGAAAACTCCCAATAGATCTGTGGCGATACATAGTCGATCCAGCCGTTGCGCAGCCAGAGCAGCACATCGGCATACAGGTCGTCGTAGTTGGTAACGCCGGCGCGGGTAGGGCTACCCATCGGGTCTTTGTCCTGGTTGCGCCAAACACCAAACGGCGAGATACCGAACTTCACCCAGGGCTTTGTTTCCTTGATAGCCCTGGACAATTTGGCCACAATAGAGTCTGTATTGCTGCGGCGCCAGTCTTCCTTGTTCATACCCGCCCCGTATTTGCGGTAGGTAGCGGTATCCGGAAATTCCTTGCCGGCAATGCGGTAGGGGTAAAAATAATCGTCCATGTGAATGGCGTCAATATCATAGCGGCTCACCATATCGGTGATCACATCTACCACCCAATGCTGGGCTTCTTTGTTACCCGGGTCGAAATACAGGGTATTGCCGTATTGCAAAAACCATTCGGGATGCAGACGGCTGATATGATTGGGCGCTACCGATGATTTGCCTACCGACAACGTGGCCCGGTAGGGGTTCACCCAGGCATGGTATTCAAAACCCCGCTTGTGCGCTTCTTCGATGGTAAACTTCATCGGGTCGTAGTAAGGGGCCGGTGCCTTGCCCTGTACACCGGTGAGCCACTGGCTCCAGGGTTCGTAGGGTGAAGGGTAAAACGCATCGGCCGCGGGGCGAACCTGCACGATGGCGGCGTTCATCCCGTTGCGCTGGTGCATATCCAACTGGCGGATGAATTCTGCCTTTTGGCTTTCTACGTCGTACTGGCCCCGGCGTGGCCAGTCAATGTTATCAACAGAGGCGATCCATACGCCACGGAATTCAGCTTTAGGCTGTGCTGCGGACAAGAGTGCAAGGGACAAAAAACAAAAAAGGAGGGATAGATTCTTCATAGTCACTGATGAAAAAGTGAAGATAGGAAAACTGGTGGGGCAGGAAGAATTGCGGGAACTGTAAAAACGTTAATTCCTTTTTTGAAGGCAGAAAGGCATGGAGGCAACAAGTTGCAGAACCTTATTTGATAGCTAATTAAAATTTCCTGAGTCTTTTGATCCCGAAGAACCGTTTTATGCAGTGCCGTTGCCGCGCAATTTGTCGAGCATGCGGTTCAGGTGCTCCGCTTCTTCTTCAGAAATGCCGCCCATGATGCTGTGGTCCATCTGCTCCGCCTGGCTATCCAGCTTTTTCAGGAGTTCCTGCCCCTTTTCGGAAATCACTACGTCTACCAGGCGCTTGTCTTTGGAGCAGGTGGACTTTTGCACAAGGCCCTTCAGCACCAGGCGATCCACGATACGGCTGGTATCGCTCATTTTGTCCAGCATGCGTTCGCGAATCTGCAGGGTGGAAAGCGGCTGGGGGTGAGCCCCGCGTAAAATGCGCAGGATGTTGTATTGCTGGTGGGTAATGTCTTCCTGCGCCACAAAGCTTTTGATCTTTTCGATGGCCCAGCCATAGGTGTACAGGAGATTGATCAGTGCTTTTTGCCGGCCATTGCGAAATGTTTGCTGGTGAATTTCTTTTTCAATACCCATTGTTTCAAAGTTAGAGAGAAGCTGTGAGCTTTGAGCGGCGAGCTACGTGAAATGAATACGAAACCAGCCAGGAATAACACCAAATGCCAAACCCCTAGCCCCAAACTTTTACGCCTTCGGAGCAGTTGGCGCAGATATCGATGTTCTTGCGGCTTTGCAATACCTGGCTGCGAAAGTTCTTATAATCCTTGTTCTGCCAAAGCTCCTTGAAGGACTGCTGGCGAAGGGATCCCAGCTTGTGCTGTGCGTCTTTATCAAAACAACAAGGCACTACGGTGCCATCCCAGGTAATCACCGGATCGTGCCAGAGCCGCCAGCAATGATTGGCGTTGTTTCCCTTGAAACTGTATTTACCCCCTTTGTCCTTTTTGTAGCGACTGTATTTATTATTGGTTGGAATCAGCCCGTTGGGGTCATTCTCGTAATCATACACCTGCGCCGTTTTCAGCCACACATCATCTACGCCAATCTCTTTGGCCAGCTGTTTTAGGTCTTCGATCTGGTGCTCGTTGTGGCGCACCACCAGGAACTGGAAAATAATAAAGGGGGTTTTGCTCCGCAACTCCTTTTTCCATTTAACGATGTTGGCGGCACCGGCCAGCACTTTCTCCAGGTTGCCGCCCACTCGGTATTGTTTATAAGTCTCCTGCGTGGTGCCATCGATGGAGATGATCAGGCGATCAAGACCACTTTCGACCGTTTTTTTTGCAGCGGCATCCGTAAGGTAATGGGCATTGGTGGAGGTGGCGGTGTAGATTTTTTTGGAAGAAGCGTATTGCACCATTTCGAGGAAAGCAGGGTTGAGGTAGGGCTCTCCCTGGAAATAAAAAACAAGGTAAAGGAGTTCTTTGTGCAACTGGTCGATGGTTTCCCTGAAAAAATCCTTTTGCAGCATGCCCGTGGGCCGGGTAAAGGCCCGCAGCCCGCTGGGACACTCCGGGCAGCGCAGGTTGCAAGATGTCGTCGGCTCGAAAGAGATGGAAACCGGGTATCCCCACTGCACGGGCTTTTTCGTCCATTTGCTCACGTGATAGCTGGCCAGCACTTTGGCAGCATTGAGACTCCGCCTCAGGGTGAGCTTGCGAAAAAGGTTCAGGCTGTCGCTCCAGTTCCATGGCATGGGGCAAAGATAGTTGGGAAGGGTGGGTTGGCAATCCGGGTTGTTGGGCTGTTTTCTGTATTCGGAGACCTGTACTTCACCTTTACTATGTATTTACCATCTATTTAGTATCTCTTTACCATCAACGGGGCGGTTGCGGGGTGTCTTGTACGGAAAAAACTTAATCCGAAAGTGAATAAAACCTGAATCGATTTCGTGATTAGGGATAAGTAGTGTTTTTCGCCTTTTGCCATTGCCGCAAAAGGCGAGCAAAAAGGCTAGTCCCGCCCAACGCTCCGCTGGCGGAACGGGCCGGCGCACAACAGCCCTTCATTACTGGCGGCGGTTATTTCTTTTGTGTGCAGTCTTTCTCTTTAGTTCAGTCTTCACTCCTGCTTGTTAGTGGTTGCTGATGCAGCGGCTTACAGTGCGGCAAGCGTTAGGCGCTGTATGGCGCCTGTGACAGCTACAGTCTTTTCCTGAAGTGCAGGTGGCGCCATACAGCGCTGGACGAGGGGGTTTGCGGTTGTTTGTGGTGGTGTTTTTATTTTGTTGAGTGGGAAACAAGTGCAAGCCCCCTCTTTTCGGATGGAAAGCAAAAGAAAAGCTCTTGATCCATACTGACCCTTTACCACCTTTTTTTACCTGCTCCCACAGATCCCTCCTGCGTCGGGATGACAAGCACGAGGAACTACCGCTAACAGCACTCCGATGTCCGGAAAGGGTGTGAAGGCAACGACTCTCCCTTGTCATGGCGAGGAACGAGCCATCTGTGGATTGAACAAAAAGAAAAAGTGCCGATCGTCATTGCAACACATCATTGTCGTTTCCTGTTGGATGCACAGATCCCCCGGCTCTCGAAATGACAAGCCGGATGCGGGACGGTAGCAGTCATTCCACTATTTGGAAAGTCAGCAAAAGAAAAGCTTCACCCTTGTCATGGTGATGCTTCCTTCGACAGCACAGGCTGCAGAGCCATCTGTGGACGGCACTGGCGAAACGCTATGGCTGCTTTCCAGCACCGGCGTTTCAAGCACCCCTCAAAGTCCTCTCCTGCATCGGGATAAAAAGGCAGGGGCGTGCTTTTATGCACTGTCCTTTTGGGTCCTTTTGGTGCCGAAAAGGCACGGGACCTTTGGTTAGCCACCTTTTTCTACCCTTTGCGGCATTGTGTGCCATTCTGTTGCCGTTTGTTCCTCCCTGTTAGGAAGGGGCAAAATGGCTTTTTATTCTTGTACCGACAGCAGCCCGACAGGCCCAGCGCTACCGGTCGAGACCACCTGAAAAGCTGCCCCACTTTTTTCATTTTAAAACGTAAAACAAAATGGCAAAACAAAAAGGAATCTTTAAAGTAGAAGGCACCCTGGATGATGTGACCTTCTACAAGTCAAAAGACGGGTACCTCGTGCGGGAAAAAGGCGGTGTATCGGCTGAACGCATTGCTTCGGACCCTGCTTTTATCCGCACCCGTGAAAACCAGGCGGAATTCGGACGGGCCGGCAAGGCCGGTAAAACCCTGCGGGCCGCCTTCCGGGTGCTCTTGCAAAACGCCTCCGATGCAAGGATGGTGAGCCGCCTGCACCGCGAGATGATGAAGGTGGTCAAAGCCGACGCCACCTCTGCCCGCGGGCAGCGCAATGTGCTGGACGGGGAGCTGGAGCTTTTAACCGGCTTTGAGTTTAATGCCGGCGGTAAGCTTTCGCAGACCCTGTTTGCCCCGTTTGTGGCCGCCATTGATCGGGTGAGTGGTGAACTCAAAATTGAGATCCCCTCCTTTGTGCCCCTGAACCAGATTGGGGCGCCAAAGGAAGCCACGCACTACCAGATCCTGGGCGGTGGCGGTGCCATTGATTTTGAAGCAGGGCTCTTTACTGCGGAGGCCAACAACTCCGCGGTGCTGCCCCTTGACGGGTCGGACAGCGTACCCCTATCGCTCTTGTTTGCAGTTGCCCCCAACAGTACACAACCCTTGTTTGTGGTGCTAGGCATTGCCTTTTTCCAGGAGGTGAACGGGAGTCATTATTCCCTCAAAAACGGAGCGTACAATGCGCTGGCGGTGGTGAGGGTGAATGGAGGGTAAGGTTAAGATTAAGGTTGAGGTTGAGATTGAGATTGAGGCGTTATTGGGTTATTAAGTTATTAAGTTATTGGGAGAGAGCTTATAATCTGAGAGACGTCAAAGGTTAGGGGTGAAACAGGGAGTGGTCTTCGGTGCAGGCTTTCTTTGTGGATGGCTTGTAGCGGGATGGGGGAAAGGATGATGCGGTGTACCAAAAACAACAAATAACGGCCATGGCAGCCGGTTATTCCTGAAAGGAGCACCTTT
>DASYHD010000023.1:0-258687 GCA_035998945.1 Flavisolibacter sp. | reverse complement strand
CTTACGCGGCATCTCTCCACAAAATTAGCATTGGGCTATTACCGACTGGGCATCAACGAAGTCAGGCAATCCACTCCGTTTGGCATTGTAGTAAAGGGGCGCAACTTTGAAGACGTGAGAGATTCTGTTGCCATACTTTACGGCTCAACTAAATACCACTACAACACCCTTGCTTTGAGCGCTGGACTACAGGTGGCATTACCTATCAAGAGAAGCAGTCTTACAATGGGAGCAGATGTAGTCTATTATTTCACCTATTCACAGCGATACCATCGGGGGAATAGACCTGCTTATAAGACAAAGAATGCCCGTACACTTGGTTGGGGAGTCAACGCACAGGCTGGGTGGCTGAAGCAACTGGACGACTTTTATATTCATCCACAAGTGCTGCTGCCCGTTTATCAGGTATTAAGAGGTGACCCTGTGTTCAAAGAAGATGAAAGCCTCAAAATACCCAAGTGGTTCAACGGTGTAGGTGCGATAATAACCGTGGGTAAACACCTCTAACTGTATAACTGCTTACAACATCTGCTTTCCACAACAGCGGCTGTAGTGCTACTATGAACCAATAGAACAAATTGTTTACTTTACAACATCAATCAACAAATGAACTGCCAATGCCGCTGCAGCGGAAAGCAGTCGGACGTTGTGCGAAATCCTTTACCTACTGGTTTGAAAAACCCTTTTGCAGAAATTACCAAAAATTGGTAATTTTGTTTAAAACATGATGACGATGGGAAAAAATACTTCTGTCTCCTTGGGGGACTATTTTGAAGATTTTGTTGAAAACAGAATTGCAGAAGGCCGGTATAAAAATGCAAGCGAAGTCCTTCGTGCCGGATTGCGGCTTTTAGAAGAGGAAGAAAACAAGATTTCCGCTTTGAAAAGTGCCATTCAAGAGGGAATAAATAGCGGCGTGGCGAAAAACTTCAATCCTAAAAAGCATCTTGAAAGTTTAAAAGCCAGTAAAAAGCGAAATGGCTAAGTATTTTCTCACCAACAAGGCGGTAGAAGACCTTTCAAAGATTTGGGAGTACACTTATGAAGTTTGGTCAGAAAGTCAGGCTGACAAATATTATGACCTTTTGACCAGCTCTTTTCAGGATATTGTTCAAAACCCCGAGCTCGGCAAGAACTATGATGAAATCGATAAATTCATTTTCGGTCTTCGTGTAGGTAAACACATCGTGTTTTATCGGATGGCCCAAGCAGGTGACATTGAAATCTTGAGAATTTTACACCAGCAAATGGACTTGAAAAACAAAATGGACGAATAGGACTTCGCACAACAGGGTATTGCTAAAAGCAGGGCAGACGCAGTTCTATCAAGCTGACGAACGAATTGTAAACGACATAACTTTATTCAACGTCAGGAATGCCAAGCCCCTGCCATCGGCAATACCTGAGACGTAAGCAGCCATGCTTAGACTGTCCTTCAATCAAGCATTTCTTCGTAAATTTGGTCTCGTTTATTGATTATGTCGCTGATTGACCAATATACAAGAGACATTCAGAAACTTTGTGAACAGTACAGGGTGCGGCGACTTTATGTCTTTGGCTCTGTACTGACAGACAGTTTCAAGCAGGACAGCGATGTTGATTTGATTATTGATTTCGAGCCCTTGGATGTTCGTCAGTATGCAGACAACTACTTCAACCTCAAATTTGCCTAAGAGGATACGCTGCACCGTCCAATAGATCTTCTGGAGGAAAAAAGCATTCGCAATCCTTATTTTAGACAAGCATTTGAAAACCAGCGGCAACTAATCTATGGACATTGAACTGAAGGTTTGGCTCTATGATATTTTCAATGCCATTCATGAAATTGAGACTTTCCTTGAAGACGCTACAGAGTTTGCTGTTTATCAAAATGATTTAAAAACCAAAAGGGCTGAGGAACGGAACCTGGAAATTATTGGTGAAGCCATGAGCCGTATATTGCATAAAGAGACTTCCATTCAGCTTTCTAATGCCAGAAAAATCGTTGATATTCGAAACCGAATCATTCATGGTTATGACACTGTTTCTGACGAAGTACTCTGGGGAATTATTACAAACCATTTACCAGTTCTTAAACAAGAGGTTGAGCAGCTTTTGGGTGAATAGCACGGCAGGTAACATGGTATTTATGCAATGGTGGCTTACGTGCATGTTACCGGCTTTAGTTTACAAATCAGCTACATATCTTTAATCAAAACTGACGGAACAGGAAATATCACGACTGCATAAATACCCGTTCCGTCGTTCGTAATTGAAAACAGGAACGTTGATTTCAGTAAGAATGGTTTTATATAAAAATCTTTATAAATAAGATTAAAGAATGGAAAGCACAGGAATTAAGCTTTTGCAAGGCATTGATACAGTAATTGTAAGGGTGAGCAATATTGCGACCTCTAAAGAATGGTACGTAAAGAAATTAGGATTGGGTTTACTATTTGAAGATGACAAGATGAAACTTGTTGTTTTAGACACTAAAGGTCCAACGAGTTTAACACTTTGGCAAACAGACAAAACAGTGTCTGTGAATAAAGACACGGCAAGTTATCCCATATTTAAAACGCCAGATGCAGATGCCCTGAAGCAAGAGTTATCAAACAGAGGAGTACAGGTTGGAGAAATAACTCAAGATGCCTATGTCAAATATTTCTTCTTCTATGACCCTGATGGTAATATACTGGAAGCTTGTCAGGTCCATGATTAAACAACGAACGCACAACAGCGTTTTGCTGCAATGGCGGCTGAAGAACATGTTTTGAACAATAGTAATTCTATTCTACATTAGTGCAAACGTGAAGCTGTGGTGCAGTGAATGCCACCACTGACAGCAACACGTTCTACGTTAGGCGCCAATCTTCATGAGCAGTGTGTCACTTTAACAAAAGGTAAAAGCTTTTCGTTTTAGTATTTTGGTTCTAAACCAAAACCCATGCATAAGCTTTTATCCTACTCATTTACTCTCTTTTTGCTATGGACATTTTCTGCCTGTCAAAAAGAAAAAGACCAAAACCAGGACAATTGATTACTGAAGAGAACTTCATCCAAAAGTGGAGATTCTCTCAATCATACGTATTATGCTTATGACGCCCATAACCGACTTACCTCTATTTCCGCTCCTATTTCCTCCCCTATAAACAACGGACAGGGAGAGCGGTATAGGTTAGATTTTGTCTACGACGCACAAGGAAGAATGGCAAGTGCTACCGAGACTTATAACGGCACCTATACTTTTCAATATGACAATCAGAACAGGATCATTTAAAAGCTTCACATGAAGCCAACACCTGCTCCATACCCAGGTAGAAGCACTTATGCTTACGACAGCGAGGGGCGACTCATTGCCGACACCTTGCATAGTGTTTGGACAAAGGAGATATTTGAATACACGACCTACACATATGACCAAAATGACAATGTTGCGGAGGTGCAGGTTTTTCGCAATAATACAGGTACTTACCATGTAGAAAGAACATATCAGGTTCAATATGACAACAAGCATAACCCGTACAAGCCATTTGGGATTGTGCTGTATTATTTATTTAGTGATGCCAATGGTAAGGAACACCTTTTATCCAAAAACAACTGCCTAAGGAAAATCTTTCCGAATGGTGACATTGTATCATTTAGTTATACATACGAAGGCGATCTGCCCAAAAGCGTTACTATCGCTGACAGTTCCGATCCAGGTTTGACATTTTATAGAGAATTTCATTACTGATTGGTGAGGGGGCTTGTATGTGGATGCGCCTAACATGGCAACCTATGTAAAGAGATAGCTGGGTGTATTCTAACGTTACGTTCATTTTCAGCGGGTTCAAAATTTTTGTACACCACGGCGGCAGATGTTGTTTTCTGATGGACGCACAAGGGTGTTACTGCAGTTGCAAAACACATCTGCTGACGTGGTGGCCTGCCTTTTTTCTTTATTACCTTTTTCTCAGCATCCTATCAGCAGCCGGCATTTAGTGCCGCTGCAAGCATCTTTGAGGCGAAAAGGAAGTGGCGCTGTATGCTTTGCAAAAGCAGCCTACGAAAGGTAGCTGCATGCGATGTTTTACAGCCGCCACTAACTGCATTGATCCTCCTATGCACGTTCATCTGAGAACAGATCAGGTACCAGAGAATTTATCTTTTATACGATCACAGTCTCTTTTAATTTGAACGGCTCGCCTCGTTTGATGACGCTGCACATCCGGCTCAGCGTCTTGGAAGCCATTTTGATGATCAGCTTTTTGTGATCACTTCCTCTGCGTTCCTCGTAGTACTGCATCAACTCCGGATCTTTCTTTGCTGCTATCCAGGCACCTTTAATCAGGTAGCTACGGAGCAGGTGCTTACTTCTTACAGTAATGCCTTTGGTGTATGATTTTGTTCCCGTGCTATGAAGGGAAGGCACCAGGCCAATGTAGCTGCTCAACCGTTCAATACCTTTGAAGTGACGCAGATCACCTACTTCTGCCAGTATAGCAATGGCAATGAATGGACCCACACCCGGAACACTGCGTAGCAGGTAATAATCTTTTTTATAGCTGCTTCTGGCATAACTCCGCAGCTCATTGCAGCCATGTAAATATTCTTTGTGCAAAAAAGCATACTCATGCAGGCGGCTCTTCAGGGCCTCACCCGCCGGTGCAAAGGTCCATTTCACTTTCGACAGCCACACCACAAAGGCTTTGCTCCAGTTGATGTTGTCATAATGCCCAGGAATGACAACGCCGTAGTAGAGCAGCATGCCCTTGATGTGACACTTCATGCGGCGCAGGTTTTTCACCAGGTCATTGCGCCGGCGGAAAAGGCTTCTGAATTGTTCCTGCTTTTCGTCGGGTACATAAATGCCTTTGAGTTGTCCAGCTGCGAGTTGCTGACACAGATAGCGGCTATCAATTTTATCTGTTTTGGTGCTGGCCTGTTTGCCCGTGCGGGGTATGTCGCCTGGATTCACCACCAGTACCTTCCAGCCAGCAGCAGATAACCTGCGGTAGATGTGGTAGCCCACGCAGCAGCTTTCATAGCAGCATTCCACCGTGTAGGAAGGGTAGTGTTTGTGAACATAGTGCACCAGGGCGTCAGCATCTGCCTCCCTGGAGAAGCGCATCAGCACCACTTGGCCTTCCTGAAGGGTCACAGACCAGGATTTCTTGTGAACGTCAAGTCCAATAAAGAGATGCTTTATAACTTACCTCCTTGATTTTAGTTCAGGTAAGCTACTCTTTTACATGGATGCTTGGCAAAAGCATGGCTGAAGTACTATCTTTCAGCTTTATCTTCAAATCGGCATTTGAAAGTAAGTTGGGCTGACGAATCACAGAGCCCCGCCTTCGCAAATGCCCGAACGTTAGCCGCAACAAACCCAAACGTTGGGAGCTCCTAACACGTAGCTAAAATTTCACTTCACCTTTCCTTACTTATGCGATTTTGTACAGAATTGCGTACATTTACAAGTACAAACTTGAACTATGCAGGCAATTACTGTGACGCAACTCCGCTCCAACATAAAGAAGTATTTTGATGACGTTACAAATTCGCAAGACGTCATTGTTGTACCCCGCACAACTGAAGACGACGCCGTTGTCATCATGTCCATAAAGGAGTATAACTCTCTTTACGAAACAGCACATCTGCTCTCCTCTTCCAAGAACAGGGCGCGACTAACAGAAGCTATCTCCCAGGCGGAACTGGGACAAACCACCGCTTACAAATTGGATCAACCTGCCAAAAAGAAAGGTTCTAAATGAACTTTGAGTTTACCGCAAACGGCTGGGAGGACTTCGAGTACTGGATCGACAACGACCCGGATATTTCAGAAAAGATCAGGGCACTGCTAAAGGATATCAGCCGTAACCTTTTCCAGGGACTTGGCAAGCCGGAGCCATTGAGGTTTGACCTGAAAGGCTACTGGTCCAGACGCATCAGCGGGGAACACCGTCTGGTGTATAAAATTGAGGGAAGCAAGGGCAAGGATCAGAAGTGCATTATTCTACAGTGCAGATTTCACTACGACTGATGCTCACAGCAACGCATTGCCAGAAGTGGGGCAGACGAACAAGGGCCATACAGTAGTTTTTCAATTTAGCATTTGTACATTAGTGGGCTGACACAGCGCTATTGCCCCACTTTCAGCAATACGTAGAACGTTGTTCTCCAACCGAACTGCTTAACGTTTAAAGAGCGCATCCATTATAAAGATTTTCGATTGCGCATTCATTTCGCCGGAGATGCTTTACGGAAACAAAAGGAATGTTGCCTTCTTTACATCATCTGCATTCCCTTCTCCCTACTGGCCAACATTCACCACTACTTTCCCAACTGTTTCACCTCGCTGGAACAGGCGGATGGCTTCCTGCAGGTTTTCAAACGAAAACCGGTGACCTATGTGTTGCGGTTCCAGGTTCAGTGCCTGCAGTTCACGCAGCATCTGGTGCATCATGTCGGTTTGTTCGTACAGGTAGATGAGGTTAAAACCCAGCAAGGATTTGTTTTGCGTAGGCAACCGCAGGGGATCAATCTTTGGACGTTTGACATAGCGCCACAGCATTTTTGCGTAATTCGGTTTTGCGCCATGCGTGGCAAAACTGGCGCTTCCGTACACTACCATCCGGCCCATCGGCGCCATGGCTTTCCATCCGTCCATTAAAATTCTGCCGCCGATACATTCCATCACCAGGTTCAGCGGCCGGTTGCCCAGGGCCATCTTTAATTTTTGATAAAAATCCCTGTCGCGAACGATCACCTCATCATATGCTTCCTTGCTGCGCAAGAAGTCTACTTTCCCGGATGAACCTACCGTTCCGATGGTGTAGGCATCAAAGGTTTTGCAAATGCGGTTGGCCAGAATGCCCACGCCTCCGGCTGCGCTGTGGATGAGCACTGTTGAACCTTTTTGCAGGTTGCCCAGTTCTTTGAGCGCATACCATGCTGTAAGCCCCTGTACCAAAAAGCCTGCCCCCTCTTCAAACGACCAAGCTTCGGGCAAGGGCAGCACATACCGGTGGTGGCTATTTATATGTGATACATAACCGCCAAATTTTGTTGCCCCCATAACCCTATCGCCCACCTGCCATTCCTTTACGTTATTGCCTACAGCACTGATTTCGCCTGCGAATTCGAGCCCCGGTATAAAATCTGTTTTTGGTGCCGCTTTGTACAAACCCTGCATGGCAAACACATCGGCAAAATTGAGCCCGATAGCCTTAACGGAAACCGTCACTTCATCGGGAGCAGGAGGCGGCAGTGTTCCCCTTTCGCGTTTCAGATCCCTGATCGATCCTGTTTTGGCCATGCGGTAAACCTTTCTTTCAAGCATTGCTGATGTATATTGTTTTTTGTAAGGGGATTCATCGTGCTGTGTGATTCTCCGTTCCGTGAGTGGTGCATAAATGCAGTTCACTCATTACAGACAAAACCCGAAGGATCAACCAGAAGAGAAACCATAAAATCCTGGTTCCAAAACTATGTATTTGACCGGAGGTAGGCAATGGACCAATGTTATCGCATGAAGGAATAACTACCCTTTTTTATTTATGCCGCAACTATTCATCACCGAAACTGCACTTTGTTTCTCACGCAACTTGCCCCCTCTCCGACCTACCTTTGCATCTTAAATCTTTTTTGCATGGAACTAGGCGTAGGCATGTTTGGCGATCTTTCTATTAACAGCAAAGGCGAAGTACAAAGCACCCAGCAGCGGTTGCAGGAATTGATAGAAGAAATTAAACTAATGGATGAAGTTGGGCTGGATTTCTTTGGAATCGGCGAGCATCACCGTCCTGATTATGCTGTGTCCACCCCGGAGATTATCCTGGCAGCAGCAGCAACGGTAACCAAAAACATTAAACTGGGGAGCGCTGTTTCCGTGCTTAGTTCATCGGACCCGGTACGGCTGTACCAAAGTTTTGCCACCATGGACCTGATTTCGGGAGGCCGGGCTGAATTGGTTGTTGGCCGCGGCAGTTTTACCGAATCTTTCCCATTGTATGGCTACGACCTGGCACATTATGATGAATTGTTTGAAGAAAAACTGGACCTGCTTCTTCAAATCAACAAGAACAAACGCATTACCTGGAAAGGACAGTTCCGTCCGGAGCTGGTGAACCAGGAAGTGCTGCCGCGGGCCATGAATGATAACCTCAATATTTGGGTAGCCGTAGGCGGTACACCAGAATCTGTATTGCGGGCCGGTCGCTATGGTCTGCCGGTGATCTTTGCCATCATCGGCGGTAACCCCGCACATTTTCAACCTCTTTTTGATTATTACCGGAAAGCCTATACGCATTTTGAACACAACCCGCAAAACCTGCAAACAGGTGTGCACATGCATTCATTTTTTGGCGAAAACAGCCGGCAAACGGCAGATGACTATTATCCGCTTTATGCCGCACAGATGAACCGCATTGGCCGGCAGCGTGGCTGGCCCCCCTATCAGAAACAACAGTTTGAATCCGGAAGAAGCCCGCAGGGCCACCTGCTGATTGGCGATGCATCAGAGGCGATAGACAAGATCCTGTACATGCAGGAACTGTTTGGACTTACCCGGTTTTCTGCACACATGGATGTTGGTGCACCTCCGCATGCTGCAATGATGAAATCCATCGAAATTTTCGGAACAGTGATCGCCCCCAAAGTAAGGGAAGCATTGCGCAAATAGGTGCTGCACTTGTTTGGTGAGTGGTCAGTGGTGAGTTTGGTTCGTCTTTTACTTAACATTCACTACGTACATATCAGGGCCTTTTTGTATTTACCCAACTTTATAGATAATTCGCAGCATAAACGAAGAGAATTGCCTCAGGATCCTTCTACCGGGAAGTTGTGCTGGTAAGCGGTTGAACCTTCCGCGGCAAGACGATCATGGGAACACTGGATTTATACACCAATTCATTCACCAGTCCTTTTTTGAAGATAAAATCGTGGGTAGCTTCATCGCCTGCCTGTACCACCAGGAAACTGTCTTTTTTGTCGTTCATGTAACGTTCGATCTCTTTTACTTCATCACCGCTGTTGAAGACAATGGTGGCGGTATTGTAACCATCGAGGCTTGTAGCAAGGTGTAACAAGGCGGTTTGCAATTCAGCTCCGGCTTTTTCATCCGGCGTGATGGACAGTAAGGTAATGTTGCTGATGTCGCCGGGCAACTGCGAGAGCACAGTTCTGAGTTGTGAAATCTCAAAGGATGCGTCCGGATCTACGGCCACAACCAATTCCTTTGGATAACATATTTCCCCCGAAAGCGGGATGGCAACGGAAACAAAGTCCGTCTCGCCAAGCACATCTGCGGCCTTGCTGCCCAGGAACACCTGCTCAATAAAGGAGGTACCCTTGAGCCCGATAAACAACCAGTCGAAGTAAGAAGGGCTACCCAGGTTGCGCAGTGTATCAGTTATATCTTTTTCGCTGGCCACCATGGCAGGCAGCGTTTCAAACAGGGGACCTGCCAGCTCTACGAGTCGCTCATATGTATCTTCCCGTTCATTCTTGTAAAACTGCTCCCTTACATTGGCGCTGGCACGGGCCGGCACAACACCCGGGAACTGGTGGATCAACACCACTTCGGCCTGCAGGTAGGTACTAAAACTGCGTGTGAACCGTAGAATGGTCTCAGAATATTCGGAAAAATCAATCAAAGAAAGAATCCTGTTTTTTCGTTGCATGTCTACTGTGGTTTTGTAAGACTGTAAAGCGTACAGTCCGATTGAACTGATGCATCAAAAGAAAGGTCAAGATACAATGATTTCCCTTTACCCTGAACTACTTCATTCCTGTCAAAGAAGCGACAAAGCATATTCCAAATATCATTGCATAAAAAAAGAGCCTGCCAAAGGCAAGCTCTTTCTACTGCTAAGAATGACTTTATTGCTGCGCTTCTTTATTGTCTTTTTTCTTGCCAAGTCCATACCCGGCAGCACCACCCAAAACACCACCGATCACGGCACCGGCTGCACGGTTCTTTTTGTTGATAACGGCACCAATGACGGCTCCACCGGCTGCACCAATCACAGCACCTTTCTTGGAATTGCTCCAACCACCTTCTTTGGCGGCTTCCTGCGGTTGCGAAGCCTCACCAGCCGATCCGGAACCTGAATTGGATGCTACATCGCCACTGCCTGCAGAAGGCGTTGCTTCCGGCTGCGGTTGCGGCACGGGTTCAGGACGCTGTTGTGCAGGTGCTGGTGGTTGCTGCTTTACTGTTTTACGTACCACCGGTGCAGGTTGCTGTACACGAACCTCGCGAATAACGGTAACGGTTTTTACCTGCTCTTCGGGTTGCTGCGCCTCCTGAACCGGAGTGGCAGCGGCCAGTTCATTTTGTGCTTTCCATGCCTGGAACTGGGCCAGTCCTGTAGTATCAATGGATGCTGCATTCTGCTGTGCAGACTGCAGGGTCTGGGTTTGCTTTTCTCCGGGGCTGCTGGTACAGGCGGTGATCAAAAAAGCCAGGGGTAAAATGGGTAAAAATCTTTTCATATTGATGTGTTTTGTTTTTTCCGTTTGCGGATTTGCACTCTAAGAAGAAAAAAAAGCACCAAAGTTTTATAGGAGGTTGTTAAAACCAAAACCCAAAAGCAACAAAAAAGCCTGCCGTTTCCGGCAGGCCATTGAAAACCCTCAACCTATGAAAAAACAAGCTTAGCGGCCCCCGGTGCTGGACGATACCGTTTTTTCCAGCATTGCTTTATACTTCTTCGCATCCGCATCTTCCGGGTTTAGCTCTAATACTTTATCGAAATAATTGATAGCTGCATCGTAGTTCTTGGTGGTATTGGTTTCGTAAGCTGCCATATAGTTGTAAGCTTCCAACAACCACTTTTTGTTGTTTTCATTTGGCTCTTCACTTTGCAGCACATCTACCAGTTTCTGGTAATGCGGAATAGCCAATCCTTCCTTCATACCGGTATCACGAACAGCATTGACACGAGCCCTCCAGTAATAGCCAAAGCTTTGTTCAGGATACTTCGCCACATACATACCAAAGACAGTATCGGCTGCCGGATATTCCTCTGCGCGGAAATGTGCCAGCGCCCAGTTGAAAAGGTCAACATTGGTTGCTTTTGGATTCCCGGTATAGAACTTACCTGCCCATTTGGCCTCATTGGAAAAGTCTTTTTCTTCCTTGTACATATCCACAAGGTTTTTGTAGTAAGGGTACACTTCGGAAGAATCCTGCACCAGCGTTACTGCTTTTGAAAAGGCATAGGCGGCAGAATCAGTCTGATCCTTGGCAGCATAGAGGCTTGCCAACATTTCATAATCTTTGGCAATTACGTTACTGTCGCTTTCTGCTTTGAAATAGCGATGCATGCTCTGCAAGGCGCTTGCAGAATCGCTTAATGCGGCCTGGCTATAACCAATCAGTTTGTACAGGCGGGGCTTTGTTTTTTCGCCCTGTTGCGCAATAATGCTGTTGGCTTTTTCAATAGCAGCTTTATAGTCTTTGTTCAGGTAATTCAGGTCAGCGATGTCATAGTCATTCTGCAAACCTTTATCGGCATTGGCCATGTACTGCTGGTAATACTCCATTGCTTTTTCAGGGTTGTAACTGAAATTGTACAGGTACAGGCGATACAAAGCCGGAGCATAGGCAGGATCGGCTTTTACAGCACGATCAAAATAGTTCAGGTACATTTCCCGGTTCTTCTGCGACAGGAAAATATCACCGATGTTGTATAAAGCCGGAGCATAGTTGCCATTCAGGTTCAGGGCATCACGGTAAGCCTTGTAACCCTCCGAGCTGTTGTTCTGTTTGCGGTAGGCATCTCCCAGGGCTACGTAAAGTGCCGGGTCTTCGCTCTTTCTTTCAATGGCTTTTTTCATGAGGTCCACTGCGAAAGCAGCATTTCCATTTTTGGCGTCGTTATGGGCATCGGCAATTGCCAGCATTACCTGTACATCTTTGCGCTTTGATTCATCCAGCGCTTTTTCAAAAAAAGGTGCGGCTTCCTGCGGTTTGTTTTCCGCCAGCAGCAACTCACCTTTAGCTACATAATAATAAGGTTCATCCTGCACGGCTTCCGGTGCTGTTTGCAAAGCCTCTTTTGCTTTTTGCAATTCATCTACCGATACATAGGCTTTTACCAATCCGTACCAGGCCTCATCGTTTTTGGGATCGTCATTTACTATTGTTTGAAAACTGTTGACAGCGCTGTAATAGCGTTGGTAATAAATGTGTTTTTGGGCATCCTCTACCGATTGCGCCAACAGTGCAGAAAAGGGAAAAACAAGGGTTGTTAAAAAGAGAAATTTCTTCATAGATTTTTTTTGTTTTTTGGGTTTCCTGAAAAACTTTTGCTGAACAACAGACTTCTTTTTCCTGCACTGGTCAGGGAAAGAAAAAGCCAAAATCCAAAACGTGATTAAGAAGAAGTATCGTTAGCGTTTGTTTTGTATCCTGGCTTTTTTCTTACACTGAACCAGACATCTGGTGATACTGCATACGTTTTTCAATGATCTCAAAACTAGGACACCCAAATTAGGCTTCTCTTAATCTGGAATTAGAATCGCATTAAAAGAGAATACCTTTACATTGCTTCGATAAAAAAATGCTGTCTTTGCAGCGAAACTTTTGGTTGAACGATGGAAGAACGTAAACTGTTACTGGTAGAAGATGAGCAAAAGATTGCCGACACCTTAAAACTTGGCCTTACTGAAAACGGTTACCAGGTAGATGTGGCCTATGATGGTGCTATCGGCTGGAGACTGTTTCAGCAGCAGCAGTACAACCTGGTTATCCTGGACCTGAACCTGCCGGGCATGAACGGGTATGAACTCTGCAAGCATATCCGTGCAAAAGATGCCGCTGTTCCCATCATCATGCTTACGGCCCTGAATTCGCTGGAAAATAAAATTGAAGGCTACGATGCCGGCGCCGATGATTATATCATCAAACCCTTTGCGTTTAAAGAACTGCTGATGAAAATCCGTGTGCTGCTGAAACGCACCATGAACCAGCACATTCCTGTAGGCACCCTGCTGAAGGCTGCCGACCTGGAAATGAACCTTGACAGCAAGGAAGTAAGCCGTGGCGGTAAAAACATCAACCTTACGGCGAAAGAATTCCAGTTACTGGAATACCTCCTGCGCAACAAAAACCGTGTTGTTTCCCGTGCCGATATTGCCATCAACGTATGGGATATTGATTTTGATACCAACACCAATGTCATCGATGTTTATATCAATTATCTTCGGAACAAAGTAGACAAGCCATTCGACCAGAAACTGATTCAAACGCAGGTTGGTATGGGCTATATTTTAAAGGAGCGGTAACAAACAGCAGGATAATGTGTATCCGGTAAAAAAGCCTTCATCGTTGGCAGATGCTATCCTGTTTGTGTTGCCAAATTGATCTGACAAAGTAATACCATATGCCGGTCCGGTTACGCATTACATTGCTGTTTTCGCTGTTGGTGTTTGTTATCTTCAGTATTGTTTGCTTAAGCATTTATTTTATTGCGGTCCGGTCACGGCAGCAAACCATTCAATCGCGATTGGTGAACCGTGCCCTTACCACCGCCAGATTGTTAAGCCAGGAGGAAATCTTTGACCTGGAACGGATCCGGCAGATCGATTCGTTTACCACTATCACCCTTAAGAATAAGATTGTTCAGGCTTACGATTACCAGAACGCCAGGTTTTATAGCTATAAGGATAATGCCTCCGAAGAATTTAATGTGTCGAACGAGATCCTGAATGAAGCCCGCATCAATGGCCGGTTTTTCTTTGAGCAAAACGGAAAAGAAGCTATCGCCTATCACTATGCAGATGACAATTCCCGCATGGTGGTGGTTTCGGCAGCAGAAGATGTAGACGGACATGCTAACCTTGAAAAACTAAGAAGCAATCTTTTGCTCAGCTTTTTATCCGGCAACCTGATTGTGCTGGCGGCAGGCTATGTGTTTGCCGGCAGGCTGATTCGCCCGGTGCAAAAGATCACGCAGGACGTAGCAGATATTTCTGCACACAATCTTGTTCGCAGGCTGCAAACGGGTAAAACCAAAGATGAGTGGCACCGCCTGGCTGAAACCCTCAATGAACTGCTGAACCGCCTGCAGGAAAGTTTCGACATGCAGCGTCGGTTTATCTCCAATGCCTCTCACGAACTTTCCACGCCGTTAACGTCCATCTCCAGCCAGCTGGAAGTAGCCCTGCAACGGGAACGTACCGCCGAAGAATACCGCAAGGTGATTCAATCGACTTACCAGGATGTAAAGCATATGAGCAACCTGACGCTGACATTGCTCGATTTTGCAAAAGCCTCCGGCAATGCCGGCGGATTGGAACTGAGTACCATCAGGGTAGATGAGATTGTGCTGGAACTGCCGGCACAGGTGGTTCGTATGAACCCGGCTTATGCAGCTACCATTACCTTCGATGACCTGCCCGAAGAAGAAGAGGCCCTGCTGGTTTACGGTAACAGGCCTTTGCTGGAAACGGCTCTTAAAAACATCCTGGTAAATGCCTGTAAATACACGCCGGGGCACCAGGCGACGGTCCGGTTAAAAACCGGTAATAATAAAGTTATCATAGAGGTGGAAGACAAAGGCATCGGCATTCCACAGGAGAAAATAAAAGACATCTTTCAACCCTTTTACCGCGTGGAGGGAAGCAATACTGCCGGTGCCGGCGGCTTTGGGTTAGGGCTTTCGCTTTCGAACCGCATCATTAAACTTCATAATGGCAACATTGAGGTAGAATCCAGGGAAAACGAAGGTTCAACATTCCGCGTCGAACTGCCGGTTGCCGGCCATTCATAAATTCTAACAAGTTTCTAATTCACCCTTAATCCCTTCTTAAACAACTGTCCTCAACTTACAGTTAAAATGAGGGTATTTATTTTTAAATACAGTGTTCCCCTGGTTTACGCATTAGCCACCACCGTTCTGGTACTGACCTTTGCGACCGCATTGCTGTACCAGCAAAAAAATAAAACACAAAGTGCCAACCGTGTGCTGATTCTTCAGAATGATTCGATCCTGTCGGAAAACATCGAACTAAAGAATTCCATCATACAACAGGAGGTAAAAGCACCGGGGAAAAAGGACGGGCTTTCTGTAAACTATCCCTGAGAAAGGGCCCCGTTTCTTACCGGCTAAAAGTCATACTCCGGCATAAAATCATTGAAAGAACAAACCATCCGTTTCTCTTTTTTGCTTGCCTAAAAAAGTCCCGTTTTTGCGGGACTTTTGTTTCGGACCGTTACTTAGTGTACAGAGGCCAGTTGCAGATGATTGAGACTCTCGAGCAGAGAGATGACCATCTGTGGCGTCTGCAGGTTAAAACGGGCAAAAGAGGCTTCGGTTCCAACTTTGATGGAAAAGCAGTTTTGTTTCGATGACAGTACTTTGAACATGTCTTCATCGGTTCTGTCGTCGCCGGCAGCAAAAATGAAGTCGTAGGTCTTTTGTGCGAGGATCTTTTTAATGGCCGTACCCTTATCAATACCGCTGTTTCGCACTTCCACAATCTTGTTTCCAGCCATCACCTGCAGGCGGCGTGTATGAATAAAATCATTCAGTTCACCCATCAGTTCCAGGGCCCTTAGCTTGCCCTGTTCAGGGTTTGCATTGCGGTAGTGCCACACAATAGAGAATTCTTTTTCCTCAATGCTCGATCCGGGACAACGACGCACATACATTTCCATAACCTGGGTAATGGATTCCTTCCATTCGCTATGGGTTTGTACGGCCGTGGTCCATTCACCCTCCTTCTCTTTGGTACGGGCTCCGTGTTCTGCCACAAGGCTAACCGGCAGGTGACCGAAATAGGTTTGCAGCCAGGCACTGCTACGACCACTGATCACATACACATCATTGGCAGCGTTGGCGGAAAGCGATTCAATCAACTGTACCAATCCTCGTCCCGGCAATGCCTGTTGCGGCTGCGGGGCAAATGGCACCAGGGTACCGTCATAATCCAGCAATAGCAGGCGCTTTTTTGCCTTCCGGTATGCGTCCAGCAGGTTTCGCTTGGAATGCACATCGAGGAAGAATATCTGGAAACTTTCCTGCTTTTGTTTGATCTGCTGCATCTCTCCAATAAAATCCTGCGCCCATGTTTGCACGTCGTAATGCGCTACCCTGCGCTGCATGGCATCCATTCTTTTTTGCTGTTCATCCAGGGGCATTTCTAGTGCATCTTTGATAGCACCGGAAAGTTCAATGATATCATTGGGATTAATACAAATCGCATCGGTCAGTTCACGGGCAGCACCGGCCATTTCGCTTAGCACCAGCACACCTTTTTTATCCTGCCGGCTCGCAACAAATTCTTTCGACACCAGGTTCATACCATCCCGCAGTGGTGTGATGAGTGCCAGGTTACAGGCCGAATACAATGCGACCATTTCATCAAACGACAACGTGTTATACCGGTAAATGATCGGTTGCCAGTGCACACCGCCTACCCTGCCGTTGATACCACTCACCAGTTCATCAATGATGCGTTTTCGTTCAGCATATTTTGTTATTGTATCGCGGGAGGGAACAATTACCATAATAAAGACAACCTTTCCGCGGTATTCGGGATTTTCATCCAGGAAAAGCTCGTAAGCACGCAGACGGTTTTGCACGCCCTTGGTATAATCCAGCCGGTCAACCGAGAAGATGATCTTTTGTCCCAGCAATTTGTTTTGCAGGGAATCGCGAAGGGAAACGACCCCATCTTGCTGATAGGCTGTATTGAATTTCTGGTAGTCAATGCTGATGGGAAACACATCGACCTTTACCAACCTGTTGTCGTAGCGGATGATGTGCCTGTCGTTATCCAGACCCAGTACAAGTTGTACACTTTGCAGGAAGTGAGCGGCGTAATCCATGGTATGAAAACCTACCAGGTCGGCGCCCAGCAATCCCTGTAAGATTCCTTCCTGCCACTTGCGCGGAAGCATCCGGAAAATCTCGTAAGACGGAAAGGGGATGTGCAGGAAAAAACCGATGGTAATATCGGGGATACGGTTGCGTAATAACCTGGCCAGCGGCATCAGGTGATAATCGTGTATCCAAACAGTGTCACCTGGCCTTGCATACCGGAGAATTACCTCCAGGAAATGCTCGTTGGCCAGGAGGTAATGTTCATAATACTCCGGTCTATATTCGGCAAACGAGGGAAAGTAGTGAAACAGTGGCCATACGACAGAATTGGAGAAACCGTTATAATAATTTTCATACTGCTCCTTGTACAGCAATACCGGCAAGTAGGTGTAAAGCGATGCATCTAATTTGCGGGAAGCTTCTTCCCAGGCAGAAGGATTGCAGCCGGGAACACCCACCCAATAGGTTTCGGAATAGCCGCTGTTATCTGCCTGCAGGAAGCTGTCCATGGCCGTTATAAGGCCGCCGGAGGACGTTTTAATTTCTACGTCGCCACTTTGTCCCTGGCGAACGGTAACAGGCAACCGGTTGGATACAATAAAAAGGCGGCTATTTTTCTTCATACTGCGTAGTTTAAGATAAGCTAGAGAGAAGCAAGGTAGCAGGTCGGTTATAGAGGGGCATTAAACCTTCATTAGATTTTGATTAAATCCATCATGCAGGCTGTTTTTACACAGCAAAAGAATGAATTACACCATCTTGTATGAATTAAAAAGCTGTTAGAAATGAATTGATAAGAGCTGAATAACAGCTTTGCTTTAATTTTAATGACACCTTTACGACTTATTGTCACGAACAACAAACCAAGAGGAATGAAGTATTGTATATACGTGCTGGTTTTTTTCTCCCTGCTTTTCCAGGGCTGCGATCTTCGGAAACGGGAAGAAGTCATCGCACAAAAAGAAGCACGGTTAAATGAAAAAGAACAGGAGCTCCTGCTAAAAGAAAAAACGCTGCAGATAAAAGAAGAAGAACTGGTAAAGCGGGAACAACGGCTTGACAGCACCCGGTTGTTTGACTCTACTGCCATGTATAATGCCGCATTGCCCGGTACATGGGATGTAAAGATGACCTGCACCGAAACCTCGTGTCCCGGGTCTGCGGTGGGTGACACAAAAACGGAAGTCTGGGATATCTCCTATGTTGACAACAATGTTATTGCCAAGGCCATGGTGAATAATGAACTGGTAAGAGTGTACAGCGGATTGTTTACCGGCAATACCCTGGAGTTGGTGGATAACCGGGAAAACATCCCGAATCAACCGCCCACCCGGATTGTTGTGCGGCTGCGGCTGGCGAACAATACCCTGCTTGAAGGCACACGTGAAATTGAACGGATCAATGAATGCAAGATTCTTTATTCCATGACGCTTACCAAACGAACTCCTCAACCTTAACCACCCGGGCTTTATGATCATTTTACTCAGCGACGTTGACTTTTCATTGCCCCTAAAGAACCCGGTCATTATTTTCGCCCTGGTTCTATTTATCATTCTTTTTGCCCCTATCCTTTTCAACCGGATCAAGGTTCCGCATATTATCGGGTTGATCCTGGCAGGTGTTATCATTGGCCCCTATGGCCTGAACCTGCTGCTTCGCGACAGCAGCATTGTGCTGTTTGGCACTGTGGGCCTGCAATACATCATGTTTTCGGCCGGACTTGAAATTGATCTGGAAGAATTCCGCAAAAGCCGGCTTGCCAGTTTTGTTTTTGGCCTGTTCACTTTTTTATTTCCCATGGTGTTGGGAACCATTACAGCTTATTACCTGCTCCGGTTCAGTTTTGAATCCTCGCTACTGATGGGAAGTATGTTTGCTTCGCATACGCTGCTGGCTTATCCTATTGCCAGTAAATATGGAGTTGCCCGTATCAAGTCGGTAACCCTGAGCATTGGCGGCACCATCATCACCGATATTCTTTCGCTGTTGGTACTGGCCACGGTGGCAGGTGTTACAAGGGGTGATATCGGACCCACCTTCTGGCTGCGACTGGGCATCGGCACCCTGCTCTTCGGCGTCATTGTGTTTACGTTATTCCCACTGATTGCACGCTGGTTTTTTAAAAACTTCGAGGACAATATCTCGCAATACATTTTTGTGCTGGCGATGGTTTTTCTCGGCGCTTTTCTTGCCGAGGTGGCGGGACTGGAGGCAATTATCGGCGCTTTCCTTGCCGGTTTAACCTTAAACCGTTTTATCCCTCATTCCTCTGCACTGATGAACCGGATAGAGTTTGTGGGGAACGCTATTTTTATCCCGTTCTTCCTGATTGGTGTTGGTATGCTGGTAGACATCAGCGTGTTATTTACCAGCTGGAATTCGCTCCTGATTGCCGTAGTGATGACCATTGTTGCCATTGGTTCAAAATTTATCCCGGCCTGGCTGACACAAAAATCCTTTAAGCTTTCTGCGTCTGAACGGCGAATGATCTTTGGCCTGAGCACGGCTCGTGTGGGTGCTACGCTGGCCGTAGTGCTGGTAGGTTATAACATTATTGTTGGTGAAACCGCCAGCGGCGAACCCATCCGCCTCCTGAACGAAAGCGTACTGAATGGCACCATCGTAATGATCCTGGTTACCTGTACCATCAGTTCTTTTATTGTTGAAAAAGCATCGCAGCAACTGGCGCTGCAGAATGAAAACCAGGCCGCGGTGGTGGATGAATCAGAAAAGATCCTGATCTCGCTTGCTTATCCTGAAACGGTATCGGACCTGGTAGACCTGGGGCTGATGCTGAAACCGAAAAAAAGCGCCACCCCGATATATGCCCTGCACATCATCAGTGATGAACACGATGCGGATGGCGTGCAAACTACCGGCAAAAAAATGATGGACAAGGCCGTGACACAGGCTTCGGCTACAGAGCAAACCATACTTCCGCTGACACGACACGATGCCAGCATTGCCAACGGTATTATTTACACCATTCGGGAACAAGGCATAACCGATTTGCTGATTGGCATGCATCACAATGCCGGCCAACGTGATTTTTTTGGGGTGATTGCCGAAAAAATATTGCGGCGGGTATATGAAACGGTGTATATCTATAAGCCCGTACAGCCTTTGAACACATTGAAACGCATGGTGGTAGTAGTACCTCCCAAAGCCGAACTTGAACCAGGCTTCAGTCACTGGTTTTTTAAAGTGGGAAACATTGCCAAGGAAACCGGTATTTCACTGGCTTTTTATGCCACTGCGCCGGTAATCAAAGAATTAAAAGAGCTGCAGGCGATTACCAAGCTTTCGGTAAAAATAAGTTTTCATGAGTTTCCAAACTGGGATGACTTCCTGGTGCTTTCCAGGGAAGTAAAACAAAACGATCTTTTTGTGATCGTTGCTTCCCGCAAGGGTCATTTTTCTTATCATGCCATACAGGAACGCTTGCCGTATTACCTTTCGAATTACTTTACGGATAACAGCTTTATTATTCTTTATCCCAAACAACTGGAACTTGGTTTGCAGCGCAATGACATTCTGCATGCCGATGCGGCCCTTGCAGAAAAATTTGTGGAAGGTGTAAGCAATGTGAACAAAGTAGGCGATTTTTTCAAAGGCATTTTCAACAAAAAGAAAAAGGACTAGCAGCCTTCGCACAAGTGCTCTTGTGAGTGGTCAGTGGTGAGACAGGACTACTGCTTACTCAGCATTCACCACTCACAGGTAGTGAAGCCATTTTTGAGACCACTTATTAGCAGATGAATAAGACTACCGGCAGCAATGGATTGCTGCCAGTAGTTTATTTTCCCGGACTATTTAAACAACCTTTCGGCTAATGCTTTGTCGTGACCGTAGATATCATTCCTGAAATTCACCTGTCCCTGGTCATCCACCCATGATGTAAAGTAGGTAATCGCTACCGGAACCGGTTCAGATAGATTCACCCATTTTTCGGTGCCGGCATACATTGCACTGGTAATGCGGCTATCATTCCATCCCTCCTTGTCCTGCAGCAAATATTCCGCAAGGCGTTTCGGCTCAGCCAATCTTATACAACCATGACTAAACGCTCTTTTGTTTTCATCGAACAAGTGCTTTGCCGGCGTATCATGAAAATAGATGGCGTAGCTATTAGGGAAAAGAAACTTCACCCTTCCCAATGCATTGTTTGCCCCGGGCTTTTGCCGGATTACCGGCAGGCCATTCCGGGTGCCGGTTTGTTCCATGTTATTTGCCTGCAGATAAGAGGGATTTCTTTTCATTGCCGGCAAAATTTCATTGCGTACAATACTGGCCGGTACATTCCAATACGGGCTGAATACAACGTGCTTCAACTGGTCGTTGAATACAACTGTTTTATGCGCCGCTTTCCCCACTACAATCCGCATGTCAAAAACTTCTTTGGCCCCTTCATACACATGCAATTTATACTCGGGTATATTGGCCACAAGCCGCCTGCCTTCGCCATGTGCCGGCATCCAGCGCATGCGCTCCATATTCACCAGCATTTGTTCAATGCGTTCTGACACAGGCTTGTTCAGGGCCCGCAGTGTAGCAGGCCCCACGACGCCATCCTGCACCAGTCCAAATCGCTTTTGCGCCGCTTGCACAGCGGCTTCTAACTCGCTGGTAAAAAGGGCTGATTGGTCCTGTGATGTAAAATCACCGGTCAGCAGTAACCGTGATTTTATCCGTTGCACTGCAGCCGCAGAATCACCCTGTTTATACACTTTTTGATCTCCTTTGATTTCCTGCCAACCACCCTGCTTTTCTATCTTATAATACCGCATCAACGCTGTACGCATCTGTTTGTACTGCTGGTTTACAGGCTCCCATTCGTCGAGATTTTCTCCATTAGTGGCAATAAGGGAATCCAGTAAGGCAACAGCATTCAGCCTTTTACGGGGTATATACCATTTCAGTTTTTTGGGATCCACGCTGCCGGTAAAGGCATACCTGGCGTAATCAAAAAAGTGTTCTGTCAGCGACAGTTCCATGTCTCTTAATTCATTTGTTTTGAACGACGCTTCCGTTTCATCATTCACCAGCAGTTCCATTTGCCGGTGCAACTGTTTGTCAAAAAGGGAGCTATCCTGTGCGTAATTCAGGAAGTTGTTGTGCAGGTTCCAGAATGCACGTCCATGTTCATCCAGCCCGTCCTGTGTAAACCAGGCATACTGATAATCCCGGCTCTGGTAGAAATCGCGTAAATAATCCGCCTTGCTTTTTTCAATGTTGTGTGAAGAAATGAATTTCTCAATTGCCAAACTATCGAGTACCAAATCCGAATACGCATCTTCAACAGACACGCCATTCGTATTTGTCTTCGCCTCATGGCTGCTGCTGTTTTCCAACTGGTTGCCCGCATTGGCACAAGCCATTACAAACAATGATAAAATCACCAAACACACCATATAACTTAATCTTCCTTTCATCATTTTTCTAATGTTATTTTAATTTATTGGGGTCATGATCATATTTACCCTATTTTCCTAAAGGGTACAAATACTATGCACTTCGCACAATTCTTGTAAAACAGTATCTTAAAACCATTGTGCAAAACAGTTTTTTTCAGTGGCTGATCAACCGGTCAAAACGGCTATTCAACAGCATTGCATTTTATCCTGCAGTGATTGCCTTTCTTTTCCTGGGACTTTCCATATTGATGATCTACATTGATTATTCCCAATTTGGGAAAAAAATCAAGGCCACATGGGACCTACTCAAACTGCGGGATGCCAGCACAGCACGCAGTATCATCTCCGCTATTGCTGCCGGTATCATATCTCTAACGGTTTTCAGTTTTTCGATGGTGATGATCGTATTGAACCAGGCTGCCTCGCAGATGAGCAACCGCATTCTGGACAAGTTGATCGGCAATCGCTTCCAACAGTATGTGCTTGGATTTTATATCGGCACCATCGTTTATTCGCTCTTTCTTCTCAGTACTATCCGTGATATTGATGAAGGGATTTATGTACCCTCCCTGAGTACGTATCTACTGATCCTGTTAACAGTGGCTGATATTTTCCTTTTTATTTACTTCCTGCACTACATCACACAATCTGTGAAGTATGAGATCATCATCAGCCGCATTCACCATCAAACGAAAAAAGCACTGCGTCATACCTGCCGCCTCAAACAGGTTGCAGAGCAGGTGGAAACCCTGGAGGGAATCAGAATCAAAACGCCGCGATCGGGAATTTTTTCGGGCTATAACCGCGAAGGGTTGCTTTCTGTTCTGAATAAGCACAAGGCACAACTTTCGTTTCTGCACCCGCTTGGCAGGCACCTGATAGAGGGTGTGACCATCTGTACCATTACACCTGAAAAAGCAACAGATGAAGAAGACCTGTCAAAAGATCTTCTCCTGCATATTTTCATTACCGATGAAGAATTTATCGATGACAACTTCACCTATGGCATGCGGCAACTAACCGAAGTGGCGCTGCGGGCACTGAGCCCTGGTGTTAATGACCCGGGAACAGCAATTAACAGCCTACATGCACTGGCAGACCTGCTCTCCTATCGTTTGTCGCACCACCCTTCCAACATTGTTTGCGATGATGACGGACATCCGCGCATCAGGACACAGGAGCCATCCATTGAAGATGTTATCGGGCATGTTTTACTGCCTATATGGGATTATGGCAAAAAAGACCGGCTCCTTCAGCTTGAAATGCAACAAGTATTGCTGCAGTTACAGCAGGTATCGCCCCATCCGGTTATCAGCAAATTGCTGGTAAGTGTACACAAGCAGCTGGCCGAAAACGAAATGTAAACCATCTCACCGGAAGACAAAAATTAGTACATGAAACCGCAAATCCGCTCAGAACGAAAAAAGCTTTTACATACACTGGAAAACATACTGGAAGGGCCGATGATCTTTCTCGGTTTTGTGTGGCTGGCACTGCTGGTGGTAGAACTGGTGTGGGGACTGCCGCCCCTGTTGCAAACGATCAGTCTTGCCATATGGGGACTTTTTATTATTGATTTCCTGCTCAAGTTTATGCTTGCGCCGGATAAACTGGCGTTCATCAAAAAAAACATCCTCACGGCCATTTCGCTGCTGATCCCGGCCCTGCGTGTTTTCCGGGTACTTCGGTTTTTCAGGCTGTTTCGGGGCATCCGCCTTATACGTGTTGTGTCTTCGCTGAACCGCACCATGAAAAGTCTTGGTGCTACGATGAAAAGAAGAGGTTTTGGATACGTGGTACTGCTTTCGCTGGTGGTAACATTTGGGGGCGCTGCGGGTATGTATGCTGCCGAAAAAGGAAACCCGGGTTTTGAAAGCTACAGCCTTTCGCTTTACTGGACAGCCATGCGGGTGATCACCGCCGGCAGCGAAGCATGGCCGATCACATCCGAAGGACGTACCCTGGCTTTCTTTATCGCAGTTTTTGGTTATGCCATCTTTGGCTACGTTACCGCAACACTGGCAACGTTTTTTATTGGCCGTGATGCAGAAGATAAAGAAGCACCGATGGCAAGCGCAAAGGACGTAGCGGAAATAAAACAAATGATTCTCAACTTAACCCAATCCCTGGATGAATTGAAGAAGAATGAAAAATAGCCAGTGACAATTATTAAACATCACTAAAACAAGAGCAATGCGACCATTGATTGTACAGGTACCGGAAGGAAATGGAGAGCAGGTAGTATTAGCAGCGCAGGCTGTTGAAGCAAAAAACATGTGTATGTGGACAAGCACCGCCGGTGATAAAAAGCTGGATGTGATCCTGGCCTTTGTTTCGAACAGAAGAGTGGAAGCATTTGTAGATGACATTAATAAAATTGATGCTGTACAGGTAACCATCTTCCCGCAAGGTGTAATGGCTTTGTATCCTCCGGCAAACCAGGCACCTGACCAGGTAACCAATGTGCAGGTACGTAGCCCGCTGGAAATCTTTCTTTCGGGTCTTCAAAGTATAGGTTCATGGAAAGGCTTTTTAAGTTATGCTGCCATCGGTGCCATCGTTGTGTGGATCGGGTTATTCACCAATACCGTTTTCCTGCTGGTAGGTGCCATGCTGATTGCCCCTTTTGCCGGTCCTGCCATGAACACAGCCATTGCAACAGCCCGCGGTGATATAAATCTGCTGGGGCATTCCTTGCTTCGTTATTGTGTTTCCCTGTTCCTGACAATTGCAGTAGCCTTGTTACTGAGCCTGTTGATGCAACAGGAAGCGGCCACGACGCTTATGGTAGACAGAAGCCAGGTGTCGTCAACAGCTATTTTGCTGGCACTGGCTGCAGGTTGTGCCGGTGCCATCAGCCTGGTGCAGTCAGAACGTTCCAGCCTTGTATCCGGAGCTGCCGCAGGCATGCTGGTAGCCGCATCCCTGGCCCCACCTGCGGGTATCATCGGGATGGCGATCACCATTGGCGAATGGCAGATGGCGAAAAGTGCCTTCTTTCTTTTGTTGCTTCAATTGGTGGGTATCAATCTTTCCGGCAGCCTAGTTTTCCGTGCCTATGGACTGGTTGCCAAAGGACCGCGATACGAAAGAGGCAAACAAAAGATTGTGGTTATAAGCCTGGTGGTAACGACGATTTTCCTCGGCTTACTTTCCTGGTGGCAATTTAATTCGGAACCCACCCTGCAGCGCAGTTCCATCTCCAAAAGGGCGGAGGAAGAAATACAAAAGACGGTAAACCAATATGCGAGCGCCGGATTGGTGGAAGGCAGTGCCCGATTTACCCGCGGGAACATCCCACAGCAAAACACCCTTCTTTGTGAAGTATATGTACAGGCAGAACCCAACAAGGATCACAGCCTGATCAAAAAAGAGCTAAGCACCAGGATACATGATGCGATTAAAACAAGGCTGCAAAACGTTACGCCGGTGATCAACCTTGTTGTTATGGATAAATTGAATACAGGGGAGCCAGTACCCTAAAAGGAAAGGAATGTCTTTTCAAGCATTTTCTCTTTTTTCCATCGTTGCCAGTTCCTTTTCAAGAAAAAAGTTCAGCACCGTACGAATAGCCGCTATGGCTGCCAGTTTACCAATGTCTTCCCAGGTAGGTGCCACTGCCGTGCGGAGAATATCAGCCGCCAGTAAGAGTTCAAGTGATAAGGTTAGTGTGCTGCCAAACTTAACCCGTAGGGTTGCCGTATTGATGTGATGATTTTTTGTGAACAGCGTAGGAACAAACCGCAGGAACAGCTGTATCAAACCAAAACCAATGACAATGGCGGCAAGTGCTTCTACTACCAGGCTAAGATGCAGGGCAAATGATCGAACAATTTCTTCCATACTCGGAGTATTGCAAAATTGCTGCCCTGCCGGAACCGATTCCGGAAAAACGCTGTATAGGAGACAAACTACAGGCGGTGGTTTGATTTTTGTTCCCGAAAGCGGTGTGGTGAATGTACCATCACCAGCCAAATAAAGGAAAACAATCGAATGGACATAATTGAATCCAAAGCAGAAAAGAAGCCGGCCGGCCCGGCAGATTATCTTGCCAACGAGCGGACGTTTCTGGCCTGGATTCGCACCAGTATTGCCCTGATGGGTTTTGGGTTTGTTATTGTGAAATTTGCGGTATTTCTGCGGCAGGCAGCGTTTATGACCAACCGGCAGCTTCCCCTGCCGGAAAACCAATCATCAGCCGTTACGGGCATTGTTATGGTTATACTGGGTGCCCTGGTGGCATCACTTGCCTATATACGTTACCGTAATATTGAAAAGCAGCTCCAGCGGAATGACTATTTTCCGTCGAAATGGTTATCCGTGTTGGTTACAGCTGCCATCGTAATCGGCAGTATACTGCTCGTTCTTTATTTATTACCCGGTCTTTCCTGAAACTGAATTATTTTTTAAAATGCGTTGAACCCATATGAATTTAAAAATGTTTGTAAAGACGACACGGATGAAGCAGGCAACAGATAATTTCCCTTCTCTGCTGTGGATATCCGAAGCATACTAGCGCAAAAACTCCTGACGAAACCTTGCAGTAACCATGGATGCAGCCTTCCGGAAACATGCACGAACTATCTCCATCAAACTCATACTATCGGTTTTGTTCTTCTGGCTATCGCTTTTCGTTTTTGTAGTGGCTGTGGAATCTATTTTCGTGGATGAAAAAGATAAGTTTGACAAAGAGGCTTTTCGCTTTTTCAACAAACTGGCATCCGATGAATTTTACAACATCACACGGTTCATTACATTCTTTGGAACCACCGAGTTTTTATTACCTTCCTTCCTGGCCTTGCTGCTCTACTTCATCTTTACAAAACAAAAAAAATATGCGATTGAGCTGGGTATCTTAGGCGCTTCCAGCACAGGTCTGCTTTTTGGACTAAAGGCCCTGTTCAAAAGAGAACGTCCCCAGTTTCCCGTATTTGAACATGTAGGCGCTTATAGTTTTCCCAGCGGGCACGCCCTGCTCAGCTTTGTATTTTGCAGCTTTATCATTTACTGGATCTGGAGCCGGAAGACAAGCCCGGTACCCAAATACCTGCTTACCATCTTCCTGCTGGTTTTTGCTCTGAGCCTGGGCATTAGCCGCATTATTTTACGGGTGCACTATGCCACCGATGTTATTGCCGGATTTTGTATTGGCCTAACATGGCTGATCCTGAATTTTTGGGTGCAGAAATATGCAGAACGGAAAAAAGCGCTAAAGGCAAAAGCATAATACAATTCCCCAAAGGCAGGAAATCTACAGCTGTTCCTTTTTCTTTTCGGTAAAAAGAACTGCTCCGACCAGCCACTTCATTCACTGGTTTAGTTTTTGTGAACCCTAGTTCAGAAAGATTGTTTATCAAAAAAGAAGATTATGACAGCACAATTACCAGCATGGTTTCGCTTTTTCAACGGAAGACTTGTATTGTTAAGTTTTGTAACGGCAGTTTTGATGGCCTCCTGTGCTACCCGTGAAAGGTTTGCCACGTCTACCGTAGTGCCTGCCGCCACAGGTGAGGTGAAGGTGAAAAAAGACGATAATAACAACTACAGTGTAAAAGTTTCAGTAGAAAACCTGGCAGACCCTAAACGGCTGCCGCAACCCAGGTCGGTGTATGTGGTATGGGCCCAAACGGGTGGTGGCAATCCACAAAACCTTGGGCAACTGCGCTCTTCCAGCGGACTGTTTGGCAGCAAGCTGAAAGCTGAACTAGAAACCGTAACGGCTTACAAACCTTCACGGGTTTTTATTACGGCTGAAGAAGTTCCCACTGTACAATATCCCAGTTCTTACGTGATTTTGAACACCAATACATTTTAGTATTGTCGCAGAAAGAACCGAAAAGACAAGGAAAACGTATGCTATAAGTGAAAGCCCCTGTATATGCAGGGGCTTATTTTCTCATTAAAAACAAAGAATTATGCGGTGTAAAAATATTCAGAATCCGGGGCGGAAACAGCAGGTAAGACAGATTCTAATGGAAATCTAATTAGAATAAAAAGCCAACTCTTCGATAAAAGCAGCCTGGATTGATTGGGCTGCTTTTGTTTTTGGTATTATTCATTTTTGCTGCCGGTTATACCGGGATAAGGTCTTTGTGCGCTTCCCGCTCCCAATTCCGGTGCTGCAGCATTTCCTTCAGAAACCTACCGATAACGTCTTTGACCCCTTTTTCATTTCTTGCCGTTACTACGCCTTTGTCAGCGCCGGCATCATCAAACAGGGAAAGCTCCGGAAGGCTGCAGGCTTCAATCAGTTCCACCCCCTTGCCGGTGGCAGCAATGGGTTTGCCGTGCTTATAGGCTTCCCTGATAAAATGAATGGCGGCACCCATCATTTTCAGCTTGTTTACCGATTCTTCGCCCCCCGGTACAAACACGGCGTCGTACATCAACGAAGCAGTGGTTACATGGTTTTTGTCTGTCTTTACATCGCTGCCTTTAGAGGCTTTGCGGGTACCATGGTTTTTCGATACGATCTCGCAGGTGGCACCTTCTTTTTCCAGTGCCTTTTTAAGGTCAGCAACAACACTGCCATCCACACCATCTTCGGCAAGAACAGCCACCTTCCTGCCTTTCAAAATAACGGGATTTTTATCATAGCCAATGGTTCGCAGCACCGGAGAAACGTCCACTCTTTTTTTATCCTTGTTGCCGGCCAGCGGTTCGGCCAGCTGAACACCGGAAGGTGCTTTCACACCAATACCTGCTGCTACTTTTTCTGCCAGTTCACTATCAATCCTTGCCAGGTGATCTACCATCCGTTCGCGAATGTGCATGTGATCTACCTTTCCCAACTCAAAATGAAAACCTTCAATGATGTGCTGTTTTTCCGTATCGGACATACTCCGGTAAAACAATTGCGCCTGCGTGTAGTGGTCACCGAAGCTTTCGCTTCGTTGTTTAATTTTATGCCCATCGATTCTTTCGGCATAATGCACAAACGCTCCCAAATCGGCACCTGCTGCAAAGGGGCATCCGCCACCAAGCGAATTGGGCGAATAATTGATGCGGCCTTTCATATTCTCCTGCCGCATATAACCATCCTGCTGGTTGTTTACTACAGGTACATGTGGCCGGTTGATGGGTATCTGCACGAAATTAGGCCCGCCCAGGCGGATCAGTTGTGTATCCAGGTAAGAAAACAGTCTTCCCTGCAGCAGGGGATCGTTTGTGAAATCAATACCGGGTACCAGGTTGCCGGGATGAAACGCAACCTGTTCGGTCTCCAGGAAAAAGTTATCGGGATTACGGTTCAGTGTTAATTTACCCACACGCATCACCGGTACCAGTTCTTCGGGCCACAGTTTTGTTGCATCCAGAATATCAAAGTCAAAATCAAATTCCTCTTCTTCCCGGATGACCTGGAAACCTAATTCAAATTCGGGAAAGGCACCTTTCTCAATGGCTTCCCACAAATCGCGGCGGTTAAAGTCTGCATCCATGCCGGCCAGTTTGACCGCTTCTTCAAAAACAAGCGAATGCACACCGGCCAACGGTTTCCAGTGAAGCTTGCAAAAATGACTTTCTCCTTTTTCATTAATGAGCCGGAAGGTGTGCACCCCGAAACCTTCCATGGTGGCATAACTGCGGGGAAAGGACCTGTCGGACAGGACCCACATGATCATGTGCATGCTTTCCGGCATCAATGAAATAAAATCCCAGAAATTATCATGCGCAGCGGAGGCCTGTGGCATTTCATGATGCGGCTCCGGCTTGATGGCATGAACAAGATCGGGGAACTTGATAGCATCCTGTATAAAAAAGGGCGGCATGTTATTGGCCACCAGGTCGTAGTTACCTTCCACCGTGTAAAACTTTGTAGCAAAACCCCGCACATCTCTCACGGTATCGGCAGAGCCGCGGAAACCTACCACCGTAGAAAAACGTGTAAACGTTGGCGTTACCAAGCCAGGATCGGTGAGAAACTTTGCACGGGTGTACTGTTTCATGCTGTCGTCGTAAACCCTGAATTCGCCGTGTGCTGCCGATCCCCTTGCGTGTACAACCCGTTCCGGTATGCGCTCATGATCGAAATGGGTCATCTTCTCGCGGAAATGGAAATCCTCCATAAGGGTTCCGCCCCGTACCGATGCTTTCAGCGAATTGTCGTTGTCACTGATTTTTACTCCCTGATCTGTGGTAATGTGTTGTGTGTTCTGCTGGTTGTTTTTTTCTTTTTTGCCCATAACAATTGTATTTGTATTTACCTGTTCATATGGCCGGAGAAAGTGGAGCTAACTGGCAGCAGTGCTGCAGAACATTGGTGGCTTTACGGATAAATAAAACGGAATAACTAATGTAAAGAATGGCCAACAAGCCAATTATTAGAAAACCATTAATATCATCAACAGTAGGTGCAAGCAAAAACAGGACCGCGACCCCTGCATCAAACACATCAAAACACAAGGCATAGTTTCTGTGACACATGCCACAGTATAAAAATCTGTGAATGAAAAGCTTTGCCGACTTTATCCGCAACTGGTTTTTAAAACTAAAAGAATGGATGCAGCCCAATGCAGCAGATCCGCTGCTGCTGCAGCTGCTCAAATTCATAGGGAAATGTATTGCATTGCTGGTACTGATTGCCCTGTCGCCAATTATTCTTGTGGTATTGTTGTTTGTTTTTATGGCAGCTTTTTAAAACAGATTAACACTTCCTCTTTTTGTTTGATTGTACACAGCGTTTTCATCATATGCATTACACAAAATGAATTTCAAACATGCAACAGCGTATAGTAATTCAGCAAGCCATTTCTTCACCTCTTTTTATAGTGTGTAGTTTCCTGTTCCTGGTGCACCAGTTGCTGCAGCTAGGATTGGGTATACAGCTACCATTTGCAGATGCTTACCTTGATAACTTCCTGGCAATGCCTGTTATTCTTTCCCTGCTGAAGGCGGAACATAGCCTTCTTTTTCAAAAAGGGCCCGGTTATCGGCTTCCGCTCCTGACATGCGTGATTGCAACTATTTATATCAGCGTCATTTCAGAATTGGTTTTTCCGCAGGTATCTTCCCGCTTTACGTTTGACCCGCTTGATTTTGTTTTTTTCTTTTTGGGTACCGGCCTGTTTGTGATGGTAAACCGTTCCTGGTTAGGGTAAAACAAATCCAGGTTTGTACAGGAAAGCTTTGGAGACTTATTTCTTTTCAGCCTCTTTTTTTGTTTCCTTGCTTTTTTCTACTTCCTCTGCATCGAAATGCACCAGGTAAAGTTCCCTCACCAGCACCATCAGCACCACCATTACCGGTGTTGCCAGCACAAGCCCCCAGCCACCGGTTAACACCCCCATGATCAATTGCGCAATAATGATCAGGGCCGGCGGGATACTGAGCATGCGTTTCTGGATCTGTGGCGTAACGAAGTTGCTTTCCAATGTCTGCACCAGGATGTACAAACCGGCAATGATGAGAGCCGTGGTGGGACCTTGCAGAAATCCTATCAGCACGGCGGGGATCATTGCGATCAGCGGACCGAAGTTGGGGATGAAGTTAAGAAGGCCTGCGATCAACGAAAGAACCAGCCACATGGGTACCCCAATGATCAGGAGCCCAATAGCGGTTAAAATAAACACCACGAACATGGCAAAGATCTGTCCCTTCAGCCAGCGACTAAGGGATTCGCCGAGTTTGGTGACGACATCGTTTGCTTTTTGTTTACCCGAAGGCGGCACCAGCTTTACAATGCCGTTGATATAGCTTCTGGGCGAAACCGTGAAAAAGATACCGAGAAAAAGAACAATGTAAACATCACCCAGCACACCAAACGTGCTTTTGAAGAAGGTTTGCAATACAGAAGTTGCCTGACCCGACACATCATCCGAGGTAGCGGTCTCCAGCACCCGGCGCCCCAGGCTGCTTTGGGCCAGTTTTGTTTTTACATTTTCAACTGCGGAGGGCAAGGTTTGTTTCAGATCGCTTATTTGTTGCGAAATGGAATTGCCGGTGAGCCAGAAAAATCCAAAAAGCAGTAGCAGGGAACCTATGATTGAAATGGTGAGGGAAAGGCCTTCTTTCAACCCAAATTGACGATGAATAATGCCGGCCAGTCCTACAAAGAAGATGGCAATAAGGGAGCCTGCAAACAAAAGGAGCAAAACATTAAAAATGACTTTAATGATCCAGAGAAGTATAACCACCAGGGCAACAATCCCTGTTGCGGTCCAGACTTTTTTCCGGAAGTCTTTTGCTTCGGTTTTATTCATACCCCTGTACTCCCTGCATCTTTAATGCCACGCCACTTACAGATTGCCGGTCCGGGTCAGCGGACAGCGTTAACGCCAACATCAAACCGGTATAACAATGTAACCGTATTGGTGGGGCCGTTTTGCAGCAGGCTTGGTTTTAAATGACAAATGCCATCAGGGTGATGGCATGAAAAAGAGGGAACCGAGAACCCCGGACGCCCGGGACCAGCATTATTTTGGCTCTTTCGAACGGTGGCAAATTACCTCAACCGAAAAGCTGAAAGCCAGGGCAAAGGCAACGCCTTGCCAGAAGGACTGCTCTTTAACAAATGCAATGATCATCATTACAAAGCAAAAGATGCTTACCATTACCGTTAGGGCATTTTTTTCAGTCAAATATTGTTTCATATGTGTGAAAAGTTAAAGTGGATCTTACACGAAGCGCCGAGGAAGCAAATGTAGGCCGCAGAAGGATTTGGCAAATTATATAGTCGTTAAAAACCGAAAAAGCTTCGGTCAATCCAGAATCGCCATGCACTGCCTGCAAGGCAGCGCATGCAAGAGAAAATACAGGATGCTGGTCAACAGCAGAATTACGAAAATATACCTGTCATATATTGGTCTTCAACGAAAACTTAGACCCTTTTACCCCCCTGTTTTCTATATTTACATTTCATCTAAAAGATTAGGTACATGAGACCAAACGATTTTCTTTTCTCCAATGCACCCGAACCACACCGTATCCGTACCAAACAAATCCTGAAACAGCATCCCCAGATCCGCAATCTGATCGGAAAGAACGTTTACAGCATTTTTGCCATCCTTTTTCTCGTTAGCATACAGGTATTCCTGGCCTGGTTTGTTGCCGATAAAAGCTGGTGGTGGATTGTTGGGGCCGCTTACCTAGCCGGCGCCTTTGCCGATCATGCCCTTTTTGTCATGATTCATGAGGCGACCCATAAACTGATTTTCAAAGGGACAGTTGCCAACCGGCTGGCCGGTATTTTGGCCAACCTGCCGCAGGTATTTCCAAGCGCTATTGCGTTTGAACGTTATCACATCAAGCACCACTCTTTCCAGGGCATACATGAGCTGGATGCTGACCTGCCGAACCGCTGGGAAGCCAAACTCATCAATAATTACTTTATCGGAAAAGCAATCTGGTTTCTTTTTTACCCACTTTTCCAAGCTTTTCGTGTAGCCCGCCTGAAAGAGATCAAACCTTTTGATGGGTGGATTGCGTTTAACTGGATCGCCAACATTGCCTTTGTAGCTGCCATCTGGTACCTTTTGGGCCCCAAGGCGGTTGCCTTCCTGACACTGAGCTTTTTCTTCTCCGTAGGACTACACCCCCTGGGTGGCCGCTGGATCCAGGAGCACTACCTGGTGCATGGCGAGCAGGAAACGTATAGCTATTATGGTCCTCTGAACAAGGTTGCCTTTAATGTGGGATACCATAACGAGCACCATGACTTCCCGTCCATTCCCTGGAACAAGTTGCCGCAAGTTCGCAAGCAGGCCTCGGAGCACTACGATACGCTGTATTACCACACCTCGTGGACCAAGCTCTTTTTCCGCTTCCTGTTCGACAGAGAGCTTTCGCTCTGGTCGAGGATTGTACGGAAAAACCGTGGCAAGGTGAAACTGACGGATGAATCGAAGCCGGATGTTGAATTAGTGGTCGTGGAAAACAAGAGTAAAAGCGATGAAATGGTAAACACGATTTAACCCTATTGTATCTCCCTATCCTGCTGAAGACCAAGAGATAACATCTAACATGGAAACACCAAATGCACATAAACTTGATATGAAGGGCCGACACATCCTGTGGGCTGATGACGACACGGACGACCTGATGCTGATGCGCCAGGTGCTACAGGAGTTGGGCGACAATTATAATATTAAGGAAGTACACAACGGAAAGGAAGCGCTGGACTACTTACAAAAGGGGAAAAGCATAAGAAACCTTCCCTGTCTCATTATCCTGGATATGAACATGCCGGTGATGGATGGCAAAGAAACCCTGGCCCGCATCAAAAAGGATAACGAGCTTAATGAAATCCCGGTTGTATTTTTTACCACCTCCAACAGCCAGATGGATAAGCTTTACTGTAAGCACCAAGGGGTAGAAATGATCACCAAACCGCCCCAGTACGCCAACTTAAAGGATGCCGTGCAAAAGCTGCTCAAATATTGTACTCGATAAAGGCCACTTCGGTGGCCTTTTCTTTGCATACTGCCTTTTAAAATGACACCCATGAAAAAGGCAATTTTCTCTTCACTGGCCCTACTCCTCTCCTCTATTGTCTTTTCACAAACACAGATCGGCATCAAAGGGGGACTTAACATCAATGATATAGATGATAACCGGTACGGGAATAATACCGCTACCCGCATCGGCTATCATGGCGGTTTGTTGTTCCACATCCATGTGCAACGCAAACTGGCGGTACAGCCCGAATTGGTTTTTTCATCACAGGGAGCCAAGTACACTCATCCGGATTTTAATGGTGACCTGGTAACGAATTACCTGAACATCCCGGTTCTGCTGCAATACATGGGTAGTCGCGGTATTCGCCTCGAAACAGGTCCACAAGTCGGTTTCCTGCTCGATGCAGAACTGAAACGCAATGGAAATACTGTGGCCGATCTCAAACGCAGCATGAATGAAGCAGATTTTTCCTGGGCCTTTGGATTGGGCTTTTTATCCCGCAGCGGCCTGGGTGCCGATGCCCGGTTTAACCTTGGCCTCACCGATATTTTTGAGCAAGGCGGCCGGCAGTCGAAACACCGTGTCTGGCAGATTGGACTTTTTTACCAGTTCAGACCGTGAGTGGTGAGTGGTGAGTTAAGATTCTGAAAGATTTTTTGACGCTGATTGTTTGCAAAAAGCCGTAAATAGAAAAATGTCTCTTTTGGGAGACATTTTTTATTTTTCAGCATTGATAATAACCCATGACGTTTTCATTTACAAAAGAAATTATCCTGGAAAACAGCCGTGTCCTGCTGCGGCCACTGCAACCCGGCGATGTTGAGAACCTGCTTCCTGTTGCCACAGCACAGAGCGATCTTGTACAATACTCACCTTACGAGATTCATACTCCGGACCTGCTGGCGGCCTATATCAACCATTCGCTGGCCGAAAGGGCTGCCTGCTCCCGCTTCCCTTTTATTGTTTTTGATAAAAGAGCAGCATCTTACGCTGGCAGCACCTCGATTGCCAATGTTTCCAATAAAGACCAAAGGCTCGAGATTGGCTGGACATGGATCGGCAGGAACTTCCAGATGACAGGCCTGAACCGTGCCTGTAAATTCCTGCTTCTCTCCTATGCATTTGAGGAGCTGGAATTTGAACGGGTTGAATTTAAGACCGATGCCCGCAACCAGGCCTCCCGAACGGCCATTGAAAAAATTGGGGGGCAATACGAAGGCACCCTGCGCAGCCATACCGTGATGCTGGATGGATTCAGAAGGGATACGGTTTACTACAGCATTTTAAAGCCGGAGTGGCCGGGCCTGAAACAAACTGTCTTTAAAGAATGGATCGACAGCAGCGTAACAACAGGTATGGACAAGTGAAATAGATTTTTACAAGTTCCGGCCTGCAGCTATCCGGTTTCCCATACAATACCTAACAACGCTCATAGGGCAGCACCCTACCCTGAACTAGCTTTGCTGCATGGTCTTACAGATTTATGCCCTTCTTATGCTGGTGTTGTGGGCAGGCATGTGCATTTACCTGCTCATAAGCTCCCGGCGCATTGCCTATCTTAAATCGATCCCTCCGCTTAGCGGCTCCACCCTCCCTTCCGTTTCCGTAATTATTGCGGTGAAAGATGAAGAGGCCGAAGTGGAAGAAGCCCTTCGCAGTGTCTGCAACCTGCACTATCCGGATTTAAAAATTGTTGTGATCAATGACCGGTCCACTGATAACACACCCGTGATCCTGGAGCGGATGGCACAGAATAACCCTTTAATTGAGGTCATCACCATAGAGAACCTGCCTGCCGGCTGGCTGGGGAAAAACCATGCGTTGTACCAGGGTTACCTTGCCTCCTCATCGGAGTGGCTCCTGTTTGCCGATGCGGATGTTTTGTTTGCGCCGGATGCGTTGCGCAAGGCAATGCGGTATGTACAACAGCACAACCTGGATCACCTGACGGCACTACCGGAAGTAACCTCCCGGTCTTCTCTTTTCAAAAGCGTGATGAACACGTTTGCCCTGATGCTGAATGTAAAACTCCGGCCCTGGGATATTGCCAATCCGTCTTCCAAAGCATCCATGGGTGTGGGTGCTTTCAACCTCGTTAAACGATCGGCCTACGAAGGTGCCGGTACGCACCAGGTCATCTCGCTGCGTCCCGACGATGACCTAAAACTGGGCGAACGCATCAAAGCGGCAGGTTTCCGGCAGAACATTGTTTTTGGCGACAACGAAATCTCGCTTCAATGGTATACGAGCCTGGGAGAGTTTGTAAACGGACTGATGAAAAATACGTTTTCGGTTGCCAACTACAACATTTTTATGGCGCTGGGTATGGCGTTATCCACTTTGCTCCTGGTGGTGTTGCCCTGGCCTTTGCTGCTGGTTTTTGGTTTCCCGTATTCCATCATTGCGGCAGCTATTTTTCTTTCGCAATTGGTGATCATGTTAGGGGTAAAAGGCGTCCGGGCGAAGTGGTGGCATGCCTTGATGATACCATTTTCAGGGCTGGTGATGGTGTATATCATCCTGGTTTCTGCCTTCCGCACTTTACAACAAGGCGGCATTTACTGGCGAAACAGTTTTTACCCGCTGGCCGAATTAAAAAAACAAGGATAGCTGGCTGTAACAAACAGGTGCCGTTCGTCGTCATATGCATGTTCCGGCAATAAAAATAACCATATGACCACCCTGTCGTTTGCCCTTCCTGACCAGTCGTTTCTTTTCCATACACTGCAACGTTGTCATTATATTGACCGTTGTCAGAAGATGTTTGCTGATGTGCAGGATGATATCCAACTTACTGATGCTGTGCAGGCATTTTTTTCAACAGAGCCTTACTGGGTAAAGGTTTTGCTGGCCTTCCGAAACAAGGTGGGCAGCTTTCTTGGGTTAAAGCCTTTCCTTTCCGGATTTACAGAAGAAAGAAACTGGTGGTATGATACTAAGTCAGAAGGACTTATCTCCTTCCCTTTGCAACTGTTCAGTCATTCCGAAAACGAAATTGTTCTGGGCGCAGACGACAGGCACCTGAACTTCCGCATTTCATTTTTCCTGGAAAATGGCCATCTGCCCGGCACAAAACGACTGACCGTTACCACCATGGTACAGTTCAACAATAGCTGGGGACGAGTGTATTTTCTGCCCGTACAGCCTATGCACAGGCTGGTGATGCCATCGCTCTTACGAAATGCTGTTCGCACCCTAGAAAAGAAGCGTTCACGCTGGCTGTAGAAGATCAGGTTTCATTCAGTACCAACGCATCCAGGTTTTTGAGGCCAATGCTTTTTTTGGAGAGAAAACCTTCTGCATACTTCACCCCGATCCGTTTGCCCAAAAGGCGGGCCCTGGCGGTAAGCGCTTCCATAAAATCCGGCGAAGAAATATAGGTTTGCGGATCGCTGCTGGCATCGGGCAAGAACTGGGTGCGGTAGGCTTTAATAGCTTCTGTGCGCTGCTCCCATACATCGGTAACATCCAAGATGATATCCGGTTCAAAAAAACGGTCCTGGATATAGTGCAGCAACATTTTAGGCCGCCATTTTTCCTGTTCCTCACCGTCATCACCAACGGTTTTAATCTGGCGAAGCCCGGCAAAAAAACAGGCATCATATATCAGCCAGCCTGCCCGTCCATGATCGGGATGACGGTCTTCGAGAATATTGCCGATGACAATCTCCGGCCGGTATTTACGAATGACTTGTATGAGTTGTTTTTGGTGTTCTTCGTCGTTGCGGAAAAAACCATCACGCATTTTCAGGTTTTCCCGTACGGCAAGTCCCATCACATTGGCAGCGTCGGCCGCTTCCTGGTAACGGGTTTCAATTGTTCCCCGTGTACCCAGTTCACCCTGGGTGAGATCTACAATGCCTACCTTTTTTCCTCTCCGGGCCTCACTGATGAGTGTACCGGAGCAGCCTAATTCCACATCATCGGGATGCGAACCGATGGCGAGTATGTCTAATTTCATGGCGGAAAGATATGAAGGAGTCAGGAGTCAGAATGCAGGAGCCAGGAGATTGGAAGTCTTGTCGAAGGAAATTAATTTAAAGGAATGGAAAAAAGCAAATCCTTCCAGGACCTTGTTGTTTGGCAAAAGGCCCACGCTTTTGTACTGCTGGTTTACACCTGTACAGAGTCTTTTCCAAAGCACGATATTTATGGACTTACGTCTCAATTTAGAAGGGCCGCAGTATCACTAGCTGCTAACATTGCGGAGGGTTATAAAAAGAAAGATTACAAAAACAAGCTACAGTTTTTGAACATTGCTCATTCATCCCTTGAGGAATGCACGTATTATATCATTCTTTCCAGAGACCTGAATTATCAAAACGATGAAAAACTTGCTGGACAAATAGAAGAAGTCAGCAGGCTATTAACCGCATACGCAAAAGCCATACAACAGAACCACTCAGATGCGAGACAGCCCACCTCCTGATTCCTGCATTCTGACTCCTGACTCCTACTTGTGCACTTCCGACGTAAAATGAAACTCGATATCCGGATTGTTGGTGCGTTCGGTATTCAGGAACCATTCACTTTGCGCCAGGTATACCAGGTGGCCGTCTTTGTCTTCGGCAATGTTGCCGCTTTTAAAACGGGTGAATTCTTCCAGCTTTTTGGGGTCTTTGCTGGTGATCCAGCAGGCTTTGTAAAACGGCAGGGAATTAAAGACCACCGAGGCGCCATATTCGTGCAGCAGGCGGTATTGAATCACCTCAAACTGCAGTTCGCCCACACAGCCAATGATTTTTTTATTGCCTCCATACTGGGTAAACAACTGCGCCACTCCTTCATCGGTCAATTGCAACAAACCTTTCTCCAGCTGTTTTGTCTTCATCGGGTCTTTGTTGACCACTTCTTTAAAGATTTCCGGTGAAAAGGTAGGAATGCCGGTAAAGAAAAACTCTTCGCCTTCAGTAAGGGTGTCACCAATCTTAAAGTTTCCGGTATCGAAAAGGCCTACCACATCACCGGGATAAGCATCATCTACAATGCTTTTTTCCCGGGCCAGGAAAGAATATGGGTTGCTGAAGCGAACATCTTTATCCAGCCTTACATGGTGAAAATACTTGTTGCGCTCAAACTTTCCTGAACACACCCGCAGGAAGGCAATCCGGTCGCGGTGCTTGGGATCGAGGTTGGCGTGAATCTTAAAAATAAAGCCGCTGAACTTGTCTTCATTTACGGCCACTTTGCGGGTGTTGGTTTCCCGGTCTTTGGGTGCCGGCGCAATGCGGATAAACGTATCCAGCAATTCCTGTACACCAAAGTTGTTGATGGCACTGCCAAAAAACAGTGGTGCCACATCACCCTTAAGATAAGTATCCACATCCAGGTCGCCATAAACACCGCTGATCAGTTCCACGTCTTCCCGCAGGGTATCAGCATCCCGCTCCCCGATTTTTTCATCCAGCTCTTTAGATGAAAGGTCTGCGATAGAGATTGTTTCTTCATCTCCGGCTTTGGTATTGGCTGTAAACAGGCGCAGGTTTTTATTGTGCAGGTTATACACACCTTTAAAATCCTTTCCCTGGTTGATGGGCCAGGTCATCGGGTGCAGCGAAATGGATAATTCTTTTTCGATTTCTTCCAGCAGGTCAAACCGGTTCTTTCCGTCCCGGTCCATTTTATTGATAAAGACAATCACCGGCGTTTTGCGCATGGCAATTACCTGCATCAGCCGGCGGGTTTGCTCTTCTACCCCATTTACACTGTCCACCACCAGGATCACGCTATCAACTGCAGTCAGCGTACGAAAAGTGTCTTCCGCAAAGTCTTTGTGGCCCGGCGTATCCAATAAGTTAATCAGGGTGCCGTCGTATTCAAAGCTCATGACCGATGTGGCCACGGAGATTCCGCGTTGCCGCTCAATTTCCATAAAGTCGGAGGTAGCCGCTTTTTTGATCTTGTTGCTTTTTACGGCACCGGCTACCTGGATGGCGCCACCGAAAAGGAGCAGCTTTTCCGTCAGGGTCGTTTTCCCCGCATCGGGGTGAGAGATAATGGCAAACGTTCTGCGTTTATGTATTTCGTTCTGATATTTCATTTGTCTAATATGCTAATGTGACAATTTGATAATGAAACAATGTCTGGCCTTGATGCTGATGAATGCCGAAAGCATTGCTTCCATGAATTATTGTAAAACAAAACAATGCATGATTACATTGGCTCATTATCAAAGAATCGCATTGGTTTTCGCGGCGCAAAGGTACAGCCCATAACGTTAAAGAAGAATTGAAATCAGCATATGGGGTGTATCCAAGCAAATTCTGGCATATGCGATAAGTTTCTACAGTTTTTGTTAATGAAAATCTAACCAGCAGTGTTCCCACGGATTACTGTGGAATTTCTACCTCTGGAAAAGGCGAAATATTACTGAACATGTGCTATATTCTGTTGATTTAAAGCTTATTGGAATTTTTGGTACTATTTTTTAAGGAAGAGTAGTGTATCAATTGAAGTGCTATGTCACAGGAGTCAAGGAATAAACCAGGTGGTGATAGGGACACAATGCGTACCGCTAACCAATCGGGTGATCGAAAGAATTATGAAGGGTTCGAAGGGATGAATTACGAACAGCCCCGACAACCATTCAATCCTAAATATTTAAGCAGGAATCGCTCTAAAGACGAACGTAAAGATGGAAAAAGACCGGATGAAGGGTAATCCTTACTCTCCAATTTTAAAAAAGTCTCCTTTGCAGGAGACTTTTTTTATTTCTTTAAAGAAGCACCCTCAGGCGCTAATAAAAGGCTGAAACGGATACCTACCGCATAATCTTCAGGTGCCGGTCCAGCTTTTCCAGCAGCACGTCGGTATTAAATGGCTTGGTAACAAAATCGTCGGCGCCGTAAACTTCAAACTGGAGAGCCGCTCCCGGGTGCCCCGAGAACATAATAACGGGAATGTGGCTGGTGGCCAAAGAAGCTTTTAATTCGCGGCAAAGTTCCCTGCCATCATCGCCGGAGAGCAGTACATCCAGCAGGATGATTGAAGGCAGTTTTTCCTCCAGCTTTTCCAATGCTTCTTCCCGCCTGGATGCCGTTTCAACATGATAACCCTGCTTCTGCAACAACCGGCTCATCGCTGTCCTAACATCCGGGTCGTCATCAATTAATAAAATCGTGGTCATATAGCCTGAATCGTTTGGTGTTTTCTATTGGTATTTACATGATTATAAAAACAATGATAATAAAAGTTCAGCACATTAAACTCAGCTTTCCTCTTGTTTCTGTTACATTTGTTCCATGCGCCGCTTTTTTGAGATCGCCGGAAGCAGTTTCAGGCTTGCCATGCTGGAGTTGTGGAAAAACAAGCTGCGCACCTTTCTTTCTCTCTTTGGTATTACCATTGGAATCTTCTGCATCATTGGTGTGCTGGCCACTGTCAATAGCCTCGAACGGAACCTGCAAGCGGAGATCCGGTCACTGGGCACCAATACGATCTACGTTGATAAATGGCAGTACAGCGCAGGCCCCGATTTTCCCTACTGGAAATTTGCCCGGCGCCCGGTACCGCAATTCAACGAACTTTCTGAGATCATGCGCAGAACGGCAACGGCCAAATACGCTGCTTTTAAGATCAATGCAAACAGCAACGTGGAAGCAGGCAGCAGCGTAGCAGGAAACATTCGTATCTATGGCATCAGCGAAGATTTCGTCAATATCCAGCCACTGGAAATCCAGGCAGGCCGTTTTTTGACCGATGCGGAATTTTACCGGGGTGCCAACACGGTGGTAGTAGGATTCACCCTCGCTGAAAATCTGTTTGGTAGTCCCGAAGCCGCGCTGCAAAAAACGGTCACCATTCGCGGTCAGCAAAACAAAATTGTTGGTGTAATCAAAAAGCAGGGAACACAGCTTATCGGCGGCTGGGGTTTTGATGCTTCTGTTATCATGCCTTACAAATTTGCCCGAACCATCATGGATGAAAAAAAGGCCGAGCCACTGATTCTGGTTCAGGGCAAGGATGGCATCAGCAGTAAGGTACTTCAGGATGAATTGAAGGGAACGATGCGGGCTGTCCGGAAGCTGCGGCCTGCTGAGGAAGATAATTTCACCCTGAACGATGTAGCTGAATTTAGCGAAGTAATGAGCAAAGCCTTTGTCAGCGTCAACATTGGCGGCTGGATCATTGGTGCGCTTTCTTTTATTGTAGGAATTTTTGGCGTGGCCAACATCATGTTCGTCACCGTTAAGGAACGAACGCCGCAGATCGGGCTGAAAAAAGCCCTAGGCGCCAGGAAAAAAGTGATCCTTACCGAATTCCTGCTGGAGTCTGCCTTCCTGTGTATCCTTGGTGGCCTGGTTGGACTATTACTTATTTTCATCCTCACCAAAATCGCCACGGCTTTGCTGGGTTTTCCTATCTTTCTTTCTGCCGGTGTTATATCCATTGCCATTGCCATCTGCATAGCCGCTGGCATTGCTGCCGGTATTGTACCGGCCTACAGGGCCGCTACACTTGACCCGGTTGTGGCGATCCGCAGTTAAGATGAATGGCTTACGGGTTGATTCGTTGCTTAGTTTTGCGGCTGTTTACGTAATACCTTTCAACTTGTCAGTAACTATTTTAGCGATAGAGTCTTCTTGTGATGAAACATCGGCTTCGGTTTGCCGGGACGGTAAAATCCTCTCAAACTATATTGCCAACCAGAAAGTGCATGAACAATATGGTGGCGTTGTGCCTGAACTGGCCAGCCGGGCACATATGCAGAACATTGTCCCGGTAGTGGATGTAGCCCTGAAGCAGGCGGGCACCAGGATGGATGAGATTGATGCCATAGCATTTACGCAGGCACCCGGGCTGATCGGTTCACTGCTTGTCGGCAGCCAGTTTGCCAAATCACTTTCGCTGGCTCTTGCCAAACCGCTCATTGCTGTACACCATATGCAGGCACATGTACTCGCCAACCTGATTCCCGAACGAAAACCCTCCTTTCCTTTCCTGTGCCTGACGGTAAGCGGCGGGCATACGCAAATTGTAGTTGCCAACAGTTCTTCGGACTTGAAAGTAATTGGCGAAACGCTGGACGATGCCGCCGGCGAAGCGTTTGACAAATCTGCCAAGCTGCTGGGGCTCCCTTACCCCGGTGGACCCCTGATTGACAAATACGCAAAAGAGGGTGATCCTAAGAAGTTCAGTTTCGCCGAACCGCAGATACCGGAGCTGGATTTCAGCTTCAGCGGGCTGAAGACGTCCATTCTTTATTTCCTGCAAAAAGAAACAAAAGCGAATCCTGACTTTATCAAAGAGAACCTGGCAGACCTCTGTGCGTCTATACAGGAAAGGATCATTACCATCCTGCTGAAAAAGTTCAAAAAAGCTGCCTTGCAAACCGGCATAACTGACCTCTGTATAGCCGGCGGTGTATCGGCCAACAGCGGTTTGCGCAAAGCATTTGAACAGATGTGCGCGGACAATGGCTGGAAAAGTTTTGTCCCTCCGTTTGAATATTGCACTGATAATGCCGCTATGATCGCCATTACCGCTTATTATAAATACCTGGACGGGCAATCTACTCTCCTTTCCGTTAGCGCTTCGGCCAGGGCAAGTTGGGAGTGAAAAGATTAAAGAGAGATTGTTTTTTCTTGTTGTATGCCAAACCCATTTTTCCGGTTTAAACAATTTACGGTTTATCATGACCGTTGCGCCATGAAGGTCACAACGGATGCCTGCCTGTTTGGTGCGTGGACGGCGGAGATAATTGGCAAAAAACAACCGGCAATAAGCAATGAGCGGTTTTTAGACGTTGGCGCAGGAACGGGACTGCTTTCGCTGATGGTGGCACAACAAATCAAGTGTCAGATTGATGCCGTAGAAATTGAGGCAGGTGCGGCTGAACAGGCAAAGGAAAACATAGCAGCATCGCCGTGGAAAGGGTCCATTCATGTGATCAATGAAGATGTGTTGCAATGGAAACCGAATATGAAATACGGCATCATCTTCTCCAACCCGCCTTTTTATGAAAACGAAATCCGGTCGGAAAAAAGGGAAAAGAACATGGCACACCACGATAGTGGTTTAAAGCTTGAAGCACTGCTCTGTTTTATCAAGGAAAATCTGGAAGCAGACGGTATTTTTTTCCTTCTGTTACCGGCCAAGCGGAAGACAGAGCTTGCCTTGTTGCTGGAAAAACATGATTTATTCCCCGAAAGGATAGTTCAGGTTCAACAAACTGTAAAGCACCAGCCCTTTCGGCTGATGCTGCAGGGCTGTTTAAAAAATAGCGAAGAAACAAATGAAGGTTTGCTGGCTATCAAAGATAGCGGCGATGCGTACACACCTTCTTTTATCCGTTTACTCCACCCTTATTATCTCTACCTGTAAGCAGCTAGTAAAATAGAAAGGGATTCCTGCTTTACTCATGTACAGCAATGGAAAATTTCCCAGGCCGATTTAAATCTCGCCTTCCGTTCTGAATTGCGTGATCTCTGCCGTCAGGCTGTTCACCAGGTCATGGTAGTTCTCCAGGTCAGAGATCCAGATCTTTCCTTTTCGGCGAATGACTACCTTTTCCGGAACATAACCATCGCCGCTGTTGTCTTTGTGCCCGTAGAGCCTTAACTGGTAAATATCATCTTCCTGTCTTGTTACATCGTATACAAGCGGCGCATCCTTGTAGAGTACCATTATTTTTAATGCCATCTTCTTTGTTTTTAATGAGCATGCACCGGGGAACTTACCCCGGTGAATGTTCTTGAATTAATGTCAAAGACATCAGAGTGTGTCATCATGTGCACTACAAGATTGGCCACCGAAATGGGCATCCCGTTCCTGATATCCGCAATATTGTTATGATTGATGCTGGTACCATCAATCACCACCACGCTACTTGAACCAATGGCGCTCACCTTGGTACCTTTTTCTATCACTACCCCTGTATCTTCATCCAACCCAATGCCGACAGCGCCGGGTTGTGCGGCAATAGCCTGTACAAGCCGTCCAAAGCGGCCTCTTGCATCAAAATGGGTATCGATGATTACTTCCCGCAAAAAACCAAACCCGATACTCAGCTCTACTTTTCCCTTGAGATAGGCTTTGGTCTCATCGCCACCGCAGATCATGGTATTGCTCATGGCGGCAGCACCTGCACTGGTACCGGCAATCACAAAATGTTCTGTCTCGTACCGTTCGTGTAGAATGTCCATAAACTCCGTTCCTCCTAGAACGGAGCACAGGCGCAACTGGTCGCCGCCGGAGAAAAGAATGCCGTTGCATTTTTCGAGGCGCTCCAATATTTTCTTGGAATCGGCCTCTTCGCGTTTGGTTATTTTCAGGTGTCCAATATCAATGCATCCTAACTTTTTGAAGGCTTTCTTATACACATGGGCCACTTCATCGGGAATCGATGATGCGGTGGTCACCACTTCTATCTTCGGTTCAGTTTTTTTTCCACAGAAGCCAACAATCTCGTTCAGGATACCTTGCTTGAAAAAATCCAGGCTATTCTGCCGCTCTTTTTCTTCTTCCGATCCTTTGTCTTCTGCCCCGCCAACGGCTATTAAAACTCCTTTGGGTAGTTGCATGTAATCAATCAATGAAAAAACATGCCATTATCATAAAAATGCCTGGAAGTAAGGGTATAAATGAATACTGCGATGGTTACGCATGAAAGACTGAAAGTCAGAATTATAAGGGTACTGTGAGTAAGCCCATGCATTAAACCTGGACCGTAAAAAATTGTTTAAGCGGACCTGACTTTTGGCCCAAAATTTTTCATATTAGTAGTTACGCAAAAAAACGTTTGCATGCTAGTAAAAGATATAAAAGTGCTGAGGGGACCAAATTACTGGTCAGTTAAACGGCAAAAGATCATTCAGTTTACATTAGACTTACAGGAACTTGAACAAAAACCTACCGATACCATCCCCGGTTTTCTGGAACGGATTCAACAATTGTTGCCTTCTCTCCACGAACATCGCTGCAGTGTTGGTGAACCAGGCGGTTTTTTTGAGAGAGTACGGCGGGGCACATGGATGGGCCACGTGATAGAACACATAGCGATTGAGTTGCAGATTCTCGCAGGAATTGATGTCAGCTTCGGGCAAACAAGAGGAACCGGTGTGGATGGTGTTTACCATGTTGCCTTTGAATATGGCGAAGAAGCCGAAGGACGCTATACGGTAACTGCAGCCGTTGCTATTGCCGAAGCGCTGATAAAAGGCGAAACCTACGATGTGCAAAAAGACATTGCGGAGATCCGCAATCTTTGGTTCAGGGAAAAACTGGGACCGAGTACAGGATCGATAGTAGACGAGGCAAAAAAAAGGGGAATTCCTGCTATGCGTCTGGATGACGGTTCTTTGGTGCAACTGGGCTATGGCTGTAATCAAAAACGCATTGAAGCCACCATCACTTCTCACACCAGTTCACTGGCGGTGGATGTGGCTGGCGACAAGCACAAAACCAAACAACTCCTGCAGGATGCAAATCTGCCGGTTCCGTTTGGCGAGGTTATCACAAGTATTGAAAGCCTTAAGGAAACCGTGCAGGCAATTGGTTACCCGATTGTAATCAAACCCCTGAAAGGCAATCACGGGAAAGGCGCCACCATCGATATCCAGGATTGGGAGCATGCCGAATGTGCATTTTACAGGGCCCAGAAATACGGATCCGAGGTGATTGTAGAAAAGTTCATCCAGGGTAGTGACTTCAGGATACTGGTGATCAACTACAAATTTGTAGCTGCCGCCCTGCGTACACCGGCCACCGTTATCGGTGATGGTCGTCATACCATTCTCGAATTGATTGAGATTGCGAACAAGGATCCCCGCAGGGGAAATGGCCACGACAATATACTGACCGAGATCAAAGTGGATGATATCTGCCTGGAGCTCCTGAAAAAGAAAGGGTATACGTTGGAATCTGTTCTTCAGCAAGGCGAAGTATTGGCCTTAAAACCTACCGCTAATCTTAGCACGGGCGGTACGGCTACTGATGTAACCGATGAAGTTCATCCGCAGAACCAATCGATCTTTGAACGGATTGCCCGTAATATAGGACTTGACGTTTGCGGTATTGATGTAATGGCGCCCAATCTTTCCCAACCGCTGAAAGAAACCGGTGGCGCTGTACTGGAAGTAAATGCCGCACCGGGATTTCGTATGCACCTGGAACCTACGCATGGGCGGCCCCGAAATGTGGCTAAACCAGTTGTGGATATGTTGTTTCCCAACAAGAGCAATGGACGGATACCCATTATCGCCATCACAGGTACCAATGGTAAAACCACCACTACCCGCCTGATGGCGCACATTGTAAAAACAGCTGGCTTTGTAACCGGGTTTACATCTACCGATGGCATTTATATCAACAATGAACTGGTACTGAAAGCGGACTGTTCGGGTCCTTCCTCAGCGGAAGTGATTCTTCGTGACAGTGCCGTTGAATTTGCCGTGCTGGAAACGGCCCGGGGTGGCCTTCTGCGTTCCGGACTTGCCTTTGACCAATGCGACTGTGCCATCGTAACCAATGTGGCCGAAGATCACCTGGGGATTGGCGGCATTGATACGCTGGAGAAGCTGGCAAGGGTAAAATCGGTAGTACCTGAAACGGTGCATGCCAATGGGTTTGTCGTACTGAATGCCGATGATGACCTGGTATATGCCATGCGGGAGAATGTAAAAGGCAAGGTGGCCCTGTTCTCACTGGACGAATCCAGCACCCGTATAGAGGAACACTGCGCTGCAGGCGGACTGGCTGCAGTATATGAAAACGGATATCTCCTGCTCCGCATCGGCAACCACTATATTCCCATTGAAGAAGCAGCCAATATTCCCATCACGTTTGGCGGAAAGGCAACCTTCAATATAGCCAATGCACTTGCTGCCGCACTGGCGGCTTATGCTTCACGCATCAAGCTGGGAATTATCCGCGAAGCGTTGCGCAGCTTTGTTCCATCCAGCGAGAATACGCCGGGACGTATGAATATTTTCGAGTTCAATGATTTTACGGTTATCCTGGATTATGCCCATAACCCGCATGGTGTTAAAGCGCTTGGACAGTTTGTAAAAACGATTGATGCCCATTCCCGTATCGGTATCATTACCGGTGTCGGGGATCGAAGAGATGAAGATATTATTGCTATGGGCGAGGAAGCCGCAAAGGTCTTTGATGAGATCATCATACGCCATGATGAGGACATGCGGGGCAGGACCCACGAAGAACTGGATGCCCTGCTTACAAAAGGAATACAACGGGTGAACAAGGACATCCCGATTGCTTACTATGGTAATGAATGCGAGGCTGTAGAAAAAGCAATGCAGCAACGCAGGCCGAAGACATTACTGGTTGTGTTAACGGAAAACATCCAGGCTGTTACCGAGTGTGTGCAGAAATTTAAACGGGAGGAAGAAGCAGTATTGATGAAGATGAAAACAGCAGTTTAAGCCTTTCAGTGTGGAAGAGTTTCTCCATTCGGGCAGCTGTTTTTAAACAAAAACACATGTTAAAAAAGAAAGGGTAAATATCTGGTTAAACAGATGGCGTTGGACACGGATTGTTAATAATGGAGGTGTTGCCACTGTTTATCGCGATGAAATAGTAAACGGTCATAAAAAAACATCCTGATGAACAGGATGTTTTTTTATGGGTAACCCACATGCTTCATTAATTTCTGGGGATAATGACCAATAGGCATAATAACTGCAATATTCCCCATAAAGAGAAACAACATGGAACAGAATAAATATAATCCCGATAATATTCATGAGACTGATAACAGGACCGGGAACTACGATAAGGCGAATGACCGTATGACGTTTATGACCGATCTGGAAAAGGTCCAGGCGAATCTCGAAAAATATGGTTATAACGAACAATTCAGAGTGGAGAAAGGGCACCTTGTAGGTATGGAAAGCAAGAAAAAATACAAGCCTGCCGATGTAAAAGCCGTGAATTTTTACCGATTTGAAGGTATCTCCGACCCCGACGATATGAGTATTCTTTATGCCATTGAAACCGCTGATGGCTGTAAAGGAACACTTACCGATGCCTATGGCCGTTATTCGGACGAAGAAACCGGCGATTTTATGAAGCAGGTAGAAGTGGCCAAGAAACCTGAAGGTATGGACCAGTAACAGAACTGACTTGAAGCATTACTTCGGATTACGGAGTAATGCTTTTTCCTCCATCAAACAAAAAAAAGCCTGTTGTAGAAACAACAGGCAAAAGATTGACTGCTTACATGAGAAAGTAGTTCAATTTAAACTTTTCTATGGAATATCTCCGCTTTTTTTGTACATCGATTCCAACGGTGTAAATGTCAATGATTTAATCCTGAATTGATCTTTTGAATTGAAGTGAATGCGGGACAGCAGACTGTCGGGAAAGAAGATCTCTGTCATTACAGTAAGTCCGTTATCGGCAAAAAGCTCCAGGGAAGCATTATCCAAAACCAATTCAAGATCCATTGCTTTGGCGTTAGCAATTCTTGGTGCGGTATGCCTCTTTGCAAAACCCTTTTCAAATGAAGTATTGCCTGAAGCAGAGCGATCGATAAAATAAAGGTTTGTTTTTGTTTCATATCCAACCATTACTTTTTGTCCGGCTTTATTTAAAAAAGTAATCGTGAAGTCCTTTATCGAATCTGCCTGTAAATAGATTCTTGAAGGAACAGCTGATAAGCCTTCCTGTTGAGTGAAATCATAATCCGTTGCATCAATATTTTGCAGTGTTACTGGCTTGCCTGCCAGTTGCTCCAATTCGTGAACCGGTGTTGATCGTACAAAATATTTTTCTCCTAACCTCTCAAGACTTAGTTCCCTGGGCAATGTCATAGCACTACGCCAGCTTTTCGTTGGTACCACATTCGCATATTGCCAGTTGCTCATCCACCCCATAAATATCTTTCTCTTACCAGTATTCGACCAGGTTACACCTGCATAGTTGTCTGGTCCGTGATCTATCCAGCGTATATCTGTATGGAACGGTGTAAACCTACGCCCATCAAATTTGCCGGTGAAGTATTGCGTTGCAGAACCACCATTCGGACCACCAGGGTTGATACTGACCAGCAGTATCCATACACGTTCTCCATTCAGCTCCAACGGAAACAAATCGGGACACTCCCAAACGCCTCCGTGTGCACCTACATCTTTCCCAAACTCACTTTCTTTTGTCCACTCCTTTAAATCGGAGGAAGAATAAAAGGTAATGCGGTCAAGCGTTGCCAATGTCATGATCCATTTACTTGTTTCTTCATGCCAGCTCACTTTTGGATCACGAAAGTCCCTGATGCCGGGATTCTTTAACACAGGGTTGCCGCTGTACTTTGTCCATGTTTTGCCCTCATCAAGGCTGTAAGCAATGCTCTGGTTTTGGAAGGTGGAACTCCCGGCTTCAGCACCGGCAGGATCATGATGTGTAAAGATGGCTACCATTGGTGGCTTACCGCCTGTGCCGAATCCCGAAGTATTCTTAACATCTATAACGGCGCTACCGGAGAAGATATAACCCAAACTGTCGGGGTAAAATGCAATCGGTTGATGGCTCCAATGCACCAGGTTTTTAGAGGTTGCATGCCCCCAGTGCATGGGGCCCCATATAGTGCTGTCGGGATAGTACTGATACATCAAGTGGTAAGTACCATTGGAAAATACCATCCCATTCGGATCGTTCATCCACTTTGCTTTGGGGGTAAAATGTACCTGCGGCCGGTGTTTTTCGGTGGCATATGCCGGCACAGCAGCCTGTTTCTTTATACTGCTACAGGACACGATGAATATACCAGCAAGGAGAAGAACTTTTGGATGCATACTTTTCTGGAGAAGCATGACGCGAAGTGTTTAGATGACACCAATCATTTTACCAGCTTTTTTTCAAGATCCTCAAGCGAAACGCCTTTGGTCTCTGGCATTTTCGTCAGTACCCATACCAGTTGCAGCACCATCATAAAAGCGAAAAAGGCAAAGATGGGCCAGGGATTGTCTCTGAAGACACCATTTTGTGCATCCAGAAAGACCGGTGTGATCAGGGTAATCAGTGCCGCAAAAACCCAGTGTACAGATGCGCCGAACGACTGTCCGAGAGCCCTGATGTTGTTGGGAAAAATTTCCGCTATAAACACCCATATAACCGCTCCCTGTCCAATGGCATGTGCTGCGATAAACAAAAGCAGAAATGAAAGCAGCAGTCCCGGGCCGGCACCGGCGTAAAAGCACCAGGCCACTGCTGCCAGGCTGAGAATGTATCCAAATGACCCGATAACAAGTAACGTTTTCCGCCCGATGCGATCGATCAGGTAGAGGCCCACAAAAGTGAAAATAAGATTAGTGCCACCAATGGCAATGGAATTAAACAGGGATTCTTTTGCAGCTAATCCGGCCCGTTCCAGAATCTCTGGCGCATAATAAAGAATAAAGTTGATGCCGGAAACCTGGTTGAAAAAAGCTACCATAAAAGCCAGCCATAAAACGGTTTTGTATTTTGGGCTGAAAAGCCTGGTGCTTTCACCAGTCTTTCGCTCATGCCGGTTACTTTCCTGGATGGAAGCCGTTTCTGCATCCACGTCCTGTACCCCCAGTTTTGCCAGTACTTTTTTTGCTCCGGCAGCATCACCCCTTTTGGCAAGCAGCCAACGAGGACTTTCGGGCACCCCCAATACCAGGACAGAGTATAAAACGGAAGGAACTGCCATCACACCCAACATGTACCGCCAATCGTTTTCACCTCCCACACCTTCCAGGAAATAATTAGAAAGAAATGCGATAAGGATTCCAAAAACGATATTGAACTGGTAAAGTGCCACCAGGCGGCCACGGGTAGCCGGCGTGGAGATCTCCGATACATAAGTGGGTGCTGCTACTGAAGAAACACCAATGCCCAATCCACCAATAAAGCGCATCAGCGAAAAGCTATAAGGCTCCGGCGCCAGTGCCGTACCTAATGCGGAAACGGTGAACAGGATCCCAATCCAGAAGAGGACTTTCTTACGTCCGTATTTTTCTGTGGGGATGCCGCCAAAAATGGCCCCGATCACGGTTCCCCACAATGCCATGGACATAATAAAAAAACCATGGAATAAGGGGGAGGTTTGCCAAAGCTCTTTAATCGGCAGGTTGGCACCGGAAATAACAACAGTGTCGAACCCGAATATAAAACCGGCCAGTGCTGCCGTTAGCGAAATACGCATAACATACCGGGCTGTTTCTGCAGGCATTTGGGCAGGAATCGCTTCCGCCGTTTTGTTGGTTTCAACAAACATGTTTATGATTTAAGTTAGACATCGGGAAGAATCAGCAAGATCCCATGATTGGTTTTGCTTTCTTGCTTCAAGATAAAGAATAGTTGGTATGGATGAAAACGTTCACCCCCTTGCAGCTAGATTCCTACTATACAAATCGATCATCCTGCGAAAAGCAAAATCGCAAATAGGTATGCATCCAGCGAACGAGAAAAGAAAAGTCAATCTGCTACTAAAAGCAGCAAACATGTGTTTTACTTAGCAACGGCTGAATCGATATATCCTTTTTTCAACTGCTCATAAAAAGAGCGTTTATCCACCAGCAAGGCTGCAATATTGGATATCATGGCTGCCAGCAAAAGATGAAAGATCACGCTGTGCCGGTCGGTCATTTCCAGCACCAGGATCGCGGAGGTAAATGGTGTACGGGTAACACCGGTCAGGAACCCCACCATACCGCCAAGGATCAGGATATTGGCATTGGCACCGGTAAAATCAAACACACCTGCCAGGTAAGAACCAATAGAAGCACCACCGGCCAGAGAGGGAGCAAACACACCACCCGCGGCCCCGACATTAAAACTCAGAATAGGGCCAGCAATGCGCATAACCACGGTATACCAGGAGCTTTCTTTATCAGTGGTGAACAAAACGGTACTCATTAATTCGTGTCCTGAACCCAATATGTGTTCATCAACAAAAAAAGCGGTAGCTGCCAGCACCCCGCCTGCCACCAGGATAAAAGCGATGTTCTGTGCCGCATTAAAATTCTTTTTCCAGCGCATAACGGCCAGGATAATCTTACACATCAAGGCACCGGCAATGCCCGCCAGGAGCGCAGTTGCCGCCACGCTGAAAAAGATACTGAACTTAAGATTGCGCACATCCGGGTAACCAATGTACAGGTAAGGTCCTAATAGCCCCTGTGCAGTAAGACCTGCAATGATCACTGCTGAAAAAAGCGCCGTGCGAAAAAAACGAATATGAATACGGGCCAGTTCTTCCATGGCAAAGACCAGTCCTCCCAAAGGTGTATTGAAAGCTGCCGCCAATCCGGCTGCCGCACCGGTGAGGATAAAGCTTTGATTGGAAAGCTTAGGCCAGGATTTGGGAATGCGCCTGTGAATGGCATAAAATACCGACCCTGCAATTTGGATTGTTGGCCCTTCGCGGCCAATGGCACCGCCACCCAGTACCATCAGGAAGCTTGAAACCATTTTGACCACAAGAATGCGGATGCTTAACAAGGTACCAAGCTTTTGTTCATGCCGCGGTGTTGCCAGTTCAATGGCCGCCATCACCTGCGGAATACCACTGCCTTTTGCATTGGGTGCCAGCAAGCGAACGCAAAGCCAGGCCAGCAGAAAACAAACGGGAGCCAGTGCAAAGATGGCCCAGTGATTCCACGCCAGGATTTTTGTAAGCAGGGTTTCGGCATAACCAAAAATTTTTGTGTAGGATACAGCGATCAATCCGGTCAGCAGCGATGCGATCCAGAAAGGTATCGCCTGCAGCATACTGGTGCGAAGCTGCTGCGAAAACAGGAGATCCACCACGAACCTGATTTTTGACCAGAAAGCCTGCACCCATGAACCTTTCATAGATGCAATGTAATTAAGTTAAATATATATGAACTGACTACCGAACACGCTTGCCTGTATTTTAATACGGTACTAATGTGAAAGCAATTACAATCTTAAAACATTGCGACAGGTTTTTCCGTTTGTCCGATTGGCCTTTACTTCGCAACTATTATATTTATTCCATGTCGAAGAAGTTCCTTGTTTTTGCTTGTATTTTTCTCCTGGTGCAGTCTGCCATTGCGCAAAAGCTCGATTCGCTTTTCGAGATCCAGTGGAAAGCCGATCCGCAGGAAAAGGTTTCTGTGCATTTTGATAAATCGCATTATAATCCCGGTGAGACTATCTGGTTTAAAGCTTACCTGTTTACCGGTAATCAACCATCTGTAGACAGCAAAAACTTTTATGCCGAATTGGTGGATGAACAAGGCAATGTACTGCAACAGAAAACCGCACCCATTGCTTTTGCCAGTGCCAACAGCCACTTTGATATTGATTCCAACTTTACGAAAACGGCCGTCTTCTTCAGGGGTTACACGGTGTCGATGCTGAACAGCGATACGAGTTTTATGTATACAAAACCAATCCGTATCATTCAGTCGAAAATGGCGGTGGGGAAAACTCCGGCAGCGCAGGCGCCACCTACCCTCCGGTTTTTACCCGAAGGGGGAAACTGGATTGTGAATCTTCCGTCTAACCTGGCGTTTATTGCTACCGATGACCAGGAACTTCCTGTTGACATTACCGGTACCATCAACGATAATACCGGTGCCAAAGTAGCCAGTTTCAGCTCCATTCACAATGGTATGGGTACCATTGAACTCACTCCGCAGGAAGGGCGAACCTATACGGCAACCTGGAAAACGGAGAACGGCAAGTCCTACACAACAGCACTGCCGGTTGCCCTGAAGGAAGGCATCAGCCTGAAGATCCAGAACCAGGGTACGAATAAGCGGTTCTTTATTCACCGCAGTGCAAATATTGGCGAAGCCGCTCACCAGGTGCATATTGTTGCTTACATGAACCAGCAGCTGATGTTTAAAGCCGATGCTGACATGTCAACGAAAACATCCATAACGGGTGTTTTTCCCACGCAGGTACTGCCCTCCGGCATTTTACAGATCACTGTTTTTGATCAGAACTACAAACCACTGGCAGAACGTATCAGCTTTGTGAACAACCGGAGCTTTGAATTTGACGGTGATGCTTTCTTCTCGCAAAAGAACTTTGAACGCCGCGGGTTAAACCGGGTAGAGGTAATCATTTCCGACACTGTGCCGGCCAATCTTTCACTGGCAATTGTAGATGCCGACCTGAATGAAAGACCCTTTATGTCGGATAACATTGTAAGCCGCTTTTTGCTCACCGGCGATCTGCGGGGAAAGATCGTAAGACCTTACTATTATTTCTACAGCAACAACGACAGCGCAGCCATACATCTCGACCTGGTAATGCTGACACATGGCTGGCGACGCTATAACTGGGAGGCTTTTTTTGCAGGCAAAACAACACCGCCCCGCTGGAAGGAAAGTAATTATTTAAGCATCGAGGGAAAAATTGCAGGCCTACCTCCCGGAAGTTACCGCCAGGGGCTGGAGCTGACCGGAGTACTGCAGGCAGCAGACTCCTCCCGGATGATCCTGAGCCTGCCGGTAGACCGCAACGGCAATGTATCCACCGATGGCCTGATCTTCTTTGACCAGGCAAAGCTGTTTTTCAACTTCAATACAAAAAGTCTTGCGTTTGATAAAAGCATGTTGCTGGTGAACAATGGGCTGTATAAAAGCTACCGCAACGTGCGCCTTGATTCACTGCTCCGGAAAAGCCTTCCGCCGGTACCCGAAGAGATGGTAGCAGGGAACAACAGTGTCCGTAGCAAATTGCTGGCAGCAAGCCGGCAGATGGCCAGCAAAGGCGTTCTGGAAAACATTACTATTACCGCCCGTACTAAAACAGCTAAAGAAAAAATGGAAGAAAAATATGTTTCAGGATTATTTAGCGGCGACGGGTACAGCTTTGACCTGGTGAATGATCCGCTTTCCACCACCTATCAATCCATTTTTCAATACCTGCAGGGACGTGTGGCCGGTCTGCAGATCACGGGTGGCGGGGCGACTCCTTCATTAATGTGGCGTGGCGGCACCCCGGTGCTCTACCTGAACGAAATGCGGGCCGATCCTTCGCTCATTGCTTCCACTCCTGTCAGTGATATCGCTTACATCAAAATACTGCGCCCGGGTTCCAGCATTGTATCCGGCGGTGGCGGTGGCGTTATTTCTATTTATACCCGCAAAGGCGGCGATTCCCAGCCCGACCCCAATACAAAAGGATTGAGTTTTGTACAGATGACCGGTTACTCACCCGTGAAAGAATTTTATTCCCCGGATTATGCCACCTACTCGCCCAGAGATGCCTATGATGATGTGCGCAGCACGCTGTACTGGAATCCTTCCATTTACCTGGACAAAAACCGTCGCCGGATGCGCCTGCAGTTTTACAACAATGACATTACAAAGCGTTTTCTGCTGGTGATGGAAGGCATCAATGCCGAAGGGAAAGTGATTCATGTAGAGAAGGAGATCAGTAACTGGTAATGAATTGTCAGTATACAATACAAACCGTGGAAGTATAATGTAGCTGGAAAATTCTGCATTCTATAAAACTGGTACGTGGCTGGTACTGTTGCCAGTACAGTTTTACCGGCAATTATGATTTTATCACTGCACCAAATGAGATGCAGTGTTGTACTGTTATCTTCATCTGCTCCCCTAAGAAGGGCTTTTCTGTACTGAAGGATTTATATCATTTTTTGAATGATTTGTTATAGGTGTGCGGCCCTTCATCTTTTTATCTTTCAGGTACAAACCAGATGTTATGAGAACAAATCACCCAATGTCTCTTACAAATGGTTTGAATGCTATTGACTAGCTATGCCACACTAGCAGTAGAGGCAACTGCAAACAATTTTTCCTTCACCAAAAACAAATGGTTATGAAAACCTATCTGATTGAACGAGAAATTCCCGAAGCCGGAAAGCTGACACCTGAACAGCTAAAATTGATCTCAAAAAAGTCCTGTTCTGTACTGGAAGAAATGGGGTCGCAGATACAATGGCTACATAGTTATGTAACGGGCAATGCCATATTCTGTATTTATAACGCACATAATGAAGACCTGATACGGGAACATGCTAAAAGGGGAGGTTTCCCCGCAAACAACATTATTGAAATCGCATCTGTTATCAGTCCCGCCACTGCCAGCTAGTTTTTAAAACAGCACTATCAAATTAGCCGCAACAAAAAGTTCACCTGCTTTCTATTTTTTAAATCAAAACCAATAAAATGAAACATTTATCAAACAGCGCTTTGCGCTGCCAGGGGAGATCATTTCTTGTACCAAAAGGCAGGTACAATAATTTCCGCAACACAATTTCATACTTTGGCAAGTTAACATTGCTTGTTCTCCTGCTTGCCAGTTGTCAAAAAGATACCATGCGGAAAGATGCTGATGACATTGGAAGCAGCAAAGCCCCTGCTGCAGTTCCTGATGCACAGGTTCTTAACGACTACACCGGTCATTCAGGACAAACAATGTGGGAATTACAGCAGGCACGTGCCGCAACTGCCCGGTATCGAAATATCCAGAATGCAATCAAAGACGGCTATGAAGACATCAAAGTTATTGTGCCTTTGATGGGACACCACTATATGAAGTCAGACCTTGTGAATGCAACATTTGACATCAGGAATCCCGAAATACTGGTATACAACAAAAATGCAAAGGGGCTCTTTGAATTGGTGGCTGTAGAATACGCCATACCTATAGACCAATCGCCCGACGTTGCACCGGAAGGTTTCACAGGTACACAGGATGTATGGGACCGGAACACCGGATTTGGTTTATGGCTGCTCCATGCCTGGGTATGGTCTTACAACCCCGATGGTGTTTTCAATCCTACCAATCCGCTAATACACATGCATTGAAAAATAAACATTGAACACCGGCAATTTTCGCAAAGCGAATGACAACAAATCGGAGCTATCGAAAAAGGGTGATGTAGTAAAAGCAAGTAGAAAAAGTGCCGAGGCAAGTTTGGTATCTATGTAGTGAAAGATATAATTGAGCAGCATATGATTGCTATCCACTCAGCTCTGTAAAGTATAATTTGAAGTCAATAGCCTCGATTGCAGGGAATGTTATATCGATGTGCAGCAATAAAAATGCCCCTCAAAAGAGGGGCATTGTGCCCAGGACTGGATTCGAACCAGCACGTCCTTTCGAACACCACCACCTCAAAGTGGCTTGTCTACCAGTTTCAACACCTGGGCGAAGAAAGTTTACAAGTTTGTAATTACAATGGAGTAAAAAGTCCACTTGTATACTATCAAAGAGCGGCAAATATAATAGCTATTTTTTCAAAACAATGCGAAAAGTTGTGCCTTTTCCTACTTCGGAATGCTTCACCGTTAAAGACCCTTTGTGGTACTGATCAATGATGCGTTTGGAGAGGCTCAATCCCAAACCCCAGCCCCGCTTTTTCGTGGTAAAACCAGGCTTGAAAACCTTATCCAGGTTCTGCCGGCTGATACCCTTGCCGGTATCCGTTACATCAATCACCACTTCTGTTTCATTGCCGGAAATATCAACTGTGATCCGCCCCTTTCCTTCCATAGCATCCAGTGCATTCTTCAGCAGGTTTTCGATCACCCAATCGAACAGCGGCGGCGACACCCGTGCAAGGATGTTTTGTTGATGCGCATTGATAGCAAAGGTCACCTTCCCTCCTGCCCGCTTTTGCACATAGTCTACCATGTTTTCAACCTGCAGCACCACATTCTTTTCTTCCAGTTGCGGCGAGGAACCGATCTTGCCAAACCGGTCCGACACCAGTCGCAAACGCGACACATCTTTTTCGATCTCGTATACAAAATCTTCCTTTCCGTGTGTTTCCTTCAGGATCTCTACCCAGCCCTCCAGTGAGGAAACGGGTGTACCCAACTGGTGGGCTGTTTCCTTGGCCATTCCCGCCCAAACACCGTTTTGCGTGGAGCGGAACGACGACCGTATGGCCTGTATGGTAATAAAGATGAAAAGGCCAACAATCAGCAACTGCACAAGGGGGTAATACCTTACTTCTTTAAGCAGTTGCGATTCGCCGTAATAATAACGATTGCGCTGTGTTGTATCCAAAGGATTTACCCATTCCACTGACAATTTACTGGACCGGAAGTCATCCAGCTTTTCACGGAGAAAAGCATTGTTATTCGGATCGCGAACAGTATCCTCCTTTGCCCATCCTTCTTCCACTTTTGCCGAATCAAGATTCACCCATTCCAGGATGCTGTCTTTTTCCGTTGTGGCAATAATCGGAATATCATTCTGTCGGGTAATCAGCAGCGGTAGGGTCACATCGCTGTTGTTGGCATTTAAAAACGATTTGCCGGCTTCGTACCACAACTCCACTTTGCGACGTTCGTCTTTTGCAATCTTATTGGCCAGGTAAGAAGAGTAAGCGATGGTACCGCTTACAATAAGGATGGCAATAAGTGCCAGTAACGTTCGCCAGTTGAGGAGTTGCCGGAACATAGCTCCGAAAATAAAGAGGATAGGCCCGCATCTGCTATATTTGGAAAAAATATTTTCTTGCCGACTGCCGAACCATCAGTAGCCATTGTGATCTTAAACTGGAACGGGAAACACCACCTTGCACAATTTCTTCCTTCTGTTTTCACCACCACCTACTCCAATGTAAAACTGGTGGTAGCCGACAATGCTTCTACGGATGATTCGATGAAATTCCTGAAGGAAAGCTATCCGCAGATCTCTATTTTACAGCTTACCGAAAATCACGGTTTTGCCAAAGGTTATAATGAGGCTCTGAAGCAGGTGGAAGCTGATTATTATATGCTCCTGAATTCAGACGTGGCAGTAACACCCGATTGGCTGCAACCGATGATTGGGCTGCTGGAAAAAGACAAGACTCATGCGGCCTGTCAGCCCAAGATCAGGGCTTACAAAAACAAAGCACTGTTTGAATATGCCGGTGCCGGCGGCGGCTGGCTTGATGCTTATGGTTATCCTTTTGCCAGGGGACGCATCTTTGATGTGTGCGAAGAAGATCATCAGCAATACCAAAGCTGTGAAGAAGTGTTTTGGGCAACCGGTGCGGCCATGTTGATACGTAGCAGCGTGTTTCACCAGTTGAAGGGATTTGATGAATATTTTTTTGCCCACCAGGAAGAGATAGACCTGTGCTGGCGCATTCAACTTGCCGGGTATAAAGTCTTTTGTTGCCCCGAATCGGTGGTGTTTCATGTTGGTGGCGGTACATTGCCCCGCGGCAACACCAAAAAAACCTATCTCAATTTTCGCAACAACCAGATTATGCTGGCCAAAAACCTGCCCTGGAATGAAAAATGGTGGAAAGTACCGTACCGCCTCATGCTCGATCATGTGTCGGCATTAAAAGGTTTATTGGCGGGAGAAGGCGGTTACTATATTGCCATTGTGGAAGCGCATTTTGCTTTTTTGTACTGGATCTTTTTCGGCAACAAAACGTGGGTGCCAAAAAAACGAAAAAAGCTATGTACCCTTCGTGGTGTGTTCTGCGGCAACCTGGTATGGGAGCATTTCGTGCAGCGAAAAAATACATTTTCCGCTATCGTCACCAAGAAAAAAAGTTAAGGCCACTTGTTTTCTCCACTCCTTAACCCTTATTTTTGCACCACAAAATCAGAACATGGATTATCGCCAGGCAGAATATCAGGAAGAACTGCAAAAAGTACAGGATCGTGACTTTACGCACAACTGGGTAACCTCCTCTGCTTTCATCTTTTATTTGTCTATTGCTTGTTTGATTGCTTTTGCATTTGGCACTTGCTATTCGCTTTACACCAAGCGTTTTGAAAAGGCTATTCCGCAGCAGGAAATTGTAGTGCCACCCAGCACAAAATATGCACCTGAATACAAATAATTTTTGAAGATTTTTTTTGTTGCAATCATATCGACTCTTATTTTTGCAACCCGTTCTTAGAAACAACAAATGCGGAAGTAGCTCAGCTGGTAGAGCACAACCTTGCCAAGGTTGGGGTCGCGGGTTCGAATCTCGTCTTCCGCTCTGAAAAAATCCTCCCACTGCGGAGGATTTTTTTTACGAACAAGTGATGGATGAGACTAACTTCGGTATTCCTCTTTATCTTGTTCAACAGTTCTTCCGTTCTATTGCCCTGGTGGTGAAATTGGTAGACACGCAGGACTTAAAATCCTGTGGCCAGCAATGGCCGTATCGGTTCAAGTCCGATCCGGGGCACAGGTATTCAACAACTTAAAAAAAGGCTCATTAATATGAGCCTTTTTTACTATTTGCAAACAATCGCCCTTCTGAACTCATAAAATTGCCACCGATTACCTGCCGATATACCATTTAAACCTAGAAATAATAGACCCAAAGTAGTCCCTCTCGACTTTGACCTATGCCGAAGATCCAAGAAGAAGCACCGAAGGTGCATTGAATGTGTGAGTTTGCCAGAATACCAGAAATTGAATGTCAAGGGTAAACTTCGTGGTTTTCCTAAGCTATTTTCGAGACCTAAGTATGGGAATAAAACCTGCGATACACCGTAAGCATAAATGATCGATTTTGCCCCTTGTACAGCAGATCAAAGTATTAAGCTAAAGGGAAATTTAAGATCGTTATCGAACAATAAGCCCTACGAAATGAAAGGACCGAACAGTCATTGAACACCACATTGGAAGGACTCATTATTCTCTCATCGTTAAAAGTCTTATCTGTTTACGTTAGTTGCACAAAAAAACGGAGGGCGTGCATTTGCAAGCAAAACTAGAAATTAATTTGACTTTTCTCCCACCCCCTAGCCATCCTGTGATTCTTTCCAAAGCACTTTCATTAGAAACAGCAAAACTACGCATTGTGTATTCTTTGTGATTTGTGACATGCCTTATAACAGAAAAATGCGTACCTTCATTTAGTTATTTTGAGCCTCGCATCAGTATCGTTAATTATTCTGCTCCAACTGCATCATAGTTACTCTTTTACTTCTTGCCTTCTCAAGCATTTTTTATTTTATATTTATTTGTTTATGAACATTTATGTTTCCAATTTAAGCTTCAACGTACAGGATGAAGACTTAAGAGAATTTTTTACACCTTATGGTGAAGTAACCTCTGCCAAAGTAATCAACGACAGGGAAACCGGTCGCTCCCGTGGCTTTGGTTTTGTTGAAATGAGCAATGACACTGCGTCCAGAAAAGCCATTGCAGAATTGAACGAAGCCAGCGTAGATGGTAGAACCATCAAAGTAATGGAGGCCAAACCCAAAGAAGATAAGCCGTCCCGCAACTTCAATAATGGAAATAGCTATAACAAAAACAGGTATTAACCTGGTTTCGTTTTAGAACAGCCTCGGTCCGCCGGGGCTTTTTATTGTACTTCCTTTTTAAAAAACAAGACAATGGACCGATTCACAAAAGAGATCATCGTAGGAAATGAAACAAGGCTGTTTGAATTTACGCGGATGGAAAACGTAAATGGCGTTAAATTTTTTATCACATCGAAAGATGAGAGAAAGAAGGCCATTTCTTTTAGTTTGGTTCGTGCAAAGGATAATCACTGGAAACTCCTGCCTGGCTCGCTGCGGTGGTTGTATGCCATAGAAGCGGAATTAGCAGATGCAATCCGTGATACCCAGTTGAATTAAGAACAGTACTGCAAAAAGAAGTACAAGTCGTTACAATACAGCATACATGAAAGGCTGCAAAAGTGGCCTGCTGGTTCACTGCAGGTCCAATTGCTGCATATCTATAAACTTGAGGTGGTATGTTGTTTCCCAAAAGCGGTTATGCTATTTCTGGCTTCCTGCTGAACAGTATCGGCAGAATCTAGAAAGCGCAACTTTCATGAGTTACATTTTGTGTCGTTGATACTACCAACAGACTGCCAAAACATCAATAGAACAACGTTGGTAAGCGCAAGGCTCTCCCTTAGTTGATTTCAGAAAAGGTCAATTAGCTGCGGTGCCGCTAATCGTGCGTTCACCAATCAGTGACATACCGGCACGCTTCGCAAATTTCCTGTAATTGGCCCTGGCGGACCGGCGATGAAAATGTCGGCGCTACCATTGTATCAATAAACCTTGTTTAATTAATCGCACGGCCTCTTCCATGTTTTCTTTGAGTGCCCCGGATGCTTCATTCAACAGCACATCTTTTCTTTTTATAGAAGCCTTGTTCTCTTTTGACTTTTTGAGGGTTGTCTGAATGGGACCGAGCGATTCAATAGAACAGGCTGCCTGTTCTTCATACTGCACATTATTCTCCATTGTTTTTAGTACATCTTCATACACATCCATGATGCCGTATATCTCCTTAACATTGTCTGCCCCATATCGGCCCGGAATACGATGAGAAACGCTCTCTACTGATCTCCAGCATTCCTTTGTGATAATATCCTGACAATGTAATCATACCATTAATGCAGCCACAGAAGAGGCACCTTTTCCACCCTGTCATCAGGTCATTTGCAGACGGCAAATTTATCCGTCCTTATGCAATGTGTAAGGAAGTGAAATGGGTTCCTGTTCCGTAAGAAAAAAGCTTATGACACATACCCTATGTGGAACAGAAAAAGTAAAGTCCTTTCTATCAGAAGGATTCCCTCTATTGTAGAAAACCGGAAGTAAATTGCAATGCAATGGAAATGAAACACGAAGAATTAAAGATCGAGCTACGAACCCTTACAAAAGATGATTACCTGGGGTTGAAATCCTCCATGATGGATGCGTATTCAGATTGGGAAGGCGCTTCTTTTTGGGGTGAGGCACATATCAAAAAACTGGTTGAAATATTTCCCGAGGGACAGATTTGCCTCTTGGTGAATGGCGCCATAGCAGGATGCGCACTGTCGCTTATCATAGATTATGACAAGTTTGGGGATAATCACACGTATGCCCAAATTACCGGTAACTATACTTTTTCGACACACAACCCCAAAGGAGATGTGCTGTACGGTATCGACTTTTTTGTGTCTCCCGAATACCGCGGCATGCGGATCGGCAGAAGACTGTACGATGCCCGAAAGGAAATATGCGAAAGGCTTAACCTGAGAGCCATCATTGCAGGAGGTCGCATCCCGCAGTATAAAATGCATGCAGACAAGCTTACCCCCAAAGAATACCTCGACAAGGTAAAAGGAAAAGAAATCCACGATCCGACCCTGTCATTTCAGCTCGCCAATGATTTTCATGTAAAAAAAATTTTAAAGGGATACCTGCCAGGAGATACGGAATCTCTTGAATATGCATCTCTATTGGAATGGAACAATATCTATTACAACGAGGAGGTGGCACACATCAACTCAAAGAAATCGGTTGTAAGACTGGGGTTGGTACAATGGCAGATGCGGCCTTTTCCCAACCTGGACTCCTTGTGTGAGCAGATTGAATTTTTCGTTGATGTTGTAAGCGATTACCAAAGTGATTTTATCTTGTTTCCGGAGTTATTCAATGCTCCCCTGATGACCGAGTATAATCACTTAAGCGGCGCAGAAGCCATGCGGGAAATCGCCAAGAACACCATCCCGCTGCGGGATAAGTTTATGGAGTATGCCATCAGCTACAACATCAATATTATTACCGGAAGCATGCCGTATCTGAATGGTGGCACATTGCACAATGTGGGTTTCCTGTGCCGCAGGGACGGCTCCTACGAAATGTATGAGAAAATTCATCTCACCCCTGCGGAGAAAAGTGCCTGGGGTATGGTAGGCGGCGATTCAATCACCACGTATGATACGGATTGCGGCAAGATTGGAATTTTGATTTGCTATGATGTGGAATTTCCAGAACTGCCGCGACTATTGGCTGAGCAAGGAATGCAGATCCTGTTTGTACCCTTTATGACCGATACGCAAAACGGATATACCCGGGTTCGCAGTTGTGCCCAGGCAAGGGCTATCGAAAACGAATGCTATGTTGCCATAGCCGGCAGTGTAGGCAACCTGCCCAAGGTGCACAACATGGATATTCAATATGCCCAATCAGCGGTTTTAACACCTTCTGACTTTTCTTTTCCCAGCAACGGAATCAAAGCGGAGGCCACACCCAACACCGAAACGACGTTGATCGCGGATGTGGATGTAGATCTCTTAAAAGAACTTCACAGTTTCGGCGCAGTTAGGAACCTTAAAGACAGAAGAACCGATATCTATAAAATTTTAAACAACAGTAAACGATAAGGTCCCCGGGCTTTGTAGTCGTTGTGCGGCAAGGTTTTCGTACGGTTTTGAGTTCAGGCTTTTTAATGCATGCCTTTAATTGGTAATGCTGTATGCAAAGAATCGTCACATTTGGCAATTTTGACCAGCGTACAATATTCAGTGGAAATACCCTGGAAAATGACCACCGCACTGCCGCACTATTATTATTCGTCATTCTGGTTATGTAGCACTCCTCCTTTTTCCCTTCACTAATTTTTCCTTCTTTGTAAATAATCAATGCTTTCATTTATTATTTCTACAATTTTGCGGCATTATTCATGAATGCGCAAACACCCACTCAACCTGCAAAAAAGATGAATTCTGACGATAGTGTACAACTCTATCATCACACCCAGGCGTTTGCCCTGGAAAGCGGCGGAGAACTTCCGGAAATTACGATCGCTTATCAGAGCTGGGGCTCGTTGAACGAACGAGCAGACAATGTCATCTGGATCTGCCATGCGCTTACGGCCAACGCCAATGCAAAAGAGTGGTGGCCCAATCTGATTGGCGACGGGTTGGCGTTTGACACAACCAAGTATTTTGTCGTATGCGCCAACATACTTGGCTCCTGTTACGGCAGTACAGGACCGTCGAGTACCAACCCGCAATCCGGAAAACCCTATTTGCATACTTTTCCCTTTATAACGATTCGCGATATGGTGAAGGCGCATATCCTGTTGCGTCAACACCTGCGTATTTCCAGCATTCACCTGCTTGCGGGGGGCAGCATGGGTGGTTACCAGGTTTTGGAATGGGCCGTGATGGAACCCGCTACAATTCAACACCTGTTTGTTATCACAACATCAGCCAAAGAAAGTCCGTGGGGTGTTGCCATTCACACGGCACAGCGCATGGCCATTGAAACGGATAGCACCTGGCAGAACGGCGATTTGACGGATGGCAGGAATGGGCTGAAGGTAGCAAGGGCCATTGGCATGCTGACCTATCGCAGCTATGAATCGTTTGTAAAAACACAGGCTGATAACAACAACGAAAAGGTTGACGACTTCCTGGCATCTTCTTATATAAAATACCAGGGCGAAAAACTGGCAAACCGGTTTACAGCACTGAGTTACTGGACGCTCAGCAAAGCCATGGATTCGCATAACCTGGCGAGGGGTCGTGGCAGCCTTGCCGATGTACTGAAAGCAATACGAGCAAAAACGCTGGTGATAGGCATTACATCAGATATATTATGCCCCTTACAGGAATTGCAGTTTTTAGCCAACCATATACCCGGCGCTACGTACGCTGCCATTGATTCGCTGTATGGTCATGATGGATTTTTAGTGGAAACAGCAGCCATCTCCGAACACCTGCAGCATTGGTTATCGTAAAGATTTAGATTTGAACCATGGAACAACACCGCATTACAAAAGCGATCCGCACCCAGGTAGAACGCACCAATGAAATGGAGCACTCCTCCCCCCTTTTTCTTACCAGTTCTTTTTGTTTTGACAATGCAGAAGACATGCGGGTTGCTTTTGCCGATGAATCGGATGACAATATTTACAGCCGCTTTTCCAATCCCAACGTGCAGGAATTTATCGACCGGGTTTGCATTATGGAAGGCGCTGAGGCGGGATTTGCCACCGCATCGGGAATGAGTGCCATCTTTGCCTCTTTCATGGCACTGTTGAAACAAGGCGATCACCTGCTTTCCTGCAATGCCATCTTTGGCAGTACGCATACGGTTATTACCAAATACCTTCCCAAATATGGCATTGAAACCAGTTATTTCGAAGCCGGCAAGCCGGAAGAATGGGAAGCACTGATCCGGCCCAATACCCGAATGATCTACGTGGAAACGCCAACAAACCCCGGACTGGATATTATTGACCTGGAGGCACTTTCCGCATTGGCAAAAAAACACAACATCCTGCTGAACGTTGACAACTGTTTTGCTACACCGGTTTCGCAGCAGCCAATCCGGTTTGGTGCCGACCTCGTGGTACATTCGGCCACCAAGTGGCTCGACGGTCAAGGTCGAGTATTGGGTGGCGTAGTGGTGGGCAGGAAAGAACTGATCAAAGAAATCTACCTGTTCTGCCGCAGTACCGGACCAGCCATGTCGCCATTCAATGCATGGGTATTGAGCAAAAGCATGGAAACCCTGGAAGTGAGGATGAACCGCCATGCTTTCAATGCGCTGCACCTGGCGCAGGCGCTGCAGAATCACCCCCAACTGACATGGGTTAAATATCCGTTTCTTCCTTCCCATCCGCAGCATGCCATTGCCAAAAAGCAAATGAGCGATGGAGGCGGTATTGTTTGTTTTGAATTGAAAGGAGGAATTGAAGCCGGAAGAAAGTTTCTCAACAATTTAAAGATGCTCTCGCTAACAGCAAACCTGGGAGATACGCGGAGCATTGCTTCCCACCCCGCCAGCACTACCCACGCTAAGCTTACCGAAGAAGAACGGCTAACGGTTGGTATCACACCTGGCCTCATCCGTATTTCGGTGGGCCTGGAAAATAAGGATGATATCGTAGCGGATATTTTCCAGGCATTAGGCGGATAGGCGCACGAAATAATAGGTAATGGGCTAATGATACCGACTGTTGTACCAATTTGCTCTAGGCGGTTCGGGTGCTTTTGCCTGCAAAATTTACTCTCTACTGTCCCGGTTAGCCATATGTGTAAGTCTGCATGGTTGTCAGCTTTTAAAAATAATTCCCCATTTTGGCAAAATTTATCCGCTTGTTTTTGCTTGTTTCACGCCGTTTCACTAGTTTTTCACAGGAGAAGCGGATTGGCACAATTCGTGTACACTTTGTCATGACAGATTTCCTTATCTAAAAACGGCCACCATGATTACTGCAACCGAATTTTACCAGCTGGATTATCAAAAGCAGGCGGACATGCTTCTTGCCAACGCTTCTTTTCTCCTTTCGCGTATGGAAGATGGTTTTATAGTGGATCTGTATGAACTGGATGATTTGCTGGTAGAGATCTTTTACCAGAAAGATTCAGAAGACCTGGTTTCCGTGATGGCTTATAATTCTTCCGAGAAACTGAAAGCCCTGACAAATGGCGCCAACCTGAAACCCCGCCTCACCATCAAAAAGGAGGTCAGCCCCTTTCCCGCAGCAGAATATTACGCATAACGTATACGAATAAAAAAATCCCCCGTTAAAAGCGGGGGATAATTCATTCAGGCGGTGTTAGTGGTACTTGTTGGTTTTCATTCGGATTGGACGCCTGCGGTTTTCATAAGAATTGGAACAGTTTTCAGGTACTAAATTAAAAACGGACTTCAACGGATAACGGATTTGGTTTTTCTTCTAGGCAATTGGTTCTGGTTTTTCTTCAGTATTGGATTCGTTGTGTTTTTCAATTAACTGGTACAAAAATATAGTCTCCCTGCTTCCTGTACAATGGCAGTTTTTCCCTTTCTTTTACCTATGGTTAATACGGATAAAGAGGTATTCTACCGAAGTACTGCCTGTAACAACTACTGAAGCTTGCAACGTATAACTACGAGAAAAAGGTTTTACCTGGCAGGAACGGTGCATTTGGAAATTTTCCTACAGCAAAAAATGGATCGCACAAGCTAGCATGAGACAAACTATGGTGGACAAAGAAAAAGCAGCCTTCCGGGCTGCTTTTGTTCGTTTTCAAGTTCACGTTTATTTTTCTATCGCAAAACTTTGTTTGATCTTTTTCGCAACTGGCTTATTGCCATCAAGCATGGCAGGTTCCCATGTGGGCATATTTTCCAGGACAGTGATCATTTCATCGTCAAATTCTTCGTTTACGCCTTGCAACACTTTAAAATTAGTGGGAACGCCATCCGTATCCACGATAAATTCAACCAATACATTGGCCTTTTTAACGCCCTGTGGTAACTTGGCGCCCAGTGCCTGCCCCATCTGGTCGAGGTATTTCAGGAAATTATTGCCGCCGCCCTGGAACTTCGGCCATGTCAACACCACATCGGCAACTTCAGTTATGTTGCGTACCCGGTGCTGAACCGGTTCACGCTTTTTTGGTGCGGGTTGTTCTACCACAGCCTTCTTTGTCAGGCCGGCATATTGGTAGTCACCCCTGTTGTTAACCATAATTACAGGCAGTTTGCGGGTAGCCTCAAAATGATCGTAAACAGCCTCCAGGTTATCTGCAAAGGCCTTCAGTTTCTCATCGTTCTTTGTCAGTGTAGCCAGGTACTCCACACTTTTCTTTGTATTGTAACGAATGGGAAAAATATGAACCGGAATAAAGTCCTGTCCGGCATTTTTTGCAAATGCGGCCAGCAGGTAAATTTCGTCGATCTGCTGGTCTGTAACAGGAATACAACCAACCGTTACACAACTTCCATGAATGTAAATATCGCCACCCGGTCGGGTTGGATCGGAAAGGATCTTGTCCGAAGCATTCGGGTAATTCAGACCCAATGAAAGAAAATAATTACTGTTGGGATTAAACTCGTTGATGTAATAAAAACCTTCCGGTACCTGGTAATCGCCCTGCATACGCTTTGGCCCCAGTGAACCTGCCAGTGCGCAAACGCGGTAAGTTTTAAAAAGCTTGTACGGCTCCTTGCGTGAATTGCTAACCCATATTTCCAATTGCCCGTCATATTTAAACGAGCGGATATACATATTGGCCGCAGGCCATTGAAACCCTTTGGCAGCAAACTGTTTTTGCAGCGTATCCAGCTTTTTTTGCATGGCCATGGATGGCCTTGAAAAATTACGCTGGTAGTCGATAAACGACACCTGGGTTCCCTGTGAAAATCCAAATACTGAAAGAAGGAGTAAAAAAGGCAGAAAAAGGTTCTTCATCCGATTTTCAACTTTATGGTCAGCAAGTTCTGTAAACAGATGCAAAGAAAAAGGAAAAATACGGTGGATGTGGGAAAGAGATAGGTGATATTGGCTATTCGTTATTAGATATTCCTTATTCCATGTTGGTACTCCCAATAACCACTGTCAGAAAATATCTACTATCAACTATCCAATCTCCTCTTCTACAGGTTTCCCCTCGCCTCCTGTTCCCGCTCGATGGCTTCAAACAGGGCTTTGAAATTGCCTTTGCCGAAGCTTTTGGCGCCTTTGCGCTGGATAATCTCGAAAAACACAGTTGGCCTGTCCTGCACGGGTTTGGAGAACAACTGCAACAGATACCCTTCATCGTCCCTGTCCACCAGGATTCCCAGTTCCTTCAACGGCGCCAGGTCCTCGTCTATTGTGCCAACGCGATCCAAAAGATCATCATAATAGGTGGTAGGCACCTGCAGAAATTCCACCCCGCGGCTTTTCAGCTGGCGCACGGTGGTTACAATATCGTTGGTAGCAAGCGCTACGTGTTGCACACCTTCACCGCGATAAAACTCGAGGTATTCTTCCACCTGCGATTTTTTCTTGCCTTCGGCGGGTTCATTGATCGGGAATTTCACAAAACCATTGCCGTTGCTCATGACTTTACTCATCAGGGCCGAATATTCGGTGGAAATATCATTGTCGTCAAAGGAAAGAATATTGCGGAAGCCCATCACTTCTTCATAAAACTTCACCCAAGGATTCATCTGGTTCCATCCTACATTACCCACACAGTGGTCCACATACAAAAGCCCGGTGCTTTGCGGTGCAAAATGCGGGTTGCTCCAAGTCCTGTATCCCGGCATAAAAGGACCGTTGTACCCTTTTCGCTCAACAAAGAGGTGAACCGTATCACCATAGGTATGAATCCCGCTCAGCACCACTTCACCATGACTGTCCTGGAGCCGCTGTGGCTCCAGATAACTCCTTCCGCCCCGCTTTGTTGTTTCTTCCCAGGCTGATGTGGCATCGTCCACCCGGAGGGCCAACACCTTTACCCCGTCACCATGACGATAAATATGATCAGCCATTTCATTCTCGGGATAAAGCGGCGTGGTAAGTACAAACGTGAGTTTATTTTGTCGTACCACGTAGCTTGCCCTGTCCTTGAGGCCTGTTTCCGGTCCGGCATAAGCCAAAGCCTGGAAACCAAAGGCGCTCATGTAATAATGGGCCGCCTGTTTGGCATTTCCCACGTAAAACTCCACGAAATCGGTGCCTTGCAAAGGAAGAAAATCAGTTGTGGCAATCGTTGCTTGTTTTCCGGTAGTTGCTGTTTCCATATAGAATGATTTCAAAACCAAAAGGCTGGTACAAAATTACTTATATTAGGCCGACAAAACATGGTGTATGCAGCCCGAAAAAACCATTCATCAAACCAGTCCTTCGCAGATAGTAAACCTGAAACATTTTCTACTTGCCGGATTGCTGGCAGCAGGTGTTATTGTTCTCGCCATTATACTGGCTAACCCAATACTGTTTGTGCTCCTGTTGGTACCAGCGGTTTATGCCTGGTGGAAATGGATGCTAGTAAAAACCTTACGGTTTACACTAACTGATCAGCGCATCATTGTTTCGAAAGGTGTTTTTCATAAAGTAACTAATGAAACCGAATTGTACCGCGTTCGGGATACTAGCATTGAAGAACCCTTTTTCTATCGCATGTTTGGTGTGGGCAATATTGTTGTGTACAGTACCGATGATGCGGAAGGCAAACTCCATTTCGATGCTTTTCCAAAACCACACTGGATCAAAGACCAGATTCGAAACTATGCAGAAATATGCCGCAAGAACCGGCGTTGGGGAATGGACAATGTACTGGTTCATGACCACCCGGGAATTTAGGCCTCCCCAACGGGGGAGGAACAGCCAACGCACAGACGCTTACAGCCTCTATCCAGAGCTTCCCCTATAGGGGAAGCTCTGGAAAAGGACATTCGCTTTGCTTTTCCATCACCACCACCTTCAGACCCAAAGACGCAATGTTCAATGCACAACCCTCCCTTCTTAAGGCTTAGTCCGCAAGTCTCCTTTCTCCTTTCCCTCACCCGCTGGTCCGGCGCCTTATTGCGCATGGGCTAATGCTTCTCTTTGCTGTAAAGACAACCCAGCGTAATACAGCACCTGCAGGCTCTAACTTTATCAGCCGCTAAGAAAGTAGCGCCTCTAACTACCTGTAGTGAAGATTATGCAGAAAGAGAATGCCTGCAGAAAAGAAGGAAAGAGCAACCTGTGATACCTGCCTCGTGTGCGCCGACCCGGCTGCGCCTGCGGAGCAATGGCGGCAGCCTTGACCTTTTTGCTCTGCTTTTTGCGTCAAGGCAAAAAGTAGAATACAATCCAAAGAAAGTCCCTGACCGAAAGCCCTCTACAGCACATCTCGCATATCCCCCGTTCCTCGAAATGACAAGGGAGAGCCAACACTGTAGCAGACAGGCTAAAAAGTGATGTGAAGGAAGAAACTAAATCGACTGCCTGGTTTTCAGCTCCAGGTATTTATTCAAAGCATTTACTGTAAGATTTTGCGGTGTAGATAATACCGCAACAATCCCATTCTTCTGCAGCTCTTTCACAATCAGTTGCTTTTCGTAACGATATTTTTCAGCGATTGTTTTAATGTAAATATCCTCGGTGGTGGTAGCTTTCGCTTCGGTTAAGAATTTCATTTCGGTGTTGTCAAAAAACACCACCATCAACAGGTGATAATTTGCCAGCCGCTTTAATGATGGCATAATGCGATCCAGGCTGTCGAATGACTCAATGTTGGTAAACAAAACCAACAGGCTGCGTTGGGAGATACGGTTCCGGATCACGGAAAAAAGCTTTTCCAGGTCTGGCTCCAAAAAAACTGTCTGTTGCTTGTACAGCGCCTCCAGGATATTATTTATCTGCGTTGGTTTTTTATCTGCAAGCAGAAAGGCGTCAATGTTTTGTGCAAACGTTATGAGACCGGCCTTGTCCTGCTTTTGCAAGGCCACACTCGATAGTACCAGCGAAGCGTTGATGGCATAATCCAGTAAGGTCATGCCTTCAAAGGGCATCTTCATCACACGGCCTTTGTCGACAAGGCAATAGATCTGCTGACTGCGTTCATCGGTATAATTGTTCACCATCAGGTCACCCTTGCGGGCTGTTGCTTTCCAGTTGATGGTGCGGTAATCATCGCCCCTCACATATTCTTTCACCTGTTCAAACTCCATGCTGTGCCCCAGTTTGCGCATACGCTTTACACCACTTTCCTGCAGACGGTTTGCAATGGCCAGTAACTGGTATTTGCGCATCTGGATAAAGGATGGATATACTTTTACGGTTTGCTCCTCACCTAACCGGTACCGCCGTTGCACCACCCGCAAAGGACCATTCACAAAAACATTGATGTGTCCAAAGCTGTACTCTCCTCTTTCCTGCGGGGTTACTGTATAAATCATTTCTGCAGTGCCGTACCCATCTATCAGGAGAGGCCTGTTCCACTTCCGCTCCTGAAATTGAAAGGGAAGTTCTTCGATGACGGTGCCGGTGGCGGTAAAATTATATTGGTTGTGAAAGGTAATCACAACCTTATTCTGATCACCATTGCTTAATCGTTCCGGCAACAGGCGTTCTGCATAGATCCCTTTCTTCTGGTAAAGCAGCAAGGCATCAATCACGACAAGAATGCCAACAGCCAGAAGCAAAAAAAGAGCAATGGTTTGCAGCACCGGTACAAAGAACGAAAGCACAAAAATGGCGGCAATGCCGTAACCGGAATAATAAACCTTTCTTTCAAGGTAAAACGATGTATTGTCCCAAAAGTTCAGAATCGATCGAAACATCATCGGGGAATATCCATGGAATGAATAATTTGACGGATCACTACATCTTCCGTTACACCTTCCATTTCCTTGTCGGGAGAAAGTATGATGCGGTGACGAAGGACCGGCGGCACCACTTCCAGAATATCATCCGGTGTAACAAAATCACGACCGTTCATGGCTGCCATGGCTTTGGAAGCATTCATGATAGCAAGTGAAGCTCTCGGCGATCCACCCAGATAAATAGCTTTGTTGTTGCGGGTATTGTGCACCAGTTTGGCAATGAACTGCAACAGGCGTTCTTCAATCATGATGTTCTTTACTACTTTTCGTACCTGCACAATTGCATCACCGCCTAATACAGGTTGAATGGCGCTCATCGCATCGGTGCTGCCAAGGTTGTGAAACTGCGTCAGAATCTCCATTTCTTCCGTTTCACTTGGATAGGGCACCACTACCTTAAAAAGAAAGCGATCCAGTTGTGCTTCGGGCAAGCGATAGGTTCCCTCCTGCTCCACCGGGTTTTGTGTGGCCAGCACCATAAAAGGTGGCTGCATCGGGTAGGTTCGTCCATCCACCGTAATCTGGCGCTCTTCCATTACTTCAAAAAGTGCCGATTGGGTTTTCGCCGGGGCACGATTGATCTCATCGATCAAAACAATATTGCTGAACAGGGGCCCACGTTTGAATTCAAAACTGCCTTCTTTGGGATTGAATACCGGCGTTCCCAGTACATCAGAGGGCATCAGGTCGGGGGTGAACTGGATGCGGGAAAACTGTACGTTCATGGACTTGGCTACCAGCTTTGCCGTAAGTGTTTTAGCCACACCCGGCACACCTTCAATCAAAACATGACCATCGGCCAGAACCGCTGTGATAATCAGCTTCACCATCTCATCCTGGCCTACAATGAGTTTTTTTATTTGTTCCCGTACATTCAGTACGGCTTCGTTCAGTTGGGTCAGATCGGTACGTTGTTCAAAAATTACATTTTCTTCCATTTCACGTGTTTTGATAAAAGAGTTCGAGTTGATGATGAAAACGGGCCAGGCCTTCTTCGCTGACACCTTCCTGCATGGAGAGTTGCCCGATCGTAGAAACGATCGTTTGCAAATCCCCTTCGGGGTAGCCGCTTTTTACATGCAGTGTCCGCACAAATTCATGATCCAGTGTATGGGTAGCCATTTTGTATTGCGATCGGACGTGCTCCAGGAAATAAGCCCCCATCTTCACCGCCAGGTTTTTATGATCCCGCTGGTCATAGTACAACCGGCCGAGTGTTTTGACAAAATCCAGTGAATCATTTTTGGGTCTGCTATGGGGCGGAATCATTCGTTGCTTGCGGCGCATGCTTAACAGGGCAAACAATAACAAGGTACCCAGAGCTGTTAGAAGCCCCCACTTGAATGCAGGATACTTAAACAGTGTCGAAAGCCAGTCAGTTTCCTTTTTTCGGGCAGGACTGCGCAGCTTTTCCAGGAAATATTCATTCCACAGTACGGCTCTTGCATTTGATGGTATCACAGAAAGAGCACTCTGGAAGTAGCGAACGTTATCCTTGTGAAGAATAAAATAATTACTGAAAGCAAGTGGTGCCGTATGCAGGTAAATATTTCCGGCACCTTTTCGCAGTTGAATGAAGTTAGGCGATCCGCTCTCATTGCGTCCTAATACAGCCGTTCGCCCCGCAAGCATTTTTTGTATGAAGCCGTCGTATTTTTTCCCGGGATAGGTAAACAGCGAGTCCGCAGCAAATAAGCTGCTTTCCAGGCGTAATTTCATACTGTCTCCATCATTTCCGGCAAGAAAGCTGTAAGCATTACCGAAGGTGAGATGGAAATAATTGGCTGCATCATCCGAAAACGTTCTTGCCATGATAAACACCGTGTTTCCTTTGGCGGCAAACCGGCTGATGCGGTCCAGTTCATCTTCATCGGCATAAAAATAATCCGCCACCAGGATCACAGCCTGGTTGGGCTTGTAGCTTTCAATATCATCCCAGGAACCAGGATATCGACTATCAAAATAAATGTTAGCTTTAGGAAAAAGCGAAGGCAATAATTTTTTCGCTGCAGATGTACCGTACGGGATACTGTCGCGTTGCCGAAGTGTAACGCGTTCATCCATTTTACGCACCATACGACCCCTGCTGGCAATAATCAATACAAGCAGCAGTAAAACCATTAATCCACCGGCCACATAGGGAATCAATTTCTTCATCTGTGCAATGCATTTTTAAATTGTAAAAAATCATTGCGCAGCATCTTGTATGCTTCTGAAGAGAGATCAAATTGTCCGTACCAGGTATATTCAAAGTTGCGGGTCAGGCGTGAAAAGTCTTTACCGTACGTACTCTTTTGCAATTGCATCACGTAATCGTGGTTTGTGCGCCCCTGCCGGTAATCGATCAATCCCATTTCAGAGAGTTCTTTCAGTTGATACAGGTACCATAACCGTATGGCAAAACGGTAATTACCGGCACTTTCGGCTTTTGCAATTTCCGGGTCATAGCGAATGGAGTAGATATCGTCTGTATTGATTTCTTCCGCTTCTTCGGTAAAAATGGTTTTGGGCTTTTTCCGAAAGATGAGAATATTACTGGAAACCAGGTACCAGATTACCACACCTACAAAGCTGCCAAGGATTACGATCCACAAAAGGTCGCGGAACCATTGCTGGCGAAACACCTTTCTTTTGTTCGAAGCCGGTTCTTCTGCTTTTTTCTTTGGTGGTGCCAGGTTCGCATACCAGTAATCGCCATCATTTCGTAACGAATCCAGTGTATGTTGAGAAACCGCTCTGCTCTGGATCGATTCCAGCAGTTCGATCTGTTCGAATCGGGTTGTATCGGCATTGTCCGCAGGCATCTCCACCACGGAAATGACCGTATCCTTCATCGTTTCTATTTGATCCTGGGCATTTGCTGCAACAGCAAGCTGCATAACAAATACAAACACAATATAAGGGATTCGTTTATGCATGTAAAGCCACTCCTTTCCTGTTTAAACGAATGGGATAAACCAAAAAGTAATACACGACAAAAGCAGCACACAACAGGAGGAACAGGATATTCAGCAGGAGCGGCATTTTATAATGACGGGTCACAAAACCTTCAAAAAAAGCAGCGATCATCAGTACGGGTATCAATCCTACAACGATCTTGACGCCATCCTTTACACCCGTTTTGAATGCATCCAACCGGCTTCGGGTACCGGGAAACAAGTACGAAACACCCATCACTGCACCGGCACCGCAAGCCATCACAATGGCCGAAAGCTCCAGTAAGCCATGGATCATCACCGCCAGCAAAAAACCAAAAGCATGACCTTTGGAGGCGAACATGTAGTGAAACACACCCACCCGCATTGATTCCTTTCCTAATTCCTTCAGGGAAAATATTCCCAGCAAGATGCCCTTACCAAAATACATGAACGAAACAATAATGTTGTTGATCATGATGCCGAGCCACATGAAAAAAGGATCGCCGCCCTGGTAGATACCAAAGGGGTTGCCTTCTGCAATGTTGTTTTCCGTTTCATCTACGTAGGAGTCGCCAAATACCTCGCGAACAAAAGCCGGGTCATCGTTTGCCGTAAAATACCCAACGGTATAAAAAAGGAAAAAGATAAAAAAGGAAAAGGCCATGATGCGCCGGTGCTTGTAAACGGTGAGTGGCACATTGTACTTCCAGAAATACAATAAAAGGTTGCGGTCTTCTTTGCGGTTTTGATAAATGCCGAGGTAAATCTTAGAAGCCAGCGCATTGATGTACCGCGTTACACGGCTGCCGGGGTAAAAAGTTTTCGCATAGCTGAGATCATCAACCAACTGCACAAAATCTTTCGCGGTTTCATCGGCATCGGTAGCTAATCCCTGCTGGATTTTTTCCCAGCGGGCCTTGTTTTTTTTTATAAAAAGTCCTTCTCTCAGGCGACAAACAATTTGGCTCTCAAAATAAGAAGTTTTGGCTGGAAAAAAACAGGGGCTGCCAAAGCGGATCTAAGCTGACGGCCCACCTTCAGAGGCTCCAGACAACCAACCTACGGTTTTTGAACCGGCATTCACCGATTTGCTGCTGTCAAACCCTTGCGACAAAGGCTATCTGTTTCGTTTTTTCAGACTGGTGGCCAATGGCTTAAGCTTAGGTACGATATTCGTTTCTCTCTCTGCATGAAGATCAGTTTCCATGGAGCCGCACGTACCGTTACCGGCTCAAAACATATTCTCACGTTGGATAATGGCAAAAGAATTCTTCTTGATTGCGGCATGTTCCAGGGCATGGGATCCGAAACCGAGGAATTAAATAATCATTTTGGATTTAATCCCACCACAATTGATGTTATGCTGCTTTCGCATGCCCATATCGATCATACCGGTCTTATTCCCAAACTGGTGAAGGAGGGGTTCAACGGAAAAATTTTCTGTACCGAAGCCACAAGAGAGCTGGCAGAAATCCTCTTGTTCGACAGTGCCGAGATTCAAACCTATGAGGCAGAGATCATCAACAAAAAGAGAGAAACAAAAGGACTTCCCCCCTTCCAACCGCTTTATACCACAGAAGATGTTGCAGCCTGTTTACAGCAGTTTGAAATTGTACCCTACGAAAAATGGGTCCAGGTAACGGAGGGTGTCGAAGCCCGGTTTACCCATACCGGTCACCTCATCGGCTCTGCGGCCATAACGGTGCGGGCAAAAGAAGGCCGTCGCAAAACCACCGTTCTGTTCTCCGGTGACGTGGGCCGCTATCGTTCGGTACTGCTGCAGCCACCGGTTGAGCCGCACCAGGCGGATTATATTATCCTGGAAAGTACCTATGGCGACAAACGCCACGACATCACCTTTAACACCATTGAAAACCTGCAGAAATGGATCAATAAAATTTGTGTTCACAAGGGCGGGCAACTGATCATTCCAGCCTTTAGCGTAGGCCGAACGCAGGAAGTTTTGTATGCGCTGAACCAGCTGAGCCTTGAAAAAAGGCTCCCCGAACTTTCCTATTTTATCGATAGTCCGCTTAGCCTGAAAGCAACCGGCATTATTAAAAAATACCTCTGTGAGTTTAACGAACGGCTGCAACAGGTGCTTTCCATTGATGACGATCCGTTTGATTTTCCCGGGCTGAAATACATTGAAAGTGTTGAGGACAGTCGCAAACTGGTCGATCACCACGAACCCTGTGTAATTATATCTGCCAGCGGTACGGCCGATGCCGGGAGGGTTCGCCACCACCTGAACGACTGCATCGGCAACAGGGAAAACGGGGTATTGTTTGTAGGATATTGCGGAGCCAAATCGCTGGGCGGGCAGCTACTCTCCGGCACCAAAGAGGTTGAAATTTTTAATGATCCCTGCAATGTAGCCGCCGACATCGGTCAGTTACAAGGGATGAGTGCCCACGGCGACACTGATGACCTGGTGCAGTTTCTCTCTAATCAGCAGCCGGAAAAAGTAAAAGGCATTTTCCTTGTACATGGCGAACACAACGTTCAAAAAGATTTTTGTGAGCGGCTGAAGCTGAAAGGCTTTGAAAGGGTGGAGATCCCATCGCAGCACGAAGAATTTGCCCTACCGCTGCCGCGAAAACGGAAGCGCATTCCACTGGCCAAGACGGCCTCTGCCTAAAGGAATGGCATTAATTTTTCACGCTTAAGGAAAAAGTGAGCTATGGCAGAAAATAACAAGAGCAAAGACACTCCTTATAACGAAGAACGAAATACGGAGCCGCACCGGCAGACGGGCAACATCAATTCCCGCAACAACAACGTGGAAGTTTCCACATCCGGTGCCGAAGAACCGAATGTAGAAGGTGCCAACAACGCAGGCATTGGCGATGCGGCTGTCAACGATCAGAAGCTGACAAAGTATACCTCTAACCGTTCAGGAGATGCTTAACAGATAAGGACACTATCAAACCATTAAAACAGTAATTATGGATATCATCATTCAATCGCTAGGATTTAAACACAGTGAAAATTTAGAACAATACATCAACCAGAAGTTAGAAAAACTGACGCCTTCTGACAGGATTATCCGGGCTAACGTTACCCTGTTTCAGGGACCCGACAGGGCTACACCCAATGATTATTGCGAGATTCGACTGGAGGTGCCAGGCCCTGACCTCTTTGTAAAAGAAAGCAGCACTGAATTTGAGCAGGCAATTGATGAATGCATCAACAAGCTGCAAAGCATCCTTCGTAAACAAAAAGAAAAAATGGTGGATGCCCATAAAAGAGCAGGCGCCTAATCAATCACCGTTTACCGTTTGCAGTTTACCGTTTTCCGTTCCAGCCCAAAACAATGGAATGTTTCCTGGGACAACAGCCCAGTTGTTTTAACGGTAAACTGTGAACGGCAAACAGTAAACTTCAATTTAATGGATCTGCAGGATTGTATTATTGTAGGCGGGGGCCCTGCCGGCTTGAATGCCGCCGTTGTACTGGGCCGCTGTCGCAGGAAAGTATTGCTTTTTGACTCCAGCTCTTATCGCAACCGGTATTCGCATGGTGTGCACAATTATCTAACAAGAGACGATATTTTACCCAACGAACTGCTAGCCCTTGCACACAAGGAAATCAAAAAGTACGGAGTGAAAATGATCCGCAAAAAAGTGGTAAGCACCCGTAAAAATGATGAGGGATTGTTTGTAGCAAAAGATGAAGACGGCACCGAGTATTACGCTAAAAAAATGTTAATCGCTACCGGACTTTGGGACAACGTGCCTTCCATTCCGGGCTTTCTTGAATTGTACGGCAAATCTGTGTTTCATTGTCCATATTGCGATGGATGGGAAGTAAGAGACAAGGAACTGGGCGTGTATGCCCGCAATAAAAACGGCTACGAACTGGCTATTGCGCTTAAATGCTGGAGTCCCCATGTTACCCTTTACACAGACGGCCGCAATAAACTAAAACCAACCGAAGTAGAAACCCTCACAGCAAACAACATCAGTATTGTCAGCTACCCCATCTCTCACCTGGAAGCAAAGGGAGATCAGCTCAAAAATGTTCATTTCTACAATGGTGACATGCGCCATTGTGACGCCCTGTTTTTTGTAAACGGTTTTGAACAGCAGTGCAATCTTGCCGAAACTTTTGGCTGCGAAATGTCCAAAAAAGGTGTGGTGGTTACCAATCGCCACCAGCAAACCAATATCGAGGGCTTGTATGTTGCCGGCGATGCCGCAAAGGACATGCATTTTGTGGTGGTTGCCGCAGCAGAAGGTGCCAAAGCGGGAGTCATTATCAACAAAGAATTGATCAAGGAAGAAATGGTGCAACCAGCGGAAAAACTGATGGTTTAAAAAGATAGTTCCTATTGAATTTTCTCTCCGAAAAAGCGTGCAAAGAAGGATTGTAAGACAGACCTAAATTATTCCCGTTACAGGCGAGAAATTGTTTTAACTTTTCAGCCCTGTTAAATGTAGCCTTGGGCACCCCTTACTGGTACGTCATTTGGCTACATTTGCATACTGAAAACTGTAGTCTTTGCATGAAAACAATTGTTCGCATCTTTAGTATTCTTCTGATTAGTGTGGTGGGATTTGGTCAACTGGATGCACAGGAGACTGACGCCGCAACCCTAAAATCGCTTTTGCAAAACAAGAACTTCACATTCAGGGCCCAATCGGCCTGGCCGCTGCAGGGAACCGTGGTTCAACTAACAGCAGGCTATGACGTGAAAGTGTTGCAGGATTCCCTCAATACCTTTCTTCCTTATTTTGGCCGTGCATACACCGGTGGCTATACCACGGAAAACGGCATCAAGTTTATTTCGAAAAAGTTTGATTATAAACTTAAGGAAAAACAAAAAGGTGGATGGGAGCTAAGCATCAGACCAACCGATACCCGAGACGTTACTGAATTGACCTACTCCATCTCCACAAATGGTTACGCCACACTGCAGGTAATCTCCAATAACCGGCAGGCTATTTCGTTTTACGGCGTGGTAGAGAAAAAATAAAAACAAAGCAGCCAAAACGGGCTGCTTTGTTTCTTCAAATCTTCCTTACACAACTTGCGCAGGGTCATACGTCCTTCCACAGCGGCCTTGATTAGTGCAAGAGCGCAGGTTTAAAAATGTTCCTTTTCACCAATCGCTATTCTTGAAAGATGACTGAATTCCCTTTCATTTTTGGGAAAGAAATGCACCGGTTTTTCTGTCAACACGCCTTCCCCAAATCCCTTACTGTTAAGGTATTGTTGACTGGTGGAAAAAGAACTGGCATTTAAGGTCATATCAGCTTATTGGCACATTTATTTATTCTTTTATAAGGTTAACCCTTTTGAGCCGCAAGGCTTTCATTCGAATTAAAACCTTATGCTGAAAGTAGTGGAGCCAAGAACGGAGGCAGTAGATTTTTATACAGCATCCCTGGAGTTGCTGAAAGAAACCAATACACCTTTTTTGATGGGTGGAGGCTTTGCTTTTTATCATTATACCGGTATCTCCCGCGATACAAAGGATATGGATATTTTTTGTAAGCCATCAGAATATCCTGCCATTCTGAAATTGTTTGCTGATCATGGATACGAAACACAGATGTATGATGTTCGCTGGCTGGCCAAAGTGCACCGCGATGATCATTACATCGACATTATCTTCAGTACAGTTAACAATATCTGCATTGTTGATGACCAATGGTACGAGCATGCGCCAGACTCGCTGGTGTATGGTGTTCCGGTGAAGATCATTCCCCCGGAGGAATTGATCTGGTGTAAACTGTACGTGCAAAATCGCGAACGGTTTGACGGCTCTGACATCAACCATATTCTCCTTCGTTATGGAAAGGAATTAAACTGGAAGCGGCTTCTTTCCCGCATTGATCCCCATTGGCACCTGCTGCTGATGCAATTGCTGCAATTCCAGTTTGTATACCCTTCGGATTACCGCGATATTGTTCCGGAGTGGCTGTTCCAGGAACTAATCAAGCGGGCAAAGGAACAGTACGACCTGCCGGCGCCTTATGAAAAGGTGTGCCGCGGCCCGATCATTGATAATACCCAGTATGAGATTGATATCAAGGAGTGGAATTATAAGAGCTACACGATTACAACGATATAAAGGTTTCAATCTCTAACAGGTATCACCAAAATTGCTATTGAATGGAGTTAGAAAACGCAAGAACCAATGTACCTGCAGAAGAAAATGGTAAAGTAAGAATCGCTGCCGTAGCGGATATCCACATCCGCGAAAGCGACAAAGGAAAGTGGATTGAGTATTTCAAGCACATCTCGCAAAATGCGGATGTGCTGGTTATTGGTGGCGACCTTACCGACACGGGTGATGAAGGCGAAGCACAGGTGTTATCCGATGAATTAAAAGCATGTACGATACCGGCTGTTTGTGTGCTGGGTAACCACGATTATGAAAAAGGCCGTCACAAACTGATTCGCCGCATTTTACAAAACGACCAGGTGCATGTACTGGATGGAGAAGCAGTGATCATCAAAGGCGTTGGCTTTGCCGGGATCAAAGGTTTTGGTGGTGGTTTTGACAATCACATGTTGTCGATGTTTGGTGAAGGTGCCATGAAAGCATTTGTGCAGGAGGCAGTAGACGAAGCCCTGCATCTTGACCGAGCCCTGGCCCGGCTGGAACAGGAAAATGAAGGCATTAAAAAAGTAGCTGTGCTTCACTACTCTCCCATTGCAGAGACGATACATGGAGAACCCGAGGTTATTTACCCTTTCCTGGGATCATCACGTCTGGCCGAGCCATTGGAAAGAAGAGGCGTTACCGCTGCATTTCACGGCCATGCACATGCTGGAAAACTGGAGGGAGCTACCGCCAAAGGCGTAAAGGTGTACAATGTAGCCAAGCCTATCCTCCTGAAGGCCGGATTACCCGAGCCTTATTTTCTTTTGGAAGTATAACCACAAATAGATAAACATAATATAACAGGCACGTGAAGGCGTTGCCTGTTTTTATTTGGTACAAAGCCAAATAAGGCCGCTTGTAACTAACGGCTATTTTGCAAGGAAAAGACAGTTGATAGATGACAGATGACTGAATGTGTTATCCGGTCACCTGTCATCCGGCAACTGTTACTGCTTAATCGTGTCCTTCCAGTTTTACCAGCTTGTTGTACAAGCCAAGCACCAGGAAATTCACAGGCCAGTGGCCAATAAAGTTGCTGACCTTCTTCTGACCGGCAATTTGGAAAACAGCCGAAGCGACCATTGAACCAATACCCAACCAAAGGAATAAATCTGAAGGGAGCTTAGCAGTTTGCTCCTCAATGGCACTTGCAACAGGACCTTCATTGTGTTGTGGGTTTTTACGTCCTGTCCTTACTGTTCTTACGGTATCCTCTTGTGTTGCCATAAAAATCCTCCATTTGTTTTAATGTTATTGTACTGATTCAACTTTCCTGCCAAAGAAAAAAAAGACTTTCTCTACAGCACAGCCTGTGAAAAGTGCACAAAAAACCACATTTGTAGCCATGGCATTCGTTTCCGGAATTCCGCATCAACACTTCGATATTGTGTGGATCAATGGCGCAATTGTTGAACAAAACATCTGTACCTGCATTGTTCACCAATAAATTTGTCGTTATGAAACAGCCTGTACAACTATTTGCCTGGAGGCCATTTCTTATTATGCTTTTTCTCAGCCTGTTTAGTCTTGTGATGTGGGCACAAACGGAAGAAAGCAGCGGCTCAGAAACATCAACCACTACCACAACAAAAAAAACAACTGTTAGTGTTACAACGGATGAAGTTGCCAATACCTGGTATACATCGCCCTGGGTTTGGATTGTTGGCGCTGCAGTTTTTATCCTTCTCCTTGTTGCATTGTTAAGCAACAGGGGCACCGATACGGTAAGAGTTTCAAAAACGGTAGAACGGAATCGTCACTCCGAAACCTGATTGGTATAAGATAGCAAACAAAAAAGCTACGACTCCATCGTAGCTTTTTTGTTTGAAACGGGTGGGAGGTTAATTTCCTACCTTCCCAGCTAAATTATTCGCCATGAAGAAAGCACCACTTTACTTTCTTTTTTACCTCATCACCACAACTATGCAGGCACAAGATCGGATGACACCGGAGCTTCTTTGGAAACTGGGCAGGGTTTCAGCCATTGGATTGACAAAAGATAAAAAAGGAGTTGTTTACACAGTCAGCACTCCAGATGTAGAGGCAAACAAAATCAATAAACAAAACTTTCTTGTTTTGCTTGCTGATGGCAGCACAAAAAAACTGGAAACGACTGCTGATCTTGTTCAAAACAATCGCATTTCACCAGATGGCAGATACCAGCTTTTTGCAAAGGAGGTAAAACTGCAACCGGTAGCGGGAAAAGATTATTACCCTGACCTTGAAAAGTCCAACGTTCAGATTTACAACAGCCTCGGTTACCGGCATTGGGATGAGTGGGAGGACGGCCAATACAGCCATGTGTTTATTCAACCCATTGTCAACGGCAAACCGGGTGAAGGCATTGATATTATGAAAGGCCTGCCTTATGACACACCACAAAAACCATTTGGTGGCGATGAAGATTTTATTTGGTCGCCGGACGGAAAGGCCGTGATCTATGTCACCAAACCCGCTTCCGGTATGCAATACGCCAACAGTACCAATACCGACCTTTTTCGTTACGATCATGAAACGGGAAAAACCACCAATCTCACACAGGGAATGATGGGTTACGACATGGCACCGGCATTTTCATCTTCTGGTGTGCTGGCCTGGCTGAGCATGGAACGTGAGGGTTTTGAAGCTGACAAGCAGGATATCATCATCAAAACAGATAAAGGCGTAAAAAACCTGACGGAAAGCTGGGATAATTCAGTGGAAAGTTTTGCCTGGAGCGAAGATGGCAAACGTATTTTCTTCAATGCTGCCATCGGTGGTGCTAAACATCTTTTTGTCATTGACAATATCCTGGCGGCAAAGCCTTCGATTCAACAACTTACTTCTGGCGATTTTGATGTGGCTGCCATTGTAGGCCAGGCGGGGAAAACGCTGGTAGTAAGCAGAACCGATATGAACCATGCGGCCGAATTGTATACATTAAACCTTTCCAGCGGAGCAATGGCGCAGCTGACCCATGTAAATGATGCTACTTATGCTAACCTTGCTATGAGCAAAGTAGAAAAAAGGCTCATACCAACAACCGACAACAAAAAGATGACGGTATGGGTGATCTATCCGCCCAATTTCGATCCGTCGAAAAAGTACCCAACCTTGCTGTATTGCCAGGGTGGTCCACAGTCGCCACTAACGCAATCCTATTCTTTTCGCTGGAACTTTCAGCTCATGGCAGCACAGGGCTATATCGTGGTAGCGCCTAACCGTCGCGGCATGTACGGTCACGGACGTGAATGGAATGAACAGATCAGCGGCGACTGGGGCGGACAGGTAATGAAGGATTATCTTACTGCCATTGACGAGATTAGCAAAGAGCCCTTTGTTGATAAAAACCGGCGCGGCTGCGTAGGTGCTTCGTTTGGGGGTTACTCGGCTTTTTACCTGGCGGGCATTCATCAAAACCGGTTTCAAACCTTTATTGCGCATGATGGAATTTATGATACCCGCAGCATGGCCGGCACCACGGAAGAGTTGTGGTTTACGACCTGGGATTTCGGCGGCAACTACTGGGAAAAAGATAACAAAGTGGCACAAAAAACCTTCAACGAGTTCAATCCCATCAACCATGTTGACAAGTGGAACAAACCAATCCTGATCGTTCAGGGCGGCAAGGATTTCCGCGTTCCCATTGAACAGGGCTTGCAGGCATTTCATGCAGCGCAAAGCAGAGGTTTGAAAAGTCGCCTGCTGTATTTTCCGGAAGAAAACCATTGGGTGCTGAAGCCGCAAAATGCCCTTGTATGGCAACGCGAATTTTATAAATGGCTGGAGGAAACCCTACCCGGCAGTTCGTTTTAAGTCACGAAAAAAAGTCAACACGCAGGGGAAAGAAGAGGTTAATCCTTATCTTCCTTTTTCTGTTTGAATGTTGACTTCACTAAACCATTTCGTCTTCATGAAAAAAATTACGCTTGTTGTTTTTTGCAGTTTCTGCACCCTGCTTCTTTTTGCCCAAAATGGAAACAGCCTCATCGAGGTTACCGATTTGCTGAAGATTAAAACCGTTGGCAACATCGCTGTGTCTAAAGATGGCAACAGAGCTGCTTTCACCGTTACCTCCATCGAACCGTTACCGGCCTCTAAACAGGATTATCGTTATGCAACACAGATCTACATGGTAGATATGGCGAAAGCTGCCAAACCTGTGCAGGTAACCTATGCAAAAGAATCTGCCTCCTCTCCTGCCTGGAGTCCCGACGGCAGCCGGCTTGCTTTTGTAAGAACAGTGGAGGGACGGCCGCAGGTCTTCATTATGGAAATGAATGGCGGCGAAGCCTGGCAACTGACAACAGGGAGTCGCGGGGCAGCCAATCCGAAATGGTCGCCCGATGGCAGCCGCATTGTTTTTACTTCTTCCATTTCATTCAAAGATTTGCTGAAAGACTCTCTTCTGAATCCTACAGGCAACTACCCCGTATGGCCATTGGAAAAACCGGGACTGACCACAGCTGATGTGAGAAAGGCCGCACTTGCCAAGCCTGACCCCAACGGCAACATGGACCAGGTCAGGGCCTACCTGTTAAACAATGAGGCCGATGGGAAAGCCACGGTGCTGAATAAATTAAACTTCCAGGACGAAGCCAACATCAGCAGCAACATGAGCTTTGCGCAGTTTTATACCATTGAAGTAAAACCTGCGGCACAAGCAAAGCCGGTACTTACAGGCTTTGCCCATTACAATTCTGTTGATTTTACGCCTGATGGCAAGCGCCTGATTCTTGCAGCCCGCATGGATTCGCTGGAACATCCCGACCGCACACTGGAAAGCGAGATTTATGTAGCGGATGCCGACGGCAAAAATATCCGGCTGTTGCTGGGGAAAAAAGGGATGTCCTACGGAAGTGCTACGGTTTCCCCAACAGGTAAGTGGATGGCTTATCAATATGGAACACTCGAAGTGGATGTACCGGCCCTGGCGATAATGCCGTTTGAGGGAAGGGAATCAGACGCCATTACCATACCGTTTGACCGCAACAAAGGAGGGCTTACCTGGAGTACCGATGAAAAGTACCTCTATTTTACGGCGCAAAGCAACGGTGGATCGCCGCTGTACAGGCTCAATATGGCAACGAAAAAAGTTGAGCAGCTTTCCGGCTATGATGCAGGCATCACTTCTTTTGGACTGGGTAAAAACGGGATCCTTTTTACCAAGACAGAAGTGGCCAATCCTTCTGAAATTTATTTTTCAGATCAAAACCTGAAAGAGGCAACGCAACTGAGTGCTTTCAACAGTTGGATAAAAAGCAAAAAGATTTCCTTTCCTGAGAAAAAAACCTTTGTCAACAACAAAGGGCTTACGGTTGAATACTGGGTGATGAAACCAACGACGTTTGAAGCCGGTAAAAAATACCCGCTCGTGCTGGAGATTCATGGTGGTCCATCTGCCATGTGGGGTCCTGGTGAAGCCAGCATGTGGCACGAGTTCCAGTATTTCGCCGCAAAGGGATACGGCGTTGTGTACAGCAACCCAAGAGGTTCGGGTGGTTACGGAACCGATTTTTTACGAGCCAATATCAACGATTGGGGTGCAGGACCATCATCCGACGTGCTGACGGCACTGGATAAAGCTGTTGCGGAAGGCTGGGCCGACACCAGTAAACTGGCGATCACCGGAGGCTCCTACGCGGGTTACCTCACGGCCTGGATCATCAGTCATGACAAGCGTTTTAAAGCTGCCTGTGCACAGCGGGGTGTATATGATCTGGCTACTTTTTTTGGCGAGGGCAATGCATGGCGGCTGGTGCCGCGGTATTTTGGCGGGTATCCCTGGGAACCAAATGTCAGGTCTGTACTGCAGAGTGAATCACCCATAAATTATGTGCAGAACATTACCACGCCATTTATCATCTTTCATGGCGATAACGATCGCCGTACCGGCTTTGTACAAAGTGAGATGCTGTACCGGAGTCTGAAAGTTCTGGACCGGCCCGTAGAGTATGTGCGTCACCCGGGTGCCACCCATGAAATTACACGGAGCGGCGATAACCGCCAGCGTATTGACCAGATGCTGCGGACGTATGAATTTTTCCAACGTTGGATTAAGTAAGTAAAAAGATGCTGCAAATAGAGAGAAGCCAACCGGCTTCTTTTTTTATGAACAGCTATCAAGCACGAAGGCTTATAAAACCCGGTGAAACTTTTGCATCGTGAAATACATGTTGTATTCCTGCACATTTCTATTCCGGAACAACCTGAATGATTTTTTACCGGCCTGTAAAAAACACCGGCAAATTAGTTATGCATTCCGGCCTTCGGCTACCGTGAAGGATGCCATTGAAGCCATAGGCGTGCCGCATGTGGAAGTAAACAAGATGAACGTGAATGGAACTGCCGTTTCTTTTTCTTACCCCTTGCAACCCAACGATGCTGTGGAAGTGTTGCCGTTTGAAACAGTGGTAATGTCATCACCTGTTGCCTTTGTGCTGGATGTGCACCTTGGTAAATTGGCCCGTCTGCTGCGCCTTCTTGGCATCGACACCCATTATGAAACGGATTATGCAGACGCTGAAATCGTTGCCATCGCCGTAGCGCAAAACAGGGTTGTTTTAACCAGAGACATTGGTTTACTCAAGCACAAAGTACTGCAACACGGCTATTGGCTGCGATCACAAGATCCGGAAGAGCAGCTCACAGAGGTGGTGCGGCGTTTTGCGCTGTGCGAACACATGCATCCGTTCAGCCGTTGCATTGCCTGCAATGGGTTCATTACCGAAGTTCACAAAGACACAATCATTGAAGAAATACCACCTGACACAAAAGCTTTCTTTCATGAATTTTACCAATGCACCCATTGCAGTAAAATTTACTGGAAGGGCTCACATTACGAAAGAATGCTCCGGCGCATTGAACAGATCCGCTCAGTTGCTTGCTAAATCCGGCCGCCTGCGTTGGATGCTGTAACGCAGCACCACATCATCATTAAACAGCAGGTGCACCCATTGTGTAGACGCATCCACCACGTAGGAATAAAATACCTCACCACCGGTTTCTTTTTCCGGTTTGATAAAAACACTCAGCGGCGAAAGAGCAAAAGTTGCTGTATCGAGGAAAGGGTCAGAGATAGTATTTTTTGCCCGCTTTACATCTTTCAGGCTAAGCGAAAACAGGAGTGTATCGCCTACCTGCGCTTCTACAAGCCCCTGGCGGGGTGAATAAGACTCGATACCATATTTAATGTAAGATTTAACCTTAAAGGGCATCTTCCTGAACTCGGCAAGTGTGGGGGGCTCAGCCAGCAGCGTCCAGCGAAGGTCTTCGGGAAAATGGTCGCGGACAAAATCCTGTGGCCGTGTAAGAAAATAAAAATCGTTTTGCTTGGGCACAAACTCATCGTTGTAGGTCATGTAGCCGGCTGCCCAGGTAACATCCACCAAGTGCCAGGTACTGTCGATGCGGACCGCATTCCAGGTATGATTGGTGCGAAACCGTTCTGCCGAACGTTCATAGTTAGAACGCACATATCCATTCACAACTTCTGCCTGTATGCCGGCATAGGTGCACAACACTTTAAACAACCGGGAATAACCATCGCAGACTGCTAACCGGCGGCTCAAAACTTTTTGTGCCACCATCTCATCGGCCGATTTCCATTCCGAAACCGTATCCACTGGGCCCTGAATGAATGGCGGCCGCCGGTATAGCGGTTTGTAGATATTGCTGTTATAGGCAATGTTCTGGCAGATCCATGTAAAAATGGCCCTTACCTTTTCCAGTTCGGTTGTATAACCTGCCGTAAGCTTTATAGCGAGAGAGTCGGGAGTATTTGAACTGACAGATTGCACCTGCCAGTCAATGGCCGCAAAATTTGCCGCCGGTCTTTGCGCAGAAGCCCCGAACGACCACAAACAAAACAGTATTCCAACACACCACTTCATAATCCCGGATGAGAGCATTGATTGTATAACTAATTTACGGAGAAAAAGAAACCCCGCCTATAGCGGGATTTGCTTGCGCTTTTAGCGCCCAGATATTTTGATGAGAGTAACCCGGTTAGGCGATACCAACCGAAGGTTTCCCATGAATATGCTGTAGACTCATGAATACCTCCTTTTCTTTGGTGAGCCATAAAGATAAGAAGGAAGTTTGAACATCAGCAGTTTACAGCCTTTCTTTTTCTGAAGAATTTGTTATTAGATTGAACTCAGAAAATCCAGTGGCAATCCGCCACAGGCCTGCTTTTTCTTTATTCGCTCTTTTATCCCTAAGCGGCTTATCAAACTGCCTTAATACAGACAGATGATTGTTAATTCCGGCAACTTCTGGCGCCATAATTGAACAAAAAAGGCCCAGAGGAGTTTGTAGAGTATGAATCTTGGTTACGCCTGTATCAATGTTACACTGGCCGAAGAAGGCATCACCACCAACCGTGGAATGATCCGCAGAACATTTCTGGAAAAAGGTATTGCTTATGCTTCCGAACTGGCCCTGCAAAACGTGCAGGCTTTCCTGAAAATCCTTGAATGGAACGTAGAAAACGACGTGCATGTCTTTCGCGTTACCTCCGACCTTTTTCCCTGGGCATCGGAATATAAATTAAAAGATATGCCCCACTTCCGCGAGATCAGGGAAGTGCTGGAAGCAGCCGGCAGACTACCGGTACGCATCAGCAGTCACCCGGGGCCATTCAATAAACTGGCGGGATCGGGTGCAACGCTGCAAAATACCATCAAGGACCTGGAGTTGCACTCCGAAATTTTTGACCTTATGGGACTGCAACCTTCGCACTGGAACAAGATCAACATTCATGTGGGTGGTGCGTACGGCGATAAGGTGGAAACGCTGAAGCGTTTTGCCGAAAACTTCAACCTGCTTTCTGCCAACCTCCGCTCCCGGCTGACTGTTGAAAACGATGACAAAGGCGGTTTGTATACCGTGAAAGACCTTACGATATTGCACGAAATGATCGGCATCCCGGTGGTGTTTGATTATTTCCATCATAAGCTGCACCCGGGTATGCAATCCGAAGAAGAAGCGTTTCATACGGCCTATCAAACCTGGCGCATCAAACCAACGTTTCACTATTCCAGTTCAAGAAAAGAAAACGAGAACCCCGAAGCCAAGAAAGAAGCGCATTCGGATTGGGTTCACGAAACCATCAACACCTACGGAAAAGATGTTGACATTATGCTGGAAACAAAAATGAAAGAACTTTCCCTCCTGAAATACCGGGCGGAACATCCTCACCAGTGCCCGGTAAAATCAAAAGCTGAACTGGTTCAATAAGGTGGATTGTCCTCATTTTTTTCTTTGGCCTCCTCTTCTTCCGGCAAACTTGTTTCGTTGCGGCCAAATGCACCATCGCCGGCAGCATGGGCATTCCTGACATACGTTTTATCACCGGTACTCACCTTTTCATTGCTGAATGGCTGGTGTAGATCTTCTCTACCAGTTTCCTTTTCCCGGTCGATGTTTTCCTGATTGGTAAAGTCTTTTTTTGTCATGCTTTATTTATTTGTTTCCGGCAACATGGTACTATAAAGCTTCCGTTGCGTCGCACACTTGTACGTTCTGTAATTCTATTGAGCAAGTTTTGAACCACCAAGACACAAAGACAGGGAGGCCCACAAACCATTTCAATGTTTAACCTTCTCTTTTTTGTAATTGCTGCTATCTTATAAAGAACGATCCATTGCTACCTTATAAAGTTCATCCTAACTCCTAACTCCTAACTCCTAACTCCTAACTCCTGTCTAAAACCCCGGCGTAAAATTCAAGCCAAACGAAGCATTCCGGAAGCCGCCGTTCTGCCAGGGAATAGCGTAATAAGGCTCCAGGATCAGTGCACCAAACAGGTTCACCCGAAGCGAGATACCGCTACTCATAATAAACCGGGAAGACCGTTGCACTTGTCCCTTCACATCCTGTTCGGTCAGCAGGTTGCGGTTGCCCCAGGCAATACCGCCATCGGTAAACAGGTTCAATTCCGTAAACAAAAAGCTCGATTTGATCGCCGACAGTCGCTCCGGGCCGGTGAACGGCAACCGCAGTTCGGCATTGGCTACATACATGCTGCTGCCGATCAGGTCATTGATCGAAACATCCGACTGCGACGTATTCTCGGCATAACCAACGGCATCATATCCCCGGATCAGGAAAGGATAACCAATGTACAGGGGTGGCAGAGCACCACTTTCTTTATCCCTGCCAAACCGGCCAATGTACATGTTGCGGGTAGCAAAGGTCAGCGGTGCCATCCGGAAATATTTCCGGTAATCGGCCGTGATGTTCGTCAGGTTTACGACGCCTAAGTATTGAGCAGCTTCCAGCCGGTACCGGCTACCCAACAGTGGTGCGGCCACGCCAAATGCAGAATTATCCCCTACCAATGCCGTGTACAGTTGCCCAAAGTTGAAACCCGCTGGCGCCGGTTGTTTTTCGCGTTTGGCTCCCATGTAAAACCGCCCCGTCTCATCATAGTATTCTGTATAACGGTCAAGGCGGTAATAGTAGCGGGCAAAAGAGCCGCCCATTTCTACCCTGCGGATTGTTGAGAAGGGATAAGATGCATACACCATTACCTGATCCTGGAAAGTGCGCAGCAGGTCAATTGAACTGTTCAGCACCGGCACCTTATCGCCTGCGTCTGTCTGTAACGAATCAAAAAATAAATATTGTGCGCCGGAGATATAGGGAACATGCGAAATGCCGGCACCCCAGTTGAAGCGGCTCTTCTGGTTCATGTAGGCAAACTGCCCGGCAATATCGTAAATCTCTCCATTGAGCGAAACAGCGCCAAACAACTGGTTGTTGCCAAGAATATCGCTGAAGATACCGTTCACACCACCGGCCAGACCGGTCCCAAACGGACCGCCTGTTTGCATTCCAACGCCTGTGCTGCCTATATAGTCCAGTTGAAACTTTGGCCGGTACGGCACCTCTGCCAGATTCTGCTGCTCGGTTGTGATGGGCGGCGGAGTCAGAATATTATTTTGTACAATATCCTGTCCTACCCGGTTGAAGGGTGGCATAATAGCAGCCTGCAGGTCCACCTGGTTCGACTGAACGGGTATATTCTGGAAAGCAGCCCCGTTTGCCCTGTTGATAAAATGCCGGTTGTTTACAAAATAACTGTACACCACATCACCATTATTGCGGGAAACCGAAATAGCGGGTGAGTACATCGTGATACCTGTAATTCCAATAAACAAATTGGTAAGTTGTGTGAGCTGCCTTGATTGCAGGTTATAGGTGTACAGGTTTCGCAAGCCGTCACGGTCAGACAAAAAGTAAAGCGTTGTATTGTCTGTACCAAAATAAGGATTCAGGTTGTTGGCACCGGGAAAGAAATCCAGGTTGGTGATTTCTCCGGTGCGCATATTGTATAGCGCAATGTTGTGTGAATATCCCTGCAGTCCTGTGCCTGTTGCCGCTCTTCCCAGCCTGTCGGTGGCAAAGGCAATAAACTGACCATCGGGTGAAAACTGCGGCTGAAAATCGGAATAGAAATCATTGGTCAGACGGCGTACCGTTTTTGTATCAAGACTGTATGCATACAGGTCGCTTTGCCCCTCTACCAGCCCATTGACCACAATTGTTTTCCCATCAGGCGACCAGGTGGGATTGCTGAAACTGGCCACACCGGGAATATCAATCTGCTCCTTGATTTCACCGTCCAATTCCGCAATCAGCAAACGGTTGCGCCCCTTGGCAAATGCCACAAATGCAATTCTCCGGCTGTCAGGACTCCAGGCTACAGCCGATTCATATGAACTGTACTGATCCACATGTGAATTGAATGCATTGGAGGTAACTCTTTCGGTGATTTCGCCGGTGGCGGTATTTGCAATGAAAAGGTCAATGGAGAAAAGATTTTTCTCCGACCAGAAAGCCATGTACTGACCATCCGGGCTAATGGAAGGCACCACGTTCAGCCGGCCTCCACTTTTTTCTCCAATCAGGCTGGTGCCGGGAGCTGTAGCCGAGGTCCGCTGCTGAATGGGAGCATATGCCGTACGGATCGCCTCCTGCCATTGTTTGCTGAATTCTTTTTCATCCATTTTCACCAGTCGTTTCAGGGCTTCATTGTAGCCACGGCGGGCTGTTTCCATGAACAGGCGTTTGATCATGGTATCGCCCCAGCGGCCGCTGACATAAGCCCAGAAAGCCTCACCCCACCGGTAAGGGAAATACAGGTCAGGCCGCGTGGTCAGATCCCTGAGGGTGGGCAGTTTATTGGAGGCTACCCCGCTGCGCAACCACATGGCCGTATTGGCATCGCGGTAACCGGTAGACATGTATTCGGCCATTCCTTCCACCATCCAGAGCGGCAGGTTATTGAGCGCATTTAGGGTGAAGGAATCTTTTATCAGGTGATACTGGAAAGCATGCACCAGTTCGTGTCCCAGAACATGATCCGTTTGTGCCCTGCTCTCCATGATCGGCATGATGACCCGGTTTTTCAAACCTTCGGTCACCCCACCAGTACCTACATCAATTTGTCCTTCGATGGCGCGGGTTTGCTGAAAATGCGCATGACTGTTGTAAAGAATAAAAGGGTTTTTTTCCTTGAACGTATCCCGCAATACATCCTGGTGCATGCTGTACCATTGTTCTGTACGTTGAAGAAACCAGTTGCGGACATTGCCCTGTGGCAGGTAAGTGTAAAACTCGAAATGCGGCGATTGCAAGACCTTGAAATCAAAGTTTTGGTACAGCACCTTGTTGCGACCAAAATATTGCGCAAATGCAGTCGCGTTCATAAGAACACTCGTACTCAACAAGAGGAAAAGCACTCTCATTCTCAGGCGTTGTTTCATACGTTAGCACTTTAAAAGTCTATAACCTTCAAAGCGAGGACTGCAAATAATGCACCATCTGAGACCTGTACCCGTTGCCTGAAAAATGTTCAGCTAGGATTGAGAAAATTTTAACGCTACTTACCATACCGCCTTTGCAAAAAGGCTTCACTATTTTATGGGCTCTGGGGTTTGCTGTTTCAGCGGAAGCACCATTATGAATGACGTGCCTTCGCCTTCCTTGCTGTTAGCAGTAATGACACCATTGTGCCTTTCAATGATCTTTTTGGTAATAGCAAGACCAATGCCTGTACCCTCGTATTTCTCTCTTGAATGAAGCCGCTGGAAAATGGTAAAGATCTTTTCGACGTATTGGTTGTCAAAACCAATTCCATTATCGGTTACGGTTAAACGTAAATATTTTCCATCCGGCTCCGGCGTGGCATTGAAGTCCAATTGACCTACCCTTTCAGCTGTAATGCATACAAAAGGCTGTTCATTTTTCTTTGAAAACTTCAGGGCATTGCTGATCAGGTTTTGAAGCACCTGCCGGATCTGTCCGGGAATCACTTCTGCCTGTGGCAGACTGGAAACTTCGATGCGTGCCTCTTTTTCTTTGATGGCCACTTCCAGATCGCTTAGCACTTCCTCCATCACCAGGTTCAGGTCAGTAAGCTCAAAGGCGCTGTTAACGGAAAGACGTGTAAAGTCAAGCAGGTCATTGATCAGCCTTGTCATACGGGCCGACGAAGTAATGATGCGCTGCATGTATTCTGCTGCCGCATCGTTTGCAGGGAGGTAACGTTCCTTTATCAGGTTGGCAAACATGTGAATTTTCCGAAGCGGCTCTTTCAGGTCGTGGCTTGCTACCGAAGCAAACTGCAGCAATTCAATATTACTGGCCTCCAGTTCAACATTGGCTTTTTGCAGTTCCTTTGTCCGTTCCTGAACCTTTGCCTCCAAAATATCGGAAGCCATTTTCTGGTCATGTATATCGGTGCAGGTACCAAACCATTTGATAATATGCCCATTTTCGTCCCGCATGGGAAGAGCCCTGGCCAGGAACCAGCGGTACTGCCCGTCATAGCGACGCATCCGGTATTCAATCTGGTACACTTCACCGGTTTTCAAAGAGTGTTGCCATACTTCCCATGTGCGGCCGTAATCATCGGGGTGCAGCACCAGCGACCAGCCCTTGTCTTTGGTCTGTTCGTAAGTAAGACCGGTATAGAAATACCATTGCTTGTTGTAGAAATCATGGAAGCCATCCGGGCGGGTAGACCACACCATCTGGGGCATAAAGTCGGTCACAAATGTGAACTCATCCAGCACGGCCTGCAGTTCGCTGTTCTTTAACTGCAACAGGTGTGAAGCCTGCTCGGTTTCGGTTATATCAATCATGGCACCTACCATTCGGTAAGGCGTGCCATTGTTGTCCGCGAGCACCATTCCCTTATCGCGGATAATGGCATAACTGCCATCTTCTTTTTGAAAGCTGAATTGAGCCGACCATTCTTTTGCGCCGGAGTTGATCGCCTCCTGCAAGGATCGTTGCACATTGTCTCTTTCGTCGGGATGAACCCTTGTCAGCCAGAATGAGCTATCCGCAACCTTTTCCGAAACTGCAAAGCCAAACCGGCTGTAAAAACTGTCGCTCCACCAGATGTTGTTATTCACCAGGTCCCAGTCCCAGATCGCATCCGATGTGGTGTTGGCAATCAGGCGGAACCGCTCTTCACTAACAGACAATTCATTCGTACGTTCTTTTACTTTTTCCTCCAGCTCAATATTCAGCCGGCGGTAATTGTCTTTCGTTTTCAGCAGTTCGTGATAGTTGCGGCGGAATTTTTCCTCTGCAGCTTTTTTCTCATGAACGTTGGTCAGGCTCATGGCAAGCCCATCCCCCATTTTTGTAGCCATCAACAGGAACCACTCATCTGTGCCGTTCAGGGTATGCAACAGGACCTCCGTTTGTATCACGGTGTTTTCATTCACTACCGCTGCCAACTCCCGCAGGGAAATTTTTTCCAATAGCTGAGGAAACACCTCCTGCAGATTTTTGTTTATATAGGCCATTTCTCCCATGCCTAAAAACGATTCGGCCGGGGCGTTTGCTTTTATCACCTGGAAGCCGGAGATCACATTATTTTTTCGTATAGCTTCTACGGCTATGATACCGTTCGGTGAAGCATTGAAAACGCCCTTCAGGATGTTGTCACGTTGCTTCATAGCCGAGATATCAATAAACGAGATCACTACCCCGTCAATGCTTTTGTCCTGCCGCAGGTAAGGCAAAATGCGCATCAGCGAGGTACGCCCATTGCTAAGCTGCACCTCTTTTTCGAGCGTTATTTCTTTGGCAATTACCTCAAGGATATCTTTATAGACGTTGCTTTCTTTGATGTTGGTGGAGATATGTTCAATGGGCCGGCCGATATCCGTTTCAATAAGATTGATCATCTGCACAGCTGCCGGGTTGAATTTGCGGATGCGCAGGTTGCGGTCCACAAATACCTGCGCAATTTCCGTGCTGCGGAAATAATTATTCAGATCATCATTCAGCTCAATCAGCTCTTTAATGCGCAACTGGTGTTCGGTATTCAACGTATGCAGTTCCTCGTTCAGGGATTGCAATTCTTCGTTGCTCGATTGCAGTTCTTCGTTCGCAGAAAGCAGTTCCTCGTTACTTGACTGCAGTTCTTCATTGGCTGTCTCGAGGCTTTCAATGGCCATCTGCAGGTTGCCCCTGGTTTCCTTTAGTTCATCTTCCAGTTCTGCAATGTAAGCGGCCGTTTCCGAAGAAGGTTGCACGGGAAACTCGTGGGAGTTTTTGATCAGCAGTTCACGGCTGTCTGAAAAACTCACCATGAACATGCCATCCCGGGTTGCAGGCTTGACTACGATGTTGACACCCCGGTCGCTTTCATCACCCCGTATGCGCACATTGTGCAGGGTTACTTTTTCACCTTCCTTGGCAACTTTACGCAATGCCGTATTCAGCACCACCGACACTTCCGGGCTGACCATTTTCAGCAACTGCAGGTTGATGGATTTGGATGGAAGCGATAAATATTTTTTATAGTCGCCAACAGCTTCCCGAACGTCAAAATTTTTATCAATGTAAACGGCCGCAAAACCATATTCCTCGGTCAGCAAGGATTTGAAATCCTCAGCGAGTTCTTTGCTCAGGGTGTTCTCACGGGTATGCAGCCGCACTTCCCGCTGTGTTTTATAGGCCTGTGTGGAGGGAAAGCGTTCGGGGTTGTACTGGTTGTCGTTTGTGATCTTGCGATAGATTTTCCATTTCCCGTTCACCTCCTGGAAGTTTTCCCGCACGGCGGCCGGTATCTCGCTGGGACCGAGGAAGAGATACCCCCCCTTGTTCAATGAAAATTGTAGCGTCGTTGTCACTTTACGCTGCAAAATGTTGTTCATATAGATCAGCATGTTGCGGCAGGTGATCAGGTCATTCTTGATGAAAGGTGGATCCTTTAAAATATTGTGGCGTGCAAAAACAATCTGTTTGCGCAGGGTTGGATTTACCACCACACTGCCATCCTGGTGAAGAAAATATTTCCGGGCCAGGTGCTCATCCAGTTCCGAAATACTTTGCGAGGGGTAAATACCTTTTGAAGCAAATTCAATGGCGTCAAGATCAATATCCGTTGCGAAAACTTTTACTTCAAGCTTGCGGTCCAGGGTGGTTAAAAGATCATCCAGCAAAATTGCGATTGTATATGCTTCTTCACCGGTGCTGCAGGCAGCCACCCAGATCTTGATGATTTCACCATCTCTTTTGCTGTGAATCAGATCAAGCATGACTTCGTCACGCAACAGGTCAAATGCGGCTTTATCGCGAAAGAACTTGGTTACACCAATCAGAAATTCCTTACCCAGAAGTTTGCATTCTTCTGATGATTGACGCAGGTATTCCAGGTACTCACTGAATTTCCGATAGTTCAGCTGCATCATACGCCGGCCAATGCGGCGCAGAATGGTCGGTGTTTTATAATTGGTAAAATCGTACTGGCAGCTTTTTTCAATCAGCTTCAGCACTTCTGGAAGGTAGGTTTCATCAGGCTTTCCGTCTCCTGCCTGTCGCACCGGCCGCTCTTTTATGTAATTGAAAATTTCTTCGGGCATCAGTTCCGGCGATAAAATGTAATCTGCAAATCCCGATGCGATGGCGCTGTTTGGCATGCCATCAAATTTGGCTGAAATCGGATCCTGAACCAGTACCATGCCGCCGGCATGCTGGATGGCCTGGATGCCTTTGGAACCGTCGGTTCCGGTACCGGATAGGATAACGGCAATGGCTTTGCTGCCCTGGTCTTCCGCCAGTGATTTCAAAAAGATATCGATGGCGGTATTGGGTGCTTTTTCCGCCTTTTTTTCGGTAAGCTGAAGCAGTCCCTCCTTGATGGTTAAAAGCTTGTCATTCGGAATAACATAAACACAGTTTTTTTCCACCATCATGCTGTGCGCCGCTTCCCGCACTTTCATGAACGTGTGTTTGGAGATCAGCTCCACCAGGAGGCTCTTGTAATCCGGTGACAAGTGCTGAACGATAATAAAGGAAAGGTTGCCATTGGAAGGCATGTTATCAAAAAACTCCTGGATGGCTTCCAGGCCACCTGCGGATGCGCCAATGGCCACAATGAAATGCTCATTGGCTGGTAAAGAAGTTTTGTTTTGTTTAGCTTCGGGTGACGATAACACGGGAATGAATTAATTCTTTAAATTAAAAAACTATCCTTTAAATTTTTTATTTAATCGGCTTTCAATCAGGAAATTCCGGAATCCGTCGGCCACCTCCAGCGTTTCTGTTTTCCATGGAATCGAACTCTGCCGCACTGTTTGCTGCCAGATCTGAAACGACGCTCTTGGGTGATATTTTTTCGTATCCGGCTCAAACTGGATGGCTTCATCCGGATTACCACCCCAGGCAATATGCTGCACCGCTTCGCTGCGAAAGGCTAGCACAAAATCACCTTTGTCAGCCTCAATGGGCAGCGCCAAAAGCCCGCTGCTTTTTTCCGCATAGGACTCCGCCGCTTCATAAACAGAAGAGAGCGAAGGCTGGTGTAAAAGATGATGGATATTATTTGCCTGCAACCACAACACCAGGTCTTCTATCTCAAGTTTTGATGGGGTGTTGCCAGTGGTTTCAACATGCCGGTTATTGATGATGGCAATACCATCAGCGTCCAGCAAATGGAGCAGCCTTGCCTTTTCTGCAGCCAGGTTACCTATTGAAAGTACTTGCTGTATCACTTCTGTCTGCAACTGCCGTTTCGCCTCCTTGTAATAAAAACTGTCACGGTTTATGACATACGAAATTTTGGCCGTGATAAAATTGGAAAGCAATTCAAAGACGGAACACAATTCATACGACAAATAATAAGGAGTGCGATGGTGGCAGGCAATCAGTCCCCACAGTTCGCCATCTTTTAGAATGCGTGTAGACATGGAGGCGGTGACCTGCATATTTTGCAGATACTCCAGGTGAACTGCGGCCACGCTGCGAAGGTTACTGTTGGAAAGATCGGTAAACGCATTTGTCAACGGGTTAATGACGGGGTACAAACGAACCGGTTCATAATGGATTGATGGTATCAGGCGGTAGGCCGATCGCTTATAAAGTTCCCGTGCCTGTTTTGGAATATCGGATGCCGGGAATTTCAAGCCCAGATAGCTTTCCATTCCTTCTTCCATTTCCTCTGCTACCACATCGCCATTCCAGCCTTCATCAAACCGGTAAACCATTACTTTATCGAAGCCGGAAAGTTTTTTTAATTCGGCTGCCACTACCCGGCAGGTTTCTTCCGTATCCTTACAGGCTTCAATGGCCGCCATGGTATGTTTTACCTCCTGATAGATGTTGACAAACGACAGGTGGCTACCCAGTTCGTGCGGTTTTTTTTCAATTTCAAGAATGAGCAATGCATCCTGATGATCGACCGTAGCAAGAAAGGTTTTTCCTCTGACGGTTAACCGGAAAGGCAGCTTTCCAAGGCTTGCGCTTTCTTTCAGGCGGTTCAACTGTATGGCTTCTTCCTTATCGATGAAGGTGCTCAAATTTTCATTTACGAGGTCTGGCGCCGGAAGGTTAAAAACGGCATCACAGTTTTCGCTTGCCTGCAATATGGAAAAATCATCTTTTTTTACAATCAGCAATACGCCGTGTGGCTGAATTAAATTGGTTTGATGCAGGGGTACTTTTCCACAAAATTCCGCATCGTAGTTCCTGATACCTGTCATACTAAAAAAAGTGCTGCATCCAGCCCTTTAAAAAATTAAATGTTTCGTTGGCCGATGTAATAATAGTTTCCTGTTCTGATTGTTGATTGAACACTTCCAGGAAACCTTTCCACTTAGTGCCTGTCTGGTCACCATAACCCGTAAAGAAACGGGTTGCCCCTGCTGGTAAGATTGGATTCTTTGCCAGCATTTTTGCTATTTGTTTACCGCCCAGGGTCGATCCCTCCAACACATACAGGGCGCCAAAAGCCTGCGCCGTGTTGCCTATCGGGGGAAGCGCTGTGCAAAGTGGAAGGCTATCGGATCCATGTCCGATCAGGCGAAGGTCTTCCAAAATAGAATCGGCTTTTCTTCTTTCCGAAAGATCAGGCAGACTGCTTATCGGCAAATGCTGTTCGATCTGTTTTTCCACCGGATGGAAATAGCCGTAAAACATTTTCAGAACGACGGCATAGTCATCTGTGGTGCGAATGGAAGTTAACACCGGAAGGAGGATATCCTCTACTTCTTTATGGGGCCTTTGCGTTGCATTCTTCACCAATCCTGCGAGGAGTGTTGCATTAGCGGTAAGGGGCATTCTGTAAAATTAAGGGAACAACTGATTTAAGACCAAAGATTTAACGTACAACCCTCCCTTCTTCTATCTTTGGCACTCTTCTGTTGAAGCTGATAACAAAACACGACGGGATATCTGTGAACAAATCAGTTTTCTTATGCGTTTTGTATCCTGGCTTTTACAGCCTAAACGAATGCTATGCAACCCTTACTAGAACAACTTAACGAACGATTGCAAAAAGTTTACGAAGGCGGTGGCAAAAAAGCCATGGCCAAGCAAGCAGAAAAAGGAAAGCTCACCGCAAGAGAACGCATCCGGTACCTGATTGACAACGACACCACCTTCCAGGAAATCGGCGCCTTTGCCGGTTGGGAGATGTATGAAGAACAGGGCGGCTGCCCGGCCGGCGGAACCGTAGCAGGTGTTGGTTATGTCAGCGGCAAACAATGTGTGATTGTGGCTAACGACCAAACGGTAAAAGCCGGTGCGTGGTTTCCTATTACCGGTAAAAAAAACCTGCGGATGCAGGAAATAGCAATGCAAAATAACCTGCCCATTATTTACCTGGTGGACAGTGCCGGTGTATTTCTGCCGATGCAGGATGAGATTTTTCCTGACAAGGAACACTTCGGTCGGATCTTCTACAACAATGCACAAATGAGTGCCAGAGGCATTGTACAGATTGCGGCGGTGATGGGTGCCTGTGTAGCCGGTGGCGCCTACCTGCCCATTATGAGCGACGAAACGCTGATGGTGGAAGGACAAGGTTCCATCTTTTTGGCGGGCCCTTACCTGGTGAAAGCAGCCATTGGGGAAGACATCGATATAGAAACGCTGGGTGGCGCTGTTACACATACAGAAATTTCCGGCATTGCTGATTATAAATTCAACACAGAACAGGAATGCCTGGACCAGGTGAAACGCATCATTGATAAGATTGGTGAAAAAGAAAAAGCCGGTTTTGACAGGGCTGCGCCAAAACCACCCAAAACAAATGCAACGGAACTGTACAACATTTTTCCTGTAGAAGGCAGCAAGCCTTATGACATGGTAGAACTGCTGGATTGTATCGTGGACGAAGGCAGCCTGGACCAGTACAAGGAAGATTACGGTAAGACCATTGTTTGTGGCTATGCCCGCATTGATGGGTGGGCGGTTGGTATTGTGGCCAACCAGCGCAAGATCGTTAAAACCAAAAAAGGCGAAATGCAGATGGGTGGTGTTATCTACAATGACAGCGCCGACAAAGCAGCCCGTTTTATTTTGAACTGTAACCAAAAGAAAATTCCGCTGGTGTTTTTGCAGGACGTAACAGGCTTTATGGTGGGCAGTCGTAGTGAACATGCCGGCATTATAAAAGATGGCGCCAAACTGGTGAATGCTGTAGCCAATTCCGTGGTACCAAAAATTACAATTGTTGTTGGCAACAGCTATGGTGCGGGGAATTATGCCATGTGCGGAAAAGCCTACGATCCGCGGTTTATTTATGCATGGCCGACAGCAAAAATTGCCGTGATGGGCGGAGACCAGGCGGCAAAAACCCTGTTGCAGATCCAGGTTGCTGCGTTGAAAGCAAAAGGACAAACCATTTCTCCGGAAGATGAGACCAGGTTGCTCGACGAAATCAAAGGACGTTACGAAAAACAAACCAGTCCTTATTATGCGGCGGCCCGCCTGTGGGTTGACGAAATCATCGATCCTGCTGCTACCAGAAAGGTGATTGCGGAAGCCATCAATGCCGCCAATCATCAACCCCTTATGCAGGAGTTGAAGACGGGTGTGTTCCAGGTGTAATTGTGAGTGGTGAATGGTAAGTGGTGAGTAGAAAGCGGAAAAGTAGAATAAGGAATGAAAATTAGCTGTGTCGATCTCCAACCGGCAATTTCTTTAAACCTGCCATCTGTCATCCGTCATTCATCATTTATCGCAACTAAATTTATCAACAAAGCTTACCGCTAGTCTGCAGGGGTTAATTTTACGCCGGAGATGAGTGAGATAACAATTTACACAGACGGATCATCGAGGGGAAATCCCGGACCCGGGGGCTATGGTGCCATTTTAATGTATGGCGATAAACGCAAAGAACTGTCAGCCGGCTACCGCAAAACCACCAACAACCGGATGGAACTCATGGGTGTAATAGCTGCGCTGGAAGCCCTGAAAAAACCGGGACTGACTATCACGCTTTATACCGACAGCCAGTACATTGTAAAAGCCCTGAATGAAGGCTGGTTGAACAAGTGGCTGGCGACAAATTTTTCAGGCGGCAAAAAGAACAAGGACCTGTGGGTGCGGTTTTACAATTTATACAAGCAGCACAAGGTAAAATTTGTGTGGGTGAAGGGGCATGCCAACAACCCATTTAACAACCGTTGCGATGTGCTGGCTACGACGGCCGCCGATGGAAAAGACCTGCTGATCGATGAAGGATATGAAATGGACCCGAACCATCTTACCTTATAAAAAACAAAGCCCTCGGTTCAACGAGGGCTTTGTTTTAGAAGTATCGTAAACGATCAGGCCATTTCGCTTTTTGCCTGAGCCGCCTTTTGTGTGGCAAGGAAATAAGCACCAAATAATACAGCTGAAAATACGGGTGTTGCCAACAAGCTCATTTGATAGAACGGAAGACCATCCGCATAGCATTGCAGCAGGCCGGCGCCGGTCATTGGACGATGATAACCACCGCCGCTGATCCACACGGTAAAATTGCTCAGCAGGAAGAATGCGGAAGGTGCTGCCAGTGATGCGGCCAGTACATTCACCACGTTCAGTCGCTTTGCAATAGCAAAACCAAAAATCACCATGGATGCAAAGAGCAGGTAATTGAGCCATTGTCCGCCATAAAAGCCCCAGATCTGCGAAACACCGTTGGTGTACATCACCTGGTAGATAGTATCGGAAACCAGCATCGACAACAAGGGCAGTAAGAAAGCCCATTTTTTATCTTTTATAACAGCGCCGGCAAAAACAGCCATCGCCCATTGCGGGGCAAAACCAAATGGTCTGTCGGGCCAAACGCGGTAGAGTGAAGAAGCCAGGATCAGCAACCCAAAAGCAATCAAAACGGATTTGTTCAATTTCATGGTTAAACGTTCTTAAAGCGGCAAATGTAAGCAGGAAAGGCTTTCGGTTTTCTACTTTTTACCCACCGGTGTGGTTACCGCAAAAACAGTTGCCGACTTACCTTCCGGTTCAACTGCAATGGCCTGGTTTGCTATCACGAGGGCTGCTTCTCCCCTTTTCACGGGTAAAAGTGTGTCGCTGGTTTTAATGTCCACGGCTCCTTCATACACAAAAAAGATGGTTGCACTTTCGGTTTGCAATGTTGCCGCAGAGACAAGATTTATTTTACGCAGTTCAAATTCAGCAGCGGGAGTTTCGTAAACCTGTACCGCATCCTTTCCTGCAGGTATAATGGCCGGAATAGTGGGTTCAAACCTTACATGCTTCATGAGTTCGGCCACATCAATGTATTTTTCGGTAAGGCCGGCCCTGAGTACATTGTCCGAATTGGCCATCACCTCCACATTCTGTCCTTCCAGGTAGGCATGCGGCAGGCCGGCAGGCTGGTAAATGCCCTCCCCTTCTTTCAGGTGCAGCAGGTTAAAAAAGTAAATGGAAAATATACCCCGGTCGTAATGGCCGTCCTTGCAAAAAGTTTCCACCGCTCTTGCCGCCCAAAAATGTTCGCTGCTTTTCTCCAACATACCTTCTTTGTATTGAGGCAGAATTTTTTCAACCAGCGGTAACAGCACACTATCTACGCTATCCTGCGGCATTGTCATGACCGTTTCGTAAAGACCTTTATAGCCATTTTGGTTAAATTCAGCTTCCAGGAACTGAAGCTCCGGAACGGTTTGAAAAATACGCTTCAGGTCTTCTGCACTTTTAAATCCATGCAGTAACCAGAAATCACTCAGTGCAGCCATCAGCTCGGGTTTGTGATTTTGGTCTTTGTAATTCCGGTTGGATGCTTGCAAAGGAATTCCTTTTGCATTTTCTTCTGCATATCCTTTTACGGCAGATTCAATGGAAGGATGCACCTGGATGGAAAGCATTTGCCGCACATCCAAAACCTTCAACAGGTAAGGCAAAGTACCGAATTGCTCCTGTACCCTGTTGCCCAAAATCTGTTGCGGGGATTGTTGAATGGCATCGTATAGCGATTCTTCTTTTCCGTTTATCAGATGTGCCGGTGCATTGGGATGCGCACCCAACCAATATTCGGCAAAAGGTTTTTGTTCTTCATTTTCCATTTCAATAAGGTCGGGGATGAACTGCGTGCCGCCCCAGCTGTACGGCTGTACCACACCACGCAACTTGTAGATACTATCCATTGAAAAATTTAATTTTTAAATTGGGCTAAAGATAGCGAATGGCCTCACATCTGGAAATCGGTCGCGAAGGCGAAAAACTGGCAGAAGTTTACCTGGCCGAACATGGATACAAAATGCTTTACCGCAACTGGCGCCATGGTCGCTTCGAGGTAGACCTTATTGCCACCAAAAACGGGATGCTTCGGTTTATTGAAGTAAAATTCCGCTCCTCCAGCCAGTATGGTCAACCGGAAGAAGCTGTGAACAAAAAAAAGATCCGTGACCTGCTGCAGGCCATCGAACAATTTCTTTTTCTGAATACGCAGTACAATGATTTCAGGCTGGATGTACTTTCTATCACGCAACATGCAGGCAGGGAAGCGGATTATTTTTTGATTGAAGATGTAACGCTGTGAAGGTGAGTGGTGAGTGAGTTGAAAGTAATAAGTAGGAAGAAGGAAGAGAACATCACTAACACGTTTTTTTCTCCTACTCACCACTGACCACTCACGGACCAGCCATTGTGCGCTGGTCTAACCTCCTTTCCTTATTTTTGGGTTTAACCAATCAACACATGCGATTATTAACTTGTTTTTCTATTCTTGCAGTTGTCACAGCATTTTTTTCCTGTGGCGATAACAACAGCGGCAGCACAGCACAAACCTTTTGCGACACAGCCTGTAATGTAGATTCGCTTCAGTTTACAGGTGATCACAAGTTTAAACCAGTTATTGATATTAAGCTGAACGCCTGCAAAGCCGATTCCATGGTGTGGACGCACGAATGGGCAGCCACCAAACTGCTTCTCCTGGAAAATGACCTTGGACAGGAAGTGTACCTGAATAAATCAGCCATTGATGTTTATTTCAAAGACACATCCTATGCCTGGATGCAGTTTAACGATTGCAAAACCGGCAGGGGCTTTCTGATCAAACTGCCCTTCAGCAAAACAAAAGAACGCCGTAAAGTAACCGGTGCATTCACCAAATTCGACCCCAAGTTTTCCATTGATCCCGAGCTGGTTGTTTATACTGACCGCGGAACCGTTTTTGTAGAAAATATGCAAACAGAACAACAGGCTTCGATGCCGTTTGATGCCATGTATGATATCGACTTCAACAACATCCACGAGATGGTGGACAGTGTGCATGTTACAAAGGACCGCATATGGGTGCAGATGATCCGCGAGGGACAAAAAAAGCAGTACGAGAAAAAGATCAGCCTTTAATCAATAGGCAACTGGCAATAAGCAGCCGGCAAACTTATACCATGGTGTCATTGCTTATTGCCGGTTGCTTATTACCGATTGAACTATGTGGGAACCGTATAAAAAAGGATTCAAAGCTTACCTTCAACTGGAGCGATCCCTTTCCGATAATTCCGTCAAAGCTTACCTGTCGGATCTTGATAAGCTCACACAGTTCCTGCTCAGCAACGACCTGAAAAGATCGCCTTCCGAAATAGAATTAAAGCACCTGCAGCAATTTGTAAAATGGGTTGCGGAGCTGGGCATGATGCAAACCTCGCAAGCCCGTATTATTTCAGCACTGCGCACATTTTACAAGTACTGCCTGCTGGAAGATATTTCAACAACCGATCCTACCACGCTGCTGGAAGCCCCTAAATTAAAAAGAACCCTCCCCGATGTTTTAAGCTTTGACGAAATTGAAAGCGTAATGGCTGAAATTGACCTGAGTACACCGGAAGGTACCCGCAACAAAGCCATCCTGGAAACCATGTACAGTTGCGGTTTACGGGTGAGCGAGGTCGTGAACCTGAAACTCTCGCAGCTTTTCCTTGATGTAGGTTTTGTTCGTGTGATCGGGAAAGGTAATAAGGAAAGACTGGTGCCCATTGGCAGCAGCGCCATTAAATACATCCGGCTTTATGCTGATCATGTGCGCAATCAGCAATCCATTCAAAAAGGGGAAGAAGATATTTTGTTTCTCAACCGGAGGGGCAAGCGGTTAACACGGGTGATGATCTTCCTGATCATAAAAGACCTGGTAAAAAAAGCAGGCATCAACAAAACAATTTCGCCGCATACGTTTCGCCATTCCTTTGCCACGCACCTGGTAGAAGGCGGTGCCGACCTGCGTGCCGTGCAGGAGATGCTGGGACATGAAAGCATCACCACCACCGAAATTTATACGCACCTCGACCGGGAATACCTGCGCAAAACATTGGAGCAGTTTCATCCAAGCTTTCAGACAAAGAGAACAAACCCGGCTTAAAGTTGCAGGACAGCGGACAGTTCCGTCATTCTCTTTCCCTTTGCTCTTTTTTTCTTCGCTCTTCCACCGCCTTGTTATATGTGTTTGAAACCCGGCCCATAATAAACGACTCTTTCCTAGGCTTGAGCAAAGGTTTGCTTATTGTATCCAACGGATCATCTGGCTTGGTCAATGTATCAATACCCGGCAAACGCATAGTATCTGCTGCTATGAATGCCGGATGAACCGTTTTATTTTTCCTCGTGATCACCTGCACCATTTCATCGCTGGTTTCCTGAATGAAAGTATCTGCGGGTTTTGTCAGGTTTGAATCCGTAGCAATTCTCCATTCTGTTTCTGTTACAGGGTTATCTTTCGTAATACCTGACATACCTGTTTTTCCCACAGTTTTGTTTTCAGGCGAGCAGGCTTCAAACACCACGGCTAGTGCAGATAAAACCAATGGTACAAATGGCCTCAGCCAGGAATTTGGTTTAGGCGGCAACACAATTACCCGGTTTAATTGATCTGTATGAAAACGGCCACAGAGATTGCGCTTTTTACCTGAAAAGAATTCTGTCAACTGCCGGTCGGTCATGCTGCTAAAATCAACAACAGTCTTTTTGCAGCTTGCACAAAATCGGCCCTTTTGTTCCGGTGTCATGGCATCCCAATTTTCGTGACAGGGTTGTTCAACGGCAAGTGAAAGCGTTCTCATGATAAATGGTTTGTTACTGGATGCACATGTTTTATACTTTACACAACAGGCCTGAAAATTTTTTCTGCTTACATTTAACCGCTTGGCATTTTTACACAATATATCATCCACCGCTTCCGATGCGGAACTGGTGCAGGCCTACCGGCAAAACGGCAGCATGAACGTGCTGGGAGACCTGTACAACCGCTACATGGAAATGGTGTACGGCGTATGCCTGAAATACCTGCAGGAACCTGAAGATGCACAGGATGCTGTTATGGCCATCTTTGAAGAGCTGGTGACAAAACTTCGGCAGCACCAGGTAGAAAACTTCAAAAGCTGGCTATACACCCTTTCCCGCAATCATTGCCTGATGCGGCTGCGATCACTAAAGCGGGCCCCGACTGTTAAAATTGCAGATTCACTTATGCATTCGGAAGCCGAACAGCATCTGGAAGACGTGCTGAACCGCGAGGAAAACCTGCAGCAATTGGAAACCTGTATGGAGCAACTGGCCGATAACCAGCGGAAGGCGATCGAACTGTTTTACCTGAAGGGAAAGTGTTACAATGAGATTAGTGCAGAAACCGGCATTGAATGGAACAACGTACGCAGCTATATTCAGAACGGCAGGCGAAACCTGAAGAATTGCATGGAAGGTCAACAAAAGAAAATCGCATCGAATGAGTAACCCAAAATACTATACAGCAAAAGACATTGAACGCTACCACAATGGCGGGATGACGGCTGCTGAAATGCATCAACTGGAAAGAGCCGCACTGAACGATCCCATGCTGGCTGATGCACTGGAGGGTTACCGGTTTTCCAAATCGCCGGCTTCTGAAATATCCAGCCTGCAAAGCCGACTGCAGCAGCGATTAAAAGCTGAAAGAAAAGAGAGCCGCACATTGTGGATGCAGCCCTGGATGCGGATTGTTGCCCTGGCCGTTCTTATTGCCGGTGCCGGCTGGCTGGTGTTTCAAACGTTTTCCAATAATGAAAATAATCTTGCCTCAAGCAGTCCTGCTGCAAAACAAGAGGAAAAACAATATGAATCCCTGACTGCTGACTCCATAGCCACTGCGTTGGAACAATCGCCAGCAGCGCTTTCCATCGACAGCAATACAAGAGATGTTGCCTCACAGAATACCATTAGATCGAGAAGAACGCAACCAGCAGTACAGGCAGAAACATCCGCTCCGTTAACGGTGATGAGAGATGCTTCCGCTGTTGAGAAGAACGAAACAGTAACAAAATCAGAAGAAGCTGACGCAGCGATTGCCCATCCGCAAAACGATGTTGCCACCATGAAAACGGCAGCACCGGCGGCAGTGCCGCGCCAGCAAATGGATTCAAATGTAAATACCCAGGTGGCAAAGCGAAGACGTGCAAACGTGCAGGAACAAGCTGCCGCAACGGAAAGCCGCGCAGGAGTGTTTGCTGCAGACAGTTTGGGTCAGCCTGAAACTGGTTGGACTGCATTTGAAGAATACATTGCCAAAAACAGGAAACCGTTTTTACCGCTAAATAAAAAACAGACAGAAGAAAGCAGCGTAGAACTTGCGTTTGCGATCAATCAGCAAGGCAGACCTATCAACATTGTAGTGACGCAATCGCTCAACAAGGAATACAATGAGGAAGCCATCCGACTGTTAAAAGAAGGACCAAAATGGAAAGGCAAAGCTGGACGAGTAAAAATTCTTTTCTAAAATCAGCAACGCGATATTTCTTCTAACGTCTCTTTTTCAAATAATACTAAGACACTCTTTTGCTCCCACAATGCATCTTTCCATTTTTCTTCATATCCTACTCTGACAATAAAAAAGCCCGTTACAAAACGGGCATTTCTATTGAGACATTTTTCTCTGTAACAGAGGAAAATGTTTACGGCATAATGATGCGTGACTTAGTTTGTATATCAACCATTTCTATATCAAAAATAAGATCCTGGCCGGCCAAGGGGTGGTTTGCATCCAATACCACTGAGTCTTCTTTTACTTCGGCTACAACTACCGGGAATTGTTGTCCCTGGTCGTTGCTGAGCATCAGTTGCATGCCTTGCTCAGGGTTCATGCCGGCAGGAAACTGGTCTTTTGGAAACTCGATCAAGTTACCGGCTTCACGCTGGCCGTAGGCCTCATCGGCCCCAATCTCAACTGTTTTTTTATCGCCTACCTGCATACCTTTTACGCCTTCGTCAAAGCCTTTGATCATTTGCCCGGCCCCTACTGTAAATTCCAATGGATCACGGCCCTCAGAAGAATCAAATGTTTCACCGGTACGTAAGCGGCCATGATAGTGAACTTTCACTTTATCGCCATCTTGTGCTTGTTGCATGTTGTAAAATTTAAATGTTCAAAAAAATGTTTCGTATGTCGGCATTTCAGTATTGCCGAAAGCGTGACAAGTTAACCATCTTTCACGTTTCCCTTACGTTATTTTGCTGATATTTGATTTTTCACCTCAAAAGAAGTACCATGTTTGCCAGGAATCTTCTCCTCTTTTTTGCAGCCTTATCCGTACAGGCAAGTTGCTCAGCCCAAAATGGAAACAAAGCCAACCCAACAAAAACGTCCAGCCGGACAGAGCAGGTTTCTACTACTATAGTTCCTGCCGCCGATCAAATGAACAAATACCTGCCCCTGTTGAAGGACAAAAAAGTAGCGCTACTGGTGAACCATACCTCAACAGTTGGCGGTACACATATTATTGATACGCTTTCCAAATTGGGGATTGATATTAAAGTTGTATTCGGACCGGAGCACGGCTTCCGTGGCGACGCACCGGATGGCGCTAAAATTGAAACCACCACCGATGCCAAAACTGGTATCCCCGTTGTTTCTTTATATGGAAAAAAGAACAAGCCTTCGGCAGAAGACCTGAAAGGAATTGACATGATGGTGTATGACATCCAGGATGTAGGCACCCGCTTTTATACCTTTATTTCTTCCATGCAATATTTTATGGAAGCGGCATTGGAGAACAACATTCCAATGATCATTCTGGATCGCCCTAATCCAAATGGTTTTTATGTTGACGGCCCTGTATTGGACCCGAAGTTCAAAACCTTTGTAGGCATGCAGCCCGTACCGGTTGTGTATGGCATGACTACCGGCGAGTACGCCAACATGATCTTGCAGGAAGGATGGTTAGGTGAGGCGGCCAACAAAGCGTATGAACGATTGAAAACAGTGCGTTACCGTGAAGGTGCTAAATTCTTTCAGTTGCATGTGATACCGGTGGCCAATTACACGCACAAAAGCAAATACATTTTACCGATAAAGCCATCGCCTAACCTTCCCGACATGCCTTCTATTTACTGGTACGCCTCCACTTGTTTTTTTGAAGGCACTACCTTCAGTGAAGGCCGTGGCACTCCGAAGCCATTCCAATACATTGGGCATCCGCAAATGCCAAAAACGATGTTCAGCTTTACGCCGGTTTCAACGCCGGGTGCACCTAATCCCAAACACAAAGACAAGGTTTGTTATGGCTTTAACCTGAGTGGAACAACAGACGAAGTGCTGAAGCAGATTGATAATAAAGTGCAGATCAAATACCTGATTGATGCATACAGGCTGTTCCCGGATAAAGAAGCCTTTTTCAACAAAGGCATTGACCGTTTGGCCGGTACCGATGAATTGGCCAAACAGATAAAAGCAGGTCTGTCGGAAGCCGAGATTCGCAAAAGCTGGGAACCCAAGTTGAGCGAGTTTAAACAAATCCGTAAGAAATACCTGCTGTACGAAGATTTTTAAAAGCGTCGGATCGTTTCATCATTCACCAATAGGTTAATAAGTTTCGCGATTTTTGCAGACTTATTAACCTATTTCTATTTAACTGGGAGATAAAGTATGGACGGAAAAAGTTTACGAATTGTTTTTATGGGCACACCAGAATTTGCTGTTGCCTCACTGGCAGCTTTGGTGGAAGAAGGTTACAACATTGTTGGTGTAATTACTGCTCCGGACAAACCAGCCGGTCGCGGCATGAAGTTGCAGGAAAGCGCTGTAAAAAAATATGCTGTTGAAAAAGGGCTGCGTATTCTTCAGCCGGAAAAATTAAAGAACCCCCAATTCCTGGAAGAGTTAAGATCCCTACAGGCCGATGTACAGGTAGTGGTTGCCTTCCGGATGTTACCGGAAGTTGTGTGGAACATGCCGCCAATGGGTACCATAAACGTGCACGGATCCCTGTTACCGCAGTACCGCGGTGCTGCCCCCATCAACTGGGCTATCATCAACGGCGAAAGGGAAACAGGGGTAACAACATTTAAACTCAAACATGAAATCGATACCGGTGATGTGCTGTTACAGGAATCTATTTCCATTGGCGAAAATGAAACTGCCGGTGAATTGCACGACCGGATGAAAGAAGTCGGTGCAGCGCTGCTGGTGACAACCATCAAAGGCCTGGAAGATGGTACACTGCAGGAAAAACCACAACAAACTTTTCTGGAAACTCTTGCCTTTGCACCCAGACATGCACCAAAAATTTTCACCGAAACCTGCCGGATCGATTTTACGATACCGGTTGCTGATGTGCACAATTTAATCAGGGGTTTATCGCCCTTCCCCGGCGCTTTCTGCGACTTTCAGGGAAAAACACTTAAAATCTTCAGGAGTATAAAAGAAGAGGCTACACCTTCCGTTGCTGCAGGCGAATGGGAAACCGATAAAAAAACCTATTTGAAAGTTGCCTGCGCAGATGGGTATATCGTGGTAAAAGAGTTACAACTGGAAGGTAAAAAGCGGCTGCCTGTTGAAGATTTTTTACGCGGCTACCGGTTTGCGTAAGCCAATCGGCAAAGAGCAATAGGCAAGTTGAAGAACAAAAAGAAATAAAAAAAGCGGAAGAGTTTCTTCCGCTTTTTATTGCTGTTGGTTATGGTTTAATAATTTACCCGCACAAAAAACTTATCGGTTTCATTGATATCCAGCGCTGTTGCTGCTGCATTGGAAATGCGCAGGTCATAGCCCTGGTTCTGGCGAATACCGGTCATTTTATCAAGCACTTTGGCGTAAACCGCTTTGTTGTTATTGGGATTCACAATGCGGATGATCGTTCCCGGCTCCACATTATCCAGCAACGCATAGTATTTGGCATCCTGCCAGCCACTGGCCGTTTTGAAGATACCAGCTGCCGCCACTTCATCTTTCTGTACAGGCTGCGCTTTTATTTGTGCCTCAAACGAGGCCTTGAAATAACCACCGTTTCCATCATTAACAGTTGTGTTAAGCGTACGGGGTTGTTCAGGCTTTTTTTCTGCAGCCACCGTCTCGGTTCTACGTTCAGGAACAGCCGTTTCCGTTTTCGGTTGTGACCTTACTTCTGTGTTCTGTTGTGCAGGTCTTTCTTCTGACACCTTCGCCACTTCCTGTTGTCTTGCTGGCTCCTGCGGCCTTGCTGCAGCGTAACTACTCATTTCATTTGATACCAGGTAACCAACAATCAGGCGCTGTCCCGGTGAGATCACATCCGAATTCAGGTTATTCCATTTGCGCAGATTCGCCATCAACACTTTATTGTTGTTAACGCTAACCCGGTAAAGGCCTTCCTTCTCCCCTACCACATAATAAACAGGATTAGCGGTGGTAGCTTCCTGTGAGAAATTTTGGTTAATAAGTGGGATGTTTACCATTTGGCCGATGTTTAATCCCCGCTCCATTTCCAGCCCGTTAAAAGCAGCAATGTCTTTGGGAGGAATGTTGTAGAGGCGGCCAAGGGAATAAAAGTTTTCTTTTGGGGCAACGGTGTGAACGAGGTAAGCCCCTTTGCTGTTGTGTTGAACAACCAGGTTCTGGGCAAAGACCCCGTGACAGCACAGAAAAATGATAGCGACGAATACGATTCTTTTCATGGTGGATAGAGTTTGGTTTTTCAGAACCGGTAGTCTTTCTTCACATACCAGTCTATCTTTTGACAGTCACAAATATGCCTATTATTTCTCAAAAGCGGTATGATTCTGTTTTAAAATGCGGATTTCTTTTGGGTAGTAATTATTCACCCGGTTTTTTAAGGCATTGATCCACCCCAAGGGTTTTTCTTTATACCGAACTACCTGCCAGCCAATGGCTTGTGGCTGGATCGAAGCTTCCTGCCGCTGTAAATATTTAATGGCATCTTCATACGAAAGCTTCACAGATTTAACGTTTTCAGAAAGCAGAAGGTTTTGCGCAAGGGCATGCTGTGGTACCAGCTTTTCTTTAAAAATCTCACCAATACCCACACCCGCATACAGAATGTTCAAGTGGCCGGTTAGCAATACGAAATCCGTAACAAACGTTTTTGGCAGGGCAATGATGCTGTTCCGAAAACGGAACAATTCCTGATCTTCACCTTTGATCCATTCTTCCACAATCTTTTTTTCTTTGGCCGATACCAGTTCCGGTTTTGCCGGTTTCATCCGGGCTGCAGCAGCGCCACTGTTTTTCCGGAAGCAGGAAAGAAAAAAACCTTCCCCTTTTATTTTATCGGGATAAAAACGATACCCTACCGAAGAAGTCCTGCTGGCGGTTGAAACCACAACTCCTTCAGGCACCGAAGACAGCGGAAGGTTTTCTAGCCCCATTTCTTCCGTCAGCCAATCCATGATCGCTTCATCTTCTTCCACTGAATACGAGCAGGTGGAATACACAAGCAGACCACCTTCTTTCAACGCAGGTAATGCATCTGCCAAAATGCGCTGCTGCCGCTGGCTGCAGAGTGCTACGTTGTTCAGGCTCCATTCATCAATAGCTTCGCTGTCCTTACGAAACAGCCCGCTGCCGCTGCAGGGAGCATCCACCACCATTATATCAAAATAACCCGGAACTTTCTGAAAGGCCCGTGGGTCGTTGTTCGTAACAAACACATTGTTGTAGCCCCACTTAATGATGTTATCTGTCAGCACCATGCTGCGTTGCCGGATAACCTCATTGCTTACCAGCAAACTGTTGGGAGAAAGCAGGGACTGAATATGTGTCGACTTTCCTCCGGGTGCAGCGCAAAGGTCCAGCACCCGGAGGGGTTGGGAAAGATCAGCTAACTGCACCAAGGCCTGCTCCAGGAACATGCTCGACGCTTCCTGCACATAATAACAGCCTGCATGAAACAAGGGATCAAATGTAAAGGAGGGCCGCTGTTCAAGGTAGTACCCGTACCGCGACCAGGGGACCGGCGTGTATGGTGAGTGATGCGTGGTGAGTGTGGGATTGGAGGTTTCTGTTTTTTCTTCGAATGCAATCTCACTGAGAGATGAAGTTTTTGCCGGGTTGATGCGGATGGACGTCACACCTCCTTCCTGTTCGTGAACGGCAACAAAGCTTTCCCTGTCAAAGCCGGGCACACCTTCAAGCGATGAAAAAAATTCTTCGGGAAGCTTCATTCTATAATCTTTTACCAAAGCGTAAAGGTAGCACGGGACTGTGTTGATTGGCGATTATCGTCAATTAGAATACATAAAGAAGCATTTTGCCCATCAGGTATTCTTGATCTCCGCAATCAGGTCCTGCAATACTTTTTTGGCATCGCCAAATAACATGGAGGTCTTCGGACGGAAGAACAGATCGTTCTCAATACCGGCGTAACCGGGTTTCATGCTTCGCTTGTTGACAATGATGGTTTTGGCCAGTTCCACATCCAGAATGGGCATGCCATATATGGGAGAAGAGGGATCGGTTTTGGCGGCAGGATTTACCACATCATTGGCTCCCAGCACCAGCACTACATCCGTTGTGCTGAATTCATCGTTGGCAGCTTCCATTTCCTGCAGCTTGTCATAATCCACATCTGCCTCGGCGAGTAAGACGTTCATGTGACCGGGCATACGTCCGGCCACTGGGTGGATAGCATATTTTACAATAACACCTTTGTCATTCAGCAGCTTTTCCAATTCATGGCAGGCATGCTGCGCCTGGGCCACTGCAAGTCCATACCCGGGAACAATTATCACTTTATTGGCATAAGCCATAACCACGGCTGCATCGGCCAGACTGATCTCCTTGTGTTGCCCTTGTTCTTTACTGCCGGCTACACCTGCCTGCCCGCCACCAAAAGAACCAATCAACACATTGGCCAGGGAACGGTTCATGGCTTTGCACATTAAGATCGTTAGCAAGGTTCCGGCCGCACCCACCAGGATACCACCGGTAAGCATCACTTTGTTGTTGTAAAGAAATCCACCGCAGGCTGCCGCCACACCGGTAAAAGAATTGAGCAGTGAGATCACAACCGGCATATCGGCTCCGCCGATCGGGAACACGAAGAACACACCATAAATAAGTGCCAGCAAAAAAACAAGGTAAAAAAGCAGCAATGCATTTTTCGGCAGCCAAACGATAATGATCACTGCCAGTGCCACAATTACAGCAAGAATCAGCAGGTTGACGATGTGTTGTCCTTTGAAAGAATAGTCTTTGATCTTACCATTGAGTTTGCCCCAGGCAATAACGGAACCTGAAAAGGAAACAGAACCTATGATCAACCCTAATAAAATAATCAGCAGTGTACCGGAAGAAACCGGTGCGGTACTGACGATGTTTGTTGTTGCTGTTAAATGAGAAACGTATGTTGTTACGACTGTTTCCTGGAAATCGAGGCGGGCCAAGTGATCAAATTCGATCAGCGAGATGAGCGCTGCACAGGCGCCACCCATACCATTGAAAAGGCTCACCATCTCCGGCATGGCTGTCATCTTAACTTTCCGGGCAGCCATTGTACCAATCACAGCGCCAATAGCAATAGCCGCAAAGATCCACCCATAGTTGTGCAATCCGCCGGGAGTGTCTTTATCACGGTAAAGGAAGATGGTTCCTATAATCGCCAGCGTCATACCACCGGCTGCCAGCAGGTTGCCACGGCGAGCCGACTCGGGGTGCGAAAGCATTTTCAAACCAACAATAAAGGTGATGGATGCAATGATGTAGAGTAGCGTAAGCACGTTTCCTTCCATGATATTCGTTTGATCCTTTCGTTTGCGGCTTTATTTCTTTTTCTTTTTGAACATTTCCAGCATCCGGTCCGTAACCACAAAACCGCCTACCACATTCAATGTTCCTACGATCACGGCAAGGAAGCCAAGAATCAATGCAAGGTAATTTTCACTTTCCGCCTTCCCCATTACAATAATGGCACCGATGATCACCACACCATGAATGGCATTGGCACCACTCATTAACGGCGTATGCAACACACTTGGTACGCGACCGATTACTTCGATGCCTACAAAAATCATCAGGATAACGATGTAGATGATCTGTTCATTAGCTGCAATCCAGTTAAACATGTCTTCAAATGGTATTTACTGAGAAATGTGATTCAATGTTTTTACCCTTTCGTTTACAATCTCGCCGTTGAAACAAATACAACAACCCTTCACCAGGTCGTCTTCCCAGGCTAAATTGATGGCGCCATCTTTTGTTGTGATAAGAGCCAGGAAGTTCAAAATATTTTTTCCATACAACTTACTGGCGTCTGAAGGCATGGTAGCCGGAAGGTTGCTGTTACCAACTATGCTCACCCCATTCCGCACAACGGTTTCATTGTTTTTGGTGAACGGCGTATTGCCCCCGGTTGCTGCCGCCAGGTCAATCACAACGGAACCGTACCGCATGCCATCCAGCATATCTTCGGTAATCAATAGAGGTGCTTTTTTACCCGGTATCTGCGCTGTGGTAATCACAATATCGGCTTTGGCAATACTCTCCTTTATCCGTTGCTGCTGGCGTTGCCTGTAATCCTCTGTTTGCTCTACAGCATACCCACCGGCAGCCGAAGCATCGGCAGCTCCTTCTACTTCCACAAACTTGGCCCCCAGGCTTTGCACTTCTTCTTTTACAGCAGGACGTGTATCAAACACTTCCACTACGGCTCCCAGGCGACGTGCTGTGGCAATGGCCTGCAGTCCTGCAACACCGGCGCCAAGGATCAGCACTTTTGCCGGTGCAATACTGCCTGCTGCCGTCATAAACATGGGTAAGTACCGCGGATACAAGCCAGCGGCCAGCAGCACGGCTTTGTAACCCGAAATATTGGCTTGTGAGCTTAATACATCCATGCTTTGTGCCCTTGTGGTACGGGGCAGCATTTCCATACTGAAAACGGTTAGGCCTGCCTGTGCCCATTGCTGTACCAGCTCGCCATTATACAAAACCTGGTAAACGCCGATGAGCACTTTTGATGGAGCAATGTCGAGTTGAGGGGACGGCGGATGAATCGAAAGAATCACATCGCTTTTGGTCACCACTTCTTCCTTCGAAGTGATGGTTGCGCCTGCTTTTTCGTACGCAACATTGGTTGCGAAAGCAGACTCGCCTGCACCTGATTCTATCACCACCGTATGTCCGTTTTTCGTAAGTACGGCCACCGCTTCGGGTAAGATGGATACTCTTGTTTCGGGTAAGGGTTCTTTGAGTACACCGACAATCATGTGCTCAATTTATTGCAAATACTTGTACGGTCAAAAACGAACAGTGAAATGCTGTGCCACTTTGAATTCTTTGCGGAAAAAAACAAAGCCTAGAAAAAAGATATCAACCGTACACTGCACGGAAGGGTGTTGCCTGATTTCTTCCCAAGCCTTCTCCATTTCTGCACTCCAGTGGATATCATCAAATACCAGGATTGAGTCGTTGTGTAACACCGGAAGCAGTTGTGTGAAATAATTGATGGTAGGTTGGTAACGATGGTTGCCGTCGATGTAAGCAAGATCAATGGATGACAGATGACGGATGACAGACGGCAGCAGATCATCGAAATTACCGATCCTCTGCCCAATGTTTTGGCAACGGAGCGTTGAAAAGTTTTCGGCTGCCACAGCCGCTACTGCGCTGCTGCCTTCAATGGTCATGATCGTTGCCGAAGGATTGGCCGCAGCCAGATACGAAGTTGTGATTCCCAGCGAAGTTCCCAACTCCAGAATTGTGTTCGGTTTGTAATGTTTCACCAGCCGAAACAGGAGTTGTGCATATTTTTTTGATTTTAGTGCCGAATGTGCTAATGCAGAAACGGATCGCTGTTTTGTTTTTGCCACCCGCGAACCAGCGCCGAAATCTTCAATCTCTAAAAGCCGTTTATCCTGTAAGAGCTGTTTTCGTAAGGCTTCAATCTGGCCTGGTGGTTGGTAATGAGACCTGTTGTTCAGCACATGCAGAATAAACTGGAACACAAAGGGTGAATGCATGCCATGCCCCTTACCATTGCTGGCATGGAGATAATATTGTAAATATTTCCGGGCTAACTGGACACTGCTGTACATGGTGGATCCCTTATGCCTTTTGTTCAACAGGTCTTCTTTCCCAAACCTGGTAAGTGTGATCGTAGGGATTTTTTTCATCGGCCTTGCAAAACCGGCTGGAAGCCAGGCTCCATGCAGCTTCGTCTATTTCAGGAAAAAAAACATCACCTTCAAAGTCCTGGTGGATCCTGGTTAAGTAAATCCTGTTTGCTGTTTGTAGTGAAACAGTAAAGATTTCCGCACCTCCAATTACAAAGATTTCTTTGGCGCCAAGCGCATCCGCCTTTTGTACGGCATCATTTACTGAATGCACCACTTCTACCCCTTCATGCTGCCAGTCAGTATTTCGGGTAATAATAATACTTTTCCGCCCGGGGAGCGGTTTACCAATGGAGTCAAATGTTTTTCGGCCCATCAGGATCGGCAAGCCCCAGGTCAGGTTCTTAAAATATTTCAGGTCGTTTGGCAGGTGCCAGGGAAGCTGGTTGTCCTTGCCAATAACATTGTTTGCCGAGGCGGCCAGCAATAAACTTATGATCATACGGCTACAGGTGCTTTGATGGCCGGGTGGGATTGATAGTTCTCCAGGCCGAAATCGTCAAACCTGAATTCAAAAATATTTTTCACTTCGGGGTTTAGCTTCATTGTTGGCAGTGGAAACGGTTCACGGCTCAACTGCAGTTTTACCTGCTCCAGGTGGTTGCTGTAAATATGTACATCACCAAAGGTGTGAATGAATTCCCCGGGTTCAAGATCACAAACCTGTGCAATCATCAGCGTCAGCAAGGCATATGAAGCAATGTTGAACGGTACACCCAGGAACACATCGGCGCTACGCTGGTACAACTGGCAGCTTAATTTATTCTCCGCTACATAAAACTGGAAAATCGTATGGCAGGGCATCAGGGCCATTTTGGGGAGTTCGGCTACATTCCATGCGCTGACGATCAGCCGCCGGCTGTCAGGGTTCTTTTTGATCTGTGCAATTACGTCCGAAATCTGGTCAATTACCTCACCGTTGGGACCTTCCCAGCTCCGCCACTGCTTTCCGTACACTGGTCCCAGTTCACCAGCCGCATCGGCCCATTCATCCCAGATGCTGACACCATGTTCTTTTAAATAGGCAATGTTGGTTTCGCCCTTTAAAAACCAAAGCAGTTCGTGAATGATGCTCTTCAGGTGCACTTTTTTGGTTGTCACCAATGGAAAACCTTTTTGCAGGTCAAACCGCATCTGGTAACCAAATGTGCTGATGGTTCCCGTGCCGGTGCGGTCGCTTTTGTGCACACCGTTATCTAATATATGTTGAAGTAGTTGCTGGTATTGCTGCATACACACAATTATCAGCGGTAAATGTAAACCCGGGCCGGAAACGGGCAAAATTCATCTATGCACATCCGGTTGAGAAAAATACAGGCTGCCATAAAAAAACCTGCAAGCCTTACGGGGCTTGCAGGAACACATGAGGAGGTTAAGGTTGGAAAAGGAAGAAACCTTACGGGGCTTCGTTCCGGGAGTTGAGTTGGTGTATTATGCAACCTTACGGGGTTGCCTGTTTGCTTAGTTTGCTTGTCTTTGAACAAAATTCTCAATGATCACATTGGTCACACCATTCTCTTTCTCAATCCGCATTTTAGTTGGGTACCATCCAGCCTCTTGAAATTTTGCCGGTACGGGAATGTCTCTCTGAAAAGAAGGGTTTGCCAGTAAAAATTCCTCAGTAATCATCGGTTCATAAAAAGTCACTTCGCCATCATAGGAGCCGTACATAAAGGTTTGTGTAAAGTTGCCACCAGGGCGCAGTTCAGGCGATGCCTGGTCTACCCAGTGCGTACCCATTTGCGGAACGCCGCCCGGTATGGGAATATAGTTTGCGGGCATATAGGCTAAGGGGAAGTTGTCAAACTTTTCCTGAGCTTCCTCATACAACGGGATCGCTAAACGTTCGGCTTCTGTTGTTGTATAGAAATGAAAATCAAAATGTGGTTTGGTATAAATGTTATTTGGGGGATGTCCAGCCGGGTTCCAGTCCAGCATTACATGCTTGAAGGGAGTAGCACCGGCTTCTGCATGCAGTTGCATTGAAATGGAATTTGCATGGTTATGGCCGCCGCCAGTTTCCCGGTCCAGGGAGTTCATCGCTGCATCATCAATGGCGATGGCTATTCGCAGTGGTTTGCCATTTACATCTTCTTCGTACCAGGTCCAGGCTTTCCCGTGCTGAAATGTTTTGACTTCACCTTTAAAAGTTGTTTCCTTTTCTTTATCATCCTTTTTACATGAACCAAGAGCAAGGACCGCCACAGAAGCAAAGAAGAGAACCTTTTTCATTTGTTTGATTTCGTCTGTTTTCGTTTGGTTTGGTTTGATAACACAAAGATGAACGTACAAACAACCAAAGGAAAGGCGATGGTGCATGAAATGCCGTTCTATGGGGATGAACCGCTGTTTTTATTTTGGCGATTGCAGTTCGCTCTTTTTGCCCCAAAACTGTGGGCCGGAGACAGATTTTCCGCCTTTCTACCTCGCTGAATTTCAGGCCTGTGTACAGATTGTGGGATCAGCGGCACCAATTGTGTTTTCCGGGTTATCAACTGTTACCCCTCAGTCGATGAATACCGTACATTTGATACAAACAAGTCCACCATTGTATCGCTTACTGCTTTTGTTGTGCTTATTGGGTTTGCTGAGGAAAGGGGCTGCACAGCCATCGGCACCATTTACCTTTTCACATTTATCGATGTCAAAAGGTTTGCTTTCGAACGAGATCCGCAGCATAGCGCAGGATCGTACCGGCTATTTATGGATAGCTACCAACAATGGCCTGCAACGGTTTGATGGCATTCATTTTAAAACCTTTCAGCGCCGCGATGACCAACCTGGCAGTTTACCCGATAATTCTATCCAGCAACTGTTGATTGACAAAGAGGACATTCTCTGGGTACTTTTTGCAGATGGTCGCATTGGTCAATTTGACAAATCAAAATTCTTTTATACCAATGTGCCGGTTAAGGTACAGCGGACAGCTTCCCTGTGGTCGGTGAAAAAGCTGCTGCAGGACGAAGGGGGCAACATCATGTTCCTGATGGAATCGGCGGAATTGCTTACTTACGACAGAAAGAATAAAGAGTTTTCTTCCGCGGCTAATTTCATTCCGCTGAAAAAGGATTGGCTGGTCTCAGGAATTGCGCAGCAACCCGGAACACAGAAATACTGGATCGGTTTACATGGCGGTGCTTTTGCCATTTATAACCGTGCAACAGGAAACCTGAGTTATGCCGGCCACAACATAGAAAATGAAACCGCCGTTGACAGCCTGCAGCTCAACCAGGGCATGGTCCATTTTCAATTTGATAAACATGGACGGTTCTGGGCTGTTAGCTGGATCACCGGCCATTACCCCCATATTATCCGGTATGATGCAAAAGACAGCAAACGGAAAGTGCGTACCTATGAAGTGTTGTCCAAACTGCGAACCTATCATGAGATCAACAACATTTACGAAGAAAAAAACGGGCGGATCTGGATCCATGGCAACATGGTCTTTTCGTATTTTGATGAAGCCAGGAATGAATTCCAGCTTGTAGAAAATGACTCCAGGAGCGGGTTAGGTATTGTTTATGATCATGCATCTGCTCTTTTCCAGGACCGGGAACAAAATATGTGGGTAGCCACCGGTAATCATGGTTTGTACCGGTTCAACCCCACAAAACAATATTTTACCAGCGTTACCCATAACAATAAAATCGCAAAGCAGACCGGGTCGGGCAGCATACTTTCTTTTCTTCAATTACGGAATGGCGATATCCTCGCAGGATCCTGGGGCGATGGCATTTTCCGCTACAACAGCCAGTTCCAAGAAAAGCCGTTTAACGCCAGGTATGTATCCAAACAGGAATCTTCCATGTTCTGGAGCATGTATCCATCTGCTGACAGCAATACCATCTGGATGGGCTGCCAACCGGGTATTTACCAATACGACCAGGCACGAAATACCATGACGCATCGCAATCCTGCCCCGCTTCAAAACCGCACCGTCCGGCAGATTGCGGAAGACCGTTCGGGGAACCTTTGGCTGGGCATGCACAACTTTGGGCTATTTAAATGGACTTCACCGAAACTTACCAGCAAAGAAGACCTGGTGAAAATCCCGGAGTTAGGCAATGACCTGATTACAAAAATTGCTGTTGACCCTTCGGGTTGGATTTGGGTAACTGCTGAAAAAAAAGGTGTTTTTGCCTTTGATGGCTATAGCGGGCAGATGCTGTTTCACTGGAATAATCGCAGTGAAAAAGACAGCAATAAGATCATTGAAGGATTTACCAATGTGCTTCCGTATAATGACTCGTTGGTTATTATCAGCACCAACACAAGGTTGTACCAATACCACCGGCCAAGTCACAAGCTTACGGAAATACCAATGGCCAATTCCCTGCTTGGTTTTATTACATCGCTGGAAAAAGACGATGAGGGGTATTTGTGGATCAGTACCAGCAATGGACTTTACCGTTTTCAGATGCAGAAAAAAGTACTGGTGTTCTTTAACCGCGAGGAAGGAATGATTACAGACCGGTTTGTTATTGGCGCCTCGTATAAATTGCGTGATGGCAGGATGTTGTTTGGCGTGGAAAAAGCATTTATCTATTTTACGCCTTCCCAGATCAAATTTCCAAACCAACACCACCGGGTTACACTTTCCAGCATCCAGGTTGGCCGGCAGGAATTACCCGTGGATTCAATACTGAAACTGGGCATCCTGACCTTAGGGCCAAATGACAACTCCCTAAATATTGAATTTTCTTCGCTTACCTATAATTCATATTCACTGATTCAATACAGGTTAAATAATATTGACAAAGACTGGCACTCGGCAGACAAGGACAACAAGGCAAGTTTTCCATTTTTGCCACCGGGCAAATACACCCTAATGCTCCGTACCGTGAATGCCGAAGGACAGCCTTCGGAAATCACCTCCCTCCCCCTATTGATACAGGCACCCTTTTACCAAACCTGGTGGTTTTACAGTTTGCTGGCACTTGCCATGGCCATTACCTTGTATTGGTTAGACAAGCAACGCATGCGACGAAAGGCGGTTTTGCAAAAAGTGCGTACCGATATTGCTGATGGTTTGCACCAGGAAGTGAATACAGCTTTGAATAATATCAATATTCTCAGTGAAATTGCCCGCCTGAAATCAGAACGGGAACCGCACAAGGCCAAAGAATACCTGGAGCAGATTCACAACAAAAGCCACAACATGATTATTGCGCTGGATGATATGCTTTGGAGTCTTGATCCTGAAAATGACGCCATGGACAAGACCATTGTCCGCATCAAAGAATTTGTAGATGCCCTGATGCAACGCTCCGGTGCTGTTATCGAGCTGCTGATTGATAAAAGAGTGGAACGGTTGCAACTGAACATGAAGCTGCGACATGAGGCCTTTTTATTGTTCAAGGAAGGGTTACGCAGCCTGGTGGATGCGGGTACCAGCTATTGTATTGTGCACATGACCGCGGAACGGGGACGCCTACTCTTTACGATTGAATTTGAAAACGAGTCCTGTAATATGCAAAAGCTAAACAACCTTTTGCAGCGGCATGATATGGAAGAACGCATTGATGCCCTGAATGCAAAACTGGATGTGCAACTGCATAAAAGCCGGTCGGTGTTTATGTTGCAATTGCCACTGTAAAGACCCACCTAACTTTCCCCATGAGGGCGGAACAGAAAACGCACAAAGATTGTCTTCATTTGAAGTCTTCTTTGTCGATATCTGTTCTGAACGATGAACGGAGCGTCGCAACAGAAGCTAAATAGTTATTCAGTCGCTGGTAACATAAATATTTATGTTGAACCCATACAAGGTTCAATTTCCTCGTACTCCTTTTTCGCCTGGTTGAATTCGGCGCTATTCAAATTGAAGTCTTCGGGCTTGTAGAGAGGGAAGAAAGCAACAATTAATCACAAATACAAAAAGAAAAAGCCTCTCTCAAAAATTGACAGAGGCTTTAAACGTATCGTGTAAAAACGAACTATTGTGCTGTTGGCTGTCCCTCCCCGTTGAGGAAGGTTAGTTGGGGTCGCCCGGTTTCTATTTCCCCATCCACTTTTTAAAATCTGCCACTTTTTCGCGGCTGACCAGGGCTTCTTTATCCACGGCAGGATTGAGCTGAAGAATCAGGCGGTTGCCGAAATAATCATCAATCTTTTCTATTGCATTGAAGGCAACAAAGAACGAACGGGAAATGCGGAAAAACGCAGCCGGATCCAGCATTTCTTCCAGTTCATCCATGGTATAATCCACCACAAATTTCTTATTGTCGAAGGTTTTAAAAAAGTTCAGGCGGCCATCACTGTAGAAGTAAGCAATTTCCTCTACATCTACTGAAACCAGTTTTTGTGCATGCTTTACCAGGAAGCGCTTACGGTATTCTTTGGGTTGCAGTTGTTGTTTGATCTGGTTCACCAGCGACTCGATGTTTACATCCTGCTTGCTGGTGTCGGCCAGTTTTTTATACTTGGCCAGTGCTGCCTGCAGTTCATCGGTTTGTACGGGTTTTAGAAGGTAATCCACGCTGTTCACCTTAAATGCCTTCAAGGCATATTCATCATAGGAGGTAGTAAAGATTACCGGGGCTTTTACATCCACAAGGTTAAACACCTCGAAGCTTTGCCCGTCGGCAAGCTCTATATCCATCAATATCAGGTCAGCGTTGTTATTGGACTTCAACCAGTCGACCGTACTTTGAATGCTGTCGGTGATGCCCACAACCGTAGCAGAAGCATCCACCGCAGCCAGGGTTTTTTGCAGTTTCTTTTGGGCCAGTTCTTCGTCTTCAACAATTAAAATGTTCATATATCAGGCAGTTTTAATTTCTTTCAGAATGGTATTTGTGTTTTCGTGGGTATTGTTCCAGATCAGGGGTAAAACTACAGTAAAGTTTTTGCCGTCTTCCATTACCTGAAATCCTTTTTGGTTCAGCAGTTCGTACTTGGCCTTGATGTTTTCAAGTCCTACCCGGTTGCTGGGTGCCTTGATGGTACGTCGTTGCAGGTTGTTGTTTACCACCAGTTTGTTGCCGGCCGTTGTAAAGATTTCGATCATCAACGGTTGTGATTTTGCCAGCTGGTTATGTTTTACCACGTTCTCTACCAGCAACTGTAAGGTCAGCGAAGGCAAAAGATAGGGATAATAGCGCTTATCTATATCAAGTGTCATCTGCAACGCTTCGCCATGTCGCGTTTGCAAAAGACCATAATACGACCGGATGAATTTCATTTCGTTTTCTACCGTACTCAACCCGTCTTCATTATTGCGGAGCAGGTAGCGATACACTTTGCTCAATTCATTTAAAAAAACTTCGGCTTTTTCTTTGTCTTCTGCAATCAGTGATGACAAGGTATTAAAACAGTTAAAGAGGAAGTGCGGGTTTACCTGGTTTTTTAATGCATCAAATTCGTGCTGCAACGCCTGCTGTTTCAGGCTTTCTTTTTCCACCATGGTTTCTTTCAACCGCTCCATCACGTAGTCCACTTCGTACAACGTAACAAAAATGAGGTTGACGGCAAAGCCAAGCAGCAATACACTCTGCAGGTCCTGCGATTTCATCTGGTAACCCAGTAAGGAAAAATAATCGTACAGGTACATGATCAGCGTGATGGATAATGACATAACCGGCATGATCAGCGTTGCCAGCAGCACAATGCGCCTACTGGTTTGTTTTAGTCCCGGGAATTTATAATGAATCCAGTTTTGAATACCAACCTGCGAACGCCAGGACCCGACACCAATCAGGTAAATAAGCGGAAAAGAGATCAGCCAGATTCGTCCATCATGAAAAAACCGGTTTTCGTACAAAATGTAATTCAACACCACATCAACCACCGGCATGGAAACGATAAAACTAAACACCTGCAGGCGGGTGGGCTTCAGTTCCTGGTTCATGACAGCCCTCCTCTTGATTCGATCAGGGGTAAAAAAATGCTGCGCTGTGTTTCTTCGTCCCTGATAACCACCTCTGCGGAACTCAGTAAACGGTACTTGGTTACCAGGTTATCCAGGCCAGACTCAAAATCAATGGCATTGCTTACCATTTTAGGATTACGGTTGTTGCGTACTACCACCTCATTCCTGCCGTCTGAACAAATTTTGATCAGCAATGGCGAAGATTTGCTCATTGTATTTTGCGTGAACGCATTTTCGATCAGTACCTGAAGGCTAAGCGGCGGAACCAGCTTTGTTTTGTCTTCTTCGCGGATATTCATCTGTACCTGCAGGCTTTGGCCAAAACGGCGCTCCAGCAGGTGAATGTAAGAGTGAATGAAACGCAGTTCGGTTTGCAGCGGCACCAATTGCTCATCATCGCCACGCAGCATGTAGCGGTACACCTTGCTCATTTCATTTAAAAATGTTTCCGCTTCTTTTTCGTCTTCGGCAATCAGGCTTGAAAGTGTATTAAGACTGTTGAACAAAAAATGTGGATTTACCTGGCTTTTTAATCCCAGCAACTGGCTTTGCTTAAAGATCTTTTTTAGCTGTTCGGTTTCTTTCAGGTTTTCCCGCCAGTCGTTATAACGGGAAATCCCCTCCATGAGCATTGCCAGGAAAATGTTGATAATGGCCATTCCCATATATGACCAAATGAAGCCTTTTTCGTTGAAGGTGTACTGGAAAGATGAGAACAGCTCATAGCCATGAAACACGGTCAGGAGAAAAAAACCGCTCAGCGCCACCATGCAAATAATCATGTACACCAATCGTTGATTGGTTTGCTCCTCGGTGGGCATTCTTTTTTTCAGGAAGGCGGCTACAGCCGAACAGATAATAAAATCGATGGAGAAAATGATCCCGGTGGAAATCGTTGAGGGCCAAAAAATTTCTGGCTGTGTAAAATAGCGGGCACCAAAAATGACACTGTTCAGGCCAAGGGTAAAAGGCAAGAGGATAATACCCAGCACGATATAGTCTTTTCCACTGTATTGGGGAAGCCTGAATCTCATTCTACTTCAAATTAAAGCCATTTTAGCAAAGAATGGAAACAGGCTTAACGGGCACAGGCTTCCAGTGAATGAATTGAGTAAAACGATGTATGAATTGTATGGTTAAAAAGTAAATATGAGCTTTTGTGCTGCCAATGGAAATATTTTACAGCCATGGTATACAGGTAATTACCAACTTTTCAGGCTACCATGCCAGTAAATAAAACATCCTGCAGCAAGTTCCAGCGCTGCGGATGCAGTTCAGCGGCGGCCGTCTTTAGCAGGGTTTGATATTCATCCTCGTCAGCGGAATGCCTGACCTCTTTCAGCCAGTGCACTATTTCATTGTTATTCAGGCCGCGGATCATCCATTTGCTGTAGGGCGATACCGTAGAGGTTTCGGTCTCTCTGATAATTTTTAAGGCAATCTTTTGCAACTCGCTATCGCTGTAATAACGCCAGAGCATTTTGTTGACTAACTGTTCTTCCCGCCCAATTTGCAGGATAGCAGACAACGTAAATTCTTCAAAAAGAGCAACCATTTCGTTGCCGATAGATACCTGTTCCAATGGCAGGGATGTACTGGCAAAGTCTTTCAGCAGCGCTTCGAGCTTTTTCACCACCAGGTAGGTTTCTTCATGCTCCTGTTCAAAGCCAACTGCTATTCCCGGCTCGTAGGCGGTTATGGCCGGCAAAACGTACTGATCTTCCGAATCCTGGTATTTTTCAAACAAGGAGATTACAAACTGCAGCCGGCTGATAGCCACCCGGGCTTCTTCCTGTATGGTAAAATCGGTGCGCTGCAACAGGATGCTGGTATCGTACAACAAGGCTCTTAAACCTTTGTGTATTCTGTGGAAGAGGTTATAGCGGTTCATATCCGGTTGTTTATTGGTTGAATAAAACCGGTTGCAAATTGCCAGGAAAAGCTTCCTTTGTCAATGTCATCTTTCATGAATCGCAGCTAACGTGTGATGAAATGCAATCCAGAAGCAAGTCCTTTACAAAAACATCTTGGAAGAAACTCTGATAGATTAGCCTAGTTGATTGCCGCCAATCCTTTATGAAAGAGTTATCGGGCCCTGCAATGGCCCTCGAACCATCTTTGCATCTGGCAAGAAAGTTGAAAGTATAATAATTGAGAAAATTAAAGAGTATGAAAAGGCTTATTTACGGTTCGGCTTTGCTATTGACGATGGGTTTTATTTCCAGTTGTGACCAGCATGACACCAGTTCTCCGGATACCTCCGGCGCAATGCCCTACAACAATCCAAATGTTGGTGTAGATACGATCAGTGTTCAAAACAGGACAGGATCGCCGAATATGTCGAATGACAACTCCAACAAAGACCAGGGTATCAGTACAACTGATTCTGCCAGGAACAATCAATAATTCCGGAGAAAACGGATCTACTCCTACATAGTTTTTGCACCACTGGTGTAGAGAATAAGTTTCCTTATACTTTACGTTAATCCCTGCTTTACATTCATTTTTTCAAACGTTCAGACGCATTTGTGTTGCTTTCGCATGGACAATCATCTCTCTCCCTTCAACAACAATGGTTAAATTTGCCGGGTGAGGTTTTTTGTTTACTTCGGAATTATTGCGGCGTTTTTATTCAGCAGTTTTTGTGCTGCGTCCAAATCTGCTGCCAGTAGAAATTCCCTCAAGTGTAAATCAAAAGAGCAGAACCAGTTTAACATTGCCAAACAGCCGCAACAGTACATAAGAACAAGCAGTGCGCCACACCACCGCTTTATTCACGTTGCCCGTTCCGAAAAAAAATTCAGGCCGCAGCATTTTGCTGCTGTCAATTCTAATGGTTCTCTGCCTATCCCTGAATTTTACGTCGGTTACCATATTGCATACACCTCACCATTGTATCTTCCGCTAAAGAGACTGTTGCTGTTTCCCAATCATTATTTCTGGTAGTACCTGTATGTTGTGGAACCGGTAATTTGACTCCATACAGTACTGGTCCGAATTATACCGGTTCTTCAGCAGAAAAACGTAACCAGGTGACAAAATTGAAAGGAAAAACTGCTCCCTGGAAATGCTCTACACAGTTTTGTTACGCTATAACTGTACCTGTTGAGATTTTATAAGCTACCAGAAACTGTCACCATCCGTGGTCCGTACCTCCATGAGAATAAAGAAGGCATTGTTTAACAGATGCAGAACGTAATCAATTATTGAAACGAAGAAGAAAGCATGGCGCATTTACCTCACCTTATTTCTGACCTTGCCCTCATACTGGGAGCTGCCGCTCTCAGTACATTGTTGTTTAAATGGCTAAAACAACCATTGGTTTTGGGTTACATTATTGCCGGGTTTATTGTTGGTCCTTATTTCAAACTTACTCCCACAGTGGTGGATATGGATAATGTGGACACCCTGGCAGAGATCGGTGTTATTTTTCTCTTGTTTGGTCTTGGACTTGAATTCAGCTTTAAAAAGCTCATCCGCGTGGGTGGCTCCGCTTCCATCACCGCCCTTGTAGAAATTGTCTTTATCACGGTGTCGGGTTATTTTCTTGGGCAAGCGATGGGGTGGTCCGTCATGGACAGTTTGTTTCTAGGTGGTATGCTGGCAAGTTCGTCTACCACCATCATCCTAAGGGCTTTTGATGAACTGGGGGTGAAAACGAAAAAGTTCGCCACCATTGTATTTGGGGTCCTGATTGTGGAAGACATTGTGGTCATCCTGCTGATGGTATTGCTTTCTACCCTGGCGGTTACCCGGGTATTTGAAGGCACGGAAATGTTGCTGACCGTAATGAAACTGTTGTTCTTCCTGGTGCTTTGGTTCCTGGGCGGAATTTTTTTGTTGCCGACCTTACTGAAAAGGGCCAAAAAACTCATGAGCGACGAAACCCTGCTGATTCTGTCGCTAGCCCTTTGTTTAGGCATGGTGGTACTGGCCACCGTTGTGGGTTTTTCGGCCGAACTGGGTGCCTTTGTAATGGGTTCCATTATTGCCGAAACCACATCAGCGGAAAAGATTGAACACCTTTTAAAGCCGGTAAAAGATCTTTTCGGCGCCATCTTTTTTACATCCGTTGGGATGATGATAGATCCCGAAGCGATGATTGAATATGCACAGCCTATTTTTTGGGTCACCTTACTCACACTTTTTGGTAAGCTATTCAGCACAATGATTGGTGCCTTGCTCTCAGGCCAGCCGCTGAAACAATCCGTCCAGGTGGGCATGAGCATGGCGCAGATCGGTGAATTTGCCTTTATCGTGGCAGCGCTGGGCCTTTCGTTGGGTGTAACATCTGCCTTCCTTTTCCCGGTAGCAGTGGGCACGTCGGCTATTACTACGTTCACTACTCCTTACCTGATCAAATCATCCGGTGAAATATACCAGCGGCTGGAAAAAATTTTACCGAAAGGAGTCCTCAACAGCCTGAACCGGTACAGCTCCGAAACCAAAAAAGTTTCGCAGGCAAGTGAATGGCGGGTATTAATCCGCTCTACCTTAATCAATGGTGTTATGTTGTCTGTAATCATTGTAGCCATTATCATGATCTCTTCCCTGTATGTTGAACCCTGGATTGACCTGAATGCCGACTCGGTATTAATGCGCATCGCTGCCTGTCTTCTTACCCTTGTTATCCTAAGCCCTTTTTTATGGGGATTGGCCATCAAAAGTCCATCTGAAGTTTACCAGGGAATGATCAACAAACCCCAGTACAGGAACATGCTTTATATGATACGCCTGATCAGACTGGGAGTGGCAGGTTTTTTCATTGGCCTTTTGCTGCACCGGTTTTTCAATCTTTATACTGGGATTGTTTTTACAACGCTGGTCATTGCACTTTTAGTTATTTATTCCCAGAAGATACAAGTACTGTATACAAAACTTGAAAACCGGTTTTTCTCCAACCTGAATCAACGCGAACTGGAAACCTCCCGTATTAACAGGATAGAACTTGCACCGTGGGACGCACATATTGTACCGGTGGTAGTGCCCTCAACGGCAGCATGTATTGGCAAAACACTGGTTGAATTGCGCTGGCGTGAATTGATCGGTGTGAACATTGTCATGATCAAACGGGGTGACCTTCACATTCCCGCGCCGGATAAAGAGCAACGAATATTTCCATACGATGAACTACTGGTGCTTGGAACCGATCACCAGATACAGCGACTGAAAGTGCTGATCCGCCCTGAACAGGACGCCAGGTTTCATGAGGCCGAAGATGTGGAACTGTATAATTACAAAGTAACCCAGGACAGTCCACTGATTGGAAAAACCATCCGCACCACGGGTCTACGCGAAAAAGCAAATGCCCTGGTAGTGGGCATTGAGAACAAAAGCCAGCGGATCTTAAACCCAGAGTCAGACCTGACGCTGAAGGAGAATGATGTACTTTTTATTGTTGGCAACAAAAGCAGGGTAAAGAAATTACTACGTAGTTTGGATACCGGGGATGACAATGATGATAATTTGGGTCATACCATCAAAAATGATAAAGCAGGCGAAGAGTCGTGAAGAATAGCTGCTATTGGTTTACATCTTTCTTTTATTGAATGGAGAAATGAAAGCGGAGAATTTAGCTCCTGCACCATTTTCTTAATGCTGGAAAGCAGGGGCTATACACACCACAAGGCGCCTTTTATTCTTATCTTTAGAAGGAATGAACATTTATTATCTTATTATTGACCTCTGGCCCCTGTTTGCGCTTTTAGGGTTTATTCTTCTTGTGCAGTTGGTAAGAAGGATGCTGCACAGGCAGTAGCGCACCAGTTTTCAACATTACATCTGGAGCTTTGTTCCTTTTGCAATATTCGTTTTAAATGGTTCATGTTAATGGCATATCGGTATGCTACCCTGATACTTCATTTTTATTCCATTCTTCAACAAGAATAAGCATTGCAAAACACAATGTAATCAGGTAGAAAGTAAGGTGAAGTGTGGGCTGTACTGGATTCGAACCAGTGACCTTTGCTCTGTCAAAGCAACGCTCTAAACCAACTGAGCTAACAGCCCTTTAGTAGGATCATAAAAGAACCGGAGAGAATGCAGCTATTCTGAGAACTGCTGCAAGATAAGAAAAGACCTCTTCTATAGCGAGTGCTTATTTATTTTTTCGACGCTTTAATTCTTTTTTGATCAGAACCAGTTCGCGGCTTGTTTGTCCGCCTACCGATGTATTTTCCTGCGCACGGCGCATCAGGTAAGGAATAACATCTTTGATGGGGCCAAATGGCAGGTATTTGCTGACACTGCACCCGGCAGCCGCCAGGTTGAATGTGATGTTGTCGCTCATACCGTATAACTGGCTGAAGTGCACATGCGGGTGATTGATTGCATATCCCCTCTCTTCCAGCAGTTGCACAGCCAAAAGATTACTGTTCTCGTTATGCGATGCGACGATCACACCAATGTTTTCAAGATGGTCGATGCAAAACCGAACGGCATCGTTGTAATCTTTATCTGAGGCTTCTTTATTGGGCTGAATGGGTGAAGGATAACCTTTTTCAGCTGCCCTTGCCCTTTCCTTTTCCATATATGCACCCCGAACCAATTTAACACCGAGGAAGAAGTTCCGCTCCAGTGCTGCTTCGTAGCATTGTTTTAAAAACAACAACCGGTCGTGACGGTACAATTGAACAGTGTTGTAGATTACCAGTTTCTCCTGGTTAAACCGGTCCATCATCAGCATGGTCAATGCATCCACCGGGTCCTGTATCCAGGTTTCTTCGGCATCTACCAAAAATCCAATGCCCGCAGCAGCAGCGGCCTCCCCTATATTCTGAAAGCGTTCCTGTACCCGGTTCCATTCATTCACCTCTTTAGCGGTCAACTTCATCAGGGCCCGGTTGTATTTGCGTATCAGGGTTTCTTCCGGCGCTTCGTGCATAAGGTCATCCAGCTTTTCCAGCAGACCAAAACGGGCAAATCCGGTTACCTTTACACTCATGAAGGGAACATTGGATTGCGTAGCAGCAAACTGGATTACGCGGATAAATTCATCACGGGCATGATCATAGGCTTCTTCGCCCTGTGCCCCTTCCACACCATAATCAAGAATTACCTGAACACCGTACTTACCCAACATTTGCGCTACGGGAACGGTTTCTTCAAGCGTCTCGCCACCAACAAACTGGCGAAAAATGGTTTGTCGGATCAAGCCCTTTACGGGCAGCCCTTTTTTGATCGCCCATGGCGTTAGTTGTGTTCCCAATTTCACCAGCCAGGGTTTTCCCATCATGGAAAACAGCAGGTTAGCGGCTTTCAGGTCGTTTTCTGATTTATAAGCAAATGCAATCGCGGTATTATCAAAAGATAGGTTGGTTTTCATGCGGTGGCAAAGCTAAGCCAAGAGTAAGCAAATTGCAATTGACAACGGGCAATAAGCGATGGGTAAAGTTTAATAAGGCTGGGGTGTTGAATTTGCCTGTTTTCAAATGCCTATTGCCAATTGAATTCCGCTTAGCTTTGCGCCAAATTTCACACTATGATCGCCAGAAAGCCATCAGACAGTACTACGATGATGACCGAAATTGTGCTTCCTAACGACACTAATGTGTTTGGTAACCTTATGGGCGGACGGTTGATGTACTGGATGGATATTGCCGCAGCCATCGCGGCTCAACGCCATTGCAATGCCCCGGTAGTAACCGCGTCGGTTGATAATATTTCGTTTGAAAATCCTATCAAACTGGGTAACACCGTACATATTGAAGCAAAAGTCAGCCGTGCCTTCACCACTTCCATGGAAGTGCACCTGCGGGTTTGGGGAGAAGATTTTACCCAACAGTATAAATACAAAAGCAACGAAGCGTATTACACATTTGTAGCGCTTGATCCCAACCGCAGACCACGAAAAGTGCCGCAACTGGTTCCCGAAACCGAAGAAGAGATCAAATTATTTGAAGGTGCCATCCGCCGCCGGCAACTGCGCCTGATTCTTGGCGGCAAAATGCAACCGGATGAAGCCGTTGAATTAAAAGCTTTATTTACCAAACCATCCTGATATGCCTGCATATATTATTGTGGAAGTAAGCATCAATAACCCGGAAGAGTATGAAGCATACAAAAAACTCACTCCGGCATCGCTCCTGCCCTACCAGGGAAAATTTATTGTTCGTGGAGGAGAAACAGTGTCGCTGGAAGGCAGCTGGAATCCGGAGCGGATTGTGGTGCTTCAATTTCCAAGCAAAGAATTAGCGCAAGCCTGGTGGTCATCGCCGGAGTATTCGCCAGCAAAAGAAATCAGGCAACGAACCGCTGATACAAAAATGATTTTGGTGGAAGGGTTTGAGTGATGTGCGGATATGCCGCTTTGTGGATATGCGGATAAAAGAGAATTTGAGACGAAATCGCCTGTTGTTTAAGAGGTTATTTACATAAAAAAGAGGAGAAACATTTACGTAAATGTTTCTCCTCTTTTTTAACTGTTATTGAATTAGCCGATAGCGAAATCAATTCATCCGCACATCATTTCAGGTAAGCCGAATACATCCAGACTAATTTTTCCTGCTCGCGGATGTAGTCACTCATCAGGGCATTGGTACCTTCGTCACCGGCTTCGCTGGCTGAATCGGCAATTTCCCGTTGCAGTGAGATCATAGTACGGAAAGCATCAAGTATAGCTTGCATGGCTTCTGTGCCGTTGGATATGTTCTTCGCTTCTTTTACAGTTGAAAGAGAGGTATAATCACTGAACGTATGCAGCGGTGTGTGGCCAAGCGTCAGGATTCTTTCGGCCACTTCATCCACCTTTAGCACAAGGTTGTTGTACAACTCTTCAAACTTTGCATGCAGCTCAAAAAACTTTTCGCCGGTAATGTTCCAGTGAAAGCCTCTTACATTCATGTAAAAAACCTGGTAGTTTGACAAGAGCTGATTCAGCTTTTCCGCCAGTCCTTTTGTATCCTTTATTTCCAGCCCGATTTGATTTTGTGCCATAACCATTGTATCGTTTGTAGTTAGTACTATAATTAAAACCTAACAGCAAAGTGCAATCACTATGCTGCTTTTTCTTCCGAAGTTTTCCAGTGATGGGCACCCATGAGCATGTACTTTTTGCTTTGCTCTATAGCATCCATGATCTGGGCCAGGATCTCCTCTGCCGGTGCATCATAGTCAATCTGCATCGGCGGTTTAAAGTTTACGGTTAACAGTGTTCCCTTCTTTTTGAACTTCAATCCTTTTTTATTGAAGGCCCGCCAAAAGCCACTGATCACAACTGGAACAACAACAGGCTTGCAGTGCTTAATGATGTAAGCGGTGCCTTTTCGTCCCGGTGCAAACGGCTTTGTCGTTCCCTGCGGGAAGGTAATCACCCAGGCTCTGCTCAACGCTCTTTCGATTTTTCGTGTATCACTCGGATCGAGACCGCGCCGGGTTTCGGCACCGTCTTTTTTCCAGGTGCGTTTAACCGTTAATGCCCCTGCCAATGTAAACATGCGGCTGATAAAACTGCTTTTCATGGTTTCTTCGGCTGCCACATAATACACCCTTGTAAATGGATTGAGCAGGTAATACGGAATACCCAGTTTGTTGCGTTTGCGCCATTTTACAGCACAGAAGATGTGCAAAAAAGTAATGACATCAGCAAAATAGGTTTGGTGATTACTGACAAAAAGAACATTTCTTTTGGGCAGGTTCTCAATGTTCTCGGTACCCGAAATTTTCAGTTTGTTGATGATAGCGATTCCCGGATAAGAAAAGATGCCGACGAGCATATATACCAGTTTGCGCACCAGTTTATACTCGGCTAGCTTTTTCCAAACATTCATGTGCAAGCGAATTAATGGTTTAAAGTTACGTGTTTACAAATTGTTAAGGCTGCCATACATTTATTCTTTCGATGTGTAATTCTTTTCTTTGTTTCATCTTCCTAAAAATTTAATGCCATGAAACAAGTTTTATTTTTCGTTGCCGGTATCATGTTATCCGTCCTCGCGTTTGCACAGGAAAGGACTCCGTATCCCCGTACTATCACTGTAAATGGCAGTGCCGACATGGAAATTGTTCCCGATGAGATTTATGTGCAGGTATACCTGAAGGAGTATGAGAAAAAAGGAAGTGGTAAAGTAGGCATCGATAAGATCCGCCAGGACTTTTTAACAGCCGTCCGTTCACTTGGACTTCCTGATACAGCCGTTAGCGTATCCGCTTACGACGCGAACAACTACAATCCCTGGTGGCGTAAAAAGAACAAAAAAGAAGAACTGTTTGCATCCATAACTTACCAGGTAAAGCTGCGTAGTACAGCCCAGGTGGACCAGCTGGTGGATAAACTGGATGATAATGCAACACAAAATTTTTACATCTCCCGTACTTCACACAGCAAACTGGATGAGTTCCGCAGAAATTTAAAAATACAAGCGGTAAAGGCAGCAAAAGAAAAGGCCCAGTATTTAGCCGGTGCTGTTAACGAAAACATTGGTGTGGCGATAACCATCAACGAACCCGGCGAATTTTACCAGCCATACTATGGCGATATGGTTGCCAACCGGATGATGAAAGCAGAAGCCGTGCAGGCTTCCGGTGCTGCCGATCAGCCGCAAGCTGATTTTAAAAAGATGAAATTGCGGTATGATGTTTCGGTAGTGTTTGAGCTGAAGTAATTCCCCTAAAGGGGAGATTTAGGTCAATTAAATTGTTTCTTCTTTTATCACACATCTAGCAATATCTTTTTTTGTCAATAAAATGCCTGTTTTAAAACAGGCATTTTTCTTTTCTGTACGAAGCTGCAGTACTACTATAAAGCTTCCGTTAGAGTTAATGCTGAGCGCAGCCGAAGCATCGCACCCTTGTGCGTTCGGGAATTCTATTCGCCAAGAAAGCAAAACCAATCTGCTTTCATAAAAAGGATGAAAATGGAAAAGCATCATCGATCTAAGTCTCCCCTTTAGGGGGACAGGGGAATAAAAAAATCCCGCCGAAAGGCGGGATTTTAGGTATAAGAAGGTGGGAGAATTAAGCACCAGCTTCGGGGGTGTTTTCACCACCGGCCGCTTTGCCTTTTTCTTCCTGTTGCAATCTTTCTTTAATCTGGGCCAGGGCACCTAGGTCACCAAGAGTTGGCTTTTCAACCTTGCTCTGCAGGTTTTTAACCGCTTTCTTGGTTTGCTCCGACTGAACACGGGCTTCTTTGCGAACAGCATCCTGCTCGTCGCGGGCTGCTTGTTCCCAGATGCGTGCATGTGAAACAACAATGCGTTTTTCATTGCGATCGAATTCGATCACCATGAATTCGGCTGTTTCATCAGCACCGACACTCTTACCGTCTTCTTTTCCAAGGTGACGGTTAGGAGCAAAGCCTTCCAGGCCGTAAGGCAACTGAACAATTGCACCTTTGTCATCGCGACGGGTTACAGTACCCTCGTGGATAGAACCTACAGCGAACGTATCCTGCAGGGTGTTCCAGGGATCTTCTTCCAGTTGCTTATGACCCAGTTGCAGCTTGCGGTTGTCTTTGTCAATACCCAGGATCACCACGTCGATGTTCTCACCAACTTTTGTGAACTCGCTTGGGTGGTTGAAACGCTTCAGCCAGCTCAGGTCAGAGATGTGGATCATACCACCGATACCGGCAGTCAGCTCCACAAACACTCCGTACGGAGTGATGTTTTTCACAGCGCCAGTGTGGCGGCTGCCTTCAGGGAACTTCGTTTCAATGTCAGTCCAGGGATCTTCGGAGAGTTGTTTGATAGAAAGGCTCATCTTGCGGGCATCTTTGTCCAGCGTTACCACTTTGGCAGTGTGCTCGTCGCCCAGCTTGAAGAACTCTTTGGCATTGATCGGCGTGTTAGCCCATGTGATTTCTGATACGTGAACCAGACCTTCTACACCCGGCAGAATTTCCAGGAACGCACCATAATCTTCAATGTTCACTACGCGGCCGGTAACCACTTCGCCTTCTTTGATGGTTTCAGGCAGCACATCCCAGGGATGTGGTGTCAGTTGCTTCAAACCGAGAGAAATACGTTTTTTCTCGTCGTCGAAATCCAGAACCACTACGTTTACTTTCTGGTCCAGCTTCAACACCTCTGAAGGGTGGTTGATGCGACCCCATGAAATATCGGTAATGTACAACAGACCGTCCAGGCCGCCGAGGTCCATGAACGCACCGAAGTCGGTGATGTTCTTGACAGTACCTTCCAATACCTGGCCTTTTTCCAATTGGCCAATGATCTGTGCACGTTGTGCTTCGATATCGCTTTCGATAAGTGCTTTGTGCGATACAACAGCGTTCTTGATGGCTTCGTTGATCTTCACCACTTTGAACTCCATTGTTTTTCCAACGAACTGATCGTAATCGGTAACAGGCTTCACGTCGATCTGAGAACCTGGCAGGAAGGTTTCCATACCAAATACATCTACGATCAGGCCGCCTTTGGTTTTGCTGGTAACGGTACCAGTAACCACTTCGCCTGTTTTGTGAACTTCCACAATGCGCTCCCATGCACGGGTAATGCGGGCTTGCTTGCGGCTCAGGTGGAGATTACCATCGCGGTCTTCTTTTTCAACCACCATTACTTCCACTTCATCACCAACATGCAGGTTAGGCATGTCGCGGAATTCGTTTAGGGCAACCAGACCATCAGATTTGAAACCAATATTCAATACCACGTCTGTTTTTGTGATACCAACCACCAGTCCTCTGATCATTTCGCCGTCGTTCAGTTGTACGAAAGTGTTTTCATACACTTTGTCGTACTTTTCTTTTTCTTCATTGCTGTAGCTGGCAACATTGCGTTTGTCCACGCTCCAGTCAAAGTCGTCATGCGCTGTTGCTACTCTTTCTTCAACAGGCTGTTGTACAGGTACATTTGTTGTCGCTGTAGAAGCATCGGCTGTCTCGGTCTGAGCAGCAGGTGCATTCTCCTGTCCTTCAGCGTTTGGGTTTACAATTTGATTTTCTTCCATAAAATTCCCGAGAGGTTTTTTGATTCGGGCCGGCAAAGATAAGGAACTGTTTGGGGTTTGGGGTCTTGGGTTTGGGGTTTTCCGGTGCAGGTGTCTGGGAAATTTGTTAAGGGGTTGTAAAGGTTGGGTATTTTTCTTTATGAGACCGGCTACAGTACTACTATTAGATTGTTGTTGCGTCGCACACGTGTACGTTCCGGAATGCTATTCAGCAGGGCTAAACCTTTCGCACCTCTACCCCATGGATGTCATTAATGCGATCGGCAAAAACCGCCTCTTCGGCTTTTGGTACGCCAACTACCATCCGGCAGAAAAGCTGCATATCGTTTTCCAGTATTAAGCATCCATAGCGCTTTACAAAAGTCATGACATCATTCATGAGGTCGTAAGAAAACTGCAATTCGTACAAAACAAGAACAGGCTTTTCTACAATAGGCGTTAGCTGCAAAGCCAAGGACGTTGCGGTTTTGTACGCATTGATCAACCCCGGCACTCCAAGCAGTGTACCGCCAAAATAACGCACCACCACAACCGCCGTATTCGTCAGCGCCTTGCTGTCAATTTGCCCAAGAATGGGCTTGCCGGCCGAACCGGAGGGTTCACCGTCATCACTTGCGCGGAAGTTGTTGCCATCGGTCCCAAGCCGGTAGGCAGCGCAATGGTGCGCCGCTTTGGGATGTTCTTCCTTCAGGGACTTCAACCCCTTTTTGAAATCATCAACCGATTGAATGGGAAAAGCATAGGCTAAAAAGCGACTGCCACGGTCTTTATACTCCGCCTGCGAAGGCTTTTCAATGGTGTAGTAATGTGTCATCAGCGGCCGCGAAGGTAGGGCGCAAATCGAAAATCAGGCCGGCAGCGGTTTGTAATAACGGATCGCATCAGTGAAAACCGTTTCTTTCTTCACCAGGGAGGCTTTTTTCAAGGCCGGAGCCTGCAAACCGCTGCCAATCTCCAAGCCCTCGTTACTGATGATTCTTGCTTCATCCCAAACACCTGCATCAATAAATGACTGCAACAACTGCGTGCCACCTTCTACTAAAATGCTTTGAATGCCTAGGCGGTACAGGCCATTCAGCATCTGGTCAACAAGGCTCACATCTTCTGTGACCTGGTAATAACCCAATCCGGTTTCCTGCAATTGTGCTACACTGATCTTCTCAAAGGGCAACGTGTGCCGATGCAGATTAAAAACAACAGTGGGTATCTCTCCATTAAAAAGTTTCAGGGAAGAAGGCAGCCGCAGGTGCATATCCACTACAATACGAACCGGGTTTTTCCCCGGCCAATGGCGGGTAGATAGCTCTGGGTCATCGAATAAAGCTGTGTTGGTACCCACCACGATGGCCATTTCCTGGCTGCGCCATTTGTGCACCAACCGGGCCGTGTATGCATTGCTGATCAGCACCCGGCCATAATCTTCCGCCGCAATTTTACCATCCGCTGTTTGTGCCCATTTTAAAGTAACATAAGGCCGGTGTACGGTATGAAACAAAAAGAACCGCTTATTGATTTCCCTAGACTCTTTTTCCAAAACACCCAACTCCACTTCTATACCTGCAGCCCTTAGCTTTTCAATTCCCTTTCCATTTACTTCCGCAAACGGATCCCGGCAACCGATAACCACTTTTGAAATCTTCTTTTGGATAATGAGATCGGCACAAGGTGGTGTTTTGCCAAAATGTGCACAAGGCTCCAGCGAAACATAAAGCGTGGATTCCGGGATGAGTGATAGGTCTTCCTCTTTTACAGAAGCAATGCAAGCCACTTCTGCATGGGCTTTGCCATATTCTTTGTGATACCCTTCGCCAATGATCCTCTCCTTGTGCACCAGCACGGAACCTACAACAGGATTGGGCGCCACATCGCCGATGGCCAAAGCTGCCAGCTGCAGGCAACGACGCATGTATGTTTCATGATGAATCACTGCAAAGGGATAAAATCAAAAATAAAGAAAGGATTAAGTTTGAAGGATGAAAATTGGTGAAGCCAATCAGTATCTGCAGCAGGCCTTACAAAAAATTTATAACAGCAGTGAAAGCGGCAACATTGCGCAATTGGTTATAGAAGACTGTACCGGCTATTCAAAAAGCCGCCTCCTGTTGCAGAAGCAAGATGAACTTTCGGCAGAACAGGAAAAAAAGTTGCATGAGCATCTGCAACGCCTGCAGACGCATGAACCCATCCACTATGTATTGAACAAAGCCTGGTTTTACGGCATGGAATTATACGTAGACAATTCGGTTTTGATTCCCCGGCCTGAAACCGAAGAACTGGTTCACTGGATCGTAAGCGATGTGAAAGCCTCCGGCGCTAATGTATTTGAGCGTGGCCCAATGCAAGCCGACGTCACCACTCAATTAAAAATCTTAGACATTGGCACCGGCAGTGGTTGTATTGCCCTCGCCCTAAAAAAGACTATGCCCAAAGCAGAAGTTTGGGGTTGTGATGTAAGTGAAGAAGCACTGAACGTAGCGCGGAGAAATGGCTCCATACTTGATATCCGCGTCGATTTCCAGGGCATTAATTTCCTGGATGAAGCGCAGCAAACATTTTTGCCAACGGTTGATATCATTGTCAGCAATCCACCCTACATTCCCATCCAGGATAAAACATCCATGCAGCCCAACGTAGTGAATTTTGAACCACATACGGCGCTGTTTGTTCCCAATGATGACGCCCTTTTATTTTACAAAGCAATTGCAACGTTTGCCAAAAAGCGTTTGTACGATAAAGGTGCTATCTACCTGGAAATTCATGAAGACCTTGTGACCGATGTCGTCAATCTTTTCCGGAACGAAGGGTATGCATTAATTGATGTAAGGAAAGATATGCAGGGAAAGGAAAGAATGGTGAAAGTGGTAAGTAGCCAGTAGCGAATGGTGAGTCTTTCTACTTACAATTCATTACTTCCTTTCATCAATCACTACTTTACCAGGGCCGCCACCTTTGCACCGTTTTGTTTGGCGATGCGCATAATGCGGAACACTTCACCATAATATGCAATGGTATCGGCATTGATCACCACCGAAGGCGTATCAACTTTTTGTCTGGCACTGATTATTCTTTCTTTAATCAGCGAATCAATCATGGGCCCTTCCACCCGGTTAGAACCGATAAAGTAATTGTGGTTTTTATCAATTGAAACCACGATGTCCTGCTTGGCCTTCATGTCCTTTGAACCCCTTGGGTTATTTACCCGCACAAGGTTAGGGTTGGCCAGGGTAGCGGCAATCAGGAAGAAGAGTAACAGGATAAAAAGAATATCATTCAATGGTCCTGTATGAACTTCTGTGTGTGCCCGTAATTTTCTGCGGATATTCATGAAACACAAATTTTGAACGCGAATTACACAAATTTCATTCTTGTCTTTGGTGGTAACAGCACTTGCTCCTGCTTGCTCCTGCTTACCTTGTTGGCTCCTGCAGAATGTCCAGGAATTCGGAACTGGCCGATTCCATGCGGTTGGCCGTTTTGTCAACCTGCGTAGTCAGGAAGTTATGGGCGATATAAGCCAGCAGACCAATGATCAGACCTGTAGCGGACGTGATCATTTTGGTGTAGATACCATTGGCCATGGTTTGAATGGTAAAGTCACCGGTTGCCGCCAGGTCAAAGAAAAGGGTAAACATCCCGATGATGGTTCCCAGGAATCCAAACATTGGCGCAATACCAGCAATCAGGGAAAGAACTGACAGGTTGCGCTCCATATTATAGAGTTCAAGTTTTCCCACGTTCTCCATGCTGCGTTCAATGTTTTCAATGGGTTTACCGATACGCTGAATTCCTTTGTCAATAATGCGGGCAACGGGATTGTTGGTATTCTTTGCAAAGCTGCGGGCTGCGGTAACATTCCCGTTCACAATATGGTCGCGGATAATGTTCATGAAATTGCCTTCGATGTTTGATGCCCTACGGATGGAAAGAAACCGCTCAAAAAACACGTAGATGGTAATGACAAAGAGGGCTGCGAGGGGAATCATGATCCATCCGCCCAGTTGTAACAATTCAATCAAACTAATGCCTTTCTGTGTACCATCGCTCTGGATCGACAGGCTGGTGGAATCAACCTGCAGGAGAAAAAACTTTTGAAACATGCTGGTTCGTGTTTTTGGATAAAAATAACGCTGTTCTTTCTTTTATATTTTGCAATGATAAAACGCATCCTGAAAAATTGCCAGTGAATCAGCGACAATTAACATTTTAAGGAAAGCCACAATGTGTAGCAAAAAGAGATAATAAGAAGATAGCGTACAAAGGAAACCTAAGTTAAAACCCTTATTGACAACAAATGTTTATTCCCGCAGATAAACATAGATCTCCACGCGGCGGTTCTTTTGCCTGCCTTCCGCGGTACGGTTATCTGCCACCGGTTTGGTGCTGGCCCATCCTCTTATATAAAAGCTTGCCTGCAGCAAAGGTTCCATGTAGGAGGCGACACTGGCCGCCCGGTTTTCAGACAGGATTTGATTGGAAGAAAAGTTACCCTGGCTGTCCGTGTGCCCTTCCACCACCACCGAATCAACAGTGGATGCTTTTGTTTTTTGCACCAGTTGCATCAACAATTCTTTAGCCTCTTCTCCTAAAGAAAAACTGTTGGTAGCAAATAAAACGTCGGGTATCACCAACGTATCCACCCTTTGCAGGATTGTTTTCGGAAGCACATTTACCGGTGGAGGCTTTTTTGTGTACACATAAACCAACCTGTCGAGCAGGTTGTGGCGCACATCAAAATTGTATTCGTCTTCCTGAACGGCGGCGGCCTCTTTACAAAGATGCTCCTGCGGGTTGAGCGGCGTAAGACTCAGGCTGTCGATAAAAAAATAATAATCCTTTCCCAAGTCAGGCAAACCATCAAAACTGTGTTCATGCGGTTTGAAATCACCGATGGAAATAAAATTTTCGTCTCCCGTAGCTGTATAAGAAAATGAAATTTTCTGCCATTCTTTCGAAGGCATCAACTGCGACACATCTTTTAAAAATACCTGGGGCTTTGTGCCACGGAGTTTTTCTTTTTGGTATAAAAAATCGTTTGCAGAAAAATAAACTCCAATGGAATCGAATGCAGGGTGTTTAGAACGAATGTAAAATTCAAGTTGGTACTGCGCTCCCTTTCGCAAACCACACAACAACCGGCTGCGCAAAAAATGTTTGGCCACTTGCCTGTCTGTGCGAGCCAGCACCAGCCCAACAAAATGTTGTCCTTCGAAGGCATTGGGTGCATCGTCAAAGTAATAATCTGCATACAGCGAGGTAGAGATCCACCCTTCCGGCGCACAATTCTTGCTGTATTCCGAACAAATATTTTCTTCCTCGAAACCAACATTCATCAGGAGGTTTTGTGCCGGCAGCACGAAGGGAAAGAAACCCAACAAAATCAAAAGCATCCGTCTCACCTGCTAAATATAAAGAAGGAATGCAATGGGCAATCGGTACAATTAATTAATAATTAAAAATTAAGAATTACAAAGCGCAGGCGTTATAGCCGAGGCGATACATTGCCTATTGCCTGTTATTAATTGGAATTCTCTTCCCATATGGTGGCCAAATGGACGATGGTTTCTACAGCTTTGTTCATATCCTGCACCGAAATAAATTCCAGTTTGGAATGAATGGCCTGCTCACCGGCAAACAGGTTGGGGCACGGCAAACCCATAAAAGAAAGCCGGCTGCCATCGGTGCCGCCGCGAATACTTTCCATCTTCAATGGAAGACCGCTACGTTCAATAGCTTCCTTGGCAAACTGCACTACCTGCGGGTGCTTATCCAGCACTTCTTTCATGTTGCGGTATTGCTCCGTTACCTTGAATTCAAACGTTGCGGTTGGATAATTATCCATTACCATTTCAACAATGCTGAGGAGAAAATCTTCTTTTTTCTTCAGGCCCTCAGTCACAAAATCGCGGATGATAAAATCGATGGTTGCTTTTTCTGCAATTCCGTCAACCCGAACCGGGTGAATAAAACCTTGTTTGCCTTCGGTTGTTTCTGGTGAAAGCTCGGCACGAGGCAGCGACGCCAGCACATCAGCCGCAATCTTCATTGCATTCACCATTTTTCCTTTGGCATATCCCGGGTGGGTAATCACCCCATGAATGATCAATTGCACGCCGTCGGCACTAAAGGTTTCATCTTCCAGCGAACCAGCTTCGCCGCCATCCAGGGTATAACCAAATTGTGCTCCCAGCTTTTGCATGTCGACTTTATCCGTTCCTCGGCCTACTTCTTCGTCAGGGGTGAACAACAAGCGGATAGCACCATGTTTGACCGCAGGATGCGTCATAAAAAAGTTGGCTGCATCCATGATTTCTGCTACACCGGCTTTGTCATCGCTGCCTAACAACGTCGTGCCGCTGGCGGTAATGATATCGTGACCGATCAACTTTTCGAGGTAGGGAAAATCAGCCTTGCGCAGAACCTGCGTGGTATCGTCCTGCAATACAATGTCCTCACCCTTATAATTTTTGTGCAGGATGGGTTTGACTCCCGTTCCGCTGGCGTCCGGCGCCGTATCCACATGCGCACAAAAGCAGAGCACCGGCACATTTTTTTCCGTGTTGGAAGGAACCGTCGCATACACATATCCCCATTCGTCCATTTCGGCATCCTTTATCCCCATAGCCTTTAATTCTTCCACAAGAACACGGGAAAGATCTTTTTGCTTTTCTGTACTTGGATACGTTGTTGAAAGCGGGTTGCTTTGCGTATCAACCTGTACATATCGCATAAAGCGTTCAGCAGCGGTAAAGGCGTAGTTCTCAAACATGGAGTAAAGATACTTGCAGGCAGGAAAAGAGATAAAGAGGGGGTTTAAAGATTTTCAACATACCATACAATCATAGTTTCATAAAATCCAAATGTAGCAGTTCATATTTTCTGGACTCTATGACTTTCGTTCCACTTCTCACCACTGACTTTCGCTGCTGCTAAAAACTAAACGGATAAGTATCCGGCGTTTTTTCGCTGTGCGGTTTCAGGTGCAATGGGTGCAGGGCCGTTGTTTGGTCAAGATAAACAAAGGCATCATAACGATTAGCCATCACCGATGGAACATAGTTTCCATACCGTTCCCGGTGAGGATTGTACACAACGCCAATTGCCCTGTGCCGGATGGGTTCATCATACTGCTGCCGAATGTCTTCTGTATTAAACAGGAGGTAACGGTTCTGTTCACTTTCCCGGTGAAGCACATGCTCCACGCTTCCTTCCCTAGCGGGAGGCACATCCATCACCTGCATCGGCGCACCCCATTCTTCGCCGGCAATCACTGTTCCCTGGTACGATCCAAAGCCAACAAGATAAACCTGGTTGATGCCGTACTGCTCTCTTGCCAGCTGGCCAATGTTTACCATCCCGGCCCGCTTCATATCTGTTGCCCGTGCATCGCCGATATGGGTATTGTGTTCCCATACAATTCCCTTGGATCCTCCGCCATGAAAGGTCAGCAGCCGGTCCAGTGTTTCCATCATATGCGTATCCCTTACATTCCAGCTTTCATTGTCAAAGCTCATCATGGCCCTGTAATATTTTTCGGCATTCACTGCTATCAGGGCATTTTGTTCGGTGTTGAAGCCTGCTTCGCGGTCGCCATCAAGATGGTGTGCCTTGTTGCGGATCTCTTTCAGCATGGCCAGCACCTTTTCGCGACAGGAATGTTCTGTTAACGAATACCGGGCATATGCCTGTTCGTTTTCTTCAAACGGTTCGAAACACTGAATGGCTTGTTTCACCGATTGTGCCGCCTGCGGATCTTCTTCCTGCAGGTAGTCCATCATGGCATACATGCTGTCCCAAAGACTGTACACATCCAGTCCGTAAAAACCTACTCTTTGGGGCATTGGTCTTGTACTGTTGTATTCCCGCAGCCATTCAGCCAGGGCTGCCACTTCCCAATTGGCCCACATCCAGGTTGGCCAGCGGTCAAAGTTCATCAGCACCTCGTTGATGCTGTCCCCGGCATCTTTATACCCTTTTACATACCGGTTGATTTTGTAACAGTCGGGCCAGTCGCCTTCCACGGCTATAAAGTTGAATCCCTTTTCAGCTATCAGTCTTTTGGAAATAGCCGTTCGCCAGGTGTAATACTCATGTGTGCCGTGAGAGGCCTCGCCCAGCATGACCACCGGCCGTTCGCCAATATCATCAAGCAATTCATCCAGGTCTGCTGCCGAGTTTAGATTGTGCATACCAAATCCTTTTTAAGGGATGCCGCAACTCTTACGCCAAATCAATTTATGCACTGATGAGAACAGGTTGGAAATAATCCAAAGGGCAGCAATCTGACCTGCATCCTTTGTCAGCCATCAGACCCAATCCTCCAGGCTGCAGGATCAAAAACAATTCATCGTTTCAGTTGCCGGCCGGTATTTTCCATTTTTGTGCACGGTTTGATAGTACATTTGCGCCATGCAAAAAGTAGGCATCCTTGGCGGCGGGCAATTAGGGAGAATGTTATTACAGGCAGCCGCTAATTACCCCGTTGAAACCCATGTGCTGGAAGATGATGATGCCTGCCCTGCTGCGCACCTGTGCCGCTTTTTTATCAAAGGAAGCATCCGCGATTTTGATACTGTTTACAATTTTGGTAAAAGCCTTGACGCCATCACCATTGAAATTGAAAACGTCAACATCGATGCACTGGAGAAACTGGAAAGCGAAGGTGTGAAGATTTATCCCCGTCCTTCCGTGCTCCGGACGATCAAGAACAAAGCTGCACAAAAAAGATATTATACCGAACACCAGATTCCAACAGCTGCTTATACCATCCTTCAATCGGCTGCCGAAATCGGGGCTCACCAGCACCTTTTGCCTGCGGTGCAAAAACTGGCCGAAGGTGGCTATGATGGCCGTGGCGTGCAGGTCATCGATACCCTGAGCGATGCAGAAAAAGGATTCAGCCAACAAAGTGTACTGGAGAAGAAGGTAAAAATCAAAAAAGAGATTGCCCAGATTGTGGCGATTGATCAAAAAGGAAAAACCGTATTGTATCCCCCGGTTGAAATGATATTTAATCCGGGGCTCAACCTGCTTGATCTCCAGCTTTGTCCTGCCGACATTAAACAAAACGTGTTGTGGAAAGTGGAAGCCATTGCGCTATCGGTTGTTCGCAATTTTAAGTCGCCGGGCATTTTTGCCGTTGAGCTTTTTGTAGACGAAAATGATGATGTACTGGTAAACGAAACCGCTCCAAGAGTTCACAACAGCGGGCATCATACCATCGAAGCGCATTACAGCTCACAATTCGATATGCTCTGGCGTATTATACTCGGTTACCCGCTTGGCAATACCAAACCCATTCTTTCCTCCATCATGATCAACATCATTGGAAGCGAAGGACATTCAGGCCCGGCGCATTATGAAGGACTACAGGATGTGCTGCAGATCGACAATGCTTTTGTACACATCTACGGAAAGCTGCAAACCAAACCCGGTAGAAAAATGGGGCATGTAACTGTTTTAAGTAATGAAAAGCAGGACCTCATTCACAAAGCCAATAAAATAAAACAGGCGCTGAAAGTTGTCAGCAGTGAAAAGTAAATACGATAATCGCATACTTGATTTGCACTTCCACAACCTTCCATCAGCAGCAACAGTTCTGTTAAAATTTCGATCGACGAAGGCTCTTCGTCGATAAAAGACGTTAAATAAGGTTAACGGTTATCTGCTGTTGTAACATTAAAGAAACCCTGCTCAGGATTACCCTTTATTTTTGCAGCTTAAATCATCGAAACAACGAATGAATTTCCGTTTTGCAAGCCTAGGCATTTTGTCGGCTTTGGCTCTTCTCTCTTCCTGTGGCAGTACCGAACGCAAAGAAGCAGCGCAGCAACAGCAGCGCGGTGGCGGTGGCAGTAACCGTCCGCCAGTAAGAGCCGAAGCAATCACTGTTGCCAACACTACCGTCCTCGACCAGATTGAAGTACCGGGTACCATCGTCGCCAATGAGGCCACCGAAATCCATCCTGAAGTGGCCGGGATCATCACCGGTATTTATTTCAGAGAAGGGACTGTGGTAAGCAAAGGCTCTACCTTATTCAAGCTGAGAGATGCCGACCTCCAGGCGCAGTTACACAAATTGCAGGTGCAGGCAAAAATTGCACGGCAAAACGAAACCCGCTCAGAGGAGTTGCTGAAGATTGGTGGCATCAGCCGGCAGGATTATGAAGCCACGCAATTGCAGGTAAGTAATACGGCGGCCGATATTGCCATCACGCAGGCACAAATTGCCAAGACTGTTGTACGGGCGCCTTTCTCCGGAAAAGTAGGATTGCGGATGGTGAGCGTTGGTGCTTATGTTAGCCCGGCTACTATCATGACCACCATCAGCCAGGTAGGCCAAATGAAAATCGACTTTACAGTACCGGAAAAATATATAACCCAGCTCAGGAATGGCCAGTTCGTCAACTTTACCGTTGAGGGCTCAAATCGTAAATATGCAGCAAGAATTACGGCAACAGAATCTAACATCACGGAAAATACCCGATCCCTGCAGGTAAGGGCAATTGTCCAGGGCGATAACGTGGGACTGACACCAGGTGCATTTGCCAAAGTTTCGCTCAGCTTCGAACCCGATCCGGATGCAATTGTTTTGCCTACACAGGCTGTCATTCCGCAGGCCCGTGGTAAAAAAGTATACGTGTACAACAACGGCATAGCAAAGTTTGTTGATGTTACTACCGGTATTCGCGATTCATCGACGGTACAGATCACCAGTGGATTAAACGTTGGCGATACTGTTTTGGTAACCGGCCTGCTGAGCCTTCGTCCAGACGCAAAAGTCACTGTAACCAAGATCAATGGAAAACCGGTAGCTGGCCAACGTCCGGCTGCTGATTCAACGAAACCTGTTAACCCATAAGCTCTTTACAGAGCACAACCCGGCAAGGTGTATGAATATTTCTGAACTGAGTTTGAAGCGGCCTGTTTTGGCCATTGTAATGAACATCATTATCGTGGTGTTCGGGGTGATTGGATTTAAATTTCTCGGAGTAAGAGATTACCCGGCCATTGATCCGCCCAATATCAACGTTTCTACATCTTATGGTGGGGCCAACCCGGAGATCATTGAAACCCAGATCACCGAACCGCTGGAAAAAGCAATCAACGGTATTGCCGGTGTAAAAAATATTACCTCATCCAGTAACCAAGGGCGCAGCAACATCAACGTGGAGTTTGATTTGGGTATCGACTTGGAAACGGCAGCCAACGATGTTCGTGATAAAGTATCGCAGGCTACCCGTTCACTACCTTCCGACTTAGAAGCTCCTCCCGTTGTATCCAAAGCCGATGCATCGACAGACCCGATCATTTCCATGACCGTGCAGAGCAACACCCGTAACCAGTTACAGGTGACCGAATATGCCAACAACTTCCTGGTAGAGCGGTTGCAGACGATTGCTGGTGTAAGCGGCATTCAAATCTGGGGAGAAAAGCGCTATGCCATGCGCATCTGGTTCGACCCGCAAAAACTGAGTGCCTACAGCCTCACCCCAGCCGATGTGCAAGCTGCTCTTGTTCGGCAAAACATTGAACTGCCAAGCGGAAAAATTTCGGGCAGTAACACAGAACTGATCGTACGGACGTTTGGCCAGCTGAATACAGAAGAAGAATTCAACAACATTATCGTTAAGAGTGGCAACGGCAGCGATATCCGGATCAAAGATGTTGGGGAAGCTGTGCTGGGACCGGAGAACGAAGAAAGTTCACTGAAAGAAAGCGGCATTCCGATGATTGCCCTGGCTATCATTCCACAACCCGGCTCCAACTATGTTGAGATCTCCAATGAATTTTACAAGCGCCTCGACCAGTTGAAGGGCGAACTACCGGAAGACTTTACCCTTAACATTGCTCTTGACCAAACCAAACATATTAAGAACTCAATCTCAGAGGTGGAAGAAACCCTGATGATCGCCTTTATCCTGGTGGTGCTGATCATTTACCTTTTCTTCCGCGACTGGGCCATTGCCCTTCGCCCTTTGATCGATATCCCTGTATCCCTGATCGGTGCTTTCTTTATTATGTATCTCTGCGGCTTTACCATCAACGTCTTGACGCTACTGGCAATCGTATTGGCGACTGGCCTGGTGGTGGATGATGGTATCGTGGTTACCGAGAACATTTATAAAAAGATGGAATCCGGTATGAACAAGTGGCAGGCGGCGTTGGATGGCTCCAAGGAAATCTATTTTGCGGTTATTGCCACCTCCATCACGCTTGCCGTGGTATTCTTACCCATCATCTTCCTGGAAGGTTTTGTGGGAAGACTGTTCCGTGAATTCGGTATTGTGGTAGCCGGTGCGGTATTGATTTCTGCATTTGTATCGCTTACGTTAACGCCGGTACTGAACGTAAAGCTGACCAAGAATGTGCACAAACATTCCTGGTTCTATACCAAAACAGAACCCTTCTTCCGGTGGATGGAAAACAGCTATCAATCGGCACTGACCGGTTTTATGAAAGTGCGCTGGATTGCCATTGTGATTGTATTGATTTGCGGCGGCATCATCTTTTTTATCGGGGGTTCGCTGCAGTCTGAACTGGCACCGATGGAAGACCGCAGTCAATTCAGAATGCAGGTGACAGCCCCGGAAGGAGCATCTTACGAATACACGGATGCCTTTATTGAGCGGCTGACAAACCTGGTGCTTGACTCGGTACCGGAAAAAAGAACCGTGATGTCGATTACGGCTCCGGGCTTCGCCAGCGGTGCAGCCAATACAGGTTTTGTCAGAGCCGTACTGGTTGAACCCAAGGAACGCGACCGGTCGCAGAAAGAGATAGTGGAAATGCTTCAGCGGAATCTTCCTAAATATACCGAAGGACGTGTGTTTGTGGTAGAAGAACAAACCATTCAGCAAAACCGCCGCGGCGGCCAGCCTGTGCAGTTTGTGATCCAGAACAACAACTTCAACAAACTGGCTACTGTGCTGCCAAAATTTGTGGAAGAAGCAAACCGCAGCGGTGTGTTGGTAGGTGCCGATGCCGACCTGAAATTCAACAAGCCTGAATTGCGCATTTCTGTTGACCGCCTGAAGGCAGCACAACTCGGTGTTTCCGTACAGGATATTTCTGAAACTCTTAACCTGGCATTGAGTAACCGCCGTTTGGGATACTTTACCAAAGAGGGTAAGCAGTACCAGGTGATAGGACAGGTTGAGCGGGAAAACCGCGATGATCCCACCGATCTGAAAGGTATTTATGTACGCAACGCTACCGGGCAGATGATCAGCTTAGACAACCTGGTAACATTTGAAGAGGCCACCACGCCATCAACAATTTATCACTTTAACCGATTTAAGTCAGCTACCATCTCAGCTAGTCTGGCTCCAGGCAAAACTGTGGGTGAAGGGATTGCAGCAATGGAAGGCATAGCCGACCGCCTGCTGGATGAAACCTATGCAACTTCGCTCACCGGTTCATCCCGCGATTATGCGGAAAGTTCCAGCAATATTGGCTTTGCATTTTTCCTGGCCTTGGGCCTGATCTTCCTGATCCTGGCGGCGCAGTTTGAAAGCTTTATCGACCCGCTGATCATCATGATCACGGTGCCGCTGGCTCTTGCCGGTGCGGTGCTTTCGCTTTGGATATTTGGCCATACGCTGAACATCTTTTCACAGATCGGTATGATCATGCTTATTGGTCTGGTTACCAAAAACGGTATCCTGATCGTGGAATTCGCCAACCAGAACCGCCTGAAAGGAATGAGCAAAGTGGATGCAGCCATTTATTCGGCCACACAGCGTTTGCGTCCTATCCTGATGACATCACTGGCCATGGCACTGGGTGCGATGCCGATTGCCCTTTCTCTGGGTGCGGCGGCTACCAGCCGGATTCCGCTGGGCATAGTAATCGTTGGTGGTATTGTGTTTTCGCTGGTATTAACCTTATTTGTGATCCCTGCCATGTACGCTTATCTTTCTTCCAAGAAGAAGAAAAACGAACTGGAGGTTATGCAGGAAGAAAAAGAACATGAGCAACTGGAACATGCACGTTATTAATCGAATGAAGAAAGTTTCTCTTTTTGCCGCTGTTTTATTGACAACGGCCGGAAAGTTATGGGCACAGGATTCATTAACAGTAGAAGAAGCTGTAGGCTATGCACTCCGGAACAACTACGACATTTTGCTGGCCCGCCAGGATTCGGCAGTAGCCGCCATCAATTATGAATACCGCAACGCTGCCTTCCTGCCAAGGATCAATGCCACCGGGACTTATTTGTTGTCCAACAATAATCAAAAGCAGACACTGGCTGATGGCTCCGACCGGGTACGGAACGGCATTCGCCAGAACGCTCTTTCCAGTGCCATTAACCTGAACTGGACAGTATTTGACGGCTTCCGCATGTTCCTGCTTCGCGATCAGCTGGATATTGCGGTGGAGCAAGGCGACCTTGTGGTAAAAGCTGCCGTGATCAATACGGTAGCATCCGTTATCAATACCTATTATGATATTGTGCGGCAAAAACAACAGTTACGCAACGTGGAAGAGCAATTGCAACTGGCAGCCGACCGTTTGCAACTGGCACAGTACAAATTTGATTTAGGCGCTGGCATCAAACCTGAAGTACTGCAGGCGAAAATTGATTTCAACAACAGCACAGCTGCAAGGCTCAACCAGTTAGCGTTAATTGATCAGCGCCGGCAAACGCTGAACCAGTTAATGAATATTGCCCGGGATGCAAGCTATAAAGTAAGCGACACCATTCCTGTGGAAACAGAAATCATCCTGGGAACATTGCTGAATAACCTTGCTCTTTCAAGCCCCGAACTGCAACTGGCACGAACCAACATCCGGGCCGCAGAGCTGAACGTAGCACTGGCCAAATCTGCACGCTATCCAACCGTTCAATTGGTATCTGCATACAACTTTAACCGAACCAGTAATAACCAGGTGATTAACCCCTTCTCCCCTCTTTTCAACATGAACAGGGGCTTTAACTACGGAATCACTGCAACCATACCCATTCTGAACAATTTTACGGTACGGCAACAGGTCCGGCAGGCACAATTGGCTGTTAACTTCCAGGAGCTGCAATACCGCAACCAGGAGGCGCTTCTGAATACCAATATCCTGAATGCGTTTCGTAATTATGATGCCCAACGGCAGATTGTACAAACACTGGATACCAGCGTTTCACTGGCAAGAGAGAACCTTTTCATTGAAAGGGAGCGTTACCGCCTTGGACGAACTACCTACATTGAGCTGCGCCAGGCAGAAGAAAACGTTTCTACCATTCTTACGAATTTGATCAATGCCCGTTACAACTTAAAAGTTGCCGAAACTGAGTTATTGCGTTTGCGCGGTGAATTGGTACGATAAGGTTTGGAGTCTGGTGTTTGGGGTTTGGTGTTTATTCTTTACTGCAAGCATCTCTTTACAATTCAGTCTTCTTTTTTATCATAGGAGAATATCTTTGACGATGTTTACATAGATTGATTTGTGCATACCGCAATGGTAAGCGCATTTTTACAAAATAAAAGACAGCAACTACGAATGGAACAATCCCACACGCCAAACCCCAAACCTCAAACGCCTCTCGTCGGCATTATCATGGGCAGCGACAGTGACCTGAATATCATGCAGGCGGCAGCCGATATCCTGAAGTTTTTTGAAGTGCCGTATGAACTGACTGTTGTTTCGGCGCACCGTACCCCGCAACGAATGTTCCGCTATGCACACTCGGCAAAAGAAAGGGGGCTAAAAGTAATCATTGCCGGAGCCGGTGGTGCCGCACATTTACCGGGAATGGTAGCCTCATTAACCTCACTTCCCGTCATTGGTGTACCGGTAAAAAGCAGCAATTCCATTGATGGCTGGGACTCGGTTCTTTCCATTCTGCAAATGCCCAACGGCGTACCGGTGGCAACTGTTGCCCTGAATGCAGCAAAAAATGCCGGTATTCTGGCGGCGCAGATGGTGGGAGCTTTTGATGAAAAGGTTGGAAAGAAAGTTGCAGCATACAAAGAAAAAATGGTGCATGAGGTGGAAGACAAGATTCATCATTTGCAAGCTGCTGGCTGGCCTAACAGCTTTGATATTTAGCGGCTGCGCCGAAAAACAACCTTCGCTACAACTCATCGCTTCGCAAACGCTGGATTTTCCTTCTGCTTCTGCCATTGAATTTTTCGAGGGTAACCTCTACCTGTTTGGCGACAATGCGCCTCACTTCCTAGTGCTTTCCCCTTCTTACCAATTGATCCAAAAAATTCCTTACTGGCCAGACACTTCCGCCGTTATCTCAAAGGATGAAAAACCGGACATTGAATCTGCATTGATCATAGAAAAAGATGGCAAGGCTGTTCTCGTCGGAATTGGTTCATTATCCGGTGAACACCGCTGGCCGGCGTATGAATGGTCCCTTGGAAATGATTCGGCGAAAAAGACAAGACTCTTCCCCGATTCAGTTCAATTTACAGGCATCAAAGAAATCAATATTGAAGGTAGTACGGCGGTCGGCAATACAATAGTTTTTTGCAACCGGGCAAACCTTACAACCAAAACCAACCATCTTATCTTCCTGGAAAACGGGACTGTAATTGCCGTTAAAGAAATACGCCTACCCAATGCCGGTGGTGTTGCTGGTTTATCCGGACTTTTTTATGTAAAAGAAAAAGACCTGCTGCTTTTCACGGCATCGGAAGAAGCCACGTTCAATGCAATGGATGATGGTGAAATCGGAGAAAGTTACATTGGATGGATCCGGAACTTTTCTTCCGCCAGGAAAGACACGGTTATTCAGGCAAGCGGCATGTTGAACCTAAGTTCCTTTGCCCCCGCATTTAAAGGACAAAAAATAGAAGGTGTTTGTGCAGAAAGTGTAAAAAGTAATCTGTATCGTTTACATCTTGTAGCAGACAATGATGACGGCAGGAGCGGCATTTTTACGGTTGATCTTCAACTGTAAGAATCGTAAACTGCTGTTCAAGTGCCAAGGAATGCTGCAACAATTCGGCTACAAAGCTCTTCCCCCACTTTGCATAAAAACCACTGAAATTTTCTACCCTTTCCTGCAATCCGTTGTTGGGAAACAGGGCCTCTTTCAACACGGTGATTTGCCGTTGCTGGTCGGCATATTTACGCTTTTCGGCACGCAACATTTTCTTCTCCAGTTCCTGCAGTTCTTTTAGCGACCGGGCTTTGATAGCACCAACGTATTGCGATAAGGTTGGATCAATCGTTTCTGCCTGCTCGCGGATTGTTTCATATAGTTCCTCGGCCTTTTCAAAATTGCCGTTCAGCGAAACCGCATGCACCGAATTGCGGGCAACAACCTGCTTCATGAGTTCATCATCAGATGAAAAAAGATCTGCAGGTGTAAATTCTATTTTGGCCAGTTTCTCCTGCCATTTCTGTTCAACAATCAGAAATGAATTACGTAAAACTAAAACCGGGTAGGGAACACCATAATGGCTGAACAATTCACACAATTGGAGCCAATACGCAGTTTCGCCACCGCCGCCTATAAAGGCCAGGTTCGGCAGAATAACCTCCTGGTACAATCCCCGCAAAATCACATTAGGGCTAAAGCGTTCCGGGTGTTTTTCAAGTTCAGCCCGCAGTTCGCCTTCCGAAAAGCGGATATCGGTATTCAGTACAAAGAATTCATCTCCTCTTCTTTCTATGCGTTCACGAATGCTGTCGTGGAGGTAAAACAGGTTGATCTCTCTCGGGTGTGCCTGTACATTGTATTCCTTTCCCAGCTTTTCATTTGTCTGCTCAACAATCTGCGATGATGTGTTTTGAAAAATGTCTTCTTCAAACACTTTCTTCATCTGTGCTTTCAATTGAGGATGATCTGGTATCAGCACCACCAAACCCCATTCACCATATAGTTCATTAACCAGCTCAAATGTTGCATCCTGAATTGTCCGACCGTTTGTATAACACTTGCGCAGCATCGTCACTACTTCCTGGCCGAAGGGCTCGTATACAAGTTGTCCTTCCAGTTCATCAATCAATTGCAGCAGGGTCTTATCCACTACCATGCGGCCAACCGCACCGGTTTGTTCTTTCTTCCACTCCAGCTTTTTCCCATCAACATAGGTATGATTAAGCTCGGCAAAGTCCGCATCTTCAGAGCCCATGTAATAAACAGGCACAAATCTGTACGCAGGCAACTGCTCCTGCAGCCAGGCCGCCAGCCGGATGGTGTGTAATACCTTGTAAACAAAGTAAAGCGGGCCGGTAAACAGGTTTGGTTGGTGTGCCGTACAAATAGTAAAAGTATTGTTGTCGAGTAGTGCCTCAATATTTGCCGCTACGGCAGCCGAAACTTCATGTTGTGCATACTGTTCCTTTAGCACATTCACCAACGTCTGGCGGTCGGTATCAAATCTTTGTCTCCCCTCTATGCTGGCACGAATACCTTCCAGGTTTGGTTGAAAACGATAAAATGGTTGTAGTGTTTCAGCGCCTTCGAGATAGTCGAGAATGAGTTTCGAAAAGCTGTTGGTTTGCGTGTAGGAAATATGCTGTGCGGCGAACATAGCGTAAAAGTAAACAAGAGTACATGAAACCAAAGGGGATGATTTTGCGGGTTAACACATTCTTCACGGTTGAGTCGGAATTGAAATTCGAACAGATGAACAAAGAAGGAATTAGAAAGGTGCTGTATATACAACCCTTATTCCATCAGCAGCCTGCTTGGAAGCAGTAAAGGATGATCGGTCTAAACCACTTCGGCATTCTATATTCCTTGTCCACTATTTTGCAGTTAGATGCCACCTTGTACACCACCTTTCTATCAAATAAGAAAGGTGAAGACCGTTGGGAGCTTCACCTTTTTACAACAGGAAATATCACCTGTTTACTATAAGCAGCCGAAACTGCTTTGAGGATTGTACAATAAAGTTAACAAGAAATCAGCTATGCATGCGTTCTTTTTTTGCCAGTAATTCTTCCACTGTTTCACGGTACATTTCATCCGGAACACAGCAGTCAACCGGGCAAACGGCTGCACACTGGGGCTCTTCGTGAAAGCCCTGGCACTCAGTGCATTTGGTGGGTACAATGTAGTACGTATCAACAGCGATCGGGGCATTGCGCTGGCCAGCATCCACCACCGTTCCGTCTACCAGGGTAAAACTGCCTTTTACATCGGTGCCGTCGGCAATAGCCCATTCTACACCGCCTTCATAAATCGCGTTATTGGGACATTCCGGTTCGCAGGCTCCGCAGTTGATACATTCTTCTGTGATCTTTATAGCCATAACTTTTCTTTGCTTGTTAGTGAATTAGTTTTGCAACAAAAATAATCTCCCCACATGAATTTACAAGAAAGAAAGGAAATCTTAGTGCGGTTGGGCAACTACCTATTATCACCGGAAGAAGACATACAGGATACCGTGCAGAAAGCATCTGCCGAAAATGCCTGGTTTACTCCTGAATTCATTACGCTTTCTCTCAATAATATCGCTACGCAGTTTCTTTCCGAGAAAAGCCTGCAAACGCTTATCGATACCTATGCAATTCCAGTGGATAATCTTCATCCTAAAAAAGTAGGCATCGTAATGGCAGGAAACATCCCCATGGTAGGCTTCCACGACATGCTTTGCACCTTTATGGCAGGCCATCATGCTTATATTAAGCTTTCGTCAAAAGACACGGTGCTGATAAAGTTCTTGGTAAAGAAACTGGTGGAATGGGTCCCTTCAGCAGATTCTTATTTTGTCTTTGCCGAAATGCTCAAAGGCTGTGATGCCTACATTGCTACCGGCAGCAATAATTCCTCCCAATACTTCGCTTACTATTTCAGCAAATACCCGCATATCATTCGCAGGAACCGAACATCAGTAGGCATCCTTACCGGGGAGGAAACGGAACAGGAACTGGAAAAACTGGCAGATGATGTTTACCAATTTTTTGGTCTGGGCTGTCGCAATGTAACCCAGCTGTATGTGCCGGAAGGTTATAACTTTCAGCCCCTGTTGAAAGCATTTGGAAAGTATAACTACCTGGCCGATCACCAGAAATACAAAAACAATTACGACTATAACCTGGCCATTCTCCTGCTGAACAACCGGTATTACATGAGCAATGAAAGCCTGCTGCTGGTAGAAGACGCCTCTCCGTTCTCTCCCATCAGCCAGTTGAATTACCAGTTTTGCACCGACAGGGAAGAAGTGAAAAAAACATTGATGGGCAATGAAAGCATCCAGTGTATAGTCAGCCGGGATAACATCCGCTTTGGCCGGGCACAGTGCCCCGGAATCTGCGATTTTGCCGATGGTGTGGATACGATGCAGTTTTTAGTAAATTTGAATAGAGAGCAGGAAGTACGAAGGTCTTAGTAAATAAATGTTAAACTGGACGGAAGGTATGGCAGCCGAATTGGCAAAGTGTAAGTTTGTTTGCTAAGGGCATACTATTTGAAACGTATCATTAACTTCTATAATTGACGAACTATGAAATTGAAACAAGTTTTACTCATTGTAGCGATCAGCGCCGCATCGGCGGTAGGAAGTGTGGCGGTTTACAACCATTTTGCACATCCGAAAGCTGAAGCTGTGGGTTCCGCTCAAAATGGATTTCCTGCCAACTATGCAGGATATTTTGACGGGAAAAATTTCTCACCTGCCGATCCGGTTGACCTGACAAAAGCTGCCAGTGCCGCTGCGCCGGCGGTGGTGCATATCAAAACAAAAGTGCCTGCCAAAAAGATCACCAACGACCTCCCCCGCCGCCGCAGTATGCTGGATGATTTCTTTGGTGACGTCTTTGGCGATATGGGACCAAACATTGTTCCGGAGCAAAGAGCCTCCGGCAGTGGTGTTATCATCAGTGAAGATGGCTATATTGTTACCAACAACCACGTAATCACCAATGAGGCTACAGGCAGCGTTGCCGATGAGGTAAACGTTACACTGGCCAACCGCCAGACCTATAAAGCAAAAGTAATTGGCCGCGATCCCAGCAGCGACCTGGCCGTTTTAAAGATAGATGGTACCAAGCTGCCTTATCTGGTATATGGAAACTCTGAAGGCATCAAACTGGGTCAGTGGGTTTTAGCCATTGGTTACCCTCTTACGCTCGATGCAACGGTAACGGCGGGTATTGTTTCTGCAACAGGTCGTACTATCAATATCAACAGCCGCCAGACCCGCCGTGGCGACACACCGGTTGAGTCGTTTATTCAAACCGATGCTGCCGTGAACCAGGGTAACAGTGGTGGTGCGCTGGTGAACACAGACGGTCACCTGATCGGTATCAATTCCGCTATTCTGGCTCCTACCGGTACCTATGCCGGTTATTCGTTTGCTATTCCGGTCAATATTGTAAAGAAAATTGTAGGAGACATTATCCAGTATGGCGATGTACAAAGAGGTTACCTGGGAGTTAGCTATATTCCAACTGATGGATTGAATGAAGAACAAATCAAGAGCCTGGGCATCCCTACCAATACCAATGGCGTATATGTTTCGGATGTAACCTCTGATGGTGGCGCCATGGCTGCCGGAATCAAAAAAGGCGACGTCATTACAAAAGTGAACAACAACCCCGTGAACTCCGGCTTGCAAATGAGTGCACAGATTGCCGGTTTCCGTCCTGGTGATAAAGTACCAGTAACCTATATCCGTAACGGCAAAGAATACACAACACAGGTAGAACTGAAAAAGCGCAGTGATGTTGTTACCAGCAATGTTGGTTCAAGGCTTGGTGGCGACCTCGCAACACTGGACAAGGCAAAAGCCACCCGGTATGGTGTTGAGGGTGGTGTTGTGGTGAACCGCGTTACTTCGGGTGGTGTATTGAGCCGTGCCCGTGTGGAAGCAGGCTTTATCATTACCGGTGTAATTACCGGTGAAGGCGAAACAGAAATCAGCAGTGTTGAAGAGTTAACGAAGGCCCTTTCCGGCCGTACCGGTACGGTTAGAATTACCGGTATTTATCCGGGATATGGCGAAGCGTATACCTACCCGCTGAACCTTGGACAATAAAAGCAACTTGCAATAAATTTAGAAAAGGGATTGCTGGCGCAATCCCTTTTTATTTACCATATTACTTATGATGACGGAGGATAGCTTTCGGATGCTTTCAAAGAAAGTTGATGCAATGTGCAGCAATCCTGCTTTAGAAGCAAGAGATATCGTTATATGCTGGCAATTCCGGCAGTGGTGTCGCTTAAACGCATCATAGTTTCATTGCACTGATCACCAGATCAACCAGTTCTCCAATCTTATTGGGTTCCAGCCAGCGGGTAACAATCACCAGGTCGGCCGCTTCATCCACAACAATAAAGTTGCCGCCAAAACCTTCCGCTGCGTAAACGGTTTTAGAGCGTTTTCCCAGGTGACCATTGTTGTTCAACCACCACAGGAAGCCGTAAGACTGATTGGCTGCAGAGGGCTTCAAAGCGGATGCAATCCACTGTTCGGAAAGCAGTTGTGCACCTTTCCATTTTCCCTTGCGGGCAAAGAGGAGGCCAAAGCGAGCATGATCATACGTGTTGATGAAAATGCCGCCGCCGAAATGACCGCCGCCACTAACAGATTGGATCATCATGCCATCTACATTGACAAAAGAATTTTCATAACCATACCACCGCCACGTGGTAGAAGCGCCAATGGGATCCATGATCTTTTCTTTAAAAACAACAGGGAGTGGTTTTCTCCAAACTTGCAAGAGTGAATAGGCCAAAAGATTTACCCTTACATCATTGTACTTGTAAACCGTACCCGGCTCATTTAATTTTCTGGTCCGCCAATCATCAATACCGCCAGTGCGGGGCGGACGGTCGGCCCAGTCGCAGATATCAAACAGGCAACCCGACCAGTCGGAAGACTGTGTAAGCAGGTGACGCCAGGTGATTTTGCTGTTGTGCACGCCTTCAAATTTTTCATCCCACACATAGCGGGAGACCTTGTCATCAACGCTTTTGATCAGCCGCGCATCCACAGCCAAACCTGCTACCGTAGACAAATAACTTTTCGCTACACTGAACGTCATGTCCACCCTTTCAACATCACCCCATTGCGCTACGATATACCCGTTCTTAATGATAAGGCCTGCCGGTTTACCGCGGTCTTTCATGGGGCCCAGAATACGGTAGTTTGGCTCACGGGCGTTGACCGCAAAGGATTTGATATTGGCCAGGCGCAGGTCTGTTTCCATAGCCACCTCGTTTTGTAAGGCTAAACGAACGGCGCTGTCGATGATAGTTGTATTAAGCTTAAGTTCATCCGGCTTTCTTATTTGCCAGGTAGAATCGGGGTAATAAAGTTTTTGCCCCAGGAGCGGGGATACGTTGCCCGCAATGAATAACAAGAGAATAAAGCGAATAACTAAACGGTGTGGCATATTCTAAATATAGGATGCATTCAATAAATTGAAATACTGGTTCTCAAGTTCATAAAAAAGGGGATGAAACTCATCCCCTTTTTTTATTCGAACCTTCTGCTTAAAAAGCAGGACTCGAATACTTCTTCTTGTATTTATCGTACAACTGCGTCTGCTTGTTTTCCAGGTTTACTTCACGCCCCTGGATATACGCATTCGTTACAAGATTTGTTTTCATGTCTAAAATATCACCTTCGCTGATGATAATGTTGGCATCCTTGCCTACTTCGATACTGCCGGTTTTGTCGGCTACACCCAGGATCTTGGCGGCATTCAGCGTAATGGCAGCCAGCGCTTGCTCCTTGGTCAAACCATAAGCTGCAGCAGTACCTGCATTAAACGGCAGGTTACGTCCGCGGGTTTGGCCATCCTCATCGTTGATGGCAAACAGTACGCCTGCTTTTTGCAACAAGGCCGCTGTTTTATACGGCTGGTCCACGTCGTCATCAGGAAGTATAGGAAGACTGTGCGGCTGGCTCAGGATCACCGGAATATTTGCCTGCTTCAGCAGGTCAGCTACCTGCCAGCTGTCTTCGCCACCAACGATTACGGCATCCAAGTCAAACTCTCTGGCAACATCAAGACCAACCAGAATTTGTTTTACCGTGCTGGCGTGGATATACAGCTTTTTGGATTTGTTGAACAGGCCTTTCACCGCTTCATACTTCAGGTTCACTTCATCCGGCTTGCTCAGGGAGTTGTATGCCTTTGCCTGGCGAAGAAAGCTTTTGAATTCATCGATCTTGTCCAGGCCTTCTTTTACCGGGTCCCGTGGTGGACCTTGCTGACCAAAACCACCGAAACCTCTGGGGCGAGCCATCAGCAGGGGTACACGGAAATGAATGCCGTGATCTGTTTTATAGGCGGCGTCTTCCCAGTTCCATGCATCCAGTTGCACCATTGATGACTGTCCGCTAAGCAACCCTCCTTCCGGTACAACGTTCGCAAACAGGATTCCGTTTGGACGCAGGGTATTGATCACTTTTGAATCGGTGTTATAAGCGATGATGGAACGAACGTTCGGGTTCATCTCACCAATCTCCCGTACATCATTGGTAGCACGGATACTGTTTACTTCGACCAGGCCAAGATTGGAGCTGGAAAGGATCAGACCGGGATATACATGTTTACCCTGCGCATTGATGGTTCTGGCACCAGCCGGGGCCTGCACATTGGTGCCCACGGCTGAAATTTTCCCGTCGGTTACCACAATTGTGGCATTGTTCATTACCTGCCCGCTTCCGGTATGTACGGTAGCATTGGTAATTACCAAAGGCTGCACCTGCTTGGGGGCAGGCACAATTGTTTCCTGAGCTTTGGCAGTCACCAGAAAACAAATTGCAGCAAAACTTAGAAGTATTTTTTTCATGAATGACTGATTAGTTGTTTTGAGATTGTTCTGCGTCGATAACAAGTAAACCGTGGTTGTGGAAGTGCTCACCGCAGGATTGCATTACCTGGTAGCTGGGCTGAACGGGTGCTACCGGACGGCCGCTGGACTTCTCGCTGTTCATCTTTTTCACGATCCGCATTCTTTCTGCAGCAATGGCTCTTTCTTTCTGCTCTTCCTTCTCACGATCGAAATAAACCGTACCATCCACGATGGTATAAAGTGACTTGGCATAAATGCTCAGCGGGTTATCACTCCAAACCACCACATCGGCATCCTTGCCAACTTTCAGACTGCCAACTTTGTCATCTACATGGAGCATTTTAGCGGGGTTGATGGTCACCATTTTCAGGGCATCCACTTCGCTCATGCCGCCGTACTTAACGCTCTTAGCAGCTTCCTGGTTCAGGCGACGGGCCATCTCGGCATCATCGGAATTGATAGCAACGTTCAGTCCTGCCATCTGCATCAGGTAAGCATTAAACGGGATGGCGTCGATCACTTCCATTTTGTAGTTCCACCAATCAGAGAAAGTAGAAGCGTTGGCTCCGTGCAGCTTCATCTTGTCGGCCACTTTGTACCCTTCCAGAATGTGCGTAAACGTGTTGTACTTGTAACCCATCTTTTCTGCCATATGCATCGCCATGTTGATCTCGCTCTGCACATAGGAGTGGCAGGTAATATGGCGCTTGTTGTTCAGGATCTCTACCAGTGCTTCCAGTTCGAGGTCTCTTCTGGGAGCAACACCTTTGCGACCTCCGGCTTCATAAGCCTTCCATTCCTTTTCATATTGCTTGGCACGGGTAAAGGCATCTTCCAGCACCTGCTCCACACCCATGCGGGTATCGGGATAGCGGGTTTGCTGGGCTGGTTGTGCAGGGGAACGTTTTACGTTCTCACCCAGGGCAAACTTGATCTGGCCCGTCCAACCTTTAAACTTCAGGCCTTCATCGTTAGCGCCCCAGCGCAGTTTGATTAATTGTGTTTGGCCACCGATGGTATTGGCTGAACCGTGTAGAATATGAGACGTCGTCACACCACCGCTCAACTGGCGATAGATGTTGATATCATCCGGGTTCAGGTTGTCGGCAATGCGCACTTCAGATGTCACACTTTGACCACCTTCGTTGATGGAGGCTGCAGCAATGTGTGAGTGTTCGTCGATGATACCGGGTGTTACGTGTTTGCCGGTCCCATCAATCACCCGTGCGCCGTTCTCAGAAAGATTTTTACCGATAGCGGCGATTTTTCCTCCTTTCAGCAATACATCGGTGTTTTGAAGGTTACCTTCTTTTTCACTGGTCCAAACGGTAGCGTTTTTAATGAGGATTGTCTCCTGCTTTGGCGCCTGTCCTTCTTCCCAGCCAAAAGGCAGGAAAGGATACGTTAACTTCCCCAAAACCAATGGCCGTTTGCGGGCACTGTCAACCCGGCCTTTTGCAGTATCAGCTGCGGCAAAAGCGGCCGTCCAGGTAAAGCGGTTACCGGCACTGTCTTCACCATATCCACGCCATTCGTTCCCACTAACCGTACCGGTCAAACGAATGTTGGCTTCTCCCCTTCTCTCCGGTGCAACATTCAGGCGAACATTGCGGCCGTCATAGTAGAAACGGGATGTAACGGTATCTTTTCCACGTAATGCAACTGCCGATGTAGGCGATTTAAAGTCCAGTGAATAATTTACAGGACCTGATGGGGTGTTCACCACAACATTGTATTTGCCCCGCATCTCGTTGAACACTTCATCCTTTACATTATGCTTTTTACCCTGGATCCAGTTCTGGAAAATGGTAGTTCTTTCGTTGAAAATCGGACCACTGGTTACAAGGAAGTTGGCCAGTTTGCCGGTTTCCAGTGTTCCCACCATATTGCTGATGCCCAACACTTCGGCCGGAGTTTTCGTCAGCGCATTCAACGCTGCCTTTTCAGACAGGCCGTAGTTGATAGCCGTACGCAGGTTGGTCATAAATGATTTGGCATCACGCAAGTCAGATGTTGTAAGGCAAAACGGGATGCCGGCTTTTTCAAACGCAGCCGCATTGGTAGGTGCCAGTTCCCAGTGCTTCATATCGGAAAGCGATACAAAACGGGCATCGGCCGGATCTTCCACATCCTGCGCCTGCGGATAGTTGAGCGACAGAATAAAGGTGGCCTTTGTGCCTTTCATATCATCAATACGCTGGTATTCGTTGCCGCCGGCTTTAATGATGTATTGAACACCGGCTTCATCACCAATGCGATCAGCACGCAGCACGTTCCATTTATCGTTGGCTTCAAAAATTTGCGGGAGGTTTTGGATCTCGTTCCAGGCTTGCAGGCTGATGTTCACTCCTTCGCCTGCAGGCTTGTTTTTGTACCACATGGCATCCATATAGGTCTGACGCAACAGCGCAATGCTACCCATCATCGAACCCGGGTAGCTTTGCGTGGAAGTTCCCTTGCTGAAAGAATAATGTGCCGAAGCCCTGTCTTTCAGGATGATCATATTTTCTTTTTCATCGGCCAGCGTAACCACAGCACCGGTACCACGGGCAATCCCGTCTTTTAAATGAGTGAGCACAGTACCGAAACCAATGTCACGGAAGCTTTTTGCTTTGGTTTCATCGGCAGCAAAAACCTTGTACGTTTCCACTTCAGGACGAATGGCCTGGTTCCAGCCATAGGCACCTTTGGTGTTGGAAGTGAGTTGTGCCCGGGCAAAAAAATCGAACCCGCCCTGGCGTGCCTGCGGCGCCGGAGTGCCGTAGTCGCTATAAATATCAACAAACGACGGATAAATGTACTTGCCCTGCGCATTGATTTCAATAGCGCCGGCTGGCACCTTCAATCCCTGCCCGATGGCGGTGATTTTTCCGTCTTTGATGATCAGTGTTCCGTTCGTGATCGTGGTGGCTGCATCTTTTACAATGGTGGCATTGGTAAACGCATAATGCGAATACTTCGGATCCGCTACATCATTGAGCGGAAACGTGGTTTGCGCAAATCCCATTGCAGAAAACAACAAGACACTACAGAACAAAAGAAAATGTCTGTTTCTCCTCATGTTTAATGGCTTTTTAGATTACTTTGTAAATAGAGAGATTTTAAGAGCGCTAAAAATAACGACTTTTTCACATGCAGCTTGCCCCTTTTATAGACCATACCGTGTTAAAAAACGTTACAACCATTGCCGATATAGACCGAATCTGCAACGAAGCACAGGAGCACGGCTTTGCGGCTGTTTGCGTACCACCCTATTTTGTGCAGGATGCCAAAAAGCTCCTGGAAGGTTCCAACGTGAAAATAGCCACCGTGATTGGCTTTCCATTTGGCTATCACCACTACAACACCAAGCTGGAGGAAGCGCGGATTGCCATTGAAGAAGGCGCCGATGAACTGGATATGGTAATGAACCTGGCTGCATTTAAAAGCAATGACCTTACTTACGTGGAAACGGAGGTGGGTGTCATTTCCAGCCTTACCCATGAAAAGGGAAAAACGCTGAAAATTATTATTGAGAGCGGGGTTTTATCCGATGAAGAAATCATCAAATGCTGCGAGCTTTACCGGCACTATCCTGTGCAGTTTATGAAGACATCAACCGGTTATGCCGATAAAGGCGCTTCGGTGGAAGCAGTTCGATTGATGCGGCAAAACCTGCCGGAAAGCATACAGATCAAAGCCAGCGGAGGCATAAAAACGGCTGAATTTGCCCGGGAACTTATCGAAGCAGGCGCCAGTCGTCTTGGATGCAGTGCATCGGTAGCCATCGTCAAAGGAGAAAAAAGTACAGGCAGCTATTAACCGGGTGGCAGCTATTCTGTGTTCTGTCTCGTGGCTCCCGGATTCTTTCCCCACCAATTAACAGTATCAAAACAACACTGGCTGTATTTTTGTTAATGTCCACCAACAATCATTCATATGAAAAAATTGTTGCTTCTCGCTAGTCTTTTCGTGCTGAAAACATCATTCGCACAGGAAAGCACAAATATTACTGAGCCGACACTGATCGTTCACAAAGACGACCGGATTGATGCCCTAGTAAAAAAGCAGGCCGCCATCAATGAACGCTCCAAGCGGATTTCGGGCCGTACCATGCGGGGCTACCGACTGATGGTACTCAACACCAATAACCGCGAAGAAGCCATCTCCGCCAAAACAAAGGTCTACACACACTTTCCCGATCAGAAAGCCTATCTCACGTACCAGTCGCCTTTCTTCCGCTTAAAAGCCGGCAACTTTAAAACAAGAGATGAGGCGAAACGTTACCAAAGCCTGATGAATGCGATCTTTCCGAAAGGAGTTTTCATTATCAGTGATGTCATTGAAGTAAAGCCGGAACTGGATCCGCAGGAACAATAGCCGGCCCTTTTCCCCGGTGGGGGAACGTAGGTTCAATCAACTCTTTTGCATCAGTCATTCATTTAGCAATAAATTACTTTAAGGAAAAAGCCTGTTCTTGTGAACAGGCTTTTTCCTTTTTATATAATTGGCTGAAGTGCAACTGGAATGCTTCTGTTGCGTTATGCCCTTCATTGTTATATAGTCCTATTCAACTAACAGAAAAATTCTATCTATTGTAAGGAAACTTGCAGAAGAATATTGTAAGATCGACCTACGTTCCCCCACCGGGGGACAGGGGCTTAATGAAACTCGTGCCCCAATTTATCCCGCTTGGTTTGCAGGTAGCGCTCATTGTGCGGATTCGATTGTATTTTCAACGGAATATTTTCAACGATCTCCAGTCCGTAACCAATCAAGCCGACACGTTTTTTCGGGTTGTTCGAAATCAGCCGAAGTTTACAGACACCCAGGTGCCGCAGGATCTGTGCACCCACGCCATAATCCCGCTGGTCGGTTTGAAAACCCAGGTGCAGGTTGGCCTCTACCGTGTCCAAACCTTCTTCCTGCAGGCGGTAAGCTTTCAGCTTATTCAGGAGCCCAATGCCTCTGCCCTCCTGGTTCATGTAAAGGATCACACCCTTGCCTTCTTCTTCCACAATCTGCATGGCTTTGTGTAACTGTTCGCCGCAATCACAGCGCATAGAGCCCAAAATATCACCGGTAAAGCAGGAAGAATGCACACGGACCATCACCGGCTCGCCCGGCTCCCAGGTACCCTTGATCAGCGCCAGGTGTTCGTTGGAAGAATTTTTCTCCTGGAAGGCAACCAGCTTAAAATGGCCCCAGCGGGTTGGCATATCTACCCGTACAATTTCATCAATGAGCGAATCGCGTTTGATGCGGTATTCGATCAGGTCTTTTATGGAAATGATTTTAAAGTCAAATTTCTCGGCAATTTCTCTCAGCTCCGGTAATCGTGCCATTGAGCCATCGTCGTTCATGATTTCTACCAGCACACCGGCCGGCTCAAAACCCGCCAGGCGGGAAAGGTCCACGGCCGCTTCGGTATGACCTGCCCGGCGCAAAACGCCACCTTTTTTTGCAATGAGAGGGAAAATATGACCGGGTTTACCGAGGTCGGATGCTTTGGTTGCAGGATCTATCAATGCCTGGATGGTCTTTGCCCTGTCGTGCGCCGAAATCCCAGTGGTACAGCCATGTCCCAATAAATCAACGGATACAGTAAAAGCGGTTTCATGTAATGCCGTATTGTTGTTGACCATCAATGTTAGTCCTAATTCTTTGCAGCGCTCTTCAAGCATGGGCACACAAATTAATCCGCGGCCATGCTTGCTCATAAAATTGATGACCTCCGGGGTAACGTTATGGGCAGCGGTAATAAAATCGCCTTCGTTCTCACGATCTTCATCGTCCACCACAATCACCATTTTCCCGGCTTTGATGTCCTCAATGGCGCTCTCAATACTATCTAGCATAGTAAAACTTTCAACAAAGGTAAGCGGAAGTAAAGGTGGAAAGTGCAGGTGGCGTCTTTACTCCAAAGCCAAAATACTTTACACCTGGCGGATTAACAATCCTTTTTACCTGGTCTTAAAAGCGCCAATATTTGCAAAAAGGAGGTGACAAATGCAGCTCACTTTTAAGATGGTCTACTTCGTTACTGAAGAAATTTCTGCTGTAACCGGAGGTGCCATCCACAATAAAAACTGCGGCAGTGATTTGGCCCAGGTGGCGATATCGTGCTTGCCTTCTTCGTCGTTATGATAGAAGATGTCTTTCTCCCGCTTGTACCCGATCCTTTCCAGTTCTTTGATCAGGTCCAGTGTATCATCAATGGAGTCGATGATGCCGTTATTGTTGCGGTCCGCTGTTTCATCCAGGGAACCCGTAGTGAAATAAAAACGTTTACCCGGAAGGTATTGTTGCTTGCGCACCAATTGGTGCATGATGCGATCGCGGTCATCTTCGTAACCATCATTCAGGTCTTTCGACCGCCACCAGAGAGAGCCCGAAAAAACACCTGCAGTTGCAAACACATCCGGGAAATTGAAAAGTGTATCAATTGCCGAAAGACCACCCATGGAAAAACCGACAATGGCTTTATGATGGAATTCTTCAACACCATATGCTGCATGCAGGAAGGGAATCAGTTCTTCCACGATAAAAAGCTGGTAGGCGGAAGCTTTTTTACCACGGCCGGCATAATCCTGTACACCTGCTGTTCCGTATTCCTCAATACGGTCTTTATTGCAATGAATACCGGCACATAACAGCGGTTGCACCTGTTCAGATGTAAGAAGTCCATTCAACATGGATGCAAAAGCCATTTCCTCAAGATTCTGCCCGTCATTCAGGAGCAATAAGGTTAATGAATCCGTTGCCAGGATTGTTTTTGGCCGGTACACATCTATAATTACATAGCGTTTGAGATGGTGTGAAGCAATGGCTTTTTGTTCAACCAGGATATTGGATAATTCTTCAAGAAGCATACGTGTAAATATAGGTGCGGGCACAAAAAGATGAAAAAGATTTCGGTGGCAAGATATTTTTTTTGCTTTCATATTATATTGTATTTTTTAACCCAGAATAGGACATTAAACCCGCTTACATGAAAAAAATTGGTATCCTCTTTGGCCAGGAACGCAGCTTCCCAATGGCTTTTATTGAAAGAGTGAACAGCAAAGGGATCGAAGGCATTGTAGCAGAACCCGTAAGGATAGACAAAGTTGTACAAGGCGAACCCACCGGATATGCTGTTATTATCGACCGCATTTCGCAGGATGTTCCTTTCTACCGTACTTACTTAAAGAACGCCGCCATGACCGGCACGGCGGTAATAAACAACCCCTTCTGGTGGAGCGCTGATGATAAATTTTTCAACAACTGTTTGATGGTAAAAGTGGGTGTACCAGTACCCAAGACCGTTATTCTGCCCTCCTACGAAATGCCAACTGACACCAAAGGCGAATCATTTTCCAACCTCTCCTATCCGCTCGACTGGGAAAGTATTTTTCAGTATGTCGGTTTTCCAGCTTATATGAAGCCTTATGCCGGCGGGGGCTGGAAGAATGTTTACAAACTAAACAACATCGAAGAATTTTACGAAAAGCATGCAGAAACCGGACAACTGGTGATGCTACTGCAGGAAGAAATTGTCTTCACGGAATACTACCGCTGTTACTGCATTGGCGGCAAGCATGTACGCATTATGCCGTATGAGCCCCGCAATCCGCACCACCTGCGTTACAAAGCAAACTTCTCTCCTTCGCAGGAAAGCCTGGCGCAGATGGGTGAAATCGTTTTGCGGATCAACCGCGCATTAGGCTATGATTTTAATACTGTTGAACTGGCCATACGGGACGGCGTACCTTATGCCATCGACTTTGGCAACCCGGCACCGGACGCGGAACGCAGCGGCGTGGGTGAAGAAAACTTTGAATGGGTGGTGGAAACAGCCGCTAACTATGCCATAGAAAGAGCCCTTGCGCAAAAAGACGGGCAGGATAACCTGACCTGGGGAGAATATGTCAGGGAAAGCGCAGGCATGGGGATGACTTCAGGTGGATCCAAAAACACTTCCCGAAAATAATGATGGGCCGAAGCAGACGGAATCTTGCTGAGCGGAAGTCTTCAGCACCTGTCTGATTGTGACCAAACGAAACCGAAATATTTAAAACAGTACATGGCAAACATTAATTATAGATCGTTCACACTTGGCGTGGAAGAAGAATACATGGTAATGGACCCGGCAACAAAGGAGCTGAAAAGCCATGAGCAGAAGATTGTGCAGGAAGGCCAGAAGATGATCAAGGATAAGGTGAAAGCCGAAATGCACCAGGCCGTGGTGGAGGTTGGTACCGATATCTGCTCCGATGTGGACGAGGCCCACAAAGATGTTTCTATCCTCCGCAAAACCATTTCTGAAATTGCCGATGGATTAGGCTTTGCCATGGGTGCAGCGGGCACCCATCCGTTCAGCCATTGGGAAAGCCAGCTGATCACCGACCATGTACGCTACAACGAGATCGTAAACGAATTGCAGGAGGCGGCCCGCAGCAATTTAATTTTCGGACTGCACGTACATGTAGGGATGGAAACCCGGGAGATGGCCATGCATATTGCCAACTCAACCCGCTATTTTTTGCCCCATATTTATGCACTCAGCACCAACTCTCCTTTCTGGGAAGGCCGTAAAACAGGGTACAAATCTTTTCGCACAAAAGTGTTTGACAAATTTCCCCGCACAGGGATTCCCGAGGCATTCGAAAGCATAGAATCTTATGATAATTATGTAAAACTGCTGATGAAGACCAATTGCATTGACAATGCAAAAAAGATCTGGTGGGACCTGAGGGTACATCCCTTCTTCAACACCGTTGAATTCCGGATTTGTGATGTTCCGCTTACGGTTGATGAAACCATTGCCCTTGCAGCATTATTCCAGGCCATATGTGCCAAGATTCATAAGCTGCGCCTGCAAAACATGAACTTTATCCAGTACACACGTCACCTCATCAACGAAAACAAGTGGCGGGCTAGCCGTTACGGCATAGACGGTTACCTCATCGATTTTGGAAAAGAGGAAGAAGTGAATACACGGGTGCTGATCTACGAATTGCTCGATTTCGTGGACGATGTTGTGGATCATCTCGGGTCGAGAGACCGCATCATGCACATCCATAAAATACTGGAGAAAGGGACGGGTGCCGACCGGCAATTGAGTGTATTTGAACAAACAAATGATTTGGGAACGGTAGCGGAGTACATCCACTCACAATTCCTGGAAGGAATTCCCAGAAATTAATTTGCAAACTCCCAAGCCATTCCTTATCTTGTTTAAAGGCAGTAAACAACAGATGAAACAATCCTATTTTGCAGCGGCTTTCCTGGTTTTTAAATCTTGTAAAACAAACCAATGGCACGCATCTTTACAATCAGTTACAACTATCAGGGGGTAACCTATAACACTATGATTTCTGTGCGAACGACGCCTTTTTACAGGGAATACACGTTAAGCAACCTGGATGAACATATCCAGCTGCAACTTCCCGGAAACAAGATTATTTCTCCTTCTCCCAGGCAATTTCTCTTTCCCAATGCCGGAACTGCACATTCCAATGAGCTGATGAATACCATCATTAATGCGGTTATGATGCACTTGCAAACAGTGGATTATTGATGTTCTGTAAATAGTAATTGCTTTCTACATTCCGCTTCTCGTCTCTTTTTATGCCTTATTATTTGTCTGTTCTCTATCCGTCTTGTTTGAACAGTTTGGCATATCCCGTTTGGTCAGGCAGTAAAGGTGTTGTCTAAAAATTCTGCTGTTGCAGTTTCATGAAATACAATGCATCAGTTAGACAACTTTTCCCGTAAATTGGCCCTCTTCAAAAGATAACAATTTATACATGAGAAAACTGTTCACGGCTTTTGCACTTTGCATCAGCTTTTTTTCTTTTTCCCAGTCTCACCAGGATTCGCTTCGGTTTCTACAGCAAGTAGCTACGTTGTATGATCTGAACTTCACCGAAGCTGAAGCGGACTCGCTTCAACGCAATATTATCAATATGAAAAGTATTTATGCGCAGATGCATAAAGAACTGCCGAAAAACGATATCGCGTTTCCTTTTGCCTTCAATCCTGCGCCGTATGGATTTGCCATTCCAACGGCACAACAAAAAATTTCCTGGCAGCTTCCGGCGAACGTTGTTGTTCCCAAAGACAAAAACGAGCTGGCTTTTTACACCGTTGCCCAACTGGCTTCACTGATCAAAACAAAAAAAATATCCTCCGTGGAGTTGACACAATTCTTCCTTGATCGCCTGAAGAAATGGGGCGATACGCTGGAATGTGTGATCACCTTAACGGAGGACCTGGCCATGAAAGAAGCAAAAGCTGCAGATGCTGAAATGAAAAAAGGCATCTATCGGGGACCGTTGCATGGTATCCCTTATGGACTGAAAGATCTTTTTGCTGTTAAAGGTTATAAAACCACCTGGGGAACGACACCTTATAAAGAACAGGTAATTGATGAAAATTCATTTGTGTACACGCAACTGAAAAATGCCGGTGCTGTATTATGTGCAAAGCTTTCGTTGGGTTCACTGGCATACGATAACCGCTGGTTTGGGGGTTTTACCCGCAATCCATGGAACCTGCAGCAAGGTTCCAGCGGTTCATCGGCTGGCAGTGCCGCCGCAGTAGCCGCCGGCCTCCTCCCCTTTGCTATTGGTACAGAAACACTGGGTTCTATTGTTTCACCTTCCACCCGTTGCGGCACCACCGGTTTGCGGCCCACATTTGGCACCGTTAGTCGCAGTGGCGGCATGGTATTAAGCTGGAGCCTTGACAAAGCTGGCCCCATCAGCCGCAGTGCCGAAGACAATGCCATTGTTTATTATTACCTGAAAGGAACCGATGGAAAAGATTATGGATCGGTAAATCATGCCTTCAACTTTAACCAAAAGAAAGACATCAAAAAACTGCGCATTGCTTATGCAGAAAACTATTTCCGCCGGTTGCCGAAAGATGCGATGGAATGGAGTGTACTGGAAACCTTCAGGAAGATGGGTGTGGATGTAAAACCGGTTACCTTCCCCGATTCGGGTGTGTATACTTTTCCCATTGTAAGCGTTGTGCTGAATGCCGAATCGGCTGCCGCTTTTGACGAACTAACGCGGACGGACAGGGATAGCTTGATTGAACGGCAGGATAGGGCATTCTGGCCAAATACCTTTCGTGCGGCACGCTACATTCCGGCTGTGGAATACATTAATGCTAACCGGTACCGTTCCCGGCTCTCGCAACAGGTGCAGGATTTTATGAAAGACTGGGATGTGATCATCACACCTACCTACGCCGGCAACCAGTTGTCCATTACCAATCTTACAGGGAACCCGGTGGTTTGTATGCCGATGGGGTTCAACGAAAGAGGCCTGCCGCAAAGCATCACTTTTATTGGCCGGCTGTACGATGAAGCGTCAATCCTGGAGGCGGCAAAAGTTTACCAGGAAAAAACTCCGCACGAAAACAAACATCCTGAAAAATTCAAACGATAAGCACAGTAATCAAAAAAGTACACAGCAATTACACATGAAACAATACATACTTCCTGCCGCCGCCTGTTTTTTATTTCTAAACTCGTTTGCACAAAAAAAACAAGCGGATCTTTTGCTCCACAACGGCAAAATATATACTGTTGACGCAAAGTTTTCGGTGGCTTCTGCAATGGCGGTAAAAGACGGAAAGATCATTGAAGTCGGCGACAGCAAAAGTTTACTGGCGAATTATAGTGCAACTGAAAAAATCGACGCCGGGGGCAAGGCTGTTTACCCGGGTTTTATTGATGCACATGCCCATTTTTTGGGCTATGGCATGGGCTTGCAGTCGGCTAACCTTGTAGATACCGAAAGTTGGGATGCTATTTTGAGCCGGTTGCAGGCATTTGCAAATAGCAAAAACATTCAACCGGGCCAATGGATAACCGGCCGAGGATGGGACCAAAACGACTGGCCTGTAAAAGAATTCCCTTCAAAAGATAAACTGGATGAATTGTTCCCTGGTAATCCCGTTTTGTTAACACGCATTGATGGCCATGCGGCAGTAGCAAATCAAAAGGCACTGGATGCAGCCGGTGTAACAACCACAACAAAAATCACGGGCGGTGATGTCGAAGTAAAAGGGGGAAAACTGACAGGCATCTTAATTGACAATGTTGTGGACCTGGTATCAGATAAAATGCCGGCACCCACCAAAGAGCAAACCAAAGCGGCCTTACTTGAGGCACAGCAAAATTGCTTTGCCATGGGGCTTACCACTGTTGATGATTGCGGCGTAAGTTACCAGACGGCGCAGTTGTATGATGAAATGCAGAAAAACGGGCAGTTGAAAATGCGCATCTATGCAATGCTAAGCGATGCGGCACCCAATTACAATTTTGCAAAGCAAAAAGGCAAGATCAAAACACCTTTCTTGAATGTTTCCTCTTTTAAAGTGTATGCAGACGGTGCTCTTGGCTCAAGAGGTGCATGCCTGCTGCATCCTTATACCGATCGCCCCGACTGGCAGGGATTTTTGCTAAGCCCGCTGACACATTTTGATTCGGTAGCCAATGTATTGTACAAACTGGGATGGCAAATGAATACCCACGCCATTGGCGACTCGGGCAACCGCGCCATTCTGAACATTTATGGCAAGTACCTGAAAGGAAAGAATGACCGGCGCTGGCGGATTGAACACTCACAGGTGGTAAACAAAGCCGATTTTGCGCTGTTTGGAAAATACAGCGTGGTACCCTCAGTGCAACCTACGCATGCAACATCTGATATGTATTGGGCGGAGCAACGCCTGGGAACCGAAAGAGTGAAAGGAGCTTACGCATTCAAGGACCTGATGAAGCAAAATGGCTGGATACCGCTGGGCACTGACTTCCCGGTGGAGGATATTTCCCCTTTTAAGACTTTCCTGGCTGCAGTTTTTCGCGTTGATGCCAAGGGCTACCCGCAGGGTGGTTACCAAATGGAAAATGCGCTGAGCCGGCAGGAGGCCATCCGAGGAATGACCATCTGGGCCGCCAAAAGCAATTTTGAAGAGGGAGAAAAAGGTTCACTGGAAAAAGGGAAATGGGCTGATTTTATTATTCTTGACCAAGACCTGATGACTGTACCGGTAACAAAAGTATTAGAAACAACAGTGGAAGCGACCTACGTTGGCGGTAAACAAGCCTTTAGCAAAAAAGCATTTTGACATAACCATTTAATATAATAAACAGTAAAAAGGCGCAGGATCACCTGCGCCTTTTTGATTTCTAAGATAGGTTTATTGCATTCCGTTTGCAGGCATAATTTGCGCACAGGCAACCGGCAAGGTTGGCCAGTAGGTACCATTCACCATCATACCGTGTAGTACAATTGCATTGTTCTGCAAAGGCAACAATTCTTTGTCAATGGTAAATGTGTTGCTGTACATAATGTTTCCTTCAGCAGTGGCTGTCGGGAATGGGGTGAGTGAAAGTAAAACAGGCCCGTAAAAAGGTGCCCCTTCGGCGAGTTCAACCAAACCATCACCATCTGTATCAGCACTCATTGGCGGACACTTTGCATTCTTGTTTCTTTCCATGAAACCATGAATGTGCTGCGGGTGAACCTGGTTAGGCGTGAGTCCGGAAGCTTCAATTGTTACCGTGAGCATGTTGCCCTCAAGCGTTAAAGTTGCCATTCCGCTGACACCGGAATTGTTCAGTGGACTTAGATAAGCTTTGTACATTTTAGCTTTCTTATCCGTTTTCATTTTAGCGACTGCAGTTTGAGCCGTTTCTTCTTCCTGCTGTCTTGAGTCTTTTGTACACTGCGTAAAAAATACTGGAATTGATGTTAACAATAGCAGGCGCATCGTTACACTTAGAGCTTTGATCATATAGTTATATTTGAGGGTGAAAAAAACGTGGTCTACGAAGTTTTCGGCGGGGACTACCTATCTCCTTTCCCAATCATTGTACCGTTGCCATAGGTTCTATTCTGTACCTCATTTGTCAAATAAATACTTTGATTCATATAAAAAAGGTTTAACGCAATTTCATTGGGATAAAAAAAAGCAACATTATTTCTACACAACCTATCTATACTCATGGTAGTTTCTTTTCCCATTTAGAGCTATGTACGAGAAAAACCTGCGGCAGGATTTAAAAACAGAAAACAGAAGTAGATCTTTTTAAGATTAATTACTGACCTGCACGCTTGTCAAAGCCGTGTTAGAATTTTCAGTTTTGGCCGATTGATAGCGGCTGCCCAAAGGTTTATGGCAAATAGCTTGCAGGGAATACCCTAAGTTTGAGGCTTCAATATGGTTAGAATTGCAATTTTAGATTTATACGAGGGACAGGCCAATCAGGGCATGCGTTGTATCCGGCAAATTATCCAGGACTGGAGCGAATTCCATGGCGTGGAAATGGAGTGGAATGAATTTGAAGTTCGGCTCGAAAACAAAGTACCCGACCTTAGCTATGATATTTATATCTCCTCCGGTGGGCCAGGATCGCCGCTAGAAAGTGAAGGTTCGGACTGGGAAAAAGCCTATTTCAGCTGGCTTGAAAGCATAGAAAAGTGGAATGCCGATCCTTCCAACGAGAATAAAAAACACGTGTTTTTTATCTGCCATTCTTTTCAACTGGTTTGCCGGCACTACCGGATCGGCAACATCAGCAAACGCAATAAAACATCGTTTGGCGTTTATCCCGTGCATGTAACCCTGGAAGGACAGCATGATGTTGTTTTCCGTGGTCTTTCAGATCCGTTTTATGTAGTGGACAGCCGCGATTACCAGGTAACCTCCGTTGATTTTGAAAAAATCGACATGATGGGCGGCAGTATTCTTTGTATAGAAAAATACCGTCCGCATGTGCCGTTTGAACAAGCGCTGATGGGTATACGCTTTAATGACTACATGGTTGGCACACAGTTTCACCCTGAAGCCGATGCCATTGGGATGAGCATGTACCTGCAGCGGGAAGATAAAAAGCAAACTGTGATTGAAAATCATGGAGAGGAAAAGTGGAGCTCCATGATTGAACAGTTGAACGACCCGGATAAGATCATGTGGACCTATGCGCATGTATTACCTAATTTTTTGAATGAATCAGTTAAGCAGGTAAAGCCCGAGTTGGTCTAGAAACTGCGAGCTATGAGCAAAGAATAAAAAGACAATAGGCCAACTCGTAATATTGAAAATGGAAATTAATTTCTCCCTGTAATAACGTAAAAAACAAAACCCCGCATCAGCGGGGTTTTTATTCTATCAATTTCTTCTATTTGAACTGTCTGAATAAAAACAAGCTCACAGCCTACTTACATCCCAGTAGTTCGCAAAGTTTTTTATCCAGGTCTTCGCCACGAAGGTCTTTTGCTATAATCTTTCCGTTGGGATCAATCAGGAAGTTTTGCGGAATGGATTGCACGTGGTAAAGTTGCGCAACGGCATTGTTCCAGAATTGCAGATCGCTAACATTTGTCCAGGTAAGATTATCCTTTTCAATGGCATTCACCCAGGCTTGTTTTTGCTGGTCAAGTGAAACACCCAGCACCGTAAAGTTTTTATCCTTGAACTTGTTATAACTTTTTACAACGTTCGGGTTTTCCTGCCGGCAAGGCTTGCACCAGCTGGCCCAGAAATCAACCAGCACATACTTGCCCCTGAACTGCGAAAGGGAAACAGGTTTATCGTTCACATCGTTTTGCGTGAACTCCATAGCTTCTGAACCAACAGATCCAATCTTTGCAAAAGCAATATAGCTTTCCAGCTCCTTGCCCATAGCGGAAGAGCGTAGTGTTGCGTTCAATGCCTTAAACCGGTTTTCCAGCAAGTTGACATCTTCACTCAGTTGCCTGGTGATGGTGAGCAAAAACACCGACACATAGGATGTTGGCCTGGCCGCAATAAAATCGCTTACCGTTTTTTGCACACCTGCAATCGCTTGTTCGTATTTCTTTACCAATCCAGCTCGTTGGGCTTCCGATGCTTTTTGCAGGTCAAGTGTCAGGGCATTCAGGTTTGCAAATAAAGGATCAAAGGATTTGCGGAATTGCAGAAAATCGCTATGTGATTGCGAGCCTTCTATCTGGATGCTTTTGATCTCAGCTTTTTTCCCTTTTACAGTGATAGCCGAATTTTCAAGAAAAATGTATTGTGGCTGTTCTGCGCCCAATGTAAGCCAATAGAGCCCGGGCTCTTGCAGTTTGCCTGTTAAAGTAAAGATTCCGTTCCTGGCTTCGCCCCTGGCAATCACCTGATCACCCTGGGTAGATGTGATCTTTACTTCTCCATCAACCAGTCCCTGCACGTTACCGGTAATGATAAATTCATCGGCAGCCTTCTGCACTGTTGTGGCAGAGGCTGTTGAAGCCTTGTTGGTTTTCGGCTGTGCGTACAGCGCAACAGGGAACAGCAATAGGACAAAAAGCTTTTTCATGATTATTTGTGTTGATGACGGTCTTTTAAGACCTGTATAACATCGGCAAGCGAACAGTTTTTCGCTTGCAATAATACAATGTAATGGAATAAAAGGTCAGCCGCTTCGCCCAAAAATAACGCCTGATTAACGTCTTTGGACTCAATGACCAGCTCCACGGCTTCCTCCCCTACCTTCTGGGCTATTTTGTTGATTCCTTTGTCAAAAAGGGTTTTTACATACGAAGTTTCGTCGCTGCTGGCCCGACGCAGTTTAATGATATCTTCCAGGTAAAACAGGAAATCCTCTTTGTGGTTTCGTTCGCTCCAGCAGGTATCGGCACCCGTATGACAAACCGGCCCACTGGGTTCGGCCTTGATCAGCAGCGTATCTTTATCACAGTCCAATAACATCTGGCGAAGTTGCAGGTGATTACCACTCTCCTCACCTTTCGTCCACAGGCGTTTCTTACTGCGGCTGTAAAAGGTAACCAGGCTGGTTTCCTCTGTTTTTGTTACAGCCTCTTCATTCATAAATCCAAGCATCAACACTTTCTGCGTGTTATAATCCTGCACCACCGCCGGCACCAGTCCATCGGAGTATTTGGCAAAGTCAATGTTCATAAGAAACAAAGGTAGGGTTAGGAGTTTGGAGTTTGGAGGTTTGGGGTTTGGGATTGGGTGTTCGGGATTGGTCAGTCTGGATATTCATCTCCTCCATCAACAACATTTAGTAGATAAGAGAGGGCATAAAAAAAGACGTTCGCGAATGAACGTCTTTATTATAGATTCCGTTTGCATAAATAAGAAACTACTACCAAACAAACCCCTAACTCTCTATGCTACAGCCTTGTTCACAAGGTCAGCGGCTTCACTGAGTTGGATGGCCGATTGCACTTTCAGGCCACTTTCGTCAATCAGCTTTTTCGCTTCTTCGGCATTGGTTCCCTGCAGGCGAACAATAATCGGAATATCGATATTGCCCATATTCTTGTAGGCATCAATCACACCCTGGGCTACACGGTCGCAGCGAACAATCCCTCCAAAAATGTTGATAAGGATAGCTTTTACTTTTGGGTCTTTCATAATAATGCGGAAACCAGCTTCCACTGTTTGCGCATTAGCTGTACCGCCTACATCCAGGAAGTTAGCCGGTTCTCCACCGCTTAACTTGATCATGTCCATTGTGGCCATGGCCAGTCCGGCACCGTTCACCATACAGCCCACGTTTCCATCCAGCTTTACAAAGTTCAGGTTATGCTTGCCGGCTTCCACTTCAGTGGGATCTTCTTCGCTTACATCCCGCATGTTTGCCAGATCCGGATGACGCATCAGCGCATTGTCATCCAGGTTCATTTTGCAGTCAACGGCAACGATCTTGTCATCGGCTGCTTTAAACAATGGGTTGATCTCCAACATGGCACAATCCAATCCTACGTAAGCATTGTACAAGTTGGTTACAAACTTCACCATATTTTTAAATGCGTCGCCTTTCAGTCCCAGGTTAAATGCGATCTTTCTTGCCTGGTAACCCTGCAAACCACTGCCAGGCCATACCCATTCTTTATAGATTTTTTCAGGCGTTTTGTGCGCTACTTCCTCAATATCCATCCCACCTTCGGTACTGTACATGATAACATTCTGCCCTTTTGTGCGGTCGAGCAGTATAGAGAGATAAAACTCTCTGCGTTCGCTCGGACCATCGTAATACATGTCCTGTGCTATCAATATTTTGTTCACCACCCTCCCGGCTTCACCTGTTTGGATAGTGACCAGTGTGCCACCCAAAATTTTAGAGGAAACGTCAATAACCTCGTCCATGTTTTTCACCACTTTCACACCGTTGATACCGGTTTCTCTAACTTTACCTTTCCCACGGCCACCGGCATGGATCTGGGCTTTGATCACCGCAAACGGGCTTCCATAATCGGTTTTAATTTGTCGGTATGCTTCTTCGGCTTCGTGCGGCGTGCTGGCGGCGATTCCTTCCTGAACCGGAACACCATATTTTTTCAGCAGTTCTTTTGCCTGGTACTCGTGCAAGTTCATATGTATAGAAAAATTTGTGGGCAAAGATAGGAGGAATAGCGGGTAGTAAGCAGGGTGAAGGGAGTAGCCATTAAATTTTCGTATCCATACTTTTACAGTCACTCTTCCCTTACAAGAAATAAAATTACGCAGGCATCTCCCCAAAAGGAGCTACTTGCTATTTGCAACTTACTACTTGCTCTTAAAAGAAATTATCCAGCGATTTCAGACTGATGGGTTTTTCCCAGATGGTAAGTTTCGCCCCGTCGAGTTCCTCCGGCATTGTAGGACGGAAAGCGCTGATCAGGTGGTACTGCACTTCGGGATGTTGGCGGTACATTTCGGGAAGTTTATCCCATCCCAATCCATCAGGCAGGTTATAGTCAATAAAAAGAAAATCAGGAGTGTTGGCATTCAGCCGCGACATCCCTTCTGCAAGGGTGTGGGCAATGTACACTTCGTAGTTCTTTCGAAGAAAATATGTTCGCATCAGCAGACACAGGTCTACCTCGTCGTCAATGATCAATACCTTTTTTCTTGTGGTCATAGCTCGTCAGCAATGCATTATTTCTGTAATTATCATACCAATCACAGCCGAAGCGCATGGTTTGGTAAAAATAAGTGGAAACCATCTTCAAAATGCAACCAATTTTCACTATGCTCTGCTTTGTTGGTACGATTATTTAAATTGTTTGTACAACTATTCATCATTTAAAAACCAATCGATATGAGTAACAGAACAAAGTTGATACTAGGTTTGGTTGGCGCTGCCGCAGTGGGTGTAGCCATCGGAATGCTGCTGGCTCCCGAAACCGGTCAGGATACCCGTAAACGTATTGCCTCTACTGCTGGCGGCTGGGGTAATTCTTTAGGAGACCTTTTCAACAGCGCAAAAGAAGGCGTAGGCAATTTAGGCCGCAAAGGTGCAAACCTGGTTTCCCGCACGTCGGATCGCTACAGCGAAGTTGGGGAAAGCTACCGTTAACTCTTAGCAGGTCAAAAAGACCTGCTTCTTTTTTCTTTAATTTAGAACAGTATGGATGAACTGAAAACCAAAACCGGTCAGTTGAAAGAACATTTGAACGACTATGTTCAATCTTCAATACAACTGACAAAAGCGAAAGCCACCAAAGGCGCATCCAATGCGGCTGCGGGGGTAACGATCGGCATTACCGCTTTTTTACTCGCGATTTTTTTCCTGATCTTTCTTTTTACCGGCATCGCCTGGTGGCTGGCAGATGTGCTTGACAGTGCAGCTCTCGGATTCCTTTGTGTAGCTGGCTTTTTCCTGCTATTGATCGCCGTGATTTTCGCCCTGCGTAAAAAAGTGATCGTTCCCGCTATTCGTAACGCTATTATCAGTAAGGTTTATGAACAACAACAACAGCAAAGCCATTAGAACATACGAAGACCTGGTAGAGGAAGAAAAAAGGCTGACCGTGCACCTGGCTGCCCTGAAGCTCACCTTGAAAGAAGACATTGCCGGTGTGAAGGATGGACTCAAAGAAAAGATGAATCCTATCAGAAAGGTAAAGGAAAAAGCCAGGTCATTCTTTACACGGGCCGACAAAAACAGCCCTACACTCAATTTTGCCATCAATTTTGTTCTGGATTATTTCCTTCGCCTCTTTATACCCAACCGCACCAGCGTTTGGACAAAAACTGTTATTCCCTTTGTAACCAAGAATTATGTTTCGCACCTTATTACCGAAGAGCAAAGGGCTGCTATTGCCAAGTTCTGGAATGACACGGCAATGAAAGTGGAGAAGATGATGCAAAAATCAAAGCAAAACAAAGAGGATATGGCTGAGAAAGAAGCAGCTGCCATGGCTACAGAAGGTACTATCGCCACCCCATCCTCAACTTATGGCGGTAACAATTTGTAGTCTTATTAAGTGTAATGACGTTTAACAAGATGAAATGCCTACTGGCTTTGCTGTAGAATCAGTTTCCCCTTTCTTCCAGCAACTGAGGAAAATTTTCACTCCACACCCCGTATCTAAACAGGCAAAAAACAGGTACGTTTTTTTCGTCTATGTAACTGTTCACCATTAATACAAATGTTATGAACCAAGATCCACGGGACCCCAAAAAGAACAAGGACAATACAGCGTCAACCTTTGAAACAAGGCCTGACCAAACACCCCGCAGAGAAGGCGGTGATGATGCCCTTGCAGAAACCAACCCTTCGGACAGCCGGCTGGATGAAAAAGTAGTTGTAAATACGCAAAGCGAAAATAAAATAGTAAACACCCCATCGCAAAGTGAACCACACATGAATGGCGATAACCGGGTGGACGAGTTATAGATTGGAGTTATAAATAAGAAGAACGCAAATTGTATTGGAAGGCAGCACGAAAGTTAACCTCCTGGTAGTGGTAGTAAAGCGGCGGATGTGATGATTGAATTCCAGGAGGTTTTTTCTTTTCAGGCAATAGCAAAGGGGATGTTGCCCAAGAAGTATGGAATTTTATTCATTTCATGAAGTCATTCATTTCATGCGATAAACCTTGCCTTAAATTGAGGAAAATCTTCTACTAAATCATAAACTTTTTATTCCGGAGCTGAATACGTAAACGGGCAAATTTCTGGTATATTTTTTTCGTTGTATCCCAAGCGCTTAACTCTAATCTATGTCAAAATTGTCGTCAGTTTCCGGGAATGAAAAAACCAACACGGCTTTTCTGTTAGCCAGTAAGCCAACAGTTCCGATGAATTCAAAACATCCCCGTTCCGAAAAACGGGTATCCGACCCTTCAGCTAACAATCCGAAAGGTAAATCGTATCCTGTGCCTTCGTTTTTTGAGTACAGGTTTAAACCCAAAGAACACGATTCGCTATAAGAAATCGATTTTGTGGTAATAAAAAGCGTCTTCAAACGAAGGCGCTTTTTATTTTTGGCAGTATACCTGCAGTGTATTTTTTCGTAGAAATGCTTCCACACCCAAGGCAGGGTTTGCTTTTCTGTCTAAGGTATGTTTTAAGCAGGCGAGAAATATGTTATGGATAATTATCTGATTATCAGTCATAAAAAAGATTTTCAGGAATTGTCTACATTTTGGAGCCACAGTTGTCTTATGTGGGGTGCGCCAAAATCATCACCATGATCAATCAGCACTTAGCACAAAAACAGCGGCTGAAAATTTTGCCGCAACAGATTCAACTGCTCAATTTTTTTCATCTGAACACGCTGGAATTAGAACAACGTATCCAGCAGGAAATGGAAGACAATCCTTTGTTGGAAGATCAGAAAAATGATTTTGAAACGGAGGCTGACAAGTTCAGCAAGGATTCGGTACAGGATTATCAGGACTGGGAAGAATTTATTTATGACGACATCCCGGATTATAAGGCAGAATACGGGTCGTACCTGCACAACGACAAACTTCCTGAACGCCCTATCGTCAGCAGCTTTGATTACCGCAGTTCGCTGAAAGAACAGTTCCAACTGGTTTCAGCCGATGAAAAAGAAATTGAGATGGCAGAGTTTATTATCGACTCCTTGAACGATTGCGGCCTGATGGAGCAATCGCTGGAGTCGCTGGCCGAGGACATCTCGTTTAAAAAGAACAAATGGATTGAGCCGGAGGACCTTTTCAGTATCCTGGAAAAGATACAGAAACTGGAACCCGTAGGAATTGGTGCCAGGAGCATCAAGGAATGCCTGCTGATTCAGCTTTATCGGCTGAATACAAAACGGCCCGATGTAAAAACAGCGATCCGGTTGCTGGAGGAACATTTTGCCGACCTGCATCACCGCAATATGGACAAGATCAAAGCGCAATTGAAAATTGATGAAGAAGAGCTCAAGATTGTACTGACACTGATCTCGACCCTGAAGATGCGCCCTGTGTGCGAACTACAGGAAGGTGTGAATACCAATCAGAACATTCTTCCCGATTTTATTGTTTCGCGTAATGGCGATTCCATAGAAGTGCAGTTGTACCGGCAGCGTTCCGAAAGCCTGAACATCAACTCCAGTTGGAAGGAAATGGCGGAAAACAATGCCAAGGTAACAACCGACAAATCGGCTGTTCAGTACATTAAAAACAAGCTACAGTCGGCACAGTGGTTTATCCATGCCGTACAGCAGCGGGAGTCAACGATGCTCAAAATCATGCGGTCAATTGTTCACCTGCAGCATGATTATTTTCTGACAGGCGATATCAATTTGTTAAAGCCGATGATCCTGAAAAATGTAGCCGAGATGGTTGGTGTTGATATTTCAACGGTTTCGCGGATAACGTGTAACAAGTATGCAGAAACTCCGTTTGGACTCATTCTTTTGAAGGACCTGTTTACCGAAGGAATTGCCAACGAAAAAGGACAGGTGATCAGTAACCGGGTTATCCAGTCGGCCATTGAAGAAGTCATCCAGAACGAAGACAAGCACAACCCGTACACCGATCAGCAACTGGTAAAGATCCTCTCGCAAAAAGGATTTTCTGTAGCCCGTCGCACCGTGGCCAAATACCGGGAGCAATTGCAGATTCCAGTTTCACATGTTCGGGGATTATGGGCTTAGGTTCTATTTGCAAACAATAATAAGCAACAGGCTAACGAAGCAGGCTTTACGGCAGACAAAAAAAATTCAGAATTAGCTATTTTCACATTTTAAACAATACACCAATTACACATGCAAACCATCTTAATTGTTGACGACGACCGGGATATATGTATGCTCTTAAAACGCTTTTTAACCCGCCATGGCTACGAAGTACTGGAAGCTTACAGCGGTAAAAAAGCTCTGGAATCATTAGAAGAAACACAACCCGACCTGGTAATGTGCGACTTCCGTCTTGAGGATATGGAAGGCAATACCCTGCTCGGGAAAATAAAAGAACGTTACCTGCATGTTCCGGTGATCATTATGACCGGCTACAGTGATATTAAAATTGCTGTAGAAGTAATGAAAATGGGTGCATTTGATTATATCACCAAACCGCTTTTCCCAGACGAAATTCTTGTAACCATTAAAAAAGCACTGGAAACGCCGGCTGAGGAGCGGGAACCGGTAAGGCAGGAAAAAACGGCTGCATCCGAACCAGCTAAAACATCCAGCAATACTTCTGCAGAGCCGCAGACTGCAAAGGAAAAAGGTCCAGCCATTACCATTTCAGGCGATTATATTTTTGGCGACACGCCTGTTTTCCGCCAGTTACTGCAACAGATCGACCTGGTGGCACCTACCAATTATACGGTTATTATTCATGGTGAAAGCGGTAGCGGTAAAGAAGCCATTGCTCAGGAAATACACAAACGCAGCAAGCGCAAATCAAAACCGTTTGTAGCCATCGATTGCGGTGCCCTGTCGAAAGAACTCGCCGGCAGTGAATTGTTTGGTCACGAGAAAGGTTCGTTTACCGGTGCCCTTAACCAAAAAGTGGGCAGCTTTGAAATGGCTAATGGCGGTACTATTTTCCTTGATGAAATTGCCAACCTTTCCTACGATATACAGGTATCGCTGCTTCGTGTAGTGCAGGAGCGTAAGATGCGCCGCGTGGGTGGCTTAAAAGATATTGAACTGGATGTACGCATCATCATTGCCTCTAACGAAAGATTGTGGGATGCGGTTCGCAGGGGCAAGTTCCGCGAGGATCTCTACCACCGCTTTAATGAATTCAGCATTGATATTCCACCGCTGCGCCAGCGACCGGACGATGTGCTCCTGTTTGCCAATCATTTCCTGCAGCAAACCAACCGGGAACTGGGTAAGAACATCAAGCGCCTGAGCGCCGAAGTAGAGCAGATCTTCCGCAACTATGTATGGTATGGTAACCTGCGTGAATTACGCAACGTTATCAAACGGGCCACCTTACTTTCGGATGGCGAAGAAATAGAAGCCAGTGCACTGCCCTTCGAAATATCAAATTTCAACAAACTACAGTTTGATAAACAAGTGCAGCCGGAACCTGTTACCAATTCATTTACACCGCCCCCGATGGCTGTTTCCAACGAGGAAGATGAACCCCAGCGCGGCCTATCAGAAACATCACTGAAAGGTGCCAGCATTGATGCGGAATACGAGATGATACTGAAGGCGCTGAAAAAAGTAAATTTCAACAAAAGCAAAGCGGCCAAACTTCTGAACATCGATCGGAAAACGCTTTATAACAAGATGAAGCAATACCAGGAATTTAATAATCAGTAAGCAGCCTGTTGTTTGTTATGTCCGACATACAATCAATTTCCTCCGCTGAATGGAGTCCTGCGGATAGAACATTGGTAAGATGGATAAACACCAATGATGTTTTGAAAAATGTACTTCAAAGCCTTCCACCTGAGGAGAAAGGAAAGATCGTTCTCCGGTGCGATGACCTTCCCCTGGTAAAAGGCGATGAAGCAACGTTGGAGAACCTGTTTCAGGGCCTGCTGCAAATGATCCTGCAGAAAAAAGAGGAAGTGCAAACCCTCTTTCTGCACATCAGCTGCACGGCAGATGAAAAAACGCCAATGGAAAAAGCCGGTACCCGTTTTTTCACCACTCAGTTTAATACCAACATTATCCCGTGTACGGCCTGGTTTGAAAGAAATAAAGGACGGCTTGACGAACTTTCCGCCATGGTAGCACAAAGCAATGGCAGCCTTGCTGTCAACCAATTCAGGTCGAGCGGATGTATTTTTTCAGTTTCCTTACCCGGTAAAGCAGTATAGCATATGGCGTCGAATGATGAGATGATTAAAGTGCTGATCATTGATGATGATGAAGATGATTTCTTTATCACGTCTGATTACATGAAAGGCATTGAAGAATACAAACTAAAAATAGACTGGTCCTACAAGTTTAGCGAGGCGGTGCAATTGCTGCAGAACAAAGCGTATGATATTTACTTTGTTGATTACCGTTTGGGGGCTAAAACCGGTCTTGACTTTTTGCGGGAAGCCGTACGCATCGGTGCTGAAGAACCTATTGTGCTGCTGACGGGAAAGGGCAACAAAACTGTTGACGTGGAAGCCATGCAAATGGGCGCCACCGATTACCTGATTAAAACAGAGCTGACCACCGAAAAGTTGGAGCGCTGCATCCGGTATTCACTGGAACGTACCTCGTACCTGAAAGCATTAAGAGCCAATGAACTGAAGTACCGCAGTATTTTTGAGCTTTCAAAAGATGCAGTATTTATAGCCGATAAATCGCTGCAGTTCCTCGATTGTAACCCTGCCACTTCTACCCTGCTGGGTTATACAAAAGATGAACTGATCAAACTTTCCATGTTCGACTTGGTCAGTGATCAGAATGACGCAGCCATGTTACGGTCCCGCATGAACAACGAAGGTCAGGTGGCAGATATGGAAGCGGAGATTCAAACCAAAGAAGGCGAAAAGAAATCCTGTATTCTTTCTGTTACCGCTACTGTGGACCAGGAAAATCATTTCCAGGGGCTGATCCATGACATTACCAACCTGCGCCGTGCAGAAAAAGCCAACCTGATGGTGGAAAAGCTGGGTGCAACGGGCCGCCTGGTGCGAACTCTTGCCCACGAAGTACGTAACCCGCTCAACAACATCAATATGTCCGTAGAGCAGTTGACACATAGCGGGAGTTCGGATGCGGATGAGAACAGTCTTTTTTTGGATATCATCCAACGTAACAGCAAGCGCATTGGTGATATCATTACAGAATTGTTAGATACGGCCCGACCAACTGAACTAACATTTGAAAAGCATTCTCTCCAGTCGATTATGGATGAGGCTATTGCAGAAGCCCTTGATCGCATAACCCTGCAGCGAATTAACATGCAGATCCGGTATGCCAATTTGCCGTGTAACATAATGGCCAATAAGGAAAAACTGCGGATCGCCTTCCTGAATATTATGATCAATGCTGTGGAAGCCATGGAGCCGGATAAAGGCATTCTATCCATCATGATCGATTCTGCGAAAGACATGCATGTAGTAACCATCCGCGACAATGGTTGCGGTATTCCGGAAGAAAATATCTCCCGATTATTTGAACCTTATTTTACATCCAAACGGAACGGAATGGGATTGGGCCTTGCCGCAACATTGAACATCCTGCAGTCGCACCGGGCCAATATCGATGTCAGCTCGGTCCTGAAGCAGGGTACTACTTTTACCATCAGTTTTCCTGCAGATGTTTCTACTGATTAGTCTACAATTGTATTGCGTTTGCTGTGCATGAGGTAATAAAACGTGCCTCCTACCGGAATACAAATAACAGCTATCAGCCAAAACAACTTCTGGCTGCCTTGCAACGAAGTTGTGTTTGCTACGTCAATGATGCTCCAAATCCAGTGAATGACCCCCAAAATCATTGCAATTACCATCAGAATGCCTGCAACTTCATTGTTACGTGCTGTGTAAAGACCAATAGCTATTGCGCCAATGATGATTGCCACAAAAGCCAGGATAAGATTCGGGTGTCGTATATTAGCCATAAGTTCAATTTTTCTTCTTCAGATAATTCCTTGCGATATAATAATGGCTAAAATTTTATGCCATTTTAGAAGAGTTATCCAACTGAATCTGCAGAAACTGCTTATAGCGTGATACGGGATTGGGGAATTTCTTTTTCCTCGCGTTTAACAATAAAGACAGCGGTTGACTTTGTGCGGATGCCATGCCCGCTTTCGAGGGCAAATGCTTTTGTAAATTCTGCACCAAAATACAGAATAAGGGAAGAATAATAAACCCATGAAAGAAGGATGATGATGGAAGCCGCCGTTCCGTAAGTGACATCAAGATTGGAGCGTACCATATAAAATCCGATAAGATATCGTCCTCCCATAAATAACAGGGTTGTAAATACGGAGCCTACCAAGGCATCCCGCCATGAAATGATGGCATCCGGCAACACCTTGTATATAACCATAAAAAGCCCCGTAATGGAACCCAGCATTACAATCAAGTTGATTGTATTGATAAGGTACACTGTATAGTTTGGAAAAAACTCAACAAGTTTATGACCGAGTATCGATAACAGTGCACTGGCAATCTGCGAAAGAATGAGTAAAAAACTCAATACCAGTACCAGCACAAAAGAAAGCAACCGGTTGATAATGTATTTGAGCCAGCTTTTTTTGGGCTTTGCTCTTACCGACCAGATAAAATTAATGGAACCTTGTATCTCTGTGAAGACCCCCGTTGCGGCTATGAATAAAACAACAGCACCGATGATGGTGCCAATGGTGGTGTTTTGCGTTTGCTGCAGGTTGGCTATGATGGACTGGATCTGCAAGGCTGCCTGGTCGCCTACCAGCATACGCATCTCCTGGTAAACCCTTCCTTCAATGGCACCGCGACCGAATATAGACCCCACCAGTGAAATAAGAATCATCAGCAAAGGTGCCACAGCAAAGATGGTGTAATAGCTCAGCGATGCGGCGAACTTCATACATCCATCATCCACAAAGCTATCCCCGGCTTGGTAAAGTATCTTCCATGCTTTTTTAACAACCTTCATCAATCCAGAGTTTGTGTCCTTTTTGTAACGACATGCCAAAGTAAGGCAGTTTTCCAAAAATGACAATTTGCACAAGCTGCAGCATAAACAATGCTTTCAAATTCAAGGCTAATTATCTGCTTAAAAAGAGAAGCGCCCTGTTGAAACAGGACGCTTCCATACAAAAACTTACAGATTGGTAAACCGCACCTGTACCTAAGCCAGTGAAAAATCACTCAGGCGGTTGGCACATTCCCGGCAGATGCGTGCACACTCTTTAAAAGCTGTACCATGATGATCTTCGCAGATCTCGGCACATTCCTCACATATTCCAACACACAACAGCGCCATACTGGCACTGTTTACAGAACCGCTTTTAAGGGCATGAAATGTACCCAGACAAATATGTGCACATTCATCCAGCACATTGATAACCTTTTTTGAAATAAATTTTCGAACATCCTGCAGGTCTATCAGCAGGTTTTCGCATTTGATCCACGCATTAAAACATGCATTGGTATGGGGGCTTTTTATGGTAAGCATCGTTACTACTTGTGAAAATTAAAAAAATCTGGTGTGCGGGTTGAAAATGCTTTTTCAGGAGCATTCCGGATTAATTGCCCTTTGTACAGAAAATAGCCTGCCAAAAATTTTTAAACAAGGGATCGCTTGCAGGTAGGTTGCCACTGCGTACACATTTCCCCAACGAGGCCGTCTGGGATTGATTTTGAGGCTGTTCTATTTATTGGCCGCCTGCATGTCCCGCAACCGCTTAACCTCATCATGGCCGGTTTTCAAAACAGCTTTCTGCCTTACGATCAGGTCACGCAAAGAAGGCTCTAACTCAACATCTGAATTCAGGGCAAGATCATAAGCTTTTTGCGCTGCATCTTCACCAAATTCGCAATTGTCCAAAATGGTTTTGCGGTCTTTACCGGTGATAGCAGACTTCAGATCCATCCAAACCCGGTAAATCTTTCCGGAATTTGTCGTACCGTCAGCTGGGTTACTGCCCAAACGGGTCACCTCCTGGGTTAATTCCTGGGCGTACTGGCGGCTTTCAGTAATATAACGTTGGAAGAGAGCTTTAAGGTCAGCATCTTCGGGTTTTAATTCATCAATAGCTTTTTCATAGCCCACTACCCTGTCGTGGTTAATGCGGATAAGGTCATTTAAGATGCCTGCTATTTTTTCCATAGTCCAGTTTTTTAAAATGAGAGAAAAAATCATACCCGGCAGTTAAGGTAAACCCGATGGTTTGCTTTGTCAGTTAGTTGCATTTACGGAATGTAAACTGGTACAAAAATTATCTCCATAACCAAATACGTAAGCAAACTTCATTTTATGGCAAAGTATTCGAAAAAAGCCGGCGAAAAAGTAATGCAAGCTATGCACGAACGTAAAGAGGGAACATTAAAACGTGGTCGAAGCGGGAAAAAAGTAACGTCACGCAAACAGGCCATTGCTATCGGGCTTTCAGAAGCCCGAGAAGAAGGTGCAAAAGTCCCAGCAAAAAAGACAGCTTCAAAAAAAGCAGCGGGTAAAAAATCAGCAGTGAAACGAGCAGCCGCCAAAAAGACCAGTACGAAAAAACGGGTACAAAAAAGGTAGCACCGAAACGGAAAACAACTGCTAAAAAAGGCAGCACAAAACGATCTGCATCGAAAAAACCAGGCACAAAAAAGAGCACGTCGAAAAAGTAAATCGTCAACTGAAATATCTTTTCTTACAAGGCTGCATGCTTAGTGCAGTTCTTTCAGGATTTTCATCAACACTCTTTCTTCGGATGTAAGGCCGCTGAGGTTATCCTCTTTTTCAATGGCATCAAGTTCTTTCAGGTATTTATCCAGGGATCTGTCTTCGTAAAGGCGGATAATCCCGGGATGCACGTAATATTTTTTGCAAACCGTGCGGGTATTGCCCAGTTTATGGCTGACCTCATCAAGCGCAGCAAGGATATTTTTTTTGCAATCGGTTTGTGCCTCCGTCGATTCCAGCGAACAAAAGGTTTGCAAAATGTGCAGTGTGCCCGCCCAGGTTCTGAAATCCTTCGCAGTGAAATCACCGCCACTGGCTTCTTTGATGTAGCGGTTTACCATTCCTGAATCAATGGAATGCCGTTCTCCGTTCTCATCTAAATACTGGAATAATTCCTTGCCGGGAATGTCGCGGCACATTTGCACCAGCTTGGCCAGTTTGCGGTTTCGAAGTGTTATATCGTGGTAGATGCCCTTTTTTCCTTTGAACGAAAACCGGACGGTATTTCCGTTTACACTTACGTGTTTGTCTTTCAGCGTGGTCAGGCCGTACGATCCATACAGCTTTTCGTAGTCATCGTTGCCTACCCGGATAAACGTTCGCTCCATAATGCTGACGACGGTCGCCAGCACTTTTTCTTCGGATAATTCTTTTTTGCTTAAATCTTCTTCTACCCGCAGGCGGATGGAGGGCAGCACTTTTCCAAACTCATACAAGCGGTGAAACTTGGTCTCGTTGCGCAACGTACCCCATTGTGGGTGGTAACGATATTGTTTGCGGCCCTTCTGGTCAAAACCCGTTGCCTGAATATGTCCATTTGCTTTTTTGCAAATCCAGACACTGGTCCATGCCGGTGGTATAGCCAGTTTTTTTATCCGCTCCAGGGTGTCTGTATCGGTTATGGATTCCTCACCATCAAAATAGGCAAAACCCGTCCCCTTTTTCTGGCGGGTAAAACCGGGATCTTTGTCGCTGACATATACAAGATCAGCAGCTTTTGCTGCCTTGCTGAAATCTTTATCAAGTTTTAAAATCTCTTTGTGCGATAGCGCTGCAAGTTTCTCCATTTTCACCTTTTTTAATTGCCCTGCTTCTCCATTGAACTACAGGCTTTGTTTGCCTGCCGGTTAGCTCCCAGCGGGTCAAAAAATGATCCTCGTATTTACGGGATTGATACCACCGCTGCTTACCGGTATGTGTACAATAATGAAAAAGCCAGACCAAAAAAGGCCCGGCTTGTTTTTCTTATGATGCGAAAGTGTTGTATTCCGCCACTTTCCATTAGGCTTCTTCCTGCTCGGCGCTGATGTTTATACCGCTTTCTGCCAGTTGGGTCAGCAGTTGGTCGGTTTTCTTTTCTTCTTCCAGCGTTTGCGCCAGTACATTGGCAACTTCGGTTTGACCCATTGTTTTTGCCAGTTGCACAAGGCTTCCGTATGCAGCAATTTCATAGTGCTCTACCTTTTGAGCGGCAATGATCAAACCTGCATCCCTTACCATTGTTCCTTTTGGCAGCTCATCCATCAAGCCCTGGGCTTCTTTTACCAGACCTTCCATGGCTTCGCATTTTTTTGCCTTCGGCGACATGTCCAGCATTTCAAATACCTGCTCAATGCGCTGGATCTGTCCTTCTGTTTCGCCAAGATGTGTTTCAAATGCCCTGGCCAGTTCATCAGAAGTGCAGGCTTTGCGCATTTTTGGTAAAGCCTTGGTCAGGTGTTTTTCAGCCCAATAAATGTCTTTTAATTCATCGAGGAACAATTCCTTCAACATGGTTTCGTCACTCTTTTGGGCACTGGCACCGGAACGCTTTTGTGCGGTGGCGCCCGATGACTTGGCGGCAGTTTTACTTGCCGTTCCGGTACGCTTGGAAGCAGTTTTTGTTGCTGTATTCCTTGGCATAAATGATTGGTTTGTGATTAAGAAATGAATTCGTAAGAGTGTATAAAATTGTATGCCACTAAAAACAGGTTTGTCCTGAAAGAAACAAAGTTGTTTGTAGAGTTTTCTACACAAAGGCAGGCGGGACAATAACCGGTTCAATAGCAAATTTTTGTGGTATTCTATTTGGATTACTTCCATACGTTCTCTTTGATTACTGAATTAAAACAAACCAATATGGACGCAAATCATCAACTCAGTTTTCTGCAGCAACGGATTGAGGAGATAGGAAGTGCGATATTTTACAACTTAAGTGAATCCGTACTGAAGCTGCCTACTTCAATTGTATCAACCTTAAAAGTAGACGAATTTGGTTTTGTCTGGTTTGCGATACAAAAGCCCAAACAAAACATAAGTGAGTTTGAAAAGGAATTCCCTGTAAAAATGGATTACTACCGCAAAGGCACCGGCTATTTTTTACAGGTAACGGGACAAGGCTTTATGGTAACCGACCCTGAAGAAATGAACAACCTGGTAGACCTGCCGGATGAAGTAAAACAATCGGTAAATGAAAACATGACACTGGTAAAGGTCAAGATCCAGAAAGCAGATTACTACCAAACCAAGTCAATGGAGAATTCATCCTGGTGGCAAAGTGCATGGCATACCATTACCGCATGGTTCCGTCACAACACTTATCGTCACGGCAATACGTACTACCCGGCTTCTTAAGTTGAAAACAGCATGAAAGCTAACAGATCCATCTGGTCAGGTGCCATCTCGTTTGGCCTGGTTAACATCCCGGTAAAGCTGCAAAGTGCCGTCCAGGATGATAATATCGATTTTGATCTGTTGTCAAAAGATGATTTGGCTCCTATCAAGTATGCCCGCATTGATTCAAAGACTGGCGAAGAAGTAGCGTACAAAGACATTGTAAAAGGTTACCAGTACGCAAAAGGCAAATATGTTGTGGTAACCGATGAGGACTTTGAAAAGGCACGGCCGCACATCAATAAGTCTATCGACATCATACAGTTTGTAAAGGAAGAAGAGATTGACCCAATTTATTACGAGAAGCCATACTATGTTGTTCCCGCTAAAGGAGCAGAAAAATCCTACAAATTATTACTGAAGGCACTGGATGAAACGAAAACTGTAGGACTGGCTGAGTTCATGCTACGCAACCGTGCCCACATCTGTATCCTTAAAAATCATGAAGGCGTTTTACTCCTGAACCAGTTACGTTACCACGAAGAAGTCAGAGAAACGCCGGAAGTAAAAACGAAGACGGAACGTCTTACACCCAAAGAGATTCAACTGTCAACAAAACTGGTCAACCAATTGACCGAAACCTTTGATCCTGCAGCTTTCAAAGACACCTATATTTCCGAGCTTCGAAAAGTAATCAAAGCCAAAGCTGCCGGAAAAAATATCCGTATAGCCGAACCGCGGAAAATGCCTGCAGAAGTCAGGGACCTGATGGAGATCCTGAAGGAAAGCCTGAACGGCGGCAAAAAGAAACGTGCCTAGAAACGCAGCAGAACCTGTGTTTCCTGCTACTTATAATTGTACTCGTTCCTCAAGTATTTTTTGCTCATTACGCCTCTTTTTCTTCCTCTTTGCTGTGTGCCCTGTTTTCCGGTTTTGAATTTTTATTGCTACGCAAATCGTTTTCAGCATCATTTTCTTCCACTTCTTCAACACGGCCCTGGCGATTGTTTTCCCTGTTGTTGTACGATGACATAGAACCCGGTTGACGCTCCTCCTGCTGATCTCTATCGTTCTTTCCGTCTTGCATAAAATTTTTCCCTTTATAGCAGCAAATCCATGCCATGCACCTGTTCAAATGGCATTAGTTTTTTAACCATTTCTACATGAGTTTGACCCAGTACAATCAAAAACGCAACTTCAAAAAAACAGCAGAGCCAAAGGGAAAAGAAGAACATTCCAGGGGCAGCTTACGTTTTGTGGTGCAAAAGCACGACGCATCCAGTCTTCACTACGATTTCAGGATAGAGATGGATGGTGTGTTGAAAAGCTGGGCCGTACCCAAAGGACCTTCGCTCCGTCCATCGGATAAACGCCTGGCCATGATGGTAGAAGATCACCCCTTCAGCTACCGCAAATTTGAAGGCGTCATCCCTGAAGGCGAGTATGGTGCAGGTACTGTGATTGTTTGGGATGAGGGCACCTACGAACCTTCCAATCTTATTGGAAAAAAAAGAAAGGAACAGGAAGAGGAATTGTTGCGTCAACTGGAAAGTGGAAAAATTGGTATTGTGTTACACGGGCAAAAATTGAAGGGCGAGTTCACACTTATACAGATGAAAGGCCGGGGCGAAAATACCTGGATGCTGATAAAGAAAAAAGATAGCCAAAGCCGTGAGCAGGATATTACTGAAGAAGAAGCATCCGTAAAAAGCGGGAAAACATTGATGGAAGTAGCCCTTGACCATGGAGCAACGGTCAGGCACCCGGTTAAACAAACCACAGGAGGGAAAAAATCAGCAGCACCGAAAAAAGCAACGGCAAAAAAAGAGACTAAACCCAAACCTGATCGATCAACAAAAACAAAAGCTTTGCTACGGGACGATACCCAGGGTACCAAACCGGCCGACATGCCCGCCAAGTTTATTCCCATGCTGGCAACACTGATTGATGAACCCTTTGACAACAAAGACTGGTTATTTGAAATCAAATGGGACGGCTACCGGGCAGTGGCCTACTGCCAGGGAGAATCGGTGGAACTTGTTTCCCGGAACCTGAAACCTTTTACGCAGAAATATGCACCTGTTGCGCAGGCATTAAGAGATCTGAACATACAAGCTGTTTTTGATGGCGAGATTGTAGCGGTGGATGAGCAGGGACTTGCCAACTTCCAGGCGCTGCAAAACTGGCAAAACACACCGGTGCAGTTGCGGTACTACATTTTTGACCTGTTGTGGCTGAATGGCCAGGATCTTACCCAACTTCCGCTCATCCAACGTAAGCAGATTTTGGAGGAGGTAATTCCTGCCGACCTGGAACACCTTCGTTACAGCGATCATGTGGAAGAAAAAGGAAAATCTTTCTTCAAAGCTGCTGTAAAACAAGGGCTCGAAGGCATTATGGCCAAACGTGTCAACAGCATATACCAGGTGGGAACACGTACACCGGATTGGGCGAAGATTAAAGTGGCCATGCGGCAGGAAGTGGTGATTGCAGGCTATACGGAACCGCGTAAAACCCGCAAGTACTTTGGGTCCCTTCTGCTGGGCGTTTATGAGGGAGAAAAACTGGTGTATATCGGCCACACCGGCAGTGGTTTTACTACAAAAACGCTGGAACAGATCTATAAAAAGCTGCAACCGCTCATTGTATCAAAATCACCGTTTGCTAAAACACCTAAAACCAATATGCCGGCAACCTGGGTAAAGCCCCAACTGGTTTGCGAAATTAAATTTATCGAGTGGACCTCCGATCGAATTGCAAGGCACGCCATCTTCATGGGTTTGCGGGAGGATAAAAAAGCAACTGACGTGCATTTTGAAAAAACGACAGCTATGGCTACACTAAAAAAAGTGGCAACGCCTGCAAAAAAAACAGGAGCGAAAAAGCAGACTGCCCCTAAAAAAAGGAATGTAAAAAAGGGAACATCAATTACTCCGCTGATCGACCCGGAGAATGCGGAAGACCAGGTGGTGACGATCAAGAAGCAGGAAGTGACGATCACCAATCCGCAAAAGGTATACTGGCCCAAAGAAGGTTTTCGGAAGGGTGACATGGTCAATTACTACCATCAGATTGCACCCTATATATTGCCCTATTTGATGGATCGTCCGCATTCGCTCAACCGGCATCCCAACGGCATTGCCGCAGCCAATTTCTTTCAAAAGGATATGGCCGGGAAAGTGCCGGAATGGATTGAAACGTTCGATGAATTCAGTGAGTCCACAGGAAAAACGGTGGAATACCTGGTGTGTAAGAACGAAGCGACGCTTATCTACATGGCCAACCTGGGATGTATTGAAATCAACCCCTGGCATGCCCGCATACAGGATTACCTGAAGCCAGACTGGTGCCTGATAGACCTGGACCCTGATAAAACCAATACGTTTGATGAAGTGGTGGACGTTGCCAATATGGTGCATAAAATTCTTGAAGAAGTTGGCGCTGCTTCCTGTGTAAAAACATCCGGCTCCACCGGCATTCATATTTACATTCCCCTTGGAGCCAAGTATGGTTTTGATGAATCAAAACAACTGGCGGAGATGGTTGTAAGTATCGTCAACAACGAACTGGCCGGCCTTACCAGTATGGAACGGTCGCCGGCTAAACGCAAAGGAAAAATTTACCTCGACTTTTTGCAGAACAAGGAAACGCAAACAGCGGCTGCGCCATATTCGCTCCGGCCGAAACCCGGTATGCCGGTGTCCACGCCGCTGGACTGGAGTGAAGTAAAAAAAGGGCTCACGCCAACTACCTGGAATGCCAACAACATTTTAGACCGGGTAAAATCGGAAGGCGATCTGTTTGCCCCCGTGTTGAAAAAAGGAATCGATTTGGAAAAAGTGCTGAAAAAACTGCAATCTCGATTGAAATGAAGACTTGTTGTCACAAGATCCGAAAGCCATTGCCGTTCTTTTTACATTTGGTGAGGTTACCGCTTTACAGAACAACAACTACAAATGATGACCATGCACCCTTCGCTCCAGGTTTTTGATGAAAAGATTACGCAAACCATTCGAACAGATTTTGAAATTGACACAATTCTCAACGACTGCCAGTTTACAGAAGGCCCGGTTTGGAATGAAGAAGGCTACTACCTGTTTAGCGACATTACCGCCAATACCGTTTACAAGGTAATCCCCGGTAGTGCAAAAGAGGTTTATATCAGGAACAGCGGCACCGATAACCCCGGGGATACTGACCTTAAGCCCGACCAGGTTGGCTCAAACGGCCTTGCCTATTCCGGCGGCAATCTTCTGGTTTGCCGGCACGGCAGTCATATGGTGGCTACCTGGGATGGCCAGGAGTTGACGCCATTTTTAACTTCGTATCAAAATAAACCATTCAACAGCCCGAATGATATTATTGCCGATGAAAGCGGCCGCATCTTTTTCTCCGATCCGCCCTATGGTTTGAAAGATGGCAAATTATCGCCTGAAAGATTTCAACCGATTGGCGGTGTGTATTGTTATCACGGAGGTGCTGTTCAGCTTATTTGCGATAAATACCAATATCCGAACGGCGTCTGTATTACTCCCGATAAAAAAAAGCTTTACATCTGCTCCAGCAAGCCATTTGAAAAATTCATATCTGTTTACGACCTTGGCAACCTGCAGTTTAGCTCCATCCTGGCAGAAGAAAACAGTGATGGTATCAAATGCGATACTGCCGGCAATGTTTACCTGAGTTCAAAAGAAGGCATTCTTATACTGGATGGAAATGGAAAACGCCAGGCGCTGATCACGTTCCCAACAGTTCCAGCGAATCATTGTTTTGGCGGAAAGGACAAAAAAGACCTGCTGATCACCGGCCGGGAAAACGTTTACCTGATCAAAAACTTCCTGCAATAATTGTCGCGTTTCAGGTAATGTATTCCTACATTGGGTCTGGCGATTCCTCCCTAATTTTGGCGCATGCTACAGATCAGTAACCGTGGGCAGCAAATGCCACCTTCCCCCATCAGAAAATTGGTGCCCTATGCAGAAGCTGCAAAGAAAAAAGGCATTCATGTATTTCACCTGAATATCGGACAACCGGATATTGAAACCCCTCCCTCTATTCTGGATGCGGTTCGTAATGCCGACATCACGGTGCTGGAATACAGTCACAGTGCCGGCAACGAAAGCTACCGGCGTAAGTTGGTTGGTTATTACAAATCTGTTGGCATAGACGTAGCCTACGATCAGATCCTGATCACCACGGGTGGGTCGGAAGCAATCATGTTTGGCTTTTTTTCCTGCTTGAATCCCGGCGACGAAGTGATCATTCCCGAACCTTTTTATGCCAACTACAACGGTTTTGCCGTACAGGCAGGTGTGAAGGTTGTTCCCATCACCTCGCACATTGAAAACGGCTTTGCCCTTCCGCCCATCAAGGATTTTGAAAAGGTGATCACTGCCAATACAAGAGCCATTGTTGTGTGCAGCCCAAACAATCCTACCGGTTACCTGTACAGCCGCCAGGAAATGGAAGATCTAAAGTCCATCTGTCTTCAATACAATCTTTATCTTTTTTCTGATGAAGCTTACCGCGAATTCAGTTATTCAGGAGCGTACACCAGTGCCCTTCACCTTGATGGTATGGATGAACATGTGGTAGTGATGGATACGGTGAGTAAACGGTACAGTGCCTGTGGTGCACGATTGGGCGCATTTGTCACCAAAAACAAAGGCGTGTATGACACGGCCATGAAGTTTGCCCAGGCAAGGCTAAGTCCTCCGGGTCTTGCGCAAATTCTTGGCGAAGCAGCGGTGGATCTTCCCGCCTCTTACTTTGACGAACCTAAAGCCGAATACCTGGAACGGAGAGACCTGGTAGTACGCCGGCTGAATAAAATGCCCGGTGTTTTTTGCCCCAATCCCGGCGGAGCTTTTTATGCCATAGCCCGCCTGCCCATTGATGACTGCGATACCTTCTGCCAATGGTTGCTGGAATCTTTTTCCCACAACGACAAAACCGTAATGCTGGCACCGGCTACCGGATTTTACGGAACGCCGGGCCTTGGCAGGAACGAAGTTCGTCTTGCGTATGTTTTGAACAGCAAAGACCTGGATGAAGCCATGAATTGCCTGGAGAGAGCCCTGGAAGTTTACCCGGGCCGAACCGCAGCTGCTGTAAGCGTAAAAGAGAATAGTATTGCTTAGATAGAATGGTTCAGCAACCTTTTAAGACAGGGCCTTAGCAGTTTTGGTCCGATATGTTTTTGAAAGCCCCGGCAACTCCTCCGGGGCTTTTATATTGGATTTATCCAGAGGCATAATAATTGCAAAACTGATTTGTCGAAGATTTTTCAATCAATCTCAAAAATTAGTTTATGACGAATACTGAAAACAACAACTGGCAATCAGAGAGTGAATTTCAGCCCCAACTTAGCGGTGGTCTGCTGAACGTTGGTCAAACCGAACGCATGGTAAGTGTTGGATTGGGAGCTTTCCTGCTTTCCTCAGGTCTGCACAATCTTACCAGTCATCCCCTCAAAGGTTTAATCAGAACGGTATTGGGTGGTGTTTTACTTTACCGCGGTGTTTCCGGCCATTGCCCGATGTATGAAAGCCTTGGAAAAACAAAAGGCGCCAGTCATACGTCATCAATCAATATCCGTACGGGGCTGATTGTAAATAAACCGCGGCAGGAAGTGTATGCTTTCTGGCGCAAGCTGGAAAATCTTCCCTTGTTCATGAAGCACCTGGCAAACGTTACCGAGATCGATTCCAAGCATTCACATTGGGAAGCTGAGATCCCCGGTGGTATGGGCAAGGTGAAGTGGAATGCTGAGATTGTAAAAGAACAGGAAAATGAATTTATTGGCTGGCAGTCGGTGCCCGACTCCATGGTGAACAATGCCGGTAAAGTCACGTTCCGCGATGCACTGGGTGGAGAAGGAACCGAACTGGATGTGGTTATTACCTACCGTGCCCCGGCCGGTGAACTGGGTGCAGGCATTGCCAAGCGTGTGAATCCAGTACTGGAAAAAATGGTACGCCAGGACATCATGAACTTTAAAGAGTATATTGAAACCAAGCATGCCTCTTCATCCAACTATCATACGCACAGCAGTGGTAGCAGCGAACGCAATGATCCCAATATTTTGCGTACAGAAAGCGAAAGCGTGGCTGAAGGCAGCGGCAGCAACAATACAAATTCCGGTTCCACATTCGGAAGTACCGGAGGCGGAAATATTTAATAGCAGAATAGTTATAAGAAAAAGGCGGCCGTATTGTGCCGCTTTTTTCTTGTTTAAGAAAATTTTTCCTTTTGCGGAAACAGCCGATCCCTTATTTTTGCAGCCCTCGCCGAGGTAGCTCAGCTGGTTAGAGCATCGGATTCATAACCCGAAGGTCGGCAGTTCAAGTCTGCTCCTCGGTACGCTTTAAAGGGTCCCCGGAAACGGGGGCTTTTTTTTAAACTCACTCCCAGCTTATGTTTCCGCCGTTTCGGTATGTGACTGCATCGGTTTTTGCGCCGGTTATGGAATCGTGTTTAGCTCTACAAAATAGAAGTTTTTGATGGATCTTGGCGCATCTGATGGCGCACTTTTTCCGGCCGACCACTGCCAAGCATATCTCGCAGAAAGTTTTGATCGTAGGGTAGTATTTCTTCGTTTCTTTTCGTGGTCAATCCGGTGTGGAAATTATTCATGTCGGACCTTCAGACCAGAAAAGTAGCCTTCGGTACCCACATCTACCCACAGGCCAATGTCCCCAGCGGCCTTGCTTCCGAGTTTCAAATCATTCACTACCAGCGAAGGCTGGGGGCTATTGTTCAAATAAAGTTTCGCTTGCTGGCCCTTCACTACAATCCGCATAGTGATCCATTCGTCTAGGGCCATATCTGCATACGCTTCATACCGCTCTGGCGCTTCTTTTCGGAGCCGCTGAAACTTATATTCTGGGTAAGCAAAGTACTGTATAGAGTGATTTCGCCGCACCTGGTCATCCGCTCTGGCGTTTGTGGGGCGCAGATAAATGCTTTCAAAACGGGAGTTGCTATCATTAATGTGGAAGGCCACCCCGATAAAGCCCCGTGCGTAGTCAGGCGCACTTTTCAACAGGCGACTCAGCACCTTTACCTCGATGGTGCCGCTGGTAAAATCGATGCCCTTGATTTTCACAAACGTGGGTTCGTCGAACTCTTTAACCATTGTGTCTTTCACCACCCGCACTGCCTTTTTTCCCTTCATTCTTTCCAGTGACATCGACACACCCACAGCCTGTAGATGTTCTCCCTTCAATTCGACCTTCTGGGCGTGAAGCGTTGCTGAAATCATTCCCAGCAACACCATGGTTGCTAATAGTATTCTTTTCATCTGCTTACGTTTTCAGTTATGAGAAAAAAGGTGCGCTCTTACTCCGCAGCCAAGGGTCAAGGTTATCTACTTTCGCAGAATGTGTGCCGCTACTGTATGCAGCCTGATCTTCCCGTCTTGTAAAAAGAACGTATCAGTACCCATCGGAATGCTGGCGACCTGTGATTCACTGGTCCAGACAATGTAGGCCGCATTGCCTGTCACCGTTAACTGTTTCATGTCAAAAGCTGATCCTGTGGGGATCGTAGCAAAATACTCAGCAAAGAACTTGCGGATGACCACCAGCCCTTTCAACGGTCCGTCAGGTGTGAGCACTTCCGATTCGTCGGTGTAGTCTTTCAGAATTTCATCCAGGTCATTGCCGCCGAAGGCCGTTAGATGATGGTTCAATACTTCGCTTGTGAGGGTTTCACTCGTTGCCATTATGTTTTGTTTTGTCGGTGATCGTTTAGTCTGAAGTCATTGTCTGAGGAAAGGGACAGCACAGGCCCATACAGCTTTAAAGTTCTCCAGGAACACGCCGTGGGTGCTGTTAGGAATAATGCCGATTTGACTGGTGGGTATCATCTGGGCTGTGTTCACCACCCGCTGTACAGGATTGGATTGATCTCGGTCTCCCGCCATAACCAGCACAGGGCATTTGATTGTGGCAAAGAAGGCGCTATCCAGTGTCAGGCGGTTGTACATTGAACCCAGCAGGGTGAACATTTCCTGTAAGCGCTCTGGCTGCGGCATCAGCTTGAACTGCTGCTTCCAGTAAAGGGTGTCCAGAGCGATGCCCTGCTTTGCGTCAAAGGAAAAATCCCGAACACCTGGCCTGATCTCTGTGGCACCGATAGCAATGAGCTTGCGCACCTTTCCTGGGTACATGCTGGCCAGCTTGTAACCCGTGTAAGCTCCGTCACTGAACCCCAGAATCGTCACACTGTCTTTGGTCACAGCATTGATCACCGCCAGAACATCGTTCGCCTTTTGCTCGTAGGTAATGGGTTCGGTCCCTAACTCCGATTTTCCGTGGCCACGGGTGGATACCGCAATGACCTGGAAGCCTTTCTTCAGGCTGTCAATGAACTGGTGCATTTCATACGTCGAACCAAAGACGCCGCCGTGCAAAATTACCATGGGCCTTCCTTTGCCGTACACTTCATAATAGATCCTGGCATCACCCGCACTGACGTACCGTCCTGCTTTGGGGTTGTCACCGTACGGGATGGCACCAGCTGGCGTGGGCGCTGCTTGCATAAAATGCCTTAGCTTCTTCGGAGCCTGTGCCTGACTGCTGACAGTTAAGATGATGAGCGTAAACAGGGAAAAGAAAACCGACTTCATGATGCTGTGTGTTTAGGGGTTGACACTGAAGGTGCAACAGGTAAATCATCCCGCTGCACCTTGATATTACTTATCTGCTACGGCTGCGATAACAGCCCTGCTAACCTACTTGGCTTTGTTGTACATGTAACGAACGATTTTCCACTCACCTTTCACCTTTTCAAAGACAAATAACTCCCTGTTCTCATCAGGCACGGTTTGATTGCTTGATTTGATGACAAAGGAACCTTTCGAGGTAGATCGGGCGAACGCATAGTTACCATTGACTACGATTTCCGCAATGGTAAAATCAAGGGTGTATTTGAAGTTATCAAACACATACTGATAAGTACCCTTTACGGCAGCGGCTCCTTCGGCTGTCGGTGCTGCGTTCGCAAGCAACACACCATCGGTTGTATAAAGGGAAACGACCTTGCCAGCATCCGAGGCGTTCAAGGCGTCACGGTAGGCGTAGATCAGCTTTTCAATTGCAGCTTTCTGGTTGGATTGCGCCTGGGCTACACTACCCAGCAGGAATATGGACGATAGGATGAGGAATGATGCAACGAATTTTTTCATGATGATCGAGTTGAATTGTTGTTTAAAAGATTTTCAGACTACATTTTCACGGCCCGTCTATGTGTGGCCGTTCGGAGGTTTATCGTTATACTTTGTCGTTTGCTTCAGCAAGAGTAACAGGTTTACCAAGCGCACCGAATTCATGCAGATCACCGAAGACCTCGATACGGATGGATTGATCCAGACCACCAATGCGGACAGGCTCAAAACCATTGTCACGAATCAGTTCTTCAATTTCACTGTTGATGGTGATATCATCAGTGGCATAGAAGAGAACAGCTTTTTCAGGCGTTTGATGGGCCGCGCCAGCGAGGGAAGCGGCACCCAAAGTACCCAGCGCCTTGGCCAGTTTTACACCTTGCGGAAGCTGGGTGGAAAGGATATGACCTGAGGATTCTTTTTCACCGACGATCTTTTTGAAGCCACCGTTTTCAGCTGGTGCTATCGGGTTGGAAGGATCGACAACGATCTTGCCTTCAAGCTCCGATGCATATTTCTTCAGGAACTCTTGAATGGGACCAAAGTAGATGGCCAGCACGATGATGGCAGCGTCTTTGATGGCAGCTGGGATCTCGGCTGGCTGTGCCAGGCTTCCCAACTTCTGGGCCAGCGCTTCTGCTTTAGCCAGTGTGCGGTCTGCAACGATAACGGGACGGTTTCCTTTTACGAGGTTAGCAGCAACAGCACTTCCGATGTTGCCAAGGCCAATGACGGCTACTTTTGATTTTATACTCATTACTATTTCTTTTTTGATGATTTACGATTGTTTTGTGAGTGCAAAACTCCGTTATCACCAAAGGGTGGCCAATGAACTGGTTTAAGAAATAGCCTTGATGTAGTTTAAGATTTCAAGGGCTTTGAGGCCCTGCGATTACGCAGTCGGCTTAAAAATTCTGGTGTGATACCCAGGAAAGAAGCGATTTGCACCTGGGAGAGTCGGTTCACCAGATGCGGATAGATTTCCAGAAAAGTCTGGTACCGTTCTTCGGCGGTGGAACTGATATTTTGCAGCAGCCGATCTTGTAGTCGAACATAGGCGTTCTCCAGCAGCACACGGAAGATGCGGTCAAACTTCGGCGCTTGGATGTACAGGGAGATGAGGTCGGTATGACTAATCTGGAGCACAACGGTATCTTCCAGCGCATCAATGTTCAGGGCTGACGGTTTGACGCCATGGAAACTTCCGAGATCATTGATCCAGTAGTTCTCAGCCGCAAACTGAAGGATATGGGTGGTTCCTTTTTCATCGATCTTGTACATCCGAAGGCAGCCCCGCACTACAAAATAGAACTGAGTGCAAATATCACCTTCCTGCAGCACATACTGCCTCCGCCTAAAAAGACGTGGATGAAATCTTGACCTGACCATGTCTCTTTCCTCTTCGTTCAACGGAATTAGGCGATCAAAATACATGAATAATTGGTCAACCGAAGCCTCTGGATTCTCTGAATGCATCTTAAAAAATTATCTTATAACCGCAAAGGTCAGCAAACCTGATGGAAATCCGAATTCTGTTCCATCTTCTGCAATAGCTGTTACTCTGGGTTTCGGCCGATCCGGTTAATGACTGCACCCGGTGTTGTGCCGGCTATCAAATATTGTTTTCTTTTCAAAGTTGATGATTTTTGATGGTTCTTAGCCCCCTGACTGAGACAACATATTAGTGACAAATACCAGTTCACATATCACTGCAAAGCGAGTTATTATGGTGGTGGGCGCAGTGTGTATACCTGATTGGAATGATCTGAATTCCGATCTGAACTCAGATGGTGGTAATACCTTTTGGTTTCCTATGTAATACTGTGTGGTGTAGATGTTTTCGAAAATTCTTCGCTTTGACCCTATCAGGAAATTTGTCCTGCGCTGCCTTCATCAATAGTTGATGTGAATTTCGGCAAAGGCTCAACCTGCCATACTTGTAGACCTCATCCCAGACGACTTCTGGATTTTCCTGTATCCAAGTTTGGATAGATTTGCTGATACGTTGCCCCTGATGGTAAACGAGTAGAGGATCCTGTGGTCTACGTCTGCGGTTCATGTTGAATTCGTTAGTGAGGCCCGACAGTAACCCCATCCTGTTCTTGGTGTATTTCATAGGTATATGTTGGATAGCCGGTGCGGATGTTCTATAACCTCCCCGACAAGTCTAAAGGTAAACGTCGAACGGCCAGTTTCCAACTTTTTTAGCCATATATTTATGAATATCAATCATTTAGAGGGTATTCGCTTTCGGAGGTTAGGACTTTTACGATTTGGATAAACGCACTTATGCCTTAAATGGAAAACTGGTAGAAAAATGTGAACATTCTTTTGACTATCATGTATTTATGAGCTAAATTAGGGCGAACTCAATAATACAGAATCCACCTATGAAAAATACCTCTGAAGCCTGGCTTCCCGTGCCCGGATACCAGGGAAAGTACCTCATTAGTGACCAGGGCAACATCCGTAAAGTTTCACTGAACACTACAGAAAAACCGATCCAGATCAGAATAGACAGGGCTGGTTATTTGACTGTACGCTTGTGCCAGGGTAGCAAGATAAAGACCTTGTTCATCCACCGGCTCGTTGCTGCGGCCTTTGTGCCTAACCTGTATGGAAAACAGTTCGTCAACCACAAGAACGGGAACAAGGTGGATTGCTGTGCGGTGAACTTGGAATGGACCACCCATGCTGAAAACATTCAACATGCCTACGATTCCGGGTTACTAAGTAAACGAACACAAAGAAAAACAGTCATTGATCTGTGTACAGGACAGCGATTCTACAGCGCAAGGGAAGCGGCTACGTTTTACGGTATACCGTACCCCACGTTCAAAAATTACCTGAACGGACGACGGCCGAATCCAACCTGCCTGCAGTATGCGAAAAGAGAAGCAGCATAATCGGTATTATATTGGCTGATCCCACGCCCTACATAGGTGTACAGAAGTGCGTATAAAAGATGAAAGTATAGGATATCAGAAAACTGCTATCTTGTCCTTTCAAAACTTCCTGCTGAATGTCCGTCACCAGGCTACTGCTGTTAACAGTCCGCATTTTTTTCCTATACCTACTGCTGGTTTATTCCAACACCACTGCTGCACAAACCTGTACCCCGAATTACCAGAAGACGTATGGAGGTGATGGATCGGACGAAGGGATGGATATATTCTACACTGCTGATGGGGGTTCCATTATCGCAGGCAGAACCACATCGAGTTCTTCCAACATGAACGGTTTCCTGATGAAAACCAACAGCCAAGGTTCCATCCAGTGGACCAAATCATTCGGCAGCACCGAACACGATGAATTGCTTAAAGTTATTCAAACAAAAGACGGTGGTTATATAGCCGCAGGAAATACCCGATCCTTTGGCCAGCAGCACGGCGAAACCTGGCTGGTGCGTGTAGATGGAAGCGGTAACCTGCTGTGGAGCAAACGTGTTTCCAGTAATGGTCTGCCTGCAAGTGTAAAAGCAATTCTCCAACTGCCGGATAGCGGTTTTGCGTTGGCCTGGAACAACAACGACAGTACCTATTATAGTAACTTTTCATTGGCCCGGTTTGACCACAGTGGATCACTTCTTTGGGACCGAACCTATGATAACGGCGGTGCTGATGGTATTACCTCGCTTGTCTTTGACGGTACCCACCTGGTAATAGGTGGTTTTACAATGGGCGGGAACAAGGAAGGTTTTGTATTAAAGGCAGACCTCAATGACGGCTCCGTAGCTTGGGCCCAAAAACTGATTCGCTTTGAATACATGGACAATGAAGTAATCCGGATAGATACCATCACAAACGGGTATATGGTGGCCATGCTCGTCAAGCAGCCCGTCAGCACCTTCAATCAAAATAATCCTCAACTTTGTTTTGTCAAGATTGTTGACAACGTTGCAACACATCTTGGTAGACGCTACCATGTTTCGACAGGCACGGGTTACGATGTTAGTGCAGTAAACCTGGCTTTTTCGGGTGATAGCAGTGTGGTTTTTTCTACCAGTGATAACTCACCGGCCCGGAATGCTGTTCTTCGCAAACTGGGTATTCGTGGCGTAGGCGACGGATTTGGGTTAACCCCAAACCAATTTGCCCAGCATAACACCTTTCTCGGTATTGTGCCATTTGAAAACAAGGGATACCTATTTGCTGGGACCTTGAAGAATTTTGAAAATGGGTTGGTCAATAAAGTGCAGGTAATCAAAACAGATTGGCGTGGTGACTACGGATCATGTGCCAGTTTTGCCAATGTAATGCATGAGGACACCATAAAACAACTTTCCATAACGACGCTGCCATGGCTTCTTTCTTTTACGCAAACCGTGCAAATTCATCCAGTAGTTCCGGATGAGAGTAACCTGGCTTTTACTGAAAGAGTGCTCTGCGAGAGACAGGATTGTGTGCCCGAACCCGCCACCAATAACGATGGATGCCATTCGACATTTCTTGCGGAATACTGGGATAAGTATCAGCTTGTCCCGTTTGAAGTGGTGAAAGTAGCTGATGGTTATATCATGGCCGGATACAACAAAACCTCCATTCAACCCTTCGTTCTAAAGGTTGCAGTGAATGGAACGGTCGCCTGGTCTAAATCTGTGGGCAGTGAATTCTTTGGTGGTTCGTTCCAACATGTTCGATTAACTGAAGATGGCAATGTGCTACTGGCGGGTCCCGGGGGGTACACTGTGGATCATTATGGGTACTCAATAACCGCTTTCGTAAAAATGAGTCCTTCGGGCGACATTATATGGTCCAGTTACGTCCAGGGATCAATCGCAGACCTGCAGCAATCCGGAAACAATACCTTCACCGGCCTTTTGCATTACAACATGGAACAGGAACCCGTTTCCGTTATCAAGTTTGTGATGGATGCAAACGGTAATCTCACTTACAGAAAAAGGTTGAACGAACGCTATGAAATTCTTCCCACCTTTCGAAGGATTGTTCTGGAAGGAAATGCCATGTATGGTGCGGGTGAGTTCAACGGCTCTGTATTTGTAGAACGCTTTGACACCGCCGGCCAGCGGACATGGAGCCGACGTTTTGTGCCGGATGATAAGTTCTCAAAAGTAGATGGCCTTTTCCTGAATGGGGATTCCGTTTATGTAATGGTCAGAATCAACCGACCGGTTGGTTGGACCGGTAGACAATTTCTTGGAATGGTCAAGGTAAGTAAAGATGGTGAAGGTTTGAATGGTGTTATGCTCGATCAGGAACTGGCACCGGACACACACATGTATCATTTCTGGCTGCAGACACAAAACATGCATACCGCCATTACCAAAGATGGGAACTTTATTCTGGCAGACAGAATCCCGGGTACACCTGATTCTGCTCTTGCCATTTTTAAATTTACCCCTACCGGCCAGGTACTATGGGCCAAAAAATACCCGGCATGGAAGCAACACAAGGTCAGTGCTGTACAAGATGATTCTGCAGGCATTCTTGTTCTTGGTCACCGCTTATATCTTGGCGATACGTATGATGGAAGCAGATATTCTTCCTATCATTTCAACCCGATCTTGATTCGGGCGAGTGATGAAGGGGAAGTGGACCCTGGGAGTGATGGATCCTGCGAAAGCATTCCTTTCAGTACGACTATGGTCCCGCTTGACCTTCCTGAACCATTCGTCTACCGTCCAACCACACCCAATTTTGATTGGATGGAAGGTATTGAAAAAATTAGTTATCAGACCGATGCCAGGCTATTGAATACCATCCCGACTACCATCTGCGGTGTCAAAGGTAATTGTTCCAAAATTGAAATTAGCGGCCCCGCCAATGCCTGTATAGACAACAATATAGTGGCGTATAAAGCGCAACGGAACCTTGGTTGTGATGTTCCCGTCACCTGGTCCTTTGACCCTTCGATTATAGACAAAGTTTCCGGTACCGATTCCGAACTGTCTGTTATTTTCAAACGGGCAGGTATCACCAAGATCTATTCATCAATCAGCACACCATGTGGTCGGATGGTTGATTCCATCGTCGTCACCATTCTTACTTCCGCAAACCAGTTGACGCTCGGGGCAGATACCACACTTTGTCCGGGTAATACTATTCTGCTGAAAGCACAAAATGGTTTCACCTCCTACCGTTGGCAGGATGGCTCTACTGACCCAACTTATTTAGTGAATACTCCTGGTGTATACCACGTAACGGTAGAAGATGCATGCGGAAAAAGTTTTACCGATTTTATCAATGTAACCGAACAGCCTCCTATTCCTTTCGACGTTAGCCCGGACCGTACCAAATGCGGCAGCGATACGATTCAGTTCAAGGCACCGGATGGCTTCCTTAGTTATAGCTGGTCACCCTCGTACGCTATCACAGCCCAATCTGGCCAGGCTATTATTGTCAATCCGTCGGTGGATACTACCTACTTTGTAAAAGCGGAAAAAACACCAGGTTGTTTTGCCTTTGATACGATCCGGGTGAAAGTATACCATGCACCTCCCATCCAGTTGGGGCAGGATCTTAGTTTTTGTCAGGGTGAATCCCGAACGCTCGATGCGGGATCCGGGTTCAGTTCGTACGTGTGGAATACCAATGCAACTACTCAACAGCTCACGGTGCAGACTGCAGGACAGTACATTGTCACCGGCATCACTGATAAAGGATGCAGAGCAAGCGATACACTTACTGTACTGAATGCCTGGACATTACCTGTAGTGAATCTGGACAAGAACGCCGAGCTCTGTACCGGTACGACCCGTACGCTCAACGCTGGTAATTTTTCAGCCTACCAATGGCAGGACGGAAGTACAAGCCGGAATTTTACCATCTCTGGACCTGGCCGTTATTATGTTACCGTCACGGATGCCCATGGATGCACTGGTAGTGATACCACAGAGATAACAACTCTCCTACCCCTGCCTGCCGGCTTTCTTTTCGCCGATACGGCTATCTGCTCTTACAGCAAAATTCAGCTGCAACCCACGCAAGGGTACCAGTCCTACTTGTGGTCAACTGGTGGAACGACAAAAAGCATCACGATTGAAAAACCAAACCTGTACTGGTTACAGGTAGAAGATGCTAAAGGCTGCATCGGAAGGGATTCAATAGTCATTACACAGAAGGATTGCATGAACGGTGTTTACATCCCTACTGCCATAACCCCCAACCGGGATGGAAAGAACGATGAGTTCAGTGCCCTGGTATTTGGCAAGACAGAAAAGTTTGAACTTACCGTTTATAACCGCTGGGGGCAAGTGATCTTTTATACGGTAGATCCCAGAAAAGGCTGGGATGGCAAGTTGGCTGGTCTTGTGCAGGAAACCAGTGTGTATGTATGGACATGTCGCTATCAGTTGCAGGGTGGAAAAGAGGTGATTGAAAAAGGTACCGTTACAGTAGTGCGGTAACTGCAGTTGTTAAAGGGTTAAAACGCCACACACGCATTTGATCTAACTATGTGTGGCGCAAGTTTATCACAGATCAGGCAGATCGTCCGCTACTGTCGTAGCAATACCAAGGCTCCGTAGATATGTTAGTGTTACCGTTAGCGAACTGTGCCCCATAGTCTGATGGACTTTATAAGGGTCTTTTGTTTTCCGGTAAAGTTCCACAGTACCGGTGTGGCGAAAACTGTACAATGTGTGGTTTTTTCGAATTAAACCGGACTCTTCCATGTCCTTCTTCAGTCTTCCCCACGCTGTTTTAAAATAATCTTGATTGAAGGTTACCCCAGTGCCTGTTACGATGTACAGATCTTTTTCAAGAATATGAACTGAATTCAGTTCAAGTGCTTCCCGAACATACATTGGAACCCGGATGATCCGAATCCGTTTTCCTTTATTCTCATTTCCACCCAGGATTATGGTTGACAGATCGTCAGAAAAATGCCGCCGCTTAAGCTGCCGGACCTCTCGGTGCGGCCGGAGGAAACAACCGTACATCAGCAGGGCGCATAGGTGCAGCCGTGAATGCGTACGTTGAAGGTGGTCCAGCAGCTTACGTAATTCATCTTTTGTAAAAGCCTGGTTTAGCACGGCAACCGATTTCATGCGGCTGGTTTTCCAAACCGGATTTGTTTCGATCATGCCGTTGCGCATCATCCGGGTAAAGAAGCCGGCCAGGGAACTCCGTGTGGTCATGTAATAGGTAGCCGATGTTCGAAAGTTCCTTAGAAACCCTTCCAAGGTTGTTGCTGTGATGTTCCGGCAGGTGACCTGGTTCAGCTTATGCTGCTTCGCATACTCCGATAGTTCCTTACCGATCCGCTTCAGATCGCTGCGGTAACGCTCGCTTATGTCTTCGATTTCGATGTTGGACAGGATTTCTTTGATGCACTGGACCAAGGTGTATCCGGCATAGGGATCAATGGCCCTTTCATGTGTAGGCCGCCACCCTTTTTCCAGCTTTTTACGGAATTCGAACTGGAGTGTCTTTAGCAGCCGGAATTTATCGGCTGGGACTTTTGCTTTGTTAGGGAAAACGGGCAGATTGATGATCCCGCCATTGTAGAACCGGTGGCGTTCCCCGTTGACTGTAAAGGTCACATAGGAGCGGTAACCGGGCTTATCGTCATGGACGATGATTGGGTCTGTGTACATAGTGTGCGCAAGGTTTTGGCGCATACGCTGGCGCAGTACCAATCCAAACGAGAGGAAACGCTTGTCTGGCGAGGGTTTCAGGGGACTGTAGCATCAGATTCATAACCCGAAGGTCGGCAGTTCAAGTCTGCTCCTCGGTACGCTTTAAAGGGTCCCCGGAAACGGGGGCTTTTTTATGCCCTTTCCTGCTTGCATAAAAATAATAAAAGGTATATCACACATTTTTCATACAGATTACAGGTTCTCAATTGGCCATACATTTTCCAACCAGGTTCTTTTAATTTCTTTTAATCAAATAAATCTTTTGCAACAGCAAACTGAATACAAAATTTTTGTGCATGAAAAGCATCATAACTATATCAGGATTTTCATTTACGCCAAAATGATAACTGTTGTTTTACTGAAAGACTGCGGTTTCATGTTACAAGATCATAAAATGAAAGTCTCTCCCCGAATTGAATAGAAGCAGATAACCAGTAGCTTTAATTAACGTGATGAAAACCTATAAAAAACAGTTTGGCCTGTTCCGTAGCAAAGCTGTCCAGGATGAAATCAATCGGCTGGATCCACAAAAAGATCACTGCCGGATTGTTCATTTGCTGTCGGGGTATGAATTCCCCTGGGATGGCATCAGGGCTCTGGAAGTGGCGCTGATGCGAAGCTTTTGCAGCTCATCTGTTTCCCGGCTCCTACATCGTACAGGGGAGTTCAGGAGACACGGACAAAAACGCTACGACGATACTGCGCTGCTTATTGCCGAATTTATGCAATATGGTTACGACAGTGAAAGGGGTCGTGCTGCCATAGACCATATGAACAGGATCCATAGCGCCTATGCCATTTCCAACGAAGATTACCTGTTTGTACTGTCCACCTTTATTTTAGAACCCATTTCCTGGATAAATCGGTACGGCTGGCGCAAACCCAGCGAAAATGAAAAACAGGCGCTTTTTTATTTTTTCAGGGAAGTAGGTATACGCATGGGCCTTCGTGACATACCGACCTCATTGGATGCATTTGAACAATTTGCAGCCCTTTACGAGGACCGCAATTTTGCTTACACAGAAACAAACAAGCATGTTGGCGATGCCACCGTGAAGATTGTCAAAGGTTGGATGCCTTTTTTTGCTAAACCTTTTGTATTTCCTGTATTAAGGTGTTTCCTGGATGCAAAAATGCTGGCTGCGTTGGGTTATCCTCCTCCTTCACCCCGGCTTTCAGTAATGGTAAATGCTGCAATGAGAGTACGAGCCCGGGTACTCAGGTACATTAGCTTTATGCCTTACCCTTTCTTCTTTACTACGCAACCAAATCGCTCCTATCCGGAAGGGTACAGTATAGAAAAGTTGGGTCCAACAAAACTTTTACAGAATCTGAAAAATGGAGGCAGAAGCAAAGGAACTTCCCAGAACCCGGAATTTTGAAGACGTTTATACTTAAAGGAAAGGTTTAAAAGAGGGTAATGATTAGACCCTTTGCTACAATGAGGCCATATTGGGCCAATCTGGAAAACACAATGTAGTGATACTGCCTTTTTGGCTAACCACAATCAAGAAAAAAGGTTAGCTGCTAAAATTCTGCAGCAGCAGCCCAGACAATACCAGAAAAAGAAAGTATTTTAAATAAATACCTTTCAAAAACCACCAATATGCTTAAGACCACCTTACAATTCAATTCGATATTTTCCCTGTGGCGGTTCAAAGTAAGTGTTCATGCGTTGAATGTTGTGGTACTCGCCAAGAAGAACATGCTGATATGCGATTTAACCGAAAAGGACATTCAACTGGCCTGTCTGTACTTTGCAGCCAAAGTTGTTGTTTAAGTTGAACCCACCATGTAAGAAACGATTCTGTCCGTTTTCAGGTAAATGCTGCTAAGAATAGAGCCGCTCAATTGTGCTGGCCCTGAACTGCTGGCGGGCAAGTTTGACTTCTTCTTCAGAGAGTTTTGTTTTCAATGTAAGGTTCAGCGTGTTGATCTGAAAACCTTTATCTGCGATTTTCCTGGCATAGATTGCCAGTTCTGCTTGGGTTGCGAATTGGAGGACGGTAGGTTGCATTCGTTGTACTTAAAGTATAAAAATAATGTGTGCAGCAAACACGAACTAATACTTTTTTAACTGATGTAATATAAAAACCTAATCTTTTCAATTAAAAATGCAATCTTGCATTCGCAATCTTGTCCACATTGTTTTCACGACTGTCTTTCTGCCAGTTTGTGTTTACCGAAAATGGGTGGTACATTTATTGCATCACATTCCCCTGAAGAACCCTATTGAAAATGTTGAGACTCATCCATTGTCATACAATACAGCATTAACTGCGTTGTACTGAAAAACCTCTCTTCATTTCACTTTGCTTTGTTACATGAAAAGAAACAGTGATTGGTTTAAATAACAATCGTTATTTACCCAACTCATTGTCTGTGAATTGAATTAATCATGTAAAAAACGAACCCTGTATGAATCAAAATGTACGCTGGCACGTGGTATTTACCAAGCAACATTGTGAGAGAAAAGTTGTACTGGCTTTAACCAACAAAGGCTATCAATGTTATTGCCCGCACCATACCGTTAGTGCACTTTGGAAGACACAGGATAAACCTGCGCAGAAGCCTTTATTCAGTTCGTATGTTTTTGTACGTTGTACACAAGAACAATTTTCGGATATTAAAAAAACACCGGGCATCATCAATTTCATGTATCGGCTCGACCAGCCTGCAGTAGTAACCAAAGAAGATATGGCAGCCATCAGGCATGCCATCGGCAACTACACTAAACTTCAGATTATAAAGTCCGGATTACATACAACCCTGCATCCAACGACACAGGAACCCGATAGCCATGCCTACCCCTTACACTCCCTGGGCATAACCCTGATCGCATTACAAAAAAACCTGGTTACAAATACGCCTGTTTTAACCGGTGAATCCAAACGAGCATTTCCCCGGCTTTCATACCGGTTTAAGCTAGCTTGGCGGTAAGCAATCGAATTTGGTAACATTGATTTACGGATATGTGATCTAGAAATATTTCTCTGTGACCGTTAAACTTTTGTTCCTGCTTATTGTCTGAGACTCCGCTTTTCCTTCTGTCAAATGAAAAACAAAGCATTCGGCAAGAAAAACACACCCTAAACGCTAGCCTTGTATGAAACCAACTCCTGTATGGTACGCCGTATATACCAAACCACGCTGGGAAAAAAAAGTAGCGCAGCTACTAACCAAAAAAGGTATCCAAAATTATTGTCCCATCAATAAGGTCTTAAAGCAATGGCACGACCGTAAAAAATGGATTGAAGAACCGCTTTTTACATCGTATGTATTTGTCTGTATCACACCTTCCGAACAAGCTGAAGTACGTAAAACTTCCGGCATTCTAAACTTTGTATACTGGCTGGGCAAGCCTGCGGTGATTCGCAACGATGAGATTGAAGTTATCCAAAACTTCCTTTCACAGCACAAAGATGTTAAGCTGGAGAAAACCCGAATCAAAATAGAAGATAAGGTTCAGATCATTTACGGTCCTCTCCTGCATCAACAAGGAAAGGTGCTGGAAGTGCATCAAAAAACCGTGAAAGTGTTGTTACCTGCCCTGGGTTATGCCATGATTGCACAGGTAGACAAAAATCATGTTGATGTGCTGCAGCCTGCTCCGGTGATTGAAACTAAAAAGTATCAGCAACCGGAGATGGTTACCCGGTAATAAAATTTCTCTTTCCCTTCAGCATAAAAGAAAGAAAAAGGGCCACATAGAAATGTGGCCCGCATAAAATCCAATATCCTATGAAAAACCGGTTAGATAAAAGCAAACCTTACGCCAATCCTGTTTTAAAGGAAAAAACCCTTTTAGAAGGTGTGCAGCTAAACTAAGCGAGCTGTACTTTGGGAAAATCTTTCCTCATTGCACATCTGCCGTAACCATCAATTGATTCTTAGCAAAGCATAACGACTTGTGGAGAAAGCATTTTCATTAGCTGAAAAAGATGAAAAAAGAAGCTTGTTGCTTGTACTTTAGAAATTACAAAACATTGGAACAATAAAAGAATCTGCAATAACCCGGCGACTTCCTGATGTTGATTTTGCCATTAGTCCAAAACTTCCTGTTCAATAACTGTAGCCTGGTAAACATGCATGGCCTTATCGATTGCTTCCTGCTCCAGTTCACAGTTGAGTGTAAGGGCATTGTAATTTATCTCGAAGTTCATCAGTTCCATACTCTCCATGAAGGCTGCCAGCTGAACAAGTGACTGAAATTGCAAGGTGGTTTTATTCATAGCGGAACCGCTTGGGCAAGAGTCATACCTAAAACGAGAAAAGAGAACAAATCAAGATGGTTTAACGATTGTTTAGATGGATAAAAATCACACTATACAGTTCCTACATTCCTCATAAACTAATGTTACTCAGCCGGATGGAATGTTCCAGCCGCTGGTTGTCCCGGATATCATATACTTCCATCCGAATAGCCGGGTCATTCTGTGTCCAGTCGATGGTTAACATCCCAAAATGATTTTCCATTACCGGTCCTTCAATGCGGTTGGTATTGGGCGTAGCGAAATGCCAGGTAGAGGTAATGCCACTGGAGGTAATATCATAGACAGGATACAAACCAGGATGGGTCAGCTTTGATATCTCGGCATAATGCACATCACCTGTTATGAAAACTACCCCGTTAGCCTTTGTTTTCTTTATCAGCTCCAACATGCGTTTTTGTTCATGCGGAAAATTAGCCCAGGCTTCATACCCGTTATAAGAGATGCCAAACTGCGATCCCGATCCGATGATGCGAACATCGGCTGGCTTTTTCAGCTCCTCTTCCAGCCACTGCCACTGCTCTTCTCCTAAAAACACCGAATCTTCAATCTGGTGCGGAAAATAATCGAGCGGGTAAAAGAACTCGGCACGACGGCTATATTCGCCACGATAGGGTCTTAACCCGCTACGGAAGGTGCGGTTGTCCAGCAGAATGAGTTGAAGTTTTTTGCCGTTGCCCTCAAACAAATAAGAAGTGTATATGCCTGCATGTTTCCTGCGGTTACTCTCTTTCGGCTCGTTGAAAAATTTCAGAAAAATCTCTTTTGATTCCTGCTTAAAGGGATACTCTTTGCCGGCATCGTTCCAACCAAAATCATGATCATCCCATGTAGCAACAATAGGAACAGCATTTTTCAGCCGCTGGAACTCAGGCTTGGCAGCTAGTTGATCATATTTTGCCTGCAGTACTTTCATATCACGGGTGTCGCCGTAGATGTTATCACCGAGGTACACAAAGAGGTCGGGCTTGTGTTTGACTACCAGGTCAAGAATAGGCTGCGGCTCGCTTTCGTGGGCGCAGGAACCAAAGGCAATTTTGGAGATGAGTGGACGGCTTTGCTGTGCTGTCAGTTGCTGAAAAGCAAGGAACAGAATAAAGAATACAATCTTTTTCATAGCAGAGATTTCATCCAAAGCTAATCATGTGCGATGATCTTACTTCTATCCAATCAATGATTTCTTTGGTCAGGCTTCAAAAACAAAAGCCCCATAGAAAGGAGCTTTGTTTAAAAAGATCAACAAAACAATTTCGTTCTTAAGGATGGTAGGCTTCCCATTCCATTCAAGCCTGTAATTTCACATTGCTGTAGCAGTAATAGCTCATTGAACCTACTGCTGTCCACCCACACGATTTTGTTCCTCCTGCGAAGAACCCGTACGGCGGCGCTGTTGCGGTGCACCATTTTGCCCTTTGCTGAAACGATAGGTAAACGTCAGCGCCGCACGGCGGTTATCCCATTTGTTCACAACATAAGCATCAATGTTACCCAGTTGTATATCCACCTTAGCCCGCTGAATATAAAACGGATCATAAACATTCAGCTTAATACTCGCTTTGTTCTTCATCAGCTGTTTGGCAAAGCCAAACGAAAACACCCCCATGGGTCGTAGCAGGAACATACCGGTTTCCTGTGCGGTACTGCGATAGAAGCCACTGATCTCCGCCGACCAGGTTTTGGCAAAGCGAAACTGCTGGCTGCCATTGATCATAAAGGTTGTCATTTTCACATCCAGGTCCGTATTGTTCACAATCCCCGTGTAGTGATTGTGATTTACATTGCTAAAAATGCTGGTCGTCCACCACTTGGTGATCGGTGCATTGTAGCTCACCGATAGCCCAAGCACCTTGCGGCTGGCTACGTTTTCCTTGGTCTGGTAGGTGACTTTGGTTTCGTCATTTTGTTTTAAGATGTCGTTCAGAATGTCGGTAGTGGAGGTATAACTCAGGGTTGTAGTCAGTGCGCTTTTGTAGTTATGCGACAATTCAATGTTATGCGTAAACTGCGGTGTCAGCATCGGGTTGCCCTGGCGGAATGTGTACTGATCCAGGAAATACTGGAACGGGTTCATGTCCTGGTAATTGGGACGCTCAATGCGTCTTCCGTATGAAAGGCCGAATGTATTTTTTTCGTTTGCGGTAAAGCTGACATAAGCCGTGGGAAAGAGCTGCGTGTAGTTGCGGCGAAACGAACTGTCTTTCTGTACCGCATTTCCCAACTGGTTCCCTTCGGAAATTGTGTTTTCTACCCGCAGGCCGGTTTGAAAGCCCCACTTCTTCACCTGGCGACTGAAGTTGAGATAGGCCGCGTTGATGTTTTCCTTGTACAAAAAATGATTACTACGGGTATTGTCTACCTGCCAGGCATTTTCACTTTTATTGTAACGGGTATACTGCGCATCGTTATCGGTAGATACATAACTGCTCTTTACACCAGCTTCCAGCTTGGCACCTTCCTTCAGGGCTTTTACATAATCTACTTTTCCGCTGTAGATGCTAATGTCTGAAGGCAGGTTACCCCGTAAGAGAAAAGGATCGCCAAGCAGCCCACCGGAAGGATTGTAATTAAAGTTATCAGAAGTCTGTTTGCTGCCGGTAGTGTAGCGCAGGTAATCTACATCTGCAGTGAGTTCGTGTCCGCTGCCAGGCAGTACTCTGCGGAAATTCAGGTTGCTGCCGAAATGATTCCAGTCGTCACGGTTTTCGGTAAATACAGTATTAAACGAATCCAGTGCACCGGCACCGTTGCGAATATCGGCACGGCCGCGGTTCTGCCACAATCGCGGACTGGCAATGCCCGTTACCAGCACGCCTACCGTAGTTTTGGAATTTACGCTGTAATCCATACCGATGCGTCCATTGTAGTTGTGGCTGAAATTTCGCTGATCGGCTTTCTGGTCAAACACCGATGTCACAACACCATTGTTACGAAAGGTTCGCAGCAGTGTTTGATCATTGAATCCTGACCAGTAGGAATAACTCAGGTTAGTAAACAAATTGATCTTTCCTGTGCGGTAGTTAAACTGAAAACTATTTGGCGACTTGTGGTAACGGCCTTGCACAAACGAAAGGTTGATGCTTCCATTGAAACCTTTCATCAGGCTTTTTTTCGTGCGCAGGTTGATGATGCCCGAGTTGCCGGCTGCATCATATTTCGCCGATGGCTGTGTCATGATCTCGATCTGGTCAAGCTGGCTGGCTGGCATATTGCGCAACAGGTTGGCCAGGTCCTGTCCACTGAGATACGTTTGCTTTCCATCCATCAACACGATGATCCCCTGCTTGCCTTTGAGACTGATATTACCATCACGGTCAACGGAAATGCCGGGAGATTTTTCCAGCACTTCAAGGGCTGAAGAACCGGCATTGGTCGGTGCAGCATCTACGTTCACCACCATTTTATCGATCTTATTTTCCACTAGGGGCTTGCGTGCCTGTACCACCACGGCCGACATATTGGCCGCCGCTGCAGTTAGGGTAATGGCCGGAAGGTCCAGCTTCTGCCCTTCGGCTAATTTGAAAGGACTGCTGAAGGTTTTATCAAAACCAACGTTGGTAACAGACAGCAGGTAGCTGCCTTCTTTTATGTTTGAAAAATCAAAAGCACCTGATGCCTCTGAAAGCGCCACTTTCACCAGGGAAGAATCAGTCGCTTTCAGCAGCGAAACGGTGGCCGACGACAATCCTTTCCCTGCCTCATCTTTCACAACACCGTGCAGGGTTCCCCCCTGTTGCGCATAGGCTGAAGAGAGGGCCAAAAAAGTTAAAAGAAGCAATAAGTAAAACGATCTCATAAAACTGGTTTTTCCCATGTGCCGGCAAAGATGCCGGTTAACACAAAGCTTTTCCAGTTAATTGTGATGAGCGTTTCAATACCGGTGTAAGGGGATGCGCAGAAGTGATCTGGCGCATGGAAATGATATCCTAAGATGCAGCACATTCTGGTAATTGGCCACTGTAATCTGATAGATGCAGTCACCCTTGCCTGTATAGGCTGCGCTTCTGCCAACAGGTGTAGTAGTGCTTTTTATACGAGAAATATCGCTTCAATATCTATGCCTCAACATTGAAACCTTAGATGCGCCGGCAGCCAGTTCTTTCCTCTTTCATCATTAAAAAAACAACAGGAGAGAGTGTCAACTCCCTCCTGTGTTCTGCTTTGTGAGATTGCTTAATACAGATAAAATCAACAGTCTTCAACCACCTATTGATAGTTCGGATTTTGATAGGCCTCTTTTTCTGCCGCTGTCATATCCAGCCTGTCAATCTGGCTTCGTGGAATGGGCCGGAGATAATGATGCGGCTGAATCGTACGTGTAAATGTTTGTGGTGTATGATCGCCATACGTTGGGCCGGCGATCTCGTATGTACCTGCCAGTTCATTCCACTTTTGGGTACGTACCAGGTCGAACCAGCGATGGCCTTCGCCAAAATATTCACGGGAACGCTCCGCCAGGATATAATTGATATCGATGGTGGCAGGTGTGGCAGCAATCATCGCAGCACTATTGTCGGCAACGAAAGAGGCATTGCTCCTGTTCGAAAACTTCCATTTACCGGCCCGTGCACGGATCACATTAATCAGGTCCCGGGCAGATTTACCGGCAACCGGGGCAGCACCTTTTACAGCCGCTTCGGCAGCGATAAAATAAAGCTCGGAGAACTTTGCAATTTTGAAGGGGCGTGTGCTGGTAGCATTGGGTGAGCCTAAGCCGCCACCATTATCCGTACGATAGACACCCATCTTCCAAAGACCCGGATACACAATCCTGCTGATACCCCGGGGATTGATCACAAAATCAGCGCGGCCCGGCAAACGGCCAGCACCAACGTTATTGGAAACTTTACCCGGGAAATTGGCGCCATTCGGATAAACGATATTGGCCGTCTGTGATTCATCGTCCAGGAAAGTCAGGATGGGATCACCTGGTGTTACTGGCAAGTCGTTCGCATTGTAAAGCACAGGAATGTTCGTTCCTCCTTTGGGCCAATTGCCTCTGTAAACGGTTGTGAATGTACCGTCGTAACGGGAGTCCAGTGTTTTTTCGGCAAACGTGTTCGTAAATACACCAATGGGAGGCGCCATACGAATATAAGGACGACCTAGTGCCTGTGCAGCTTCCCGCTGAACCGAAGAGATAGCGGTACCAGTACCATCAGGGTTTGTGGCGCTGCGGATGACGGTATAGTTCCAGGTAACCATCCAAACGGCGGAGTTTCTGCCATTCCCTGATTCACTATCAAAGCCTGTATTGATGGGGGCTCCGTTGAATTGTTCGTTCTGATCCGTATGGTCTGCATACAAGAGCATTTCCTTGTTGCGGTCATTACCACCTACGTGCAGGTCGTAAAACGTTTCCACCAAACCAAAAGGACCAGGATTGTCAATAGCTTCTACAGCCACATCATACGCTTTCTGAAAATACCATTGCGCATCATGGCCGGCAGGGTCTGTTCTTGGCGTTGCCGGGTACGTTGGAATGTTATTAGGGTTCTGCAGCCACCAGGCATACGTCAGGTAGGCTTTGGACAGATAAAGGCGGGCAGCTGTTTTTGTAACGCCACCTGTTACCCTGGGAGCCGTAGGCAAATCGGCTAACGCCTGCACCAGGTCGGGCAGGATGGCCTTTGTATAAACATCCGGCACCGTGTTTCGTACGGATTTTCTTGAAGCGGTTGTATTAAATTTCAGTTCGCCTGCCCCTAAGTCCAATGGCACACCACCAAATGTTTGTACCAACTGAAAATAATAAAACGCACGGAAAAACCTCGCTTCAGCGATCAGCGAAGCAGGTATGGTACCAACGGCTGCTGCATTCTCCAGGATACCATTGGCGGTATTGATCGTTGAGAAAGAGATATCCCAAATCGCATCGGAACGGCTGCTGGTAGAGTTCAGGTTTGACACACTGGTATAATCCATATCCCTGAAGTTCGCATCGGCACTTTGTCCATAGGTATATTCATCGGTGCCGGTCTCCAACGTGTTATAGTAATAGGGCTGACCATAAAGGAACCGTAAGTTGGCATAAAGGGCGGTAATTCCACCCTGCACCCCTCTTTCCGTTTTAAAGAACTCGGGAGTAAAAATACTGCGGGGCTCTTCTTCCAGGATTTTTTTACATCCCGGGGAAATCAGCATAAACAGCGCCGCTGCAAATATTGATTTTATTGGTAAATGTTTCATGTTCTACAAAAATTTAAAATGACAGGTTAACGCCAAGAATATAGTTGCGGGTTGAAGGTGTGTTGAAACCAACGGTTAGGATACGGCTAGGGATGCCAAATCCGGAAGATGCCGCGTTTTCATTTCCTGCAGAGTTGGTCTCAGGATCCAGGCCTGACTCCCTGTGGAATGGAGAGAAGAAAACAAACGGATTTTGAGCCGTGAAATACATCCGTAATTTGATTGCCTGGTTCCTGATCAGGCTCCGGCTGAAGTCATAACCTAATGTGATGGTGCGGATCTTGGTGAAAGAGCCATCAAAGTAACCAAGCGTACTGGCATATTTTGGGTTATCGCCGCTCATGATGCCACCAGGCTTAGGATATTTCGCTTCGGTATTCTCTGGTGTCCAATAGTCTACCCTGATATTATTTCTGCGTCCACTTAATAAATTCAGATAACCATTCGGGCCATGGATCGTGCTAACAAGAAGGCCACCACCCCGGAAGGTGCCGACAATGCCCAGGTCAAACCCTTTATAAGCTACACGGGTATTGAAGCCTCCCTGAAAATCAGGATCAACATTCATTATCTGCCTGTCGGCAGGACCAATGGCTCTTTTTGGTGTTCCATCCGGGTTGTACTCACCGGTATATTCAACCTTGATCATACCCACGTTTCCACCCGGCTCAAGAGTGTTACGATACTGGTCTCTTTCCTGCCATAACCCAATTCTTTTGTAATCAAAAATGGCATTGATGTTATAGCCAACAAACCATGCGTTGCCTTCATCCCTGGTTTGTCCTGAAGCAAGCGATACCAGCCTGTTTTTGTTTGTATAAAAGTTTACACCGGCATCCCAGGTCCAACCATTAGGATTGTTCAGGATCGTACCATTAAGTGCCAACTCAAATCCCTTGTTTTGTGTAGATCCGATATTTCCTGTGATGCTAGGCACGCCAGCCGTGCCAGGTAAGCCAAGTCCCAGGAGAACATCTTCTGTTTTTGTGATGTAATACTCTACTGTACCCGATAGACGATTCCTGAGGATAGAAAAATCAAGACCAAGGTTCCAGGTTTTGGAAAACTCCCATCCTAAACCGGGGTTTGGCAACTGATTGACGAAGTAACCAGTGGCATAGCCTGTAGGACCAAAGTTGTAGGGCCTTGTATCCAAACGGCCAAGCGTAGAATACGGTGCAACAGCCTGATTGGAGGTTTGGCCATAACCTGCCCGTAGTTTCAGGTTGCTGATCGCTGTTATGCCGTCCATAAAAGATTCCCGGGAGATGTTCCATCCAACGGATAAGGCAGGATAGGTATGCCATTTGTACCCCGGAGCCAGCCTTGAAGAACCATCGGAACGCACTGTAGCCGAAATCATATACCGGTTATCATAAGAGTACATCACCCTTCCCATTACCGACATGAGACCTGTTAACGTGTAAGCCTGGTTATTGGGGTTTATTTGGATCTGACCGCCAGCCTGCCCCAGGTTATAGAACTGGAAGGCATCGGCTGGTATATCCTGTGCCGACATATTGGACCGGGTAAATTTATTTTGCTCCATAGAGTACAACCCTACCGCATTCACCGTATGTTTTCCGGCAAACGTACGGTCGTAGGTAAGCAGGTTTTCAAACGTCCAGTGGTAGGTGTACTGGTTATCAACAGAAGCCGAAGACACCGTATTTGGATTCAATGCATCACCTACACCGGGTCCTGTATAGGCACCATTGTTTGACTGCCTGTAATTAAGACCAAGGTTCACTCTGTATTTCAACCCGGTTATATATGGTAGGGTCACTTCTCCATAAATAGCATTGTAGGAAGCTAAGCCTCTTGTTTCGTTCAGCCACTGGCTGTTTTCCTGTAACCTTTCAATAACGTCTTTTGTAAAAATGTATTGGTTATCAAGAATCATCCGGACTGCTCTTCTCGGTGTACCATCAGGATTGAACGGGCTGGAAATGGGCGTCATGCTCAAGGCATTATATAAACCCACCTGGTTGCCATGGCTTTCGTTGTAGTTGTTATTGGTGGTAAACCCAAAACGGAAGGACTTGCCGATTTGCTGTTCCAGTGAACCCCGCAGGGAATAGCGTTTGAATCGCTGTGTGGGAACGACACCCTGGTTAAGATGATACCCACCTCCAAAGTTATAATTACCACCTTCCGTACCACCCGAAACACTAATGTTATGATCGGTGATAAAGCCCGTTCGGTAAAACAGATCCTGCCAGTCAGTATTAAGGTCGTTCAATTCATCCGGACCATTTGTATACAGACCGGCTGCAGTACGAAGGGCTATAAATTCAGGTCCGTTCATCATGGGATATTTGGCAAAAGGCTTTTGTGCGCCATGAAAACCGTTATAGCTTACTCGGGGTTTTCTGCCTCTCACTCCTTTTTCGGTAGTAACCAGTATCACGCCATTAGCGCCACGGGAACCATAAATGGCTGTTGCTGAGGCATCTTTCAACACATCAATACTCTTGATGTCATTTGGATTGAGATCCGCTAGAGATCCTATAAAGGGAATTCCATCCAACACGATCAGGGGATCATTTTCACCTGTGATTGACCGTGTACCTCGAATGCGGATTTGCATGTTGGCGCCTGGCCTTGTTGACGTTTGTGCAATATCAACTCCGGCCAAACGACCTTGAATCGCTTGGGTGATATTTGTCGATGGTACTTCACGCAGCCGCTCGCCTCCGATGGAAGCTACCGAACCGGTAACGGCTTCTTTTCGCTGTGTACCATAACCAACAACGATCACTTGCTCCAGGTCAGTAGAAGTAGCTGTCATGGTCACATTGTGTGTTGCCTGCCCGTTCACTGGAATTTCCTTTGATGGATAACCTACCGAAGAAATAACCAGGGTGCCATTGGCAGGAGCTGAAATCTGGTACTCGCCATTCTCATTCGTAGTTGTACCAGCAGCGGTGCCCTTAACCGTTACAGAAGCCCCGGTAAGCGGCTGGTTCTTCTCATCGATAATACGGCCCCTGACTTGAATAGTATTCTGCGCCATGGCAGAAAAAGCAATGGCGGAAAGCAACAGCAGTAAGAAGCCTGCCTCCCGTAGATTGTTTGTCAGCCATCCCCAGGATTTCCCTGGCCGGGGATGGATCAGCAAATCCGTGATGTTCATAATCTGTGATTTTGAGTTTATTGTCAGCTTATTGTTCAATACATAAAACGCAACTTTTTCATGGGAGGGATTAGAGCGTTTAAGAAAGGAATGCTGATTGGTTTCAATTACCACTGTCCAAACCTTCGGACTGCAAACGAGAGAAGATCAAATTCTGACCAAAACAAAGCAAACAATCTCCATGCAGCAAGCAAACCAGTTTCGTATTCCGAAGACTAATTTAGAAAGTTTTTTAATTAATGAAACCGATTGCATAAAAATTTTTAAAAAAAGTTTATTTTAGCTTTATCACAATAGTGAAAGCGATTGTATGCAAAAGGCCAAAGAAGTCACCATTTACGATATTGCCAACAAACTCAATCTTTCTCCAGCCACCATCAGCCGTGCCCTGCAGGACCACCCTGCCGTTAATAAACAAACGAAGAAGAAAATCTTCGATATGGCCGAAAAGATTGGCTATCAAACCAATCATTTTGCCCGCAATCTGCGAAACCAGAAAACGAATACAATTGGTGTGATTGTGCCGCGGCTGAACAGCCATTTTATGTCGTCAGTAATTGCTGGTGTGGAGCAGTACGCCAATAAAGAAGGGTATAATTTAATCATCAGCCAGTCTTCTGAAATTGCTTCGAAGGAAGCTGAGAACGCAAGAACCATGTTTAATAACCGGGTGGATGGCCTGCTGGTTTCGCTGGCATATGATACAACTGATCTTTCGCACTTTGAACGGTTTTCAAAAAAGAACATACCCATTATCTTTTTTGACCGTGTGGCTGAATTCGGGCATTCAACTTCTATTGTTATCAACAACCAGAAAGCGGCATTCGATGTAACACGACACCTGATCAGCCAGGGATGCCGGCGCATTGTACACATTACGGCAGCTTCCTCCCAAAATGTTTATGCTGACCGCCTGCAAGGTTACAAACAGGCATTGGAGGCATCTCAGATTCAATTTGAAGAAAAGTATGTGCTGACGGGTAACCTGAGTTTGGAAGCCGGGAAAAAAGCAGCAGAAATCATCCTCAAAATGGATGCAAGACCTGATGCAATTTTTGTGGCCAATGATAACTGCGCCGTAGGCTGCATGCTGACCTTAAAAGAAGCCGGCATTCGCATACCGGAAGACATGGCGGTAGCTGGTTTTAACAACGACCCGGTATCGCAGGTAATTGAACCCAACCTAACCACCATCAACTATCCCGGGTACGAAATGGGAGAAGTGGCGGCACGGCAACTGATCCACCACCTGAAGAGCGGGCAGCCGGTGCAAACCACCAACAGTGTCATTCTTCGTTCCGAACTGATCATACGGGCCTCTACCCAACGCCAATAATTGCTCTTACCATAATCGATCTTGCCATGATAAAAAAAATTTTACTTACGACACTACTTTTTTGTGCTTTCCTCGTTGGCTTTGCCGAGAACGGGTACCGCCTTTGGCTGCGTTACGACAAGATTGCCAACAATGCGCTGCTGCAGCAATATCGCAACAGCATTCAAAGTTTTTATTGTCCTGAAACCTCTCCTATCCTGGCAGTAGCCCGCAAGGAACTGCAGACCGGCCTACAGGGATTACTGGACAAAAAAACCGGGGCGTCAACCACACCCGGCGCAGCAAGTATTGTCATATCTGTAGGACAGAAAAACGGTGGTACAAAAGGCATTGATTACGCCAGTTTAGGAAAGGAAGGATTTGTCATTCGCAACATAACAACCAATGGCAGAAAACAGATCCTGATTGCTGCTAATTCCGATGCGGGAGCTTTGTACGGTGTGTTTCATTTTTTACGCCTGCTGCAAACTAATAACGATATTCAAAAAGTAAACATCACCAGCATACCCAAAATCCAGCACCGGGTGCTGAACCACTGGGACAACCTGAACCGCCACGTGGAACGGGGTTATGCCGGCATTTCGCTTTGGAACTGGCACACTCTTCCCGGCTATATCGACCAACGTTATATTGATTATGCCAGGGCCAATGCATCGCTTGGCATCAATGGTACTGTGTTGACGAATGTAAACGCCAATGCACTCGTACTGACGGACACCTACTTGCAAAAAGTAAAAGCACTTGCCGATGTGTTTCGGTCTTATGGTATCAAGGTTTTCCTTACAGCCCGCTTCAGTGCACCGATTGAAATTGGCGGGCTGAAAACAGCCGATCCGCTAAATGAAGAAGTACAGGCCTGGTGGAAGGAAAAAGCGGCAGAGATCTATAAGGTGATCCCGGATTTTGGAGGTTTTTTGGTGAAAGCAAATTCAGAAGGGCAACCCGGTCCGCAGAACTACGGCCGTACCCATGCCGACGGCGCTAATATGTTGGCAGATGCCGTAGCACCTTTTGGTGGCATTGTGATGTGGCGGGCCTTTGTGTATACCAACGAAAACCCGGAAGACCGGGTAAAACAAGCTTATACCGAATTCAAACCGCTGGACGGAAAATTCCGGAAGAACGTTTTGGTGCAGGTGAAAAACGGCCCGTTGGATTTTCAACCCCGTGAACCCTTCTCTCCTCTCTTTGGCGCCATGCCGCAAACACCGTTGATGATGGAGTTCCAGATCACACAGGAATACCTGGGACAGGGCACCAACCTGGTGTACGAAGCGCCGATGTTCAAGGAAGTACTGCAAAGCGATACCTATCGCCAGGGTGAAGGATCAACCGTAGCCAAGGTAATCGACGGTCGTCTGCACGATTACCCGGTAACCGGCATTGCTGGCGTATCCAACATTGGCAATGATATCAACTGGACAGGTCACCTTTTCGGGCAGGCTAACTGGTATGCATATGGGCGACTGGCCTGGGACCACCAGCTTTCCGCAACCCAAATAGCAGATGAATGGATCCGGCAAACCTTTTCAAGTAAAAAAGCCGTCGTTGACACTATTCAAAGCATGATGCAGAATTCCTACGAAGCCATGGTGAACTATATGACGCCGCTTGGTCTGCACCATATCATGGGAACGGGCCATCATTACGGACCGGCTCCCTGGATAGACAATGCCGGCCGCCCCGACTGGAACCCGGTGTACTACCATCGGGCCGATGAAAAAGGTATTGGATTTGACAGAACCACCAGCGGCAGCAACGCGGTATCGCAGTATGCGCCGGAACTGGCCAAACGGTTTAACAACATCCAAACCTGCCCCGAAGAATACCTGTTGTGGTTTCATCATGTTCCCTGGAACTATACGATGAAATCGGGTCGTACACTATGGGATGAACTCTGCCTTCGCTACCAAAAAGGTGTTGACGAAGTGCGCCGTATGCAAAAACAATGGGATAGCTTACGGGGAAGCATAGACGAAGAACGATTCCGCCATGTACAAATGCTGCTGGCTGTCCAGGAGGAAGAAGCCCGGTGGTGGCGGGATGCCTGCCTGCAGTATTTCCAGACCTTTTCAAAACAGCTTTTGCCAGAAGGTGTTGAAAAGCCGGCGCATTCGCTGGAATACTACCAGAAACTAAAGTTCCCATACGCACCGGGCAACGGGTAGTTTCAACAGACAATAGGCATTAAGCCAAAAAATTGCTATATGAAAAAAATCATCTTGCTGCTCATCAGCGGTTTTTATTTCTTGCCCGAAGGCAGTGCCCAGTTCCGTCTTTCGCAGGAAGACAGCCTGCGCCGCGATAGCATCAACAAGCTCACGCAACAGGATTATAACCAGATGCTGGCGCAGCTGGGCATCACATCTACCCGGCCCGGCCCTTCCGGCAATCCGCAGGCACCGAACGCAGCAAACACAGACGAGGCGAAAGCTTCACCTTATACCACCTTACCCGATCCGCTGGTCTTGAACAACGGCAAGAGAGTAACAGATGCAAAGACCTGGTGGAACAAAAGACGTCCGGAAATAGTAGAAGCGTTTGACCGGGAAGTATATGGCCGGGTGCCAAAAAACACACCCAAAGTAACCTGGGAAGTTAGCAGCACCACCAACGAAATGAACGGAAGTTTTCCTGTGATCACAAAAAAACTGGTGGGCCATGTTGACAATTCTTCTTACCCGGAAATCAGTGTCAATATTCAACTTACCCTTACCACGCCTGCCGATGCAAAAGGACCTGTGCCGGTGGTGATGGAATTTGGCTTTGTATGGCCTCCCGGTTTCAATCCGCCAAGGGACACGTCCCGCAATGCACCGCCTTCCTGGCAGCAGCAGGTATTAGCCAAGGGCTGGGGCTATGCGGTACTTGTACCAACCAGTTACCAGGCTGATAATGGAGCAGGATTGCGTAGCGGCATTATCGGGCTGGTGAACAAAGGTCAGCCCCGCAAGCCGGATGACTGGGGTACACTGAAAGCCTGGGCCTGGGGCGCCAGCCGTGCGCTGGATTATTTTGAAAAGGACAAAGCTGTCGATGCAAATCGGGTGGTGATTGAAGGCTTATCCCGCTACGGCAAAGCCGCACTGGTAACGATGGCCTACGACCAGCGCTTTGCCATTGGTTTTATCGGGTCATCGGGTGCAGGTGGTGCAAAAATTCTTCGCCGCCTTTTTGGTGAGCAGGTAGAAAACCTGGCCTCCTCGGGAGAGTATCACTGGTTTGCGGGCAATTTCATCAGGTATGCCGGGCCGCTGACGCCTAATGATCTGCCGGTAGATGCACACCAACTCATTGCCCTGTGTGCCCCCCGCCCGGTCTTTATCAGTTCCGGTTCTCCAACCGTGGAAGGGCAGTGGATTGATGCCAAAGGAATGTTCCTAGGTGCCGTACATGCCGGGCCGGTTTATATCCTACTTGGCAAAAAAGATCTGGGCACCATGGAAATGCCGCCCCAGGAAACAGGCTTGCTCAATGGTGACCTGGCCTTTCGCCAGCATGCCGGTGGGCATACGGTAGGACCTAACTGGCCCACCTTTCTTGATTTTGCTGAACGATACTTTAAAAGATAACAAACATCCCAATAACTTTTTTTTAGGCTTAGCCCATTCAATCAACAAAACTGTAGATATCATGCTTGCACGCTTGTCTGGCTTACGAAGATCAAGTTTTGTCAATAAGATTACTGCCATTGCGGCCGTGCTCTTTTTCTTTCAGGGAAGGGCACAGAACACAACGCCTGTTTACCGATTTCAGGATACCCGCCTTTCGTTTGAGCAACGTGTCAACGACCTTGTCTCCCGCCTGACGCTGGAAGAAAAAGTAGCGCAAATGCTGAATGCAGCGCCGGCTATTCCACGGTTAGGCATACCCGCATACGATTGGTGGAACGAAGTGCTGCATGGCGTGGCCCGTACACCGTACCGGGTAACCGTTTATCCGCAGGCCATTGCCATGGCGGCCACCTTCGATACAGCCTCCTTAAAGCAGATGGCCCATTATTCGGCGCTGGAAGGAAGAGCCGTGTACAACAAAGCCATAGCTCAGGGCAAGGAAGGGCAACGTTACCTGGGCCTCACGTACTGGACGCCCAACATCAACATTTTTCGCGATCCCCGTTGGGGACGTGGGCAGGAGACGTATGGCGAAGACCCCTTCCTCACCGGTATGCTGGGAAGAGCTTTTGTTCGCGGGCTCGAAGGTGATGACCCGAAATACCTGAAAGCAGCCGCTTGTGCCAAGCATTATGCCGTACACAGCGGGCCGGAACCACTGCGGCATGTGTTCAATGTATCGCCCAGCAATTATGATTTATGGAACACCTACCTGCCGGCATTCAAGGAATTGGTGGTAAATGCCAAGGTTACCGGCGTGATGTGCGCTTACAATGCTTTCAAAGGGCAACCCTGTTGCGGCAGCGATGAACTGATGGTGGACATCCTGCGCAACCGCTGGACTTTGACGGCTATGTCACCTCTGACTGTTGGGCCATTGATGATTTTTTCAAAAACCACAAAACACACCCGGATGCGGCCAGCGCCGCTGCCGATGCCGTGATGCACGGAACAGATATTGACTGCGGAACGGACGCCTACAAAGCCCTTGTGCAAGCGGTGAAGCAGGGAAAAATCACAGAACAGCAAATTGATGTGTCGGTGAAACGCCTGTTTATGGTTCGCTTCCGTTTGGGCATGTTTGATCCTGCATCAATGGTAAAGTGGGCGCAGGTACCGGAAACAGCGCTCGAGCATCCCGATCACAAAGCGCATTCCCTGAAAATGGCGCAGCAATCAATTGTGTTGCTCAAAAATGCGGCGAACACTTTGCCATTAAATAAAAACATTCGCAAGATTGCAGTGATTGGTCCCAATGCAGACAATGCCATTGCTGTTTTGGGCAACTACAATGGTACACCTTCCCAGATTGTAACAGCCCTGCAAGGCATCCGAAACAAAGTCGGCAGCGGCGTAGAAGTGGTTCATGAAAAGGCAGTCAATTTTACCAACGATACCCTGTTGCAATATGCCGATATCAGCAGCCAGCTGAAGTGGCAGGGCCAACGGGGTTTCCAGGCCGAATACTTCAAACAACCGGGAGTTAAAGGGCGATCCTATTGCCAAGCGGGTTGAAGCAAGAGTGGACAACGACTGGCAGGAAGGCCAGGCAGTAGTTGACACACTTAATGCATATAATTTTTCTGCCCGCTATACCACCGACTTTACAGCCAACAACTCCGGCACCATCACCTTTGAGCTGGATGCCGATGACGGATACCGCTTCTTTGTGGATGGCGAAGAAGTGCTTAACGCCTGGTCAAGAAACCGGTGGGGCGCCAGAACGTATAAGCTGAATACAGAAAAAGATAAAACGTATCGTCTGGTGGTTGAGTACTACCAGGGCGAAGGAAAAGCCGGTGTTCACCTGCGTGCAGGGAATTTTGTAAAAACGGATTTCAGGTCTTTAGCCAACCGCGTAAAAGATGCCGATGCGATTGTTTTTGTTGGCGGCATTTCGCCTCAACTGGAAGGGGAAGAAATGCGGGTGGATTATCCCGGTTTTAACGGCGGCGACCGCACCACTATTCTTTTGCCGGCTGTACAAACGGAGCTAATGAGGGCTTTGAAAACGACTGGCAAACCAGTGGTGTTTGTAATGATGACCGGCAGCGCCATTGCCGTTCCCTGGGAAGACGGGAACATTCCTGCGATTGTCAACGCTTGGTATGGCGGACAGGACGCCGGAACAGCCATTGCCGATGTGCTGTTTGGCGACTACAATCCCAGCGGCCGTTTACCGCTAACTTTCTACAGGAGCGACAGCGATCTGCCCGACTTTAGCGACTACAGCATGACCGGCCGCACTTACCGCTATTTCAAGGGGAAACCTTTGTACCCGTTTGGTCATGGCTTAAGCTACACCACGTTTACCTACAACAACCTGAAACTGCCTGCCACTGCCGCAAGAGGCAAAAACGTGCCGGTCAGTGTAGCGGTATCGAATACGGGTAAAATAGATGGCGAAGAAGTAGTGCAGCTTTATGTATCCGGTCAGCATAAAAACCTGCAAAGCCCTATCCGCTCCCTGAAAGGCTTCCAGCGCATCTTTCTGAAAGCAGGTGAAAGCAAAACCGTTCAATTCATCTTCACGCCGGAAGATCTTTCCCTGATGGATGAAAATGGGAATCCTGTTCGTTTTATCGGACCGATCACTGTGTCCGTGGGTGGCTGTCAGCCTGCTGCCGGCACCATCAAAAGTAAAAACGTTGTTCAGGCAAAACTTATCACAAAATGACCATGAAAAAGATCGCAGTCTTTCTATTTTTCCTTGCCGCATTCCACCCGGTTCTGGCCCAGAAAGAAGATACCTATACCAACCCGGTTCTGGCCGGTTTTTACCCCGACCCCAGCATCTGCCGGGTAGGTGATGATTATTATATCGTCAACTCCTCCTTTGCGTATTATCCCGGTCTGCCGATATTTCACAGCAAGGACCTGGTGAGCTGGAAGCAAATCGGCCATGCCATGGACAGGCCCGAACAATTGCCCCTTATTGGTGCCCGTATAACAAGAGGGCTTTTTGCGCCAGCAATCAGCTATTACAAAGGCAGGTTTTACATAGTATGTACACTTATTGACAAAGGCGGCAATTTCGTCATTACGGCCACCAACCCGGCAGGTCCCTGGAGCAACCCTACGTATCTGAAAGAAGTAGAAGGCATTGATCCTTCTCTGTTCTTTGACGAAAGCACTGATAAAGCTTATATAGTATACAACAGTGAGCCGCCGGGACGAAAACCACTTTGGGATGGACACCGCACGATTCGCATGTATGAATTTGACTACACGAACAAAAAAGTAGTTGGCGAAGAAAAGCTGTTGGTGAACGGCGGAGTGGACACAGCAAAACATCCGGTTTGGATTGAGGGACCGCACATTTACCGCATCAACGACTGGTATTACCTGATGTGCGCCGAAGGCGGCACCGGCTATAATCATTCGGAAGTAATCTTTCGCAGCAAATCACTGGAAGGGCCGTTTGTTCCTTGGGAAGGCAATCCAATATTGACACAACGGCACCTGGACCGGGGAAGAAAGAACCCCATCACCACTACAGGGCATGCTGATCTGGTGCAGGCGCCAAACGGAACTTGGCATGCCGTCTTTCTTGCTTGCCGTCCGTATGAAGGCGATCATTACAACATCGGAAGGGAAACCTTTCTGGCGCCGGTAACATGGACACCAGATGGATGGCCGGTAATTACAAAGGGGACAGAAGAAGTGAAAAACCGTTATCCATTGCCGTTACCAGGCGCCGGTAAGGTACCGGTAAATCCGTTCAGCGGCAATTATACATTCCGGGATGATTTTGAAGACAAGCCATTAAATGTCCGTTATACCTTTTTACGAACCGTTACCGAAAAATGGTATAGCGCCTCCGATAAAAAGGGCCACCTGGCTTTGCAATTACGACCGCAAACAGTGAGTGGAAAAGAGAACCCTTCTTTTGTGGGTTTCCGGCAGGCACACCATCAGGGATCAGCCACCACGAAGGTAAACTTTGTGCCGGCCGCCGAAAAGGAAAAGGCAGGGCTGGTGATTTTTCAGAATGAAAGTCATTATTATTACCTGTGCAAATCACGGCAAGGAGGTAAGCCAGTTGTACAGCTTTACCAGTCCGATGGCGATTCAATGAAACTGCTGGCCTCTCATCCTCTGGCTTCCTTGAACAAGGAAGTTTATTTGCGACTGGAACCGAATAAAGACGTGTATAACGCTTCCTTCTCCGTTGACGGCAAAAAGTGGATACCTGTATTGCAAGTAGATGGCAAGTTTTTAAGTACAGCTTCAGCAGGAGGATTCACAGGCTGCGTCTTTGGCTTGTATGCTACCTCCAACGGTCGGCAGAGCAGCACAACGGCATACTACGATTGGTTCGAATACAAAGGGAACGATGATGTGTTCAAATAGGTTGGCCTTCACTTATCACATTATCACTATAAAGCAATAAGGTATGCGGCGGGCATGCCTTATTGCAAAACAGGTTAAGGGATGGCAGGCGAGCCGTCTTATCACGTTTTCGATAATTTAATGAGAACTAGAAAAATTGGCAGTGTGCAGTTGGCAATAAACAGGTTTGACCTAGACTGCATACTGCCTGCTCATTGCCGTATTTATTTACGTAAAATGGCACGTTCACACTACCTTGATTTTTTCATAGCAACTCAATTCTTTTGGGTAGTTTCATTTTGAACGCGGAAATAATCAAAGTCAACAAACCCACCTACATTCTTGGTCGCATAGTTGAAAAGGCCAAAACGATAGCCCATGAAATGCGGGATGGTATAAGCCATTTTCAGTGGTGAACCGATAGGTGTCCAACTTGTTCCATCCAGACTGTAAAAGAATGAGGCCGTATCCTTCATTTCTCTGAAGTCGCATTCAATCTTCAGGGAAACTTTTTCCTGTGTCAGCGGTAGTTTTTGTACCTCAACCGGTCGTTCAGACTGAGCATTCACCATAACAAGATACCTGGCTCCGCCGCTGTCTTTCACACCTACCAGGCCATACCGTCTTTGCAACAAAGCAAGACCGGCAAAGTCGCCTTCTTTCATGTTGGATACATCAATTTGTGTCGTGCCTGCACATTCAGGTCCAATGGTTCGTTGGGTCAGCGTATTTTTTGCCAGTAAAAAGGAAGTATCAATCCTCCCGGCGGTGAGGCGGAGAAAGCCTTTTCTGTCTGTTACAGACCACAGCTTATTATCAGGGTTGTGATTCCATTGCCACATCAAGGGCAAGGCACGTTCTCCCTTGCGACGGATAAATTCATCAGATGCAACGATACCGGGTATGAGCCCTTCGCTCGGAGGAAGACTCAATGCTTGCGGCACTTTGCCGTTCTCTCCCAGCACCGGCCACCCATCTTCCCATGTCACCGGAACCAGGTACGGAATACGACCCACTGCACCATAATCACGAAAGAGGTAGGCATACCACTCACCCCTGGGTGTGCTAATCAAGCCGCCCTGCGCAACACCCAAATCCTGCAGAGCTATCCTGCCTTCATAGGGACCTGTAATTTTATCTGCCCGGTGGATGAGAACTGTACGCATTCCACCCCTGGGCCAAACGATGTTGAAAAGGTAATATTTGCCATTCACCTTAAAAAGTTGAGAGCCTTCAGCCGGAAGACTGATATCCGTACCAACGGGAGCAGATGCATTTTCGATGACCACCATTTCTTTTGTGCCCCGCTTTATGCCGGTAGCATTGGCATTCAATTCCACCAGCCTTAATTCTCCGCCGCCGTAGATCAAATAAACACGGTTGTCATCATCAAAAAACAAACTATGGTCGTGGTAAGCAGGCTTGAAAGAAGAAACTTTCCAGGGACCTTTTTCGATGTTCTTTGTTGTGTACACATAAGTCTTACCGGTAGTTTGGGCGAAGGTGGTAACATAATACGTGTTGTTATGATAGCGGATACTACTGGCCCATGATCCTCTCCCGTAGGTGCTCTTTCCATTCTCCAGATTTAGTTCATCCATGTTGGCCAACATATCGTAAGCATAACTGACCAACCGCCAGTTTACCAGGTCATTTGATTTCATGATAGGCAGTCCCGGGCTCATATGCATCGTCGTGCTACTCATGTAATAGGTATCACCGACACGAATCATAGACAGGTCAGGTACATCGGCAAAGATTACGGGGTTCTGTGCCCTCTTTGCCTGTCCGGAAAATGTCTTTGCAAGTACCAGTGAATCAGCACTGGTCTTTTTGCTTCCCTTTGCTGTTTTTCCCGCTGTTGCCTGTGCGGTCACTGTCTCGGTAATCAGGACACAAAGACTAGCCATCAGGATTGCCTTCAGGAAGTAGATCATGAATTGATCAGCGAAAAAAAATTTTGCTTTTTTCATGTTCTGTGAAGCATGTTTATGCCACCTGTTTAAAGGTTGAAATAGATTTAAGTCGATGATAATTGGCATGTTTTAGTTCAGGCAAAGAACCTCAAATTAATCAATACTTACTGGATAAGGTACAGGACAGTGGGTTAAAGCTTTGCCATCTACGAGAGCGGCGGGCACCTCCCCCGCAGATGGTAAAAGGATACGAAATACATAGTAAAGGAGAAGTAAACCAACTGCTATGCAGCCGCCATTTCCAAGTCATTGTGAAAATGGTCTTTTTAGCAAGTTCCTGCCGAGGTATTGGATCTTTTATAAGATCAAAAGACCGGCTTTGTAAAGGGTATTCACCGGCTTGTTGTCCCAGAACAATTCAAAATCATCAAAACCTTGCTTCTCATAATCAGCCTTGACCTGTGCCAGCGTTAGCGGTGAAGGGTTGCTGACATGCAGCCGCGGAAGGATGGACTTGAGCCAGTCACCTTTAGCAGGATCTACCTGGATGGTGACGTTTGCTTTTTTAGTAAAAAACGTAAGCGCCATCACCTCCCATTGCGATCCTTTTTTCGACTTCATCATTGTCTCTGTCTTGGGAGGTTTGCCCAGCCAAACAACTTTCCGGTTCATCGGTGTGGAAAGCATCTCCGGCTCCTCTATCGCCCTGCGAATATAATCCGGTGCTACCGACGTACGCGACACTTTAAAGTCAAACCATTTCTGGAGGGGATAATCAAAACAGGCATTGTGCATGAAATTGAGCAACGCTTTGTTCAGGCCATAGCCAAACCGTTCGTGCCTTGCGCCGCTTGGGTCGATATGTTCCAGGTCATTGTTGGCAAATGCACCAACGGCTTCGGTTACACGTTTTACCTTAAACTTCTCCGGCTCCAAACCAATAGGACTGTGCGCCGTCATGGTAAACAGGTGCCAGTAGGCCGATTGCAACACACCGGTCTCGAATAATTGGCGCACCATTTCCAGCGAATCAATGGTCTCCTGCTCTGTTTGCGTGGGAAAGCCATACATCAGGTAGGCATGCACCATGATGCCCGCTTCTGTCAAATGCCGGCATACCTTTGCCACCTGTGCAACGGTAATGCCTTTGTTGATCAGTTGCAGCAGGCGGTCGGAAGCCACTTCCAGTCCGCCGCTAACAGCAATACAACCAGATTCTTTCAGGAGCAGGCAAAGATCACGGGTAAAACTTTTTTCAAACCGCACGTTGGCCCACCAGGTCACCACCACCTTGCGGCGGATAATCTCCAGCGCCAGGGCTCGCATCAAGGCCGGCGGTGCGGCTTCATCGACAAAATGAAATCCATGCTGACCGGTTTGTGCGATTATTTCTTCCATTCGATCCACCAGCAGTGAAGCCGTAATGGGTTCGTAGTTTTTAATATAGTCCAACGAGATATCGCAGAAGGTACATTTGCCCCAGTAGCAGCCATGCGCCATGGTCAGCTTGTTCCAGCGCCCATCGCTCCAAAGACTGTGCATGGGGTTCACCACTTCAATCGCGGAGATGTAACCATCCAGAACAAAATCACTGTAATCCGGGGTACCCACCTGCCCTTGTTTGTAGTCGGTGCAGGCAGTGTTGTTGATGTACGTCACCGTTCCATCCACCAGCGTGAAGGTACGTTTCAGTTCCAGCAAAGACCGTTTGCCCTCTACATGTTCGATAAGTAGTTCAACCGGTGCTTCACCATCATCCAACGTGATAAAATCGTAAAACTGGAATACCCTTGCATCACTTAGGCTGCGCAGTTCTGTATTAGCAAAGCCGCCTCCCATCGCCACTTTCACGCCGGGATAGTACTGTTTGATCCATTGCCCGCAACGCAACGAGGTATACAGGTTACCGGGAAATGGCACGGACAAGGCGACCAATTGCGGTTGCACTGAATCCATTTTTTCCCACAATAATTTCTGCAAGATGGAATCAATGTAGGTGGGCTCCTGCTGCAGCGCTGAGTACAATTCATCAAACGAATTAGCCGACCGACCGAGGCGCTCCGCATAGCGGCTAAAGCCGAAATGCTCGTCCACAACCTCTTTGATCAGATCGCTCAGGTCTTCAAGATACAACGTTGCCAGGTGTTTAGCCTTATCCTGCGTGCCCATGCTACCGAAGGCCCATTGCAGGTCATCGAGCTGTGCAAAACGGCCGGCTTCGGGAAGGAATTCACGCTTGCAGATGAGTGGTGCCAGCGTAGGCAGCTTGCCCTGCAAAAAAAGAATGACTTCATCAATGGTGTGAATGTAATCGTCCTGCAGGACAAGAATGCGTTCAGCATTGGATGAGGGGGAACCGCCTAAAGTTGCAATGTGTGCAAAAAGGGCCTGTAATCCCGTTTTATTGAACAGGGCCAGCGTTACCTCAATTCCCAGGTCTGCCTGAAAAGAAGGAATGCCTTTCGTGTTCAGGAATCCTTTCAGGTAAGCCGTGGCAGGATATGGGGTATTGAGCTGCGTAAACGGTGGTGTGATCAGTAATACAGGCGCCTTCAAACGTTTTGAATTATGCCGCAAAGGTACCGTTATGGGGCGAGAGCCTATTTTCAGCCCCTGTTAAAAAAAGTATGGCATTCACCGGCTAAGGGTCAATGCCATAGAAATTTATAATTGATTAGATTCTACACGCCACTAAAGCAGGTAAACCCGCCATCCACATCCAGCGAACTGCCAATCACAAACGAAGATGCATCGCTTAACAAATAGAGCAGCGCAGCATTTAATTCTTCAGGATTGCCAAATCGGCCATAGGGCGTTTTGTTCACCACTTTTTGTCCGCGGTCTGTCAGGGACCCATCTTCGTTAGTCAGGAGTGCCCGGTTTTGTTCAGTGAGAAAAAACCCCGGCATGATGGCATTGATACGGATTCTTCCGCCATAGCGCTTGCCCAATTCCACCGCCATCCACTTCGTGTACATTTCAATGGATGCTTTGGCCAGGCTGTAACCCAACACACGGGTAACAGCGGTTTTGGCAGAAACAGACGAAATATTGACGATACTGCCAGTAGGCGCCGTTTCCACCATGGTTTTACCAAAAATCTGCGTCGGCAGCATAGAGCCAAACAGGTTTAGTTTCAGCACAGCTTCCTGCGCCTGCATGTTCAGGTTGAAGACATCATCATCGGGCATAACCACAGCCTCTGCCTGGTTCCCGCCGGCACCGTTCACCAGCCCGTCTATCTTGCCAAATTCTTTCAATATCGTTTCGTTGGCCCTGCGCAGGTCTTCTTCATTCAACACATCGCAGGAAATACCGATGGCCTTGCCGCCTTCAGCCCGGATCTCTGCTGCCCTTTCCTCTGCCTTTTCGCGACTGCGCCCCAGGATGCAAACAGCGCCACCCGCAGCGGCAATGGCTTTATTAAAACTATAGCCAAGAATTCCGGTTCCGCCGGTAACCAAAATTACTTTACCCGATAGATTCATCTGCCAGTTCTTTTGTTTGTTTTGCAATACTTGCCTCATCCAAAGCCCGCTGAATGCCCAGTTCCAGCCCACGCAGTTCGGCCAGTCCACGCAGGCGGCCAATAGCACTGTAACCAGGATAGGTTTGTTTGTGCAGGTCATCCAGCATCTGGTGCCCATGATCGGGACGCATGGGGATGGATACTTTGCGCTTACGCATTACTTGCACAATCTCTTTAATCACCGCGTACATGTTTACATCGCCGGCCAGGTGATCGGCTTCAAAAAAGTTACCGTCTGCATCACGTTTGGTGGCCCGCAGGTGCAGAAAATGAATAGAATCGCCCAGGCGTTGCACCATACCCTCCAAGTCATTGTCCTCCCGCACGCCATAGGAGCCGGTACAAAAACAAAGGCCATTAGCAGGCGATGGCGCTGCCGCTAACAATTCAACCGCATCCTTTTCTGTGCTCACAATCCGCGGCAGGCCCAGAATCGGGTAAGGCGGATCGTCGGGATGTATGGCCAATTTCAGTCCTACTTCTTCTGCTACCGGTACCACCTGTTGTAAAAAGTAAAACAGGTGCTCCTTCAGCTTTGCCGCATCAATGTCTTTGTACTCTTTCAACGCCGTAAGAATCTGCTCTTCAGTAAAGCGTTCTTCTGAACCAGGAAGCCCCAGCAGTGTATTCCGGTACAGTGTTTCCTTTTCTTCAGCCGTCATGGCCTCAAAACGTATAGAGGCCTTTGCAATTTCTTCTTCGGTATAATCCGCTTCAGCCCCGGGGCGCTTGAGCAGGAAAAGATCAAATGCTATAAAGGCTGCTTTTTCAAAATAAAGTGCCTTGCTGCGATCGGGCATTTCATAAGTTACATCCGTACGCATCCAATCAAGGATCGGCATAAAGTTGTAGGTAACCACCTTCAAGCCGCAGGCGGCTACATTGCGCAGTGATTGCTTGTAATTTTCAATATGCTGTTGGTAAGCCCCTTTTTGTTTTTTTATATCCTCGCTCACCGGTAACGATTCAATCACCGTCCAGGTTAACCCTGCTGATTCCACTTCAGCTTTTCGTTTGTTGATCTCTTCTGTTGTCCACACCTCGCCTACCGGCAAATGGTGCAGGGCGGTTACAACCCCCGTGCAGCCAGACTGCCGGATATCCCATAAGCTAACAGGGTCTTTCGGTCCATACCAGCGCATGGTCTGTTCCATTGCGTACATCATTATTGCAAATTTTTAATGAATCGGAAATTGCGTCACAAAATACAATAAAGCAGAACGTATTTGGGAGTTTTCTAGAGCACATCTAACCGTGAGTAGTGAGTGGTCAGTGGTGAGTTGAGGTGCATGACGTACTACCAACTATTCACCACTCACCATTATCCTTTCAAATGTTTTGTTTCTTCAGTTCCTTCACCGCGTAGTCACAAGCTCTTGCGGTTAACGCCATATAGGTTAGCGATGGATTGAGATAAGATCCGGATGTCATGCACGACCCATCGGTAATAAAAACGTTCGGCACTTCATGCATCTGGTTCCACCCATTCAGCACCGATGTTTTAGATTCGCGGCCCATACGTGCCGTGCCCATCTCATGGTTGGCATTGCCTGGATAAGAAAGACTGCCACTGACCTGGATATTCCGGTAGCCGGCTGCCTGCAGCAACTCCTGCGCTGATACCGCCATGTCGGCGTGCATGGCTTTTTCATTTTCTTTAAACTCACAATCCACCACGATCATCGGCCGCCCCCAGGGATCTTTTTTATCCCGGTTTAATGTAATGCGGTTATCCTCGTAGGGCAAACATTCTCCATACGGCCCGAGGCGGATTTGCCACGGTCCTAATTCGGACATCGCTTCTTTTAACGCCACGCCAATCGGCGCCTCACCTGCCGAACGTCCCCGGTAAGCACTGCCGGCAAAGTAGTAGCCACGTAAAAAATCGGGATGCTTTTCCTTCACGTTCCGGAAGGTGGGTACCAGGATGCCAATGGGCCTTCGGCCATAATAATAACTATCTTCAAATCCATCCACCGTTGCCGAGATGCCCAATCCTTTGTGATGGTCCATGAGGTTACGGCCTACCTGGTCACTGCCGTTGCCCAGACCATTAGGGAATCGCGGTGAAACGGAATTAAGCAGGATCGCTGTTGTGGCTACAGTGGATGCGTTCAGGAAAATAAGCTTCGCAAAAAATGTTTCTGTTTTTTTGGTGGTGGTATCGATGATCTCCACACCCGACGCTTTTTGCCGCTGCTCATCGTACAAAACCTTATTGACAAGTGTATGTGGCCGCACCGTGAGATTGCCGGTTGCATAGGCAGCCGGAATGGTACTGGCATTGGTGCTGAAGTAAGCGCCGTAGGGACACCCACGGTGACAAAGATCCCTTGCCTGGCACTGGCCACGACCCTTCACCGGCCGGGTAAGATTGGCTACCCGTCCGATAATAACATGACGGTCCCGGAATCTTTTCTCCACCTGTTCCTTGAAATGTTTTTCCACGCAATTCATTTCAAAGGGCGGCAGATAATTGCCATCGGGTAAATGTGGAATGCCATCGCGGTTGCCGCTGATGCCGACAAAACTCTCCACGTAATCATACCAGGGCGCAAGATCCTTGTAACGAATAGGCCAGTCCACGGCAATACCATCTTTTGCATTGGCTTCAAAATCCAGGTCGCTCAACCGGTACGAAGCCCGGCCCCAGAGCAGGGAGCGGCCACCGACAATATCACCGCGGATCCAGTCAAAGCGTTTTGCTTCTTCGTAAGGATTCTGCTGATCGTCGATGTAAAAATGCTTGGTGTCTTCGCGATAGGAAAAATGGCGACTTTGCACATAGTTGTGTGCTTTTTCTTCGTTGGTCAGGTTTAGGCGGTGTTCAAACTCCCAAGGAGCCTTGTTGGCGGTGGGATAATCGCCGTGCTGCACCATGCGGCCACGATCAAGGAGCAAAACCTTCAGGCCTTTTTCACATAATTCTTTGGCAGCCCAGCCGCCACTGATGCCGGAACCTACAACGATGGCATCGTATGTATTTTGCTGTGTTGCTTTCGTATTGAGATTGGGTAAATCACCAGGCATTGTACTAAATACTGATTTTCTGTTTTGATAAAAGGGTGAGGCGCATAACGTTGCAGGACTACCTGCAACGAAGCGTTCTAAGTTAAGGAAAAGCAGTGCTAAAACTTCCTGAAATGTGCTTTCATTGCTGTAGGATAATGTGCCAGCGCAACCTCGGGTTCTGCGATCTCCGGGTGCCACAACTTTTCCCATTCAAAACTGTAGTACCCTTTGTAACCGCTTTTTGCCAGTTCGGAGATGGCGCTGAAAATGGGTACGTCACCTTGGCCCAGCAAGGTATATTGCAGCTTTCCTTCAACCAGCTTTGCATCCTTGATATGTGTATGGCGGATATAAGGTTTGAGCTGGCGATACGCTTCTGCAGGGTCTTCTTTCGTTACCGTCCACATGTTGCTTATATCCCAGATCAGACCTACAGCGGGATGCGCAGCACCTTGCATGATGGCGAGCAAGTCGGCCGTCCACACCACGTCGCCGTGTGTTTCCAGCAGCACCATCACATTTTTGTCCTTTGCGTAATCTCCCAGCGTTTTCAGTCCATCAATTATCAGTTGAATCGTTGCGGCTTTCTCTCTTTCTTTTGGAAAGTTGTTGGGGAACACTCTTACATAGGGACAATTGATCTGCTGCGCCAGGTCGATAAAGCGTTTGGCGTCGGACAGGTTTTTAGCCCGCTCCTCTCCTTCGCTGTGCAGGTTGTCCGAAGATCCCAGCCCGACAAACTGCAACCCTTTCTTCTTCATGATGGCCATCGTTGCCCTGCGATTTTCCGGCGTACTGAATTCGGGGCATTGGGGCAGGTCCATCTGCCGTTGCAGGCCTCTTACCTCAATGCCGCTATATCCGTGCTGCCTGGCAAAATCAGTGATTTGCGGAAAGGTCCAGTCTGGACAGCCCAGGGTAGAAAAGGATAGCAACGGTTTCTTCTGCCCGGAATGTAATAGAGGACCAATGGCCAGTGAGGCCAGTGCAAGCCCCGAATTTTGAATAAACTCTTTTCGGCTGTATTCTTTCATCGATTATCTGTTCTTGGAACAAGTTACGGAAAGCAGGGACGTCAACAGACAACACCTGCTATTTGGGATAACTCTTTGATTTATTTTGATAAAAATAACTACGTATACCCTTTCCTGTTGCATAAACGCATAATTGCAGGCGGCTTCACAAAACAGAATCTGTTTCCGCAAAACGAATTAAGTTTGACCTTTTCAACAACTGTCTTGCGTATGTTTTTACGTTCTCCTTTTTTGAGTCTCCTTCTACTTTTTTGTGTTGCCTGCAACACGGCAAAAAACACCGCTACCTACCAACCCGGGCAACCAAATGCAGAACGGGAATTTCGTGCGGCCTGGGTGGCCACGGTGGCCAACATTAACTGGCCCAGCAAGCCTGGCTTACCCGTTGACAGCCAGAAAAAAGAAGCCGTTGCACTACTGGATTTTCTAAAAGAGAAAAACTTCAATGCTGTTATCTTCCAGGTAAGGCCGCAGGCAGATGCCTTGTACCAGAGCGACCTGGAGCCCTGGTCCTACTACCTCACCGGCACCCAGGGAAAGGCTCCTGAACCGTATTACGATCCCCTGCAATTCTGGATTGATGAAGCGCATAACCGCGGGCTGGAGTTGCATGTATGGCTGAACCCTTACAGGGCGCATCACAAATCCGGCGGACCCGTTTCCGACCAGTCGCTGGTGAAACGCAAACCGGAACTGGTGGTGTACCTGAAAGACGGCTACTGGTGGTTTGATCCTTCGTTGAAAGAAACGAAAGAACATTCAACGGCTGTGGTGATGGACCTGGTGAAGCGTTACGATATCGATGGTGTTCACTTTGACGACTACTTCTACCCTTACCGCGAGTACAACAAAGGAGAAGATTTTCCCGACAGCACCAGCTATGCGGCTTACCAGGCCAGTGGTGGCAAATTGTCGAGAGGCGATTGGCGGAGGGAAGCAGTCAATTCTTTCATTGAAAATTTATACAAGGAAATCAAAAAAGAAAAGAATCACGTCAAATTCGGGTTAAGTCCCTTTGGCATCTGGCGCCCCGGTTATCCCGAAGGGATTTGTTGTTTTGACCAGTACGAAGTGTTGTATGCCGATGCCAAAAAATGGCTGAATAAAGGATGGATCGATTACTTCTCCCCGCAACTCTATTGGCCTATCAACCGCATGAGCGTAAGCTACCCGGTGCTGCACGGCTGGTGGCGGGATGAGAACACGAAAGGCCGTCACCTGTGGCCGGGTATCAGTATCGGAGGGGACACCAGTGCCAAAAACGTTACGGAGATCATGAGCCAGATCATGATCAACAGGGGCATGGTACCGCAAAGCAAAGGCGTTATTCACTGGAGCATCGGGCAGGTATACCGCAACGAAAACATGCAAAAAGCGTTGTTGAACGGTCCGTATAAAAACAGCGCATTGGTACCACCAACGCCCTGGTTGGATAATACAGCGCCGTCCGCGCCGAATGTTTCTTCCGAAGGTGTTGCAGATTCACTTAAGCTGACATGGACACATGCGAATTCCAATGATGTTTTTCGCTGGGTAGTTTACACCCAATATGGAAACACCTGGTCGTACCGGATCCTGGACAGGAACGACCGCACATGGAACGCTCCCAGGACAATCACCAACGGTACGCAAAAAACAACCCTGCGTGCCTGGGCTGTGAGTGCTGTTGACCGAATGGGAAATGAAAGTACAAAAACAGAAACAACCGTTACAAACGATTAAACGGACAAGTTGAATTGATTAACAGCTTCTTCCGCACATCAACCATGCAGAAGAAGCTGTTATCATTTTACACCTTTTAGCATCCTATTCTTCTTGTAAAAACGTTTACAGGATCAGCTTTGTTTGTTCTCCACCTGGTTCATAAATGGCTTGAGAATATCGATAGGTATAGGGAAGATGGTAGTGGAATTATTTTCACCTGAAATCTCCCGCAGGGTTTGCAGGTACCGAAGGGTCAAGGCGCTGGGTTGTTCGCTCAGTACCTTGGCCGCATCGGAAAGGCGTTGCGAGGCCTGGAACTCACCTTCGGCGGCAATAACTTTACTGCGACGTTCCCTTTCCGCTTCGGCCTGGCGTGCCATGGCCCGCTGCATTTCCTGCGGCAGGTCAATCTGCTTTACTTCCACCGTGGTCACTTTTATACCCCAGGGTTCTGTCTGGTGATCGATGATCTGTTGCAGCCGCTGGTTGATCTTTTCGCGTTGGCTTAGAAGGTCATCTAGTTCGGATTGTCCCAATACACTGCGCAAGGTTGTCTGTGAAATCTGCGAGGTGGCAATAAGAAAATTTTCCACTTCTACAATGGCCTTGTCCGGCTGAATAACCCGGAAATAAACAACAGCATTTACTTTAATGGAAACGTTATCCTGCGTGATCACATCCTGCGGCGGCACATCCATTACAACTGTGCGCAGGCTTACTTTTACCATCCGTTCAATAAAAGGAACCAGAATGATCAGTCCCGGTCCGCGAACACCCACCATGCGGCCCAGCCGGAAGACGACCCCCCGTTCGTATTCGGCAAGAATGCGGATGCTACTGGCTAAAACATAAAGTACAAGAACGACAATAATGACAAGTGATACAGGAATATTCTCCATATTGATAGATTTAATGATGCCTTTCTTTTGAGCGCCTGTTGTTTTGCCTTCGCTGTTTGAACTGGTAACTTATACCTGTTCAACAAACAGTGTCAGGTCCCGCACTCCTGTTACCCTAACTTTTCGTCCCGTCTCAATGCTTCCTGATACGGATTCGGCCCTCCACATTTCACCATGAATGGATATCATCCCCAAAGGCTGCAGCGGCGCAATGGCCTCGCCAATTTCTCCCACCATGCCTTCAATTCCTGTTACCGGTTTAACATTTTGACCTTTTACCACCAGGGTAATTAACCAAAGAAAAAACAATGCTGTTACAACGGTAACGGGAATGATCACACTCCAGGAGATACGCATCACACCCGTAATGGAATCAGGACGAATGAGCATGACCGATCCCAAAAACAGGGCAATTGCCCCACCTATTCCCAGCACACCATAGCTCGTTACTTTTATTTCAAGCAGGAATAAAATAATAGCAAAAACGATCAGTGCCAGGCCCGCATAATTCAGGGGCAGGGTATGCATGGCGTAAAAAGCCAGTATCAGGCTGATACCACCAATCACGCCGGGAATGATAGCACCCGGACTATACAATTCGAACAGCAACCCGTAAAAGCCCAGCATCATCAGGATATATGCCACGTTGGGATCACTGATCAGGTCGAGCAGTTTTTCGGCAAAGCCCATTTCCACTCTTTCCACAGTGGCATTTGCCGTTTGCAGTGTTTTGTTGCCACCGGCAACTTCCACCACCCTGCCGTTTATTTTTGTCAGGAGTTCCCGCTCATTGGCTGCGATCATGTCCACCACCCTTTTTTGTACGGCTTCTGTTTCGGTGATGGATACGCTCTTACGCACAGTTTCTTCCGCCCAGTCCAGGTTGCGTTGCCTTTTTTCGGCAATTGCCCGAATAAAAGCAACAGCATCATTGGTAGCTTTTCCACTCGTTACCGAATCCATGCTGCCACCGCTGCTTACCGGGTGTGCAGCGCCAATGTTGGTAGAAGGTGCCATTGCCGCAACATGTGCAGCCATGGTGATAAACACACCTGCCGAACCCGCATGTGCTCCGCCCGGTGAAACATAGACCACCACCGGCACCGGCGACTGCAGGATATCACTCACAATAACCCGGGTTGATTTAAGCAAACCGCCGGGTGTGTTGAGGTGCACCAGCAGGCATTCAGCTTTTTCATCTGCAGCCTTATCCATTGCTTTTTTAAGAAAAGAAGCCGAAGCAGGATTAATAGAGCCGTCAATCTGCACCGAAACAACCTTCTGTGCCTGGAGCAAGAAAGGAAACAAGAAACAACAAAAAATGGCGTAAAGACACTTCATACGGTTTGTTTATCAAAGACGCCGATGATAGCACCCTAAATTAATGTATTCCCTTCATTTGGAAAGGGATGCCACGTTTTCAAATAAACAAGAGATATTCCTGAGCAGTTGCAAGAACGGTTTGCACCAGTAAAACAGGATTAAAAATTCGGTACAATGGTTTAATTATTACCGGTCTTTTGCACAGTCTGCAACTGACAGGGACGCCGGGGTGGCATTTCGTTTGTTGCAGCATAGCTCTGCACAAAGGCAGAACCACTTATATATGCGGAAAGAAGAAATCATGATAGAAGATCTCTGGTATAAAAATGCAATTATCTATAGCCTGGATCTTGAAACATTCAAAGATGCCAACGGTGACGGCACCGGCGATTTTGAAGGATTGAATGACTGCCTGCCTTATTTGCATGCCCTGGGTGTTGATACCATCTGGCTGGCACCTTTTCAACCTACACCCAACAAGGATAATGGTTACGATGTTTCCGATTATTATAGTGTGGATGCCAGGCATGGCTCCGGGGGCGATTTTGTAGCGTTTATGCATAATGCCAAAAAACTGGGTATCAAGGTCATCATTGACCTGGTGGTGAACCATACTTCCAGTAAACACCCCTGGTTCATTGATGCCTGCAGCAGCAAAGATGCCCTGCATCGCGACTGGTATGTATGGTCGGATAAAAAACCAAAGAACTGGAACAAAGGGATGGTATTTCCCGGTGTACAGGAAAGCACCTGGACCTATGAAAAGAATACAAAGTCCTATTACTTCCATCGCTTCTTTTCCTATCAACCCGATCTGAATACGGCGAACCCGGTGGTGCGAAAAGAGATCCAAAAGATCATGGGTTTTTGGCTGGAATTGGGTGTATCAGGCTTCCGGGTGGATGCCGTACCGTTTATTCTGGAAACACATTCCAACGGGGAAATAGAACCGGTTTTAAAATTTGAATTTCTAAACGAGATGCGCCGCTTTCTGCAATGGCGTAGTGGCGATGCGGTACTGCTTGGCGAGGCCAATGTACTGCCGGAAGATACCAAGCATTATTTTGGTAAAAATGGCGACGGCATTCACCTGATGTTCAACTTTTTTGTGAACCAACACCTGTTTTATGCCTTGGCCAGTGGCGATACGGCCCCGCTAAAGGATGCACTGGAAAAAACAAGGTATGATGTACCCACCTGTCAATGGGCGCACTTTTTACGGAACCATGATGAACTGGACCTTGGAAGACTTACAGAGGAACAACGCCAAAAAGTATTTGAGCGTTTTGGGCCTGATCCGTCCATGCAACTTTACGAGAGAGGGATCCGCCGCCGGCTGGCACCCATGCTCGGCAGCCGTCAGCAACAGGAGCTGGCCTACAGCCTGATGTTCTCTCTCCCCGGAACACCCGTGATACGTTACGGCGATGAAATTGGAATGGGCGATGACTTGTCGCTGAAAGAAAGAGCGGCTGTTCGCACTCCTATGCAGTGGACAGCAGAAGAAGGCGCAGGCTTTTCCTCCGCTGAAAAAATGATTCACCCGGTAATTGACAAAGGCTTTTTTTCGTATGAACATGTGAATGTGGAGGCCCAGCGTCGCGATCCGGACTCGTTGCTCAACTGGATGACAGCTTTGATCCGGTTGAGAAAAGAATGTCCTGAGATCGGGTGGGGCAGCTGGCAGCTGGTGGATGTTCAGAGCCCGTTTGTTTTGGGCATTTGTTACCAGTGGGAAGAAAGTTATGTGCTGGCGTTTCACAACTTCAATGACAAGCCTCTTGAAATTGTGTTTCCCGCCAGGATCATGGGAAAGCGTGTTCTATCGGACCTGATGAAGAACGAAGCTTTTGAAGCGGATGAAAAAGGCCGGTTTACCATTCCGCTGCTGGCGTATGGTTACAGGTGGTTTAGGGCGAAGGGGTAATGGCCCCTTGCCGGCTTTAGGTACCGTCTTCAGATAATTCGACCGCTAATCTGGCTGTCATTATTCTGGCCGCCCCTCCTACCATAGATTGCCTCCAAATGGATTGCCGAAACCCCGCAATAGAAAAAACGAAATAAGTTGACGATGAAACTGAATGCGTTAGAAAATGAGTTAGTTTCGGCTTATTCGTAAATGCTACCGTTGGCGGTAATATGGAGACACTCCTATGCTTGAAAGGTAAGAAGAATTAAGAGCAATAGTATATACAGTTAAAGAAATTCTCAAGGCAGACAAACTTGAGGAATTGAACGATATAATTGATAATTCTCAAATTACAATTGAGCAGACAGGTTATGACAATTGGAACGGCGGAACAAATCTATACACACTCTATTTAACTGTTGACATTGGGACTTTTGTAAAAATTAGAGATAGTATTCAGACAAAAGAGGCAGAACTACTTGAAAAATTCAGTATCGCAACAAGACACCTTGAAAACGAAGGGATTTCTAATATTACTATCGTTCCAAAAGCCAAACCCCAAATTGATTGGTCAAGGCTTGGAGGAAGTATTACTAAGGAACAACTGATTGAAAATGTAAATTTTTTGAAGAATATACTGATTTCCGTTTCTACTGGAGGTCAACGAATACAAGAAGTAAATGATACATACAAGCAGAAATATTCAGTCACTGACAAAGCCCTTCAAAAGCTAAACTTACAAAACCCAAACTCATTCAAAGACCTTTGGGAGTGGTACGGAAAATGGAGCTCAACTTTCTCTAAGTACAGTGAAAGAAGAACTTTTATAAATGAAATGTACAACTCGCTTATTCAAATTTTAGAAGAGAATGAAGAACCTGAATTAATAATCGTTACAGTAGATTTGACTGACTGGGAAAGAATTGAACGTTCAATCAATGAAATTCGTCTTCGACAAAAGGATGCCGATACCGAAGAACAGTTCCAGGTTGTAGGTCTTCTGTGTCGTGAGACGATTATCTCATTGGCGCAAGCAGTTTTCAAAAGTGACAAACATCCAATTATTGACGGCAAAGTAGTAAGCAAGACAGATGCAAAGAGAATGTTGGAAGCTTACATTGCAGTGGAACTATCAGGTTCCACTAACGAGACACTGAGACGCTATGCAAAAGCAACTTTGGATTTAGCAAATGAACTTACACATAAACGCACTGCAACGAAGAAAGATGCTTCCTTATGTGCTACGGCAACACTTTCAATTATTAATCTTATTGGGACAATTGAAGGTCGCATATAAGAATACTACCGCCAACAGCGGTTTGCCAAAATACGGGCAGACGAATAAGTGCTGAACTGATTATCTTTATTGAGCAACTTAACAAAGGCTAAGCTGAAGTCTTCCAAATACCCGTACTTCGGCAAGCCGATAAACGTTGTAGGCAATGCTTCCCGACCATGAAAAAACTTCTAACTGCAATCATTGAAATCGGACTGACCACCTGTAATCAAACAAAACCCAAGAGCGACACAAAGACAATAGATTTTGGTGCATTCTCCATAGAGACACCTCAGTCTTGGAAGCAAATCAAAGCAAGAAGCACTGATAGCTACGTTGGCAGAATTGCTATTGATGAAAAAAATACTCTGGATTTTGACCTGGGTTGGTATTCCAACCCATTATCAGAAAGTGACCCTGCTATCATGGAGCGTTCAATGTTGGAGCACTTTAAGCAAATTGGACAACCTCTTGACACTTCAGAAATGATTATTGTTGAAAGCAGAAGAGGCATTGACCCTGACAATTACAAAAAGCAGAATGTTATATGGGACACAATAGACAATCAGAGGGCTAAAATTGTTTATCCAAGAAAAATCAGGAAGTGGTATATTGGGTACTTACACTACGAATAGCAAGGGCATTTTATTTATTTATTCCCTCCAATTAGTAGCTAATTTTTTACTTGTTATTTTAGATATGAAATATGATGGACACCTACTCGTTTGATATTTTTGACACGTTAATTTCGCGCAAGTTGGCCAATGATAAAGGTGTTTTTGTTGCCTTGAGAGAGAAACTCAGGGGTATGACTAAATTGGAATTTCCCGGTTATTTTATTGATGAGTTCGTTAGCCTCAGGTTACGTGCACAAAAAGTGGCTCATGAGAGATCTTCTTATCCTGAGATTACGCTCAATGAGATATATACGGCTTTAGGTTCAGATTTTCCTCAGATTAAGACTGAGCACCTCGAGCTACTTCAAGAATTGGAAGAGTCTATTGAGATCGAGAATTGTTACCCTATACCACAAAATGTTTCCAGAGTCATGCAGCTTATCGATTCAGGACACAAAGTCTTCCTGATTTCAGATATGTACCTCAGTAAGGTAGTTATTATGAAAATGCTTGAAAATGCTGACTCTCGCTTGTGTTCTATTCCCCTATATCTGTCTTCTGAACTGAAGATGTGCAAATCAAATGGGTCTCTTTTTAGTCATGTCTGCAATGATCAGAAAATTCAGCCATCATCACTTATTCATACTGGTGACAATTTCAACAGTGACTGTGTTATGGCTAAACGTATAGTGTAAGCTTCCCTGCTATTAGGATGGTTGAGGAATAGACTTTCTGTTTAATTTCAAACCATCTACAATGAAAAGACAAAAGTTCACAGAGACACAGATTCTTCAGGTTTTAAAGCAGTACGAAGGCGGTAGAGAAGCACT